>NZ_JAPEOB010000001.1:2400000-3600000 GCF_026341775.1 Streptomyces sp. NBC_00654 | reverse complement strand
ATCTCCGCGGTCGCCTATGCGGCCGGGGCGATCGTCCAGGAGCGCGTGGCCGCGGCCGGTGACGGCCGCTCGTACGCCCCCCTGCGCAACGCCGCGTGGTGGGCCGCCGTGGCCCTCAACGGGGTCGGCGCGGTCCTGCACGTGGTGGCTCTGGCCTACGGTCCGCTGAGCCTGGTTCAGCCACTGGGCGCCCTCACGATCGTGTTCGCCCTGCCGATGGCGGCGCTGTTCGTCCGCCGCAGGGCGGGCGCCACGGCCTGGCGCGGCGCGGTCATGGCGACGGTCGGACTGGCCGGACTGCTGGCCCTGACCGGGAACTCCGCGTCGCACTCGCTGGACGGTCCGGAGCAGCTGATGCTGGCGACCGTGACGTTCGGCGCCGTGGCAGCGCTCTTCCTCCTCGCCCAGGGGCTGCACCGGCCGATGCTGCGGAGCGTGGTGCTGGCCACCGGTGCCGGGGTGGCCTTCGGTATGGCGTCGGTGTTCACCAAGACCGTGGCCATGGAGTGGACGTCCGGTTCGGTACGTTCCGGACTGCCGCCGCTCCTGGTGATCGCGGGACTCGCCGCGGCGGGTCTGCTGCTGTCCCAGGCGGCGTACCGCGGGGCCGGTCTGACCGCTCCGCTGGCGACGGTGACCGTGGTGAACCCGGTCGTCGCCGCCGCCGTCGGCATCACCCTGTTCGGCGAGCACTTCCGCTACGGCTGGACGGGCACCGGACTGGCGCTGTCCTGCGGCGCCCTGGCCGCGGGCGGGCTGGTGCTGCTGACGACGGAACGGCTGGGCGCCGAGCGCATGAGCGATGCCGCGCGGTCAGGGGAGCGCGCGCAGGCGGCCTCCGCCGGGGCGGCGAAGGCCGTGCGGGCCGCCGAGGCGGCCGGGACCGGCGACGGGGACGGGAGGGCCACCGAGGACCTGGGCGACCCCGAGGGCGCACCGGGCGCGGAATCGCGCCGGGGCTCCGCCGGGACGCCCGCGCTGCCGGTGACTCCGGCCGGAGCGGCGCCCTGGAGCCGGTCGGTCCCGCGCCCGCCCGAGCCGCCCGCCCGCCCCGCTTCGGCCGGTGTCACGGCAACCGGGAAGGCTGCCCCCGGCGCGCGCGCCGAGGCCCTGCCGCCGGGTCCGTTTCCCGCGCCGCACGCCCTGCCGCTGTCCGTGACCGTGCCGCCGGGCCGCGGCGCGCGGCGTGTGGTGTTCGCCGGCCCGCGGCCCTTCGCGGCCGGGCACGACGTGCGGAGCCGGCACCCGCCGTCGGGGCTGAGCCGGAGCGGGCCGTGGAGGCGGGGGCCGTTCAGACGTTGACGCCGCCCGCCCTGAGGTAGGCCAGCGGGTCGATGTCCGATCCGTAGCCGGGGCCGAGGCGGATCTCGAAGTGCAGGTGCGGGCCGGTGCTGTTGCCCGTGGAGCCCGAGCGGGCGATCCGCTGCCCGCTGGAGACCTTCTGCCCCTCGCGCACATGGAGCGCGGACAGATGGGCGTACTGGCTGTACCTGCCGTCGCTGTGCCGGATGACGACCTGGTAGCCGTACGCTCCCGCCCAGCCGGCCGAGACGACCTTCCCCGAGGCCACGGACTTCACCGACGTGCCGGTGGGGACCGGGAAGTCGACGCCCGTGTGATAGCCGCTGGACCAGGAACCGGCCTGCCGGTACGGGGTTCCGGTACGGGCGGACACGGGGGCGCTCAGTCCGGAGGGCTTCTCCGCCCGTTCGGGGGCGCGATGCTCCTTCTTCGGCTCGGGCTTCCGCTTCGGCTCGGAGGTCCGTCTGGGCTCGGGGGTCTTCTTCGGCCCGGATTCGGCGGCCTGCCTCGCGGGGGCCTGCGCCACCGGCCGGGCCGCCTGCCGGGCCGCCTGCCCGGGCGTCGGCGTGGCGGACTCCGTGGCCTGCGGCTTCTCGGCCCGCCCGGTCTCCGCCGCCTTCCCGTCCTGCTTCTTCGGCTGGGGGGCGGGCTTCGCCCGCTCCCTCCCGGACGTGGCGTCGGCCGCCTGCTTCTTCGCTCCGGCCTTCGGTGTCCGGGCCACGTCGAGGTTCAGCCGCTGCCCGGGAAATATGAGGTCGGGGTTGTCACCGACCACCGTGCGGTTCGCCTCGTAGAGCCCCTGCCAGCCGCCCCGGAGGCGTTCTGTCGCCACGATCCCGGAGAGCGAGTCGCCGCTCGCCACGGTGTACGACTCGTGCTCGCCGGGCACGGCGGTCGGCGAGGCGGACGCCGTGCCGGTCCGCGGCTGACGGGGCGGAGCGGCCTTCTTCGGGGCCTGGACCGGCCTGCTGCCCGCGGCCTGCGGCGTGACCTCCGGGGCGTCGCCGCCGCGGGTGAGTCCCGCCTGCACGGAGCATGTGGGCCAGGCGCCGGGCCCCTGCCCGTCCAGCACCTTCTCGGCCACGGCGATCTGCTGGTCCCTGGTCGCCAGGTCGGCGCGTGCCGCGAAGGCCGTACCGCCGTACGCCGCCCAGGTGGAACCGGTGAACTGAAGTCCGCCGTAATAGCCGTTGCCGGTATTGATGTGCCAGTCGCCGGTCGCCTCGCACGCGGCGACCTTCTCCCAGACATCGCTGGATGCGGCCCCGGCCGGGGCCGCGGCGATGAGCGGGAGCGCGATGCCCGCACCGCCCACCGTCACCGTGAGCGAGGCACGGTTGATCCGGCTCGGCTGATACTTGCGGTGCCGTCCGTTCGCGGCCATGACTTGGCTCCCCCACAGGCAGTAGGACACGTCGCAAACGGCCAACTTAGGCCCATACGAAGGATGGTGACAAGGTACCGTTTCGTCTCGGCCGCCCCTGCCGTTCCCATGGCCTGATTCCGCCCCCGGGCCCGCGCCGCGGGCGGTCGGCCGACGCCCCTGAGGAGCACCGGCGCACGCCGGCCGGGGCGGCGCGGCCGGGAAATGGAGAGCGCTCTCCCCTGATGCTATAAAGGCGCACATGACGGATGACCCGCGGTCGGCAGGTGCACCAACCCTGGAGGACGTGGCGAGGGCGGCCGACGTGTCGCGCGCCACCGTCTCACGGGTCATCAACGGGGTCCGCAATGTCGACCCGGCCATCCAGGAGGCCGTGCGGCAGGCGGTGTCCGTCACCGGCTACGCCCCCAACCGTGCCGCCCGCTCGCTGGTCACCCGGCGCGCCGATGCCGTCGCCCTGGTGATGTCGGGCGCGGGCGTCGAAGCGGGGGCGGCGCAGACCGCGGCCGAGGGCCCGTTCACCACGCGGGTCTTCACCGACCCGTTCTTCGGCCGGGTGGTGACCGGGGTCATCAACTACCTGCGGCCGCGGGGGATGCACCCCGTTCTGATGTGCGCGGAGACCTCGCGGGACCGCGACGAGGTGGTGTCGTATCTGCGCCAGGGCAGCGCGGACGGTGCCCTGATCGTGTCGACGCACGCGGAGGACCCGCTGCCCGGACTGATCACCGACGCCGGTCTGGCGGCGGTGCTGTACGCGCGCCCCGCCCGGCCCGTACGCATCAGCTTCGTCGATCTCGCTCACCAGGACGGCGCCCGGCTGGCCGCCGGGCATCTGCTCGCCCGGGGCTGCCGGCGCGTCGCCACGATCACCGGCCCGCTGGACGTCCCCGCGGGCCAGGACCGGCTGGCCGGGTTCCGGGACACCATGGCGCGGCACGGACACCCGTACATCCCGGTCGCCGAGGGGCAGTTCACCCAGCGGAGCGGGGAGGCGGCGATGGCCCGGCTGCTCGCCGAACACCCTGATCTGGACGGGGTGTTCGCCGCCAACGACCTGATGGCGATGGGGGCCTGCCATGTGCTGCGGGAACACGGCCGCCGGGTGCCGCAGGATGTGGCGGTGGTCGGCTTCGACGACAGCAGCGCCGCCTCCGCGTGCCGCCCGCCGCTGACCACGGTCCGGCAGCCGGTGGAGGAGATGGCCGCGGAGATGACCCGGCTGCTTCTGGACCGGCTGGCCCGGCCGGACGGCCCGCCCACATCCGTGATCTTCGAACCGGAGCTGGTGGTGAGGGAGTCGGCCTGAAGGCTGTCCCGTGCCTATCGACTCCACCGATCCCGGGCTTGGGGAACATTGGTACAGCGGTTGGCGCTGAGAACGATCATGGTTCCTGGGTGGCAGTCTCCGAGTTCGGGTGAGGCTGGGTCTGGAGTCGCTGGCGGAGGTCGGCTTCTTCGGCTGTGAGCGGGTCGCCGGGGCGCCGGATGCGGACTCGGAGGGGGCGCGGGATGTCGTCGACGTCCTGGAGGTCGGCAAAGTCGGCGTGCGCCTGGGCGACGGCCTCGGGGTACACCTCCTGCTTCTCGTGCTCGGCGAGCGCCCGGTAGACGCTCGCGACGCTGGGGGCCAGGCCCTTGCGCTTGCCGGTCGGAATGATCAGGTCGGGCTGGATCTGCTCAACCGACTCGCCGTTCGCCCGGCGTCGGAGCACGGTGTGCAGCATGTCCTCGGTGATGACGGGCGGCCGGCCGCCGTATTTGCCCTTGCGGGCCGCTGCGTCGAGTCCTTCGAGGGTCGACTCCCGGATGTTCTCCCGCTCGGTCTCCGCCATTGCCGCGAAGAACGCGAACAGCAGCCTTCCGGGCCCGCTCGGGTCGTACATCCCCGGCAGAGGTCCGGCGAGCATCTCCAGGACCAGGCCATGAGCGGTGAGGTGGTCGGCGAGTGCGGTGAGTTCGGCGGCGTCGCGGCCCAGGCGCTTCATCTCGTACACGGTGAAGATGACCCGGCAGTGCGGGGCGTGGGCCTTGATCTGGCGGGCGAGTGCGAGCGCGGCCTCGAACTGCGGGCGGACACGGACCCGGGTGCTGATCTTCTCGGAGAACACTTTGTCGCGCGGGATGCCGTGCTTGGTGAGGGCGTCGAGCTGCGACTGGAGTTCCTGGGTGAGCGTCGAGCACCGCGCGTACCCGATACGGATGTCGGCGGTCGGGGTGTCCGGCGCGAGGGCGAGCGGGACCGGGGTACCGGGGCGCCACGGCCGGCCGGGCCCGCGGTCGGCTGGGGTGGGCACGCGCAGGAGCTTGGCGAGCCGGGGCACCTCGGTGAAGCGGCCGGTGTGGTAGGTGCCGGCGACCGCCCCGGAGCGAGAGCGGCACGGCGAGCCGGGCTCGGCTCGGCAGCGCGGGCAGGGGTGGCGCTCGACATCGTCCGCGTCGCTCGCGGAAGCCTCTTGAGGGACCGTCATGGCACCGGAGACTGTCACAAACGATTCCCAGAAGTACCCCGAACCCACCTTTGAGTGAGAACGAGTTCTGCGAACCGAACCGCCGGTTCGCGATCATCGGGACGCCATCTTTGATCTTGCTCGGGCAAAGGGTCCGTTTGTGAGAATCACTCGGCGTCTGGGTCGACGTCGCTCGGGTGGGCGCCCGAAGTTCCCATTCCATCATCCGCATCCGTTCGACCTGTCGCCGTGCGACGGCGACCATCCCGGCGTCGAACTCGTGGTCGGGGCCGATGTCTACAGCCTTGGGGACCATCGGGGCAGCCCTTGGCGCTAACGGCTGCCCCGATGGCCCTCAAGGCCGGAGTCCGTGTGCCGGGCAGCCAGGACGATCGGCTGACCGGCACACGGAATGCGTGTCAGCCGGAACACCGGACCGAGGACGGCCGCGCCGATGGCTCCGATGCCGGCCCAGACGGCGTAGCCGACGACGTCGATCTTCTTCAGGGCGACCCGCCGATGCCGTCGCTGTCCCACGTGGGCCACAATGGATCATATGGCGATCATTCAGCTCGGTGAGGTTGCGACCTGGTACGACGAGCAGGGCGACGGTGAACCCGTCGTCCTGCTCCACGGTGGCTTCGTCGACTCGCGGATGTTCGTCCCGGCCCTGCCCGTTCTCGATGGCCTGCGCGTCATCACGGTGGACCGGCGCGGTCACGGCCACACACCCGACGTCCATGGCCCGCTGTCGTATGACGTCATGGCCGACGACATGATCGCCTTCCTGGAGAAGGCGGTCGGCGGCCCGGCGCACCTGGTCGGCCACAGCGACGGCGCGAACGTGGCGATGATCGTCGCGATGCGCCGCCCCGACCTCGTGCGGCGTCTCGTCCTGATCAGCGGCAACTTCCGACACGGCGGCCTGGTGCCCGGCGTTCTGGACGGATTCGCCGAGGCCGTGCCGTACCTGGGTGCCCGCTACGGCGAAGTGTCACCCGACGGCCAGGAACACTTCCCCGTCGTCGTGGACAAGCTGCTGCGCATGGCGCGGTCCGAGCCGAACCTGACAGAGGACGACCTCGGCCGCATCGCGAGCCGCACCCTCGTCATGTCCGGGGACGACGACGCGGTAACGCTGGAGCACACGATCGCGCTCCACCGGGCGATCCCCGAGTCCGAGCTCGCCGTCGTACCCGGCACATCACACCTCCTGGTGATGGAGAAGCCGGAGCCGGTCTATCGGGCCATCCTGGACTTCCTCACCACCAATCCCACCCAGACCAGGCAGCCCATCCGCCGCGCCCGCTGAGCCGCTGCCCAGGCGGCGAAGTGCCGCGAGACCTCATCGCTCGCACCTTGATGCGCGTCCATCAGAGTTGCCGCAAACCGCCCCGGCAGCGAGACGGCCGGGCGATCGATGACCGCTCAGCCCGGCGAGAAGGCTCGATGCGTTCCCAATCAGAGGAGGCGTTCCCGCGATCTCTCCCGACAGTCTGCTCAAGGGCCGTTCAAAGACGGGTTCTAAGGGCCATATCGTCCGGTTCGTTCATCACTCTCCTCTCAGCTTCCACCTGGAGGGCCGAAGCGTTCGCCTCACCCTGCTCCCAGCCCAGTCGTAGTACTGCGAGAAGTTGACGAGTCCTGTGCCGGGGCGGCCCACTCGTCCCCGTCTTCGTCATCGTCGAGCTCGGGAGCGTCCGGGTCGCGCAGCGGACGCAGGCCCTGGCGCGGGGTGGAGGGGGTGAAGCTGTAGCGGCCCAGGACGTTGAGGTTCTTGAACTTCAGCGGGGAGAGGCGGGCGACATCCTCATCGCTGATCTCGTGGCCCTCGGCACGCAGCTGGGCGACCGCAGCGTCGATGTACTTCGTCGTCCAGAGCACGACGGCGTTCAGCACCAGTCCCAGCGATCCGAGTTGGTCCTCCATGCCGTCTCGGTATGCCTGGTGGATGGTGCCCCGCTTGCCGTGGCAGATGTCCCGGGCGAGCGTGTGGCGGGACTCCCGGACGGACAGCTGCTTGCCCATCTGCCGTCGGTAGGTGTCATCGACCGGGTCGACGACCTGGAGCAGGTGCAGGGTCTTGGCAATGCGCCCGTACTCGGCGAACGCCTGCCCCAGCGGCGTCGGTCGTCCATGGTTGCCGAACATCCGCAGCAGGTCATAGGCCCGCACCTGGTTGGTGACCAGCGAGCCGGCCACCTTCAGCATGTCCTCCCACTGGGTGGTCACCTTCTTCAGGTTCACCTTGTTCGTGCGGGCCAGGTCCGTCAGCGGCCCGTAGCCGCCGGTCTCGATCCCGTCCATCTCCGCCCGCCAGAACCTTTGGTCGTCCAGGTCCTTGAACCGCGGGGAGAAGTTGTAGCCCAGGATCTTGAACAGGCCGAACACCATGTCCGAGTACGAGGCGTTGTCGGTGGCGACCATTTCCGGCTTCACCCCGCCGTCGAGGTCAGCAGGGCGTCCAGGATGTGCAGGGAGTCGCGGGGCGTGCCAGGGACGACCATCTGCCCGATGCCGAAGACCTGGTCGTTGACGGCGTTCAGCCAGGTGATGCCGCGCTTGAATCCGAAGCACTTCGGGTTCGGGGCGGTGCTGATGGAGCGGACCGGGACGACGAAGCGCAGTCCGTCGACGGAGGCAAGCAGTCCGTTGCCCCAGTGCGCCACGATCGGGACCTTCGCCTGGGCGGCGATCAGGGCGGCGTTGGCCGCGGCGATGGTGTCGGCGCGAAGGTAGTACTGGTCGACGTGGACCAGCCGGGAGCGGGTCAGCGCCTCGTGGCCGGGGTTGGTCACCGGGGTCATGCCGATGTTGCACGCCTCGCTCACCAGGAGCGCGACGACCGAGGTGGTGAGGTCCTTTATGCGGGTCTTGCCGTCGCCCAGGTGCACGAAGGCGTCCGGGAACCCGGTCCAGGAGTGCACTTCGAACAGCAGGTCCGGCAGGTCGATCTTCGGGAGCATCTTCTCCACCCGGCGCCGCAGCCAGGCCAGCGACTTGGGCACCCCGAGTGCCCCGAGCGCGTCCACGTTCAGCTTGGCCCGCCCGTTGGGCTGCACCTCGATACTGACCTTCGCATCCGCGCCGGCCTCTTCGAGGCGTTCGGCCATCTGCTTCCACGCCGCGTCCAGTACCCGCACCAGCTCCGCCAGATGCTCCTCGACGGGCGCCTCCAGGCTCAGGCCCGCCAGTACGTCCTCGCGCACCGCCAGCCACGGCTTGCCGTCCAGCAGACGGGCGCGCGGGTTGGAGAAGCGGTGCGAGGGGGAAGCGAAGATGGCGCGGCTGACCAGCGCCCGGTACAGCTGCTCCAGCACGCACACCACATAGGCGTCGCGGTCCACCGCGCCCTGCGGCAGGTCCTTGTTCGCGTACACCGCCTTGCGCCAGTACGGCGGCACCACCTTGTCGTCAACCTCCCGCTTCAGCAGCGGCTTCTTCGTCACCTGGCGCCGGCTGAGCGCGGGCAGGCCCTTGACCGCGGCCAGGACCCGCTCCCCGGCCGGGGCCGCGCCGAGCATCTTGGTGTCGCCGAGCAGCGACAGGAACGGGCGCACCGTGTTGTAGCGGTTGGCCAACGCCTCGCGGATCGCGATCTCCGCCGAGTTGTCGTCCTCCGGGACCAGGCTCGCCACCGTGGCGGCCGCGCTCCACAGCTGGGCCCTCGGCGCGACCTCCTCCAAGGCCTTCCACATCGCGGCCGCATCCACCGCCTTGCCGCTCTCCTCGATGTGCTCCAGCTCCTCCATGAACACCTTCGAGATGCGGGCCGTGATGCGGGACGCCTTCTCCAGCTGCGGCAGCGTGGAGAGCCGATCCTTGTTCGTGAGCCGCTTCGCGGTACTGAGTAGCTTGGTCGACATCAGCACCGTGAACAGCTCCAGCGCGTCGTCGATGGCCCTGGCCTCCAGTGCCGCATCACCGCGGTCAGCATCGCGGTGCGCTTCGGCTCGCTCGCCCGCTCCAGGCTTGTCGCCTTCGACCCCAGGCCGTAACGGGCCAGCGCGGCGAGCCGGTTCGGCGGTAGCTTGTCCAGCTTCACCCGCCCCAGCCGGTACACGGCGATCTCATCCACCCGCTCCAGCGCCCGCTTCATCGCCGTCCCCGTGGTCTTCGTCGGCGGCCGGCGGAAGGTCTCCAGATACGAGTACCGCCTGCCCTCCGGCGTCTCCAGCAGCGCCACCAGGTCGGCGGGCAGCGACCGGTCCGCCCGCCAGGCCGCCCTGGCGACTGTCGTGTGCAGGCGCTTGTCCGCGATCTCGCGGACCTCGGACACCTGCCGCGCCAGCACCGACACCCCGGGCAGCAGCACCCGGTGCTTACGCAGCCAGCCCACCGCACAGTCGAACAGCGCCTTCGGCCCCTCCGAATGCGCGGTCCATGCCCGCCCGTGCAGGAACGTCCGGAACTTCCGCCCCCACTCCGGGTCGTCGTACTCGTGGTACTCGTACGCGTTCCGGATCTCCCACACGTGCTCGTACGCCGTCTTCGGCCGCTCGGTGTACCGCTTCACGTCCGAGACGTCCTCGATGCCGAGCTGCTCGGCCAGGTGCTCCACCACCGGCCACGGCACACCCAGAGGATCGTCGGGGAGGAACCTGCCGATGTAGCGCACCGTGCACATCTGCAGAGCGAAGCCCAGTTGGTGGTGCCGCGTACGCCGCAGCGCGATCAGATCGCGGTCCACGTCGTCCAGGAAGAAGAAGCGCTCCAACTCCGGACGCGTCGGCTCCTCGACAAACTTCCCGTACGCCTCGGCCTGGTTATCCGTCAGAAATTCCACCGGCATGCGGCGGAGCCAACCACCCGCCGCTACAGAACGTGGATCTTTGACCGAAGGGCCCCGGGAAGCAGACCACCCGTGCTAGAAGTCCACCGCCCACCGCTCGTGATCGTTCTCAGCGCCAACCGCTGTACCGATGTTCCCCAAGCCCGGATTCATCGGGAGATTCGACGGGAGACACGGCGCGGGAGGGCGCTCTCCCGCGCCGTGTCAGTGTTTCGCCGGTGCTGAGAGAGTGTCAATAGCCCGTGAACGATGCACAGTGCACGCGGTGTTGCCGTACGAGGGAGGCGCGCGGCCGCGCCCGGGAGCCTCGCGGGAAGCCGCATCCCGAGGGTGACCGGTACACAGGTCGTCCCGCGCGTCCCCCACGGCCCAAGGGCCCAAGGACTCAAGGGCTCAAGGGCTCAAGGGCTCAAGGGCTCAATCGGCCAAGCCTCCCACTCGCGGATCGACCGGTGCGAGGACTCCGAGCCGGTCCTCGATCGCCTGGGCCGCGTCCAGGCACAGGTCCTCCCGGAACGCGCGCCCGACGATCTGCACCCCGGTGGGGAGCCCGTCCGCCATCCCGGTCGGTACGGCCACACCGGGTACGCCCACGAAGCTGGTCACGGTGCACAGGCGCATCCCCGACCCGACACGGTCCCGCCCCGGCCTGTCACGCGATTCCAGCCCCGGCTCGACCGGCGGCTCGGTGAACACCGGGCCGAGCAACAGCGGATAGGAGTCGAGGAATCCGGCCCAGGAGCGGCGGATGTTCATCCAGGTGCCCATCAGCTTCATGAGCTCGTCCGCGGTCGCGGGCGGGGTCTGCTCCATCGCCATCCCGATATAGCGGTCCCCGCCCTTGCCGAGCAGCTCGCGCACCGCCGGCCAGTTCGGGGCGAACTCGGTCACGGTGATCCGGCCGTACGCCTCAAGCGCCTCGTCCAGGCGTGGCACGTCCGGCACCTCGCGCACGTCGTATCCGGCGTCGCGGAGCGCGTCGGCCGCCGTCTCGACGGCTGCGCGGACCGTGGGGTGGACGCCGTGCCCGCCGGGGTCCGCCACGACCGCGACCTTCACCGGCCCGGCGAGCGGTTCGCCGTAGGCGGGTACCGGCACGGCGCGCGGGTCGCGCGGATCGGTCCCGGCAAGCACCTCGTACGCGAGCCGGAGATCGCCCACGCTCCGGGCCAGCGGGCCGTCGGTGACCAGCATCTGGGACGCCGGGCCGGGGTCGTCCGGGCCGAGGATCCGGTGGTCGGCGGGAAACCGGCCTATGGACGGCTTCAGCCCGGCCACACCGCAGAACTGTGCCGGTACGCGTACCGATCCGCCCGAGTCATTGCCGAGCCCGAGCGCTGCCATGCCCGTGGCGACGGCCACCGCGTCACCTCCGCTGGATCCGCCCGGGGTCCGGCTGCTGTCCCACGGATTGACCGTGTCACCGAACAGTTCGCTGCGCGTGTGCACCCCGGCCAGGATCAGGGTGGGGATGTTGCTGTGCCCGATGGGGATGGCCCCGGCCGCGCGCAGCCGTGCCACCGGGGGCGCGTCGGCCGATGCCACCAGATCACGGAAGCGTTTCACTCCGAACGTGGTGGGCACGCCCTCGACGGCGGTGGTCTCCTTCACCGTGAAGGGCACGCCCGCGAGCGGCCCCAGCCTTTCACCGGCGGCCCGTCGCCGGTCCGTCCGTGCCGCGGCCTCCCGTGCGCGCTCCGCCAGGAGCTGAGTGACCGCGTTCACCTGCGGGTTGACCTCGGCGATGCGATCCAGGTGGCTTTCGACCAGTTCCACGGCCGAGACGTCCGCGCCGCGCACCGCCTCCGCCTGTGCAGTGGCCGGCATCGTCCACAGGGCGTCCTGCATGGCTTTCCCCTCCTCGTTCCCGTACCAATGCGCTTGCATCGGAACCGTACCGCTGGAACCGATGCGTTCGCATCACATAAAGTGCGCGGTGAACCGGAGTGCTGTGAAACAAGGAGGCGACGGAGGATGCCCAGGCACGTGGACCATGTGGGCCGGCGCCGCCTCATCGCCGAGGCCGTCTGCCATCTCGCCGACGAACGGGGGCTGGAGGGCGTGACCCTTCGCGACGTCGCCGCCCGCGCGCAGGTGTCGATGGGCGCGGTTCAGCGGTGCTTCCGCACCAAGGAAGAAATGCTCGTGTTCGCTCTCGGGCACATCGGTGAGCGGATCGGCGAGCGCGTACAGGCCCGCCTCGTCAGGAGCCCGGCCCAGTCGGCCGGCACCGCCCTGGGACACGCCGCCGACGAGATCTCACTGCTCCGGGAGGAGCACCGCGCCGAGGCCAGGGTCTGGCTCGCCTTCGTCGCGCAGGCGGCTGTGAGCACGGTGCTCGCCAGGACGCTGAAGGCGAACTACGCGGCTCTGCAGGAGGCGTTCACCCGACTCATCGCGGAAGCGGACGAGTGCGCCGGATCCGCCGTTCCCCTCGATCCGCAGCGCGAGGCCCGCACCCTCCTCGCCCTCGCCGACGGCCTCACCGCGCACGTCCTCATCGGCCACCTCACCCCGCACGAGGCACACGACCTCCTCCACACGCATCTGGCCGGCCTGTGGGAGCGACCGGCCCGGCCTACCACGTCGCACCCCCCGAACCGCCCGAACACACGCTGAACCTCCATAAGAACCGGACGAGTCGGGGCGAGGAAGCGACAGGTGAACCGGGGCGGCCCATCGGGACACGGTCGCCGCGTCGCGCGACGCGCTCGCCCCGGCGGCGTCCATCTGCTCGTCTTCCGCAACCACGGCCTACAGGACCGTGGCATTTGCCCCTCTGCGCGCGCCGACTCGCCTCGCGCGGGCGGCCGGCTGACGGAGGTGAACGGTCTGCCGTGGCACGAAGTCCTCGCGCGCCCGGCCTCGGCGGCGTGTCCTGGTCCGGGCACATTGACTCCCGGGCATCACTGCCCCCAGACCGTTTCTTTCGAATCCAGGCCCTTTCTTTCGCATCACTGCTGACCGGATGACGACGGCGCCGAGGCGATCAGGAAGAGGCGCCCCGAGCGCCGTCCCGAAATCCGGTGGTTCCTCCGCCGCGGGCGAGGCACAATCCCCCGGGGAGCGGGCCGAGGGGGAGCTGGATTGGACGTGTTCGCGTGTGCCGGGTGCGGCACGGAGCTGACGGCGCCGGTGTCCCGGGTCGCCCTCCCCGTCCACGCCCACCACGGGGCGTGGGAGGAGCTCCATCCTCCGCTGATGGAGTCCGCCACGTACGCCGTCGACTCCCGGCCCACCGGACCGCCCTGGCGACTGTGGGAGGAGGTCGGAGAGGAAGCGGCCGCCCGGCAGGGCGTGTACGCGCCGGTGTACTCCGTCTCCTTCGGCGCGCGGAACAGGATCGTCATCGCCCCCGGCGACTCCCGGTCCATGGCTCTGATCCCCGAGAAGTGCGAGGGCTACTGCCGGGGTGTGGACGGCCGGGCCGGACCCAACCTGGCGTGCGAGGAATGCGGCCGGGCCGTGGCGACCCGTATGGACGACTGCGGAATGTGGCAGACGGTGTGGCTGGAGCCCGACGCGGTCGTATGCCGCCCCTCGGGGCTGCTCCCCGCCGGTCCGCCGCCCTGCTGGGACGATCTGGAACGCGCTGAGCATCGCGTCCCGCCCGTCGAACCCGACGGGTCGTGGAGCCGCCGCTGGGAGGCCGCGGTCGGGGTCGTGCTGGCCCACCTCGTGGCGACCACCGCGGGAGGCCCGGTCATTCTCCCCGCCGGCCCCGTCGCCGAGCTGCTCGGCCACGCCGTCGGCCGGTGTCTCCCTGCCGGGCCGGGTGCCCGGACCGTGGGACTGGCCGGCCCGGGGGTCGCCCCGCCCCGCCCCCGACCCGCCGTCCTCCTCGTCCCCCTCCACCCCCTCACGGGGGAGACCTGGCGCCCGGCAGGCGATGAGGGGGCCGTGGTGCCGCTGGACAGCGGGGTCTGGGCGTACTTCGCCCACCCGGGCGAGACCTCGCCGATGCCCGCGAGCGGAGTGCTCCCGGAGGGTGTCCTGCGCGACGACTATCCACTGCCGTCGCAGCCCTGGTACCCGCTGATGCCCAACCGCCGCGCCTTCGCGGACACGCTGGTCGGGCTGCCCGCCATACGCGCGCCCCAGCTGCGCAGGTTTCGCGACGAGCGACGCTGAGGGCGATCTCGATCCCGGTCACCCTTCGCCGGGACGCCCGGTGGTTCCGCCCACCCCGGCCCGTGTCGCCCGGGCGACACGGGCCGGGTGGATCAGGCGGTGTGCAGGGTCAGCCCGTAGCGGCCGAGGATCTCGTTGACCGGCTGGTGCCAGGTCTCACCGCCGCCGCCGCAGTTGCCCCAGCCACCCGAGGTGACGCCCTGCGCCTGGTCACCGCTGATGAAGGAGCCGCCGGAGTCACCGGGTTCGGCGCAGACGCTCGTCTTGGTCATCTGATGGACGGCGCCCTGGCTGTAGTTGACGGTCTCGTTCTTGGCGAGCACGCTGCCGCAGTGCCAGTGCGTGGTGGAGCCCGAGCGGCAGACCGAGGCGCCGACCGGAGCCTCGGCCGAGCCCCGGACCAGCTGGTCGGAGACGGTACCCCAGCCGAGGACCACGGGGACGGTCCACCAGCCGTTGCCCACACTCACCCAGGCGTAGTCGTCGCCCGGGAAGGACGAACCCTGGAAGCTGCCGATGTCCGAGCCGTCCCAGCCGCGGACCGCCCCGCCCGCCTGGCCGCAGTGCCCGGCCGTGACGAAGCCCCCGTGCACCGAGAAGCCTATGGAGCACCGGACGTTGCCGGTGTAGTACGGGTCACCGCCCACCGTGCCCGCGGCGAAGGTCCGCGGGGCGCCGGCCGTTTCCCTCACCGTGACCGGACCGGCCTTGCGGGCCTGCGCGACGAAACTCCGGACATCGTTGTCAGCACGCGCGGAGGCGACCACGTTCACGACGACGCTGCTCGCCTCGGGGTCGACGTGCCAGCTGCTGACACCGCTCGGTGCGGACAGCGCGTCGATGCGCCGCTTGGCGGCGTCGAGCCGCCGTGCGGTGTGCGGGACCAGCCGGGTATCGGCGCCGGTCTCCCGTACCGCCGCCGCGGCCCGGTCGTCGGTGAGGGCGACGGTCAGCCTGCCGGTGCCCGCGTCGAACCAGGAGCCGCCGTACGTGGATCCTGCCGCGCGCCGTGCCTTCGGCTCCACCGCTGTCGCCGTCTTCTCGGCGGCCAGCCGCGCCCGTACCTGACTTTCCGTCAGCCCGAGGTCCTTCCGCATCGCCGAGAGCAGGCCGGCGGAGGCCGGAGCGTCGGCGGCTGCGGAGGCCCGGGTGCCGGTGATGGAGGGGGAATCCGCCGCGGAGGCCGAGGGCAGGCCGACAGCCGCCCAGGCGCCGAGGAGGAGCAGCGCGGACAGACCGGTCCGCACAACTGTCGTGTTTCTCAAGGGAATGGACCTTCCTGTTGTTCCAGCATCGTGGGGTGGAACAGGAGGCATCCGGGAGCGCATCCGGAACAGTCGACTGGGAGCGCTCTCAGATGTACCGCAACGGACTGTAGCCCAGAACGATAGGCAGGTCCATGCCAATGGATCAGGTCCACACCAAGGAGCGAACCGGCGCCGGAACAGGGCTCCACCCGGTACGGGGGCTGAGTAGGCGTACTCATCCGGCGCACCGTCAGCGGTCGTACTGTCACAGTGGCACGGGGCGAAAGCGCATCCCGATGGAGCCGGGGGCTCCGTCGTCGGAAGAGGGGGAAGTTCGTGGATCTGTTCGACTGGGAGCTGGGCGGCCGGAACAAGCACGAGGTGGAAACCGGAGGCGGCTGCTCCTGGGTCACCGTGGTGATCGTCGGGGTCCTGGTAGGGCTGGCCATGCTGGTGAGCGCGTTCTTCGGGTTCCTCAGGGGGCTCCTGTGACAGGCCCGTTCACCGGGTGCAGGCCGGGCGAGGGCTGATCGCGGTCACGGGGCCAGCAGTGGGAGTCCGGCCTCGGACCACAGTTCGCGGAAGCCGCCGCCCGGCGCGGCGTCCTCCTCCCCGGCGGTACGCCAGATCCTCACCGCCCGGGAGGGGGCGGCGAACCGGGGCCAGCCGGGATCGCCGTGCGCGGCGAAACCGGCCCAGGCCCCCAGCATGCGGCGCGACAGCTCATGATCGTCCCGCCCGGGTACGCCGCCGGTCAGGAAGTGGACGCTCTCCTCGTCGAGGTTGCCGAACGCGAACGGGATGTCCGCGCAGTGCCAGGCGCGCACCCGCTGCCCCTGACCACCGCGCCGCCGGGCGAAGCGCGACATGAACACCGTCCCGCCCGCGTCCGCGTGGGAGTCGGCGAGCCGGCTGCTGTACTCGCCGAAGAGCAGATCCGTATGGATGGCCAGATGGAGGCCGCGCACGGAAGCGTCCGGCATCCGTACGCGGTATCCCTCGACGAGCGCGTCGGGGAGGCCGAAGTCCCTGGCGAAGGAAGCCAGTTGCTTCTCCGTGGCGATCTTCGCGCTGCTCCCGACGGCGTCCAGGAGCCAGTACTCCTCCGTGGTGTGGCAGACCAGCAGGTCCACCGCCCGGGTGAGTCCGGCCGCCGAGGCGGTGAGCGGGTCGAGGGGCAGGATGTCCCCGTCCGCGACCGGTCCGTAGACCGCCGGGTCGTAGTGGCGCTGCCCGGAACGGGGGTCCCGCCGGTACCGGTCCACGACCCGGTCGCCCGCGGCCACGAGAAGCTGCGGCGACACGGAGAGCAGCCCCGTACGGGTGGCGGGCACACCGGCCGCGGCGGCGACTTCGGCGGTGGTGCGCGCGGCTTCCGCCACGGACGCGCAGGCGTTGACGGCGCTGTGGACGATGGCGCGGCGGAAGAGTCCGCGCGCCCGGTCCATCGCCATCAGGCAGGCGACCGAGGTGGCTCCCGAGGACTGTCCCGCCACGGTGACGTTCCCCGGCGCGCCGCCGAACGCCGCGATGTTGTCGCGTACCCACTCCAGGGCCGCGATCTGGTCGAGCAGCCCCCGGTTGTCGGGACAGGGCGCCTCGTCCTCCCCGGCCGGGACATGGCCGAAACCTTCGAAGCCCAGGCGGTAGTTGAGGGTCACGACGACGACTCCCGATCCGGCCAGTGCGGTGCCGTCGAAGTCCGGCTGCGCGGAGGAGCCGAAGACATAGGCACCACCGTGGATCCAGACCAGTACCGGCAGCCCGTCCCCCTCGGTGCCCGGCGTCCAGATGTTGAGGGTGAGGATGTCCTCGTCGCCGGGTGACCAGACCGGCGCGCCCGGCAGTTCGGCGGACTGGGGGGCCACCGGCCCGAAGGCCGCACCGTCGCGGACCCCGTCCCAGGGCCGCGCCGGCCGGGGCTCGCCGAACCGGTTCGCGCCGAACGGCGGAGCGGCGTAGGGGATGCCGAGCACGGCGACGATCCTGTCGTCCCGTGCGGCCGTCCGCCCGCGCACCCGTCCGGACCTGGTCGTGTACTCGGCCACCGCTGCTCCCCCGTCCTCCGTGACCGGTTCTCGGTTCCGGACACGGATTCAGCGTGTCAGCGGTCGGACGAACGCGCCAACACCGAGATCACCACGATTGACGCACTGTGGATGTGAGCCGGTGTGCGGAACCGAGTGCCGTACGGCCACGGCCACGGTCGTACGGAGCGGCGGCCCGGGGAACACCCGGCCCCCGGGAACAGCCTGGGAACAGCCGATGTCCGGATCTGTGGGGTGTACGTTCCGAAGCAGCACCGGGCGGAACCCTCGGACCGCGGCACCGCCCATGACGGCACGGCCGAGGACAGCACGGTCCGCGACCGCACGCCCCACGACCGTACGATCCACGAAGCGGAAAGCCGGTGAACACCATGACGACCGACACGCCTCTCACGGCCGGTGTCCCCGTACCCGACACCACGCTCGCGCGGGAAGCGACCGAGCTGGTACGCGACACCACGAGCGAGCTGATCTACCACCACTCCCGCCGGGTCTTCTGGTTCGGCGCCCTCCAGGGCCGTCACCGCGACCTCTCCTTCGATCCCGAGCTGCTCTACATCGGGGCGATGTTCCACGACCTCGGGCTCGGCGAGCGGTTCCGTTCCAGCGGCAGGCGCTTCGAAGTGGACAGCGCGGACGAGGCCCGCCGCTTCCTCCGGGCGCACCAGGTGCCCGAGGACAGCGTCCGGCGGGTGTGGACCGCCATCGCCCTGCATACGACCCCGGGCATTCCGTCACACATGGAACCCGAAGTGGCTCTGGTGACCGCCGGTGTGGAGTACGACGTGCTCGGCATCGGTTTCGGGGACATCTCCGAGGCCGACCGGGCGGAGATCGTCGCGCTCCATCCGCGTCCGGACTTCAAGCGGGAGATTCTCGCCGCGTTCACGGACGGCATCCGGACCAGGCCGGAGACCACGTTCGGCAATGTCAAGGCCGATGTGCTGGAGCACTTCGTCCCCGGCTTCGCACGCGGTGACTTCGTACGTACCGTCCTCGACTCCCCCTGGCCCGAATGACCGGCGCGGTCCCGCGAGACGGCACACCCCGCGGCCGTGCCGGGTCTGCGCACGGCGTCCGGGCCCGCTCCTCCGTACGGGAGGCGTACGGAGGAGGCCCGGCACGCGCGACCGGTCCGTCGGCCGGGGACCGTCGGACAACGGGCCCTATGTCCCCATGAGCTCACGCACCGTCGCCATGTCGCTGAAGGGCACCAGTTCGTCACCGACGATCTGGTACGGCTCACTGCCCTTGCCCGCGATGAGAACGATGTCGTCCCGGCCCGCCCGTTCCAGCGCGAACGTGATGGCCCGGCGGCGGTCGGCGAAGCGTTCGAAGGGGGTTCCGGTCGCCATGAGGCCCGGAGCGATCTGGTCCAGGATGACGTCCGGGTCCTCGTACCGGGGGTTGTCCGAGGTGAGGACGCACAGATCGGAGTGGGTACCGGCGATGGTGCCCATGGCGGCCCGTTTGGTGGTGTCGCGGTCCCCGCCGCAGCCGAACACGGTGATGATCCGGCCCCGGGCGAAGCCCCGGATCGTGGTCAGCACCTTGTTCAGGGAGTCCGGCGAGTGCGCGTAGTCCACGATCACCGATGTGCCCCGCGGGGTGTGGAGGCGCTCGAAGCGGCCCGGGATCTGCGGCATCCGTTCGAGCGCGCCGACCAGCCCGGTCAGATCGTGCCCCAGAAGGTGGCAGGCGGCCACGGTCGCCAGTGCGTTGGAGACGGAGAACCGTCCGGGCGAGGGGATCGCCGCCGGATACTTGACGCCTTCGTGGTGCAGGGTGAAGCGGGTGCCCGCGGCATCCACGAGAAGGTCGGTGGCCCGGTAGTCCGCCGGGGTGTCCAGGGCGTACGTGGTCACCTCGCCCGGCATCATCGCCAGGATCCCGGCGCCCACCCCGTCGTCGGCGTTGACCACGGCACGCCGGCAGAGTCCCTGGAAGAGGCGGAGTTTGGCGTCCCGGTAGTTCTCCATCGTCCCGTGGTCGTCGAGGTGGTCCTGCGTCAGGTTCGTGAAGACGCCGACGTCGATGAACGTACGGTCCACCCGGTGGTTCAGCAGGCCCATCGAGGTGGCCTCCAGGACGACGCTGCCGGCCCCCCGGTCACGCATGCGCCCGAGCAGATACTGGAGGTCGGGCGATTCGGGCGTGGTCAGTACCGAGGGAGGCATCGGGATCAGCTCGTCGCCGATCCGGCTCCCGGCGGTGCCGATCACCCCCACCCTCGCGCCCTCCGAGATCCGCAGCACCGACTCGACCATGTACGAGACGGATGTCTTCCCGTTGGTGCCGGTGACGGCCACCAGGTCCATCGCGCGACCCGGCTCACCGAAGTACCGCGAGGCGACGACGGCCGCCGCCTTCCGGGTGTCCGGTACACGGACGGCGCACACACCCTCCGCGGAGGCCGGGAGCGGCGGTGCCTGCGCGTCGACCAGGACTGCCACCGCACCTCGGGCGGCGGCCGGGGCCACGGCATGCGGGCCACCCGCGAGGTGGTCCGGCACCGCGACGAAGAGCGAGCCCGGAGTGACCCGGTCCGCGTCGAAGGTGGTCCCTGCGGTGATGTCGGTCCGCTCCGGTACACCCTGGAGCACGTGGTGTTCCTGCCCGGCCAGTAGTTCGCTCAGCTTCACGGTGGTCCCTTCGAAGGCGGCTCGGGCCCGGTCCTGCGGCCGTCGCCGGGCAACAGCACCGGCGGTGCGCCGGAAGCTGCGGTGATGCTGTGTGGAGCCGGTGATGGGTCTCGCGGCCGGCCGATGCCGGACGCGACGGTTCAGCCCGGCGCGAAGGCCGGGGTCGTGAAGGGGGCGGGTCGGGGGCAGTGCCCCGGACAGGAACCGCGGAAGATCGCTAGCCGTGGCCGTGCAGAGCGGTGCGACGCGTATCGGAGGCACCCTCGGCGGGCATGGCCGCCGCTGCGGGAGCTGCCGGAGCGGCAGCGGCCGGGCGCAGCACGGAGGTGGCCCGCGACAGGCACTTCCTCACGTCATCGGTGCGACCCATGGACCGAGTGTATGCCCGGCCCTGCGCGACGGAACCCGCGCGGGCCGCAGGTCCCGCGCGGGATGTTCGGCCCCGGACGACGGTTGTCCCGACCGCGTGGGGGCAAGCCTGGAGCGTGCCGGGTGGGGCCCGGCGCAGGCCCTGAGCTGCGAGGGAAGGCACGGCCGCGCCTCCGCGGACGGGCCGGGTGCTGATCTTCCCTTTGCGGCCCCGGCCCGACCGGAGTGGAATTGCGTACAGGGGACGGTTGGGCGCCCGCGCCGTTCGGCACCGGGCTGTCCGCCCCGCCGGAGTGGACCGCCGACGTGGACCGCCAAGGGTGGACCGCCGGAGTGCGCTGCCGGAGGCGGAGTGCCGAATGCGGTGACGACGGGCAGAAAGGACACACACCATGACCGACACCGACCGGGGGGACGACGTCTACCAGCCCCAGGAGCCGGAAGCCTCCGACCCCGACGACCTGCTCGATGTCGAGGACACCCTGGACACCTCGGGAATCACGGATGTCCTGGACGAGGGCTACTCGCCACCGGACCGGCCGTGGGCGGTCGACGACCGGGGCACCACGGCGGCCGAGCAGCACACCGGCGAGTCCCTAGACAGCCGGCTGACCAGGGAACTGCCCGAGATCCCGGTCTCCGCCGACGACGGTCCCGGTGACCTGCCCGGCGGGGACGGCGAGCTCCGGGACACCGAGGTCGGCACGGTCCGGGCCGGACGGCTCACCCAGCAGGCGGACGGCAGCGTTCCGTACACACTGACCGCTCGGGACGTCGGGATCGACGGCGCCGCGGCATCGGCCGAGGAAGCGGCCATGTATGTGATTCCGGACGAGGAGGACGGCCTGCCGGGCGAGGGGCCGCTGCCCACCGGTGACGGCGCGGCCCCCTCCCCCGCACCGTGAGGCGGGCGCCGGCACGTCCTGAACGCTCCGTCCTCCCGACCGGTGTCCACCCCGGCCGTTCCCTCACGTCCCCGTCATCCCACGAGATCGCAGGAGTACACAGATGAGCGGCACTGCGCAGATCGGCGTCACCGGGCTCGCGGTGATGGGCCGCAACCTCGCGCGGAACTTCGCGCGCCACGGCTTCACCGTCGCCGTGCACAATCGCACCACCGCGAGGACGGACGCCCTGGTCGGGGAGTTCGGCGACGAGGGCACCTTCGTCGCCGCGCACACGCCGAAGGAGTTCGTGGCCGCACTGGAGCGCCCCCGCCGCCTCGTGATCATGGTGAAGGCCGGGGACCCGACCGACGCGGTGATCCAGGAGTTCGTACCGCTGCTGGACGAGGGCGACATCGTCATCGACGGCGGTAACGCCCATTTCGAGGACACCCGCCGACGCGAGAGGGAACTGCGCGAGCGCGGTATCCACTTCGTCGGTACGGGGATCTCCGGCGGTGAGGAGGGCGCCCTGCACGGCCCGAGCATCATGCCCGGCGGTTCCGCCGAGTCGTACGAGTCGCTGGGGCCGATGCTGGAGAGGATCGCCGCGAAGGCCCAGGACGGCACCCCGTGCACCACCCACATCGGGCCGGACGGGGCCGGACACTTCGTGAAAATGGTGCACAACGGCATCGAGTACGCGGACATGCAGCTGATCGCCGAGGCGTACGACCTGCTGCGGGCCGTCGCGGGCTACTCACCCGGGCGGATCGCCGAGACCTTCCGCAGCTGGAACACCGGGCGGCTCGACTCGTATCTGATCGAGATCACGGCGGAGGTCCTCGCCCACACCGACGCGGCCACCGGCAGGCCCTTCGTCGACATCGTGCAGGACCGGGCCGAGCAGAAGGGCACCGGCCGCTGGACCGTACAGATCGCGCTCGATCTCGGCGTGCCGGTCTCCGGGATCGCGGAGGCGGTCTTCGCCCGGTCGCTGTCCGGCCACGCGGACCTCCGGGAGGCGGCCCGCGGTCTGGCGGGCCCCTCGGCCGTACCCCTGGGCGAGGCGGAGTCGGCGGCCTTCGCCGACCGGGTCGAGCAGGCGCTCTACGCCTCCAAGATCGTCTCGTACACCCAGGGCTTCCACCAGATCCGGGCGGGCGGCGAGGCGTACGGCTGGGACATCGACCTCGGCGCCGTCGCGTCGATCTGGCGGGCCGGGTGCATCATCAGGGCGGCGTTCCTGGACCGGATCAGGTCGGCCTACGACGCCCGCCCGGAACTGCTGAGCCTGCTGTCCGACGAACAGTTCGCGCGGGAGATCGGCGCCGCGCAGGACGACTGGCGCGCGGTGGTCGCCGAGGCGGCACGGCAGGGGGTCCCCGTCCCCGGGTTCGCCGCCGCGCTCTCGTACTACGACGGGCTGCGCGCCGGCCGGCTTCCGGCCGCGCTCACCCAGGGACAGCGGGACTTCTTCGGCGCGCACACCTACCGGCGTACCGACAGGGAGGGCTCCTTCCACACCCTCTGGGGCGGCGACAGGTCGGAGGTCCCCGCCGGGTGACGCCACCGGTCCGCCGGGTGACCCGGCCGGGTCACCCGGGGTGCGGGAGGGCCGCGGGTGTGGGTAAGTGGCAGCGAGCCCCCGCCGGCCTCCGGTCCCGCCGATGTCCAGCCGATGCCCCGCCGATGCCCCGCCAACCCTGGAGTGCGCGCATGCCCGACGCCGTCCCGGACCCGGTCGCGGTCCAGCCCGTGGTCGCCCAGCTGACCAGCGCCGCGCTGATTCTGGTCGGCACGATCGAACCGGGGGGCGAGGCGGCCGTGCGTGAGGTGCTGCCGGACCTGGCGGCGGTCAGCCGTTCGATCGGGTTCCGCTTCCCGGACGCGGGGCTGGCCTGTGTGACGGGTTTCGGCTCCGCGGCCTGGGACCGGCTGTTCGACGGTCCCCGCCCGGCGCGGCTGCATCCCTTCCAGGAGTTGCGGAGTCCGCTCCACCATGCTCCGGCGACGCCGGGCGATGTGATCTTTCATGTCCGGGCCGAGCGGATGGACGTCTGCTACGAGTGGGCCCGGCAGTTGCTGGAGCGGCTCGGCGGTGCGGTGCGGATCGTCGACGAGACCCAGGGCTTCCGTTATTTCGACCACCGTGACCTGCTCGGCTTCGTGGACGGCACGGAGAATCCGGTGGGTGACGACGCGCGGTCCGCCGCCCTGGTGGGCGACGACGACCCCGGTTTCACGGGCGGCAGTTACGTCATCGTGCAGAAGTACCTGCACGATCTGGCGGCCTGGAACGCGCTGTCCGTCCGTGACCAGGAACTGGTGATCGGCCGGACCAAGTTCGACGACGTCGAGATGTCCGACGCCGAGAAGCCCGCCGACTCCCACATCGCTCTCAACACGATCACCGACCCGGACGGTACGGAGCGCGACATCCTGCGCGCCAACATGCCGTTCGGCAGTTTCGGACAGGGCGAGTTCGGCACGTACTTCATCGGCTACGCGGCCGACCCCGAGGTGACCGAGCGCATGCTCCGCAACATGTTCCTCGGCGATCCGCCCGGTACGCACGACCGCATCCTCGACTTCTCGACCGCGGTCACCGGCACGCTCTTCTACGCCCCCAGCGCCGAGTTCCTCGACGCCCCGCCGCCGTCGCCCGCCCTCGCCGGGGCCGGGGCCCGCCCGGAACCGGCCACCGCGCCGGTACGGCGGGCACCGGCACCGGCGGTCCCGGCCGACGGTTCGCTGCGCATCGGCAGCCTGCAAGAAAGCGCCCAGTGATGAACAACCTCCACCGCGAACTCGCGCCCGTCACGGAAGCCGCCTGGGACCAGATCGAGGAGGAGGCCCGGCGCACCTTCAGCCGCCATGTCGCCGGCCGCCGGGTGGTGGACGTGACGGACCCGGACGGGCCGGAGCTGGCCGCGATCGGCGACGGTCACCTCCGCGACATCGACCCGCCCACCCCGGACGTGCTGGCCAGGGCCCGTACCTCGATGCCGCTCATCGAGTGGAAGGTGCCGTTCACGGTGACCCGGGCGGCCGTGGACGATGTGGAACGGGGCTCCGACGACAGCGACTGGCAGCCCGTCAAGGACGCGGCCCGCACCTGTGCGTTCGCCGAGGACATGGCCGTCATCGACGGCTACCCGGCGGCGGGGATCACCGGTCTGCGGGACGGTTCCTCACACACTCCGCTCCCGCTGCCGGCCGATGCGCGGGACTACCCGGCGGCGGTCAGCCAGGCCCTGACACAGCTGCGGCTCGCCGGGGTCGACGGACCGTACCGGCTGCTGCTGGGCGCCGACGCGTTCACCGAGGCCACCGAGACCTCCGACCACGGATATCCGGTGGCCACCCATCTGGGGCGCCTGCTGGACGACAAGATCCTGTGGGCGCCCGCCGTGACGGGCGGGGTCCTGCTGTCCACCCGTGGCGGCGACTTCGAGCTGCGGCTCGGCCAGGATCTGTCGATCGGCTACCAGGACCACGACGCCACGAGCATCCGCCTCTACTTCCACCAGGCCTTCACCTTCCGGATGCTGACGCCGGAGGCCGTGGTCCCGCTCATCGCCTGAGGGGACCACGGCGGCGGGGGCGGTCGGCCGCTCGGGCCGTCGGCGCCCGGCCACGGGCCGTTCGGCCGCGGGCCGTTGGCACTCGGCCGAGGGCCGTGGAACCGCGGGGGGCCGGCCGCCGTCGCCTTCACGGTCCAGCCCAGCTCGGCCCATCGCGGCTCAGCGCCCGTAGGGCGGGGTCGCGGATCGCCTCCGTACGGTCCACGAAGGTGACGCCCACGGTGTGGCGGCGGCCGTCGTTTGCGCGGCGGGTCCGGGGGATGCCGTCGGCACGGTCCGTCCCGCCGGTCCCGCTCGTATGCTCGGTTCCATGGACAGCGGACCGCCCCATGAGATGACGGCGGCCGGGCTCACGCTCCGGGAGATCCTGGCGTTCGACGACAGCGGGGCGCTGCGGCTGCTGCTGGCCCCCGCCGGGCAGGATGTCGCGGTCCGGGGCGTGATGTTCGGCGACGAGGTGGCGGACCGGCCCGCCGGGGCGCACCTGGTCCTGGCGGTCGGGGCGTCGACAGCCCTGGCCGAGGCGGCGGAGCCGGTGTTCCGCGCGGCCCGGCAGGGTGCCTGTGCCGTGGTGCTGCGCGAGGCGGAGGACGCCGCGGCAGCTCCCGAAGTGCTCGCCGCGGCCGAGGAGTCGGGCATCGCGCTGCTGGCCCGCGCGGCGTGGGCGGACTGGACCGACACCGCGACCCTGCTGCGCTCCGCACTCGCGTACGCACGCGCGGGGCGCAGCGGTCACCCGGTGGCGGACGGCACTCCGGCGGGCGGGCTGAGCGCGCTCGCCGCGTCCATCGCCGAGTCGGCCGGCGGTTCGATCACCATCGAGGACACCGGCTTCCGGGTGCTGGCCCACTCGGCCACCCGGCCCGAGGCCGACGGGATCCGCCGGTCCACGATCCTGGGCGGCCGGGTCCCCGAGTGGCGGGTGGCCGAGCTGCGCCGCAGCGGGATCCTGCGGAGTCTGTGGACCTCACGCGACGTCATCCACCGCCCGGCGGACGGCGACAGTCCCGAGCGCCTGGTCATCGCCGTGCGCAGCGGCCCGGAGGTGCTCGGTTCGATCTGGGCCGCCGCGGACGGCCGCCCCCTGTCCCCGCGGGCCGGGGAGGCGCTGCGCCGCGCCGCCGGGGCCGTGGCGCCCCATCTCGTGCGGCACCGGCTGCACGAGAGCGGTGCCGTACGCCGTCGCGACCATGCCCTGCGCGGGCTGCTGTACGGGCAGGGGGACCGCCGTACCCACGCCTGGTCGCTGGGCCTGGCACCGGACGCTCCGTGCGCGGTCCTGGCGGTGGTCCCGGACCCGGCGGCCGGTTCGCCGTCGTCCGCCGGCCGCGCGCTCGATGTGCTCGGCCTGCACGCCTCCGCGTACCGCCGTACGGTGCTGGTCCTGCGCGAACGGGCGCGGCTGCTGGTGCTGCTGCCCGCCGAGCGGGGGCGGGACCGCGAGGCGCTCGCTCTGGCCCGGGAGCTGGACCGGGTGGCGGGGTCACTGCCCGGCGGCGTTCCGGTCCGGATCGGGGCCGGGTCCGTGGCCCCTTCCGCGCTCGGCGCCGCCGGCTCGCTGGAGGAGGCCGTGCTCGTCGTCCGGGTGCTGCGCGAGCGGGAGCACCGTGGCGGGAACGGCGCCCCGGTGCGGTACGCCGGGGCGTCCGGGGTACGGACGGCCCTCGATGTGCTGCGCGTGCTGGATACCGTACGGCCGTTGTGGGAGGCGGGCGGCGGGCCGGTGCACGGCCTGGTGGCCGCCGATCTCGCGGCGGGCGGCGAGCTGGTCCGCACGCTCGCCGCCTATTTCGACGCCGCGGGCGATGTGACCCGGGCCGCGCACCGGCTCGTGCTGCATCCCAACACGCTGCGGTACCGGCTGCGGCGCGTACGGGAGAGGTTCGGCGTCGATGTGGACGACCCGGACACCCGGCTGCTCCTGGCCCTGGCCGTGCGCCTGTCGGGTGAGGTTTGAGGGGTTCGGCAGGTTTCCGTACGGCGGTTGCCCGTGCGGACAAGGATCGGCGCCAGTCTTGTCCTTCCCGACAAAGACCTGTGGGGTTCCCATCACCGATTCTCACCGTATGACGCAGACATCCGCGCAGTCCGCTTCCTCCCCGCCGTCCGCCGCCTCAGCGCAGTCCGCCTCCTCAGCGCAGTCCGCCTCCTCCGGACGCGCCGCGTACTTCGCCGACGCCGTCCGCGAGGCCGTCGAGCAGGGCCTGCTGGGCGAGCACAGTCCCGTCGCGGGTTTCATCGACACCGACGGGGTACGTGATTCCGTCGCCGCGCTGCGGGACGCGTTCGCCGGGACGCCCGGTGTACTCCACACCTTCGCGGCGAAGGCCGCCGCCCTGATCCCGGTGCTGCGGCTGCTGGCCGACTGCGGGATGGGATGCGAGGTGGCGAGCCCGGGTGAGCTGAGGCTCGCCCTGGACGCCGGTTTCGCTCCCTCGGCCATCGTGCTGGACTCCCCCGTCAAGACGCGGGAGGAGATCCGGCTGGCGCTCGCGCTGGGCGTGGCCGTCAACGCCGACAGCCTGGACGAACTGCGGCGTATCGACGAACTGCGCTCCCCGGACACCGCGTCCGTCCTCGGGCTGCGGGTCAATCCGCAGGTGGGCGGTGGTTCCATCGGGGCGATGAGCACGGCGACGGCCACCTCGAAGTTCGGGGTGGCGCTGCGCGACGCGGGAGCCCGTGAGGCCGTGGTCCGGGCCTTCGGGGAACGGCCGTGGCTGACCCGGCTGCACGCCCATGTCGGTTCCCAGGGCTGCCCGTTGGAACTCATCGCGGCGGGCATCGGCGAGACGTACCGGCTGGCCGAGGAGATCAACGGGCGTCTGGGGACCCGGCAGATCACCAGCCTCGACATCGGCGGCGGGCTTCCGGTCAATTTCGCCGACGACACGGTCCGGCCGGCGTACACCGACTACGTGGCGGCCCTCACGGAGGCGGTACCGGGCCTCTTCGACGGCCGCTACGCGCTCGTCACCGAGTTCGGCCGTTCCCTGCTCGCGAAGAACGGCTTCATCGGCGCCCTGGTGGAGTACACGAAGGACGCGGGCGGACGCCGTGTCGCGCTCACCCATGCGGGTGCGCAGACCGCCACCCGTACGGTCCTGATGCCGGACGCCTGGCCGTTGCGGGTCGGCGCGTTCGGCGCGGACGGGCGCCCCAAGGAGGGACCACCGCTGGCACAGGACATCGCGGGCCCGTGCTGCTTCGCCGGGGACGTGGTGGCGTACGGCCGGGAGCTGCCGGAGTTGCGCGAGGGCGACTTCGTCGTGCTGTACGACACGGGTGCCTACTACTTCTCCACCCCGTGGGCGTACAACAGCCTGCCGCGCCCCGCCGTGCACGGCTTCCGGGCCGCCGCGGGCGACGGTGGCGCCGGGGTGGTGTTCGCCCCGGTGCGCGATGCACAGTCGCTGGACTCGATCGCGGCGGAGAGCGGTCTCGCCCACGCCGACGCGCTGGCCGGGCCCGGCGGCGGGCCTGCCCGGCCCGCCTGAGGGTCCGCGTGCCGGACGGGGGCTCAGCGGCTCACCCGGCGGGCTGGGGCGAGGGCTCCGGCTCGGGCACCGGGTCGGGGTCGGGCCCCGGCGGCTGCGGAATCGGGTCGGGCGACGGTCCCGGCGGCATCGGGCCGGGCCCCGGCCGTCCGGGCGGCGGGCCCGGTACAGGTGTGGGCGGACCGGGCACCGGTGCGGGGGTCGGCGCCGGCGGTACCGGGTCGGGGTACGGGTGGGTCATCTCGGACCTCCAAAGCGTCGGGAGTCTTTCCGGTGGAGCTCGTCTCCACCGTCTCCCGCTGCGGCTGCCCGCGCCTGTCGAGTCCACACGTGTGCCCCGCGCACCCGCGGCGCCGACGCGGTCAGAACAGCTCGGGGTGCGACGTGAGCTGCCGCTCCGCCTCCCGGACCAGCTCCGCGGGGGCGGCGGGCGCCTGCTCCGGGTGGCGCTGCGCCCATTTCGCCGCGTACGGGCAGAGCGGGACGACGGGGACTCCCTCACGGGCCGCCATGGCGTAGAACTCCGCCACGAGGGCACTCGCGATGCCCTTGCCCTCGTGGCCCGGCTCGACGACGGTGTGCACGGCGACGAGGGCGCCGGGTACGGGCTCCATGACGAAGTACGCGATGACCCCGGCGGCCGTGCCGTCCTCGTAGGCCACGAGGTTGCCGTGTTCCCGGTCGTCCCGGATGCCGACCGCTGAGTTCTCTGCCATGACGGTGCTCCTGTCGCCTGCGGGCATGGACGGTGCGGTTCAGCCTGCCGCGGGCACCACGTGCGGGCCACGTCGGGTACGGGTCCCGGGAACGGGCGCGGAGGCGTCGTGACCGAGGGCGACGATCCGGTTGCCCGCGTCGACGTGGACCACTCGTGGAGTCAGCGCGCGGGCCTCGGCGTCGTCGACCTGTGCGTAGCTGATCAGGATGACCAGGTCGCCGGGGTGGACCAGGTGGGCGGCCGCCCCGTTGATGCCGATGACACCGGAACCGCGCTCGCCCTCGATGACGTACGTCTCCAGGCGTGCACCGTTGTCGATGTCGACTATATGCACCAGTTCACCGGGCAGCAGATCGGCGGCCTCCATCAGCTCGCCGTCGATGGTCACGGATCCGACATAGTGCAGGTCGGCCTGGGTCACCGTGGCCCGGTGAATCTTGGACTTGAACATCGTGCGCAGCACCGGGGACTCCTCTGATACGGCTCCCTGCCTGCTTTGTGCAGGTCAAGGGCGGTCTCGACCTTACACCGGCACGCGCCGAACGATGTTTGTGAGGAACATCGCTCCGGTCAGGCGCGACGGCTTCCTACCTGGACTTTCCCTTCGCACCGGAGCCTGTTGAGACGATCGTCCCGGAACGCGCGGGGACTCATGCTGACTGAATGCCGACGTACCTGATGAACCATCAGGCGATCGACACTCGACCGCTCCGGAAGTCGGCTCGCTGTCTGCGGCCCACCCGAGGCCCCTCGGCAACATGGAACTCGCGAGCGACGGCTTCCCGCCCGATGGCCTCGCGAGCCGGAGGCGCGGTAGGAAACCGCCCCCGGCCGAAAGGGCACAGGCCCCTTAGGGCGCGTATCGAGTCGTGATCAACTACCTGCTGCGTGGGCCGGTGGCGGCCGCCCGCGGCGACTCGCGTGAGATCATCCGTCCATGAGCAGCGACCTGGAAGTAAGCGCTCTGGCGATCAATGTCGTGATACCGCAGGCGCTCCGCTGGACGGACACCCGACGCGGTGAAGCGTTCACGCTGACCACACTCAACGTCCGGCTTCTCCCGGACGGTCACCTGGCCGTGAAGGCCTACGGCAGACCAGTCGGTGGTGGTCGGGGCGCGTACGTCTCGTTCCCTGTCCCCGATAAACCCGAGCTGGCGGCCCTGGTCTCCGATGCTGCCGGCCGTGCCGGGGCGTTGTGGGCCGCCCATCGTGGTCTCGGCTGAGCCCAGTTCGACTCGACAGCGGACGGTGGCAGTCCCAGATTTCGCCCTCACGGCGAGACCTGGGCCGGTAGACCTTCTTGCGTGACGCGAGTGCGACTGAAGGATGCAGAGTGGGAGTTCGCCGGGCCGTACCTGCCGATCGGCGAGTACGGCCCGTATCCCGAGCGGCTGCGGCAGCAGTTCGAGGGCGTGATGTGGCGGTTCAGGACGGGCGGGCAGTGGCGGGAGACGCTGACGGAGTTCGGCGCCTGGTCGACCGTCTACAACCGCTTTAGGCAGGGCGTGACGCCGGGGTCTTCGAGGCTCTGCTGGAGGGCCTGATCACGGAAGCCGCGAAACGCGGTGAGGTGGACTTGTTCCTGGTCAGCATCGACTCCACCACCACCCGGGCCCACCACGACACGGCCGGGATGCACCTCAACGAGGACGTCGTCGCCGCCCTGGAGAAAGCCGCCGCCGGGGAGGAGAAGGTCAGGTCAAAGGGGGCAGTATCGAAGAACAAAGCGGGCAGGAGACCGAAAGCGATCCCGTGCGGGAAGAACGAAGACGCGTCCGGCGTCGGCGGAAACTCCGGCTGAAAGCTGCCCTCCTCGGACGCTCCAGAGGCGGACAGACCAGCAAGGTCCACCTCGCCGCCGACCGCAAATGCCGCCCGCTGGCGTTCATCCTGACCGCGGGCCCGCAGTTCATCCCGGCCCTGAAGAAGGTGCGGGTACGCAGGCCCGTCGGCCGCCCCCGCACACGGCCGGACGCGGTCGCCGGGGACAAGGCCTACTCGTCCCGCGGAAACCGCGCCTACCTGCGTAGACGCCGTATCAAGGCGGTCATCCCTGAGAAGAGGGACCAGGCCGCCAACCGGAAGAAGAAGGGCTCCAGAGGCGGCCGGCCCGACAGCCACGACGCCGACCTCTACAAGGAGAGGAACACCGTCGAACGCCTGATGTGCGCCACGAGGCGCCTTGTTGTATCCCCGGCTCAGCCGGGAGGAATTGGAGGGATATTCCTGGGCCTGATGGCTCACCTGGATCCGAAAGGTGATGGGGACCAGAGCATGCCAGACAATCAGTGACCGGGCTCAGTTGCCAGGGACGGTGCACTGAGGGGCCCGCGTGATATGGCGAAAGCTGGATTGCCTGAACCCCAATCTCCAGTTGATGAAAGTTCGCATCCATCGGAAAGGCTACTGAAACCGATGCCATGTCCTGTGGCGGCCTTGATCAGGGGCCGACGCACCCTCTGCGACATGGGGCGATGTCCAGTGACGGGCATTCAAGGAGATGAGTGGGGCGCCTACGTCACGCTATGACGTACAACAAGGACGAACGTGGGATCGCCTACGGGGTGCGAACCCTAAGGCGACGGAGTGCTCGTAGTAGTCGCAGGAGTAACGACCTGTCAAGGAGAGCGGGAAAGCCGCTCGCAGGGCGAAGGGGCACAGGTGACTGGATGCGAACGAGACCTGGAGGTATGCGAAATGCAGAGTGCCGACACGGTGTTAGGCATCCTTCGTGAGCGCGGCAGGCTAGAACTGCCGTGCGACGAACTGTATCGGCAAATGTTTAATCCGCAGTTGTACCTGGCGGCTTACGACCGCATCTACTCCAATAAAGGGGCGATGACGCCGGGAGTCACTCAAGAAACCGTGGACGGCATGTCGTTGGACAAGATCGGCCGCATCATCGATGCGATGCGTCACGAGCGCTACCGGTTCAGTCCCGTCAAGCGGGTCAGCATTCCCAAGAAGAATGGGAAGCTCCGCCCGCTTGGGCTGCCGACATGGACGGACAAACTGGTTGGTGAAGTGATGCGCCTCCTTCTGGAGGCGTACTACGAGCCGCAGTTCTCCGACCGTTCCCACGGGTTCCGGCCCGGACGGGGATGCCACACGGCCTTAACCGAGGTGGGCAATACCTGGACGGGTACGACCTGGTTCATCGAAGGTGATATCTCCGACTGTTTCGGATCGATCGACCATCAAGTCGTCATCGAGACCCTGTCAGAAAGAATTCACGATGGCCGGTTTCTTCGGCTGGTGCGAAACATGCTTGAGACCGGGTACATGGAGGACTGGACCTGGGGCGCCACGCTCAGTGGGGCACCCCAGGGCGGGGTACTCTCCCCGCTTCTATCCAATATCTACCTCCACCGACTGGACAGATTTGTCGAGAAGACTCTGATTCCGCAATACACCCGAGGGCAGAGCAGGGTGCGCAACCCTGCCTACCTGGAGGTGGTCAACGCGATCGCTCGTGCCCGCAGGCGGGGCAACCGGACCGAAGTCCGGTCACTTCGCAAGCAGCAGCGCAGTATTCCCAGCGTGGATCCGAATGATCCGGGCTACCGAAGGCTGCGTTACGTGCGATACGCCGATGACACCCTGCTAGGGTTCATCGGGCCGAAATCCGAGGCCGAAGAGATCAAACGGCGCCTCGCGGCATTCCTCCGCGACGACCTCAAGTTGGAAATGTCGCCAGAAAAGACGCTGATCACCCACGCCCGCAAGGGCGCGGCTACGTTCCTCGGATACGAGATCGCCGTCCAGCACAACGATAGGCAGGCAACCCGGGGCCGCAGGACGGCCAACGGGTCGATCGCCTTGCGTGTGCCAGCGAAGGTGATTCGAGAGAAGGCAGCCCTGTATTTCAGTCGCGGAAAACCCGCGCATCGGTCCCAGCTCCCTCGACGACGACTACACCATCGTCAACGTCTACGGGGCCGAATACCGGGGCATCGTCCAGTACTACCTACTGGCTGGCAACGTATGCCGATTGCATCGGCTGCGTTGGGCCATGGAAACCTCGTTGCTCAAGACACTGGCAGCGAAGCATCGCTCGACCGTGTCCAAGATGGCGGCCCGCTACAAGGCCAAAGTCGAGACACCATATGGGTCCCGCACATGCTTCGAAGCCAGCATCCCCAGCGGCGCAGGTAGGAAGCCACTGGTCGCACGATTCGGCGGAATCTCATTGACGCGACAGAAGGCAGCGGTCCGCGGACCGTCAAGTGGCCAACCCCCGCCCCAGAAAAGAGCTGATTACCCGGCTCTTGAAAGGGAAGTGCGAGCTATGCGGGACATCGGAAGACGTGCGAGTGCACCACATCCGAAGAATCGCCGACCTCGACAGGGGAGATCCACCTACTGAATGGCGCCAGGTCATGGCGAAGAAACGGCGCAAGACTCTGGTGGTCTGCACTGGTTGCCATGACATGATCCACTCGGGAAAGCCAACCAGCAGCGTCACGAAATAGGTCACTGGAGAGCCCGTTACGGGGAAACTCGTACGGCGGGTTCGGAGGAGGGCCGTGCGGAAAAGGGCCTGCATATGGCAGGCACCTCGTCGCGTGGCCTACCCAACCAACAAGCTGAAGGCCTGGCGAGGCATCGCCACTCGCTATGACAAGACGCCGGAGAGCTACCTTGCCGGCCTCCACCTCCGCGCTTCGATGATCTGGATCAAGGACCTCACCCGGACCGCCCATTGATCACAATCAGCGCCCTAGAAGATTGCTGAAAATCTCGGGTTCTGGCCCCGGCTCGGTGGAGTCGGGGCCAGTCTTGTAGGCATGCAGGGGGAATGGGCCGGGGACACGGTCGGGCCGGATGTGTGGGAGACCTGCCGGGAGTTGATCCCGGCAGGCAGTGTGTTCGCGTTCCTGGCTGAACATCGTGAGGTGCTGTTCCCGCCGGGGATGTTCGCGGACATGTATCCGTCGTCCAACGGCCGTCCGAGTCTGCCGCCGCAGGTGCTGGCCGCGACGGTGGTGCTGCAGAGCCTGCAGGGGCTTTCGGACTTCGAGACGGTCCAGGAGCTGCGGTGTGACCTGCGGTGGAAGGCCGCCTGCGGGCTCGGCCTGTACGACACCGCGTTCGATCCGTCGCTGCTGACGTATTTCCGGCGCCGCCTGCGTCGTTCGGCCGATCCGATGCGGATCTTTACCAAGGTCAGGGAGGTCGTGGCCGCGACCGGCGTACTCAAGGGAAGGCAGCGGCGGGCGCTGGACTCCACGGTGCTCGATGACGCGGTGGCCACCCAGGACACCGTCACCCAGATCATCTCCGCCGTCCGCCGAGTGATCCGCGAGGTCCCCGGCGCCGGGGAAGTGGCTGCGGAACACTGCCGGGCGCACGACTACACCGACCCGGGCAAGCCGAGGATCGCCTGGGACGACGAGACGGCCCGCGCCACGCTGGTCGACGCGCTGGTCACTGATGCCCATCTCCTGCTCGGGCACCTGCCCGAGCAGAACCTGGGCGAGAAGGCGGCGAACGCTGTTGGCCTGCTGGCCCTGGTCGCGGGCCAGGACGTGGAACCCGCCGAGGACTCCGACGGACGCGACGGACGCTGGCGCATCGCCAAGCGCACGGTGGCCGACCGGACCGTGTCCACCGTCGACCCCGACGCACGGCACATCCACAAAAACCGCACCCGTCACCAGGAGGGCTTCAAAGGACATGTCTCCTTCGAGCCGGAGACCGGCCTGTTCACCGCAGTCGCCCTCACCAGTGGCTACGGCCCCGACAACCACGAGGCCGCCGTCGCCGCCGGTCTGCTCGCCGACGAAGACGGCGAGTTAACCGTGCTTGGCGACTCCGCCTACGGCACCGGCGACCTGCGCGCTCGGCTGCACGCGGAGGGCCACACCCTGGTGATCAAACCGCCGCCGATGCGGCAGGCCGTCCCCGGCGGCTTCACCATCGACGACTTCCGCATCGACGCAGCGGCCGACACCGCGACCTGCCCGGCCGGACACGCCGCCAACCTCGGACAGGTCAAAGCGGACGGCGCCCGCACCGCCCAGTTCAAGCGCCTGTGCACCGACTGCCCCCTGCGGGAACGCTGCACCACCTCCAAGACCGGACGCACCCTCAACGTGCACCCCCAGTACGACCTGCTGGCCGCCGCCCGAGCCCAGGCCACCACCGACGTGGCCTGGCAGGACGAATACCGCAGATGGCGGCCGCCCGTCGAGCGGGCTATGGCCTGGCTCGTCGCCAAGGGCAACCGCCGGGTTCCCTACCGCGGCGTCATCACCAACAACATCTGGCTCCACCACCGCGCCGCCGCCCTCAATCTCCGCCGACTGATCAGCCTCGGACTCATTCGGACGGGCAACACCTGGCACCTCGTCCCAGCCACCGCATAGCGAAAAGGGCCACCCGGCCTGCAGCCGGACAGCCCTTCGACAAGATTTTCAGCAAACTTCTAGCCGTACGGGTTGAGTGCCCAGAAGCGGACGGTGTCGCTGCGACGGTCGAACCACAGGTTGGTGGAGTAGCCGCTGCCGTCGCGGTCGAGCTCGTGCGACCGGATCCACTGGGGGTTCTCCGGCCCCTCGCCCTTGAGCGGCTTCTCGAACCACGAGGAGAAGTCATCGGCCGGCCTTTCGGAGACGAAGGCGTGGGCCGCCGTCAGCTCGGCAAGTTTCCCCGGTGTCAGCCGGGCGAAGCCCGAGATCACCAGCTCCGGCGAGGGTATGCCCCGATCGTTGTCCCGGCTGCTCACCCACTTGGCGTCGGTGAGCGGGCCCAGCAGCGGGAACGCCCGCTCCAGCGGTGTGGTAGTGGTGTGCCAGTCCCCCTTGGCCCCGTTCGCCACCTGACGCAGGGCCCACCAGGCGGGTAGGACCGCCAGCCCCGCCCCGATCCCGATCAGCTTCCGTCGCTCCACCGCGATCCCCCTCATGCCTGACTTCGGGGGCACCTTATCTGGCTCGAGCACCTCACCCGGACCACCTATTGATCACAACCCGATACGCGCCCTAGGCGCGGGCAGCAAGCGCGTACGGGCCCGGCTGCCGACGTTGCGGCAAGCAAGCCGGACTGAGCGCCTGGGATGCGAACCTCTATTCCATAATCCTCCGGCCCCATCAGCACGCGGCCAGTGCGCGACACGATGGCGCAGAACCGCAGGATCTCCCCCGGCGTGGTCATCCTGAAACCGGACGACAGCTCACGCCCTCGCAAGCCAACTTTCGAAGAGGACCACAGACCAGGGCTCGTTGCTCGCGCTGAAGCGCGAGAATCGTCGCATGGTTCGCTCGTCCTCCCGCAGCCCTTTCTCCGACCGCAAGGATGCAGGGCGGCCGCGCAGTCAAGCAGCTGAGGCCAAGCACACCGCCGCAAATGCAGGCAGCCGGATATGAGCCGCTGGAGCCCTATCCCGGGAGCGGGCAACCGTGGCGGTCCCGGCACCTGGCGTGCGGAAGCATCGTCTCCCCACGACCGGCATACCTCAGCGCCGGGCAGGGTCGGGTGCACGGAGTGCACGAAGAAGAGCCGCCGGGCCATCTTCCAGGAGCGCGCCGGTGGGGCCGACCGGGCCGAGACGGACATGCGGTCGGTCGGTCTGGAGCCGCTGGAGCCGTATCTCAACAGTCAGACACCGTGGCGCTGCCGCTGCACCGCGTGTGGGGCCGTCGGCACACCACGACTGTCCGCGGTCCGGAAACTGGTCAAGGAGGGGGTCTCGTCGGGCTGCGCCACGTGCAACCGCAGGGCCCGCGGTCGGCGGCAGCGCGAGGCCAACGCCGGAAAGACGGAGGCCATGATGCGCGAGGCGGGGTACGAGCCGCTGGAGCCGAATCTTCTTGCCGGTACACCGTGGAACTGCCGTCATGCAGCGTGCGGCGAGGTGGTCCGGGTGAAGGCGTCGAGCGTCCGCAGCGGCTACGACCTGTGTCCGCTCTGCCGGGCGGTGGGGAACAAGCAGCGGGGTGCTGCCCGCCGTATCGACCCGGTCGAGGCCACCGCTCTGATGCGGGCGCACGGGTTCGAGCCGCTGGAGCCGTATCCCGGTGCTTCGGTGGGCTGGCACTGCCGCTGCACCACGTACGGGAAGGAGTCGAAGCCCCTGTACTCCGGGGTCAAGGGCCGCGGGCACCGTTGCGGGCACTGCGCGGGAAGCGCGCCGCTCGACCCTGCGGAGTGCGCGGCGGAGATGCGCGCGGCCGGATTCGAACCGCTGGAGCCCTACCGCACCAGATGATCGATTCCAAGGGGTCAGTGGTCGTAGGCGGTCAGTGAGCGTAGGACGGGCTGGCTGGTGTGGTCGTTGTGCCAGATCACGGCCGTCAGCGCGAGGATGCGTTGCATGACGCGGGCGACCACGCCGCCCGGTGTGCGGCCTCGGTGCTGTTCGAGGTCAAGCTGGCCCTTGAAGGTCTCGTTGACCGACCCGATGACCTGCCGCAACGGCTTGAACAGGGGTGCCCGGCCCGCTCCGGCTCGCCCTTGCGGGCCGGCCTCAGCAGCCGGATGTCCTGCTCGGCCAATTGGTACTCGAAGGCGCGGCCGAAGCAGTTCTTGTCGCCGATCTGCGTCTGCCCGGCCCGGGCGGCGACCAGTTCCGGTCCGGCGGCGAGCAGTCCAGCAGGGTCTCGCGTTCGTCGGCCTTGGCCCCGGTCAGGGCGAAGGCGATGGGCAGGCCCTGCAGGGTGCACACCAGGTGCAGGCGCAGGCCCCAGAAGAAGCGGCTGTGGCTGGCGCAGTACCCGTACTCGGCCCATCCGGCCAGGTCGGAGCGCTTGACGGTCTCGCGGGAGCGTCCGCACTCCACCGGCGTGGAGTCCACGATCCACATGTCATCACTCCATACAGAGGTGTCGGTTGCCAGTACCCGGGTCACCCGCCGCAGCAGCTCGGTGGCCTTGCGCAGGCGCTTGTTGTAGCCGGGCTGCTTGGGCAGGTAGGGGAAGAGATGCCGCAGGTGGGCGCGGGCGTGGCGGAGCCGCTCGGCCTCGGAGGTGAAGCCCAGCATGGCCTGCATCATCGCGAGCGTGACCTGCTCGGCATCGGTCAGTTGCGGAGCGATCCCGACCGCCGGACGCCAGGACGCCAGGTGCGGTGAGTCCTTCAGCAAGTCGTCGGTCTTCACACAGAGTGCGGTGGCGAGGGAGTCCAACTCTGTCTTCGCACACTGACGTTGGACTCCCTCCTTCCAACCCCGCAGGCGATTCTCTGGAACGGATCAGCATGTGGAGATCGATGGCTCCCGCGGACTCAGGCGCCCACGGTCCCATCGACACCTTCACGCAGAAGGTCCGCGTGCCCGTTGTGGCGGCCGTACTCCAGAAGCACGTGCACCATCACCATCCGCAGCGACACCTCCTCGCCCCATCGTGGCTGATACCCGGCCTGGTCCAGGGACTCAGCCTCCCGCTCGATACGGCGCGAGTTCTCCACCTCGGCATCCCAGGCCACGAACGCCTCGTCCCTGGTCGACGCACTCGCGTCGTACGCTGCCTGAAAGTCGATCTTGTCGGACCAGACCATGGGCGCGTCATTGTCCTCGAACACTCGACGGAACCAAGCACGCTCCACCTCCGCCATGTGCCGCACCAGACCGAGCAGCGAAAGCGCGGACGGCGGCATCGGCTGCTGCCGCAGCTCCTCGTCGGTGAGCCCTTCGCACTTCATGGCGAGAGTTGCGCGGTGGTAGTCGAGGAAAGCCCGCAGCATGTCGCGTTCGCTGCCAAAACGGGGCGGTCCTATGCGATTGACGCTGGTCATTGGTCGTGCTCCTCATCCATGCCTACGTTGAGGGCCAGTATCTAATCCCGTCGACTGTCCCCATACGAGTGGCCGTCAACCGGACCTGAAGGCTCATTGGACCCCGAAGCCGCAACTACCCCTTGGAATCGACCATCCAGTCAGACCCCCTGGCGCTGCCGCTGCACCACAGGCGAACGAGAGAGCACCTCCAACGTCAACAATGGAGGGAGCCGTTGCCGCTTCTGCTCCTCCAAGTCATCGAACGCTAAACAGGCCGAAGGCGAGATGCGCGCGGCCGGGTTCCAGCCGCTGGAGCCCTACCCCGGCCAGGCGACGGCCCCGTGGCACTGCCGCTGTTCCTGCGGGAACGACGTCATGACGCGCCTGTCCTTCGTCCGTTCCGGAACGGCAGGCTGCAAGAAGTGCCCCGAGCCGGCAGCCGAACCAATCTCTTTAGGGCCGCTGCCGAGGTTCGCCAGGCGGGGTTCGAGCCCCTTGAGACCTATCCCGGAAAGACCACCGACCGGTGGCACTGCCGCTGTGCGTGCGGGACCGAAGCTGGGGAGAATGAACTTGCGCTGAGGAGCGGATGGGGAGAATGGGAGTCCCTGGGGAGAAGTGATGCGGGTGATCTCGTCTACCTACCTCCAAGCAAGGCCCTGACCAGGACTTTTACCCTCCTGCAAGTACTGGGGTGAATCCGGGGAGAATTGGCTGGCGACACAGCCCCTGGCCTGCCTGGCCTCAGGTCCCATGTGTCTCGATGTTCAGCCGGGGCAGCAGCACCCGGAAGCAGCACCCTCGCGCGGGCTCCGACCGCAGTTCGATGCTGCCTCCGTGCGCGCTGACGAGTGCGTGGACGATGGCGAGGCCGAGTCCGGAGCCCCCGCCCGCTGTTCGGCTGCGCGAATTGTCCGCGCGGTAGAAGCGTTCGAAGACCCGCTCCTGTTCGTCGGCCGTCAGACCGGGGCCCGTGTCCTCGATCTCGATCACGGCATGGCCGTCCAGCGAGCCGACGCCGACGCGGATGCCGCTGCCGGGCGGGGTGTGGTTCACCGCGTTTCCGACGAGGTTGCTGACCACCTGCCGAAGTCGTGCCTCGTCCGCCAGGGCGGGGGCCGAGGTGGCCTTGCCGGCGTCCGGGCCGGTCAGTGTGACGGACCGAGCGGGATCCAGGGCGTGGATGTCGTGCAGGGCGTCGACGGCGAGAGTGCGCAGGTCCATGGGCGCGAGCTCCAACGGGTACGGGTCCGGCGCTGCGGCTCCCGGCCGGGCGAGGTACGCGCTCTCGTCGAGCCTCGCGAGCAGCAGCATGTCCTCGACGAGCCGGCCCAGGCGCTCTGACTCCCGGGCGATGCGTTCCATCGTCTCGTCGACGTTCTGGCGGGTCGGCAGAGCACCCATGCGGTAGAGGTCCGTGTATCCCTTGATGCCGACGAGCGGGGTGCGCATCTCGTGGCTGGCGTCGGCGACGAAGCGGCGCATGCGCACCTCGGCCTCCTCCCTAGCCTGGAAGGCCGTCTCGATCTGGACAAGCATCCCGTTGAGCGACGTGGTGAGCCGGCCCGTTTCGGTTCGCGGCCCGGCCAGGGTCGGCACCCGGCGGGAGAAGTCGCCGTGCGCGATCGCCGCCGCGGTCTCCTCGATACGGGTGAGCGGGCGCAGGCTCGAGCGCACGGCCAGCCAGCCGGCTGCCGTGAGGAGGCAGAGCAGGACGCTGCCCACGGTGGCGGATATCGTGCGGATCTCGCTCACCGTGTCGTCGACGTGGGAGAGGGACGCCGCCACGATCACGCTGTCGGGCTGGGGGGCGCCGTCAGCCGCGGTACCGGCGGCCGAGGTGTAGGGCACGGCCATGACCCGCCAGCGCCCTGACCCGTTCTGTGAGTCGACGGTGAACGGATCGCCCTTCCGTGCGTCGACGGAGTGACCGTCGAGGGTGGGGAGGGCGGGCCCGCCCCCCGGGGGGAGCTTCTCCGGTGGTGGTATTCGGTTGAGGATCGTGCCCTGATCGTCCATGTGGAAGACCACGGGGTTGCTGAACTGGCTCCATTGCGGGGGAAGTCGCTCGGCGCGCTGTGAGGTTTCCAGTACGGCGGCGGGCAGTCGGGCGCAGATCTGTGTGGTGACCTTGAGCCGGGAGTCGGCTTGCTCCATCAGGTACCCGCTCAGCGCGTTACTCACGAAGAACGCGTTGGTCACCAGACTGACCGCGAGCAGCGTCGCGGACAGGAACAGCAGACGTGCGCGCAGGGAGTACCGGTTCACAGCCCGCCGGATCCGCGACGCCGCCGAAGGCACCCTCACGTGCGCGGGCCGCGCATCACGTATCCGATTCCGTGGACGGTGTGGATGAGTTTCGGCCCGCCGTTTTCGATCTTGCGCCGCAGGTAACTGATGTAGGTGTCCACGATGCTGGGGTCGCCACCGAAGTCGTATCGCCATACGTATTCGAGGATCTGTGACTTGGACACCGTGCTCCCGGGGTTCGAGAGAAGGAAGTGCAGCAGTCGGAATTCGGTCGGCGAAAGGCGGACGGGCACGCCTCCCCGGGTGACCTGATGCCCTTCGGGGTCGAGCTCGAGGTCGGCCATCTTCAAGGTCGAGTGAGGATTCCCCTTGGTCCTCCGCAGAATCGCCTGTATCCGGGCTATCAGCTCTTCGAGGTCGAAGGGCTTGGTGACGTAGTCGTCTCCGCCGAGCAGAAGTCCGTTGACCTTGTCCCGCGTCGCTTCGCGGGCGGTGAGGAAGATGACGGGAACAGGGCCCAGTCGGTCGGTCGTGGCCGCGTTCGGCTGCTCACGCAGGCGTCGAATCACTTCGAAGCCGTCCATGTCCGGGAGCATCACGTCGAGCAGTACCAGGTCCGGTGGGTGCTGTGCCGCCCTGTCCAGGGCCTGTTCGCCGGTGGCGGCCGTGTCCACGGTGAAGCCGGCGTAGCGCAGTGCGGTCGGCAGCAGCTCGCGGACGGTCTGCTCGTCGTCCACGACGAGCAGGTTTCCGCCGGCCGTCGGAGAGGGTGTGGTCATCGTCGGCATCCTGGACAGGGTCGGTCGCCTTGTGGCGCGTTCACGAGTTCTTGGCCGCGGCGGCCTCGGGCCGTACGGGCTCCGCCGGCGCGGACGCGCTCGGACCCGGGCCGGGGCGACGCTTCGCGGCAGGAGCTGTGCAGGGTCGCCGCATGCGCAGCACGCGATGGAGGTGGCTTCCAGCGTAGCCTGCGGCTCCTCCGAGCAGGCTGCCGGTGAGGCAGGCCAGGAGCCAGTCCCCGCTCAGGTCGGCCGTGGCGCCCCCCAACCGCATGCCCATGATACCGATGCCGAATCCGCCGGAAGCCGTGGTGAGCCAGGACACAAGGGCCGTGCACAGGGAGGTGACGACGCCGATGCGCACCGCGATCTGCACATGGAAGCCGAGGAGTGCGTTGGCGGCCTCACGCGGGGTGGGACGGGGGGTACGAGCGGTGGCCGCATAGCCGCAGACGAGCAGCGCGGAAATCAGCAGTGCCAGCCCGATGGCCCACAGGGGGATCCCCGCGACGGCGATGTCCATCACGTTCTTGCCGCGGGGAGCCGGCTCGGGGGCCGCCTCGGCCCGGCCTGCGAGCATGCCCGCGAGACCGCCGCCGCTGCCCTGTTCGCTCTCCATCGTTCCCTGCCAGGCGGAGCCCTGGCCTGCGGTGAGGAGGATCGTGAGGAGGTTGGGCGTCAGGAGCAGCAGCCCGCCGGCGGCCTTCCCGGCGGCGCCCGGCAGGTCGCCACCGCACGCCGCCACGGCGGCCAGTGCCGCGGAGAGCAGCAGCGGGACGAGGGCGAGCAGCAGGTGGACGCCGACGACCGCGGAGGCCGCCGGGTTCCACCTGAGCCGGAGGGAGGACATCGCGAGCCCACGGGGCAGGGTGGTGCGGCGGGCGACGACACAGCCGATCAGCAGGACGAGGAGCGCCCAGACCAGGCCCTGGACGGCGACCGCTCCAGCGTCGACGCCGACGGCGACGTCCTTCATCGCGTCACTGAGTCCACGCCCCCCGGCGCGACCGCCGCCCTTGCCCTGGCCGAGCTTGGAGGTGACGGACTCCGGCAACTGCAGCGTTCCGGATGCATGGGAGGCGACCACGGCGAACAGCGTCACCGCGGCGAGGGCCGCCCCTGCGAAGCGAGCGCCGAGCACGGGCCCGGTGGGCTTTGCCCGCCGCCTGAGCGGCCGGAAGAGGAGTGTGGCGAGAACCACGGAGCCGACGAGCGTGAGGGACAGCGGCATGAGGTCCAGGCCGCCCGTCACCTCCAGGCGCATGCCGCCAGCGCCTCCCGCGCCTCCGAAGAGACCGCCCAGCCCGCCGCCGGCGGCTCCGTCGCCCACGGCCGGCGCGCCACCCGCCGACGACAGCGTCAGCGAGCCGCCGACCGCCATGGCGAGGACCAGCGGCACCAGCCGAGTCAGCGGGCCGACCGATTCGGCGTGCAGACTCCGCAGAGCCACATATCCCACGAGCGCCATCACCGTGACGGCGACGACCACCGAACCCGCGCCCTCCAGAAGGTGAAGGGTGGCCGCTCTCGGGCCTTTCAGCACGGATTCCCGTGATGTGTTCTTTTTCGACGGGATAGGCATAAGGAGTTCTCTCTCCGTATTACGGCTGTCAGGAACGGGTGCTGTGCGCGAGTGCGGCGACCTCTTCGTGCTCCTCTTCGACCCGCAGGTCGTCCCCTTCGATATCCAGGTGGGGGAGGGCGGAGTCGAGCCGGCGGGGAAGCCACCACGCCTTGTCGCCCATGAGCGCCAGTACGGCCGGAACGAGGGTCATCCGCACAATGAAGGCGTCGATGAACACGGCGACGGCAAGGCCGAACCCGATGGTCTTGACCATCTGCTCGTCGGCCCCCATGAATCCGGCGAACACGGCCATCATGATCAGGGCCGCGGCTGTCACCACACGGGCGCTGTGCCGGAATCCGGCGGTGATCGCCTCGCGGGCCGTCCGCCCGTTGACGTATGCCTCGCGGATACGGGTGACCAGGAACACCTCGTAGTCCATGGCGAGGCCGAAGACGATTCCGACCATGAAGATCGGCATCATCGACATCACGGGCCCCGGGTCGGTGACGCCCAGCAACGAGGAGAGCCAGCCCCACTGGAAGACCGCGACGACGGCGCCCAGCGAGGCGGCGACGGAGAGCAGGAATCCGAGCGCGGCCTTCAGCGGCACGGCGAGGGAGCGGAAGACCAGGATGAGCAGGAGGAAGGCGAGTCCGACGACGAGGGCGAGGTAGGGCAGGAGGGCGTCGTTCAGCTTTCGCGACACGTCGATGTTCATCGCCGCGCTTCCGGAAACCATCAGCCGACCGCCGTCGCCGTTCATGACATCGCCGCCCGCCTCACGGATTGCGTGGACCACGGCCTCCGTCTCGGCGCCTCCGGGGCGTGACGCGGGGATGACGGTGATCATGGCCGTGTCGCCGGCGTCGTTGAATCGGGGCGGGCCGACGGTGGCGACTCCATCGATGTCCTTCATGACGGTGGTGAGTTCGCCCACCGCCCGCTTCGGGTCGTCGCTCCCCCGCGCGTCGGCGACGGCGAGGAGCGGTCCGTTGAAGCCGGGGCCGAAGTGCTCCGAGATGAGGTCGTACGCCTTGCGCTGCGTGCTGGTCACCGGCTGGGAGCCCTCGTCGGGCAGCCCCAACCGCATGGACGCCGTCGGGACGGCCAGCGTGCACAGCGCGGCCACACCGACCGCCAGCACGGCCACCGGCCGGCGGATCACGAACGACGCCCAGCGGCCGCCCATGTTCGATGCCCGCGGTGTGCGGGAGCCGTCCGCGGACTCGGGGTCCGTCGGCTTGTTCCGCGCCCTCGGCGCCTTGATGCGCCCGCCGGCCACGCCCAGAAGCGCGGGAACGAGCGTCAGCGCGACCAGTACGGCCAGGATCACGGTGCCCGCCGCCGCGACGCCCATCTTGGTGAGCAGCGGGATGTCGACCACGGCCAGGCCGGCGAGCGCGATCACCACGGTCAGACCGGCGAAGATCACCGTCGAGCCCGCCGTTCCGAGCGACCGACCGGCCGCGTCCTCCGGCAGCCGACCGTCGGCCAGCTCACTGCGGTAGCGCGACACGATGAACAGGGCGTAGTCGATGCCCACGGCCAGGCCCAGCATCATGGCCAGCACGGACGTGGTGGAGTCCAGCGCGAACGTCGACGCCAGGGCGGTGATGGAGCACACGCCGATGCCCACGCCGATGAGCGCGGTGATCAACGGCAGCCCGGCGGCGAGCAGCGAACCCAGGGTGATCAGCAGGACGACGGCCGCGACGGCGAGTCCGACGGCCTCGGCCGCATGGGATCCCCGCTCTCCTTTGAGGGCGACGCCCCCGGCCTCGACCGTCATGCCCGAACGGGAGGCTTTCGCCATCGTGTCACTGAGGGCCTGCCGGGACCGCTCGGAGAGTTCCGTGCCGGAAACCTTGTACGTCACCTGCGCGTAGGCGGCCGACTGGTCGGCGCTGACGGTCCTGGCCTCGAACGGATCGGCCACCTGGGCCGCTTCGGGTCCGGCAGCCAATTCGTCGACGGTGGCTGAGACCACGTCCCGCAGGGCCGGATCCGTGATCCTGCTGCCCTCCGGCGCTTTGAAGACCACCCGTGCCGTGGCGCCGTCGGCCCGCTGTCCTTCGAACCGCTCGTCGATCAGGTCGTAGGCCCGCTGGGACTCGGTGCCGGGCATGGCGAAGGACGTGGGCCCGGCGGCGGGGGCCCGGGCAGCGGCCACCCCGGCCAGCGTGAGCACTGAGATCCACAACAGGACCACGAGATAGCGGTGCCGGTGAGTGAACCGGCCGAGTCGGTAGAGAAGGGCTGCCACGGGTGGCTCCTGGGAGGGGATCGGTGTACGGGAGACCGCCGGGCGGACGACCTTGACGGGGTCGTCGAACGGCACCCGCACACAGGGGTTCGGCGAAACGTCACATTCGGGAGGGCGAACGTGACGCTCGCCGGGCCGTCGTCCGTCGGCGTGGCTGCACTCTCCCAACCGGACTTCGCAGCTTTCGGAGAGTTCCTGGGAGTTTCCTGGGTATCCGGCCTCGCCGCCGCCATGGAAAGACCCGGATTGCCCCGTTCTTCACCCTCGCGCGACCCGGGGATTGACAGAGAACACCCAGAAAGGCGCCGCCGGAGATGAACTCGCGATCGCCGTGGTGGCCAAGCTGATACCCGCAACGGCAGTCCTCAGGAACGGACGGGGCCCCGGCGCATGGCCGACCCCGTCGAGCTGCCTCACGCTTCATGCTCTCGCCCTGTCTTCCCTACCTCCCGGGCAGCGCCGATTCCGCGTCCCGCCCGGCACAAGGAGCGAACTGTGCCCAAGCCTGAACAGAACCTGTCGCGACGAGCCTTCGGCGGTGCGGTCGGAGCAGGGGCCGCCGCGGCGGTGGGTCTGCCCGCCTCGGGGGCCCACGCGGTGCCGGTCGCGTCCGGGGCCGCCGAGGAGCGGCCCTTCCACGCCGCCACGGACCGCAGGGCCAAGAGGCCGAACCTGCTCTACATACTCGCCGACGATCTCGGTTGGGCCGACCTCGCCTGCTACGGGTCGCCGCACATCAGGACCCCGAACCTCGATCGACTCGCCGCGCAGGGCGTGCGGTTCACCGATGGCTACGCGGGCTCCTCGACGTGCTCGCCCACCCGGCTCAGCCTCTACACCGGCCGCTATCCGGGGCGTACGGAGGCCGGTCTTGAGGAGCCGATCATCGAGCGGTCCACCGTCGGTCTCGAACCCACCCACCCCACGCTGGCCTCGCTCCTGGGCCGGGCCGGGTACACGACGGCGATGATCGGCAAGTGGCACTGCGGCTTCTTGCCGGACTACTCCCCCACCAGGTCGGGCTGGGACGAGTTCTTCGGGAACTTCGGCGGCGCCCTGGAGTACTACTCGAAGCTCACCAGCGACCGGATCTACGACCTGTACGAGGGCGGGACGCCCTACAAGGACCTGCGCTACTACACCCGGGTCCTCACCGAGCGGGCGAGCGCGTTCATCGCACGCGACCACGACAAGCCATGGCTGCTCAACCTCAACTTCACCACCCCGCACTGGCCCTGGATCGCCGAGGGCGACACGGAGGAGGCCAAGCGGCTGGAGAGTCTCGTCCGCGAGCTACCGCTCGAACAGGCCCAACTCGCTCTCGCGCATCTGGACGGCGGGTCCCTGGCCAAATACGGCGAAATGGTCGAGGGCCTCGACCGTTCCGTCGGCGAGGTGATGCGGGCCCTCAAACGCTCGGGGCAGGAACGCGACACCCTCGTCGTCTTCTCCAGCGACAACGGAGGGGAGCGTTACTCCGACAGCTGGCCGCTGACCGGAGGCAAGTACGCGCTGCTCGAAGGCGGAATCCGGGTGCCGACCATCATGAGGTGGCCCGCCCGTGTCGACGGCCGCCAGGTCAGCCACGTACCCGTGTTCACACCGGACTGGACCGCCACCTTCCTCGACGTCACCGGAGCCCGCCCCGACCCGACCACACCACTGGACGGCGTGAGCCTCGCCGGATACCTGCTGCGCGGCGAGAAGGGACCCGAGCGGGACCTCTTCTGGCGCACCCGCGAGGAACGGGCCCTGCGCCGCGGCAAGTGGAAGTACCACCGCGCCACGAAGGCCAGGTTCCCTCACAAGAACGGCAAGGACACTCTCTTCGACCTGGACCAGGACCAGCGGGAGTACGCAGACCGGTCGACGCACGAACCGCAGCTCGTGGCCGAGCTCAGGGCCGCCTGGGAGAAGATCGACGCAGGCCTGCTGCCTTATCCGGCCTAGGACACGGCGGCGGGCGGTTGATCATCGCTCAAGCGCCCGCCGTCGGCGTCCGGCACACCCTCCACCCTCCTGGCCACCCGGGAAGGCCTTGTCCCCTGCGCAGCGGCGGGCTGCTCCGCAGACCGAACGGCGCCTCGGGCCGCAGCCGCTCGACGACGCCCGCGCCGGCACGCCCGCGCCGAGCGCGGCCGTCGGTCGTGTCGCCGGACATCACGATCGCGCCGACGCCCTGGCGGCCATCCTCCGGGACTCCGGCCAGAGCCTCCCTGATCAACGAACGCCTCAGCGTGAGGAAGCAGCCCTCCGACGGCACCCTCGCTCTCAAGCCCACCACCGGCCCCCCTCATTGAATCGGAAACCGTCACCGCCCATGTCTCACGACCACACCCCGCCCGAACCCACCGCACCGGAGACCGCTCCCGCCGAGGCCGCCGCCCTTGAGGCACCCGGGTCCGAGGCCTGCCCGGAGACCGCCGCACCCGGCCGTCGCACCCACCGTTCCCGACTGCGCCGACGTCTGCTGGTCGGCCTCGCCAGTACCGTCGTCCTCGTTCTCGGTGCCGCCGCCGGCCTGCTCTGGCTGGCCGCGGGCAGACTCGTCCACCCCATGGACGACACCCCGCTGAGCACCCACATCGTCGCCTCCGCGCCGGGCATGGTGACCCTCCCCGCCACCACCGACAGCCGCGCCACCGGCACGTACGGCCTGGTCTGGCAGGACGAGGAGACCGACCGGCGCCACCACGGCACCCTCGGCGCAGTCCTCTCCTCCGACGACGACACCGTCACCCGCGAACTGACCGCCGACACCCCTCCCGCCCCGGGCGCCAAGGCGAAGGTCATCGTCACCGTCTGGAACACCGACCCCGGGCAAGCACTCGGCCTCGACCACCAGGACGTCACCTACCCCGGCGAACTCGGCCCGATGCCCGCCTGGTTCCTGCCCGGAACCGGCACCACATGGGTCATCCAGGTCCACGGCCTCGGCGCCGGACGCGCCGCGGGACTGCGCACCATGCCCCAACTGCACGACCTCGGCCACCCCGTCCTCGACATCACCTACCGCAACGACCCCGGCGCCCCGCAGGACAGCAGCAACACCCGGCACTTCGGCGACACCGAATGGCGCGACCTCGACGCCGCCGTCCGCTACGCCCGCGACCACGGCGCCACCGGCGTCGTCCTGCTCGGCCACTCCATGGGCGGAGGCATCATCGAGACCTACCTCCAACGCGCCACCGACACCAGCGCCGTGCGCGCCGTCATCCTCGACTCGCCCGCCCTCGACTACCGCGCGACCCTCGACACCATCGTCACCGGCCTCGGACTCCCCTCACCCGTCGCCGCCCTCCAGGCGGGAATGCTGGGCCTGCGCGCCGGCGTCGACCTCGACGACGTCGACGCCCTGGCCGCCAACCGGCGCACCGGCCCGAAGCAGCCCGTCCTGCTCTTCCACGGCACCGGCGACACCGTGGTGCCGTACGCCACGAGCGCGGAGTTCGCCCACGACTGGCCCGACAAGGTCAGACTCGTCACCGTGGAGGGGGCGACTCACACCGGCGCCTGGAACACCGACCCCCACACCTATGCCAAGGAACTCGCAGCATTCCTCGCACAGCACACCTGACGGCTCGCCCAGACAGCTCGCGCAACCGGCCAACACCAGGACACTCCGGCACGATCCGGCTCCTGTTTCGCGCCGCGCTGCGGGGAGGCGATCGAAGACGCCACTGCTCTGTGACGAGTACTGGTGGACATCAGGTGCCTGTGACTGGTTGTGGCCGGTGCTGAACCTCGACGTGCAGGAGGAGATCGGAGGGTGGTTCGACGCCCGGCCCAGGCCGTTCCCGTCGCGCGAGGCCGCCGTCGAGTCCCTCGGCGGCGGGCCGGTCGGCGAGCGGTGGGCGGCCGGCCCGGTGAAGCACGACGGCGACTGGTGGCCGCGCTTCGACCTGGACGTGATGGGCCGAGTCGCCGGTGGAGGTCTCCCAGCGGTCGTCCTGGGACGAGTGGGCGAAGGTGACCTGCCCTACCCTGGGCGGGGCTTCGGTGCCGGGCGTGGCGAAGGCGCGGAGCATGTGGCCGACCAGTCGGCGCCAGCTGTTGGGGCGGCGTCGCCGGTGGCGGCGATCACGCCGGCGTTGGCCATGAGCAGGATCACGATGTCCTGGTGGGTGAAGTCCTCGTGCAGGTGCCCGCTGCGTTGGGCACGGGTGATGAGTTCGACGACACCGTGGTAGGAGGCGGCACGGCGTTCTTCGAGGGCTTTGGCGGCGGGAGAAGTCGTGTTCGTCATTGCGCGCGCAATACCCCCGCGCACAAGCAGGCAGTGATGAGCCTGAAGCGACGGGGAGTGACGGTCAACGATGCCTTCTTCTCCAACGACAAGAGAACCCCTCTAGCCAGCACGCCGCGGGCCACCTCTAAGGGCTGTCCCCTTCGGAAAGATCGACAAGCCGATTGATCGCGCCGAAGTCCGGACTTCGCCCACGGCACCACCACGCGGGCCGCCCCCACCTACAACAGCGAGGCCCCAGCAGGGTGCGGAGCAAGTGGCTGTGCAGCACGTCCATGGCCTCACGTAGCGGGACTACATGCAAGAAGGCCTCAGCAACGGCCAAGCCAGGTCGTTGTCAACGGAGAGACACAAGACCGGTTCAAGATCGGCTGACGTCCTGAGACGACCTGCCGGACGTCTGCCCCTGACCCGCATCGGTAGCGCCAAGAACCACATCGGCTATCACCTGGTCGCTCACCTCGCTCTGCATACATACCTGCGACGCAGCAACCGGCCCGTTCCCGGCTTCCTCATGCTGGACCAGCCCACCCAGGCGTTCTTCCCGGGGAAGCCCCGCGACGCTTCCACCGTCCAGGAGGCCGACTGACTACGCGTCGTCCGGCGGCTCCGCCTGCCGCCTGGCCCGCCTGCCGACGACTGTCGCGGCGGCCACCGCACTGCCCGCGAAGGCCAGGGCGACCACCCACGGCTGGTTGAGGACATGGCACGTCGCATGGTCCACGGAGTAGCGGCCGGGGCCGATCAGGCCGATGGCCGCGGCCGTGAAGCCGAGGAACGCCGGGTACTCGTAGCCGCCGCCCTGCGCGAAGAAGCCCGCCGGGGCATGGACGGACACGGCCCCCGCCATCGCACCGGCCGCGGCCGCGCCGGCCGCCGGAGTGGCGAGGCCGAGGGCCAGCAGGACACCGCCGCCGGTCTCGCCGAGCCCGGCGGCGACAGCACTGTGCTTGGGCGGCTGGAAGCCCATGGCCTCCATCGCGGCGGTGGTGCCCTCGATTCCGCCGCCGCCGAACCATCCGGCGAGCTTCTGGGTGCCGTGCGCGGCGAGGACCGCGCCGGTGCCGACGCGCAGAACGAGCAGGCCGAGATCACGCCGGTTGACGCAGACCATGAGGGACTCCCGGGGGTGGGGGCAGTCGGGCGGACGCTACGGATTCCACTGTGGTCGGCCCGGGGCCCGGGGGCACGGTCGGGTTAGACCGGACGGGAACGGACGGCCGTCCGGCAGGGCTCCGGGGTGCGACGCAGATCATTGTGCAACTTGTTGCACAATGACGTTCAGGTGGTTTACAACGGGACAGCCCCTAGACGACACCTGTGCGAGGAGACGCCGGATGAGTCCGTACCCCACGTTGCTGAGCCCGCTCGACCTGGGGTTCACCACCCTCCCCAACCGGGTCCTCATGGGATCGATGCACATCGGCCTGGAGGAGGCCGAGCGCGGCTTCGAGCGCATGGCCGCCTTCTACGCCGAGCGCGCCCGCGGCGGCGTCGGCCTGATCGTCACCGGGGGCATCGCGCCCAGCGAGCGTGGGTGCTCCTTCCCCGGCGGTGCCCGGATGACCACCGAGGCGGAGGCCGCGCAGCACACGGAGATCACCGCGGCCGTGCATGCGGCGGGCGGCCGGATCGCGATGCAGATCCTGCACTTCGGCCGCTACGCGCACCACCCGGACCTGGTGGCACCCAGCGCGCTCAAGGCCCCGATCAGCGGCTTCACCCCGCACGCCCTGACCGGCGACGAGGTCGAGGAGACCATCGAGGAGTTCGTCCGGGCGGCGGAGCTGGCGCGTCGCGCGGGCTACGACGGGGTCGAGATCATGGGCTCCGAGGGGTATCTGATCAACGAGTTCATCGTCTCCGCGACCAATCACCGCACCGACCGCTGGGGCGGCCCGTACGAGAACCGCATCCGATTCCCCGTGGAGATCGTGCGCCGGGTCCGTGAGCGGGTCGGCAGCGACTTCATCCTGATCTACCGGCTCTCCATGCTCGATCTGGTGCCCGGCGGCTCCACGCTGGAGGAGGTCGTGCGGCTGGCGCGCGAGATCGAGGCGGCGGGTGCCACGATCATCAACACCGGCATCGGCTGGCACGAGGCACGCATCCCCACCATCGCCACCTCCGTGCCGCGCGGCGCCTTCACCTGGGTGACGGAGAAGGTGCGCGGCGCGGTCTCCGTTCCCCTGGTGACCAGTAACCGCATCAACACCCCGGAGGTGGCCGAGGAGATCCTCGCCTCCGGCCGTGCGGACATGGTGTCGATGGCCAGGCCGTTCCTGGCCGACCCGGACTTCGTGGCCAAGGCGGCCACGGGCCGTGCGGACGCGATCAACACCTGCATCGGCTGCAACCAGGCCTGCCTGGACCACATCTTCAGCCTGAGGATCACCTCGTGCCTGGTCAATCCGCGGGCCTGCCACGAGACGGAACTGGTGCTCTCGCCGACCCGGACCCGTAAGCGGATCGCCGTCGTCGGAGCCGGTCCCGCCGGTCTGGCCTGCGCGGTCTCGGCGTCCGAGCGCGGGCACGCGGTGACCCTGTTCGACCTCGCGGACACGATCGGCGGTCAGCTCGATGTGGCCCGCCGGGTGCCCGGCAAGGAGGAGTTCAACGAGACGCTGCGCTACTTCCGTACCCGGATCGCCGAGCAGGGCGTCGAGCTCCGGCTCGGCACCCGTGCCACGTCCGGGATGCTGGAGGGCTTCGACGAGATCGTCCTCGCCACCGGGGTCGAACCCCGCATCCCCGCGATACCCGGGGCCGGACACCCCAGCGTGGTCAGCTATCTGGACGTGCTGCGCGACGGAGCACCGGTCGGTGAGCGGGTCGCCGTCGTCGGAGCGGGCGGCATCGGCTTCGACGTCGCCGAGTTCCTGACGGACGGCGGCGATGCGGCCAGTCTCGATCCTGAGGTGTTCTTCCGGCAGTGGGGCGTGGACACCGGCTACGCGGACCGCGGCGGGCTGCGCGCTCCCGAGCGCCCCAAGGTCCCCCGCACAGTCCATCTGATCCAGCGCAAGGCGGCCAAGGTCGGAGCGGGGCTCGGGAAGACCACGGGGTGGATCCACCGGACCGAGCTGCGCCACCGGGGCGTCGAGATGATCGCGGGCGCGAGCTACGACCGTATCGACGACGAGGGCCTGCACCTCACGGTGGACGGCGAGCAGCGCCTGCTTCCCGTCGACACGGTGGTGCTGTGCGCGGGCCAGGAACCGCGCCGCGAGCTGTACGAGGAGCTGCTCGCCGCCGGCCGTCCGGTGCATCTGATCGGCGGCGCGGATGTGGCCGCGGAACTCGATGCCAAGCGCGCGATCCGCCAGGGCACGGAGCTCGCGGCGACGTTGTGAGGTCCCCTTCCGCCCGTCCTTAGGATGCACTCCATGTCACTGCCGCACGCGATCCTCACCGCCCTGCTGGAAAAGCCGTCGTCGGGGCTGGAGCTGACCCGCAGGTTCGACCGGTCCATCGGATACTTCTGGTCGTCCACGCATCAGCAGATCTATCGCGAGCTGGGGAAGCTGGAGCGGGCCGGGCGGATCAGGGCCCTGCCCGCGGCGCAGCCGGCGCGTGGGCGGAAGAAGGAGTACGAGGTGCTGCCGGCGGGCCGGGAGGAGCTGGCCGCCTGGGTGGCGCAGCCGGAGGATCCTCGTCCGGTCCGTGATCCGCTGCTGCTGAGGATGCGGGCGGCCGCGGTGGTCGGGGCGCCGGGCCTGGGGGCCGAGCTGCGGCGCCATCTGGAGCTTCATCAGCGTCAGCTGGCGGAGTACCTGGAGATCGAGGAGCGCGACTTCACGCCCGCGCCGACGGCCGACGAGGACCGGCTGCGGTACCTGGTGCTGCGCGGCGGCATCGATCTGGAGAGCTTCTGGATCGGCTGGCTGACCCGGGCTCTCGACGATCCGGGCGAGCCGCCCGCCGTCAGGGACCGCCCGTCCTGACGGCGAGCGGGTCGAGCGCCGACGGGTCGAGCGCGGCCGGGTCGAGCCCCGGCAGGCCGGGACCGCCCGGATCGGGAGCGTGCGGGGCACGGGCACGGGCCGCGCGGGCGAGGACCGGGCGGTGCCGCTTCCGCGGGCTGCCGATGACGATCCGCGACGGCGCCGGTCCGGCGTCCCCGGCCATGGGTGTCCCGTCCTCGTCGGCAACCCCGCCCTTCCCGGTGGTCCCGGGCTCGGTCCGTTGCTGGGCCCGGCTGAGCAGGATCACCCCGCGTACCGCGGCCGCGGCGCCCGCCAGCGCGGGCACCCCACCGGCCGCTCCGCCCTGGAGGCGTTCGCCGAGCAGGGCCAGGCCGATCGCCGCCGCGGCGACCGGGTTGGCCAGTGTGACCACGGCGAGCGGGGCACCGAGACCGCCGCGGTAGGCGGTCTGGGACAGCAGCAGGCCGCCCATGGCGAAGGCGGAGACGAGCAGCGCCACGGTCAGCAGCCGCCAGCTGAACAGCGGCCCCGCGGTGTGGTCGGTGACGGCGACCGTCAGTGTCTGGGTGAGCGCCGAGGCGACGCCGGAGGTGATGCCGGACGCCGCCGCGTGCCGCAGTCCCGGGCGGGTGCCGGGGCGGCTGAGACCGGCGACGACCGCCATGGTCGCCGCGCCGACGCCGAGCGCTTCGGGGAGGCTGAGCGTCTCGTGCGGAGCGGCGCCGCCCGCGGTCATCAGCAGCGCGCCGAGGCCGATCAGGGTGAGGAGGATGCCGCGCCATTCGGTCCGGCTCACCCGGCGCCCGGCGGCGCGCGCGCCGAGCGGGACGGCGGCGACGAGGGTGAGTGCGCCCAGCGGCTGGACAAGGGTGAGCGGGCCGTACTTCAGCGCGGCGACATGGAGCAGCGCGCCTCCGGCGTTCAGGCCGACCGCCGACCACCAGGCTCCGCGGCCCAGCACGCGCAGGACTCCGGCGGAGGGCTCGGTGCGTCCGGCGAGCCGGGACTGGGCCACGGCCGCGGCCGCGTAGGCGGCGGCCGATACGAGGGACAGGACGACCGCGACGAGCGTGGCGTTCACCGCCGGGCTCCGGACCGGGCGAGCGTCCGCGCCCCGGCCGCACCCGCGACGGGCGTGGTACGGGTACGGGATCCGGCGGCCGCCGGTACGCGGGCGGTGGCGAACGCGCTCCCGGCGGCGGGCGCCCCGGGTGACGGCCACGGCAGGGGCGCCCGGACCGGCGCGGTGCGCGGGAGCCGGAGCGCGGCGAAGGCCACGGCGAGCAGCGCCGAGACGGCGATCGCGTCGAGCCAGTAGTGGTTGGCGGTGCCCACGATCACGAGCAGCGTGACCAGCGGGTGCAGCAGCCACAGCCAGCGCCACCGGGAGCGGGTGGCGACGATCAGCCCGACGGCGACCATCACCGCCCAGCCGAAGTGCAGGGAGGGCATCGCGGCGAACTGGTTCGCCATCGAGTCGGTGGACGGCGTGTTCCCGTACACCGTCGGGCCGTACACCTGGCCGGTGTCGACGAGCGCTGCCGCGTCCAGCATCCGGGGCGGGGCGAGCGGGAACAGCAGGTGCAGCGCGAGGGCGGCGCCGGTGAGCACGGCGAGGATGCGGCGCGACCAGACGTAGTGACGGGGCCGGCGCCAGTAGAGCCAGACCAGGAACAGCACCGTGGCGGGGAAGTGCACAGTGGCGTAGTACGTGTTCGCCGCGTGGATCAGCGTCTCGCTGTGCAGCAGGACCCCCTGCACGGCGCCCTCGTCCGGGAGGCGGACGGCCCGTTCGAAGTCCCATACGTGTGCGGCGTTGCGGAAGGCTTCCTCGACATGCCCGTTGGCGGCCTGCCGGCCGAGTTTGTAGACGAGGAAGAGTCCCGCGACCAGGAGGAACTCACGTACGAGGGGCGGTCGGGCAGAACTGTCCGGCTCCCGGTCTGCAGGCTCGCTGCGGGCGTGTATCACCCGTTGCCCCTTTGCTGACGAAGCGCTGTTACGGCGGCATGGTCCAGTCCATGCCGTATCGATACGCCAGTGTACCGATACGCGAACGTATCGGTACACGCGCGTATCGGTACACTGGCGTATCGAGGGACCTCACCGCAGAGCCGCAGGAGGGAAGCACATGCCGTCGCACGATTCCGTACAGGAGTCAGCACCCGTGTCGCGCCGATCGAAGATCACACCGGAGCGGGCACAGGAGCTCTACACGGCCGTGCTGGACCTGTTGCGCGAGAGCGGCTACGAATCCCTCACCATGGAGGGAGTGGCCTCGCGGACCCGTTGCGGGAAATCGACGCTCTACCGGCAGTGGGGCTCCAAGCCCGAGCTGGTCGTCGCCGCACTGCACGGCACCCGGCGCATGCTGCTCTCGCACATCGACACCGGCACCCTGGCCGGGGACCTGCACCAGGCGGCCCGGTCCATCGGTGAGGACTCCGGCCGCGACACCCCGCTGATGCACGCGCTCAGCCACGCGGCGCTCCAGAGCCCCGAGCTGCTGTGCGCGTTGCGGGAGGCGCTGATCCTGCCGGAGATCGCGGCGATCGACGCGATGCTGCGACGCGGCGTGGAGCGGGGCGAGATCGCGGCGGACAACCCCGCGGCGGCGTACGTCGCCGCGCAGCTGCTCGGGGTCATGCGTGCCCGGCCACTGCTGGAGGGGCGGTACGCGGACGAGGCGTATCTCACCCGGTTCGTGGCGACCGCGATCCTTCCCGGACTCGGACTCGAGGCACCCCCGCCGGAGTCCTGAACGAAACGTGGACCGTCCGCCCCGGCGGAGACGACGGTCCACCCGCGCCGCACCGTGGGGACGGGGGCGGCGCACCACCCCGGCCGGCCGGTGAATCCCAAGGGATTCACCGGCCGGCCGTGCTTCTCCGCACTCCCGCCCCGGCCACCACCGTCGCCGTCCGGTTCCTCCCCGCAGACCCTAGGGCGCCAAACAAATGCTTGGTAGCTTGTCGTCGACAACGACGGAGGGCGGACCATGGACATCGGCGATCCGATCGACTTCTCCGGACGGGCGGTGATCGTCACCGGCGGCACGAAGGGCATCGGCGCGGAGATCGCCACGGCATTTCTCGCGGCGGGCGCGGATGTCATGGTGTGCGGGCGCGGCGAACCGGTGCGACCACCCTCGGCGGACGGGCGCCACGCCCTCTTCCGGGCCGCCGACGTCCGGGACCCGGCGGCGGCCGCCTCACTGGTGACGGCGGCCGCCGACCGGTTCGGGCGGCTCGATGTACTCATCAACAACGCGGGCGGCTCCCCCGACGCCGACGCGGCGACCGTCTCCCCGCGCTTCGTCGAGAAGGTCGTCGCGCTCAATCTGCTGGCCCCCTTCTACCTGTCGCAGGCCGCGAACCTGGTCATGCGGGAGCAGCCGGAGGGCGGCAGCGTGATCAATATCGGCAGTGTCTCCGCGCGCCAGCCGCAGCCCGGTACCGCCGCCTACACGGCGGCGAAGGCGGGGCTGCTGGCGCTGACGCGGGCCCTGGCCCTGGAGTGGGCGCCGAAGGTCCGCGTCAACCACATCACCGTGGGCCCCGTCCGCACGCCGCACGCCGGGAGCGGCAGAGGAGGCGGCCCGGCGGCGGAGGGCGTCATCCCGATGCGGCGGGAGGCGGTGCCGGACGATGTGGCCCGCGCCTGCCTCTTCCTGGCCGGCCGGCTGGCTCCGTACGTCAACGGCGCCGATCTGGCGGTGCACGGCGGCGGCGAGGTACCGGCCCGCTATCTGGCCGGAAATCCCTTCTCGTCCTCTTGACGATATTCGGCATCACCCCTTATCGTCGCACTGACGAAATAAAGGGGGCCCTCATGGCCGACATCACCAGGCGCTACGGCTGGCGCCATCTGCGCTCCGCGCCCACGGCCCACATCCGCCACCACAAGCGCGGCAAGCTCGCCCACGACGGCCCCGGAGTCAGCTTCTGGTACCGGTCACTGACCGCCGCGCTCTCCGAGGTGCCGGTCAACGACCGCGAGCTGGCCATGGCGTTCCACGCCCGCACGGCCGACTTCCAGGACGTCACCGTGCAGGCCACCGTGACGTACCGGATCAGCGACCCGGCCCAGGCGGCGGCCCGGCTCGACTTCTCCGTGGACCCGGACACCGGCGACTGGCGCGGCGCACCGCTGGAGCAGATCGCCACCCTGCTCACCGAGACCGCACAGCAGCACACGCTGGACGTCCTGGCGCGCACACCGCTCGCCGCCGCGCTCGTGGACGGGGTCGCCTCCGTGCGCGAACGGGTCGCCACGGGCCTCGCCGCCGAACCGCGGCTGCCCGCCACCGGCATCGACGTGGTGGCCGTCCGCGTCGTGGCGATCCGTCCCGAGGCCGAGGTCGAGCGGGCCCTGCGCACCCCGGCCCGTGAGCAGATCCAGCAGGAGGCCGACCGGGCGACGTACGAACGCCGGGCCGTCGCGGTCGAGCGGGAACGCACCATCGCCGAGAACGAACTGGCCAGCAAGATCGAACTGGCCCGCCGGGAAGAGCAGTTGGTGGAACAGAACGGCACCAACGCCCGGCGCCAGGCCGAGGAGAAGGCGGCGGCCGACGCGGTACGCACCGAGGCCGAGGCGGCCCGCACCGTGCGGCTGGCCCGTGCGGAGGCGGCGGCGGCCCGGGACACCGGAGCGGCGCGCGCCGAGGCACAGGCGGCCTGGCTGCGGGTGCACGCGGAGGTGGATCCCGCGACGCTGCACGCCCTGGCGGCGACACGGCTCGCCGAGAACCTGCCCCGCATCGACAGCCTGACGCTCTCCCCCGACGTCCTCACCGGGCTGCTCTCCAAGCTCGGCCGGCCGGCCCCGGAACCGCGGGCATGAGCCTCGCCCCGCGTGCGGTGCTCGTGCACCGGACCACCGAGTACGAGGAACTCCTCGCCCGGCACGGGACGCACGGACAGGCCGCGTTCTTCCTGTCCAGCCGGGGCCGGTCGATCGACGAGGTGGCCCGGCGCCATGAGCGTACGCAACGGGCCCTGGCCGATGTGGCGGCCGCCGTTCCGCTCCAGTGGCGGGGTTCACGGGTGGAGCGGGCGGATCTGGACCGCTTCCTCTTCGCCCCCGAGGACGTGGTGATCGTGGTCGGCCAGGACGGGCTGGTGGCCAACGCCGCGAAGTACCTCGCGGGCCAGCCGGTGGTCGGGATCGACAGCGACCCCGGGCGGAACCCCGGCGTCCTCGTCCGCCACCGCCCCGGTGACGCCGCCGCCCTGCTCCGGGCGGCCGTCACGCCCCGGGGCCGGGCGGAGGAGCTCACCATGGTGGAGGCCGTCGCCGACGACACCCAGCGGCTGCTCGCCCTGAACGAGATCTACCTCGGACCGCCCGGCCACCAGACCGCGCGCTACCGCCTGGGCCCCGACGACGGGGCGACCGCCGCCGAGGCCCAGGCCTCCTCGGGCGTCCTGGTCGGCACCGGTACGGGAGCCACCGGCTGGCTCCGCTCGCTCTGGCTGGAGCGGGGCAGCACACCGGTACTGCCCGCCCCGTCCGATCCGCGGCTGCTGTGGTTCGTACGCGAGGCCTGGCCCTCGCCGGTGACCGGAACCTCCCTGGTCGCGGGCGAACTGAGCCCCGGACAGGGGCTCCGGCTCACGGTCGAGTCGGACCGGATCGTGGTCTTCGGCGACGGCATGGAGTCCGACGCCCTGGAGCTGACCTGGGGGCAGACCGTACGGCTCGGCATCGCCACCACCTCACTGCGGCTCGTCATCTGAGACCGGCCGTCGGCCACTCCCCTACACACATTAATCATTTGCCTGTAGGTCATAGGCGTGAATAGCGTTTTCCTCATGAGAGCCGTCAGTGAGCGGGAAATCCGCGCGTCCTTCGTCAACTGTTCCAAGGGCGAGGCCCAGCGCCTGCCCCTTCCGCGCGATCTGGACGAGCGGCGCTGGGACGATCTGGACTTCCTGGGCTGGCGCGACCTCTCCGCACCGGACCGCAGCTACATCGTCACCGAACTGCGGGGCGCGCTCATCGGCATCACCCTGCGCTTCCCCTCCCACCAGCGCGGCTTCCTCCACCGCAGCATGTGTTCGGTCTGTCTGACCACCCACCCGGGCAACGGCGTCTCCCTGATGACCGCCCGCAAGCGCGGCCAGGCGGGCCGGGACGGGAATTCGGTCGGGATCTACCTCTGCACCGATCTGGACTGCTCGCTGTACGTACGGGGCAAGAAGGTGCCCGCCCCCGGGTCACGCTTCGACGAGTCCCTGACCGTGGAAGAGCAGGTGGAGCGCACCCGGAACAAGCTGTTCGCCTTCCTGGACACACTCTCGGGCTGAACCGACCGCACCGGTGCCCCATCCGGACGCCTGCGGATGCGCCCCGAAGAGGGCAGATGTATGAATAAATCACCATACGCGTGATTGGAGTAGGCACCCATGGATGACTACCCGCTTCTGAACCTCTTCCTGACGATGCTGTTCCTGTTCCTCTGGGTGTTGTGGTTCTTCCTGCTGTTCAAGGTGGTGACGGACCTCTTCAGGGACCATTCGCTGAACGGCTGGGCGAAGGCGGGCTGGCTGATCCTCGTGATCCTGCTGCCCTACATCGGCGTTTTCGTCTACCTCATCGTCCGGGGCCGGAGCATGGGCGAACGGGATACCAAGCAGATCAAGGAGTCGGAGGCGGCGTTCCGTCAGTACGTGAGACAGGCGGCGGCCACGGAGGACGGGGCCGGCGGCAGCAGCCATGTGAACGACCTCGCCAGACTCGCCGAGCTGAAGGACAAGGGCCACATCAGCCAGGAGGAGTACGAGAAGGCCAAGGCCAAGCTTCTCGCCTGATGCGCGATACCGCCCGGGATACCCGGGCACACCCCGCCGACAACGCCCCAAGGCCGTACCGGAGATTTCCCGGTACGGCCTTGGGGCGTTACTGCCTCGGCTCAGCGGAGGCGTACTGCCTCGGCTCAGCGGCGGCCACCGCCTCCGCCCGTACGGGAACCGCTGGTCGTGGAGTTGACGCAGCCGGTGCAGGGGCCTGTGCCCTGGCGCAGATACCGGTGCTGGTTCGCCAGGTCGATCGCGGGCGTCAACGACGTGTCCTCGGCGGGGATGCCGATGCCGAACCGGCCGTAGAAGACGAGCAGGCCGGCGTCGGCGCGTTCGACTGCCGCCCGGGTGCGGTCGTAGGCCACCGCCGTCAGGCGGCGGACGTCGATGCGCACGAGCCGGCCGCCGTCGGGCGGGGGCCGGCCGATTCCTTCGCCGTACTGGTGGAAGATCTTCTTCACGGGGCCGTCCTCCACCAGTCCGCCCAGGTACTCCTTGAGGAGCTGTACGGCCTGGTTGTCGCCCAGGTCGAGGGCGTCGAAGGAGCGGGTGATCGCGAGGGAGGCCATCTCGGCGAACCGGTCGGCCTGTTCCTCCCGCTCCGCGGTGCGCTGTTGGCTCTCGTCGAGCTGATCGAGCCGGCCGTCGAGGTCGTCGGCCTCCGGGCTCCGGGCGGGCTGTGGTTCCGGGTCGTCGAGAGCGAGTGCGTCGGCCTGGAAACGGCCGACCTGCCTGGCTATGTCCAGCGCCGTCCGGTTCACGGGCTCTCCGGGTGGCGAAGGAGCGGCCCGGTGCACGGCGAGAATCACGGCTCTCAGGCGGGCGGCGGCCCGGGGATGTGCCACGACCTGCTGGTGGATCTCCTTGTACGCGGCCGCGGCGCCCTCGGCGTACTGCCGGCGCTGGACCTCGACCGCGTACCTCTCGGTCACCGGCCGCTTCCACGCGCCCTCGGACACCGGAGCCAGAGCGACGAGGAACAGCAGCGCGACCATGATGCCGACATTGATCCCCGAGAGGGACCGCCGTGCGAAGTTGGCGGTCATACCCAGCGGCAGCCGGGACTCGCCGAAGCGCGCCGGGCGCAGCCGCTGTCCGACCCGCGCGACACGGTCCGGCCAGCGTAGTACGGCGTAACTGCCGACGGCCAGCGCCGTGTAGGCCGCCAGCCAGTACAGCCAGTCCACCTCGGTGAGTTCTTGGATCTTTTCCACCACGCCGCGCACAACGGTGACTTGGGGCGGGGTGAACGACAGTACGTTGGCCAGCCACACCATGAGCACGGTCAGTACCAGGCCGAGTTCCACGGACAGGACGATGTCGGCCACCGCCTGCACCGTCGGCCGAGTCGACTCCTTCAGCTTGCGCCAGCCGCGCCAGGAGAGCCAGATGGCGAGCGGGAAGAAGAGGCCGGCGGCCGGCGTGAGGGTCAGTACGTCACCGGAAACGAGCTGCTCGACGGCGAGGACGACCAGGAACACGCCGGGGAGGTCCGGAAGGTGACGCACGACCAGGCGTTCGGACCCGGCGCACCGCTTCACCAGGAGCAGCAACGTCCAGCCGCCGAAGAAGAGGAGCGCCACCAGGGGGACCAGATGGGAGGGGGTGGCGCGGAACAGGAAGAGGAGCAGTGCCACCGGCGGGACGACCGCGAAGAGGGCGAGGGCGACCGCGGCGACGTACCGGCGGTGCCGGATCCAGCGGATCAGGGGTTCGACGAGCAGCAGACCCACGACGTTCGGCACGATCATGACGGCTGCCGCGAGGCCCAGGCCGAAGACCGCCCCGAAGAATCCGCCGAGGACCACCCTGACGGCGGCGAGGAGTGCGGACCCCAGTCCGTCGATCCCCTGCCGGGTGCCGAGGCGCCAGGCCGCCCAGGCGCCGACCCCGAAGGTGACGTACAGGCCCAGGAGTTCCGGCACGTCGTCCGGGGACTCCTCGTCATCGCGGGCGGCCGGCGCGGGTCCGGTCGGAGTCGGTGCGTCCGGCGTCGGCACGGTCGGAGACGGCACGTCCGGGGTCGGCACGGTCGGAGACGGCACGGTCGGAGACGGCACGGTCGGGGTCGGCACGGTCGGGGTCGGCACGGTCGGAGCGCGTGCCGCCCGCGGCCTGCTTGCGCGCAGCTGACGGGCGATGTCGAGGAAGATCTCCAGATTGGGTATCCGGTACCCGGGCCATGCGAAATAAGTCGGGAAATCGCTGCCACGAGAGGCGACCAGGAGGCCGCCCTCCGCCGTGAGGGAGAGCGAGTCGACGTCCTCCCAGGCAGTGGAGTCGTCCCGGCCGCGCCTGCGCCGGACGGTCAGCCCGTCCTGACTCAACACCAGTTCCCCGAAAGAGACTTCACCGCCGCCCAGAACCGTTTCGATGGTCGGGGCCAGCTGTGCGTCCCGGACACCCTGCCGGATCGCCGGCCCCCACTCTCCCTCCTGGGGGAGCTGGGCGCCCCTGATCGCCGTACGGGTGCGCAGTCCCCGGATCTTCTCCCCGCCGAGTACGGGGCCACGGTCCGCCGCCCCGAGCGTGACGATCGTCCCCTCGGGGTTGGACAGCTTGTAGCGATGCGAACCGTTCGTGAAGACCGCGGTCGACTGCCAGGGATAGACCGCTTCCGTAGCGTCGGCCGCAATCGCGACGAGGCCCTTTTCGTAGAGGCGGAACTCCACCTTTGTGTGCCGCCGGTACCACAGCGCCCGGACGGCGAACGGCCCCAACAGCGCCAGCCCGCCGAGCGCTTCGGCCACAACGGCCGCGACGGACCCCTCCCAGCCGAGGAAAGCCCCGAGGAGGATCGTCAGGAGGCAGGCCAGGGCCGAGAAGGGGGCCAGCTTCAGCAGGAGCAGCGCGTACGCGGAGGCCTTTCTGCGCTGCGGGCGGTAGGTACGGCGATGACGCCCCAGCCCCGCGCGCTCCGCCGCGTCCTCCGCCCCGTCTTCCGCGCTGCGCTCCGCGCTGTCTGCCGCGCTGCTCTCCGCGCTGTCCGCCTCGTCGTTCTCGGCGCCGCCCTCCGCACCCATGAGCTCACTCATCCCAGGAAGTCTCCCGCACAACACCTCTTGCGTGTCAGCCAGTTAATGGTGCGCGGCACGCTAGCACTCTCATGGGGCGCAGACCCGACCGGACGAACCTCCGGAACACGGACGCCCCGGGCCGAGGGCATCACCCGTACGGTTGCCCGCCACCGGGCCGTCCGGCTGTTACCGTCCTCGCCCCACCGGACGGCACGGGCGCGCCCACTGCCGCGGCAGCACGGAGAAGGAGTGATGCACCCATGCGGGTCCTCTTGATCGGAGCGGGAGGCGTGGGCACGGCGATCACCAGGATCGCGGCCCGTCGGCCGTTCTTCGCACACATGACGGTCGCCGACTACGACTTCGGACGGGCGGAGGCCGCGGTCGAGGCTCTCGGGGAGCAGGGCCATCGGTTCACCGCCGCGCGGTTGGACGCCGCGGACCCGGCGGCCGTGCGCACCGCCCTCGGAGAACACCGCTGCGACGTACTGCTCAACGCCACCGACCCCCGCTTCGTCATGCCCCTGTTCGAGGCGGCGCTGGCCCACGGTGCGCACTATCTCGACATGGCCATGTCCCTGTCCCAGCCGCACCCGTCCCATCCGTACGAGGAGTGCGGAGTCAAGCTCGGGGACGCTCAGTTCGAACGGGCCGCCGAGTGGGAGGCGGCCGGCCGCCTCGCTCTGGTGGGTATGGGGGTTGAGCCCGGCCTTTCGGACGTGTTCGCCCGGTACGCCTCGGACGAACTCTTCGACGAGATCGAGGAGATCGGCATTCGTGACGGCGCCGATCTGGTCGTGGAGGGCTACGGGTTCGCCCCTTCCTTCAGCATCTGGACGACCATCGAGGAATGCCTGAACCCGCCGGTCGTGTACGAGGAGGGACGGGGCTGGTTCACCACTGCCCCGTTCAGCGAGCCGGAGGTCTTCGACTTCCCCGAGGGCATCGGGCCGGTGGAGTGCGTCAATGTCGAGCACGAGGAAGTGCTCCTGGTGCCTCGATGGCTGAAGGCCCGGCGGGTCACGTTCAAGTACGGTCTCGGCGACGAGTTCATCGGGGTGCTCCGGACCCTCCACAAGCTGGGCCTCGACCGGACGGATCCCGTCCGGGTGAACAGCGGATCGGGCCCGGTCGCGGTGTCCCCCCGCGATGTCGTCGCCGGTTGCCTGCCCGACCCGGCCGGACTCGGCGAGCGGATGAGCGGGAAGACGTGCGCGGGCACCTGGGTGAAGGGCGTCAAGGACGGCAGCCCAAGAGAGGTCTACCTGTACCACGTGGTGGACAACCAGTGGTCCATGCGGGAGTACGGCTCCCAGGCCGTGGTCTGGCAGACCGCGATCAACCCCGTCGCCGCCCTCGAACTCATGGCCTGCGGCACCTGGAGCGGCAGCGGAGTGCTGGGCCCCGAGGCCATGCCGCCCCGGCCGTTCCTCGATCTGCTGACGGAGTACGGCGCACCGTGGGGCATGCGTGAGCAGTGACCGTGCCCGATGGCATCCGGGTGCTTCCGGCTGACAGGCACGCTCAGAAGCATCCAAATGCCATGGACTCGGTATATTTCGCTCGTTCTTTCAGGCCTGTGACCGGAGCGAGGGAGCATGGCAGAGGCGGACAGCCTTTCCCGACCGACACCACCGGCGAGCTTGAAGCCGAACGCGATCGGCTTCGTCGACGCGCTGGTCATCGGACTGAACGCGACGTCACCGGCCTACTCCGTGGCGGCCGTCATCGGCCCGATCGTGGCGCTCGTCGGTATCTACGCCCCGGGGGTGCTCTTCGCCTCGTTCGTGCCGATGCTGCTGATCGCCTCCGCCTTCTACTACCTGAACAGGGTCGATCAGGACTGCGGCACGACATTCTCGTGGGTCACCCGGGCGATGGGTCCGTGGACCGGGTGGCTCGGCGGCTGGGCCATCACGATGACCGGGGTTCTGGTGATCGGGTCCCTGGCGGACGTCGCCGTCAGTTTCGGCCTGCTGGCCATCGGCCTCGACAGCTGGGCGGAGAACGCGTTCGTGCGCCAGCTTCTCGCCGTGCTCCTGATCCTCGTCATGACGGGCGTCTGTGTCATCGGGACGGAGCTGTCGGCGAAGGTGCAGAACGTTCTCATCCTGGCGCAGGTCGCCTTTCTGCTGGTCTTCGTGATCGTGGCTCTCTACCGCGTCTACGCCGGTACGACGTCGTTCGATTCGGTCAAACCCTCGGCCGAGTGGCTCAACCCCTTCGGCGCAGGCGGCTCGGCCCTCACGAGCGGGCTGCTGCTGGGCGTCTTCGTCTACTGGGGCTGGGAGTCGGCAGTGAATCTCACCGAAGAGGTCAAGGACTCCGCCAGCGCTCCCGGCAGGGCCGGAGTGTGGTCGACCGTCATCCTGCTGGTGACCTACCTGTCCGTCGGCTTCGCGGTCGTCGCCTTCGCCGGAACGACCTATCTGGCCGACAACGCCGAGGAGGAGGAGTTCATCTTCGCCCTTCTCGCCGGTGAGGTGATGGGCGGCTGGGACTGGATCGTGCTGCTCGCGGTCGCGACCTCCGCACTGGCCTCGACCCAGACCACCATCATCCCGGCGTCGCGCACGGCGCTGTCGATGGCCCGCCGCCACGCGCTGCCCGCGCACTTCGCGCGCGTCCACCCGCGGTTCCGGACCCCCGACGTGAGCACGTGGTGGGTCGCCGGCATCGCCATCGCCTGGTACATCGTCGTGAACCGGATCAGCCAGAACGCCCTCTTCGACTCGCTGACGGCGCTGTCCTTGCTCATCGCCTTCTACTACGCGCTCACGGGTGTGGCCTGCGTCGTCTACTACCGTCACCATCTGACCGAGAGCGTCCGCAACTTCGTCCTCATCGGTCTCGGCCCGCTGGTCGGCGCCGGGCTGCTGACCTGGCTGCTCGTGCGGTCGGTGATGGACATGTCGGACCCGGCGAACTCCTACAGCGGGACCTCGTGGTTCGGGCTCGGCCCGCCGCTCGTCATCGGTATCTGTATCAGCATCGTCGGGGTGGTGCTCATGACCGTGTGGCGGCTCCGGTCGGCCGCCTTCTGGACCGAGCGCCGGAGTGTCGTCGATCCCGGTCTCGTACACGGCAAGGAGTCCTGAGATGTCGGTGGTCCTCGGGTACGACGAGTCACCCGGAGCCGCACGTGCCCTGCGTATCGCGGTCGAGGTGGCCGCCGCCTTCGGTGAGCGGCTCGTCCTGGTCTACGGGGCGGCGCCCCCCGGCCCCTCCGGCGAGGAGTACAGGTCCCACTACGAGGCCATCCGCCAGGCCGGGCGTACGGGACTTGAGCACGCCGTCACGGCGGCCGAGGCGGCGGGCGTACAGGCCACCGTCGAGGTCATCGACAAGAGACCGGCGCAGGCACTGATCGACGCAGCCGCACGCCACGGAGCGAGGGTCATCGTCGTGGGCAGCTGGGGCGACAGCCCGATGCGCGGGGCACTGCTCGGCTCCACCCCGCACAAGCTGCTGCATCTGTCGACGGTGCCGGTGCTCTGCGTGCCGACCAGCGACAGTTGATCGCGCGAGCCCACCAGTACCCCGATTCCGGGCGGGGACGCATTTCCGTGGCCGGGGTGCTCGGGGCAGCCCCTGGTTCGCCCGTCACCGGCCTCCGCAGGCCGAGCGGTGCGAGGCGGACCGGGCTCAGCTGCCGGGCGGCAGCAGGTTCCTGGTCAGAGTGAAGGCGGAACTCGCGGTTGCGAGGAGGGTGTTGACGCGACCGAGGACACGGTTGGCCCGGTCGGCGTCCTGCGCGCCGACCGCGTCCGTCAGATCTTCGGCATACTCCCGTGCCCTGACCGCCTCCTCGGGCCGGGCACCTTCCGGGTCGGCCCTGAGGGCAGTGGCCAGCTGGTGGTACGAGATGCCGGACAGGTCGGCGCTGCTGTCACGCCCGCTGCTCTGGGCCACCCCGTGAGGGCTGTTGACGTTGACCGCCGCGAAGCCGCCCGCCGAGGCCGTTATGTGCATCGATTCATCACTGATCCCTGTCCACATGAAGTGCTTCCGGTACTCGCGCCAGCCCTTGCGTGTAAGGGCGTAGGAACCGAACTTCCATCCCTCGATGCGTACGAGTTTGTGTTTGACGGGTTCCGCGAGGACGAGCAGGGCGTCGGCACGGTTCCAGTGCCGCTCATCGAAGTAGGGCGCCAGTCGGACTCGGGTACCGAGGCTCGGGGATCTTCGGCAGATCTCCTGGAACGCCTGTTTCTGGTAGACGTCCAGCCGGTCCGTGCTGATGGAAAGGTCGGGGAGCCGCCAGGCGTGGAGCACGGTTCGGGTCTTCAGGAAAAGTCCGTAGGCGGCCACGGCGCACAAAGCCAGGACGACGATCTCCACGCGGGCTCCTGATTCTCCTGACTATTCAAGTTCCCTGACTTTACGTTGAGTTGGACTTCGCGGGAATGGCGGAACCGCCTCGATCGGCCCGCCGGGAAAGTCACGGCGCGACCTCCCTGTCCAAGGCCCGGCAGGTGTCCGGCCGCGAGCGGCCGGCGTTCACCGGAACGCCGGCGCGGGAGCGGGCAGGTAGGGGGTGATGTTGCGCCAGGCGCGCTTGACGTATTCCTCCTTCTCGCCGACCGGGGCGACATAGTGCAGCGCGCTTTCGGCGGCGTCGTGGTCCTTGAGGCGGGCGATGATCCAGGCGGCGAGATAGTGCGAGGCCAGGCAGCCGCCGGCGGTGGCGATGTTGCCCTTGGCGTGGAAGGGCTGGTTGAGCACCTCGACGCCGGCGGCGACGACCCAGGGCTTGGTGATCAGGTCGGTGCAGGCGGGAATGCCGTTGAGCAGGCCGAGCCTGGCCAGGACGAGCGCGCCGGAGCACTGTGCCGCGATGAGCTGGCGCGAGGGGTCCAGGTTGCGCAGGATGTTCATGATCGCCGGGTCCTCGACGACCTCGCGGGTGGCGATGCCACTGCCGACGATGACGGCGTCGGCGGCGCACGCCTCCTCAAGAGTGGACATCTGCTCGATGACCACCCCGTTCATCGACGTCACCCTGGGGGTGGGGGTGGCGATGGTGACGCGCCAGTCGTCGGTCCTGACGCGGTTGAGCACACCGAGCGCGATCAGGGAGTCGAGTTCGTTGTAGCCCTCGAAGGTGAGGATGGCGATATGCACGGCGGAGTGTCCTTCCGGGAGGGTGGGCGGGTAGGTGGGTGACCTTGACCGTAAGGAGCCGCGCGCAGGACAGTCAAAGAATTGTCATGCGTACAATCCGGTGCATGTCAGCCTCTCGGTACAAAGCACTGGTCGACGCGTTCGCCGCCGACATCCGCGGCGGGCGGCTCACCGCGGGCGTACGGCTGCCGACGCACCGCGGGCTCGCCGCCCGTGAGGGCATCGCCGTGGTGACCGCGACCCGGGTGTACGCGGAGCTGGAAGCGATGGGTCTGGTGAGCCGGGAACAGGGCCGCGGCACATTCGTGCGTGACATCGCGGTCCCCGCCGGCCACGGCATCGACCAGCAGGCCGTCGCCACCGACGCGGTCGACCTCACCTTCAACCATCCGTCGCTGCCCGGACAGGCCGCCCTCCTCCGGCAGGCCCTGCGCGAGGTGGCCACCTCCGGCGATCTCGACTCACTGCTGCGCTACCAGCCCCATCGAGGACGCCCCCAGGACAGGGCCTCGGTCGCACGGCACCTGAGGCGCCGGGGACTCACCACAGGCGCGGACCGGATCCTCATCACCAACGGTGCGCAGCACGGCCTGGCCATCACTGTCATGGCCGCGCTCGACGCCGGCGACGTCGTCGCGGTCGACGCGCTCACCTACCCGGGTTTCAAGGTGCTCGCGCACTCCCTCCGTCTCGACCTGGAGCCCATACCCGTAACCGCCGACGGACCGGATCTCGATGCCCTGGAGAAGCTGTGCGCGACCCGTCCTGTGCGCGCGATCTACACCATGCCCACCTTGCACAACCCCCTGGGCCGGGTCATGCCGGCGGCCGATCGCACGCGCCTGATCAGGATCGCCCGACGGCACGGCCCGCTCATCATCGAGGACGCCTCCTACGCCTACCTGGTGGAGGATCCACCACCGCCTCTGGCCGCGACCGCGCCGGACATCACCGTCTACGTGTCGGGGCTGTCCAAGAGCGTCGCCACCGGCCTGCGGGTCGGCTTCGTCGTCGCCCCGCCGTCCGCGGTGCCGTCCCTCGAACGTGCGATTCGGGCGACCACCTGGAACACCCCGGCCCTCACCACCGCGATCGCCTGCCGCTGGCTCGACGACGGCACGGTGGACCACTTGGAGGCGCAGAAGCGGGACGACGCCAAGGCACGCCAGGCACTCGCCGGGCAAGAGCTGGCCGGCCTGTCCCTCATCAGCCACCCCTCGTCCTACTTCGCCTGGCTGCCCCTTCCCGACGGCTCACGCGCCGATCGCCTGACCGCCACCCTCGCCCGTCAGCACATCTCGGTATCCACGGCCGAGCCGTTCACCACCTCGGTCCACACACCGCAGGCGATCCGCCTCGCTCTGGGCTCGACCGATCTGGACAGCCTCCGGTCGACGCTGCGCACAGTGCGACGAGCCGCCGTCGAGGACGCCTGCGCCTGAACACCGAGGTCGCCCCTTGCCGCGCGAACTGCGGGAGGAGCAGGGGCTGCACGGGACCCGGTCGCCGCCCACCACGTTTCGGGATGGCACGAGCGCCGTCTCCGCGCACCGTGGCGCTCTCCGCGCACCGCGCTCACTGCCGAGCCCGGTCATCGACGCCCCGCTGACGCCGGTCAAGGGCGCCGGTCCCCCAATCGGTGCCCAGAAACGATCGAGGGCCGGTTTCGGATTTCTCCGAAACCGGCCCTGATCTGCGACTCTTTCGAGTCGGGACGACAGGATTTGAACCTGCGACCCCTTGACCCCCAGTCAAGTGCGCTACCAAGCTGCGCCACGTCCCGATGCGTTACCTCCCGGTTGCCCCGGGTGGCTGTGCAAGAGGAACTTTACCTCACTCCGAGGACCGGATCGACGCCCGTGCCTGCTGAGCGCGGGCGGCGAGCCCTTCCGCTCCACAGGTCATGGCCTGTTTCTGCGCCCGTGCCAGCTCCCGGTGCGAGCGGATCGCGATTCCGTAGTCCACCCGGGCCAGGGCGTGCTCGTACGCGGACGAGGACTTCTCCAGGTGGCGGACGGACTCGGCGAGCAGCCGTGTGGACTCCTCCGGCGGGGCGAAGAGGGCGACAGTCCGCAGGGCTTCGCCGATCGCGGTGTCCGTACCGAACCGTTCGGCGTGCACCCTGGCGCGGGAGGCGATCCGGGCACCCCGTGCCGGGTCGTCGTCGACCAGGGCGCGGGCGAGGTCGCCGGCCCAGGGTGCCCAGACCCCGTTGAACCGTCCGCGTGGTTCCAGGGCCGCGCCAGCCGCCTCCAGTTCGGTGACGGCTTCCTTCGTACGGCCTTCGACCAGCAGCAGCCGGCCGCGCACGCACGGAGCGTCGGGCAGCACCATGGCACTGGGATAGGGAGCGCCGAAGTCGTAGCGGTCGGCGACCAGACGGGCCTCCGCCGTGCGTCCGCGGGCGAGCAGGGTGTCGATGAGCAGACAGGTGGCGTCCCAGTGGACGGGCAGCCCGCTGCCGACCCGGTCGGCCAGACGCAGTCCCTCGCGCAGGAATCCCTCGGCCTCGGCGAGGCGGCCGCGACGGCGGTGGACCAGTCCGAGCAGGGTGTGGGCGAAGGCGAGGTGCGCCCCGCTCCATCCGGAGATCTCGAAGGCGCGCACCGCTTCGCCGAACAGGCTCTCGGCCCGGTCCAGCTGGTCGGTGAACGCGTAGGCGATGCCGACCATCGTGGGGAGCTCGAAGCCCCATTCGGAGTCGGTCCAGCCGAGACCGCGCGCAGGACTGCCGTCGACCAGTGCGCGTTCGCAGAGGTCGACCACAACCTGGGAGTTCTCGCCCCGCAGCATGGCGTCGAAGGCGCGGAGGGTGAGCAGCGCCCGTTCGGCGTTGTCGCGGCCCTCCAGATGATCGGCGTTGCGGGCGAGCCGCTGGGAGCGGCTCGGGCCGTCGGACTCGGTGGCCTGCATGCCTTCCCAGAGGAAGTGCGCCGCCTGCAGCCGCATCAGTCCAGGGCCCGGAGCGGTACGGGCCGCCTCGGCGGCCAGCGCGAGCGCCGCGTCCCTCAGCTGGTTGTTGTGGGCGAGGGCAGCGGCCAGCCGGAAGGTGGCGTCCACCCGCAGTCCGTCGTCCAGGCCCGGCATGTCGAGGGCCGTCCGCAGGTGCCGCACCGTGGTGGGCGGTGAGCTGAGCAACGTCGCGCAGCCCAGCTCGTACAGCAGGGCAGCCCGTGCGTGCGGGCGGGGCGGCTCCTCCAGTGCGCGCTCCAGGCAGCGCCGGGCCGCTTCGGGAGCGCCGACGGCGAGGTGCTGGCCCGCGGCTTCGCGGAGCTGGGCGACCAGTTCCTGGTCGTCGTCCGGGTGGACTTCGAGCAGATGCCGGGAGGCCGCTGCCGCGCCGAGCCCGGCGCGGTTGATGGCCCAGGCGGCCCGTCCGTGCATCGCGGTGCGGGTGGCCGGCGGGATGGAGCGGTAGACGGCGGTGGCGATCAGCGGGTGCACGAACTCCAGCGGGTCGAAACCGCTGACGATACGGGCGTCGCGCAGCCGCGCCGTGCAGTCGGCGGCCTCCGCCGAACTCATCCCGGCGAGGGTGGCGGCGAGTTCCTGGGAGATGTCGGTGCCCAGGACCGCGGCGGCCCACGCGAACCGGTTGGCGTTCGTACCCAGCCGTTCGAGCCGGGCGACGAGTCCGCTGCCGCGGGCGGACGCGCCCAGTTCCCGCAGCGTGCCCGCCGACTCCTCGACCGGCGGCAGTTCACGGTCCTGGACCTTGGCGACCAGCTCGACCGCCTCGTACGGGTTGCCGCCGGTCACGGCCCACACCTCGCGGCAGAAGGGGTCGTCCGCGTGCTCGCCGAGGGCGGCGCGGACCAGTTCGGCGGTGGCGTCCGGGGTGAGGGCGCGCAGGGCGACCCGGACCAGCGGGGCGTGGCCGGCCGGGTTGCGCTCGGCGTCCCGGTCGGCGGCATAGCTCGCGTCGCGCTCGGCCATTTCCTGCGGACGGTGGGCCTGGACGACCAGGAGCGGGAGTTCGGCGAGGCGTGCGGTGAACGAGGCCAGCCAGGCGAGCGATTCGCCGTCGGCCCAGTGTGCGTCGTCCACGATGAGCAGCAGCGGCCGGTGGCTGAGGCGCGAGGCCAGCCGGGAGACGAAGAAGTCGAGGCCGTCGCGGACACCCTGTGGGTCGGGCTGAGGGCCGCTCGGTTCGGCGAGGCCGAGTGCGGGTGCCGTGATCTCGTACCAGTCGCCGAACAGCGCCCGGGTCTCATCGGCGGCGAACTGGTCGAACGCGGGCTGGAGCAGCTGCCGCACGACGTGGAACGGCACCGAGGTCACCGTCTCACCGCCGCGGGCCGACCAGACGGTGCAGCGGTCGGCGGCCATCGACTGGACCTCGGAGAGCAGCGCGGTCTTGCCGATGCCCGCCTCACCGCTGAAGACCACCAGTCCGCCGGCCGCCTGGGCGCCGCACAGGGCTTCCACGGCCGCTGCGGCAGCGGCGAGTTCCGGTTCACGCTCGTACAACGGCCGGGACGGCTTCATGCCCACCCTTCCCCAAAGTGGCACTGACGACTGTCGAGCCTAGTCGTGCGCGGGGGCCCGCGGACAGTGTTCAAGCCATTCCTCGCAGGTACGGGGCACAATCGGGTAGTGGACAAGACTCGCAGGGACCGTGACGCCGAGGGCAGGGCGCGCAACGCACGCCCCCGGGACGGGCTGGGGCGGCCCCTCCCCTACGGGACACCGGGGGTGGAGCGGCAGCCGGAAGGAGTGGTCCGCACTCCGGAGGAGACTGTGCGGGAGGCGCAGCGGCTGCTGGACGCGGGGATGCCCTTCCACGCGCACGAGGTGTTCGAGGACGCCTGGAAGTCGGGGCCCGAGGGCGAGCGTGAACTGTGGCGCGGTCTGGCCCAGTTGGCCGTCGGGCTGACTCACGCGGCCCGGGGCAACACGGCGGGCGGGGCGCGGCTGCTGCGCCGGGGCGCGGGGGCGATCAGCGCCTTCCGCGACACCGATCCGCACGGTATCGGCGTCGGCTCCCTGGTTGGCTGGGCGACGGAGCTGGCCGGGCGGGTGGAGGCGGGCGCGGCGACGGTCACGGTCACGGGGTCCACGGAGGATTCGGGGAACGTGGACGCGGCGGTGGAGGCGCCTCGGCTGCGGACGTAGGAACGCCGCGGGCAGCCCGGACGTGTGCGATCAGGTGTGCGATAGATTTCCCTCTTCCCGATGCGTTTCCCCTCGTCACCCGCGTTTCCCTGTTCCCCGTGTGTCTTCCCTGTTCCCACCGCCTGTTCTGGAGACGGACTTCCGATGACCGACATCATCAACGGCCTCGGCCGCGCCACCGCCTACGGGGCCCTCGGCGTCGTACTGCTCGTGCTCGGCATATTCCTGGTCGACCTCCTGACGCCGGGCAGGCTGGGCCGGCAGATCTGGGAGGAGCGCAACCGCAACGCGGCCGCGCTGCTCAGTTCGGCGCTGCTGGGCATCGGCGGCATCGTGTTCACCTCGATCTGGACGACGTACGAGGACTTCGGCAAGGGGCTGGTCTCGACCGCGGCGTTCGGGGTGCTCGGCCTGGTGCTGATGGCGGTGGCGTTCCTGGTGGTCGACCTGGTCACCCCCGGGAAGCTCGGGGCCACGCTGGTCGAGCGGGAGCCGCACCCGGCCGTCTGGGTGACGGGGTCCTGCAACCTCGCCGTCTCCGCCGTCGTCTCGGCGTCCATCGCCTGAAGCGCCTCCCCCGGACGCTTCCCGGACGCCTCCCGAACACTTCCGAGGCCGCTTCCCGGGAAGCTCGCTCCGGTGCTTACCCTCGCACCTGATCTTCCCGGTCCGCGGACCCTCGTGCCGCGCAGCCATTACGATCCGGCTCCATGAGCACTTCTGACCAGGACCAGGGACAGGACCAAGGCGTGGACGCCCCGATAGCCGCAGCCGCCGTCGACGGGAAGAGACTGACGCCACGTCAGGCACGGCGGTTGCGGATCGTCCTTTCCTCGGTGGGCATGGCGGCGATGGCCGTGGTTCTGGCGCTGCGGATCGCCAGCCGCTCGTCCGTACTGGTCGTCGGCGTGTACGGGCTCGCGCTGATCCTGTGCGGCGTCGTGATCGAACTGAGCAGGAACGGGCGGACCCGGCTGGGCAGCTGGCTGCTCGGCCTGGGCCTGGTGGCGGCCGTCGGCGCGGACTGGCTGCTGATCCCCTGAGGTCCGGGGCGCTCACACGGCGGTGATCCGCACGGTACCGCCGTGCGGATCGGCCCGCTCCAGCCAGCCCGCGCCCAGGTGGAAGGGCCGGCCGGGGACGGCGGGCAGCAGCAGCCGCTGCCGGTCGAGTTCGCGCCCGTCCTGGGTGACGACGAGGACGGGGTGGTCCAGCCGGCGCGCCGTACGCAGCACGAACCGGCCGCGGAGGGGGCGTGCCCCGGCCGGACCGGTCCGGTTCGGTGCGATCCACAGCAGCGGGGCGTCGACCGCCAGCGGCACCGGACGCCGGGCCGGTGGCACGGTCCCGGCGAGATGGCGCAGCACGGGAGCGGCCGCGGCACGGCCCTCGGACGACGCGACCCCCGCCCGCTCGACGCCGTGCAGCAGATTGCCCACGGCGAAGACCCCCGGCCGTGAGGTGCGGTACTCGGGGTCGTACGCGGGCCCCCGGGTGCCGGGGTCGAGGGTGAGGCCGCCGCGCCGGGCGAGTTCGTGGTCGGGAACGAAGTCACCGGTGAGGACCACGGTGTCGCAGGGGACGGTCAGGGTGCGGCCGTCCTCGTGGCGCAGCGTCACTCCGGTCAGCCGTGCGCGGCCGCTGAGTCCGATGACGGTGGCGCGGGTGAGGAGCGGACAGCGGCCCTGGAGGCGCAGGAGCGCGGCGACCGGGGACGGCGGCTGGTCGGTGACCATGGCGACGACCTCGACCCCGGCCGTACGCAGGGTGTCGGCCGCCGCGTGGCCGACGGGTTCATTGCCGATGACCACCGCGCGGCTGCCGACCGGCTGCCCGTACAGATGGACGGCCTGCTGGAGTTCGCCGGTGGTGTACACGCCGGAGGGCCTGCCGCCGGGGATCAGCCGGGCGCTGCGCGGACGTTCGCGGGCGCCGGTGGCCAGGACGACCGCGCGGGCGGTGATCCGCTCCAGCCCGGCCGGTCCGGTGACGTCCAGGACGTGCGCCCCGGCGGGGGACGGGGCATCGGCCGGGCCGTCAGCGGCGGATCCGGCAGTGGTGGCGTTCACCCAGCCGGTGACCGTGACTCCCGTACGGAGCACGGCTCCGGCGCGCACGGCAGCCCGAACGCACTGGCGGGCGTAGTCGGGCCCCGTGTCCCCGCCGCGCAGCCGTCCGCCGAATCCGCTGTGGTGGCAGTGGCGTGGCACGCCGCCCGCGTCGAGTTCGCGCTCCAGGATCTCGACCCGGCCGGCGCCCGACGCGGCGAGTTCGGCTCCGGCCCCGAGACCGGCCGGGCCCGCCCCGACGACCAGTACGTCCACGGCCCGTTCGTTCCTGGTCACGGCCGGGCCCCCTCGAACAGTGCGCGGACGGCGGGCCCGCAGGCGAAGCCCTGACAGCGGCCTCCCCCGGCCCGGGTACGCCGTCGCAGGCCGTCCGGGGAGCCGGGCGGGACGGTGGCGGAGAGGGCGTCGCGGATCTCGCCCAGGGTGACGCGTTCGCAGTGGCAGACGATGGTGCCGTACGCCGGGTCCCGGCCGATCAGGTCGGCTCTCAGATACGGGCGGGGGAAGGCCTCCCCCAGGTTGGGCATCGTGACGGCCGGCAGTTCGCGCGGGGTGCCGAGATCCAGGCCGATGCCGTCGAGCAGCCCGGTGACATGTGCGGCGATGGCCATCGACGCGGTGAGTCCGGTGGACCGGATCCCGCCGACGGTGACGCAGCGCCGGTCGGGGTGTGCCTGGATCCGGTAGTCCTCCTGGCCGGTGGCGGCCCGCAGCCCGGCGTAGACGGCGGTGACCTCCTCGTCGAGCAGCTCGGGCAGGATGCGGCGGCCCTTCTCCTGGAGGAAGTGGAGGCCGTCGGCGCTGGAGTCGGTGTCGGTCTTGTCGTCGAGCTCCTCGGAGGTGGGTCCGAGGAGCACATTGCCGAACACCGTGGGCGCCACCAGAACTCCCTTGCCCGCGGCGGTGGGCACGGGCAGCAGGATGTGGCGCACGAGGTCGCGGGCGAGCTTGTCGAAGACCATGAGCTCGCCCCGGCGGGGCGTCACGGTGAAGGTGTCCAGACCCATCCGCCGGTCGATCTCGTCGGCGTACAGCCCTGCGGCGTTGACCAGGTAGCGGGTGTGCAGGGGGCCGCGCGACGTGGTGAGGGTATGCCGGCCGCCCGCGGCGCCGGAGCCGGTGTCCGAGCCGCTGTACGGTCCGCTCTCGATGCTCAGGACCCGGCAGCCGAGGTGCAGATGGACTCCCGCCCGGACGGCCTGGGTGGCGTACGCGAGGGGGGTCGTCCATGGGCAGATGATGCTCTCGTCGGGGATTTCGAGGGCTCCGAGCGCGCCCGGCCCCAGGCGGGGTTCCCGGCCGTACAGCTCCTCGGCTCCCAAAAGGCGCCCCGCGTGGTAGCCGTTGCGTTCCGCCTTCGCCAACAGTCCCGGCAGCAGCGCACGTTGCTCTTCGTCCCAGGCCACGAGAAGGGCTCCCACGCGTTCGACGGGGATGCCCGACCCGGTGGCGTAGCCGGCCAGCAGCCGCTGCCCTTCGCGTACCAGGCGCGCTTCGAGCGAACCGGGAACGGCGTCGAAACCCGTGTGCAGGATCGCCGTGTTGGCCTTGGACGTGCCCTCGCCGATGTCGTCGCGGGCCTCGACCAGTGCGGTACGGAGCGGGTACTTGGCCAGTTCGCGGGCGACTGCCGCGCCGACGACTCCCCCGCCGATGACCGTGACGTCGTAGGTGGCGCCGCCCGGCAGATCCCCGGACGTGGTGACGGTGGGTGTCATGCGCGCTCCAGGAGGGTGTCCACCGCCGCACGGAATCCGGCGCGGCGTTCGGCGGCCTCGTCCGCCGTGATCCGGGGCTCGTACACGGCGGCGGGTTCCCACGCGGGTATGGCCTGGCGGACCGGCAGGGCCGGGTCGAGGCCCAGACGCGCGACGGCACCGATCCCGAGTGCGGTGACATCGGGCAGCGCGGAGACTTCGACGGGCCGTTGCAGCAGGTCCGCCTGGGTCTGCATCAGGAGCGCGGAGCGGGTCAGACCGCCGTCCACGCGCAGTACCGACAGCGGTGCGCCGAGGTCCGAGGCGGCCGCGTCGGCGAGTTCGGCGACCTGCGCGGCGATGCCTTCGCACAGGGCCCGCACCAGGTGGCCCGCCGTGGTGTCCAGGCCGAGGCCCGTCATCGAGCCGCGCAGGTCGCCGCGCCACCAGGGGGCGGCGAGTCCCGCGAGCGCCGGCACGAAGGTGACACCGCCCGCGTCGGGGACGGCGGAGCCGACCGGATCGAGGTCGGCGGCGCCGGTGATCACGCCGAGCTCGGTGAGCCAGCGGACGGCGGAGGCGGCGGTGTAGACCTGGCCGTCCAGGCAGTAGCTCGTGCGGCCGCGGATCCGCCAGGCGACACAGCTGACGAGACCGGTGGAGCCGCGGCGCGGCCGGTCCCCGGTCTGGGCGAGGAGAAACGCCCCGGTGCCGTAGGTGCATTTGGCCATGCCGGGGTCCAGGGCGTTCTGGGCCAGCAGCGCCGCCTGCTGGTCGACGAGCAGGCCGGTCAGCGGCAGTTCGCCGCCGAAGGCGGATGTGGTGCCCACGAGGCTGTCGGCGTCGGCGACGGCGGGGAGCCGCTCCGCGCCGAGCCCGAAGATCTCCAGGGCGGCGGGCGACCATTCGACCCGGTCCAGGTCGAGGAGCTGGGTGCGCCCCGCGGTGGCCGCGTCGGTGACGAACGCGCCGGTCAGCCGGTGGACGAGCCAGGCGTCGCTGGTGGTGACGACGCCTTCGCGGGTGAGTTCGCGCCGGATCCAGGACATCTTCGGTGCGGCGAAGTACGGGTCGAGCGGGAGGCCGGTGTGCTGTTTCAACTCCTCCTCCCGGTCCGCGAGTTCGGCGCACATTCCCTCGGCCCGCCGGTCCTGCCAGACGATCGCGGGGGTGAGCGGCCGTCCGGTGGCGGGGTCCCAGGCGAGGACCGTCTCCCCCTGGTTCGCCAGGCCGACGGCGGCGACCGGCTCGCCCGCGTCGCGCAGCGCCTCCCGCCCGGCGTCGAGGACCGAGCCGAGCAACTGGGCGGGGTCCGCCTCTACGGATCCCCCCGCGCCGTAGCGGGGCCGGACCGGCGCCGAACCGGAGCCGATCACCCCGCGCTCGGGGCAGATCACCAGCGCTTTCGTGCCGGACGTGCCCTGGTCGACGGCGAGCACGGGGCCTGACATCGACACTCCAGCTGTGCGGCGGTCCCGGGGGAACGGAATGGTGATCATTGGTCTTTCACGCACAGAGTCGTGCAGACCACGGCATTCGTCAACCCCGGCCCCGATACCTTGCCGGAACCGGAATGTCGCCGTCAACGCCCTTCGGGCAACCGGTATTTCAGTAAGATCCGCAAAGTCTTCGGAAGATCGGCGCCCGGCGCTCTACACTCACCGCCGAGCAACAACCGGACTCTCCGGCGCAGTTCGCTCACCGCAGCTGCTCCACCCCCCACGTTCTTGAGGATTCATGACGACCAGCCCCTTAGCCGTGCCGCGGTGCCCGGCGTTCCGCCCCGCCCCCTCAGGCCCTCCGGGGGCGGGGCGAGCCGATGGCCCCCAGTGATTTCCGGCCGGTCTATCATCCCGCCGGCCACGACAATGATCTGCGCGGCGCTCTGCAGGACCTGCGCACCGGCCGCTGGGTGTCCATGCGGAACCTGCTGGAGAGCACCCCGGACTGGTCCCTGTGGACCCAGCGCACCCAGGTGCTCGGCGCGGTGGCCGCGGGTTCCGACGCCGTTCAGGCGTGGCTGGCCGAAGAACCCCGGAGCGTCGCCGCGGCCGTGATGCACGCCCGGGTCGTCGTGGAACGCGCCATCCGCGCACACCGTGAACGAAGCCCGCACGCACAGCAGTTGTGGCAGGATGCCTGGGAGGGCTGCCGGTCCGCCGCGCACGCCTCACCCGCCGACCCGGTGCCCTGGATCTGCCTGCTCGCCCTGTCCCAGCTGGATGAACAGCAGCGGCTGGAGGAACACCGGCTGGCACCTCCGGGGCCGATGCTGTTCCCGGGACCCTGGGGGCTGCTGGCGGAGGCGGACAGACGCGACCCGTACAACCGTGAGTCGTATCACCGGATGCTCCAGTTCGTGTACGCCCGACGGGGCGGAGGTTCGCTGTCCGAGGCCGTCAACTTCGTACAGTGGGCGGCTTCTTCGGCACCGGACGGATCACCGCTCCATGCGCTGCCGCTGTACGTGAGGGTGGAGCGGTACCGCCGTGAGAAAGGCGGCGAGAAGGCGCTGGATCTGCACTGGGTCACCGAGGACGGGGAGCGGGACGCCCAGCGGGCGCTGCACATCTGGTTCCACCGCACCGACCCGGCCCGTCAGTCGCTGCTCGATCTGAACCATCTGGCCCACGCGCTGTGGGGCGCTCTGCAATTCGCCGAGGCGGCACCGGTGTTCCGGTCGCTGGGCCCCTACTACACCTCGGTTCCGTGGGCGTACCGCACCCGTACACCCGGTGATCCGGCGGCAGCCGAGGAAGTGTTCCTGCGGGCCCGCAGCCGGAGTCTCACGGCCGCGCACGATCCGGGATCCGGCCGGCACGGCTGAGTGCGTGCTCACGCCCGGCCGTTCCCCTCGCGCCCGCCTCCGCTTCCCCCTGGCTTCCCCTGCCCCTGCCCCTTTACCTGACTTCTCCCTCCTGTCCCCCTTCCCGCTTCCCGCTCCTTCCCCGGACCGTTCCCATCCCCACCCGGAGGTTCTCCCCATGTCCATATCCACCAGCAAGCAGTCGAGCGCGGAGGCCACTCCGCAGAGAGATGAAGAGCAACGCCTGCGGGAGCTCGGCTACCAGCCGGTGCTGGCCCGCCGCATGGGAGGCTTCGGCAACTTCGCCATCAGCTTCTCCGTGATCTCGATCCTGTCCGGCTGTATGACGCTGTACGGGTTCGGCATGTCGACCGGCGGCCCGTCGGTGATGCTCTGGGGCTGGGCCGGCGTCGGCCTGTTCGTGCTCTGTGTCGGCATGGCGCTGGCCGAGGTCACCAGCGCCTACCCCACGTCGGGGGCGCTGTACTACATGGCCGACCGGCTCGGTGGCCGCAAATGGGGCTGGTACACCGGCTGGCTGAATCTGCTCGGCCTGCTGGGCGCGATCGCCGGTATCGACTACGGCGCCGCGCTGTTCACCGGCGCGCTGCTGAACCTTCAGTGGGGCTTCGACCCCACTCCCGGGTCCACGATGGTGATCTTCCTCTGCATCCTGCTGCTGCACGCCGTACTGAACCTGTTCGGCGTCCGCCTGGTGAGTGTGCTGAACTCGATCAGCGTCTGGTGGCACCTCGGCGGAGTGGCCGTGATCGTCTCCGTACTGGCGATCGTGCCCTCCAACCACCAGTCGCCGTCCTTCGTCTTCACCGAGTTCGTCAATGACACGGGCTGGGAGAACCCGCTGTACGTCGCGGCGATCGGGCTCCTGCTGGCCCAGTACACCTTCTGCGGCTACGACGCCTCGGCCCATCTCTCCGAGGAGACGTCCAACGCCTCGGTGACCGCCGCCAAGGGCATCGTCCGCGCGATCTGGGTGTCGTGGGTGGCCGGATTCGTCCTGCTGGCCGGGCTCACCTTCGCGATCCAGGACTACGCGGGCACGCAGAACAGCGCCACCGGGGTGCCGCCCGCCCAGATCCTCATCGACGCGCTGGGCACCGCGGGCGCCACGGCGATGCTGCTGATCGTGATCGCGGCACAGCTGTTCTGCGGCAACGCCGAGGTCGCCGCCGCCAGCCGGATGGTGTTCGCGTTCAGCCGGGACAACGCGCTGCCGGGCTCCGCGCTGTGGCGCAAGGTGAGCGCCCGTACGCAGACGCCGGTGCCGGCCGTGTGGCTCTCGGTCTGTGTCGCCGCGCTGCTGGCGGTGCCGTCGCTGTACTCCGCGACCGCGTACGGCGCGGTGACCGCGATCAATGTCATCGGCATCACTCCCGCCTACGCGATCCCGATCTATCTGAAGCTGCGCGCCGGGGACCGCTTCGAGCGCGGACCGTGGCATCTGGGCCGCTGGTCCAAGCCGATCGGCTGGATCGCCGTGGTCTGGGTCGCGATCGTGACCGTGCTGTTCCTGCTGCCGCAGTCCTCGCCGGTGACGATCGACTCCATGAACTACGCGTCGATCGCCCTGGTCGCGGTGCTGGTCCTGGCCACGATCTGGTGGTTCGTCGCCCGCCGTTCGTACAGCACCCCGTCCGCGTACGGGAACGCCCGGGAGCAGGCGGAGATCGCCGAGGGCATCGTCTGACCGGTGTGCCGGGCGGTGTCCGGCCGCTGCGTCAGTTCAGCAGCAGCTGGAGGCCGCCCAGCACGGTCGCCCCGATGACGATCCGTTCGAAGACCTTCTGGTTGATCCGGCCCACGCACGTGCGGCCGATGAACGCGCCGGGGACGACGAACAGCACCAGGCACGCGTCCAGCAGCAGCGACCGGGCGTCAATGAGCCCGAGGCCCACGCTGAAGGGCACCTTGGACGTGTTGACGATCAGGAAGAACCACGCCGACGTTCCCAGGAAGCCGAGCTTCCGGAAACCGGCGGAGAGCAGATAGAGCGACATGACCGGGCCACCGGCGTTGGCGACCATGGTCGTGAAGCCGCCGAGCACCCCGTAGGTACGCGCCTTGATCCGGCCGCCCCGTGAGGGGCCCCGCTCCGTCGTCCCCTCCTCCGCCGGGACGGCGGCGGTACGCCGGCGCCAGATGGTGACGCCCGACATGAACAGCAGAATCGCGCCGATCGAGGTCCGTACGGCGGCGTCGCCCGCCCACATCATGAAGAGCGTTCCCGCCACCACGCCCACGGCGACGGCGGGGAACAGCCGCAGCAGGGTCGGCCAGTGCGCGTGGCGGCGGTGGACCAGCACGGCGAGGATGTCGCCGGCGATCAGGATCGGGAGCAGCACCCCGGTGGATTCGCGGGCCGGGAGTACGGCCGCGAAAACCGCGAGGCTGATCGTATTGGCACCGCTGACGGCCGTCTTGGAGAAGCCGACGAGTGTGGATGCCGCCGCGAGTGCGGCCAGTTGCCAGAGTGTGATGGTGTCCATGCCGGATCAGATGGTAGACACACCCGGTTTTCGGCGTCCGGTCATCCCCTTTTCCGGCGGACGGTCGGGGCGGGTTTCTGCCCATGCTGCGCCCCGAGCGCTCATGCGAGGCGTTCGGACGAACACCGCTCGGCGACATGGCGAGGGGCCGGCGGCATGCGGGAGCCGGTGGAACCGGGACGGCGGCGAACACCGGCCGCGTGGCGCGGTCACGGGGCACCGTCATGGTGGGTGTGCTCGCCGCCGAACTGGAGGTCTCGGACCGGCCCGGAAATGATCGTTTGACCGTTTCAACTTTCTTCTGAGCGATCTCTTGACCATGACCGATCAGTCGATCAGGATTCCCGTTGTCCGCTGCTCGCGGTGGTGCCGCTGATCCTCGCGTCCGCTCCGCTCCAGCGCCTCAGGCGCCCGGGGCTCGCGGCGGGCGCCGTCAAGCAACCGGACAGGAGAGAGATGACCCCCACCACCGGTCCCGCCGCGCCCGCGCCGGGCCGCCGTCCGCGCGCCGCCCTCGCCATGGGGAGGGACGCGGCAGCCGCCGTGTTCCCGCCGGAGTCCCTGGCCGCGCTGGGTGAGGTGTGCGCGCTCACCCCGCCGCCCGTGCTCGACGACTTCACCACCGATCGGGCCCGCGCCGCTCTCGCCGATGTCGAACTGCTGGTCACCGGCTGGGGCTGCCCGCCGCTGGACGCGGACGTCCTGGCCGCGGCCCCCGCGCTGCGGGCCGTCGTCCACACCGCGGGCTCCGTACGCGGCCATGTCACCGAGGCCTGCTGGGAGCGTGGCATCGACGTCTCGTCCGCCGCCGCGGCCAACGCCCTGCCGGTCGCCGAGTACACCGTCGCGATGATCCTGCTGTCCGGCAAGCGGGCCCTCGAACGGGCACGCGACTACCGGACCGTACGCCGCCGCGAGAACCCCCTGAGGACTCCTCCGCACGTGGGCAACTACGGCCGCACGGTGGGCATCCTGTCCGCTTCGATGATCGGCCGGCGGGTGATCGAGCTGCTGCGCCCGTACGGCCTGCGGGTCCTGCTGTACGACCCGTACGTCTCCACGGCGGACGCCGGGGCGCTCGGTGTCCGGCAGGTGGGGATCGGCGAACTCTTCGCGCTGAGCGACACGGTGAGCGTCCACACACCACTGCTGACCGCCACCCGTGGTCTCGTCAGCCGTGAACTCCTCACCTCCATGCGGCCGGACGCCGTCCTGATCAACACCTCGCGGGGCGCTGTCGTCGACCAGGACGCGCTGACCGACATGCTCCGGCAGGACCGGATCCGGGCGGTGCTCGATGTCACCGAGCCCGACGAACTGCCGGCCGCACACCCGCTGTGGGACTGCGAGAACGCACTGATCACCCCTCATCTCGCCGGGTCCCAGGGCAACGAGTGGCGCCGGCTGGCCGAACTGGCGGTCGGCGAGGCAGGGCGCTGGGCCGCGGGCGACGGCTTCGCCCATCCCGTACGACCCGAAAGGCTGGCATTCCTCGCATGACCCTCTCCTTCGAACTCCCCGCCGAAGACCGTGCCCGCAGCCCTTACACCGGTTACACCCGGGCGCACTGGGAGGCCGCGGCCGACGGGCTGCTGCACGCCGCCTGGCGGTGGGCCACACCCGGCCGGGCCCTGCTCGACCTCCCGGGCAGGCCCTCGGCCTCCGGGGTCCGGTCCGACGGGCTGGAGGGGTACGCCCGTACGTTCCTGGCCGCCGCGTTCCGCGTGGCGGGCGCGGAGGGCAAGGACCCGCACGGCTGGCTGGAGCGGTACGCGGACGGGCTGGGCGCCGGTACGCGTACCCCCGGGCGGGAGGACACCGAGTCCTGGCCGCTGATCCTGGACCACCAGGTGCAGGGGCAGCCCATGGTGGAGTCCGCGTCCGTCGCCATCGGCCTCCGGCTGACCCGGCCCTGGCTCTGGGACCTGCTCGACGACGGGGTGCGGGACCGGGCCGAGGAGTGGCTCCGGGGAGCGCTGCGGCACACTCCCGCGCCGAACAACTGGTACCTGTTCCCCTACTCCGTCGCCGGGTTCCTGGAGTCGGTGGGCCGCGGCGACGCCGAGACCGCGCGGGCCAGGGAGCGGGCGCTGGAGCTGCTGGAGGGCTGGTACCGGGGCGGGGGCTGGTACGCGGACGGGGACGGGCGTGCCTTCGACCACTACAACGGCTGGGCCCTGCACCTCTATCCGGTGCTCGACGCCCATCTGTCGGGGGACACGGAGCTGGGCGAGCGCTACGGGGCGCGGCTGCGCGAGCATCTGGAGAGCCATGCGGCGATGTTCGGGGCCGACGGCGCGCCCCTGTACTTCGGGCGCTCCCTCTCGTACCGCTTCGCTGCGGGCGCCGCGGCCGGGATCGGTGCGGTGAGCGGGCACACCCCGCTCTCCCCCGGGGTGTCCAGGCGGCTGGTCAGCGGATCGCTGCGCTACTTCCTGGAGCGGGGCGCGACCGGGGACGACGGGCTGCTCTCCCTCGGCTGGCACGGCCCGCACGAGGCCACGCTCCAGACCTACTCCGGCCCCTCGTCGCCGTACTGGGCGTCCAAGGCGTTCGTCGCGCTGCTCGCCCCCGCGGAGCATCCGCTGTGGACGGCGACCGAGGAGCCCGCGCCGAGCGAGGGGCCCGACCGGGTACTCTCCGTTCCGGCTCCCGGTCTGCTCGTGCAGTCGACGCGGGTGGACGGGATCGTCCGGCTGCACAATCACGGCAGCGACCACGTCCGGCCGCACGAGGGCGAGCCGGCGGCCGGTCAGGACCCGCTCTACGCCCGGCAGGCCTACTCCACGGTGACCGGCCCGACCTCCGCCGCGAACACCGCGGACAACCATCTGTCGGTGCGGGTCGGCGGGGCGCGCAGCGCGCGGGTGCGCGTCCACCCGCTGGGTGCGGGGCACGGCGAGGGCTGGGGCTGGGCCGCGTCCTGGCACCGTCCGGTCTTCCCGTCGGGCCCGCCCACGGTGCCGGGACTGCGGGTGGAGAGCGTCACCGTCGTGCGGGGCCGCTACGAACTGCGGGTGCACCGGGTGCTGGGGGCTCCGGACGGGGCCCGGATCGAGCAGACCGGCTGGGCGACGGGTCCCGGGGACGGGGTGCGGTCCCAGTTGCACGGGCTGCACGGCTGGCAGGAGCGGGAGGAGGTGCGGGCCCCCCAGGGCACGGCGTTCACCCGCTGGGCCGTGCTGCCCCGGCTCTCCGCCGACGCGCGGGGAACGGCGCTGCTGGTGGCGCTCGCCTCGCTCACCGCGGAGCCGGACGCCGGCGGACTCGCCGCGGTGGCGGACGTCCGGGCCGCGAACGGTGACACGGTGGAGGCCGTGTGGGCGCGGGACGGGGCGAGGACGCGGATCGTCTTCGGCCCCGCGGGAGTGACGGTGGATCAGCTCTGAGGGCGGTCCCGGGCTCCGGTACCGGCCGGTCCTACGCGTCCGTGCGGATCACCACGACGAGGGTGCGCGGGCCGTGGACACCCTCCACCCGCTCCAGTTCGATGTCCGAGGTGGCCGAGGGCCCGCTGATCAGGGTCGTCGGCCGCTCGGGCACCAGCCTGGCCACCGCCTCCGGCACACCGGCCTCGACCGAGGACAGGTCGACGACGCAGACGTGCAGATCGGGGACGAGGGACAGGGCCCTGCGCCCCTGGTCGGGCGAACCGTCCAGAAAGATCGTGCCGGTCTCCGCGCAGCCGACGGCGGACGCGGTCACCACCCCGTCCAGGGTGTCGAGGCTCGGCGCGGGAATGTCCGCGGAGTCCTCCTGGACCTCGCCGTCGAACGCGGTGAGCCACCGCGCGTCGAGCCCGGCGGGCACGCCGATCCGGTGGGCGCCGTGCTCCCGCAGGACCTCGGCGAGCACGTCGGCGGTACGGTCCGCCGTGCAGGGGTGGACGCGGGCCTTGTAGTCGACGAGCCGGTCGGTGAACAGGGCCAGCCGTACGTCGTCGGGCAGGGTTCGGCCGGTGCGGTAGTCGCGCGGGATCACGGTCGCGGTGGCGGGGGCGAGGGCCAGGGCGTCCCTGACCCGGCCGAGCACGGCGTCACGTGCGGTGGTCACTTCTCGTCCTCCTGGCGGCTGCTGTCGTGTTCGGCGGCGGCGGCGCGCATCGTGGCGGCGCCCTCCGCCGATGCCAGCCAGGAGCGGAAGGTCCGGCGTGGCGGGGCGGCGGTGTCGCGGCTGTCGCTCCAGCCGTTGAGCGGTGCGGGCAGATGCGTGATCGTGCCGTCCCGCCCGGCGACGGCCCGGCCGAGGCCGGACGCCTTCTGTGCGGCGGTGAAGAGTTTCGGCCTGCTCATCACGGCCGCGGCGGCCTTCATGGCCAGCTTCTCCGCCGTCGTACCGGACTGCTCGGTGTTCTGGTGGCGCAGCTCGACCAGCAGCGAGGGGATGTCGATCTTGACCGGGCAGGCGTCGAAGCAGGCACCGCAGAGGCTGGAGGCGTACGGCAGCGAGCTGTTGGGGTCGTCCTTGGCTGCGTGCATCCCGGCGAGCTGCGGGGTGAGCACCGCGCCGATCGGGCCGGGGTAGGTCGATCCGTAGGCGTGTCCGCCGGCCCGTTCGTACACCGGGCACACGTTGAGACAGGCGGAGCAGCGGATGCAGTTGAGGGCCGCGCGTCCGATCGTGTCGGCGAGGGCCGCGGTCCGTCCGTTGTCGAGCAGGATCAGGTGGAAGTCCTGCGGCCCGTCGCCGGGCGTCACCCCGGTCCACATCGAGGTGTACGGGTTCATCCGTTCGCCCGTGGAGGAGCGCGGCAGCAGTTGAAGGAAGACCTCCAGGTCCGCGTAGCGCGGCAGCACCTTCTCGATGCCCATGAGGGTGATGAGGGTGTCGGGCAGGGTCAGGCACATCCGGCCGTTGCCCTCGGACTCGACGACGGACAGGGTGCCGGTCTCGGCGATCCCGAAGTTGGCGCCCGAGACGGCGACCTTCGTCGTCATGAACTTCTCGCGCAGATAGGCACGGGTGGCCGCGGCCAGGTGGGCGGGCACATTGTCGAGCGCCGGGTCGACGCCGGGGATCTCCTTGAGGAAGATCTGCCTGATCTCGTCGCGGTTGCGGTGGATCGCGGGCACCAGGATGTGCGAGGGCCTGTCGTGGGCGAGCTGCACGATGAGTTCGGCCAGATCGGTCTCGTACGGGGTGATCCCGGCGGCTTCCAGGTGCTCGTTGAGGCCGGTCTCCTGGGTGGCCATCGACTTGACCTTGATGACGTCGTCGCTGCCCGTCGCCTTCACCAGCCGGGTGACGATCTCGTTGGCCTCGGCTCCGTCACGGGCCCAGTGGACGGTGCCGCCGTGCTCGGTGACCTTGCGCTCCAGCTGCTCCAGGAGTTCGGGGAGCCGGTTCATGGTGTCGGTCTTGATGGCCGATCCGGCGTCGCGCAACTCCTCCCAGTCGGGGAGTTCGCCGGTGACGTGAAGGCGTTTGGCGCGGATGGTGCGGGTGGCCCGGCCGAGATTGCGGCGCAGCTGGCCGTTGCGCAGTTCGTCGTGGGCGGCCTGGGGGAACGTCTGCTCGCCGCGCAGATGGCCCGTCCCGTACGGGGAGCGGGGCGGTGCGGCGGGCATGCCGAGGAATGTGCTCATACGGCGGCCTCCAGCAGGGCGTGCGGCGAGGTGCGGGTGGCGGCGAGGATCTGGGCGAGGTGCAGGGTGCGCGTGCCCGCCTTGATCCGGGAGAGTCCCCCGCCGATGTGCATCAGGCAGGAGGAGTCCCCGGCGGTGCACACGGCGGCCCCGGTGGCCACGACGTGGGTCATCTTGTCCTGGAGCATCGCGGTGGACGTCTCGGCGTTCTTCACGGCGAAGGTGCCGCCGAAGCCGCAGCAGACTTCGGCTTCGGGAAGCTCGACGAGGTCGATGGAGTCGACGGCACGCAGCAGCCTGAGCGGCTTGTCACCGACCCGGAGCATCCGCAGGGAGTGGCAGGTGGGGTGGTAGGTGACGCGGTGCGGGAAGTACGCGCCGACGTCGGTGGCGTCGAGGACGTCGACCAGGAATTCCGAGAGCTCGTACGTCTTCGCGCTGACGGTGGCGACCGAGGCACGCAGCGCGGTGTCGCCGTACCGTTCGGCGATGATCCTGTGCTGATGGCGGACCGAGCCCGCGCAGGAGCCGGACGGCATCACGACCGCCTCGATGGAGGCGTCGCCGAACTGGTCGGCGAAGTTGCGTACCAGCGGGACGGGTTCACGTTGGTAGCCGGTGTTGACGTGCATCTGGCCGCAGCAGGTCTGCTCCGGCGGGAACACCACTTCGTGTCCCAGGCGGGCGAGCAGGACCGCGGTGGATTTCACCGCCTCGGGGAAGAGCGTGTCTCCCAGACAGGTGGCGAAGAGTCCGATGCGCATGAGGCCTCCTCGGTCGTTTGTATGGTCGGACCATACTAGCCTCGGTCCACATACGGAACGGTGAAGGCACGAAAAAGGGACGGTGCGTCGCGCACCGTCCCCTTGGCCCTGCCGGCAGGCCCTGTCGGCAGGCCCTGTCGGCAGGCCGTGCCGGACCCTCAGCTCCCGGCGTTCTCGTCGACGAGCGTGCCGTGCAGCCCCCGGATGTGCTCCTCCACCAGGTCCGCGGCCTCGGCGCCGCGCCCCTCGCGCACCAGGCGCAGCAGCTCCGTGTGCTGGGCGTTGAGCGCGCGGGCCGTGGCGGGCCAGTCGGCCGCCGCCTCCAGCGCCCGCAGGATCAGCGGACGCACCGACTCGCGTACGGCGGAGGTGAGCGTGGAGGTGAGCGCGTTGCCGGAGCTCCGGGCGATCAGCACATGGAAGCGGGTGTCCAGGTCGTTGAACTCGCCGACGGTGACGTCCGGTTCGCCCATCCGCCGCAGAAGCCCCTCCGCCTCGTCGAGGTCCTCGGCTCCGGCGTATCCCGCCGCCGCCTCGAAGCTGGACCGCTCCAGGACGACCCGCGCCTCCAGGACGTCGTGCAGGCTGTAGCTGCCGAGCGCGAAGTGCAGGCGCAGCAGCCGGCCGAGCGCGTCGTCCGGGTTGCGGACGATCCGGGCGCCGGAGTCCGGGCCCCGTCCGGGCTGGGCCACCAGTACGCCGATGGTCTCCAGCACCCGGAGCGCCTCGCGCAGCGCGGACCTGCTCACCCCGAGCACGGGGGCCAGCTCCCGTTCGGGCGGCAGCCGGTCGCCCGCTCTCAGCTCACCGGAGGACACCCGGTCCTCGATGCTCTGGAGCACGAGCTCATGCGTACGGGTCTGCCGCACCGGCTGCCACTCGACGGGCATCCACCACTCCCTGCACCTCACGGACGGTCGAATTCTCAGACTATGTCACGCATGCCATGTGGTCGGACCTAACCCGTCGGCTACCGTCCGGCCCTGCGGCCCGGCTGCCCGGCGGCGTCCGGCCGGGTGCCGGCCTTCACTCCCCGGCCGCCCGGGAGGGCACCACCGCGACCAGCAGGCCGCACACTGCCGCCCCCGTACCGAGTGCCACCACCCCGGCCCAGCCGCCGCCCGCCCAGGCCAGGGTGCCCAGCAGCGACCCGACCGCGATACCCAGGAAACGCAGGGTGAAGTAGAGCGTGTTGAGCCGGCTGTGCACGGCGGGGTCGCGGGTGAACAGGGCCGTCTGGCAGACGGCCTGGCTGCCCCAGACGCCCACGTCGAGAACGACCACCCCCGCGATCAGCCAGAGCAGCCCGTCGCCGCCGGGCGCGAGCAGCAGCCACCCCGCGACGACCAGCCCGATGAGGAGTCCGAGGGAGAGCCGGTGCCCGAGGCGGTCGGCGAGCCGTCCCGCGTACGGCGAGCCGAGCGCGCTGGCCGCGGCGACCAGGCCGAACAGTCCGATTCCGGTGGGGCCGAAGCCGTAGGCGCGCTCCAGGAGGAACGTGAGCGCCGTCCAGAACGCGCCGAACGAGATCCCGACCAGCGCACCGGAGAGCGTGATGCTCCGGACGAGCCGGCCGGCCGCGAAGAGCTTCGGCAGCGAGGCCAGCGTGGCGCGGTAGGCAGGTGTCCCGGCGGCCGGGGGAACCCGGGGCAGGGCGCGCCGGAGCACGGCCATCAGGAGCAGCGTCAGCGCGGCGGAGCAGCCGTACACGGCACGCCAGCCGAACAGTTCGGCCAGCGCCCCCGAGTACGCGCGTGCGGCCAGGACTCCGACCAGCAGCCCCGCCTGCACCGTACCCACCAGCGTTCCCCGGCCCGCTCCCGCCCCGCCCTGCCGGCCGGCCAGCGCCACGGCGAAGGGCGTGACGAGCTGCGGAACCGGGGACAGCAGTCCCAGGAGGAAGCTCGACACGACCAGGCACCACACCGTGGGCGACGCGGCGCAGGCGGCGAGCGCGAGCACGGAGGCCGTGCCGAGGCCGAGGATCAGCCGCCGCCGGTCATGGCTGTCCCCGGCGGGCACGAGCAGCAGGATGCCCGCCGCGTAGCCGAGCTGGGTGGCCGTCGGTACGGAGCCGAGGACATCGGCCGGCACTCCCAGGGAATCCGCCGCGTCGGCCAGCAGCGGCTGGTTCACATAGACGTTCGCCGCGGTGACGGCGCTGGTGCAGGCGAGCAGGGCCGTCAGCCCCCGGGTACGTACCGGAGCGGTGCCGGATCCGGGGTCGGGTTCGGGTTCGGTGCGGGTATGGCGTCGGTTCACATGCGTCGACGTTAGGACGGCCCGGACCGGCATACTTTCGGCGTAGCGCCATCATCTATCGAGAGTGCGCCAATGTATGGAAAGAGCGAGCTCCGCGACGACTACCAGGACGTGCCCCGGCCCGTCGGAGCCATGGCACGCGATCTCGCGGACGGCCACCACATCCCGCCGCACGAGCACCGGCGGGCCCAGCTGATCTACGGCACGACGGGAGCGATCACCGTCACGACCGGGCACGGGGTCTGGGTGGTTCCGGCCACCCGGGGGGTCTGGGTACCGGCCGGGCTCACCCACGCCATGACCTGCGCGGGCGCGGTGGCCATGCGCACCCTCTACATCGAGCCGCAGCCCTCCTGGCACCTGCCCACCGCACCGACCGTCGTCTCGGTCTCCCCGCTCCTGCGCGAGCTGATCGAGGACGCCACCCGGATTCCGGTGGAGTACGACCCGCGGGGCCGGGACGGCAGGGTCATGGAACTGCTGCTCCTGGAGCTGGCCCCGCGCCCCGTCCCCGCGCTGCATCTGCCGGCTCCCCGGGACAACGGGCCCGAGGCGCTGCACCGGCTCTGCGAGGCGATCCGGGAGCACCCCGGCCGCCGGTGGACGACGCCCCGGGCCGCGGCCTTCGCGCATATGAGTACGCGCAGTCTCCAGCGTGGCTTCGCCGCCGCCACGGGGATGGGCCTGGCCCGCTGGGTGCAGCAGGCCGGACTCGTCCACGCGGTCACCCTGCTCGCGTCCGGCACCCCGGTCACGGCGGTCGCCGCGGAGCTGGGCTACGCCACCCCCAGCGCCTTCACCGCGATGTTCCGCCGCACGCTGGGCGTCACGCCCTCCGCCTACTTCGCCGACCGGGCACCGTGACCGGGTCCGCCGCGCGCCGTGACCGGGTCCGCCGCGCGCCGGGATGTCCGACGGGCTCAGCGCGCGGGCGGCACGCTCCGGCCGTGCGGGCGACCGTACGGCCGCCGCCCGCGCTGAGGGTCGAAGAGCTGACCGGCCACCCCGGCCACCACGAGGCCCGCGGCGATCAGGAGACCGTGTTCCGCGGCGATTCCGGCGCCCAGGGCCACGAGCCCGGCACCCAGCCAGATCCAGGCATGGACCCGGCGGTACTCGCGCGGGGCACGCGGGCCGCCGCCGGACAGCGCATCGGCGAACTCGGGGTCCTCGTGACGCAGTCGCTCCTCAAGATCACGCAGCCGTTTGTCGTACGTGGGCATGAATGTCTCCCTCCCGGTGCGGAAACCGATGGGTACGAGGCCGTCGCCGCCGGGTGCGCGGAGGCGGGACCCGTCCTCCATGCTGCTGGACGCGGCGCCGCGCGGACCATCGGGGACACCACCCATTTCCGGGGGCGGTCACCATGCACGCGGGCGCACGCGGGGACCGGGGCGGGGCACGGCGCGGAGCCGGCGGCAATAGTGGAGGCAGTCACCTTTCCGTACACCTGTCCGTACACCTGACCTGAGGAGGCCGTGCTCCCTTGTCCCTGTTCTGGCGGATCTTCCTGCTCAACGCAGCGGTGCTGGTGGCGGCCGGGGCCCTGCTGCTGCTCGGCCCGATCACCATCTCCACCCCCGTACTGCTGACCGAGGCCCTGATCCTGGCCGGTGGCATCGCCTCGATGCTCGTCGCCAACGCGGCCCTGCTCAGGCTCGGACTCGCCCCGCTCCAGCGGGTCACCCGGGCCATGACCACCATCGACCTGCTGCGCCCGAGCCCGCGCCCCGAGGTCGCCGGCCAGGGCGAGGTCGCCGACCTGATCGAGACGTTCAACACGATGCTCGACCGGCTGGAGGCGGAGCGGGCCACCAGCAACGCCCGCGCGCTCTCCGCGCAGGAGGCCGAACGCCGCCGGGTCGCCCAGGAGCTGCACGACGAGGTCGGCCAGACCCTGACCGCCGTACTGCTCGAACTGAAGCGCGTCGCCGACCGGGCCCCCGAACCGCTGCGGGGCGAACTGCGCCAGGTCCAGGAGGTCACCCGCGGCGGGCTGGACGAGATCCGCCGGATCGCCCGCCGGCTGCGCCCCGGCGTACTGGAGGAACTGGGCCTGGTCAGCGCCCTGACGGCGCTGATCACCGAGACACCGAAGCCCGACGGGCTGACGGTCGGCCGCCGGATGGAGAAGGACCTGCCCGAACTGGGGCCGAGGCCGAACTCGTCGTGTACCGCATCGCCCAGGAGTGCCTCACCAATACGGTCCGCCACTCCGGCGCCACGCGTCTGGAGCTCTCGCTGCGCCGCAGCGGGGGCGGGGTGGAACTGTGCGTCCGCGACGACGGCCGGGGACTCGGTGACGCCCCCGAGGGCGGGGGGCTGCGCGGGATGCGCGAACGCGCCCTGCTCATCGGCGCCGCACTCCACCTCGGCGGCGGCCCCCAGCAAGGCACCGAGATACGCCTCGATGTGCCCATCCGGAACGAAAGCCGGTGACCATGCCCATGTCCTCGTACCCGCCCGCCTCCCCCGGTCCGGCCGCCACCTCCCCCGTCGCCCCGGCGGAAGGGGCGCGCCGAACCCGCATCCTGCTCGCCGACGACCACGCCCTGGTCCGCCGCGGTGTCCGCCTCATCCTGGACAGTGAACCGGACCTCCAGGTGGTCGCCGAGGCGGGCGACGGCGCCGAGGCCGTCGAGATGGCCCGCGCCGAGCGGCCGGACCTGGCCATCCTCGATATCGCGATGCCCCGCCTGACCGGGCTCCAGGCGGCGCGCGAGCTGTCCCGGGTCCAGCCGGAACTGCGCATCCTCATGCTGACGATGTACGACAACGAGCAGTACTTCTTCGAAGCGCTCAAGGCGGGAGCGGCGGGCTATGTACTGAAGTCCGTCGCCGACCGGGACCTGGTGGAAGCCTGCCGGGCCGCGATGCGCGACGAGCCGTTCCTCTACCCCGGTGCGGTCACCGCGCTGATCCGGCACTTCCTCGAACGGGCGAGGGAGGGGGACGGCCTCCCGGCCCGCGCCATCACCGAACGCGAGGAGGAGATCCTCAAGCTGGTGGCCGAGGGCCACTCGTCGAAGGAGATCGCCCGACTCCTCGTCATCAGCGTCAAGACCGTCGAGCGGCACCGCGCGAACCTGCTCCACAAGCTCGGCCTGCGCGACCGTCTGGAACTCACCCGCTATGCGATCCGTGCCGGTCTGATCGAGCCCTGACGGCTCTCCGAGGTCCGCTGCCGGCCCGCGACGCGTGCGAGCGGCACGGCGCGCCACGTCCGTGCGCCGAGAATTCGTGTGCCGATGGTTCATGTGATTCTCACTCAGTACGCATACGGTGCACACCGTGACCCAGATGAGCCCGCCCGGTTGGCATCCAGACCCCGGGCATTCAGGAATTGGCCCCGCCCAGGAACGCTGGTGGGACGGGACCCGGTGGACCGAGCACCTCCGTGTGCCGCCCGCGGCGATCCGGCGGCGCCGGACGCGTGTCGCCGTCGGCGCGACGGTCGGCGTGGTGGTGCTCGCGGCCATCGGGGGCGGTGTGTTTCTGCTCCAGGAGGACGGCGACAACCGGCCGGACACCGCCGCCACCGCACCGCAGCCCGCACCGTCCGGCAGCCCGGGGCGGCCCGGCGCACCGGACGGGAACGGCGGGGACGGCGGCGGGAACGGGAACGGCGGCCAGGGCCCCGACGGGCAGATCCCGCCGACCGAGAAGGGGTACGCGACGGATCTGGCCAGCGGCATCAGCCTCCCGGTGCCCAAGGGCTGGACCGGCAGGTCGGGCACCGTCGGAGCCGGGCTCACCACCGGTGAGTACGCCTGCCCGGGGAACTCGGGCGAGAAGTGCGTGCGCGGCGGTGTGTTCTCCGCCCCGGCGGTCGCCCTGAAGCTCGACGCGACCACGGCGGAGGCCGCGGCCAAGAAGGACATCGCGGTCAACGCCGAGGAGTCGTACGGCGAGAAGATCTACGGAGGCATCACCTCGCACGAACAGCTCAAGTCCGAGCCGGTCACCGTGGCCGGCCAGAAGGGCTACGCGGTGCGCTGGAAGGTGGTGACGGAGAAGGGCGACGACGGGTACGTCGAGTCGCTGGCCTTCCCCTCCCCCGCCTCCAAGGACATGCTGATCGTCGTCCGCTCCGGCTTCGACGTCAACGCCGGGGCGCCGGAGCTCTCCGTCCTGGACGACATCACCAAGGGCATCAAGGCGGCTGCCGGCGGAGCGGGCACCGGCCGGACCGCCTGACCGGGACACCCGGCCGGTGGCGTTCACGGTCACAGTGCCGTGAACACCACCGGCCGGGCGGCACCGGTCAGACGGTGAGCGTCGCCGGGTCGCTGACGCCCGGCTCGCCGGTCTCCACATGGCCGGCGAAGCGCCGCAGGAAGCCGGTGCCCGCACCCGCGTCGACGGACACGTCGTACCAGCGCCGGGAGGCGCTCAGGTCCACGGTGTGGCGGACCGTCGCCCCCGGTCCCACCGTGACCGTCAGCGGCGGCCGGCCGCCGTAGGCGTTGACGACCGTGAGCCTCGCCTCCGCGCTCCCGGCGTTGGTGAGCGTCAGATCCAGGTTGCCCGTGCCGGCGTTGTGGCGGGCCGTCACCTCGGGTCCGGCGGTCTTCGCCGGACACCTGAACGTCCGCAGGAAACCGTTCGGGCCGTGCACCGTGAGGTCGTGCGTGCCCTTCGAGTAGGCGGAGTTCCAGGTGTCGGAGACCGTACGGCCCGCCTCCGCGGTATAGGTCCACGGGGCGTCGGTGCGGTTCGCCGAGGTGACGTAGAACTGCGCCCCGGCCGCCGTACCGGGGCTGAAGGTCAGGGCGATGCGGCCGTCGCCCACGCTGACCGCGCCGTCGACGTACGGCGCGTAGGGCAGCGGCCTGGCCGGGCGCGCGCCCGCTTCCTGCTTGGGCATGCTGCCGACTCCGGGCGGTGTGGGCCGGTAGTCGGGGTGGCGGTCGTGGTCCGGCGGCGCGTAGCCGGAGGTGTCGGGCAGCGCTGCGGGGGCCGTGTCCTTCGCGCCGAAGTCGAAGGCCGAGGTGAGGTCGCCGCAGATGGCACGCCGCCACGGGGAGATGTTCGGCTCGCGCACCCCGAAGCGCCGCTCCATGAACCGGAGGATCGAGGTGTGGTCGAACACCTCGGAGCAGACATAGCCTCCGGTGCTCCAGGGGGAGACGACGAGCATGGGGACGCGCGGGCCGAGTCCGTAGGCACCGGCCGCGTACGCGACACCGCCCCGGTAGAGGTCCGGGGCGACGTCGACGGTGGACAGGCCCTGTGCGGCGGAGGACGGCGGATAGGGCGGCACGACGTGGTCGAAGAACCCGTCGTTCTCGTCGTAGGTGATGAACAGGGCGGTGCGGCTCCACACCTCGGGGTTGGACGTCAGCGCGTCCAGCATCCGCGCGATGTACCAGGCGCCGTAGTTCGAAGGGAAGTTGGCGTGCTCGGAGAAGGCCTCCGGAGCGGCGACCCAGGAGATCTTCGGCAGCCTCCCGGCCTGCACGTCCGCCGTGAGCTCGTCGAAGTAGCCGTCGCCCGCCTTGACATTCGTACCGGTGCGCGCCTTGTCGTGGAGCGGGTCGCCGGGGCGGGCGTCGCGGTAGGTGTTGAAGTAGAGCAGGGAGTTGTCCCCGTAGTTGCCGCGGTAGGCGTCGTCGATCCAGCCCCAGCTCCCGGCGGCGTCGAGGCCGTCGCCGATGTCCTGGTAGATCTTCCAGGAGATTCCGGCCGCCTCCAGCCGTTCGGGGTAGGTGGTCCAGCCGTACCCCTTCTCCTCGTTGCCGAGCACCGGACCGCCGCCGGTCCCGTCGTTCCCGGTGTACCCCGTCCACATGTAGTAGCGGTTCGGGTCGGTGGCCCCGATGAACGAGCAGTGGTAGGCGTCGCAGACGGTGAACCGGTCGGCGAGCGCGTAGTGGAAGGGGATGTCCTCGCGCGTGAGGTAGGCCATCGTCGTCGGTGTCTTCGCGGGTATCCACCGGTCGTAGCGGCCGCCGTTGTACGCCTGGTGGCCGCCCGCCCAGTCGTGGTTGAGGCCCTGGAGGAACTGCATTCCCAGGTCATCGGCCGTCGGGTGGAACGGCAGGGTCTCCTTGCCGGCCCCGTCCGCCTGGTGCCAGACCGACGAACCGCCGGGGAGCGTCACCGGGCGCGGGTCCCCGAACCCCCGTACGCCCTTCAGCGCGCCGAAGTAGTGATCGAAGGACCGGTTCTCCTGCATCAGCACGACGATGTGCTCGACGTCCTGGATCGTGCCGGAGCCGCGGTGTGCGGGGATCGCGGCGGCCCGGTCGATGCTGCTCGACAGCGCGGCGAATCCCGCTGTGGCACCCGCGAGTTGGAGGAAGCGACGGCGATTGAGATCAGCCATGAGTGTGGGGCCTCTTGGGGTGAGGGAACAGAAGCGAGCAGAATGTTCCAAGAGGACCGGGCAGAAGGGAAGAGGCCGCGACGACGTCGTGAACAACGGCCGTACACATCGTCAAAGCCCTCCTCGCGCGCCTGGACCGCCGGCCCCGGTCCCGCGAGTGGCACCCCGCCCTCCGGCCGTGCCCCGGCTCGCGCCCGTCGCGACGGGCCGCGATCCTCCCCCGACGGCTTCGGCCCGACATGCCGTGCGCCGTGATCTGCGGTTTGCTGGATGGGAAGCGCGCATCCGGTGCGTACGCCACAGCCGAAGACGCGGCCGCACGCGGGCAGGCGCGCGTCAGGAGACGGCGAATGAAGCGCGAACCCATGTCAGCGACCCGACGGGTACAGAGTTCACCTCGGGAACGGGCGGCCCGTGGCCGGGCGGCCCGCAGGCGGGCGCCGAGGTCCTCGCACGGCGACTACTCCCCCTCCCGCCACCGGCCCGACCCGGTCGACGTCATCGAGCGGCAGTCCGCGACCAGGCTGCCGGAACTGGTCCCGCTGCGATACGGCCGCATGTCGGAGTCCCCTTTCCGCTTCTACCGGGGAGCGGCGGCGATCATGGCAGGAGATCTCGCCTCGACGTCGGACTCGGGCATCCGTGCCCAGCTCTGCGGCGACGCGCACATGCTGAACTTCCGGCTGCTGGCCTCGCCGGAGCGCCAACTCCTCTTCGACATCAACGACTTCGACGAAACCCTCCCCGGTCCGTGGGAGTGGGACGTGAAGCGCCTGGCAGCCAGCCTCGCCATCGCGGGCCGCGAGAACGGCTTCTCCGCCGCCCAACGGCGCATGATCGTCCGCTCCACCGTGAAGTCGTACCGCGAGCACATGCGCCGCTTCGCCAGCATGCGCACGCTCGACGTCTGGTATTCGCGCGCCGACGCCGCCTCGCTCACCGCTCTCGCCTCGAAGCACCTGCGCGGCAGCGGACGCAAGCGGCTGGCCCGTTCCCTGGCCAAGGCCAGGACCCGCGACAGCCTCCAGGCCTTCGGGAAACTCACGTCCCTGGCCGACGGTGAACGGCGCATCACGGCGGCTCCGCCCGTCATCACCCCGCTCGCCGATCTGCTCCCGGAGGCGGAGGGCGCGCGGATGGAGGAGGAAATCCGCGGCCTGCTGCACCGGTACCGGCAGAGCCTTCCCACCGACCGGCAGCATCTGTGCGCGGAGTTCACCCCGGTGGACATGGCACGCAAGGTGGTGGGTGTCGGCAGCGTGGGCACCCGGTGCTGGATCGTCCTCCTGCTCGGGCGCGACGGCGACGACCCCCTGTTCCTCCAGGCCAAGGAAGCCGGTGCCTCCGTCCTCTCACCGCACCTCGGCAGCAGCGATTTCGCCACTCAGGGCGAGCGGGTGGTCGCCGGACAGCGTCTGATGCAGGCGGCGAGCGACATCTTCCTCGGCTGGGAGCGGACGCTGGGCATGGACGGCACGGAACGCGACTTCTACATCCGTCAGCTGCGTGACTGGAAGTTCGTCGCGGAACCCTCGCTGATGTCTCCGCGGGACATGCGCCTGTTCGGTGAACTCTGCGGTTCCACGCTCGCCCGCGCCCATGCCAGGTCGGGCGACAGGATCGCCATCGCCGCGTATCTCGGCGGGGGCGATGTCTTCGACCGCGCCCTGGCCTTGTTCGCCGAGAGCTACGCCGACCAGAACGAACGCGATCACCGCGCGCTCCTCAAGGCGGTCAGGAGCGGCCGGGTCCCCGCGCGCTCCGGCTGAGGAACGCGGGGCGCCGCTCCGGCCGAGGGACACGGGGCGACCGCACCCCGCTCTCCGTCACGGTCCGCCCACGGGCTCCCGGCGGGCCTCCACCCTGCCGCCGGCCGCCAGCAGGGTGATGAGGGCCAGCACGGCCAGCAGGATCAGGGTGAACGACAGGACGGTCAGGACGGTCGGGCGGTTCCACAGCGCGAACACGAGCGCGATGACGGCCAGCACACCGAGAGTGACCTCGCGGCGATGGGCCAGGACCCATGTTCCGGCACGGCCGGTACGGATGTCGTGGGCGGCACACAGGCCGGCCACGGAGTCGGCCGCGCGTTCCACCGTTCCCCGCACGCCGCGCGGCAGGCGGCCGGTGCCGGACAGATAGGCGCCGAGCGCCACGACGACCGCGAGAACGAGGGCGGTGCCGACGCTGTCCTTCAGGAAGCGCACCAGCGTGTCGAAGACGGCCGCCGCGGCCTCCCGTGACTGGACCTGTGCCGGAAGGTGGTCGAGGTAGTAGCGGCGCGCGACGGCCAGAGCGACGGCGAGGACAAGGCAGGCCGCCGCCGCGCACAGCGCCGTGGTCACCAGCGCACGGCGACGGCGACGGGCCAGCAGCACTCCGCCCGCGCCCAGGATCACCGTCAGCACGGGCAGCCAGTTGCCGACGGCGTCGAGCAGGCGGACGGCGTTTCTGGTCTTCTCCAGTTCGTCGGACTGGAACAGGACCATCCGCTTGTCGACCTCGGGAATCCTCTCGGCCGGGGAGAGACCCGCGTGAACGAGGTCCTGTTTGACCCGCTCGACGGCGGCGCCGATGTCCAGGGTGACGGTCCCGCCCTCGACCTCCACGGCACCGCGGCCCTCCCCCGTCAGCGCATGGACCACGGAGGAGTGCGCGGCACGGTTCGCCCCGGTCCAGATCGCCTCGAACCTGTCGCTCCGGACGAAGCGGGTCGCCACCTTGGCGACCGCCCGGTCCACGGCCTCGTCCAGCTGGGGTCCCAGCGCCTCGACCGCCGTGGCGACACGGGGCGGCAGCCCCTGGGCCTCCAGCCAGGCCCCCAGGTCCGCCGTCACCCGTGCCCCGTCCACGCGCACGTCGGCGGCCGCGGTGATCCGGCGCACGGCGGCCTCCTCGATCGCCGGGTCCGTCGCGAGCGGGGAGACCATGGACACGTACCGGTCGCTGTCGAGAACGATGCCGTGCACCCAGACCGTGAGCAGCGAGACCGGCACGAGCAGGCACGCGAGCGTGATCAGTACGGCCGTGACGGCACTCCGCGCGGCCCGTCCGGCACGGAAACCGCCCGCCCGGCGCGGCAGCGTCCCGCGGGCGTCGTCCGGCGGCTCGTACGGCAGACTCATGGCGCTCCCAGGGGCGGCTGCGGAGAAGGACCGCTCCCCCACCCATTGGATACACGTCTCCCCGGCACGGGCGCGTTCAGTTGGGCTCACCGGGGAAGGGACCGCGGGCCCGCCGTGAACCGGCTCCGTGGGGGCGCGCGGAGCGGGGACCGCGGCCTTCGCCCCCGGACACGGAAAAGACCGCCCTCCCACTCAGTGAGAGAACGGCCTCCGACATGCGACATCCGCTGTCGGGACGACAGGATGTGAACCTGCGACCCGCACGTCCAAGGACCACCGCCGGGTCAAGAGGATGGCTCGCCGGGGCCTCACGGCGTGAGACCTGACGGCTTTGAGAAGTCAAGGAACGAGGAGGATCACGTTGACTTTGGAGTTTGCCTTGTGGTCCTCGAGTCCGACCTCCGCTTTCTTGCCGCCGGCGATGGCTTCCAAGCCCACCTGCGCCATGTCAGGGCAGTCACCGTAGAACCATGCACCGACTTTGATTCCCCCCGACTCTCCGCGCAGCCAGAAGCACGCCTTGCCGTCGAACGTGACACCCGCCCGTACCACCTCGACCTGCCCCCACCAAAAATCTTCACTGTTACCCACATTGATGCTGGGGCGTTCAGATACCTCAGACACAGTTCCCGCTTTCTCCGATTCGAGACTTTCGCTTACACGCACTCACGTTCTTGTGACCATGCCTTGTTCGACTGACCCAACCGGGTTGACGACGGCAGGACTTGAGGCAAGAACGGCTCGACCATCGCCACAAGTCGGCGTTCACCACCCATGGCCGATCATCCGCACCCCGCGAACGGCCGAATGGTCAGACCGTGAAACTCGACCCCAAACATCGACAAAGATCGTTTCAGGAGCTCTGGCCAAGGGGTTTGCAGAGAATCAAATGCCACGGAGCGGCGCGATGAGCCAGGTGAATTCCCGGCCCGGGGGACTCTCTGCGATTCAGCCCTCCGGACATACGACCGGGCGGTTTGCCCTGTCCACTCATTCGCCGCAGGCTTGAAACATGACTGTTTCCGCATCCGCGCCTGTCACGCACAGTGGCTGGGCCGTGAGGACACCGGGGCCGATCGATGCCGGGCCATTGGAACGTGTCCGGCGGGGGACGTCGGCACCTGGCCAGGGTGAGCTGCTGCTGCGGGTGGAAGCGTGCGGGGTGTGCCGTACGGATCTGCACCTCGCCGAGGGGGACCTCACGCCACACCACCCGTCCACGATTCCCGGTCATGAGATCGTGGGCCGGGTCGAGGCCGTGGGCGAAGGGGTTGGCCTGTTCCGCGTCGGGGACCGGGCAGGAGGAGCATGGCTGCGCGGCACCTGCGGGAGTTGCCGGTACTGCCGGGCCGGTCAGGAAAACCTCTGCCCGCGGTCCCTCTATACGGGATGGGACTCGGACGGCGGCTTCGCCGAGACGGCCGTGGTTCCGGAGGCGTTCGCCTACCGGCTGCCGAAGGACCGGGACCCGGAGCTGCTCGCGCCTCTCCTGTGCGCAGGCATCATCGGCTTCCGGGCACTTCGGCGCAGCGCATTGCCCGAGGGCGGGCGGCTGGGTATCTACGGCTTCGGCGCGTCGGCCCATCTGGCGGCCCAGGTGGCCCTCGCCGAGGGCGCCACGGTTCATGTGCTGACCCGGTCGGCGCCGGCACGAACGCTCGCCCTGGAACTCGGAGCGGCTTCGGCGGGTGGCGCCGACGACCAGCCGCCTGAGCCATTGGACTCGGCGATCCTCTTCGCCCCGGTGGGTGAACTCGTCCCGGTGGCGCTGGAGGCCCTGGACCGGTCGGGCACCCTCGCTGTCGCAGGCATCCACCTTTCCGACATCCCGGTGCTGAACTATCAGCGCCATCTGTTCCAGGAGCGAAATCTGCGCAGCGTCACCTCCAACACCCGCCAGGACGGGCGGGACTTCCTGACGCTGGCCGAGCGTATCGGTATCCGGGTCACCGTGAGCCCCTACCCCTTGAGCCGGGCCGACCGGGCGCTCGCCGATCTGGCGGCCGACCGGGTGAACGGTGCCGCCGTACTGGTGCCCGACTGACGTCCGTCGGCGCCGGAACTCAGGGCCGCCCCCGGTTTCCGTCCGGGCTCACCCCGGTTTCGCCGTCCGAGAGGCTTGCCGCGTGCACGGCGGGCAGGCCGGCCACGGGGCCATCGACGGCGTCGTACGGTCGGACGACCCGGCTCAGGAGTTCGGCCATGGACAGGCCGAAGAGAGCCTCGCGGCTGCCCACTGGGCGGCCAGGGGGCGAGCCTGCGCCGTCTGCCACTGAAGCTGGTGAGCGTCTGGGAACCGGTCCGCCTCGGCCAGGTTCCGCTCAGGGGTGACGAAACCCGGCGTCAGTGGTCGGAGCGTGTCCCGCGGGACGCGGCCGGGAACTGTGGCAGAGCCCCCCTGAGCTCGAAGTCGTCGAGGAACAGCTCACCGGTCGGCCCGGGGAGGTGCTTCTTCAAGTGGCGGAAGGCGCTGCCCTTCTGGTTCTTGGTTCGCGGGGGCTGAGCAGATTCGGTGGCTTCTGGGCCGGCTCCGTGGGGCTGACGGTGGTCGCCCGAGCAGAGCTCCCTGTTGTCCTGGTCCGGGGGCCGGAGCCGGACGGCGATGGGCTGCCACAGGACCCGAACGGAACGCGGTACCGGCCCGTGCTCCTCGGCCTCGCCGCGAACTCCCCCGACGACAAGCTGATCGCCTTCGCCTTCGACGGGGCTGCTGTCGTAGAGGAATCCCAACACGGCAGCGCGGTGAACCACCTTGTGGAAGCGGCTCGTGACGCTTCCCTGCTGGTGGTCGGCCGGCGTATCCGGCACTCATCGCTCGTCGGCCCTATCGGACCGGTCACCCATGCCGTGGGCCGGATGGAGGAGACGCACGACGTGTTCAGGTGCCACCGACACCCGACGCCCTCACAGTGGTTCTCGACGACAGTTCGCACGACGCCGTCGTGCCGACCTGAACAGAAAGAGAACCGCCATGGAGAGGCCAGCGCCCCGGCATCGGAACGATTTCGGCAGACGGCTGTACACGCGGCGTGAGGAACTGGGACTCACCCGCGCGGAGGTGGCGGATCGGAGCGGAGCTGTGGAGAACTACATCGAGTACCTGGAGGAACAGGGCGGCTCCCCCGGGATCGGTGTGACACTCCGCCTCGCCGAGGCGCTGGATACCACCGTCGACGAACTGACCGGGAGGACAGCGGACGAGCCACCTGGCCGTGGCTCCGCGCCCACCGGCGCCGCCCTGCGCGTACTCGACGAGGACGAATCCCGCGCGCTGCTGTCCCAGGGCGGAGTGGGGCGGGTTGCCACCGACACCCCCGACGGCCCAGTGATCGCACCCGTGAACTACATCGTTTCCAACGGTGAGATCTTCTACCGGACCGCGCTCGGCGCCGCACCCTCGTCCGCCGGGGTGCGGGAGGTCTGTTTCGAGGTAGACCGCATCGACGACGCCTTCCGCCGGGGATGGAGCGTCCTGGTCGTTGGCCAGGGCCGCTTTGTCACGGACGCGGCAGAGGTACGGGCGCTGGAGGCCGCGGCACCGGGGCTGGCGTGGGCGGGAGAGGACCGTCCGATCTGGTTGGCGATCACTCCCCATCGGATCACGGGGCGACGGATCATCAATGATCTCGGCCCCTCCTGACGACACACCCGTTTGACGCTGTGACCTGCCCCGCGGGGCGCTTTGCGGTACTCCTCGAGTGAGGTAGTCGCGCCTCAGCGCGCAGATACAGACATCTCACCAGCTTCGTACGAGACGGAGGCGGGCGTCATGGAGTCAGTCGTCACAGTGGGGCGCGGCGGGTCACCCGAGAGCCTGGCCGCAGCTCATCGGGCCGCCGACGAAGATGAGCGCCGCACAGCCACGGTGCGCCCGCTGCCCGCGTGGCCCATGCCGGTGCCGGCCCAGCTCCAGGCACGGCACTGCGGCCTCTCCGTGATCGGTGGCCCGGGCGTCGACGACGCCCAGGAGGCTCTGCTGGAGGCGGCATCGGCGTCCGAAACGCTCGTACGTGGTTGGCGGGGGCTGGAGGTTGTCGCGAGCTACCTCCTGAGCGACAGCACTCTGCCTGTCGTGGCATGGGTCGAGCGACCATTGGCGCCGGCACGGGCTGGGGAACGCGCAGAAGGACTTGACACTCAACGGTCCCGGTGGCGGCCACCTCTCTTTCGCCTCCGAGGCCACCGCGGCGCGCGGCGTGTTCCTCCGGACTGTGCTTGGCCGAAGCACGCCGCTGCATGCCTGTGTTCCCCTGTACGTGAACCGCGCCATCACCGACGAGACCGTTCAGGAGACGCAGAAGCATCCGGGCGGGGCCCTTGCCTCCGGACCGGCCCGGACGTGCAGGTGGAGACTGCACGTCTCGAAAGCCCGGCCGAGGCTGTCGCGCGGGCCGCCGCGGCAACCGCGCGGCCGGTCGTCGGCCGGCGCAGGCGCCGTCCCGCCCCGGACCCTCGTATGGGTTGCCCGGTAGCCCACGCCACCTTGCACCACGCGCGGTGCCCTGTCTCCCTCATCCCCCATGACTGAGCCCAGCCACGCCGGGGAGCAGACCACGTCGGCGCATCAGGCCGATGCGTCCGCCCTGCGGAGCGGCACGGACCCCGGCATACGGTCGCTCCCGCGGGCCGAGGTGTGCGAAACCCACACAGCCATCGTGTTCTTCGTCGGCGACCGCGCCTACAAACTGAAGAAGCCGGTCGACCTCAGGTTCCTGGACTACACCACCGTGGAAGCACGTCTGACCGCATGCGAGCGGGAAGTCGCGCTCAACCGTCGCTTCGCCCCCGATGTCTACCTGGGCGTGGGCGAAATCCGCGTCCCACACGCAGCACCCGAACCTCTCGTCGCGATGCGCCGGATGCCGGCGGAACGCCGCCTGTCCCGGCTCGTACGGGAAGGCGCGGCCGTCAACGATGCCCTGAGGGATGTAGCCCGGCTGCTCGCCGCCCACCACGCGGACGCGCCGCGGAGTCCGGACGTGGATGCCCAGGGCACGCGGGACGCGCTGTCGGCACGATGGGAAGCGAGTTTCGCCCAGGTCCGGGCTCTGACCGACAGCGGCCCCGCGCCCGAGGGCGTGGAGGAGATCGAACGGCTGGTACGCCGATATCTCGCCGGCCGAGAGCAGCTGTTCGCCATGCGTGTCGACCGGGGCCGGATGGTGGACGGCCACGGAGACCTGCTCGCCGACGACATCTTCTGCCTCGATGACGGCCCGCGTGTCCTGGACTGTCTGGAGTTCGATGACCACCTCCGCTACGTCGACGGCCTCGACGACGCCGCTTTCCTCGCCATGGACTTGGAACAGCTCGACGCCCCGGAGGCCGCCGGGTTCTTCCTCGCCCAGTACAGTGAGTACTCCGGCGACTCCGCGCCGCCCTCCCTTCGCCACCACTACGTCGCGTACCGCGCATTCGTCCGCGCCAAGGTCTCCCTGATCCAGGCCCACCAAGGCGCGCCGGGTGCAGACGCCGCCGCGCGGCGGCTGATCGCGACAGCCCTGCGCCATCTGCGCACCGCTGCTGTCGGGCTCACCCTCGTCGGCGGGCTCCCCGGCAGCGGTAAGTCCACACTCTCCGGCGCGCTTGCCGACCGTCTCGGCATCACGCTTCTCAGCAGCGACCGCCTCCGCAAAGAACTCGCGGGCATCCCGGTGGACCGGCCCGCCGCCGCCCCGTACGGCGAAGGCCTGTACTCACCCGAGTGGACCGCGAGGACGTATGCCGCACTGCTCGACCGCGCCTCCGGCCTCCTGTCCTGCGGCGAGTCCGTCGTCCTGGACGCAACCTGGTCACACGAGGAACAGCGCGAAGCCGCCCGGCTCACCGCGGAACGCACGAGTGCCGACCTCGTGGCCCTGCACTGCCAGGTACCGGACGACATTTCGGCCTCCCGTCTGGACAACCGCGCCCCTGGGGCATCGGACGCCGGCCTCGACGTGGCCACCGCCATGGCGGAGACGGAACCACCGTGGACCGAGGCCGTCAGGGTCGACAGCAGCGGCTCCCTGGATGCCGCGGTCGCCCAGGCTCTGAGGGCCGTGCATCCGCCCGCCTCCGGCCGGGCTCCGGTCTACCGCCGGCCCTACATGGAGCCCGGCTAAGGGCTGTCCCGTGACCGTGACGGATCAGCGCGCGGCGTCAGATGCGGCGCATCGCAAGGCAGATGCACATACGCATACTGGGCCTGTGCGGGCGTTCCGACAACGCGGCGAGTGCCGTAGCCGGCGTCGTGCGCCCGCCAGGCCTTACGGACAGACCTGGAGAGCGCCTCCCGAAAGTGTCGTTCGTTCGGGCGGAAGAGTACGCGCTGCCGCTGATTCCTTCGCGCAGCACGGTCGGTTGCGAGCCGGCCCCGAGTCCTGGGTACGCATGCGGAGCCGGTTTGCGGAAACCTGCGCAGTGGAGAGACGCTGGAGGGAGGCTGTTTTCAGCCTGCACGAGAGCCGGGAGGTCCCGGTCATGACCTCATCTGCGACGAAGGCCGTCCAAGGCGACTACGAAGAACTGGTTCTCGCCTACGACCGCTCTCCCTACAGCGACAGGGCACTGAAGTATGCCCTGCACCTGGCCGAACACTTCGGCGCGCGGTTGCACATCGTGCATGTGATTTCGCTGGCCGACTACCCCGTGGACCCGGACCTCGACGGCTCGGAACTGCAATCGGTCCAGGAGGAACTCGACAGGGAACACGCCTCGGTGGACGAACTCATGGAGCCCTTCACCGGCGAGTGGACATACACCAACGAGACCGGCGACCCGGTGGCCCGGATCGATGCGGTGGGCGACCGGTACGACGCCTGCTGGACCGTCATCGGGTCACCCAGCACCGGCCTGGCCGGAGTCGCACACAAGCTACTCACCGGCTCGGTCAGTCACCGGATGGTCAAGTACAGCCACCGACCGGTACTCGTCGTCCCTGGCTGATCCTGTTCCTTTCGTCCCGTCTCCCTCGTGAACGGAGCGAGTCCCGACGCCGTCATGGTCGGCCACCTCCGTCACGACCGGCTCCCATGCTCGTGATTGGTGCGCGGAATGAGCTGCACTGGGCATTGGGCATGGTGGATCAGGCTGTGTGTTGTGCGCCCGAGAGTGGATCCGAGGTAACTGGGGGACCGTCGGCCGCCCATGACCAGCAGGTCCACGTGGCGCGAGGCCTCGACCAGGACACCGGCCACGGAGACGCTCTTCTCCGCGTCCACCCGCACGGTGAGGTCCGGGAATTCCTGCCGGACCTGCTCCCCGACGGCATTCAGGTGATGGACGTGCAGGCCGGCGATCTGGTCCACGTCGTCGAGAAGCGTCACGACGTTGCCGACGGACTGCAGGATGTTCCACACGTGGAGCAGCCGCAGAGAGCCGTTGCGGAGTTCGGCCTCACGTGCGGCATACAGGGCGGATTCCAGGTCGTGTTCATCGCGGACGGCCGCCAGCACCGCGCCCGTCTCCGTTCGGTTGTCGGCACCTCTCACCACGATGACGGGCGTCCGCGCGCCCGCTGCGACCTTCAGCCCGACCGAACCGAGCAGGAGCGAGCCGAACCCGCCCGCGCCGCGGTTACCCACCACGATAGTGCCGTGGAGGCCTGCGGACCTGTGGAGGGTCGGGACGGGTGCGCTGCGGCTGTACTCGGTGTCGACACTCAGGCCGGGGAACCGGCCCGATACCACGTCGGCGGTGGCGCCCAGCAGCTCCCGGCCTGCCTGGCGGACGTGTTCGATGCTCTCTGCCGAGACGTAGAGGGCTCGGCCATCCGTGTCGGACCCGTACACGATGTGCAGCGGGCGATCACGGCGCGAGGCCTCGGCAGCCGCCCACAGCGCAGCCCGGCATGCCGGGTCAGATCCGTCGACGCCGACTACGACGAAGCCCGGCCCCGTGTTGTTCGTGGTGCCTTCCATAATTCCTCCTCGAAGCGCCACCAAGAGTCCGTGCACTCAGGCTGGCGCTTCGGTTCCCCCGCCCTTATGGACCGCTCAGGCTCCGAAGGGCGGTAGTTCCCGGTTCATGGCGGAGAAAGGCATCCACACGTTCGGGGCAGGTCAGGTCGGTCCCGGGTCCTTCACCTCCGTGTGGAACGCTGTGACAGCGTCGGATGCCAGGTGTGGATGCCACATGGGGCTCCTCGATGTCGAGACCCTGCTCGCCGACAAGGCCGTCTTCTCCGCGTTCAGCGAGGGACGCCCGGCGATCGGCCGGGAAGTGTTCTTCTCGTCCACGTCTGATTATCGTGCGTCGACGGCCGCTCTGCTCATCTCCCCCGGTCGCGCTCGTGGGATTGGGCGGATCATCGAACGGCCTGTGGGCATCGCGTCGGAAGCGGACCTGCTCCACAGACGTGATGTCGAAATAGCGCAAGCGATCCGGGAAGACGTGCCGACCCGCGCACTGCGGCTCAGGCCTTCGGCTCCGGCCGTCGAGGTCATCGACGGGTGTGGTGTCCGTCATCGGCACAGTGGAACGGCACGGCCTGGTGCCCGTCGTGACGCAGCTGTGCGGGAGCCCCGACGGAGTGGTGGACGCGGTCAATCGGCTCAACCACGGGCACAACGACATGTCGATCAGCTCATCGAAGGCCACCGGGCGGTAGGAGAAGGCGGTGAGGCATCGAGAAGCAAACGCGTTGATGACCCGAGAGGCCATCGCCGTCCCTCAGAACGCCGCCTTCGAAGACACCGCCGGGACACGGTGGCTCAGGCTGGTCGCGTGGAGCGTGAACGCATTCTTCTCGTTCGTGTTCGCAGCCGACGTCGAGCGGAGCCCGGTACGCCGGCTACCTCGTGACCGGCTTCTCGATCGGTGCGGTGAAGGGCGTGCGACGAGGTGGCGGCGGGCCCGCGCTGCTCGCAGTCGTCGCGCTGGTCCGCTCCCGTCCCATGACCGATGCATCCCCGCCGTGCCGCCGCGACATGGCGGCCAAGTATTCCCGATCACAGGCCGGACCCCGTCGGAGAGGCATGAGAATGACCAAGCTGAACGGACTCGTCGCTGTCGGCCTCGACAGCTCGGCGGAGAGTATGGCGGCAGCCCACGGGGCCGCTCAGGAAGCGCTCCTGCGCGAGGTTCAGCTCCATCTCGTCCACGCCGAGGAGTGGTCCTCCGCCCGTGACCTCGCGCCCGTCACCAGTGCCGAGATGCGCTCCGGGTGTGCAGAGGCGTTCCTGCGCGATGCCGCGATCGCACACCCCTAGCCGTACATGCCCCCGGCGGCCTGCTTGTCCTTGTAGGCCGTTCGCTTCACGCGTCCGCCCAGGTCCTCCACGGTGCGCGTCGGGATTTCGTCGCCGGTGTCCGGCATGTCCCTGTGGGGGTGCCGCAGCGGCGGTGCCGTGGCCGGCGAGCGTGCTGGTGGTGGTGTCCGCCTCCAGGACGGGACCGGGGCTTCAGTCTTCTTCGGCTCCCGGTCCCCGGCGCTCCCGGCCGGACCAGTGGGGCTCGACGAGCTCCCATTCCCGGCCCCACTCGGCCAGGCTGCGCGCATCGACGCGACGGAGCCCGAGCCGGACAACTCCCCCTGCGGAGAGGGCGAATACCGCGAAGGCAGCGACCCCCGCGGCAACGGCAGTGGAGGCGAGTTCGCTGCCGGAGGGAGGAGCCGCCGTCTCCCGGCCCGCGTCATCCACCCAGACCACGACGGTCCCGCCCACAGGGGTGTCGGCCGGGACCGGGACCCTGTCCCTGTGCCGGTGGGAAGAGGGGTACTCCCAGACGGTCTGGGCCGTTGCCGTCCGGACGCCGTTGGACGGCTCAGGGGGCGCCCGGACGGTCTCACCGACCGTCGTCGCCGAGACCCTGTGCCGATGCAGGGATTCCGCGTGGGCGCCAGTGATTTCGGTGTTCCATACAGCCATCCCGATGGCCACCGCGCAGAGCACGGCGAGGATCGGAGCGAGCGCGAAGGCAATGATCCAGCGGCTCCGCATGCGGTCGGCTGCACGCCACAGTTCATTCGAACGGCGGCCGAACAATCGTCGTAGCGGGCCCTTCTCCAGGTGAGCCCTGAGCATGTCGTCCCTCCGCCCTGTTCGGCACACCCCGCGTGCCCGACCTGGGTGACCTCGGACAGGGCTGCGGCTGTTCCTCCCCGTTGTGGCTACGTATCCGACATGGCCTCCCTCTCATCCATGGGACGGCATGGGGCTCGGTGGGGACAGCTCAGCGCGGCCCGTACCGCTTGAGTTCGGCGGCGGCCACGTGCTGCTTGACCGCCGCGAAACTGTCCGGCGCCACGGAGATCGAGTCGATGCCGGCCACGACCAGCAGTTCGGTGAACGCGGGGTCGTCGCTGGGGCGTTGGCCGCACAGGCCTACCGTTCGACCGACGGACCGGGCGCGATGGACAAGGAGTTCGATACTGCGGGTGACTGCGGGATCGTTCTCGTCGAAGACATGGGCGAGGGCTTCGGAGTCGCGGTCGACCCCCAGGGTGAGTTGAGTGAGGTCGTTGCTGCCGATGGAGAAGCCGTCGAAGCGCTCGGCGAACTCCTGGGCCAGGATGATGTTGGCGGGAATCTCCGCCATGACATACACCTTGAGCCCGTTCTCACCGCGGCGCAGGCCCTGTTCGGCCATGACTTCCAGGACCAGGTCCGCTTCTTCGAGGGTGCGGCAGAACGGGATCATGACGATGACGTTCGCCAGGCCCATCTCGTCCCGGACCCGGCGCAGCGCACGGCATTCCAGGGCGAAGCCCTCCCTGTATCCGTCGCTGTAGTAGCGGCTCGCGCCGCGCCAGCCGATCATCGGGTTGGCTTCGACCGGCTCGAAGGGGCGGCCGCCGAGCAGACGTGCGTACTCGTTGGTCTTGAAGTCACTGGTGCGTACCACGACGGGGGCGGGCCAGCGGGATGCGGCGATGCGAGCGACTCCTTGGGCAAGGCGGTCGACGAAGTACTGGCCCCGGTCGAGGTAGCCCTCGGTGAGCTGGTCGATCAGGCGGCGGTCGTGGTGGTCCAGTCGTTCCGGGTGCAGAAGAGCCATCGGGTGGGCCTTGACCTGGTGCGCGACGACGAACTCCAGCCGGGCGAGCCCCACGCCGTCGGCCGGCAGCCGCCACCAGCGGAAGGCCGCGGACGGGTCGGCGAGGTTCAGCATGATGCGGGTCCGGGTGGCCGGCAGGCCGGCGAGGTCGGTCTCGGTCTCGTCGTACGCGAGCAGGCCCGCGTACACCCTGCCGCTCCCGCCCTCGGCGCAGGAGACGGTCACGTCCTGGCCGTCGCGCAGTGTCCCGGTGGCCCGGCCGGTGCCGACGACGGCGGGAACCCCGAGCTCCCGGCTGACGATGGCGGCATGCGATGTGCGTCCGCCGTGGTCGGTGACGATCGCGGAGGCGCGCTTCATGATCGGTTCCCAGTCCGGGTCGGTGATGCCGGTGACGAGTACTCCGCCGGAGGGGAAGCGGTCGAGGTCGACGGGCGATTCCAGGGCGACGACGGCTCCGCGGCCGATCGCCTCGCCGACCGCGATGCCGTCGATCAGGGCTTCGCCCGGCGGGGCGGTCAGCCGGCAGCGGCGCAGGGTCGAGGGGAGTCTCCGGGACTGTACGGTCTCGGGACGGGCCTGCACGATCCACAGGTCTCCGGTCAGGCCGTCCTTGGCCCACTCCAGGTCCATGGGGCAGCCGTAGTGCTCCTCCACGGTCAGCGCCCAATCCGCCAGGAGCCGGACTTCCGCGTCGGTCAGGACGCGACGCGAACGCTCCTCGCCGGTCGTGTCGACGGTCCGGGTCAGCCCGTGTTCCGCGTAGACGGCCTTCTGCCTCTTCGCGCCGATTCGTACATCGATCACCGGGGTCAGCACCGGGTCCTTCAGGCTCGGCTTGAAGATCGTGTACTCGTCGGGGTCGACCTGACCACTGACGACGGTCTCCCCCAGCCCCCAGGCCGCGCTCACGACGATGACCTCGGGAAAGCCGCTCTCGGGGTCGAGGGTGAACATCACGCCTGCTCCGGCCCGGTCGGAGCGGACCATCACCTGGATACCGACGGACAGCGCGACGGAGAGGTGATCGAAGCCCATCCGCTCCCGGTAGTCGAGCGCACGGTCGGTGAAAAGGGACGCGTAGCAACGGTGGACGGATTCCAGCAGCTGGGCGGCCCCGCGGACGTTCAGGTAGCTCTCCTGCTGCCCGGCGAAGCTGGCCTCCGGCAGGTCCTCGGCCGTGGCGCTGCTGCGTACGGCGACTTCGGGGGCCTCTCGGCCCTGCTCGGCCGCGAGCTGCGCATAGGCGGAGATGATCTCGGCGCGCAGCCCGTCCGGCAGTGGCTCGGCCAGGATCATCGACCGGATCGCCGCTCCCACCTGGTCCGACGGTGTTCCCTCCTGCAGCCGGCCGAGCTGTTCCTCGATGCTTCCACGCAGCCCGCGCGCGTCCAGCAGCTCTTCGTACGCGTCCGCCGTCGTGGCGTAGCCGGGAGGCACGCGCACACCGGCAGAGGCCAGATGGGCGGTCATCTCTCCCAGGGAGGCATTCTTGCCCCCGACGCGGCCGACGTCCTGCCGGCCGAGTTCCGCGAGCGGTATGACGCGTCGAGTAGAGGCCATGACGTCCTCCATCCGGGTAAGGCGTTCGCGGGCTCAGCCGGGCAGTGGGCGCCGTGACGGGGTGCGCAGGTCCGGCGGCACGGGCTTGCGGGGCTGGGGCGGTCTGGTCTGGATCCGAAAGCGCTGCATCGTCCTCGCCCTTTCGGGAATGGGCCTTGTGCGGCGTCCGGATTCCACGATCACGCCGTACGGTCCTGGGTCGCAGTGCCGAGCGGGCCGGGAGGTGGGGCCGGGTGGGCCGTGCCCAGGAGGGGCCTACCGGCCCACGGGTCCGGGGCAGGGCGGCTGCGATGGAGTCCGCCCGGAGGAAAGGGACCATCCGGCCCTCCCTCCGGTGATCGCGTGAGCGGAGACTGGGACGGTTACCGATGAGGAGGCACTCCGATGAGCACTCCCACCTCCCCGCGGCTCGCCTCAGAGCTGTCCGTCGACCACCGTGACCGCCTCATGCAGTGTGCCCGCCGGGTGGACTTCCCTGAGGGCACCCGGCTGTTCGAGGAAGACGGTCTCGCCGAGCGGTTCTGGTTCATCCGGACCGGAACCGTCACATTGGACATCCGGGTGCCCGGCAGACGGCCGACCGTGATCGATACCGTGAATGCCGGTGAGCTGCTCGGATGGTCATGGCTGTTCGCCCCGTACCACTGGCACTTCGGTGCCGAGGCCATGACGCGCGTACGGGCGTACGAGTTCGACGCGGCGACCGTGCGCATGATGATGGACGCAGACCCGCGGCTCGGCTCCGCCCTGGGGCATGTCGTGGGGCAGGTGCTTGCACAGCGTCTCGTATCCGCCCGGGTGCGACTGCTCGATCTGTACGCCGCGCACGGCAGCGGCCTGTAGACCTTCGCCCATTCCGGGAGAACATCACGCACAATCCCTACGAGGGGCGGATACACACCCGACGGACTTCAGGGGTCACCATGTCCGATCTGCCGACAGCCGCCGTGCCCATCCGGGTCTTCCTCGTGGACGATCATGAGGTAGTCCGCCGGGGCCTTCGCGATCTTGTGGACGACGAACCGGATATGACAGTGGTCGGGGAGGCGTCGACGGCCGACCATGCTCTGGCCAGGGGGCCGGCGCTCCGCCCGGACGTGGCGGTCCTCGACGTACGGCTGCCCGACGGCGACGGGATCTCCGTGTGCCGGGAGCTGCGTTCGCGGATGCCCGGTCTGGCGTGCCTGATGCTGACCTCCTTCGACGACGAGGACGCCCTGCTCGACGCGATCATGGCGGGAGCCTCGGGGTATGTCCTCAAGCAGATCAAGGGTTCCGACCTGGTGTCGGCCGTGCGGACCGTGGCAGCCGGCGAGTCGATGCTCGATCCCGCCACCACCGCCCGGCTGATGAGTTCGCTGCGGGACCCGGAGTCGGCGAAACCGCCGGAGGACGATCGGCTCACAGCGCTGTCCGCGCGGGAGCTTTCCGTGCTCGAACTCATCGGGGAGGGGCTCACCAACCGGCAGATCGCCAAGCGGCTGTACCTGTCGGAGAAGACGGTCAAGAACCATATCTCCCGGCTGCTCGGCAAGCTGGGGGTGGAGCGCCGGGTCCAGGCCGCCGTCATCGCCGCGCAGGTCCATGAGCACGATGCCAAGAAGGAATAGGGCGCGCTCACTCCGGATCGGCACGAAGAGGAATCCGCCACTCCAGCACCGTGCCCCGGCCCGGTTCACCGTGGGCCCAGACGGAGAGGCCGCCCTCCAGGTTCTCAGCACGCTCGGCCAGATTCCGCAGTCCGCCGCGGGCGGCGTCGGGCGTGATCCCCACGCCGTCGTCGGTGACCTTCACCGTGAGTATGCCGTCCTCGACGACGACGGCGACCTCGGCCCGGTGAGCCTTCGCGTGTCGAGCGACGTTCGTCAGCGCCTCCCCGATGACCGCGGTGGCGGCATCGGCCGCCACCGGCGGCACATCGGTGTCGAGCAGGCCCTCCATACGCAGCGCCGGGGTGAATCCGAGGGTGGCCGTCGCCGAGTCGACGGTCTCGACCACGCGGTATCTGAGCTTCGGAGTGGCTTTGGCGGTCTCGTGTTCGCGGAGTCCGAAGATGGTCGACCGGATGATCTTGATGGTGGCGTCCAGGTCATCGATGGCTCTGTTCAGCCGGTCCGCCGCCTCCGGGTGCTCGACGAAGCGCCGGGCACTCTGGAGGGTCATCCCGGTGGCGAAAAGGCGCTGGATCGCCAGATCATGCAGATCTCGCGCGATCCGGTCCCGGTCCTCCAGAAGGCTCACCTGCTCGGTGTCACGGCGCCGGGCCGCCAGTTCGAGTGCCAGCGCCGCCTGTCCCGCGAATCCGGGGAGCGCAGCGGTTTCGACAGCCTCGAAGGCGGGCTGCCCTTGCCTCCGGGTGAGGACCAGCACACCACTGAGCCGCTCCTTCGTGCCGACCGTGACCGCCACCGCGGGTCCGAAGCCCGCCCAGCGCTCCGGCTGCACCGTGACCCGTTCGTCGCTCGCGAGGTCCTCCACCGTGACCAGTCCGTCCTGGGCGAGGGCGGCCGAGGACAGAGTGCCCTCAACGCTCGGGAGGACCACGCCGCGGTGGGCATCGGCACCCTCTCCGCGGGCCAGCGATCCCCGCAGCTCGCCGTCCGTCCCCACCAGGTAGAAGACCCCGAGGTCGGCGCATGCGATGTCCACGGCCTGCTCCAGCATCCGGCCAAGGCCCTCGGTCTCGTCCGCGCCCGAGAGCAATGCGCTGGTGAGTTCGGAATTCGCGGCCAGCCACCGCTGTCTGATCGTGCCCTCCTCGTAGAGACGGGCATTCTCGATGGCGATGCCGGCCGCGACGGCCAGGGTCGTGACAACGGCCTCGTCCTCGGCGTCGAAGTCCGCCGCTCCGCGCTTCTCGGTGAGGTAGAGGTTGCCGAAGACCTCCTCACGAACCCGGATCGGGACGCCGAGGAAGGAGTGCATCGGCGGATGGTGGGGCGGGAATCCGTACGAGGCGGGGTGCTCGGACAGCTCGGAGAGCCGCAGGGGCCGCGGGTCGTGGATCAGCTCACCGAGAAGGCCGTGGCCCGAGGGCAGGTCTCCGATCTGCTCGCGGAGGTCGTCCCCGATGCCGATGGGGAGGAACTCGGCAAGCTTCTGGTCGTCGCCGATGACGCCGAGCGCTCCGTAGCGGGCGTCCACCAGGGTCACGGCTGCCTCGACGATGCCGCGTAGCACCTGGGGGAGGTCGAGTTCCCTGCCGACGGACATGACCGCCTCGAGCAGCCCCTGGAGGTGATCCCGGGTGCCCCGTACGTCGTCGATGCGCATCTGGAGCTCGTCGAGCAGCTCGTCGAGTCTGAGCCGCGGGATCCTGGTACCCGCAGGCTCGGGTTCCTCCGTGGCCATCCAGCCCTCCGGACGCATCGGACGGACGCGATGTCGCGTACGCCTTCACCGTAGTCCGGTTCGGCGCCGCATTCCTGCCGGGTTCTTCGGCGCGCCCGGTCCGCTGCCGGCGTCGTCACCGGAGCTCACGCCTCAGGAACGGTGATCACAGGACAGTGGGCACGGTGCAGCAGTCCGTGGACGACTGAGCCGACGCGCATCCCGGTGTAGCCGCCGTGGCCACGGCGGCCGACGACGAGCGCCAAGGCGTGTTCGGCGGCGTCCGCCAGCAGTTCGACGGGCGAGCCGATGGGTACCTCGTGGGTGAGGCGGACATCGGGGTACTTCTGCGACCATCCGGCCGTGGCTTCCGAGAGGAGCCGCCGTTCGGCGTGGAACAGTGTGTCGCCGGTGTGCAGGGTGAAGACGGGTGGCTGCCAGACGGCGATGGCCCGCAGCGCGCAGTGGCGGAGTTCCGCTTCCTCGAAGGCCAGTGCCAGGGCGGCGCGGGAGGCTCTGCTGCCGTCGACACCGACGACGAGGTAGGGCGGCTTCTGGGTGGCGTGCTCCGCGTCGCCCACGACGGCGACCGGGCAGTGCGCCTGTGCGGTGACCGGAATGACGAGGGAACCGGCGCTCAGGAACTCCTCGGTGCGGCTGAGGCGCCGGGAGCCGAGCACGACCATGCCGGCATCACGTGACAGGCCGGCCAGCACCCCTGCCGGGGTTCCTTCGAGGAGGGAGGAAATGGTGTGTACACCCGGCTGCCGGGCGTACACCCAGGCCGCTGCGGTCCGAAGGGTCTCCGTTCCGGCGTCGAGCTGAGTCGTGTGCCGGGGGGAGTTGTCGACGTGCTGCGTGTGGTGGGGCGGTGGTACAGCGACCACGAGCCGTAGCCTCGACTGCCGGCGGTCGGCCTCGTCGGCTGCCCAGGCGAGCGCCAGATGCCAGTTCTTGACGGGGTCGATACCGATGACGATGTCGCGCCGGTCCGTGGTGCCAGTCATGATGTACTCCCATGTCCAGGCCCGTATCAGTGGGTGCTCCACAGCACCATGGGCGCGCCGCCACAGGCTGAGCTGATCCCGTCCGGGAGCCGGTCGGAATGCCCGGCGGTCGCCGGCCGGGCCTCGGCCTCCGGGCGAAGCGGGACCGGCTGTGGTGCCGTCCAGGCCTGCTCCTGGTCCGGACCGTGTGGCGCGATTCCTGCTCCGGTCCGTGTGGCGCGATGGTTCTCACCCTGGCACCCGGGGCGGACCCGCTGGAGGGCCGCTCGGGGCAACGGCGGGACCGAAGGTCCCACGGGATCGGGACCGGACGTGTACGGGGCAGGGGCCAGAGCGGGATACGACCGGTCGGCCCCGGCCGAGGACCGTTCGGCCCCTCCCGGTCCGCGCCGGTGTGATGGACCGTGGTGGCGTGGTAGGGCTCACCATCCGCATGCCCGAACTGGAGGCGCGGCCATGAGACACCTGAAGGTCGGCGTCCTGATGTCGGACGACGTCGCCTCCGCCGTTCCCGCGACACCGTTCCGGGACGTGGCGAAGCTGCTCGCCGAGCGCGATATCAGCGGAGTCCCCGTCCTCGACGAGGACGATCGCGTCCTCGGAGTCGTCTCCGAAAGCGATCTTCTGGCACGACGAGAGCTGACCGCACGTGGCCTGATGACCGCCCCGGCCGTCACCGTCCACGCCGAGGAGACCGTCGCGGACGCGGCTCGGCTGATGGTACGCCGCGGCGTGGAGCGCCTTCCCGTCGTCGACGAAGAAGAGCGGCTGGTCGGAATCGTTACCCGGCGTGACCTTCTCGGTGTATTCCTCCGCCCGGACGCCGAGGTACGACGCCGCATACGGGAGGACGTCCTGGCGGATGCCATGCGCCTGCCCGAGGATGCCGTCGCCGTGCAGGTGCTGGATGGTGTGGTCACACTCGGCGGCCGCATCCGGAGCCGCAGCCAGGCCCGAACCCTGCTGAGACTCGCTGAGCAGGTGGACGGCGTCGTCACGGTCCTGGACAGGCTGTCGGTCCACGAGGACGACACCCCCTCCCGGGCAGCCCGCCCTGCCCGTGAACGACACCCCCTGGCTACTTCAACACAGACAGGACGCATCGTGTCCACCACCGATCCGACCCGCTCCCTGGTGACATCACTGATCGAGGACGCCGTCACCGCCCCCTCGATGCACAACGCACAGCCCTGGAAGTTCGTCCACAGGACAGGCACCGACATGATCGGAATGCACGGCGATCCCGCACGGGGCATGCAGCATCAGGATCCCGAGCACCGTGCACTCCACCTCGGGTGCGGTGCCGCTCTGTTCAATCTGCGGGTAGCCAGCGCACACCATGGCCTGAACGCCGCTGTCACCCTGCTGCCCTCTTCCGCAGATCCCTGGCATCTGGCCGATGTACGTCTTCAGGGACCCGCCGTGGAGGACGGCCTTGCCGTCCTCCATCCCGTACTGCGGCAGCGGCACACCAGCCGCTTCCCCTTCTCCGAGGAACAGATCCCCTCAGAGGTCGTCGACGGGCTCTGCGCCGCCGCCCTTCTGGAGGGCTGCCGACTTGTCGTACCGGGTGCCTGGCACACCGACACCGTCCTCGAACTTGTTCACGACGCCCAGATGTTCGAGGCTGCGGATGAGGCGGTACGTGCGGAGATCGCCGCCTGGACCCGCACGGGCGCGGTCGGGGAAGGGCCCGAGACGGAGGGCATCCCGACGTACGCTCTCGGCCCCCGGCAGTACGACGTGACCGCTCCCGTCCGGGACTTCGACTCCTCCCGCCGCGTCCCGGCACGCTCCTCGGCGCCCTTCGAGAAGCGGCCTCAGCTCGCGCTTCTCGGCACAGCCGAAGACGATCCGGAGAACTGGCTGAGGGCTGGTCAGGCCATGCAGCGGGTGCTGCTCCAGGCAACCGCCGACGGTCTTTCGACGTCTCTCATGTCTCAGCCCCTGGAGTGGCCCGAGCTCCGGTCCGTCGCGAGAGAGCCGGGTTCCACGATGGGCTTCGTCCACATACTGATCCGTCTGGGCTACGGGCCGAAAGGCCGGCCCACACCCCGCCGCCCCGCCTCCGAGGTGCTCACCTTCGGCTGATCCTCCGCTCAGCTCACAACCGGAACCAGCGTTCTTCCCCGGGGGCGACGGTGAACCGACGATCGCCCGGAAGCACGACAGCGAGTGGGCCTCTGGGCGCGGCCGGAACACGGATGGACAGGCGCCCTGGAAGCATCCGCACACGCACCCCTTGATGACCGCGGACACACAGGGTGAACGTGAACCGGGGGATCTCCGACAGCTCCACAGGAGCCACGCGCAGCCCGTCCGGTCCGGCCTCCAGGCCGGTGATCCCACGCTCCACCAGGTCGACGGTGCCTGCCATCGCACCGAGATGGATGCCCTCTCCGGTCGTTCCCCCCTGAACGTCGGCCACGTCGCTCAGCAGCGCCTCCTCGCAGTACGCCCAGGCCCCGGCCCCCTTCGCGCGGGTCAGCACCCATCCGTGGACCAGACTGCTGAGCGTCGAACCATGGCTGGAGCGCCCCAGGTAGTACGAGACGGTGGCCCGCCAGGTCTCGTCGTCAAAGGCGTAGCCGAGTCCGGAGAACAGGCCGTACAGCTCGGTCGGACGGAAGAGGTAACCGAGCATGAGGGTGTCGGCCTGCTTCGACGCCTTGTAGCGGTTGACCGTGTCGCCCTCTGCCTCAAGGATCCGGTCGAGTCTGTGGATGTCTCCGTACTGGGCCCGGTAGCGTTCCCAGTCGAGTTCGACCAGGTCTCCGTAGCCCGCGAACTGGCTCACCACTCCCTGGTGGAACGGCACGTACAGGCGGTGGGAGACCTCTGCCCAGCGGGCAAGCTCCTCATCGTCGAGCGAGAGCCGCTCGCACAGTTCCGCCCGCCGGGCAGCGGGCAGTTCAGCGAGCAGGGCCAGGCCGCGGTCGAGCACCCAGGCGGCGGTGACGTTGGTGTAGGCGTTGTCGTCGATGCCGGGCCGCGCGGCGTCGGGGTAGGCATCGTGGTATTCGTCCGGACCGACGACGCCGCGGATCCGGTAGCGGTTCCGTGCCGTGTCGAAGGTGGCGGCGCCGGCCCAGTAGCGGGCGACCTCCAGCAGGATCTCCGCTCCGGCCGCGTGGAGGAATCCCCGGTCTCCGGTGGCCTGCGCATATCTCCACACGTTGAACGCGACGGCCGACCCCACATGCCGCTGCAGATGCGAATGGTCGGGAAGCCAGCGCCCCGAGCGCGGGTTGAGGTGCATCTCCTGGGTCTCCTCCCGGCCGGAACTCGCGCTCTGCCAGGGGTACATGGCCCCTTGCCTGCCGGCTTCTCGCGCCGCCGCACGTGCGGCGGGGAGGCGGCGGTGCCGGTACATGAGCACGGCTCGGGCCACATCGGGGAAATGAAGGCTGAGGTAGGGCAGGACGAACAGCTCGTCCCAGAAGACATGTCCCCGGTACGCCTCTCCGTGCAGACCTCGGGCGGGGACACCCACGTCGAGTTCCGCGGTGTTCGGTGAGACCGTCTGCAGCAGGTGGAACAGGTGCAGGTGCAGGATGCGGCCCGCCTCCCCCGGAACGTCCAACTCGCCCTGTTCCCAGAGACGTTTCCAGGCTGCCTTGTGCGTGGCGAGGAGCCGGGGAAAGCCGGCAGCACGGGTGACGGCATCGCAGACAGCGGCAAGGGGGTCGGCGGCGGGGCGGTCCGACGAGGTGTGCAACGCGAGGGTCTTCACGGCCGTCGACGAGCGGCGGGGAGAGACCGGCAGGTGGTACGTCTGGACACTGCCGGTGGTCGTGACCGTCTCCTGGGCGGGGCACTGGGGCCGGGTGACCGTGCGGACGGCCAGCGCGATCCGGACGCCCGGATCGACCGTGCGGCAGGAGAGCCAGGCAACCCCGTCGGGCTCGAAGCCGGAGCGGTGTCCCCTGAGATGCCGCCCTTCGAGGTGCCGGTAGCGCGCGACACCGGTGTTGGTGACGGCGCCGTCGAGAACGGAGTCCACCTCGACGGCACCTTTCCAGCCGTAGGGGCGGAACACGGTGCGCTGGGCGGCCAGGCGGGGGTCTCCCATATGAACGATCCTGGTGTGGCTGACGCGCAGGCCGTGCCCACGGCTGTCCTCGAAGAACAGGTTCCGGGTGAGTACTCCCGCGCGCAGGTCCAGGTGCACGTCATAGTGGCGCATTTCCTCGGAGTCCGGCGTCAGCCAGTCACCGGGCGGTCCGTCGTCCGGCAGGCAGCGGTAGCGCAGAAGCGTCCAGTTCGGGAGATTGACGAGGTCTTCGTTCTCGATCTGTCCGCCCATCACGGTCGAGGTCCGCCGGTCGTAGCAGCCCGCCAGGTACGTGCCTGGGTAGTGCGCCGGTCCTGCGGTGCACTCCGGCGCGGCCCCGCGGGTGGCGAAGCGGCCGTTGCCGAGCGCGCAGAGTGCTTCCACCAGGGACTCGCTTCCCGGGTCGTAGCGGTCGTAGGTCCAGCTCCAGCGCGAGGTCATCCCGGTTCACCCCATACCCGGGCGACCAGCGCCCCGAGATCGGGAACCGTCAGGTCAGCGCCCTGTTCACGCAGCAGGGCGGACATGCGCCGGTCGGGGGTCCGGTCGAGTCCGACCACGAGGCCGAAGTCCCCTCGGCACGCCGCCCGGACTCCCGCGAGCGCGTCTTCGACGACCGCGGTGTCTCCCGGACGGGTACGGAGCAGGGCCGCCGCACGCAGGAAGAGGGCCGGATCCGGCTTTCCGGGGAGCCCGAGCCTGGCGGCATCCTCGCCATCCACCACTGCGGCAAGGAACCGGTCGAGACCGGACGCTGTGAGCAGCGCCCGGGCATGCCGGGAGGCCGAGACGGCCGCACAGGACGCACCGGCCGCACGCAGGGCGCCGAGGGCAGGCACAGCGTCTTCGAAGGCCGCGGCGCCGCGGGTGCCGAGCATGTCGACGAATACCTGTTCCTTGCGCGCGGCAACCGACCAGACGGTGCCGCAACCGGGCGGATCGCCGGGCTCTCCCGCGGGAAGGCCGAGCCCCCGCGCCGTGAGGAATGCGTCCGCTCCGTCGAAGCGGGACTTTCCATCGACGTAGCGACGGTATTCGGAGCCGGTGTCGAAGGGCGGCTGCGGCTCGCCCGCTACGGCCTTCAGGCAGGCGTCGAAGGCAGTCTTCCAGGCCGCCGCGTGGAGACCGGCCGAATCGAGTAGCACGCCGTCTGTGTCCAGGACAACACCATGGGGCGGGAGGGCGATCATCCTCACTCCTTGCCTGGCGGAAGGCCGTCGATGCTCACCGTCGCGGGTTACTGGGCGCCCAGCGCGACCTTGAGCGCGCCCGTGTCCGCGGCCCGGCCGAAGACGTCGTACGCCTCCTCCATCCGTCCCAGTTCGTATCGGTGAGTGATCAAAGACGACGACGGCAGGCGGCCCATCTCCATCGTGCTCAGCAGCACGGGAATGGACGAGGTGTCCACGAGCCCGGTGGTGATCGTGGTGTCCTTGATCCAGAGGTCTTCGAGGTGGAGGACCGCAAGGTTTCCGTGGACACCGATGCTGGCGACCCGGCCGCCTGGCCGGACCATTCGGGTGCACATCTCGAATGCCTCCGGAACTCCGACAGCCTCCATGACGACGTCTGCTCCGAGTCCGTCCGTCGGATCCGGCACGTCACTCTTCAGGATGTGCAGATCCGTGCCGCAGACGGTGACGACGTCGACTCGGACGATCGCCTCTGCGGGGTCGTCGATACCCGGGTCCGGTACGTCCTGCCAGGCACAATTTCCCGGCCCCCGGAACACGAGTGCCTTCATCTCGCCCACCCACTTCCTGTGGCACGTTCTGGCGCATTCGCGACCGATACTGACCTTGTCGGTCGCGGCAGCACATGAGCCGGTCGGCCCCCAGGAGGACCCTCTCGGGCCCCAGCGGCCGGCCCGCTCCTGATGGGAGGGTGGACAGCGGCCACACTCCCAAGGAGGGCTGACCATGTCCGAGGCCGCCCTGAATCCCGCTCCCGCCGCTCCGCGCCCGGCTCTGCTCAGTTTCCTGGGAGGCGTGGGAACCGTCACCGGAAGCAAGTTCCTCGTGGAGAGCGACCACGCCCGGATCCTCGTCGACTGCGGCCTCTTCCAGGGATTCGCGGACCTGCGCCGGCGCAACTGGGAGCGGTTCGCCCGCAATGCCTCCGACATCCACGCCGTGGTTGTCACGCATGCCCATCTGGACCATTGCGGGTATCTGCCCCGCCTGGTCCGTCAGGGCTTCCGCGGCCCGATCCTCACCAGCGCACGCACCGCGCGGCTCGCCGGGATAGTGCTGCGCGACAGCGCCCGGCTCCAGATGGAGGCGGCCCGGCACGCCAACGAGCACGGCTGGTCCAAGCACCGCCCGGCCGAGCCGCTCTACGACGACTCCGACGCCGAGAAGGCAATCTCCTTCTTCGACCCGGTCCCGATCGGTGACACCGTGGAAGTCGTGGCCGGCACCCGGCTCCTGCTCCACCACGGCGGGCACATACTCGGCTCGGCGTGGGCCCACCTCACGCTGGAGGATGGCCACACCCTGGCCGTCTCGGGAGACCTCGGACGGCCGGGGCACCCTCTGCTGCTACCGCCGGAACCGTTCTCGGGAGCCGACGTCCTGCTGATGGAATCCACCTACGGCGACCGCCGTCACGACCAGGAAAACGCCCGCTCGGAATTCGCCTCCGTCATCGCGCGGACCCTCGCCCGCGGCGGCACAATGGTGATCCCCGCCTTCGCGATCGACCGGACAGAGGTCGTCCTGCACGAACTGGTACGCCTGCGCCAACAGGGTGCCCTGCCCAACTCCGTGCCCGTCTATGTCGACAGCCCCATGGCCCTGGCCGCCCTCGACGTGTACCGGGACGCCGTACGCGAGCAAGCCGCCGAGCTTCGGCCGGACATCCTCGCCCAAGGTGAGGGCGCGCTGAGCCCCGAACCGTTCCTCGCCGCCCGAACCGTCCAGGAATCCATCGACATCAACAGCGTTCACGGCCCCGCCGTCATCGTCTCCTCCTCCGGGATGGCCACCGGTGGTCGAGTCCTCCATCATCTGCATCGGCTGCTCCCCGACCCGCGCAACGCCGTAGTCGTCGTGGGCTTCGCCGCGGCGGGCACCCGGGCCCGGGACCTGGTGGAAGGGGCCCGGTCGCTGAAGATGTTCGGCGAGTACGTGCCCGTACGGGCCGAGGTCGCCGACGTACCCCACTTCTCCGCGCACGCCGACGCCGCACAGATCCTGGACTGGCTTCGCGGTGCCCCTCCCCCGCACACCACCTACCTCGTCCATGGGGAACCGACCGCCTCCGCCGCCCTGCGCGAGCGCATCGACCGCGAACTGGGCTGGACGGCCGTCGTACCCCGCTCCGGCGAAGCCGTACTGGTCCGCTGACCTGGATCTCCGGGCCGGAGGCGTGGCGAGACCAGGGGTGCGGGCTCCCCTTCCAACAGCCCGCACCCCACTGCTGAACCGCGCGTCGGTACGGAACCGGTGGTACACGCATGTAGGAGAGAGCCATGACCCGACAACCATTCACTGTTGCCGACGTGATGACGAAGAAGGTCGTCGCCGTCCGGCCCGGTGCGGATTTCAAGGAAATCATCGAGACGATGGACCGGTGGAAGGTGACCGCTGTCCCTGTCGTCGAGGGCGAGGGCCGTGTCGTCGGGGTGGTCTCCGAGGCGGATCTGCTGCTCAAGGAGGAGTTCCACGACCACCGTCTCGGCCTCCTCGAGCAGATGCGGCGGCTGAACGCCACGGCCAAAGCAGGCTCGAGTCGGGCAGCGGACCTCATGACGTCGCCCGCCGTCACGGTCGCTCCCGATGCGTCCCTGTCCCAGGCCGCACGCCACATGGCCGCCCATCACGTCAAGCGGCTGCCCGTGGTCGACGCCGACGGCACCGTCCAAGGCATCGTGAGCCGGTCCGACCTCCTCAAGGTATTCCTCCGCCGGGACGAGGACCTCGCGGCCGAGGTGCGCCGCGAAGTCGTTGAGCACCTGTTTCCCGTCTCTCACGGCCAGGTCGTCATCAGCGTCGAGGCGGGGGTCGTGACCCTGTCCGGCGAGGTCCACGACAGCGCACTCGTCCCGCTCGCGGCGCGGCTGACCCTGGCCGTCGAAGGCGTGGTGGACGTGCGGTGCGATCTCACCGCGGAGGAGAGGCCGTAATGGCGCGGCAGAAGGGGGCCGACGGCCGCGTGTGGGGCCTCCTCACTGGACAGGCCGGTCTCCACGCCGGGCGGCGATACGGCGGCCGGTGTCACTGACGGGGTACCGGGCCGCGGTGCTCATCGCGGTTCCCCTTCCGTGGGTACCCGGTGCGGCTGAGGGACGACGGCGACCGGGCACGAGGCATGGTGCAGGGCACGGTGAGCGACTCTGCCGAGCTCCAGACCTACGATGCGGTCCCGCCGAAGTGCCCCGACGACCAGCAGGTCCGCTGCAGCCGCGCGGTCCGTCAGCACCTTGTGAGCGGGCCCCTCGATGGCGCTCCTGCGCAGGTGTACCTGTGGATGTTCCCGGCCCATCGCGGCAAGGGCCTTGTCGAGCAGCTCAGACGCCGCCTGCGCGTACTCTCCCGCCTCACCGGTCAGAAGCGGATGACGGACCGGTTCATGGGCGGGCCGTCGCCAGGTGCGGACGACTTCCAGCTCCGCATGCCGGACCTCCGCTTCGCGGAACGCGAAACGCACGGCCGGCGAAGCCTCGTCGTGGTCGCCGAGGCCCAGCAGGATTCTCTGGTGCCGTGCCTCCAGAGCGTGCTGGTCTCCGCGGACCACGACAACCGGACAGTGGGAGCGGGCCGCCACGACGAGGCTGACGGACCCGAGCAGAAGGTCACCCAGCTCTCCACGCCCGCGTGACCCGACGACCACCATCGTGGCCACCGTCCCCCACCTGAGCAGCACGGCGGACGCATCCTCGGCCAGGACTTCCGCCGCGACGGTGAGACCGGGTGCACGACGCCGGGCCCGTTCTTCCGCCACGGCGACGATGTTCTCGGCGAGAACCTGGCCCGCAGGCCTGTCCCTGCTCCAGCCCGGGACGAACCCTTCGTACCGCTCCCACAGCGAGGCGTGCACGATACGCAGCGGAAGCCCGTGCCTCACCGCCTCGTCGACCGCCCAGTCCACAGCCGTGAAACCGGCATCGGAACCGTCCACTCCTACGACCACGGGCGATTCCATCGTCCGCACCGCCTTCCGATTCCGAGGTGGCTCGCTGCCACGCTGACACCGGGCCGGACGGCGGGGTAGGGCCAGTCGGTCCCGGAAGCGGCCCTACCCGGACCCTGCTGGGCTCAGGCGGCACGCAGAACACGGCTGAGCCGGCTCTCGGCAGGGCTGCCCATGCACCCGGCACCCCCGTTCACCCCGTGCGAGGAAGGGGGCCAACCGTCCCGGAAGGGGACCGTTCGGCACTGCCCGAAGGCAAGGTCCGCGCACCAGAGTGGACCGTGCCGGCAGCGGCACGGCCTGTGAAGGAGGAGCGTCATGCAGCACCGAACGGTCTTCGAAGTCATGACGCATGACGTGGTCACCGCGGCTCCCGGGACTCCGTTCAAAGAGGTCGCCCGTCTCCTCTCCGAGCACGACATCTCAGCGGTGCCGGTCATCGACGACGGCCGGCACCCGCTCGGCGTGGTCTCGGAGGCCGACATGCTGCGCGCCACCGCGGAACTCCCTGACCTGGAAGGCCGCTGGGCGGGAGTCCGGCCGCTGTCCCAGGAGCGCGGGCTGCCCGACGCGGAGACGGCCGCCGGCCTGATGACCTCCCCGGCCATCACGGCACAGGCGAGCTGGAATCTCGTCGAGACGGCCCGGACGATGCACCGCAAAGGCGTGAAACGGCTGCCCGTGACCGACGAGACCGGACGACTCGTCGGGATCGTCAGCCGCAGCGATCTACTCAAACCCTTCCTCCGCCATGACTCCGCAATCCGTGGCGAGATTGAGCACGATGTCCTGGTCGGCACTCTGCGCCTGCCCGCCGGCGCGATCCGTGTTGCTGTCACGGACGGAGTCGTGACCCTGACCGGCCGTGTCGACGAGCGCGCCGACATCCCTGTGATCGTACGGCTCTGCCGCTGGGTGGACGGAGTGGTGGCCTTGCACGAGTCGATCGACTACGCCTACGACAACGTCGCTCTCGACGTGGAGCCGCCACGATGAGCCCCCGGCGGACACATGTCATCCACGATCACCCCCCGCCCTGTGTCTCTCGCCCGATGACTCCGGGCGGCCTGGCCGGGTACGCCCGCGCAGGAAGGAGCGAATGATGCGTCATCGCAGGATCAGCGAACTGATGACTCGTCAGGTGATAAGTGTCCGCGGCGGCACCCCGTTCAAGGAGATCGCGCGGACGCTGTCTCAGCACCAGATCACCGCGGTGCCAGTGGTGGACGAAGGGAATCGGGTGCTCGGGGTGGTCTCGGAGGGGGATCTGCTGCGCAAGACCGCCGACCGTGTCACCGCGCCGGACGACCTCCCGGCCGGCGTGGGGCTTCAGACGTGGGAGCGGGCCAAAGCCGAAGGAATACGGGCCGAGGAGCTGATGTCCGCGCCGCCCGTCTGCGTCCGCCCGGAGTGGACCGTGGCCGAGACGGCCCGGCTGATGGAGGCACAGGACGTGAAACGCCTCGCTGTCGTGGATGAGGAGGACCGGCTGCTGGGCATCGTCAGCCGCCGCGACCTGCTGGGGATCTTCCTGCGAGGGGACGACGAGATCCGCCGGGAGATCGTCGAGGACGTCCTCGCCGGGACGCTGCACCTCGATCCGGACGCTCTCGCCGTCGAGGTGCGGAACGGGTGCGTGGAGCTTGGCGGCCGGCTGCCCTTCCGGGGCATGATCCCCGCGATCGAGCGCATGTGCGCAACGGTCGACGGTGTGGTGTCGGTTTCCGCCCGCTTCACGTACGACACGGACGACAGCGCGGCGTTCACGCCGCGAGGTGAACGACAATGACCTCACGAGCTTCTCGACCCGCGCGCGCCGGCCCTGCCCGACCGGGAAACCCTCGCCGGTCCGCGCGGTGGACGCATCTCCACCGCCGTCCTGCGCCACGCCACGCATTGGGTCGACGCGGTCACCGAGCTCGGCTACGAACACCTGCGCCGCCATGACCTCCGGCTCACCGGACTCACCTGGTTCGCCGACGCAGGAGTCCAGGTCCACGTCTGGTCCACGTACTCCGGAGGGTCGTCGGCCACGATTCCCTGACCACCACCCAGCGCTACCTCCACCGGGACATACACAAGATCACAGCCGCCGACGCAGCGCGCTCCCTGCCGAGCCCGATCGTCATGACCCGCTGACGCCGGTCAAGGGCGCCCGACCAGGACACCGGTCCCCCCGACTGGTCCCCAAAACGATCAAGGGCCGGTTTCGGATTTCTCCGAAACCGGCCCTTGATCTGCGACTGTCTCCAGTCGGGACGACAGGATTGAATCTGCGACCCCTTGACCCCCAGAAGTAGGGCCTGTCCCAGCGCGAGGTTGAGGCGGTCTCCCGTGAGCAGGCCGTGCCATACCGCCACCGGCAGTCCGCCAGACCACTTGACATCCAGGCTCCGCAGGTCGTTTGCGCCGCGCGCCAGGGCAGCGTCGTGATCCTTCCGACTGCTGCGGATGCCTCGCACGATCTCGTACGAGAGGTACGCACGCGCGCCCGGCCCTTCCCAGAGCCGCCCTGCCGCGCCCTGCCACCGACGCAACAGGTCCACGAGTGCCCCGGACACCCGGCCGTTGCCGCCGAGCACCGCGAAGGCCGGGTCCGCGCGGAAACTCGGGCATGGGAAGAGTCATTTGCGGCAGCTACGACGAGCTCCTCCAGGTCTACGAACCGGGCCGCCTGGGCCCGAAGCGTCTCCAGGTACCGCGCCTTGGCCCCCAGTGACGGCTTCGCCCACTCCCCCAGCCAGGGAAAGCGAGCGAGCAGAGTCTGTGCCTGAAACAGGCTCCGTCCCGCGCCGAGCCAAGGGGAGAAGATCCCCGCAGAGTCTGGGCATCCTCCCGCAGCGATGTGCCGCCTTCCACATCCTCATCGTCATGACCGTCGAAATCCTTCCCGTGCACAGGCTTGTCAGGTGTACGGACCGGCAGGAACTCCCTTGTCAACGACCATTGAGATGCCCAGGTGGGTGACCGAGAACTGCGGCGACGCCATTGCGAAGTGCGAACTGGCGCAGTTCGGCAAGCCCTTTTCATCCGACCTGCCCTGCTGAACGGTTCCAGCATGAGCATGTGTTCCAGAGAGCCGTCTGTAAAGGCACTGTTGCGGGCGGGCTTCGGTTGAGAAGGTGTGAAGTTGATGAGGCAACGGGCTCATCGGAGTAAGTGAGGTCGAAGTGGTACGGCGTAGAAACCTGATGGCTTCGGGCATGGCGGTTGCTCTGGCAGGCGGAGGTGCGGCTGCCTACGGCTTGGCAGGCAGGGGCGCCGCAGGGGCCAGGGCCACTTCTGGCGACTTGGCTGCCAGCCCCGTCCAGTTGCGCGGACTCTTGCCGGAGCGATATGTGGCGTTGGTCGCGCTCGATATCGAACGGCCTCGAAGTGGGCTGAGAGAAATAGTGAAACGGGTTCACGCGGCCGCCGAGCCGGGTACGTCTGTGGGCTTCGCCCTTGGGGCGACACTTTTCGGGCCCGCGGATTCACTTCCTCGCCAGCTCAAGGCGATGCCGCACTTCGCGGGCGATCTCCTCGAGCCCGCCATGTCGCACGGAGACATTCTTGTGCACATCGCGGGCGACAAGGCCTCGGCGATACGGAAGTCCGTCGAAGGCATCAGAAGCACGACCCCCTCTCACTGGAAAATTCGGTGGCACATCGATGGCTCTCGTCCCGCCAACCGAGTCGAGGGCGGCAGTGGCCTGGCCCGAAACCCGTTCCACTTCACTGAGGGCTTCGGCAATCCCGGCACCGAGAGGGAATCCCTCGCCCGCGCGCTCACCACCGCCGATCAGGACGAGCCTCAGTGGGCTGTGGGCGGCAGCTATCAAGTTGTGCGCATCATCCGGTTCGCGACGGACCTATGGGACAAAGACTCAGCACATGAACAGGAACGGATCATCGGCCGCCGACGCGACGGTGGATGGCTTGACGGCACACCCGTCGACGAGCGGCCAAACTATGCGGCCGATCCGACGGGCAGGCTTACGCCGCTTGATTCACATGTACGTCTCGCAGCTCCTGACCGCCGCAACTCACCACCGATCGTGAGGCGCAGCTACAGCTACGACCAGGGCAACGGTGACACTGGGATCATATTCTCCTGTTTCCAGCGAGACCTGACGCAAGGATTCGAAACAACCCAGAAACGACTGGAAGGGGAATCCATGGCGAAGTACCTGCTGACCACCGGCGGTGGGTACTTCTTCGTTCCTCCGCACGGCGACGGCTGGATGGACACACTCACGCACTGAGCCGCGTCCCGCCCGTCTCCGAGTGCAGTTGGACGGTTGCAAGAGAACGTTCTGTCCTGGCGGGGGTGTTTGATAGCTGGCGTGATGTCAGCTGCTTGGGGCGGACCCTGCCGACGTGTGAGGATCCGCCCGCGAGTGTGATGTGTGCGGACTGGCGATGTGGCGGTAGCCGGTGCGCCCGACGGTCTGGGAGGAAGAGATCTGGACCTGTTCGTGGTGTTATGCCGCCACGCAGGTGGGCGGCGAGTGGTTCGAGATCTCGCGACCTCCGTATCTGTCGATGGAGTTGCGCGGGGAGACGGCTGTCGCGGATGGCCCTGCCGTCGGCGCCTCCCACGCTTTTGGCATCTTTGATATGACGCTTTGCGGGATCCAGGAATTCGGCATGTCACCGCCTGACCACTGGTAGCTGCCGGAAAGGGAGGCAGCCTGTGGCGCGTGCGGGAAAGCGGCGGGTGTCATCAATGACCGCTGGCCGCAGGCGATGAGGGGCGAGGACGCGCCGGTCAGCGTGGCCCGGCGACTATGAATACTCCAGGTTCGCTTCTCGGGTGAACCTGCGGCTCATCAGGTCGATCAGCGCGAGGTGGATCATGGCCTCGGAGCGGTGCGGGTGGGTTTCGTAGTCGCGGCGAGGCGGCGGTAGTGCACGAGCCAGTCGAAGGTCCGCTCGACGACCCAACGCCGCGGAACACCTTGAATCCCCTCTAAGAGGGCGTTTACCTAGGTTTGTTCCGAAAGGCGGCTTTCATGACTGACCTGCTTTGTGGTGGTTCAGGCGGCATACGAGTTTCGTGACCTCCCGCCGCTCGGCGTCTGCCATCCGTTTCGCTCGCTTCTACCGCTGGAAGTCCGTCTGGTTTGAGGATGCGGTAGAACCTCCGGTGATCAGCGGAACGGCACCTTCCGGTCCTCCCGTGCCAACGCTACGGTGTGAGCCAGCGGAAGCCGTACCCCAGCGACCTGTCCGACGCCCGATGGGCCCTGATCGAGCCGACCCTGACGGAATGGAGAAAAGCCAGGCTCGACCGCAGGCCCACCGGCCAGCCGGCCAAAGTCGACCTCCGCGACGTGTTCAACGCGGTCGTCTACGTGAACCGCACCGGAATCCCCTGGAAATACCTCCCGCACGACTTCCCGAACCACGGCACTGTCTACGCCTACTACGCCGCCTGGCGCGACGAGGGAATCTTCGCCCAGCTCAACTACGACCTCACCGGCCTGGCCCGCGTGAAGGAAGGCCGCAAGCCCGAACCCACAGGCTCCGTCATCGACACCCAGAGTGTGAAGACCTCCACCAACGTGCCCCTGACCAGCCAGGGAACGGACGCCGCGAAGAAGATCGTGGGCCGGAAGCGGGGCATCCTCACCGACACGATCGGCCTGCTCCTCGCAGTGACCGTCACCGCCGAGAGCCTCTCCGAAAACGCCCTGGGAATACGCCTCCTCGACCAGGCCAAGAAGACGTACCCGACCATCGCCAAGAGCTGGGTAGACACCGGCTTCAAGAACGCCGTTGTCGAACACGGCGCGCAGCTCGGAATCGACGTCGAAGTCGTCAACAGAAACCCCGGAGTTCGCGGCTTCCATGTCGTGAAAAGGCGCTGGGTAGTAGAGCGGAGTATCGGTTGGATCATGATGCACCGACGTCTAGCCCGCGACTACGAGACCCTCACCGCCAGCTCCGAAGCCATGATCCACGTCGCGTCGATCGACAACCTCGCCAAGCGCATAACGGACGAGACCACACCAACCTGGCGAGGAACGTACTAGGGCATAAGAGGCAATCCGCCCACACTAAACGCCCTCTAAGGGCTGTCCCGTAATCCCTGGTGGATCAGCGCGCGGCGTCAGATGCGGTGCATCGCAAGGCGGAGGGACGCCCACATACTGGATGTATGCGGGCGTGCCGACAACGCGGCGAGGTGCCGTAGCTGTCGTCGTGCGCCCGCCAGGGATTACGGGACAGCCCTTAGGCAGGGTCTCGGCGGGTGACTTCGACGTCGATGGCGAGGCGGGCGCCGTGCTCGATGACCTTGGTGCGGTAGCCGGTGTCGGCCCAGGCTTTGGTGACGCGGGGGTGGTCCGTAGCGATGTTCGAAAGCACGTGGATGCCGGCGACGTTGTCGGAGACTCCAGCGGCCGTGACCAGCACGGCCAGGAGGAGGCCGAGTGTGTCGACGCCGATGTGGCGCTTGCGGCTTGCGATCTTCTTGCCCGCGTCGATGCCCTAGCCTGACGCGGGCACGTTTGCCGAGGTCTTGATGCTCTGGGCGTCAAGGATGTAGGCGGTCGGCTCGGCATCCCGGCCCTCGACTTCCCTCACAACGCTTTCACGGCCTCCGGCACTCGACCGCCACCCCGCTCCTGGAGCAGGGTGGCGACCTTGTCGTGATCAAGGAACTCTTCGGCCACGCCCACATCGGCGTCACCGCCAGCATCTACGCTCATGTCCGACTTCGCCTCCAGCGCCAAGCCATCGATACCCTTGGCAACGCCCTGCGCGACCCTGCGGCCCGACGACAGCGACGAACCGCCACTTTGTGCAGCGCCCATCGCTGACGTTGCCGTCAATTACTGCCGTCAGACCCCCAGAGGACCCACCGGAGCGCATTCCGGCGTGGCCTCTGTGTTCATTCATTGGTATGAACAAAAAATCCGCGAGCGAAGGCGACGACCTATTGCCGATCCCTAGGGCGCCTCGGATTTTCAATCTCTTCTTGCGGTTCTGGAATATCGATCGAAATCTCGCCGAGTTCCCCCTTCGACACTCTGTCGAAGGAGGAGATTGCGGATCGCACATCATCGCGAACCCATCCAGTGCGGATGAAGAATTCACTACGAGACAATGCTTCTGCTGATTCGATTACACAGGCGAGGAGTCGACCAAGCTCAACCTCCGTCAAGGTGAGCATGAAGCTGTTTTTATCGCGCTTGAGCTGCATACATCACCCGTTCGGGTCGAGTCGGGACAGAAAGATTTCGGCCGACGCCTTGAAGGCTGTCATCGAGTATGCGCCGCGCTGAATAATCATGACTCCACGGCCTGAATCATACCATCCCATTCCTCCACCCTTAATCGCCTTCCCCGTGCCACTATTTGCATACATGTCAAGATAATCTGCGAGCTCGTCGTCAACCATTCCCAGACGGTGACTCACATTTCCCTTGGCGACTCCGTCACCAATATGCAGAACACCTTGATAGGCAGCGTCGGAACACCCGCCCATTCCACCGGAATTGTGGACGAGGACCCGGGTGGCACCAGCGAGCACATAGTACGTGTGGAGGTCTGCGACGGTGAGGTTGCAGACAGTGGTGGTTGTGGCGTTAGGTGACGGCGGTGATCTTTACCCAGGTGCCGTTGCTCGTCCGGAGCCATTGGCCGGAATGAGTTGATCGGCTTCGACCCAGCGGTTCAGAGCAGGGACCCAGAAGGGGGGCGTCCATGGCCGTCAGTGTGTGGGATGTGCCCGTGTCGAGGGTGATGCCGACCAGTTATTTGTCACCCGTCATCCAGCGCAAGCCCTCTCTCCATCTTCTCGTTCGCAGATGGAAATCTCCCGCCGAGAAACCCCGCCGATCTCACTTACAAGAACGGCTTAGCATCGTCACCTCTGTCCGGGAGAGTCACTCATCACCTTCAACGCTTCACGCGCCGCTGCAACGACATCGCCCCACGCTTGGGAATGAACTATCTCCTCGTCGCTTGATGCGGGAGAGGACAGAACGGAATCAAGCGCAGAGTTCAATGCAACCATTGCTGAAACTTCTTCGTCGTCAACAAGGACGTACCCTAGCCTTCCGCTCGGCTCGACCAAGAGACCTGAGTCATCGAAGAAATCTAGCGCCTCATCGAGGCCAGAGGCACGCGGGTCTTGGCTCACCCAATATTCCTCTTGCCAATCCCTGTCTCCAAGCTTGACCAGCCAGTCGACCAATTGGGTCCGCACCCAGGGCGTCTGGAGGTCGTGACCCTTAGGGGGCATTCCAGTTCCTCCACGCCTGCCACTCACTGAGTGGAATATGAGCCTCCACCGGATAATCTTGTATTCGCGCATTGGGAGGCAGAAGCTCTCCGCCGCGCCCCACAACCCTTCCCCCGGAGTTAATCACCACGTGATCAACTTGCTGAGTGCCCCACTGAGAGTTGAGGTCCCCCCTGTCAATACGAACGCTGTCTTGCCCCTTCGGGGCGCGCCACACGAAGCCCTCCTTGTTGGCGTTCTTCCTGAACTTGCTAGTCATACTGGGGCCAGACCAGCCGCTCGGAATTTTTCCGCTCCCATACGGGAACCATCCAGGACCGACACCCGGGCAATTCGAGTTATGAACCAGGACCGGGGTCTCGCCCGCCAGCACATAGTACGTGTGCTACGCGGACCCCTCCACCTGCTTTTCCGCAGGTCAAACCCAGTTTGCTGGTCCGGCGACGTGCGTGGGTGTCCGTGGTTGTGCGGGGTTGTTGCCGTCAGCTACTGCCGTCAGACAGTTCAGCCCAGGTACGGCTTCTCGCGGTGTTCCAGGAAGTGCTGGATCCTGAGCCGTTGGGTGTGGTGCATCGGCAACTGCTCGATCTCTTCCGGCGGCACGAACCGGAGTTCGGTGGACTCGTCGGAGATAGCCAACTGACCGCCGGTGATGCGGGCGGTGAAGCAGACGTTGAACTGGCGGCGGACCTCGCCGTCGGTGTAGGTGATGATGTGTTTCGGGTCGGTGTAGGTGCCGACCAGGCCGGTGATCTCGACGTCGAGGCCGGTTTCTTCCTTGACTTCGCGGACGGCCGTGCCTGGCAGGGAGTCGGTGAGGTCCATTCCGCCTCCGGGCAGGGCCCATAGGTCGTTGTCGCGGCGGCGCTGGAGGAGGATGCGGCCGTGGTCGTCGGTGACGACGGCGGATGCGGCGACGACCATGCTGTTCGGCTTGGGCGCGTTCGGGTCGTCGTAGTACTCGGTGCGGGCCACGGTCAGCCTTCCTCTCGTACGGGGGTTGCTGTCGTCCACACGGCGTCGAAGCTCTCGGCGTAGGTGTCGAACATGCCGCCTGCCTCGTGTCGGCGAAGATGCCATACGGGGGCGGCGTAGGCGTTGACACCCCAGACGTGTGCGTTGACGAGTTGCTGGTCGTCGGCGCGGTAGAGGGAGTTGTAGAGCGTGGTGCTGTGGGTGCGGACTTCGATGCCGGGGGTGCCGGCGAGGGGCCTGTAGTGCATGAGCGCGAGGCGGCAGCGGGATTCGATGCCGTGGCCGAACCGCTCCTCTTGGCCGCGGGCTTGGACGTTGTCGCTGTCGGGGTCCCCGATCGCAATGCGGACGGTGCAGCCTTCGGCGGCGCGTTCGGTGAGGAGTTCGTTCAGTCGCGGGTACGCCTCGTGGAGGAAGACTGCCGCGTAGACGAGGATGTCGATCCGTTCCCGGGCCTGGGCCATCAGGTCGGTGAACGTCGAGGCGGGGATGTCTGCCCGCTGCTCGTAGAGCGCGACCAGTTCGGGGCTGATGGCGCGGGCGGGGCGGGCTTGGCGGAGCGCCGGCCAGAGTGCGTGCACGTCTTCTCCCAGGGCCTTGGCCGCCTGGAGGGCGGTGGCACGGCGTGGGATTCGCCCGAGGTTCACCCAGCGCTCGACCGACTTGGGGTCGACCTCGACCTGCTGAGCGAGTGCGGCGTACGTCCAGCCTCCCGCCGCCATGACGGCTCGTAGTCTCTCGTTCGGCACGAGTCTCCCCCCTTGTCTCAGGACGACACTAGGGACGTTCTACACGGTGCAGGACGTCCCGAAGTGGGGTTTGGTGGAGGTTCCTTCGTCCCGGTGACCGGCGTGAGGATCGGTGCCGACCCTGCGGCACCAACAGGCCCAGGGGCACGCATCAACGCCGCCGAGGAGCGTCACCGTGCGAATGAGCGCCACCCCATGTGTTCCCGCCCTGCGACTGGACGCCTGGTCGCGCGCCGCCTCGCCGGGGTGGTCACGATGACGTCCCCCACCCCTGATGCCGACGAGCACACCGTCTCGCCCGATGCCGGTGCCCTGGTGGTCGACCGGCGGAGCGGCAAGGTGGGCGTGGTGATGGGGCATGTGGGGACGTACGTGCAGCTTCGGCCGCCGCGCGGTGGCCGGGAGTGGGACGTGCCGCCAGGGGACGTACGTATGCCGACTCCGACGGAGGAGTTGAGCGCGAAGGTGGCCGTGGCCAACCGGAGGTGGGGACGGTGACTCCTCGCTCGGTCCTGCGCTACGAGACCTGGACGCTCCAGCCCGACCGCGAGCCGGATGCGGAGCCGGTCCTGTACGCGATGCAGTGCGCCGTGGACGGAGAGACCTCGCCGACGAGTGAGGACTTCGCCGAACCACAGGAATGGGTGCTGCGGCACTGCGGCCAGAACCCGTCCCACCACACCTACCGGGAGATCATCACCCGCCCCTGGCGGACCTGGCGCCAGATGTGACCTGCCTCGTTCTTGCCCAGGCGCCGCACCGCGCTGACCCACCCGACTCCCGTCCCTGCCGGGCGCGGCCAATCGAGGCTCCCCTGTCCTCGTCAGCCCCGGCAGGGACGGGCCTTCACGTGTGCGCCGCGCCCATGACCGTGAGGTTCTGGCCTCAGCCCCAGAAAGTCAGCCACGACGGCGGGCGCGCCAACGGATCACCCGCCACGTGTGTCTCGCTCAACCCCGCACTGGCATCAGCCCAGTTATCTCCATCGTCACGGCCCCAGCCAAGCACAATGGCCGCGTTCCGGACGACAGCTCCGCCGGGGTGCCGACGCCGCACGGTACGAGATAGCCGGACGGCCTCTCGGGGACCCGGCCGGTCTGCTGCTGAGCGGTCGGACAGCGGGGCTTCCGATTGACAGTCCGGCCTGTGCCTCTGGGCCCTGCGCGCCGAGTGGTCGGCGGCCGTCGCCAGCGGGGCGGCAGACAGGAGCGGGCGGCGGTCACCGACCGCCGGCGCGCGGCGGCCCGCGTCAGCGGGACGCCCTTGATCAAGTAAAGAAACTCTGAACAGCTCACCCGCTGGTCAAGCTGCCCCGCCGATGGTCAGGGCCGCTGTTGCCGGCGCTTCTTCGATTCGGCCAGCGCGGTGTTCAGCTTCTCGCTCGGCGACATGTCCGGCTCGGCGTCGTCGTCATGCAGGGGTGGCAGGAACAGGCCGCGTCGGCTCTTCTCCCGCTTGACCTTCCGGCGCTCGCCGTAAAGCCGCTGATGCTCCTCCCGAACCACGTCCCATCGCCGGTCCAGCTCTGCTTCCAGCGCCAGCAGCTCCTCGTCGCTGAGGTCGGCGAACTCGGTGGCGGCAGCACGCGCCTCGCGGGCGATCTCATCGCGCAGCAGGTAGTTCGTGATCGTCCCGTGGTGCTTGCCCGGCTCCGGTTCCTGGCGCACGAAAACACCGCGCCCCTTGACCGCGTATACCAGCCCAGCTTGCTTGAGGCTTCGATAGGCGTTCTGGGCGGTGGAGTTGGCGACTTTGAACCGCTCTTGGATCTCCCGGGCGGGAGGGAGCTGGGAGCCCGGAGGGTAGGTGCCCTCCGCGATTTCCCGGCGGAGGATGTCGGCGACCTGGGCGTACGGCGGTCGGGCATCTTCGTTGCGGATGACGTCGACCGGCCAGTCCGGCCCTTCGGTGTCGGCGCCCTCGTGATCACCGTCGGCCTTTTCGGCGCTCCCGCCGACGGAGGTGCTGACATAACTGCCCCGGCCGAGCTGCGAGTAGACCAAGCCTTCCTGCTTGAGCACGCGCAGGGCGTTCTGGACGGTGGAGCTGGAGACCCCGAACCGATCGCGCAGCACGTTGGCCGAGGGCAGACGCTCGCCGGGGCGGAACTCGCCGTTCAAAATCGCGTCCCGCAGGGCCTCAGCGGCCTGTAGGTACGGCGGCCGGGAGTCCTCGTCCAAGGGCAGGGTCATGCCCCCACGGTATCGCCAGCAGGCCGTAGCGATACAGGCACATCCCCGGGTTCCCCACTTGACCACCTACCAACCTGATCGAAGTCACAACCTAATCGACCTTGCAAGTTAAGCGATTATCTCCTTATGCTCCATGTCGAGCCGATCGAACGGCTCCATCGAACAAAGGGTGTGATGGCATGGCCATGACTCGAATCCGTGTTGCCCTGCTGCCGTCGGCGGTGTGCATCGCGGGCACCGACCCGGCGCTGAAGATCAAGGACCAGCAGACCGGGGAGGTCGCCACCGACCGGGAGACCGGGGCGTCGCTGTACACGGTGACCGTGATGCTCATGGAGGACGGCCGGGCCGAGGTCCTGAAGATCACCGTCCCTGAGACCGGGCTGGCCGCCGGGCTCAAGCCGGGTGTGATGGTGCGACCCGTGGAGCTGTTCGCGACCCCGTGGGCGCGGATCTTCAACGGGCAGCTCTCCGACGGCGTCGCCTACCGCGCCGCCCGCCTGGAGCTGGTGACGGTGGAGGCAACCCAGTGATCCGCTTCGAAAGTTCCGTGCCGGAGTACGCGCCGGACGCGCTGTTGGCCGTGGGCGTCCTGGTCGGCGTGTGGCTGCTGGTGACGGTGGTGCGCTACGTGCGGGCCGACCGGGGCACGAGGGTTAGCATGCGGCAGGCCGTGCGGGTGCGCTGGGGCTGGGTACGGCTCGCGCGGATGGCCGGGCTGACGGTCACCGACAAGACCCCCGGCCTGCTCGCACAGATCACCGGGCCCAAGGACGGCCCCGCCCCCGCGCCCCGGGTCCTGACGCCGAAGATCAAGGTGAAGCCGGACCGGTTCGGTGTGATCGTCCGGGCCCGGACGCTGCCGCAGGTCGGGGTGGAGGAGTACCAGAAGTCGGCGCGGTTCCTGGCGGACGCCTGGCGGTGCACGCGGGTGTCCGTCCTGCCGGACGGCCCCGGCAGGGTGGTGATCCGGGGCGTGCGCTCCGACCCGCTGACCACGCCGACCACGCACCGGCCCTCCGGCCTCCCGCCCGTGGACCTGACGCGCTGGGAACTGGGCATCGACGAGTACGCCGCGAAGGTGTGCGTGTCCCTGGCCAACGTGCCCGGGGTGACGGTGGCCGGCGTCCCGGGTGCGGGCAAGACCTCCGGGGTCAACAAGTTCGTCTGCGACTTCGCGCCGTCTCCGTCCGTGCAGATCGTAACGGCGGACGGCAAGGTGTCGCGGGCTTCGGAGGGCGACTACGCCGACCTGGTCAAGCGGATGTTCGCATTCTGCGGGGACGACCTCGATGAAGCCAACGCGCTGTTCAAGCGCCTGGTGGAGCTGCGCAAGCGGCGCTCGGCGACCATCCGTGACGTGCTGGGCGTGAAGAACATGTGGCACGTCGGCCCCTCGCCGCAGTGGCCGCTCACGGTCCTGATCATCGACGAGGCGCACACGTACTTCCGCGAGTACAAGGGCAGCGACGCCACCACCAAACGGCTGGCCGCGCTGACGGCGGAGAACGCCCGGCTGGTGGAGGACCTGGTCAAGAAGGGCCGAAGCGTCGGCATCCTGGTGATCCTGATCAGCCAGAAGACTACCGGCGACGCCATCCCCACCTTCATCCGCGACGTGTGCCCCATCGGGCTGTCCTTCGCGCAGAAGACCGTGGAAGCCGCGGTGGCCGCGCTCGGTGACGACATCCGCAACTGGCCCGACGCCAGCCCGGTCACCTTGCAGGACCCCGCCTACGTCGGCGTCGCGGTGATGGCGATGCAGGGCCGCCCCGGCTACACCCGCATCCGCACCCCCTACGTCTCCGACGCCGACGCGGCCCGCGTCGCCGAAGCCACCTCGCACCTGACCGCCGACCCCGACCTGTGCCTGGACGCCCTCCTGCACTCGACCGGCCGGACGGCAACGCCCGCGCCCACGCTTACCAAGTGATCCCGAACAGCCCATATCGGAAAGGAGGTTGAGATCATCGCGGAGGAACGGTTCACCCGGCGCACCGTGACCGTGGTCATGGCGGTCATCGCGGCCCTGGCCTTCGTCTTCTCCTTCGGCAACGTCTGGGCGCTCGCCCTGCGTCTCGGTATTCCGCACCCGATCGCGCCGCTGATCGCCCCCATGGTGGACCTGTCCGTCGTCGGGCTCCTGGTCGCTCTGCGGTTCCTGACCCTGCGCGGCGTCCCCAAGCATGAGCTGAAGGCCGGTACCCGGCTGCTGCACCTGTGCGGGCTGCTCACCCTCGCGCTGAACACCGCCGAACCGCTGCTGGCCGGACGCTACGGACGGGCCTGCCTGGACACCGTCGCCCCGCTCCTGCTCCTCGGCTGGGGCCACGTCGGCCCTGCCTTCCTCGCTCAGTTCCACACTCCCACCGCCCCTACCCCGCGTCTGGAGGACGCTGTCACTCCCGTCTCCAAGCCGGTGCCCGACGAAGCACCCGCACACGAATCGGCACCCTCGGCCCCCATCCCTGTCACCGTTGCCTCGCCGACCGAGGAACCGCCGACCGCCCCTGCTCCCGTCGCCGTCGCCAAGACGGCCCGGCCCACCTCCAGCCCGGCCCTGCCTGCTCCCCTGCTGGACGCGGCCCGGCGCATCGCGGACACCCACCGCGCCGAGCACGGAACACCGATCACCGCCGCCCACCTGGGCACACGCATGGGCGTCGCCCTGCCGGTGGCCACCGCCGCACTCGCTCAGCTCTGAGCCCCGACCCGCGCTGGCCGCATCCCCCTCGCTGAACCCCACGCCCACCCGACGGGCCTGGTTCGTCATGCCCCGAGCAGCACCAACACGCACTCCCGCATGGCTGGTTGCTGCTCGGGGCCACCCACCCGAACAGAAGGGACACGCCCCGAATGGTCACCTTGGACCTGCGCCACGTGGCAAGCCCCGCCGTACGGGACCTGCTCCACCTGGTCAACCACCCCGACTTCGACCGCGCACAGCAACAGATAGAACGCCTCGGCGGCTGCACCGAACCCGTCCGCCTGACCGGCCACACCACCACCGTCGACACCACGACCGGCGAAATCCTGCGCTCCTACACCTCCTCCGCCGAACCGACGGGCAGCCTGCTCACCACGTGCGGCAACCGCCGTGCCTCCCGCTGCCCGGCCTGCTCCCGCCTCTACGCCGCCGACACCTACCACCTCATCCGCGCCGGCCTCTCCGGCGGCAAGACCGTGTCCGACACCGTCCGCACCCACCCTCGCGTCTTCGCCACCCTCACTGCCCCCTCCTTCGGCCCCGTCCACAACCGCCCCACCACCCCCAGCGGCGACATCAGGCCCTGCCGCTGCCGCAAGCTCCACGAACCCACGGACAGCCTGCTGGGCACGCCTCTGAACCCGGCGACGTACGACTACACGGGCGCGGTCCTCTTCAACGCCCACGCCTCCGCCCTGTGGGCCCGCTTCACCACCTACCTGCGCCGCGAGCTCGCCGCCCGACTCGGCATGACCCAGAAGGCCGCCCACGCGGTCCTGCGGGTCTCCTTCGCCAAGGTCGCCGAGTACCAGCAGCGCGGCCTGGTCCACTTCCACGCCGTGATCCGGCTCGACGGCCCGGACGGCACCAGTCAGCCCCCGCCGCCGTACGCCACCGTCGCAGTGCTCACCGACGCTGTACGCGCCGCCGCTGCACGGGTCCGCGTCACGGTCGAGTCCGACGCGGTCGGGGAACGCGAACTCGGCTGGGGCGAACAGCTCGACGTACGCGAGATCGCCGCCTTCGGCGCTGACGCCGAATTCACCGACCGGGCCGTGGCCGCCTACGTGGCCAAGTACGCCACCAAGTCCGCCGACGCCTCCGGCTCCCTCGACCGCGCCCTGTACTGCCGCACCTGCCAGGGACGCGGCGCCACCCTTCTGCCCCACGGAACCCCGCTCCCCTGCACCACGTGCGACGGCACCGGACAGGCACGGCCCCTGCCCCGCCTCGCCGTCGCCCGCCACGTGCGGCAGATGATCCGCACCTGCTGGGAACTCGGCAAGCTGCCCGAGTTCGCCCACCTCAAGCTCTGGAAGTGGGCACACATGCTCGGCTTCCGGGGCCACTTCTCCACCAAGTCCCGCCGCTACTCCACCACCCTCGGCGCGCTGCGCGCCGCCCGCGGCGCCTGGCGCACCGAACAGGCCCGCGCCCACGCCGTCCTGCCCGAGTCCCACCCGACAACCACGCTCGTTGTCGGCCACTGGACCTACCTCGGCTCGGGCTATAGCCCCGGCGCCGCGCTCCTGGCTGCCGCTGTCTGGCATCGCAGGGAGCTGGAACGCCGGTTCATCGCCGAAGGGGGCTGCTGATGGCCTCGCGCCCGCCCACTGTCCTCTACCCGAAGACAGAGCCAGCGCTGGACCTGCTGACGGTGCCCCAGGTCATGGCCCGCCTCCAACTCGGCCGCTCCGCCGTCTACGACCTGCTCCGCACCCGCCAGCTCGCCTCGTTCACCCTCGGCCGCGCCCGCCGCATCCCCGCCCAGGCCCTCGCCGACTTCATCCGCACCCGCCTCGACCAGGAAGCCGCCTGATGACCACGCCCCGCGACACCAGCCCCTCCCGCCGTACCCGCGCCAACGGTGACGGAACCGTCTACCAGCGCAAGGACAGCCGCTGGGAAGCCGCCGGATACGTCCTCGCCCCCGGCAATACCCGTCGCCGTGTTCGCGTCTACGGCACCACCCGGAAGGAGGCCCTGGCCAAGCTCACCGAGAGGATCGCCAACAGCAACCGCGGCCTCCCCGTCCCCTCCGCACAGGGCACCGTCGGCGCATACCTGACCTACTGGCTGGCGAACGTCGCCGTCCACCACCTCCGCGAGAACACCCACACCCGCTACGCCACTTGCGTCCACCGGTACCTCATCCCCGGCCTGGGCAAGAAGAAGCTCACCAAGCTCACCGCCAAGGACATCCGCACCTGGCTCAACCAGCTCCGCACCACCTGCCAGTGCTGCACGCGCAGCATCGACGCCCGGCGCGACCAGCCCCGCTGCTGCGCCGCCGGCCAGTGCTGCCACAAGCTGCTCTCCCCGCTGACGCTCACCTACCTCCACTCCGTCCTCAAGTCCGCCCTGGAGCACGCCGTCCGGGAGGAAGAGATCCCCCGCAACGTCGCCCGCAACGTCCGCACCGGCACCCCACGGCCCCGACGCTTCGAACCCCTCACCGCCGACGAAGCCCGCCAGTTCCTCTCGACCACGCGCGGACACCGGCTGCACGCACTGTTCGAACTCGCCCTCCACACCGGACTCCGCAAGGGCGAACTCCTCGGCCTGCACTGGGAAGACCTCGACCTCGACGCCGGCACCGCCGCCATCCGCCGCACCCTCCAGCGCACCAGCGCAGGCGGGCTCACCACGCTGCCCACCAAAACGCGGGCCTCCGAGCGCCGCATCGCCCTTCCCAGCCGTTGCCTCCACTCGCTGAAGCTTCACCGCGAGCAGCAGCAGCGCGAACGCGAGGCCGCAGGCACCACCTGGCAGCACGACGGGCACGTGTTCACTACGGTGCAGGGCAAACCGATCGACCCGACCAACATCACCCGCGCCTTCACCACGCTCCTCCGCAAGGCCGGCCTCCGTCGCATCCGCTTCCACGACCTCAGGCACTCGACTGCGACCCTGCTCCTGGAACAGGGAGTCGAACTCGTCGTGATCAAGGAACTCCTCGGCCACGCCCACATCGGCATCACCGCCACCGTCTACGCCCACGTCAGGCTCCGCCTTCAGCGCGACGCCATCGAGGCCCTCGGCACCGCGCTCGTCGGCCGGGAGACCACTGAGACGGCACGCTCCGACAGCGACGAACGGCCGCCCTGCGCCTCACTCGTCCGCTGACGTTGCCGTCAACTACTGCCGTCATGACCCACGGGAGCCCCACCAATGGGGCTCCCGTTTCGCTTTAGCGATTTGCCGATCAGTCCCCGTCGACGCCCGGCATGTAGCGCATAATGTCTCACATGAACTCTCTCGCCCTCACGGACAGCCCGGACCTGCTGCGATTTCTGCGGAGGTGGTACGGCGCCCCGAAATCACCCAATGTGAGACTGGGGGAATCGCCCGATGCACCCAGGGAGCTTGTCGAGTGGCATGAAATCTCTGCCCAGTGGGGCGGGGAGATCACTTCACACAACTACGCCATCCCCCTCGCGGAACTCGTAGCAGAAGACGGAATGATTCCGTTCTGGGTTGAGAACCAAGGAACTCGGGTTTGGGCATTCGACCCGAAAAGTGAAGATCGCTCCGTGTACGAGCGAGAGCCGTCCGACGAACCGACCCCGTGGCGACGGACGGGCGAGCAGCTCTCGTATTTCTTGATTCACGCCACAATCCTGGAGGCAATCCTGGGGGCTCCTGCGACGAAAGTCGCGCAAGGAGTCCCGGCAGATTGGCTCTGGTCTCGGGAAGGAAGCCATGAGCTCCCCTTCCCTGCGTGGAACTGGCCGGCCAACGATTCGCGCATCCTCCTCGGCGAGAGCTGGCTGGCTCTCGTCCACCCGAGCGACGATCCCGGCGCAGGTCATGACATCACCCTGGCAGCAAGAGTGCCAGGTGATCTCTCTTGGGCGGAGAATACGCCAGGAGTCAAGTGGCGCTCATACTCCGATGCTCAGGACTATACAACCGATGAACCACTGCCCTGGTAGGCAGTGAAACACGAATCGGCGGCCGATCCACCTGGATCGGCCGCCGATTCCTTTCCTAACTCAGTCAGGAAGTCCCGTGAATTTTTCAGTCCTACGCGGTGAGATCACCCACAGCTGAGCACCTTCGGGCAGCATGTCAGGCAATGTACTTCTGCATGTTCCGCAGGTTCCCGTCGGGTAGTCGATGTAGAGCACGGCCTTTCTGACGCCCGGGTTCATACGCAAGAACGCTGCTGCGTGAGTCTCCACGTGCTCCCCGTTGGCCTTCGTACGACCTGGGAGGTTCTTGAGGAGTCCAGACTGACCGCCTGGACCACTGATCATCGGCAGTTGATCACCCCCGACATCAAGAATTCCCACAGTGCGCCGGGGGTAGTCCTTCTGCAAATCCTTCAGGGACGGGCCGCAGTTGCTGTTGTGAACGAGGACCGGCGTCTCGCCCGCCAGCACATAGTACGTGTGGAGGTCTGCGACGGTGAGGTTGTGGACCGTGGTGGATGTGGTGCGATGGGTGACTGCGGTGATCTGTACCCAGGTGCCGTTGCTCGCCTGGAGCCATTGGCCGGCGGTGAGTTGGTCGGCTTCGATCCAGCGGTGCAGAGCGGGGACCCAGAAGGGGTGGCCGTCCGTGGCGGTCAGGGTGTGGGATGTGCCTGTGCCGAGGGTGATGTCGACCAGTTGTTTGTCCCCTGTGCCCTTGATCAGGGCGGTGACGGGGCGGGGGCCGCTTTCGCCTGTTTCGGGGTCGGTGGCCAGGACCTCGTCGCCGATCCGGATGTCCTTGATCGGTTTGCGGGTGCCGTCCGCCAGGAGTACGGGGGTGTCCGAGGTGAAGCTGTTGCCGGCCTTGAAGCACTTGCCGAGGGACGCCCACTTGGCCGCGCCCGCCGCACCGAGCATGCCGGTCGCGCAGCCCATGGCCGCGGAGGAGCCGACCTGGCCCCAGTTGACCTTGCGGCCTGACAGGCGTTGGCCGAGCCAGTCGAGGCCGGCTTCGGAGAGGCCGCCGATGACGCAGCCGGCGAGCAGTGGGTTGTTGCCGGAGGGGTCGGTGTAGGTGGTGGGTGAACTGAGCGCGTACTGGTAGAGGTTGGTGCCGCCGGCGTGGCCGATCGGGTCCTGGGAGATGAAGCGGCCGGACTCCGGGTCGTAGTAGCGGTTGCGGTAGTACAGGAGTCCGGTTCCGTCGGACTCGCGTCCGGTGAAGGTGTAGGGGTTGGACGATGCGGCGCCCGAGGTGGTGGGCTGGCCGTTGGGGTCGTAGGTGTAGCGGGTGGCGACTGTGCCGTCGGTGTTGGCCAGGCCGACGACGGTGCCCAGCGCGTCGGTGAGGTAGATCTGCGTGGCGTTGTTCTCGGTCCGGGTCAGGTACTCGTCCAGGCCGGACGTCGCGACGGTGGCTGTCGCGGCTCCTGTGGCGTCCTGTTCCACCAGTGGGTTGGAGCCGTCGGTCAGGTACTTCTTCGTGGTGGTGCCGAGGGTCTTCGCGGTGCGGGTGCCCAGTGCGTCGTACGTGAACAGGCTCGATGCTCCGCCGGTCGCGGTGAGTCCGGACAGCTGGCCGCGGGCGTTCCAGGTATAGGTGCGTTTTCCGTCGTCCTTGAGCCGACCGTCGGCGTCGTAGGTGAAGGAGCGGCCGTTGAAGGTGGTGACCCGGTTGTCCTTCCCGAACACCGCCCCTGTCTCCGCCGCCGGCAGCGCGACCGAGGCGAGGCTGCCGGACAGGCCGGTCTGGAGTCCGCGGACGTCCCTGGTGTAAGTGAGGTCACCGATACCGGCCGCACCCTTGGCATAGCCGATGTTCTTGACGGTTCCCGTCGTGTCCAGGGTGGTGGTGCGGGTGATGCCGCCCGGCAGTGCGGCGGTCTTCTCACGGCCCACCGCGTCCAGGCCGAAGGTGACCGCTTGGTCGCCGGAGGTGACGGAGGTGAGGATGCCGGAGGCGTCGTAGCCGTAGAGCGTGGTCTTCCCGGCCGCGGTCATCTCCGTGCGTCGGTCCGCCGCGTCGTGAACGTAGGAGACCTCGCCGGTCGGCCCGGTGACCGTCTTCGGCCGGTCGTACACGTCGTATCCGAAGGTCTGTGTCCCCGCCTGGGTGTCCGTGATCGTCTTCGGCAGGTCGACAGCGTCGTAGGCGTAGGTGGCGGTGGACTCGGCCGTACCGGCTATGTTCACGCCGTACTTGGCGTTCTTCGCCCGTCCCAGCAGGTCGTACTCGGCAGTGGCGACCTGGCCCGAGCGACTGGTCACCTTCGCCAGATGGCCCGCGGGGTCATAGGCGAACAGCGCCTGCGCTCCCAGCGGATCCTTCGCCGACTTGGCCCGGTCCGCGTTGTCGTACGCCCAAGAAGTGGCGTTGTTGCGGGCGTCGGTGAGGGTGGTCAGGTTGCCGTTCTCGTCATAGTCCAGGGCTGTGGCCTGGCCGAGAGGATCGGTGACCTTGCGGGTCTGGTTGAGAGCGTCGTAGGTGAGAGTCGTGAGGGATCCTGCCGCGTCGGTCAGAGCGGACGGCCGCCCTGCCGCGTCCAGGAACTGGCTGCTGGTGCGGCCCTCCGCGTCCTTGACCGACACCAACTCACCGTTCAGGTAGGTGTATTCGGTCACCGCTTGGGAGGCGTCGGTCACCGTCTTCACCTGCCCGTCGGGGGTGTAGGTGAGAGCGGTTTTCCGGTTTGCGGGGTCGGTGACGGTCCGCAGGTCGCCGTCGGCGTCGTAGCCGAGGACGGTGGTGTTGTCCAATGGGTCGGTGAGGGCGGTGGGCTGGTCGTACGGACCGTCGTAGACCGCGGTGCCGGACTGGCGGGCCTGTGGCGTTCCCGCGAGCTCGGTGGTGCGGGTGATGTATCCGTTGGTGTCGTAGGTGAGTTCGGTGCGGCGGCCGTACGGGTCGGTGACCGCGTCCACGCGGTGGCGCGGCCCCCGGTGGTATTGGGTGATGCGGGCGAGCGTGCTGCCGTGGGCCTGGGTGTCCTTGACCCCGTAGCCGTCGGCGTCGAATTCGACCCGCCTCTGAGACCCGCCGGGCTGGGTGACCGTTGTGGAGGTGACCTTGCCCGCACCGGTCAGCGTGTACGCGAAGGTGTACTTGGCGCCTTCGGTGAGCGTCTGCTCCTTGACCCGCCCGCTCTCGTAGACATTGGTCATGTAGGTGATGCCGCGGGCGTCCACTGCTGTCTTGATGCGGTTGGACGTGCCGTCGTACGCGTAGCGGCTGATCTTGCCTGCCGGATCCTTGACGGTTTCCAGACGTCCGGTGGTGTCGTAGGTGTACTCGGTCGTGCGGCCCGCGTTGTCCCGGACTGATGAGACGCGCTTCTTGGTGTCGTAGGCGAGGGAGATCCAGCGACCACCCGGGGTGGAGATCTGCGTGATCTCGCCCTTGTTGCCGGCGCGCGTCAGCTGTACGGCGTTGCCGTGCCGGTCCCGGATTTCCTTGAGTGGCGCGTACTGGGGGAAGATCCAGGTGGTGCCGTCACGGAACTTCATGTGCCACGCTCTGTCGCCGCCCCACACAATCTTCGTGCCGTGGTATCCGGACGGGGTTCCGGAGGGTTCGAAGACCGCGTCGGAGTAGCCCGTGCCGGGCGAGGTGCGTACGAAGGGGACCGACTGGCCGCCGGGCAGGTACAGGTCGACCTGTTCGTACTGTTTCTTCGAGTGCAGGAAGACGTTGTAGGAGAGGTCGCGTCCGATACCGAAGGCGCGGGTTCGCGTGTCGCCCTGCCAGTAGGTCCGGGTGATCTCTGCCGAGCCGCGGGAGTCGGAAACGGCCAGGTCGGTACGCGAGTCGGTGAGCATTCCGGTGGACAGGTCGACAGGGTCGCCGGACAGCCAGTCGACAACGTCCTTCACCCACGGCAGGTCCCAGGGCAGCCAGTCGGGGATGTTGAACATCGCACCGTGAAAGGCCCAGACCCGTGTCTTGGCATCGGGCACGACCTGGCGGCCGTCGGCAGACACCTTCCCGTGCCCGTAGACGTACCAGCCCTTCTTCTTCGGGTCGTAGTCCATGAACTCCACACGAGTGCCGGGGGCTTCGCGTGTGTAGTTCGGATAGATGACCTGCGCACCCTTGGGAAAGACGTATGTACCGCCCGGCTGCACGGTGAAGTACACCGGCACGACGCTGTTCTCGGGCAGTGGGAACGGTGGCCGGTCGATGGGTATGGCCGTGATTCCCAGCTCCGTGACCGGCTTGCCGTTCTCGTCCCGGACCACCGAACCCTTGGGAATACGGACTTCCAGCCCGGGAATCTTCGGGGTCTTCAGAATGACGTCGGTCTTCGCCGGGGCGGCGAAGCTCACCGTGTTCTTGGTGTCGAGGGGCGTCATCCACACCGGGAACCCGAGATCGACGCTCTGGCCGTCCTTCGGGCTGATGTGGATGTCGAAGCGGCCGTACTGACGCTTCCTCGTGTTCGCTGTCGAGCCGTCGACCACCAGGGTCTTCGCGTCAGGGCTGATGCCGGCCAGCAGGAACCTGCCGCGGGAGTCGGTTCTGGCCGTCTTGTCGCCGACGGAGACGGTGACCTTCGCTAGGGGCTTGCCGTCCAGCTTCAGCACGTGGCCGGTCAGCGCCGTTCTGCCGGAGGGCGAACGGAGTTTCCGGGGAGCTTCCGGGCCGTGGCCGCGGCCTGTGACCCAGTCCCGACCGGCTTTCTGCTGCTTGCCCGGCTGCCAGGCGTCCGCCCCCTCGGGAACGATCCGTGCCGCACCGCTCGTGCCGCCACCACTGTTCGCTCCGGTGGCGGACCGGTCCTTGAGACCGAGAGTCACTTGACCGGTGGACGAGCCTATCTGCGCAATCACCAGGGTGTAGGTGCCCGGGGTGAGGGAAGCAAGGGACGCCGAGACGGTCGTCTTGGATATGTACGTGGAGCCTCGGACCTCCCCTGCTGAACCGATCAGCGTCGCGAACCAGTCAAACGGCGACGGGGCCTCGATCTCGAGATCGGGTTTGGCTCCGTTCTGCGCCTCGACCGTGAAGGTGAAATAGGAGTGCACGTGCGGCTGGGAGATCACCGCCGTCCGTTTGGCACCGCCCAGCGTCAGTGTTCCGGCATTCACCCCGGGCACCCTCGATGCGGTCACCGTGCCCGGAGACATCCGAGTGGGCTGGACCAGAAGCAGATGTGTTCCCTCGGCCAGGGGCGTGGGAAGAGCCACTCCGCCATCTCCCGATGCCGCATTGATGTATCCGGCGCCGTTCACGACCTGGCCGGCGGGGGTGACTCGTGCGACGGTGCCGCCCCTCATCACGTTCGGTCCGGACAGGACGACCGAGATCCCGCTGCTGTCCGCGGCGTGGACGGGAACGATGAGCTGCTGACCCGGCCGTGTCAGTTCTGCTTGTGTACTGGGGCTGCTGGTGGTGAGGGGCGTGGCTGTTACAGGAGTCGAGAGCCAGAACTTCATCGACCCGGCGGCGGCCGAACTCGGCTGGAGCACCACTGCGTAGTCGTCTCCAGCAATCAGGTCGTTCAAGTGCAGACTGCCGTCGCTGTTCGCGATGACGGCTCCGTACCCTCCAACGTGATTTCCGTTGGCGTCCCGTGCGTTGAGGGAGGAATTCGTCGGGATGGTCACGTCGGTGACGCCGATTCCCACGATTCTGCCGGGCGGTGCGGTGAACTCCGCTTGCACCTGTTGCCCGCGTCGCGCCACCACCGATACGGAGGCCGCGTCCGGCGAAAGGGAGATCTTGACGTCTGCCGACAGCAGAAGCCCCAGTGTTCCGGTGACCCCCGGGTCGGGGTTGACAGTGACGACGTAGGTTCCCGTCTCCGGCAGGTTCCCCAACACGACTGTCCCGGAGACTCCGGAAGCGTGGGGCCCTCCCACGCCGACAGTCCCACCGGACGGCGCCTGCACAGTGACAGTGGCCCTGCCGGTGAAGGTGCTGTCGAGCGCACCGATCGTGAGATCGTCGCCTTGCTGGGCCTCGAAGACGGTGCGCGCCAGCTGCCCCGGCCTATTCAGACTGACCTGGGTAGGCGTTGCGTCGGTCGGTGCGAGTCGGCCCGCCTCCAACGGCAGAGACGCGGTGACCGTGACTGTCCCCGGCCCCGTGCTTGAGTCGGCCGGCTCGATGACAAGGGAGTACGTTCCGGAGACCGGCAGGTCGGTGAGATCCCAGTCGAAGAGTTTGCCGGGACTCACCCGGACGTCATCGAGCTCGACATCCTGGGGAGAGACCATCCGCAACCGCAGGTCGCCCTTGAACGTCGAGCCGGAGAGGTGGAAGCTCAGCAAGTCGCCCGCGTCGGCGTCGATCAGCACTCGGGCTCTCTTGTCGGAGGCAGAGATCGCGACCGAAGGCGGATTCTCATCGGTCGGCGACGTACCGACAGTTGTCTCGAACTCGTTTCCCTCCAGAGGAACATCGAAGTAGTCGGGAGCCACCTCCTGACCGTCAGGGGTCTCGACCGTGATCCGCCCTGCCTTGGCACCTGCGGGGACCTTCACCGTCAGAGCCGTGTCAGTGCGTTCGACGACCTCCGCGATCCTGCCGCCGTTGAAACGCACGACGTTGTCCGTCTTCGCAGACGCGAAACCAGACCCGGAGAGCACCACTACTGTCCCTGGCGGCCCGCTGGTCGGCGCATACGAGGTGACGCTGGGCTTGCCCAAGGCGGGCGTGAAGGTCTCTACCGACGCTGCGTTGGCAGCGCCGACTGCTACTGACACCGGCCCCTTGACCGCGCCCGAGGGAACGGTCACCACCAGTCGGGTGGCCGAAGCCGACGTAACCGTGGCCGTCTTCGTTCCGAACGAGACCGTGTTGGAGGCCGCCGTTGCCGAGAACCCCGTGCCGGAAAGAGTGACGCTCGCGCCGGATGCAGCGCGGACAGGAACCAGGGAGAGAACCGACAGGACGCTCGACGCGAAACGGTCCACGCCGAGGCGGTTGCCCGCCGCGTCGTAGCGGTAGCGGGCGGTCTCGCCGTCCGGGTCCGTGACACCGACGAGGCGGGATGCCGCATCGTAGGCGTACACCGCATTGTTCGTGGTCGGCTCGGCGGCCGCAGGCGCAGTCGGCCCCATGGGGCTGCCCACTGGCGTCGACTCGCTGAGGGTGCCGCCCCGAGTCTGCGAGGACACTCCTGATGAGGGGGCGGATGGGGCCGCCTCGGCAGAGACCAGCCCTACCGACAAAGCCAGCCCCAGCACCCCGACCGTGAGTGCCCGCCAGCGTGCGGACACACCTGTTCCGAACCGTTCGCCGCGCATGCGCACGCCGCCCCTCCCCAGAACCCCCTCATGAGCCACGAATGACCCACGACACCCACACTCCCCAGGCGAGCGATCACAAGGTACACACAAACTGTCGCCGTCGGACGGAAGAAGACAAGATCACGCCAACGCGACACACTCACAGCTGTGTTGACTGTCCACTCGTGATGGAGATCAACTATCCAGAAACCTCAGCTCAGAGTGCTCGATCAGGCGTCGCCGATTCACTGCTCCCCATAGACAGCCTCCGTACACCTTCGCCATCTCCAGGTCAGATTCGTCCGAGTTGAGGCAGGCGCGAAGTGTGCAAAGTCCTCTGCGCCCGTCGGCGGGGTTCGTCGTCGTGCCGATAGCCGTGCCCGCTAGCCGTGGCGATTAGCGGCCACGGCGATCTGGCTGAAGACCAGTGCGGCCCAGCACGTCGTTGGCGGCATGTTCGGGGCCGATGGGCACGTGGGGCGACGTGGTCCTCTGCGCCGCATGCACCGCCGCATGCACCGCCGCACGGATCGGCGAGGTCTCAGGCTGCCGCGTCGGAGACATCGACATCACCCAGTGGATCTGGACCGTGCGGCGCCAGACCGCACCCGCGCGCACGTCCACGCCCACACCCACACCCACACCCACACCCTCCGCAGGATCGCCGGCCGCGATTCCCTGGCCACCACCCAGCGCTACCTCCACCCGGGCATACACAAGATCACAGCCGCCGACGCAGCGCGCTCCCCGCCGAGCCCGATCGTCATGACCCGCTGACGCCGGCCAAGGGCGCCCGTCCAGGACACCGGCCCCCGACTGGTCCCCAAAACGATCAAGGGCCGGTTTCGGATTTCTCCGAAACCGGCCCTGATCTGCGACTGTCTCCAGTCGGGACGACAGGATTTGAACCTGCGACCCCTTGACCCCCAGTCAAGTGCGCTACCAAGCTGCGCCACGTCCCGTTGCTTGTCTGACCTGGGCTTTTCCCCTGGCCGAACGCGCATGAGAACAATACCGCACTTGAACGGGTGCTCACGAACGGCTTTCGTTCCTTGACCTCAACCTTGGTTGAGGTTAGACACTGTGTGCATGACGAACACGACCGCCGCACCGGTACGCGGCTACCAGGACCTGGACCGTCTGATCGGCCTGATGACGGGCGACGAGAAGCACGGCCCGGCCGCCCATTCCACGCTGGACGCCCTGTGGGTGCTGTACGACCGGGTACTGCGGGTCACCCCCGGGACCGTCGCCGACCCCGGACGGGACCGCTTCCTCCTCTCCAAGGGGCACGGGCCGATGGCGTACTACGCCGTTCTGGCGGCACGCGGATTCTTCGGCGAGGAGCTGCTGCCCGGCTTCGGGTCGTACGACTCGCCGCTGGGACACCACCCGGACCGGGTACTGGTCCCGGGCGCCGAGATCGGCAGCGGCTCGCTGGGCCACGGGCTCCCGCTGGCCGTGGGAACCGTGCTGGGACTGCGGGCGCAGGGGCTCACCGGTCCGCGGGTGTGGGTGCTGACGGGGGACGCGGAGCTCGACGAGGGCAGCAACCACGAGGCGATCGCCTACGCCGGTCCCGCGGGGCTGGAACAGCTGCACACCATGGTGATCGACAACGCCTCCGCGAGCCATGCCCTGCCCGGCGGCATCGCCGCCCGGTTCGAGGCGGCCGGATGGTCCACGGTGACCGTGGACGGACGGGACCACGAGGCGCTGTACGCGGCCTGCACCGCACCGCACCCGGGCCGCCCCCTGGCCGTGGTCGCGCGGGTGGCCCCCGAGCGCTGACACCGCGCGCAGCACGGGCACGACGCCCAGCCGGCCCCGGCCCGCCCGGACCGCCGACACGACCCGCCACAACGGAGGAACACCCTCATGGACACCATGCGCGACCGTTTCATCGCCACCACCTCACAGCTCCTGGACGAGGACCCCCGGCTGGCCCTGGTGCTGGCCGAGATCAGCCGCGACGGCTTCAGGCAGGCCGAGCGGAACCACCCGGACCGGGTGATCAATGTGGGCATCCGGGAGCAACTGCTGATCGGGGCGGGCGCCGGAATGGCGCTGACGGGCATGCGGCCGCTGATGCACACCTTCGCCAGCTTCCTGGTGGAGCGGCCGTTCGAGCAGGTCAAGCTGGACCTCGGCCACCAGAACCTCGGCGCGGTCCTGGTCAGTGCCGGTGCGTCGTACGACTGGCCGGCCGGGGGCTTCACCCATATGTCCCCGGGCGACGTGGCGCTCCTGGACACGCTCGACGACTGGACGGTACTGGTGCCGGGCCACCCCGACGAGGCCGAGACCCTGCTCCGGCGGGCGGTGGCGGGGGAAGGCCGGGTGTATGTCCGGCTCTCCCTCCAGTCGAACCGGGAGGGGCGGCCCGTGACCGGGACCGGATTCACCGTCGTACGGGAGGGGCGGGGCGGCACCGTGGTCGCGGTCGGGCCCATGCTGGACAACGTCCTGGCGGCGGTCGAGGGCCTGGATGTGACCGTGCTGTACGCCACGACGGTGCGCCCCTTCGACGCGGCCGGCCTGCGGCGGGCCGTCGGTGCGGGTCCCGGCGCCGATGTGGTGATCGTGGAGCCGTATCTGGCGGGCACCTCGACGGCGGCGGCCAATGACGCGCTCGCGGAGCTGCCCCACCGGGTGCTCGGCCTCGGGGTGGGGCGGGCGGAGCTGCGGCGGTACGGGCAGATGGACGAGCATCTGGCGGCGCACGGACTGGACCCGCACGGTCTGCGCGAGCGGATCACGGGCTTCCTGCCGGCCTGAGCGGCGGACGGCCGGCGGCGGACGCGGGGAGCGGCCCGCGCCGCGAGCGCGGGTCACACCGCTGACTGTCCGCACGCACGGTCGATGGGCCGTCCCGGTCTCGCCACGCCGCAAGCCCCGCGCGGGCCGTTCTCAGTCCGCGCGTACCTGGCCCCGCTCGAAGTACGCCGCCAGTTCCGGGTCCAGTGCGGGCACCGTGGCCGGGGTGCCGCCGTCGCGCAGCGAGGCCGTGGCCCGTACGCCCGCCGCGACCGCCATCCGGGCCGCCACCGGTGAGGTGTCGGTACGGCCGCCCTCCCGGACGAATCGCAGGAACTCGTCCACGAGCAGCGGGTCGGCGCCGCCGTGCCCGGCGTTGTCCTCGGCGGCGGGGATCTCATGGGTCTCGTCCGCCTCGGGGCGGTAGCCGGAGCGCCGGGTGTTCCAGACCTTCACACAGCCGCCGGGGCCGTCGCCGAAGTTCTCCAGGCGGCCCGCGTCGCCGATGACCGTGTAGTTGCGCCAGTAGTCGGGGGTGAAATGGCACTGCTGGTAGGAGGCCAGCACCCCGTTGTCGAGGCGCATGTTGAGCAGCGACACGTCCTCGACGTCGATGACGGGGTTGAGCGCCCGCTGGGTGTGCGGGGGCCAGTGGCCGTCCTTGGTGTACCAGTCGTCCGCCTTGGGCTCCCCCGGCTCGCGCCGGTGCGGGTTGTCGCCGTAGACCATCAGGTCGCCGAGCGCCTGCACGTCCTTGGCGTAGCCGCCGGCCAGCCAGTGCAGGACGTCGATGTCGTGGGCCGCCTTCTGGAGCAGCAGCCCGGTGGTGTAACGCCGTTCGGCGTGCCAGTCCTTGAAGTACCAGTCGCCGCCGTATCCGACGAAGTGCCGGATCCAGACGGTCTTTATCTCGCCGATGGCGCCGTCGCGGATCAGGTCGCGCATCAGTCTGACGACGGGCATGTGGCGCATGTTGTGCCCGATGTAGAGCCGGGTCCCGGTCTCGTACGCCGTGCGCAGGATGGTGTCGCAGCGCTCGACGCTGATGTCGAGGGGCTTCTCGACGAAGACCGGCTTGCCCGCCCGGAGTGCTTCGCAGGCCAGGTCCGCGTGGGTGTGGTCGGGGGTGAGGACCAGGACCGCGTCGATGTCCGGGTCCTCGATGACCGTGCGGTGGCCGGCGGACATGGCCGCGCCCGGGAAGGCCGCGGCCGCCTCCGTACGGGCGCGGGGGTCCGGTTCCGCCAGCGCGGTGACGCGGGCGCCGGAGCCGGGCCGGTGGGCGGTGCGGGCGAGTGAGCCGCGCAGGCCGTAGCCGAGCACGCCGATACGGAGGTCGGTCATGAGGTCTTCCTTCGTTGTTCAGTGGTGCGTGGTGGCCGGTGTCAGGGGTGGACGAGGACCTGGGAGAGGGCGACGCGTCCGGTTCCCGCGACCCTGATCTTCACGGTGCGGGTGGTGCTGTCCAGGTCCAGAACGGTCGGGCGCAAGGACTTTCCGCCGACGTGGACGGACCCGTCGTCCGTGATGACGTCGAAGTCGGCCGTCGTGGAGGAGGCGTTGTTCCAGATCTCGATCTGACGGACGCGCCGCTTCGTACCGAGGTCGACCTGCCACCAGGCTCCCGCCTCGGCGAGGGTGCGGGTGTCGGTGTTGGTGTCCGCGTCCAGGGCGAGGGCGGCGGTGGCCGTCCCGTCGGTCGAGGACTGGGTCGCGGTGCCCGTACGGGCCAGGTCGGTGCGCAGCTGCTCGACGCGTCCGCCGTGGGCGCCGGCCCGGGAGGCGACGGCCAGTGCGGCGGCCGGCAGCCGGTCGAGGCCGGTGAGGTTGTCCGTCATGACGGAGCCGGTGCCGCCGAGGGCGGGTGCCGCGGTGTCGGTCCAGTTGCCGCGGGCGGTGTTCCGGATGCCGTAGTCCGCCCAGTTGGAGACCCACTTGTAGCCGATACGGGTGATGACGTTCTTCTCGACGAGGATGTGCGAGGACTGTTCGTCGAGGTAGATGCCGTTGCCGTCGCGCTCGGTGTTGCCGAAGGCGGAGCGGTTGATGTAATTGCCGGACAGGAGGGTGCCGGGCTGGGCGCCCTGGGTGTAGATCGCGCCGCCGTCGTGCTGCTCCTGGGCCACTTCCATCACGTCGGTGATGCGGTTGTCCGTCACCTTGTTGTCGCGCAGGACGGACTTCTGGGCCTCGGGCTGGTTCCAGCCCCAGCCGACGGAGATGCCGGAGTACGGCAGGTGTTCCAGGGTGTTGTGGTCGACGGTCAGCCCGGCCTCGTATCCGGCCCAGATGCCCACCGAGTCGGTGTACTCGACGCCGGAGCGGCGGATCGTGTTGTACGCGACGGTGTTCCGTTCGCCCGCGAGCGCCGTACCGGGCAGCGGCTCCGTGTCACCGACGTACACCGCGCCGGAGGACAGGTCGGTGAAGGAGGACCGGGTCAGGGCGCTGTCCTTGGTGCCGGCTTCGAGGATCGCGCCCGCCCCGCCGAGGTGCTCGAAGCGCGCGCCGTCGATGCTGACACGCCGGCCGCCGCGCACGGTGAGTGCCGCGGCGGGCTTGGTGTAGTAGCGGCCCGCGTGGTCGACGGGGCCGGTGGCGCCGGTGAGGGTGAGACCGGCCTGCATGCCCGCGTAGCCCTCGTCGGTTCCGGGCTGCCGGTAGGCCGCGTACGCGAAGCCGATGCCGCTGACCGTGATGTCGTGGGCGCCGTCCATGACGAGGAGCTGTTCGGTGTGCGGGGTGACCACCTGGGCGCGGCGCATGTTCTCGCCCTCGCGCGGCAGGTAGGTGACCGTGCGGGCTTCGGAGTTCCAGGTGAACTCGCCGGGTGTGTCGAGGAGTTCGGGAGCGTTCTCGAAGAAGGCGACCCCGCTGTAGCGGGCGGAGTCGACCGTGGTGGAGTCCCAGGAGGGACCGGTGCGGTCGGTGCCGCTCGCGGAGTTGGTCCAGCAGGGCTGGGCGAAGGTCATGACGTCGCCGCTGACGCCCGCGATACGGCAGTGGTAGTTGCGCCAGCGGACCCGGATCACCACTTCGGCGTCGGTGGGGCGCTGCCACCGGGCGATGCCGGTGGCGCCGGCGCCGGTCATCCCCGTCGTCGTGGCGTCGCAGACGGCGGCCGCGCAGGCCTCGCCCCGGGCCCGGACGGCCCGCCGTCCGTCGATGAAGAGCTGGCGCGGGGTGACGCCCTCGGGGACGGGGGCGGTCCAGGTGCCGTCGGCGTCGCGCTGCCAGCCGGTGAGGTCGCGCCCGCCGGACAGGACGGGACGGGCGCCGGGGGCCGCGGTCCAGGTGACGGTGCGGCCGTTCTTCCCGGAGTCCTCGGCGCCGAGCTCCAGCGGCTCCGTCAGCCGGTACGTACCTCCCTTGAGGAGTACCCGGACGTCCCGGCCGCCCTCGGTGCGGGCCCGGACCCGGGCGCCTTCGACGGAGCAGGGCCTGGAGGCCGTGCAGGAGGTGCCGCGCCCGTCGGGGCCCGCGTACAGGGTGCGGGTCCCGGGGGCGGCCTGGGCGGTGGGGGCCGCGAGGAGTGCCGCGAGGAAGGTGGTGGTGACGGCTGCGGCGGTTCCCCGCAGGAGGTGCGCGGTGCGGTTCACGCGGTGGCCTTCCAGTCGGGGTGGCCGGGCATGGGCGGGTTCACGGCTCCGAAGAGCCAGTCGCGCAGGAACGGGTCGAGCGACTTCCTGCCGGTGACCTTGACGGTGTGCCGGATGAAGTCCTCGCTGGAGACGTTGCCGTCCTTGTGCCGCTGGGGCCACAGCCGCATCACGCGGTCGAAGTCCCGGTCGCCGATCTGCCGGCGCAGGGCGTACAGGACCAGGGCGCCGCCGTCGTAGATGTTGGTGCCGCCGAGCGCCTTGGGCAGTCCGGGCGGGCCGTCCTTGGCGCGGATCGCGTCGAGCTTGCCGTAGGTGGCCCTCATCTTGTCGGCGAGGACGGACCAGCCGCGCTCCTCGCCGTAGAGGGCGGCGTAGTAGACGGCGGGGCCCTCGTTGAGCCAGGCCTGCTGCCAGTCGGCGGGGGTCACGGAATCGCCCCACCACTGGTGGACCAGCTCATGGACCATGGTGGTCTCGTAGCCCGGCTGTCCGTTGGCGTTGGGCTTGAACCAGTTGGTGGAGAAGAGCGAGAGGGTCTGGTTCTCCAGCGCGTCGGTGTAGCCGTCGTAGATGTGGACGCCGTAGACGGAGAACGGGTAGCGGCCGAACTTCGCCTCGCACCAGGCCAGATGGTCGGCGGTGCGGGCGACGATCGGGGCGTAGGTGTCCTCCAGGCCCTGGGGCACGATGTGGCGCAGCGGCAGTCCGCGGTGGCCGGTGCCGTACAGGTAGGTGCCCTTGACGACGGCGATGCCGATCAGTTCGGTCGCCATCCGCTCGCGGAGCGCGAAGTGCCAGACGGTGGAGCCGTCGGCGCGCGGGGTCCGGTGCAGCAGTTCGCCGTTGGCGGTGGCGACGAAGCCCTTGGGGGCACTGATGTGGAAGGTCCAGGTCGCCTTGTCCGACGGGGTGTCGTTGCAGGGCAGGAAGGTGTCGGCGCGGGAGGACTGGGCGGCGGAGGCGAAGCCGCCGTCGGTGCCGAACTTCCAGCCGGTGAGACCGAGCCGGGGCGCCTTGCCGTTGCCCCGGTAGCGGACCTCGACGGTGAACGCCTGGCCGTCGCGCAGGGCGCGGGCCGGGGTGACGGTGAGTTCCTGGCCGCTCTGGCCGGCGGTCAGTTCCCAGGTGGCCGTACGTCCCTGGACGGTGATGGCCTCGATGGTGTGGCCGTCGGTGTCCAGGTTGAACGCGGACAGGTCCTGGGTGGCGCGGGCGCTCATCCTCACGACGCCGGTGAAGTCGTACGTCACCGGGGTGAAGTCGAAGGTGAGGTCGTAGTGGAGGACCTGGTAGCCGCCGTTGCCGAGCGTCGGGAAGAGCGGGTCGCCGACTCCGTCCGAGCCGGGCCTCGGGTCGAAGCGGTGCGGGCGGGCCGTTGCGGGCGTACCGAGGACGGGTACGGCCACGGCCGCGGCGACCGCCGCGCCGCCGAGCCCGAGGAGTGAGCGTCGCGTTGTCACTTCTTCCCCTTCTGGAAGGCCTCTTCGAACTCGCCGCGGGCCTGCTCGCCGCCCTTGGCCAGGTAGTCCTTGAGCAGCTGGTCGTACGCGGACATGGGCTTGCGGCCCGCGACGATGTCCTTGAGCGCGTCCTGCTTGAACGAGTAGAGGCTGCCGTAGCCCTTGGAGTCCCAGGTGGGAGAGGAGTACTGGAGCGTCGGGTCCTGCTCCATCATCGGGACCATCGTGGTGAACGCCTCGTGGACGTGGCGCACGCCCTGCTCGGAGTCGGCGCTGTAGATCGCGGGGACGGCGGAGGCCATGAACTTCCACGGCACCGTGACGTCCTGGGTGCCCTGCTTGGTGAGCGCCGGGTTGCCCTTGGCGTCGCGGGTGAAGTCCGTTCCTTCGACGCCGTAGTTGATCAGCGTGTACTCCTCGCTGCCGAACGGCGAGGCGGCGAAGTCGGCCAGCGCGAGGATCTGTCGCACCCGCTCGCCGGACGCCTTCTTCACATGGGTGTTCTCCAGCTTGACGTTGTCCATCCAGGCGACGGCACTCTCGCCGAACGGCACGAAGGGCCGCGGGTCGTACGTCTTGTCGATCGCCTTCATCGCGGCGATGTAGCCCACACCGGGCGCCAGGTAGGTGGGCATGCCGTCGTAGACGTACGCCCCCTTGCCGTTCTTGAACATGTCCGTGTACTGGGCCTTCTGCGCCCCGGACATCTGGAGGGTGCCGGGGTAGTAGCAGCCCGACTTGTACAGCGAGCGTGCCGTCTCGATGGCGCTGCGGTACTCGGGGGTCTCCAGATCGAGGGTGAATTTCCCGGTCTTCGCGTCGAGCCGCCAGGAGTACGGCGCTCCGGCCGACATCGCGAGGACGTTGTTGGCGCCCGCGATGATGGCGTACTGGTCCTTCTTGGGGCGGGTCAGCTCCTTGCACGCCTCGACGAAGCGGTCGAGGCCGGTGATCTGGTCGAGGCTCGTGATGCCGATCTCCTCGAAGAGATCGTGGCGGTAGAAGCCGGCGCCGCCGGTGCCGGTGCGGGCGATCGGGATGCCGTAGAGCTTGCCGCCGAAGATCGCGGCCTGCCAGGCGCCCTTCGGGATCGCGGCCAGGTTCGGGTAGTCCTTGATCTTGTCCCCGGCGAGGTACGGGGTCAGGTCGGCGCACTTGGCCCGGAGGAAGGCGGACTTGTTGTCGACGCCGCCGACCTCGGGGTACATGAAGAGGTCGGGCAGGCTGTCGCTGGCCACCATCGTGGAGAACTTGGTGCCGTAGTCGTCGGCGGGGACGGCGGTGATGTTCACCTGGCCGCCGAGAAGCTTCTCGATGCTCTGCCAGGCGGCGTTCTTGCCCCGGGCCGGCGGCGGCGGCGAGAAGGTCTCCATGGTGGCGCTGATCGGGGCGGCCCCCTTGAGCAGGGTGTTCTTCGTCGCGCGCAGCGGCTTGGCCGGGTAGCCGAAGAAGCCCTGCGGTACGCCGGCGGCGGTCGCGGCCAGGTCGGGCTTGAGGCCGATGTTGCGGATCGCCGTGGTGGGCAGCAGCGAGGCGCTCTTGGCCTCCGCCTTGGCCACGGTGCCGCCGTCGCCGCACGCGGCGAGCAGCGGGGCGGCGGCAAGCCCGAGACCGAGGCCCGCACCCATGCGGAACAGGGATCTGCGGTTGATGGGGGTGGAGCTCGACACAGGATCTCCTTGGGAGAAGGGGAGGAGGAAAGGTCCGGGGCGGTCGCGCTCAGCCCTTGATGGCGCCGGTGAGCACGCCCTTGGTGAAGTAGCGCTGGAGGAAGGGGTAGACGAGCAGGATCGGTACGACGGCGATCACGAGGACGGCCATCTGCACGGCCTGCTGCGGGGCGAGGGCCTCGCCGGCCGAGGCGCTGTTGAGGCTCTGGCCCTGGAGGACGTACGTCCGCAGCACCATGGGCAGCGGCCACTTGTCGGAGTCGTTGAGGTACAGCAGCGCGTTGAAGAAGGCGTTCCAGTAGGTCACCGCGTAGAAGAGGCTGATCACGGCGAGGACGGCCTTGGACAGCGGCAGGACGATCCGTACGAGGATGCGGAAGTCCCCGGCGCCGTCGACCTTCGCCGCGTCGTACAGCTCCTCCGGCAGGTTCATGAAGAAGGACCGCAGGACGACCAGGTTGAAGGCGCTGACCAGGGTGGGCATGACGAGCGCCGCGTAGGTGTCGTACAGGCCGAGACCCTTGACCAGGAGGAAGTTGGGGATGATGCCCGCGTTGAAGAGCATGGTGAACAGCGCGATCATCAGGATGAAGCGGGAGCCGGTGACGTCGCGGCGGGAGAGCCCGTAGGCCATGCCGACGGTGACGAGCAGGCTGGCGAGTGTGCCGACGAGGGTGATGCCGATGCTGACGAGCAGCGCCCGGCTGACGACGCCGCCGGTGAAGATGGTGCGGTAGGCGTCCAGGGTGGGGTGGTCGGGCCACAGGACGAGGCCGGTGGAGCGGATGATGTCGCTCTGCGAGGCGAAGCTCGTGCCGATCACTCCGAGCAGCGGATACGCGACGGCGGCGACCACGACCACGATGGCGAGGCCCTTGGCGAACTGGCCGAGCCGGGTGGGCCGTTCCATCCACGGCGGGCGGCCGTCGGACTTCGCTGCGCGCCCGGAGCGGGCGTTGCGGGCGCTGCGGGTGGTCTTCTTCGCCGGTTCCGTGCTGGGGACGGGACTGGCGGGCGGCTTCTCAGCGGTCAGCACCGCGGTACACCCCTTCGTGGCCGAGGCGGTGGGCGAACTTGTTGGCGCCCAGGACGAGTGCGGTGCCGATGACCGCCTTGACGAGTCCGACGGCGGCGGCGACGCCCCAGTCGTTGTCCTTGATGCCGTGGTAGTAGACGTAGGTGTCCAGGACTTCACCGGCGTCCGGGCCGACCGCGTCGCGCTGGAGCAGGATCTGCTCGAAGCCGACGGAAAGGATCTGCCCGAGGTTGAGGATGAGCAGCAGGATCAGGACCGGTGCGATGCCGGGCAGGGTGACGTGCCAGAGGCGGCGCCGGGGTCCCGCGCCGTCGATCGCGGCGGCCTCGTACTGCTGTTTGTCGATGTTCAGCAGCGCGGCCAGGATGATGATCGTGCCCCAGCCGGCGTCCTTCCAGGCAACTTGGAGAGTGAGCAGCCAGGGGAAGACGTCGGGGTCGCTCATCATGTCGTAGCGCGGGAGCCCCATCCCTCCCAGTACGTCGGGCAGGAGCCCCGCGCCGCCCAGGATCTGCTGGAAGATCGAGACGATGATGACCCAGCCGATGAAGTGCGGCAGATAGACGACGCTCTGCACGAAGCGCCGCAGCCGCTCGCTGACGATGCTGTTGAGCAGCAGGGCCAGGGCGATCGGGATGGGGAAGAAGAACACCAGCTGGACGAGGGCGATCTCCAGGGTGTTGAAGGTCGCGGACCAGAAGGCCGCGTCACCGAACGCCGCCGTGAAGTTGGAGAAGCCGACCCAGACGCTGTGCATGTAGCCGAGGTAGGGCTGGTAGTCCTGGAACGCCACGACGTACCCGAGCAGCGGGACGTAGTGGAAGACGATGAAGTACAGCAGTCCGGGCAGCGTCAGCAGGAGCATCACGCGGTCCCGCTTGAGGCGCTGCCTGAGCGTCAGGCGGTGCTGTACGGGTGCGGTTGCCGGGCCGGCGTGCGACGGGGCGGTCGGCGGGGCGGGCGCTTCGGCCCCCTGCCGCCGTTTTGACCGCTTCTCCCGCGGCAGCGGAGGTGCTGTTTCAGCCATGGTGCGTCCTGTTCGGCTGGGTGGCGCGTGGTGAGCCTTCTGCGGCCGCAAGTTAGTAAGCGGTTAACCCAAAGGTCAAGAGATCTGAGGAAAAGGCTGCGATCCGGGATCATCACGAGATCAATTCCGGGGGCACAGAACCATCAAATCGACCACTAACTAGGGCAATCAGCTTCGAGTGTCGCTTGACGCTCGGCCACCCATGTCCCTAGCGTGCCGGTCATTCCATAGAACGCGATTACTGTCCGGAGGCAGGGTGCGAACCACCGAAGAGGCACCGGCTCGATCCGGTGCCGATGCCGCGACACCGCCCCCCGAGCGGCCGCGCACGGTCCTGGTCATGAGCCCCGGGCTGCTGGACGACGTCTTCCCGCCCCCCGTACGGGCCCGGCTCGAAGAGATCGCCGAACTGCACAACCCCACGGTGATCAGCGAGTTCGACTCACCGCAGGCCGCGGCGGCACTGGCCGGGGCCGAGGTCCTGCTGACCGGCTGGGGCTGCCCGCCCGTGGACGCGGCGCTGCTGGCACGGGCACCCCGGCTGCGTGCGGTGATCCACGCGGCGGGCACGGTGAAGACGTTTCTGTCACCCGACGCCTTCGACCGCGACATCGTCGTCTCCTCCGCGGCGGTCGCCAACGCCGTGCCGGTGGCGGAGTACACGCTCGCCGCGATCATCATGGGCGCCAAGCGGGTCTTCCCGCTGGCCGAGCTGTTCCGCACCCGGCGCACCCATCGCACCGGAGCCGACCTCGACCGGCAGCACTGGCTCGGCACGCACGGGCTGACCATCGGCGTGATCGGCGCCTCCCGGATCGGCCGCCGGGTCATCGAGCTGCTGAGGGTGCTGGATGCCGAGGTGCTCCTGTACGACCCCTATGTCGGGGCGGCCGAGGCGGAGCGCCTCGGCGTCACACCGGCAGATCTGGACACGCTGGTGGCGACGAGCGACGTGGTCACCGTGCACGCCCCCGACACCCCGGAGACCCAGGGGCTGATCGACGCCCGCCGGATCGGGCTGATGCGTCCCGGAACCCTGCTGGTCAACACCGCGCGCGGCCCGCTGGTGGACACCGAGGCGCTCACCGCGCACCTGGTCAGCGGGCGGCTCGACGCGGTCCTGGACGTCACCTTCCCCGAGCCGCTGCCGCCGGACCACCCCCTGTGGGACCTGCCGAACGTCTTCATCACCCCGCATCTGGCGGGCGCCCAGGGCAACGAGATCGGGCGCCTGGGCGCGCTCGCCGTCGACGAACTCGCCCGGTACGCGGGCGGATCACCGTTCGCCCACCCGGTGCACCGGGCCGACCTGGGGAGGATCGCATGAACCCCACCGCCCCGCAGGCTCTAGGCTCGGCGTCACACAACAGCCAGGGGGTGAGCCGGATGCGCCGGCAGAGCACGGCCGCGGACGGACAGCGGCGGGCGACGGTCACGGATGTGGCGCGGCGCGCAGGCGTCTCGACGGCGACCGTCTCCCGGGTCCTGAACCGCAACTACCCGGTGGCCGAGGCCACCCGGGAGCGGGTCGAGTCCGCCATGCGCGAGCTCGGCTATGTGGTCAACGCCCATGCCCGCGCGCTGGCCGGGGTATCCAACCGCACCGTCGGCATCATCGTCAACGAGGTCATCGACCCCTTCTACGCCTATATCGCCCGGGGCGTGGAGCGGGAGGCCGCGCTCGGCGGCCGGCTCTGCCTGGTCTGCTGCACCCAGGGCGACCCGCAGCGCGAGCTGGCCTTCATCGACCTGATGCACGAGCGCCGGGCCGACGCGGTCGTGGTGGTCGGCGGCAGCATCGCCGACCGCGGCTACACCTCCGAACTGGCACGCCGGGCCCGGGAGCTGGACGCGGGCGGCTCGAAGCTGGTGCTGTGCGGCAGACCGCCGCTCGACGATCCCGCCCCGACCGCGGCGGTGGAGTACGACAACGAGGGCGGCGCCTTCGCCATCACCGACCATCTCCTGATGCAGGGTCATGAGCGGATCCTCTATCTGGGCGGCCCGCCCAAGCTCTCCACCACCCGCGACCGGCTCGCCGGACATCTGCGGGCCCTGGAGCTGCGCGGCGTGCCCCAGGACCCCGACCTGGCGCAGCCCGGCGCGTTCAGCCGCGGCTTCGGATACCGGAGGATGGCCGAACTCCTGCGGGACGGTCCGGACTTCACGGCCGTCTTCGCCGCCAACGACATGGTGGCGGCCGGGGCGGCACAGGCCCTGGAGGAGGCCGGGCTGCGGGTGCCCGAGGACATCTCCCTGGTGGGGTACGACGACATTCCGGTCGCCCAGGAGCTGCGGCCCCGGCTGACCACGGTCCATGTACCGCTGGAGGAGATGGGCCGGCAGGCGGTGCGCCTGGCGGTCTCCGGCGACGACGAGGACGACTGGCGCGAGCCGACGACGGGTGCGCTGCGGCTCGGCACCCACATCGTGGTGCGCGACTCGGTGGCGCCGAGGGCGGGACGCGGCAGCAGGGCGTGACCGGTGGGCGGGGCAGGTGCTCGGTTCAGGTGACGGCGGCCGCACGGACGTGCCCGACGGCCGTGCTCGTGCCCGTACCCGCGTCGGCCGTCGGCCGTCGGCCTCGATCGGTGAGACCGCTTACCGGGTTCCGGCCCCCACTCGGCCATAGTAAATCGTAGTAACTTCCCGACTCCTCTTGCGGCTTTGTAGCAACCGCTTACATGCTGACGGCGGGTTCATCACCCCCGCACGCTTTGGCCCCTCACTCATTTCTGCAGGGAGAGTTCCGCATGCGCTTCTCCGCCTCAGCCGCCACGGATGCCACCGCTGCCGCCGCAGCCACCCCCGTCGGCCGCCGATCCGTCCTCGCCGCGGCAGCCGGTGCCGGCGCCCTGGCCGCGCTGGGCGCCGCCGCGGCACCGGCGGCCGCCCGCGGCTCCGCGACGGCGGCCGCCCACCGGCCGGTCCGGGTCACCGTGACCGCCCGCCCCGCGGCCGAGCCCGAGCGGCTGCGTCTGGCCCAGGCCCTGCGCGGCAGCGAGTTCCAGCCCACCGGCCGCTATGTCGCGCCGGGCACCGCCCTGAGCCTCACCGTCCAGCCGCACGACGGCCTCGTACCGACCCTCTGGATCGGCGCCTGGGACTACTACGGCGAGATCAAGGAACCGCGCAGCTACCCGCTCACCGCGGGCGCGAACACCGTCACCGACCCGCACGGCGGCCCGGTCTATCTCACCCTCACCGGCAGCGGCGAGCGGGCGGGCGTGCTGTTCAGGTCCGGTTCCGTGGCCATGCCCGTCTTCACCCTGGGAAGCACCCGCGAGGCCGGATTCCAGCAGCAGCTGGACACGCTGACGGACTCCCCGTACGTCGAGCTCCACGCCCCGCACACGATCATGACGCTCACCCGTGAGGGCGCGCTCCTGTACCGCGGCGAGGACCACGCCGCCCTGCTGCGGCTGGTCGAGCGGATCATCGACTCGGCCGCGCGGGTCAGCGGGCTGGACGGCTCGAAGCCGGCGCACCGGCGCAAGGCGGGCCCGTACCACTTCACCGAGGTCAGCAAGGTGCCCACCGGGGTCGGCGCCTACGCCACACACGGGTACAACGGCTTCCCGCGCGCCTACCTCGACCGGGCGACCACCGTGGAGGGACTGCGCACCCGCGGCTGGGGGCTGTACCACGAACTGGGGCACCTCCACCAGCAGATGGCGTACAAGCCGGGCGGGCTCACCGAGGTCACGGTGAACATCTACTCGCTGGCGGCCCAGCGCGCCCTGGACCAGCCCTCCAACCTGCTCACCGTCGACCCGGCGACCGGGCTCACCGTCTTCCAGACCTCCCGGGCCAAGTTCGGTACGGCCGGACTGACGTACGAGAAGTCCTTCAGCGCCTACGAGAAGCTCGTCCCGCTCCGGCAGCTGGAACTCGCCTTCGGCGACGACTTCTGGCCCCGGCTGCACAAGCTGGTGCGCGAGGAGAACCCGCAGTCCGACTACACGGAGAACGACAAGCGCTACCGGGCACTGGCGACCTACTCCAGCCGCGTCGCGGGCCATGACCTCACCGACTTCTTCCTCACCACCTGGGCCTTCCCGGTCGACGCCATCGGCAGGGCGGAGCTGGCGGCGCTGAACCTGCCGAAGCCGCCCGTGGACCCGAGCACCCTCAGCGACTGACCACGCGGGAAGAGAGCCGGCAAGGAGCCAGCACATGGACATGAGCAGAAGGACCCTTCTCGCCGCCACCGGCGCCACGGCCGCGACCGCGCTCGTCGCGACGGCCGGCCCCGCCTCCGCCGGCGGGCGCAGCGCCGCCGCGCCGGAGCCGGACGACTTCGTCACCCTTCTCGGGCGGGCCGAAAGCCTCCTGACCGGGGGCGCGTTCGATCCCGCGGATGCCGACTTCGCCACCGCGGTCGCCACGCTCGACTCCACGGCGCGCGGTCTGTGGAACACCCTCGACCGGACCGCCGGCCGGACCGCGCTGTGGCCCGACCTCGCGCCGGTCACCGACCCCGGCAACTTCGGCCAGAGCTACACCCGGCTGCGCACGATCGCCACCGCCTGGGCCACCCCCGGCACCTCGCTCGCCGCCGACACGGAGGTGGCCGACGCCCTCGTCGCCGCCCTCCGCTTCGCCCACGACACCGCGTACAACCCCACCAAGCCGCAGAAGGGCAACTGGTGGTTCTGGGAGATCGGCGCACCGCGCGCCCTGATGGACTGCTGTGTACTGCTGCGCGAACGGCTGCCCGCCGCCGATCTGGCGGACCATCTGGCGGTCGTCGACCGGTTCTGCCCGAACGCGGACCGGCGCACCAACTCGCCCACGCTCGCCGAGACCGGCGCCAACCGCACGGACAAGGCGGTGATCGTCGCTCTGCGGGGGCTGCTCGGACGGGACGGGGCCAAACTGGTCTCCGCCCGCGACGCCCTCTCCGACGTACGCGACGCGGGACGCAACAGCCTCTTCCGGTACGCCGCTTCGGGTGACGGGTTCTACGAGGACGGCTCGTTCGTCCAGCACGACGTGGTCGCGTACACCGGTTCGTACGGCACCGTCCTGCTGAGCGGATCCGCCCATCTGCTGGCGCTGCTGGCCGGTTCGCCGTGGGCCGTCGCGGACCCGGCGGTCTCGGTGATGTACGAGGCCGTCGAGCGGTCCTTCACTCCGGTGCTCTTCGACGGTCTGATGATGGACGCGGTGCGCGGCCGCGCCATCTCCCGGGAGCGGGCCGGCGACCACCGGGACGGGGCGGCGGCCGTGTCCGCGATCCTGCTGCTGGCGACGGGCGCGCCCGCCGCGTACGCCGACAGGTGGCGCTCGGTCGTCAAGGGCTGGCTGACCCGCAACCGGACCGCGCCGTTCACCGCCTTCGCCTCGCTGCCCCAACTGGCCCTGGCCAAGGCCGTCCTGAACGACAGCGGCGTTGACGCGGCACCGCGTACCACGGGCCTGTTCGTCTTCGCCGACATGGACCGGGTGGTGCACCGGCAGCCGCGCTGGGCGTACACCCTGTCGCTCTCCTCGAAGCGGATCTCGGCCTACGAGGCGGGCAACGGCGAGAACCTGCACGGCTGGTACACCGGCGACGGCATGACCTATCTCTACGACGCCGACGACCTGGGGCAGTTCAACGACGGCTTCTGGCCCACCGTCGATCCCTACCGGCTGCCCGGCACCACCGTCGACACCAGGCGACGCACCGATCTCGGCACCGGCGGCGGGACCTCCACCTACCGGCCGTCCAACGCGGTCGCGGGCGGCGCGGTCCTCCACTCCCGGTACGGCGCGGCGGCGATGGAACTGACCGGTGCCCCGGGTACGACGCTACGGGCGAGGAAGTCGTGGTTCCTGCTCGACAACGCCGTGATCGCGCTCGGCGCGGGTATCACCTCGGGCGACGGACAGCCGGTCGAGACGATCGTCGAGAACCGCGGCCTCGGTGCGGACGGCCGGCACCGGCTGGTCGTGGACGGCGTCCGGCAGCCGTCCTCGCAGGGCTGGTCCAAGGAGTTCGGCCGGGCCCACTGGGCGCACATCGAGGGGGTGGGCGGCTATGTGCTGCCCGAGGGCGCCGCGCTGCGCACCCTGCGCGAGGAACGCACCGGCACCTGGCGTGCCCTCAACACCGGTGCGGACACGGGCGGTTCGGACACTCCGCTCACCCGTCGCTATCTGACCCTGTGGGTCGACCACGGGGTCTCCCCCACCGACGCGCGGTACGCCTATGTGCTGCTGCCCGGGGCGTCGGCCGCCGCGACGGCCGTCTGGTCGCACTCCCGGCCCGTACGGGTCCTCGTCAACGACGCGGGCGCGCAGGCGGTCGAGGTGCGCAGGCAGGGGCTGACGGCGGTGAATTTCTGGGCCGCGGGCACGGTCGGCGGGATCACCTCGTCCGGTCCCGCCTCGGTCCTGGTCCAGCGGCGCGGCCCCCGGATCTCGGTCGCCGTGTCGGACCCGGGCCGCACCCTGACCGGCCTCACCGTCGAGCTGCCGCACCGCGTGCGTACGGTGGACAGCGCCGATGACACCGTGAGCGTGGTGCCGGGCCGCCGCCCGGTCCTCACCGTGGCGGTCGGTGGCTCCCGCGGCCACACCCACCGCGCCGAACTCGTCCAGTAACCCACTCCAGAGGAGCAGCACCACCATGTCCGTCGCCCCGCATCTGCGTCTGCCGCCGCCCGACCGGCTCCTGTCCTCCCGCACCGGCTGGACCCGGGCCCACTGGGAGGTGACGGCGGACCGGATGCTGGACGCGCTGGTGCCCTACGCGACCCCCGGCCTCGCCCAGTACCGGCTGCCCGGCCGGTCGAGCTGGTCGGGGGTCGTCTCGGACGGACTGGAGGGGTATGCCCGCTCCTTCCTGCTCGCCGCGTGCCGGATCGCGGGGGCGGGCGGGGCGGTCGACCCGGCGCTGATCGAGCGGTACGCGACGGGACTCGCCTCCGGCACGGACCGCGACAGCGGCGAGTCCTGGCCGGAGCTGACGGACTGCTCGCAGCAGATGGTGGAGGCCGCTTCGATCGCGGTCGCGCTGCACGAGACCCGGCCGTGGATCTGGGACCGGCTGGACGCCCGGGTCCAGGAGCGGGTCGTCGACTGGTTCTCCGGGTTCGTGGGCGGGCGCACCTGGGACAACAACTGGCGGCTGTTCCAGGTGGTGTCCGAGCAGTTCCTCGCCTCGGTGGGCGCTCCCCACAGCCGCTCCGACATCGAGTCCAACCTCGACAGGATCGAGGACTGGTACGCCGGTGACGGCTGGTACACGGACGGGGACGGGCGGAACTTCGACTACTACATCGGCTGGGCGATGCATCTGTATCCGCTGCTGTGGTCGCGGATGGTGGGTCCCGGTGACGACGGGGGCCGAACCGCCGTCTACCGGGATCGGCTCAGCCGGTTCCTGGAGGACTACCCGCACTTCTTCGGTGCCGACGGCGCTCCGGTGCACCAGGGGCGCTCGCTGACGTACCGGTTCGCCGCTCTCGCTCCGGTGTGGATGGGGGCGCTGGCCGACTGCACCCCGCTGGCGCCGGGTCTCACGCGCCGGCTCGCCTCCGGCACCATGCGGCATTTCGCCGAGCGCGGGGTACCGGACGAGCGGGGGCTGCTGACGCTCGGCTGGTACGACACGTTCCTGCCGTCCACCCAGCCGTACTCGGGGCCCGCGTCCCCGTACTGGGCCAGCAAGGGCTTCCTCGGGCTGCTGCTCCCGGCGGACCACGCGGTGTGGACGGCGCGCGAACTGCCGCTGCCCGTCGAGGAGTCGGACCGGTACACCGCGCTGCCCGCGCCCGGCTGGCTGCTGCACGGCACCCGGCACGACGGCATCGTCCGGCTGGTCAACCACGGCAGCGACCACAATCCGCCGTACGACCCCGCGGGCGACCCGGCGGACGGCGAGGAGGACCCGCACTACGCGAAGTTCGCCTACTCCAGCGCGACCGCGCCGGAATCGGCCCCGCACGCGGCGGCCCGGGGCATCGACAACCACCTGGCGCTGCTCGCCCCGGACGGCACACCCAGCCGCCGCGGCCGCGTCCACCCGCTGCGCTGCGAGGGGCGTACTGCGGCTTCCTGGTACGCGGCCCGGCTGCCGGGCGACGAGCAGAGGTACCGGATCGCGACGACGAGTGTGCTGCACGGCCCGTGGGAGATCCGCGTCCACCACATCGACGCGCCCGAGGGGGCGGCGGTGCGGGAGGGCGGTCACGCGGTGGCGCACACGGAGCGCCCGGTGGCGACGTCCGGGCCCGGGTGGGCCATGGCCCGTACGGCCGACGGGCTGAGCAGCGCGGTGGTCGCGCTGTACGGCTGGGAGGGCGCGACGGGCGTCGACGGGGCCGGGGCAGAAGTGGCCAGGGCGGAAGCGGCCGGGGCGGAAGTGGCCAGGGCGGAAGTGGCCAGGGATGTGCAGTCCAACGCGTACGGACCGTATTCCGCGATCCCGTATCTGCGCCGGGACCGGCATCCGGGCGGGCGGAGCATCCAGGTGTCCCTGATCGCGCTCTCCCGCGACACCCTGCATCCGCGGGCGCTGCGGGACTCGGTCTCGGTGCGGGTGGCCGCCGGCGGGACGTCGGTGGTGCTGGCCTTCCTGGACGGCACGACGGTCGAAGTGACGGACTGACGGCGGCAGGCCGGGGCCGGGAGCGGATGGGGAGCGGTGGGAGCTGTGGACGCGGAGGGCGCGGAGGAGAGCGTGGTGCCGGCGCGGTCAGCGCGGGGGTGCGCCCCTGCGGTCGATCTGGACGACGATCTCCTGGGCGAGCGACTTGATGGTGGCGAGCCCGGCCCGCCCCCAGGGGCGCGGCACGGTGTCGACGGCGCAGACGGTTCCCAGGGCGATGCCCGTGCGGTCGATGAGGGGTGCTCCGAGGTAGGAGCGGATGCCTATCTCGTCGACGACCGGATTCCCGGCGAAGCGCGGGTAGTCGCAGACGTCGTCCAGGACGAGGGCCTTGCGCCGGACGAGAACGTGCGGGCAGTAGCCGTGGTCGCGGGCCATGTAGCGGGCGCTGCGGCCGCTGCCCGCCGCGGCGGCGCCGAGGTCGGTGCCGCGCCGGTTGCCCGCCGGGGTGTGCAGACCCGCGAAGAACTGCCGGTTCTCGTCGATGAAGTTGACCATCGAGAAGGGGGTCGCGGTCACTTCGGCGACCTTGTCGGCGAAGGCGTCGAAGCTCTCGAACGAGGTGTCGGCCCGTTCCCCGAGACCGAGGGCACGCAGCCGCTCCGCGCGGACGAGGCCGTCCCGGTCGACCGGCGTCAGCAGGAGGCGGCCGCCGGAGTAGTGGTTCATGGATGGGCTCCGAAAGTCTGGAGCGGGGCCGGGGCCGAGGTGGCGTTGATCAGGTGCTGGACCAGGGTGACCAGCGCCCCCGTGCCGGAGCTGGCGATCCGGGCGTCGCAGAGGACGACCGGCACTTCGGGTCCGAGGTCGAGCGCGGCCCGTACCTCGTCGGGTTCGTAGCGGTAGGCACCGTCGAACTCGTTGACGGCGACGATGAATCCGATCCCGCGCCGCTCGAAGAAGTCGACCGCGGCGAAGCATTCCGCCAGGCGACGGGTGTCCGCCAGCACGACGGCCCCCAGCGCGCCTTGGGAGAGTTCGTCCCACATGAACCAGAAGCGCTCCTGGCCCGGTGTGCCGAAGAGATAGAGCACATGCTGGTCGGAGAGCGTGATCCGGCCGAAGTCCATGGCCACGGTGGTGGCCGTCTTGGACTCGACGCCTTCGAGGCTGTCGGTCGCCGCGCTGACCTGGGTCAGCAGCTCCTCCGTGCTCAGCGGGGCGATCTCGCTGACCGCCCCCACGAACGTCGTCTTGCCGACGCCGAAGCCTCCCGCGACCAGGACTTTGAGGGCGACGGGGAAGAACGCGGAGGTTCCGGTGCTGTCAGAGCTGTCGTCGTAGACCATCGAGCACTGCCTCCAGCAGGGATCGGTCGGTGGGAAGGTCATGGAAGGCGGGGGCGTGGGCGGTGACGGCTCCGCAGTCGACCAGGTCGCACAGGAGGACCTTGGTGACGACCGCGGGCAGTCGCAGGAGTGCGGCGATCTCGGCGACGGACATCGGCTCCCTGCACAGAGCCAGGGCCTCCGTGTGCTCGGGGCCGAGATGGCCCCGGGGCTCGCTCCCGGTCGCCATGATCAGGGAAAGCAGGTCGAGTGTGGCCGACGGCCGGGTGCGGCCGTTGATCACGGTGTACGGGCGGATGAGCCGGCCGGCCGCATCGTCCAGCAGGGGTCCGTCCTGCGGGGCCGGCATCCTCACAGCCCCGGAGTGAACGGCGCCCCGGCCGTCTGCCGCAGCGGGGTCACCAGATAGGGCCGGACGCTCTTGACCAGCATGGCCATCTCGTAGCCGAGCACGGCGGCGTCCGCCTCGCGCCCGGCCAGGACGGCGAGACATGTGCCGGATCCGGCGGTGGAGACGAACAGCAGCGTCGCGTCCAGCTCGACGACCACCTGCCGTACGCCTCCGTTGTCGCCGAACCTGGCCCCGGCGCTGCGGCCCAGGGAGTACAGCCCGGCGGCCAGGGCCGCCATGTGGTCGGCGCTGTCGGGGTCCATCCCGTGGACGGACTTCACCAGCCCGTCGGCGGAGAGCAGAACCGCGCTGCGCGTATAGGGCACGCGCTGGACCAGCCCGCTCAGCAGCCAGTCCAGGTCCGAGACCTGACCGGACGGCATTTCGCTCGCCATGGTGCATCTACTCCTTGAAAGTGGTGTCTTCTCGGGGGTTCGGAACGACCGGGCCCATGTCCGGGAGGAAGGGCTCTCGCTCGTGGGGTACGTAGTGGTGCGGCTCGTACTGCTCCGGCGCGTGCGGCTGCGGTGCGTACTGCTCCGCCACGGGCTGATCCGGTACGGGCTGATCCGGTACGGGCTGATCCGGTACGGGCTGATCCGGTACGGAGTGCGGGCTCTGGCCCCGTACGGGCAACGGGGCCAGGGTCTCCAGCGGGGCGTCCAGCGCGCTGGGCGCCGGCGTCCCGAATGCGCCGCCCGCCTCGTACGCGGCTCCGCCGCCCTCCTCGGCGGACTGCGCCTCGGCGAGACCGACCCCCCGCCTGAAGGCCGCCATCAGCCCCGGATCGTGCAGGGCAGGCTCGCCCTCGACGCGTGGGGCGGGCGCCTCCCTCAACTGGGGGACCAGGTTCTCCTGGTTGGCCCGCCTGGGCAGCTCGGGGCGGAGCTCTGCGGTCGACGGCCGGTCGGCGTGTTCGGAGCCTTCGACGCGTTCGACGCGTTCCGCGTGTTCCGCGCGTTCACCGTGTTCCGCGCGCAGCGGCAGCGGAGGGCCCTGGCCCTCGCGCAGGGGCTGCTGCGGGGGCTGTGGCAGCCGGGGCGGGTACTGCTCCGAGGGGAACGACGGTGGCTGCCGCGCCCCGGTGACGTCCTGGGCCGGTGGCCGGTGGACCGCCCCCGGCGGTGGGACGGGGGCGGCGTCGGGCGTCGCCGGGCCGTCGATGTCGATGCCGAGCAGATCCTGCGGCAGGACCAGCACCGCCTGTGTGCCTCCGTAGATATTGCTCTGGAGGCGGACCGCGATGCCGTGGCGGCGGGCCAGCGCCGAGACGACGAACAGGCCGATCCTGCCGTCCTGGAGCAGATGGCCGACATTGACCCGGTCGGGATCGGCGAGCAGGGCGTTCATACGCTGCTGTTCATGGACCGGCATGCCGAGCCCGCGGTCCTCGACCTCCAGGGCCAGCCCGGCCGTGACGTGCTGGGCGCGCAGCAGCACCTGGGTGTGCGGGGCGGAGAACACCGTGGCGTTCTCGACGAGTTCGGCCAGCAGGTGGATGACATCGGCGACGGCGTGCCCGCGCAGGGTGCCGTCGATCGGCGGCACCAGCTTCACCCGGGGGTACTGCTCGACCTCGGCGATCGCCGAGCGCAGCACCTCGGTCATGGTGACCGGGTTGCTCCACTGCCGGCGGGAGACGGCTCCGCCGAGAACGGCGAGGTTCTCCGCGTGGCGGCGGATCCGGGTGGCCAGATGGTCGACGTGGAAGAGGCCCTTGAGCAGGTCGGGGTCCTCGACCTCGTGCTCCAGCTCGTCGAGGATCTGGATCTCGCGGTGGACGAGCGACTGCAGGCGCCGGGCGAGGTTGACGAAGACCTCGACCTTCTGTTCGTTGCCGGCGTTGCTGAAGAGCTGGGAGGCCTCGACGACGGCGGCCACGGCCACCTCGTGCGAGCGGCCCATCTCCTGGCCGAGCAGGTCGAAGGCGTCGCCGCCCGGGGCGGGCTCCGGTGGCAGCGGCCGGTCGCCCACCGGTTCGCCGTTGCGGAGCCGCTCCATCACCTGCTCCAGCTCCGCCTGCGCCTGGGCGCCGGTACGGCGGAGGTCCAGGGCCCGGTCGAGCACTCCGGACGCGACCCGGCCGGCCCCCAGACAGGCCGCGGCGACGGCCGCGACGGCGAGCGCCGCCGATCCGCCGAGTGCGGCCCAGAGGCTGCCGGAGGGGCTGACGGCGCTGGAGCGGATGGTGAAGATGACAGCCGCGGCACCGCTCAGCAGGGCGGCGATCGTCGGCAGCAGGGCGGTGCGCAGCAGCTGAGAACGTATACGGACATCGGGGGGCGGCTGCGCGGCGCGGGGCCTGCTCGTGGCCGAGTGGGAGCGTGCACCCGGGCGTCCGTGCCGCCCGCCCTCTCGGCGTTCCGGTCGCGCGTCGGATGCGCGAAGTTGAGACATCAGCGTCCTCGGTACGTGGGACACCAGGAATCGGCGTTCATGCGGTGGCACCTACGGTGGTCGGTCAGGCTCGGTGGATCGGTCGGGCGGGCTCGCGGAGCATGAGCCCACCGTTGATCACCGGACACACACGGTAGTCGTCAATCACGCAGGTGCGACGGGCAGTTGTCGAACTTGCCCGCCATCCGTCCCGCTCTGGTATGATCTCTCGCACGAGCGACCGATTTACGTCGCATTGACACCCGGGCCGGCACTCCGGGTTCCACGGACGCCGGACGGCAGGAAGCCGGCCGCATCCGGCCGGCCGGGAGCCCCACCCGGCACCGAGGCCTTCACCACGGCGAGCACCCCTGCCGCACACACCTTCGTGCCGGTCAGGAAAGGGAAGCCACTTGGAGGTAGGTGTTGACCTTGCGCGTATTGACCGCCAGTTTTCGGTCACCGGTCAGGTAGATGATGCGTTCGTCGCGGAAGTTCTTGAGGAAATACCCTATCCGGGAGCGTGTGGTGCCCACCATCTCGGCAAGTTCCCCTTGCGTAACACGGCAGTTGATGCGAACCACGTCGCCGTTTCCCACGCCGGCTCGATGAGCGAGCCGCAGCAGCGCCTCGGCCAGCCGCTGCTGACTGCCCATCGTCACCAACTGGGCGATCCGCTTCTGCTGTTCGTAGCAATTGCGTGCGAGATGCTGCATGAACTGCACATCCAGCCCCTTGGCCGCAAGCGCCTGTAAGAAGTGCTCGCGCGGAAACCGGTGGAGAATCGTATGGGACGCCATGGCGACCGCGGTCTCCGTCCGCTCCCCCAGCACAAGACAGGACTCCCCGAACAGATCGCCCGGAAGGTGGATGTCCAGGAAGCAGGTCTTTCCGTTGCTGGTGAGGCCCAGCGTCTTCGCCCTGCCGTCGACCACCACGTAGATGCTGCTGTCCCGTGCCCCGCAGGTGTAGAGGAACTGCCCCTTTTCCAGGCGAACAAGCGGAGCAACGAATCCCTCTTTGTCGAAATACTCTTTCACGCCCTCACAGAAATCATGCTCTACATTCATCCCATCCCCCGTGTCATTCACGCCGAACGGCCCACTCGCATGGGCGCGTTCAACCTGCACACTATCCAGATATGTCCGTGCACCGCTGCGGCGCCCGGAGGTTTTCCCCCTCGTGACCCATGACATCCGAATGGCCGCACAATTATGTCGGCACGATATATCTCCGCCCGGCCGCTCGCCGGGGGTGGCGGCATCCTGTCCGAATTCGGATGCCACCACCCCCGTGTTTTCCGGCGGAAGGGCCGGAAAGTCTCAGCGGGCCGGGAAACCGGTCCGACCGATATGCCCCGCGATGACGACCCGGTGCATCGGCGCGTCCAGGACCGCCACCATTTCCAGACCCGCCGCCGCGAACCATTCCTTGCAGGTGTCCAGGGAGTGGGCGTCCCCTCCGCCCGTCGCCAGCATGGAAGCGGCGAAGAGCATCGCGAAGCGGTCCTGCGGTGACTCCTCATCGTTGACGATCACTTGGTCGGCGATGCAGACGAGTCCGTCCGGGGCGAGCGAGTCGGCGGCGGTCCGCAACAGCTTCCGCCCGGACTCTGCGGTCTGCAGATGGATCATGTTGTTGAGCAGGATCAGGTCGGCCCCCTCCCCCCAGCCGCCCCGCCAGATGTCCTGGACCGTGCCGGTGAACCTGTCCTCGACACCGAGCCGCTTCGCCTGGGCGTCGGCCAGCGGCACGATGCGCGGGGCGTCGATGCCCTCCGCCCGCCACTGCGGGAAACGCTGGAGCAGCAGTTGTCCGTACAGTCCGGTCCCGCATCCGACATCGAGTACGGACACCGCCTCGCCGGCCTTCCAGCCGCTGTCCGCGAGGCAGTTGGCGAGGGTGTCCACGATCGGGGGTGCCCAGAAGTTGATGCCGGTGACCAGGTCCTCGTAATCGGTCTCCGATATCCCGTTCGCCAGGTCTTCCCCCGACTCGTCGCACGTGCCCCGGCGCACCGTCCGGGCCAGATCGCTCCACGCGTTCCACGCCACGTTCCGGTCATGGGCCATCTTGCCGACCAGGCTGAAGAAGCCTCCCGGCAGAAGTGCCCCCCGACAGGCGTCGGGAAGTACGTAGCGGTGCGGGACGGACCCCTCGCAGGACTTGCCGACCAGGCCGTAGGCGTACAGCGCGTCGAGCATGACGCGGGTGGCCCGGCGGTCGGTCCCACGGGCATGCGCGACCTCGTCCGCCGTGCGCGCCCCGTCGGCGAGTTCGACGAAGAAGCCGAGGTCGTGGGCGGCCTCGATGATGGACGGTGCCCAGAGCGACACCAGGTGCTCGTACACCTGGTGCGCCGCGCGGATCTCCGAAGGAGCGGCCCCGTCCGCCGACAGCTTGGTGTAGTCGACGAGCGGGCGGACGCTGTCGTCTTTCCTGAAGGAGACGAGCGAAGGCAAGGGCATGGCAGAACGTTCCTTTCACCGAATGTATGGGGAAGCTCCTGGCGAGCGGCGGACCGGATCGCGGAGCGCTCGATGAGACGAGTGCTTCCGGTGGGAACTCCCGCGCCCGGTCGTGGGAGCGGGGCATCAGCAATGGCGCAGCAGGAGGGCCGGCCGCTCCACATGGGCGGCGACGAATCCGAGAAAGGCCCCCGCCTCCGCTCCGTCGCCCACACGATGGTCGAAGGTGAACGAGAGCTGCACGACGTCGCGTGCGGTCATCTCGCCCCGATGGATCCACGGTCGGGGAGTGATGCGGCCGATCCCCAGCATCGCGGCCTGCGGATGGTCGAGGATCGGGGTGGCGCCGTCGGCTCCGAACACGCCGTAGTTGTTGAGGGTGAACGTGCCGCCCGTCAGCTCGGCGGGAGTCAGCCTCCCCTCCCGGGCGGCTTGTGTGAGCCGGCCCAGTTCGGCGGCCAGGGTCTCCATGGGCATCCGCCGCGCGCCCCGTACGACCGGCGTCATGAGGCCCCGGGACGACTGCGCCGCGAAGCCCAGGTGGACTTCCGGGAACCGCACGATCGCGTCGCCCTCGGGCGTCACACGGGAGTTGAACTGCGGGAAGCGGTCGAGCCCCGCGACGCATATCCGGGCCAGCAGGGCCAGCAGGCCGATCCGGGGCCCGTCGGCCGTGGCAAGCTGCTCCCGCGCGGCGAGGAGCCCCGTGGCATCGACGTCCCTCCAGCAGGTGACATGCGGTATCTCGCGCCGGCTCCGGCTGAACTTCTCCGCCGCCGCCGCTCGTACGCCCCGCAGCGCGGTACGCCGCTCGGCCGGCTGTCCGGCAGGCTCCGACGTGCGGCCCTTCCCGTTCCTCCCGTCCCTCTCGTTCCTCCCGTCCTTCTCGCCCGTCCCTTCCTTCCTGTCCTTCCCGTCCTTGTCCGCCGCGATCGCCGCCTCGACGTCGTGGCGCAGGATCAGACCGCCGGGCCCACTGCCGGACAGGCCACCGAGGTCGACGCCGTGCGTCCGGGCCAGGCGCCGCACGACAGGGGAGATCACGTCCGGCGATGCGGGCGTCGGCGGCCCGCCGGCCGTTGCCACGCCCGTACGGCGTCGGCGTGCCGGGCCCGAGGTGCCGTATCCGACCAGCACCTGGCCCGAGGACTCCTCCGCCGCGGCCGGACCGGCAGGGTCCACTTCCTCGACGGCCACCCGGATGAGCGGCCGGCCCACTTCGGCGGTCGCCCCCTCGGCGACGCACAGTTCGGCCACCACGCCCCCGTAGGGACAGGGCACCTCCACGCGGGCCTTCGCCGTCTCCACCTCGGCCACCGGCTGGTCCACGGCGACCAGGTCACCGGTCCGCACCAGCCACTTCACCACTTCCGCCTCGACCAGGCCCTCGCCGAGGTCGGGCAGCGCGAACTCACGCGTCGACGGCATGACGGCCTCGCTCCCCCGTCCGGCCGGCCGGCTCATCGCTCCACTGCAGCCGCTCCACCGCGTCGAGGATCCGGTCGGCGTTCGGCAGGTGATGGGACTCCAGCATCGGTGGCGGATACGGGATGTCCAGACCGGTCACCCGCAGGACCGGGGCCTCCAGCCGGTGGAAGCAGCGTTCGGTGACCCGTGCGGCGATCTCCGCTCCCGCCCCACCGAATCCGGCCGCCTCGTGCACCACGATCGCCCGCCCGGTCTTCCGCACCGAGGCGCAGACGGTCTCGTCGTCGAACGGGACGAGCGACCGCAGATCGACGACTTCCAGTTCGCGTCCGTCGGCCAGGGCCGCGTCGGCGGCCTCCAGGCACATCGGCAGGGCCGGACCGTAGGTGAGGAGGGTGGCGGAGCGCCCCTCCCGGCGCACCACGGCCCGGCCGGGCGGCGGCACTTCCCCGGGCCGGTCCTCGGACCAGTCGGCCTTGGACCAGTAGAGGCTCTTGGGCTCCAGGAAGACGACCGGATCGTCGCAGGCGATGGCCGCGCGCAGCAGGCCGTAGGCGTCCGCGACCGTGGCGGGGGTGACCACCTGGAGGCCTGGGGTGTGCATGTAGTAGGCCTCGGAGGAGTCGCTGTGGTGCTCGACCCCGCCGATCGCCCCGCCGTAGGGAATGCGGATGGTGAGGGGCAGCGGGAGCCGGCCGCGCGTGCGGTTGCGCATCCGCGCCACATGGCTGACCAGTTGCTCGAACGCGGGGTAGGCGAAGGCGTCGAACTGCATCTCCACCACGGGCCGCAGCCCGTACATCGCCATACCGACCGCGGAGCCGAGAATGCCGGATTCGGCGAGGGGCGTATCGGCGCAGCGGCTTTCCCCGAACTCCGCGGCCAGGCCGTCGGTCACCCGGAAGACCCCGCCGAGTGCGCCCACGTCCTCGCCCAGGATGTGCACCGCCGGGTCCTCGCGGAGGGCGTCGCGCAGGGCCGTGTTGAGGGCCTTGCCCATGCTGGTCCGCGTCATCGGTGCGCACCTCCGGCCGGGCCCTGCGACGCGTCGAGCCGGAGTTCCTCGCTCAGCATGTCGCGCTGTTCCAGGAGTTGGCTGGTCGGCTCGGCGAAGACGTGCTCGAAGAGGTCCATCGGATCGAGGCCGGCGGGGGCGCCCAGCCGTCGGCGCAGCATCGCTGCCAGCGCGTCGGCCTCCGCCTCCGCCTTCTCGCGCACGGCCTCGTCCAGCAGCCCCCGCTCCTGGAGTTCGCGCTCCAGCAGGAGGACGGGGTCGCGCCGGCGCCACCGCTCGACCTCGGAGTCCGGGCGGTAGCGCGTGGAGTCGTCCGCGTTGGTGTGCGCGTCGATCCGGTAGGTCAGGGCCTCGACGAGGGTGGGGCCGCCCCCGCCCCGTGCCCGTTCCACCGCGGCTCCGAGAGCGGTGTGCACGGCGAGCACGTCGTTTCCGTCCACCAGTGTCGAGGGCATCCCGTAGCCCACTCCCTTGTGGGCCAGCGACGGGGCGGCGGACTGCTTGTGGAGCGGTACGGAGATGGCGTAGCCGTTGTTCTGCACGAGGAAGACGACCGGTGCCCGCTGGACGGCGGCGAAGTTCAGCCCCTCGTGGAAGTCCCCCTCGCTGGTTCCCCCGTCGCCGGTGAGTGCCAGGGCGACCACGTCGTCGCCCGCGAGGCGCGCCGCGTGGGCCAGTCCCGCCGCGTGCGGCAGGTGGGTCGCCAGCGGGGTGCAGAGGGGGGCGGTCCGGGTCTCCCGGGGGTCATAGCCGTTGTGCCAGTCCCCCCGCATCAGCCCGAGGACCTGGAGGGGGTCGATGTCCCGCGCCACGACGGCGAGGGCGTCCCGGTAGGTGGGAAAGAGCCAGTCCTGCGGTCGCAGTACCTGGGCCGCCGCGATCTGGCAGGCCTCCTGGCCCGTGCTGGAGGGGTAGCCGGCCAGCATGCCCTGCCGGGTCAGTGTGGTCACCTGTTCGTTGAACCGGCGACCGGTCACCAGCCGGCGGTGGAAGGACAGGAGCAGGTCCGGATCCGCCCCGGCGGCCTGCTCGGTGCCCAGGACGCGAAGCGCTCTCACCTCGGGCAGCAGCGCTTCGCGGGCTCGTAACGCCGCCGCGTCGGCCTCGTGCGGGTGGGTGGCGGTGTGGAGTTGCGTCATCAAAGAGTCTCCGAATGGTGTTTCCGGAACAACCTTTCGCTCCAGAGGACAGGTGGGGTGGCTGATCCGGCGGCATGAACAGACTGCCAGCGGACATCCGCGCGGCGTGCTCAATGTTGAGCACTCCCCTCTGCCGTAAGTGAGGCCTGCACCACAATGAAATGTGTCAATTTTCGCTACTGGACCGCTGCGTGACGATCCGTCGGCGACGTGCCGGAACTGCGGCAGTGCAGACGCGAAGGGGCGGAGCGCGGCGGCGCCCCGGCCTCCCTCGCGCCGGTCCTTCCCGTACCGGCCCGCGCTGACGGGCCCCTCGCCTACACGTCCGCGTCGGACCCCACCGGCACCGATTCGCTGCTCCCCGTGGCCGGGCGGGCCCGCGCCGGTTTCCGCGAACCGATCACGAAGCCCAGGGCGACCAGGACGCTGACGCCCGCCACCCCCGCCAGTGCGACGAAGCCCCAGCTGTACCCGGCGGCCATCGCCTCGCGCAGCCCGTGCCCTTCTCCCACCTGTGTCGTGGTGTGTGCGGCGGCCAGGGTGACGACCGTGGCCATTCCCAGGGCGGCGCCCACCTGGAGGAGGGTGTTGAGGAAGCCCGAGGCGAGCCCCGACTCGGACTCCTCGACCTGCATCACGCCCATGGTCGTCAGCGACACGAAACAGGCGGGCAGTCCGAGTCCGATGACCGTGGTGCCCGGGAGCAGCACAGTGACGTACGAACCGCTCGTGGGAAGGTCCACCAGCAGCAGCGAGCCGGCCAGCAGCAGTACGGAACCCAGCAGATACGTACGCTCCAGCCCGAGCTTCTTGAGGACCGCCGGAATACCGAAGGCCATCAGTGTCGACCCGATGCCCATGCCCAGCATCCCGAGTCCGGCCTCCAGCGGGCTGTAGCCGAGCACTTCCTGCTCGTAGACGCTGACCATGTAAAAGACCGTGATCATGAGCCCGGAGGCCAGCAGCAGACCAAGGCCACTGACCGTGAACCTGCCGATGGCCAGCAGCCGCAGCGGCATCAGCGCGTCCTGGGTGCGGAGCTGCACCACGGCGAAGAGGGCCAGGACGATCAGCGAGCCGGCGATCGGGCCGAGCGTCCGCATGGAGGTCCAGCCGTTCTCGGCCGCCCCGATCAGACCGTAGGTGAGCATCAGCAGTCCGGCGACGGCCAGGACCGCTCCGGGCAGGTCGAACCGGGGCCGGGCGGTGCCGTCACCCGGCCGCAGGGCCGGTACGAGTTTCATCGCGGCGACCAGGGTGGCGATGCCGATGGGGACGTTCAGCCAGAACGCCCACCGCCAGTCCGCCCAGTCGACCATGGCGCCACCGAGCACGACTCCGACCGTGCCGCCGATGACTCCCAGGCCGCTCCAGACCGTCAGAGCGATTCCCTGTTCCTTCGGCTCCCGGAACACGGAGACCACGATCGACAGCGCGGCGGCCGACAGCGGTGCGGCGCCGATTCCCTGAAGTGCCCGCGCTCCGACCAGGATCTCGGAGGACGAGGCGAGTCCGCAGGCGGCCGAGGCGAGGGTGAAGACGACCAGCCCGACCACGAACGCCCGCCGCCGGCCCAGGATGTCGGCGGCCCTTCCGCCCAGCAGCAACAGACTGCCGAACAGCAGGATGTAGGCGTTCATCACCCATTGCAGGCTGCTGGTCGACGCGTCGAGGTCGCGCTGGATGGAGGGTAAGGCGACGTTGACGATGGTCGAGTCGAGCAGCACGATGAACTGTGCGGCTCCCACCGCGGCGAGAATCAGCCAGCGTCGCGGATGGCCCTGCGCGGACGCCTCTCCAGGCACCCCATCTCTTGTCTCAGCCATCAAAGGCCTTCCCTTCTCAGCCAGTTGGACCACACATGCGTGGCGTCGCACAGCACGGTAGATTCATGCGCACGCATGGGTCAAGCTGAGTTAGAATGCGCGGGTGTCGCAATCCCCCGATCTTGACGCCTGGGCCGGACTGTCCCTCGCCTACCACGACGTGTCGGAACAGCTCGACAGCACCCTCAGGCAACGCCATGAGCTGTGCATCAGCTGGTTCGAGGTCCTCGCCCAGCTCGCCGCCCGGCCGCTCGGCATCCGTGTCTCGGAACTGACCTCGAAGGTCACCCTCAGCCAGCCGCGGGTCTCCCGCATCGTGCTCGCGCTGGAGGACCGTGGTCTGGCTGTCCGGAACTCGGCGCCCAACGACGCCCGGGGCACCGAGGTCCAGATCACCGCGGCCGGCCGGGAGAAGTTCGCTCAGGCCCGCCTGACCAGCGAGAAGGTTCTGCGCGACGCGCTGCTCGGCCGGCTCACCGAAGGCCAGACCGACACCCTGCGCAGTCTCGGGGCGATACTGCGCGGGCCCGGCCCGGAGGTCATCGGCGCGAACTCCGCCGCCCGCTCAGAGGATTGAGGCACACACCCTGGTACCGCGGCCACGCAGGGCCCGGGAAGGACGCAGGTCCGCCACCGCGAAACACCTCCGCAGCCAGCGGTCACGGCCGTCGTACTTCGGCCGGAACCCGGTCCTGCCGTGCACCGCGACCCGGTTGTCGATGACGATCATGTCGCCCGGCGCCAGCACCACTCCGGCCAGTTCGTCCTTCATGGCCTCGTAGAGGAGCTCCAGAGCCTCCTTGCTCTCCTGTGTGGTTCCCTCCATCGCGTGGAAGTCGACACACAGATCGGGGTCGTGCGGCGGCCCGCTCAGGACGGTCATGTCCGGCGTACGGCACTCCGGCCCGTCCCCGACGAACGAACTGCTGTACCGGATGCGGAACAACGGCCGGCTCAGCACCTGACGGCACCGCTCCGGGAGCCGGCCGAGGACGCTCCCGATGGACGCGGTGACCGTACCGGCCACCCGGTCGTGATCGCCACGCAGGCAGTACAGACTGAGGAAGTCCGGTTTGAACGGGTGGAAGCCGTCCTCGGTGTGCAGTTCGAGCAGCTGGCTCCCGGTGTTCTCCTGACGGGCCTCCGCCCCCGGCACGGGACAGACGTCCTGGATCAGGCTGCCGCCCTTCTCGTCGGCGTAGGAGATGGTGTCGCCGAGGACGCTCATGATGCTCAGCTGCGCGAGGGTGCTGACCGCCAGCGCCGGCCAGGCGGGCGGGGCGGGCACCCCCGCGGGGGTGTCGGGCAGGGCGTCGTCCACCGGGAGCCCCTTGATCAGAATCGCGCCGGAGCCGCTCAGCGTCCGCAGCTCGATGAGGCGCGCCAGCAGCCGGTCCGGCAGGCCCTGCGCCGCTATCTCGGCCGCCGCCAGAACGCGGGGGTTGTCGAGCGTGTCCTGCACGTGGGCCGCCCGGATCCGGGCGGCCTCCCGCACGAAGCAGCCCAGTTCCTCCGGCGCCAGTGCGACGGTCGCCTCTGCCGGAATCGCGCTGTACGCCAGCACTCTCTCCTCCCCCGCCGTCGCCCTCCTGCCGTCGTGCTCTTCGTCGTGCCGAAGAGACCTCATGCCGGATCTCCCCTCCTCGGGTCAGGTCGGTTTCTTTCCGAGCAGCCGCCGCAGCCGGTGCAGGGCGAGTGCCTGCACCATCCGGCGCGCTTCCCTAGGCCTTCTGAACAGCAGGGCCGAACTGGCCGCGGCGGGGCGTACCGCCCTGTGCACATCGAGGACCACTTCCTCCCGGACTTCCTCGCCGGCCAGCAGCTTCGCCACCATGTGTGAGGCGATCGAACCGAACAGCACAGCCGTGTAGGCGACTTGGGGAACGCTGTAGGTACGGTTCTCCAGGTTCGGGCTCAGTTCGGCGAGCATCTCGGTCGGTATCCGGCGCAGTGGCACCATCCGGAAGATGAGCTCCCAGGTGCTCAGCCGGTCCAGATCCCCTTCGGTGATGACACCCTTGAACGGCTTCTCGATCTTCCGGTAGTCGAAGTACTGGGCGTACAGCGCGCCGGCCATGTCCCAGCCGGTCACCAGCGGCAGCCGCAGTGCGGCCGCCCTCTTGTGCAGCTGGAACTTCGCCCGCACCCCGGACATCGTGGTGACATCCACACCGTCCACGACGATCTGACAGCTTCCGGCGAGTTCGGCGGCGTTGGCCGCCGTCACGCCCTCGGTGAAGACGCGTACCTCGGCATGCGGATTGACTTCCAGGATGCGTTCCGCGGCGACCTCGGCCTTGTTCCGCCCGAGGTCCCGGACCGTGGCGTGCTGCCGGTTCAGGTTGTTCAGTTCGTACTCCCCCGAGTCCGCGAGCAGGAAGTGCTGGACGCCCATCCGTGCCAGCGGCACCACGGCCGCACCGCCGATCGAACCGCAGCCCGCGATCAGCACGGTCGCCGTGCGCAGCACTTCCTGCTGTGCCCCGGTGACCACACCGGCGTTCCGGCGGGTGAGTTCGCCGTAGAAGTCCTCCGGGGCCGGTGGCCGGTCCGTTCCGTTGCGTGCGGCGGTCTGCGGATCTGTCCTCAGTTCGGTCATCTAGCGTCGTGCCTCCCTGCTCGCCGCGCGCTCCTCCATGAGCACGCGGATGGACCGGTCGTCGTCCGCGTCGGCGAGGTATCCCTCGATGGCGCCCATATCGCCCGCGAAGGTCCCGGGCAGCCGGGCCAGGAACGGTTTCGCGTGCAGGTCCGTGTCGAACAGCGGCCAGAACAGATCCGTCCTGGGCACGTTCGGCGGGGGGCCGTGCACGATGTCGAGATCGAGGCCCATCAGCTCCAGATGCCGGAAGGAACCGCCTTCCTTCGCGTCCCCCGCCACCATGACCCGGCCGCGCGGGCCGCCGAGCGCGAGCAGCGAGCGGCCCATGCCGGCCATGACGTGCCAGGGGATCCGGGTGGCCAGCACGCCCCGGGGCATCCCCGCGGCGCGCAGCTGGCGTTTGGCCTCGTAGACCCGGTGCGTCGTCCAGCCCGGGGCCGCCGCCCGGCCCAGCAGGTCCAGGCCGTGGTCGCGCTCCACCGACAGCCGGGCACGCGCCGGGCTGTCCAGCGGCAGCGGCTCCGCGTCCAGCGACCCGGCCAGGAAGGTGTATCCGAGGATCTTCCCGGTGGCCGGGGACAGCGCGACGACATGGACGTCGTCGACGGGATGCGGCGGGCGCAGCGGCTCGTGGAAGGCCGCCAGCCGGTGCAGATGGCTGCGGCAGACCCAGCCCCTTTCGAGGAACTGTGCGAGCCGGAAGCCCTGGATGCCCAGCACGTACCGCCGGGGCAGCTGGGACTCCCGTACCGCGAGGGTCAGAAGATCGCCGTCGCGTGACTCCCGGAGGTACAGCGGCTGCCCGCCGACGGCGTCCGGCAGCCCGGCGAAGCTCAGCCGGCGGTGCAGCCGGACGATGTCCTCGGCGAACCGGACCGCCGACGGGTGCGCCCGCGGCTCGGCCACCACGGCCGCGGTGGCCATCAGTCCTCGTCCTCGGTGCGGTAGATGCCTTCGGTGATCAGGATCGACAGGGCCTCCGGTGTGCCCTCGTAGATGCGGGGGCCGTAGGCGTCCCGCAGGACCTTCTCCATGCCGTGGTCCCGGACGAATCCGCGTGCGCCGATCAGGGAGGCCGCGGCGTCCGCGACATCGATCGCCGTACGGTCCGCGATCAGTTTGGCCACGGCGGGCTCGTACTCCGGGGCGGGCATCCGGTTGTCGGCCTTGTTCGCGGCGTGCAGGTACAGCAGCCGTGCGGCGTCGACGCTCGCCGTCATCCTCGCGAGCTTTCCCGCGGTGAACTGGTGCTTGTAGAGGGGCTTGCCGCCCTGGATGCGCTCGCCGCACCACGTGATCGCCTTCTCCAGTGCGTGCCTGGCGATGCCGGTGGCGATGGCCGCGCAGGTGACGCGGCACATGTTGCTCTGCGCGATGTTGAGGTTCCAGCCGCCGAGTTCCCCGCCGATGACGTTCTCCGCGGGCACGACGGCGTTGTCGAAGACGAGCTCGCCGCCCAGCGCGGTGCGGTAGCCCATCTTGTCCGCCACCGGGCCCCGGGTGACGCCGGGCTGGTCCAGGTCGACGATGAAGTAGGTCAGTCCGGTCGAGCCGGGGTGGCCCTCCATGTTCGCCGGCACCGAGGCGAACGTGGCCACGGGCGCGTTGGTGATGAACCGCTTCCGGCCGTTGAGGACATAGTGGTCGCCCTCCCGGCGTGCCGTGGTCATGGACCGGGCGTGGATGGCGTTGTCCGGCACGATCAGGTCCATGCCGACCAGTTCCTCGGTGACCGCGTTGCACGCGAGGACGGGCTTGTCACCGGTGAACAGCGGAAGGTACCGGGCCTGGAGGTGCGGGTCCCCGGAGTACAGGATCGGGGCCTGCGCCAGGCCGCTGCCACCGAAGATCAGCGCGGCACCCGGGTCCGCCGCCGCCAGTTCCTCCATGACCACGGACGCCCCGAGCGCCCCCAGGCCGAGACCGCCGAACTGCGTCGGTATCCCCATACGCATCAGACCGAGGTCATGGCCCTGCTGCACCATGTCCCAGTCCATCTCGTCGTGCGCCGCCTGATCGTTCGTCATCGCACGGGGAAGGATGACGTTCTGGGCGAATTCACGGATCGTGTCGCGGTACTTCTCGACCTCCGCCGGCAGTACGTCGAAGTTCAGTTCCGCCGAGGGTGCAAAAGTCGTCACAGTTTTCCTCTTCTCGAATTTGAGGCAGGCCACCGGGGATGTGCGCGGATCGCGGCAGCGGGGTCAGCCGGCGATCTTCAGGTCTGCGGCGATCTTCGGGTACAGCTCGAAGGCCGGGCCGAAAATGTTCATCAGGTCCGGCACCGCGGCCATCTTTCCGAAGATGGTCACCCTGCCTCCGGTCAGCGCGCTCGCCACCGGGATCTCACCGAGCCACAGCGCGTGCGCGGTACTGCTGGTGAGCTTCAGCGTGTGGCTCGCGGGCCGGAGCGCCTCATCCCCGGTCACGACCCCGTCGGCCGACAGGAAGACCGGACAGTTGGGCTTCGTGTGCCGGAACAGCACGGTGAGTCCGCTGTCGCGCAGTCCGGCCCGGACGCCCTCCTGCTCCCACAGTTCGGTGATCAGCCGCCCCAGCGCCTCGGCCGCCGCCTTCTCCGACTCGAATACCGACATCTCACTCCCGCGTTTCTGCGTTGGATTTCCGTGAGCCGACCAATTGGTCGGTCGGTACGAACCGTGCCATGCGGCGGAACCGCTTCCCTGCTCAAATCTGAGCAGAATCGGCAAGGTCTTCTGCGACCTGCGTCACGCGCCTGATGCTCAATTCTGGCTATGGGCCGGCCGTCCCGGGAATGTCCGGGCAGCGGAAAGCGCGCTGCCGCACGGGCCCTTTCAGGACCGCACGGCAGCGCTCACGGTGGGGGAGAACGGGCGGACCGCCGGGCTCAGGTGTGGCGCAGGCCCTGGAAGGCCAGGCGCACGACGGCGTCGGCGAGTTCGCGCCCCGTGACGGCCGCCGGACCGGCTGCGGCGATGTGCGGGCGGTACCAGTCCACCACCGAGTTGATCATCCCGAAGAGCAGTCGGGTGGCGAGCCGGGGTTCGACGGCATCACTCAGGTCCCCGTCGGCCACCGCCCGTTCCACCAGGCCCGTGACCCGGCGGTCGAACTCGCGGCGCCGGGCCAGTGCCGCCCGCTCCGCGCCGGTATTGCCCCGCAGTCTCAACAGGAGTGTGACATACGGAAGTTCGGCGACCAGCATCCGGACGACCCGATGGGCGACGTACTCCAGCCGCAGCACGGCAGGGCCCCGCTGGGCCTCCGCGTCGTCGAAGACCCGGAAGAGCTCTTCGAGGGCGCGCCGGACCGCACGTTCGAGAAGTTCTTCCTTGCCCCGCACATGGTGATAGAGGGAGGACTTGGAGATTCCGGCCGCGCGGGCCACATCGTCCATCGTCGTCCCGTCGTAGCCCCGTTCGTTGAACACCTCGACGGAGACGGCGAGCAGCGTTTCCACGGTGTACGGGGCGGACCGGCCGCCCGTGCCGCGCGCCGATGCGGCGGGCAGCACGTCAACTGCCCGCCGGACCGGCCACGGCTCCGGTGTGCCCGCGGTGGTCCAGCACCCGGTCGGCCTTGCCCGTCGAGCGCTCCAGGGTCCCCGGCGCCAGGATCTCGACGCCCACCGAGATACCGATCCCGTCCTTGACCCGTCTGCGCAGTTCGGCCGCCATCCGGGCCCCACCGTCCCCGGCCTCCCCGTCGCCCGCCCGCCCTTCCGCCGCCTCGACCCGCAGGGTCACCTCGTCCAGCCGTCCGACCCTGCTCACCTCGCACCGGTAGTGCGCGGCCAGACCGCGGACCCGGAGGATCTGCTCCTCGAACTGGGAGGGGAAGGCGTTGACTCCCCGCACACTGATCATGTCGTCACTGCGTCCGGCGATCTTCTCGAGACGCCGCATGGACCGTGACGTACCGGGCAGCAGCCGGGTCAGATCGCGGGTGCGGTAGCGGACCACCGGCATGGCCCGCCGGCTCAGGGTCGTCAGCACCAGTTCCCCGAACTGCCCGTCCGGCAGCGGGGTTCCGTCGACCGGGTCCACGATCTCGGGGAAGAAGTGGTCCTCCCAGACCACGAGGCCGTCCTTGGCCTCGACGCATTCACAGGCGACCCCGGGGCCCATCACTTCCGACAGGCCGTAGAGGTCGGTCGCCTCCAGACCGAGGGCCTGCTCCATCTCGGTGCGCATGCCCTCGGTCCACGGTTCCCCACCGAGCAGGGCGTACGAGAGGGAGCAGGCCGCCGGATCCATCCCGCCGGCCTTCATCGCGTCGGCGAGGACCAGCAGATAGGAGGGCGTCACCACGACGGCGTCCGGTCTGAAGTCCGCGATCAGCCGGACCTGCCGCTCGGTCATTCCGCCCGAGGCCGGAACCACCGTGCACCCCAGCCGTTCCGCCCCGTAGTGGGCGCCCAGCCCACCGGTGAACAGCCCGTACCCACAGGCGACATGCACCGTGTCACCGGGTCTCACCCCGCCCGCCCGCAGGCAACGGGCCATGACGTCGGACCAGATGGAGATGTCCTCCCGGTCGTACCCGATGACGGTGGGGAGCCCCGTCGTGCCCGAGGAGGCGTGGAGCCTGGCCACGTCCCGCCGCGGCACCGCCAGCATGCCGAAGGGGTAGTTCGCCCGGAGGTCCTCCTTGGTCGTGAACGGGATCCGGGCCAGATCGGACAGCTCGCGCAGCTCCGAGGGATGAAAGCCCACTCCGTCGAAGACGGACCTGTAGTGGGGAACCCGGGAGTAGACGTGAGCAAGGGTGCCGCGGAGCCTGGTGAGTTGCAGCGCGGTGATCTCGTCGCGCGACGCGAACTCGATGCGGTCCCCGGCATCCCCCACTCCCGCACGGCTCGTTCCGGGCAGTGTGTCGCTCATTCTCCGGCCCCCTCGGTTCCCGCCCACCGGTCACCACCGGCACGCGAGAGCCGAGCGTACGCAGCCGGCCCTTTCCGGACTGCTCAAAACTGTGCCTTCCGGCGGCCGGCCCCGTACCTTGCGGCCGTCCTGTGTCCGTCCCCGGCCGTTACGGCGTCGGGGCGACCTCCGCCCGCCCGGAATCCGCTTCGGCCGCAGGGGCCGCCCCGTGCCCCGTCCCGGACTCGCCCGGCGCGATCCCGGGCACGTCCTGTGCCGTCCGCGCCGCCCCGGCGGGCCGGTACTCGATCGGCTGCGGCGCCACCGCACGCCACCAGGGCTCGACGGGAACGTACTGCCCCGCCGGTTCGAAGGGCTCGCCCGGACGGGGCAGGGCGAGCCGCTGGCCGGCGTCGTCGGCCGCGGCGAGGGTGCCCTCGCCGGGCTCGGCCCACGGGTGCGGAGCGAGGTTGAACGTGGCCCAGTGGATCGGCAGCATCACCCCGTCGGGCCGGCCGCCCTGGAGGTCCAGGTGGGCGCGCATGCCCTCGGCGGGTGTCATATGGATATCAGGCCAGTACTCGCTGTACGCGCCGATCTGGATCATCGTCGCGTCGAACGGGCCGTGCTCGGCACCGATGTCCTCGAAGCCCTGGAAATAGCCGGTGTCGCCGCTGTGGTAGATCCGGTGCTCGGGTCCCGCGACCGCCCAGGACGCCCACAGGGTGTGCTGCTGGTTGCGCAGCCCGCGGCCGCAGAAGTGGCGTGCGGGGGTGGCGGTCAGGCTGATCCCGGAGACCTTCGCGGTCTCGTTCCAGTCGAGCTCGTACATCCGGTCGGCGGGCACCCCCCACCGCTCCAGATGGGCCCCCACACCGAGCGGGACGGCGAAGACCGTGTCCGTGCCCGCCAGGGCCCGGATCGTGGGCAGATCGAGATGGTCGTAGTGATCATGGGAGATCACGACGGCATGGACCGGCCCGAGCGCCGCCAGCGGCAGCGGCACCGGGTGCAGGCGCTTGGGCCCGGCGAAGGCGAACGGGGAACAGCGCTCGCCCCACACCGGGTCGAACAGGACCCGTCGGCCGTCGATCTCGGCGAGGACGCTGGAGTGGCCCATCCAGGTGAGCCGCAGACCCGTGGCGGGCGGTTCGGCCAGATCGGCGAGGGTGGTGGGGTGCACGGGCACGGTGCCGGCCGGCGCCCTGCGGGCCCGCTGCTCCTTGTGGAAATAGATCTTGGCGAACTCCAGCGTGGAGCCGGACGGTCTGGTCCGCGCCCCCACCGGGTTCTGGAACACTCCGTCGGCGAAGTTGGGCGAGCGGCGGATGCGCTCCATCCTGGCTCCGGCCGGATCGGCACCGAAGGCCTCGGTACGCATCGAACGCAGTTTCGTACGGAACGGAAGCAAGTAGTCGGCGCCGGTCACAGCATCTCCTGAGGGAGTCGGTGTCGTTTCATTATCGTCGGGCTGTACGACAGGGCGAGAGCAGAGCGGTGAACGGAGCAGCGCACCCGGTGCCGTGAGCGGCCGGTGGTCCTTCAGGCACGCGGCCGCCCGTACACCTGGCCGGCAGGCGGGGCCGGCAGCACCCGGCCGTCCCGTTCGCCGATGAGTCGCGGCGGCGCCTCCCGCGCGGGTTCGCATTCCGTCATGCCGACTCCAACGTCCGTACCCACCGCAGGATTCCGCCCGTCCGCCGCCCGATGTCACATCCTGCGGGCCGCCGTACGTCCCCTCGGTGAAGCGTCCGTATCCGGCGCCCGGGGCGCAGGCCCCGCGCCGCAGCTCATCAGGAGACCGGTCATGACAGCTCGTATCTCGCTCGACCCGCCCCGCGGCGTCCTCTACCGTTGCGTGTCCTGGTACTCGAACCGTACGTACGGCAAGGTCATCGACCCCGTGCGGGCCACCGCCCACCACACCCGGGTGCTGTGGGCCGGCCTGCGCTTCGAACTGGCCGTGGGCCGGTGGAAGGCCCTGGACCCGGACCTCAAGGCACTCGCCGTCATGGTGACCGCCTCGTCGGTCGGGTGCGGCTGGTGCATGGACTTCGGCTACTGGACCAACCGGCAGCGGGGGATGGACGCCCGCAAGCTGCGGGACGTACCGGAATGGCGCGGGAGCACGCTCTACAGCCCGCTGGAACGTGACGTCATGGAGTACGCGGAGGCCATGACGGCCACCCCGCCACAGGTCGGCGACGAACTGGTGGACCGGCTGCGGACCTCGCTGGGCGAGGCGGCGCTGGTCGAGCTGACGACCATGATCTCCGTCGAGAACATGCGCGCGCGCACCAACGCCGCCCTCGGTCTGACCAGCCAGGGCTTCAAGGACCACTGCGAGGTGCGGGGTCCGGCACAGGGCAAAGCCGCCGGTCAGCGGTGACCACATGCGGCCGTAATCGCTTTGACAGGGGTGCCGGCACTTCCCGATACTGACTGACGGTTCAGTAACGCGACCCGTTCGCGGAGGGAGGCAGCATGTCCGGTCAGACCGGCCGCACGTCGCTGACCGGCGGCGAGGCGATCGTCCGCGCGCTGGCGGCACACGACGTGACGCAGGCGTTCGGCATCCCCGGCACACACAACCTGGAGATCTACCGGCATCTCGGGCCGTACGGCATCGGCCATGTCGCGCCCCGCCACGAACAGGGCGCGGGATACGCGGCCGACGCGTACGCGCGGGTCACCGGGCGGCCCGGGGTGGCGATCACCACCACGGGTCCGGCCCTGCTCAATATCGCCGCGGCGGTCGGCCAGGCCTACTCCGACAGCGTTCCGCTGCTGGTCGTGTCGCCCGGCATGCCACTGCGTCACCCCCGGCAGGCGACCGGTCTGCTGCACGAGATGCGCAGCCAGACCGAGGCCCTGCGGGGAGTCGCCGCGTTCAGCCACCGGGTGTCCTCGGTCGAGGAGATCGGCTCCGCCGTGGCGCGGGCGTTCACCCTGATGCGCCACGAGCGCCCGCGCCCCGTCCACATCGAGGTGCCGCTCGACCTGCTGGAGGCCGTGGAGCCGGCCGGACCGGTCCGGCTCGCCCCACCGATGGCCCGGCCGGGCGCGGGCGGACACGCGGTGCGCGACGCGGCGCGGGTCCTGCGGTCGGCCGAGCGGCCCGCACTGGTGCTCGGCGGCGGCGCCCGGCACGCGGCGGCCGGGTGTCTGGCCCTCGCCGAACGGCTCGGCGCCCCCGTCGTCACCACGGCCAACGGCAAGGGCATCGTCGACGAGACGCACCGGCTGGCGCTGGGGGTGTCCCTGCACAGCCCCTCCGTCCAGCGGTGGCTGACCGGCTGCGACGCGGTGCTCGCCATCGGCACGGAGCTGGCCGAGTCCGACCTCTGGTCCGCGCCGCCCGCCCTCTCCGGGACGCTGATCCGGATCGATCTCGACCCGGCGCAGATGTACACGGGACCGCCCGCCCAGCACCCGCTGACCGGCGATGCCCGCAGCACCGTCGCGGCGTTGCTGGAGGTGCTCGCGGAACCGTCGGACGGGGATTCCGGGGCCGCGGACCGTGCCGGCAGGGACGTCCGGCCGCCGGACCCCGCCGGCCCGGTGGCGGCGCTGCGCGCGGGGCGGGACGCGGAGACGGCGGACCGCGACGCCCGATGGCTGCCGTATCTCCGCGCCGTACGCGAGGTGCTCGCCCCGGACGCGGTCCTCACCTCCGACAGCGCCCAGTGCTGCTACTACGGCGCGCTGCCGCATCTCCCGGTCGGCCCCGGGGGGCGCTTCCTGCACCCGACCGGCTTCGGCACGCTCGGGTACGCGCTGCCCGCCGCCATCGGGGCGAAGACCGCCTGCCCGCAGCGCCAGGTCGTGGCACTGAGCGGTGACGGCGGCCTGCAGTTCTCCGTGCAGGAGCTGGCCACCGCGGCGCAGCTGGGGCTGCCGTTGCCCGTCGTCGTCTTCGACAACGGCGGCTACGGCGAGATCCGCGACGGAATGGCGGCCCGCGGCGACCACCCGGTCGCCGTCGACCTGCCCCCCGTCGACCTGCCCGCACTGGCCCGTGCCTACGGCGGCCGCGGCAGCCACGCCGACTCCCCCGCGGCCCTCGCCCGCGCTCTTTCCCTGGCCCTGGCCACCCCTGGGCCCACCCTGATCACCGTGACCGAGGAGCCTGTCCGATGAGCGCACCGACGGCGTCGACCCCTTCCGCCGTACCCCTCGCACCTGCCGCACCGCATCCTCAGGACCCCCTGATCTCCCTCACCTGGACGGACCACGTCACCGGCCGCAACGGCTATCTGGTCGTCGACCGGCTGGTGCGCGGCGTCTCCAGCGGCGGACTGCGGATGCGCGAGGGCTGCACCCGGGCGGAGGTCGCGGGACTGGCCCGCGGCATGACGATGAAGGAGGCGCTGCACTACGACGCCGCCGACACCCGGGCCCGCTACATCCCGCTGGGCGGCGCCAAGGGCGGCATCGACTGCGACCCGCGCGACCCGGCGGCGTACGGCGTCCTCGTCCGCTACCTGCGGGCCGTGCGCCCCTACATCGAGAACGTCTGGACGACCGGTGAGGACCTCGGACTCACCCAGGACCTCGTCGACCGGGCGGCGGCGGAGGCCGGGCTCGTCTCCTCCATCCAGGCGGTCTACCCGCTCCTGGACGACGAGACGGCGGCCCGGCAACGGCTGGCCGCCGCCTTCGCGGTCACCGTGGACGGGATCGGACTCGACGAACTGGTGGGAGGGTGCGGCGTCGCGGAGTCGGCACTCGCCGCGCTGGACCGCGCGGGCGTTCCGTACGAGAACACCCGGGTGTCCGTCCAGGGGCTCGGCACCATGGGCGGAGCCACGGCGCGCTTTCTCGCGCGGGCCGGCCTGAAGGTCGTCGCCGTCGCCGATGTGAAGGGCACGATCGCCAACCCGGAGGGTCTGGACATCGAGGCACTCCTCATGGCGCGGGACGCCCATGGGACGGTGGACCGCGGCGTTCTGCGCGAAGGCGACCTGGAGCTGCCGCGCGACGCCTGGCTGACGGTGGAAGCGGAGGTGCTGGTCCCGGCCGCCGTCTCGTACGCCGTCGACGCGACGAACCAGGCCGGCATCACGGCGCGCTGGGTCGTGGAGGCCGCGAACATGCCGGTGCTCGCGGAGGCCGAGGAACTGCTGACGGCGCGGGGGATCACAGTGCTGCCCGATGTCGTGGTCAACTCCGGGACGAACGCCTGGTGGTGGTGGACCCTGTTCGGGGACATCGGCCCCGACGCCGGCCAGGCCTTCGCGCACACCCGTCGCGCGATGCGGGACCTGATCGACCGGATGCTGGCCCGCGCGGACGCCGACGGCTCCACACCCAGGGCCGCGGCACACGCCATCGTCGCAGAGCGCCTGCCGCTGATGGCGGAGCGGTTCGGCTGGTACCGGTAGGCCGGGGCCGGAAACCGACCGTCAGCCGTCCTTCCCCTACAACCAGGGGACCACCCAGGGATGTTGTGTCATTCCCAGGGTGGAGAGAGGTGCGCCTCGACGAGGGATCCGCGGGCGTGGCCGGTTCCTGAAGGATCTTTCCTGTCCGAACACATGACCGGAAGGATCGAATTTCGTGCGCAGACGACGTCTCGTGCCCCTGTTAGCCGTGAGCGTCACGGCAACGCTGGCTCCCGCGCTCGCCACCTCGACGGCCACGGCCGCTCCGGCCGGCACCCCGTCGGCCGTCTCCTCGCCCGCCGCTTCCTCGGCCGCCGCCTCCTCGCCCGCCGCCCGGAGCGCGCTGGACCGGTATGCGAAGCAGAAGCCGCGGTGGAAGCGGTGCGAAGCCGACTCCCCTGCGGAGTTCGAGTGCGCCACGATCAAGGTCCCGCTGGACTACCGGGTTCCCGGGGGCGAGCGGATCGACATGGCCATATCGCGGATCAGGAGCACCACGCCCGGCAAGCGGCACGGTGTCCTGCTCTCCAACCCCGGCGGCCCCGGGGGGCCGGGGCTCTCCATGCCGCTGGGGATGAAGGAGGGTCTGCCCGAATCCACCCGGCAGAAGTACGACCTCATCGGCTTCGACCCGCGCGGGGTGGGGCGGAGCAGCCCGGTCTCCTGCGGCCTGGAGCCGGAGGAGGAGAACTGGCTGCGGCCGTACAAGGAGGAGACGTTCGACAAGGACGTCGCCTGGGCGCGCACCGTCGCGGACAAGTGCAGGAAGAACGCGGGCGACACGCTCCCCCACATCACCACGCGCAACACCGCCCGCGACATGGATCTGCTCCGGGCGGTCCTCGGTGAGAAGAAGATCTCGTACCTGGGGTACTCGTACGGCACCTACCTGGGCGCCGTCTACACCCAGCTCTTCCCGGGCCGGGCCGACCGGTTCGTGCTGGACAGCGCGGTCGATCCGGCGCGCGCCTGGCGAGGGATGATCCAGTGGTGGGCCGAGGGCGCCGAGCCCGCGTTCGACCGGTGGACCGAGTGGGCCGCCGGGCGTTCGGCGAAGTACGGCCTCGGCGACACCCCGAAGGAGGTCGACCGGACCCTCTGGGACCTGGTGGCACAGGCCGACGAGACGCCCATCGAGGTGGAGGGGCAGCCGCTCACCGGCGATGACATCCGCAGCGGTATGCGGGTGGCGGTCTTCACCCCGGAATACGCCACCGAGGGGGTCGTGGAGCTGAAGAAGGCGGCGGCGGGCAGGACCGCCTCCGTGAAGAAGCTCGCTCCGTTCGCGGGATCCGCAGGGACCGGGACGGCGGACGCCGCCGATGCCGCCGAGGCGCCGTCCGACAACATGTCGGCGAGCTTCTGGGCCGTGGTGTGCGGCGACAACTCGGCGGCGTGGTCCCGCGATTCCGAGAGCTACCGCCGGGACGCCATCGAGGACAAGGGCCGGTATCCGCTCTACGGTGACTTCGCGTCCAGCATCAAGCCCTGCGCGTTCTGGGACAAGTCCGTGGAACCGGCGACCGAGGTGAACAACAAGGTGGGTTCCCTGATCGTCCAGAACGAGTGGGACTCGCAGACCCCGCTGCCCAGCGGTCAGGCCCTGCACGCCGACCTGAAGGGTTCCAGCATGCTCACCGTCCTCGGCGGCGAGGGCCATGCCGTCTACCCGAACGGCAACGCGTGCACGGACGGCACGGTCGCCCGCTACCTGCTCACCGGCAGGCTCCCGGCGAAAGACGTGACCTGCGAGGCGACGGCCGGCCAGAACGCGGAGGCACGCGAGAACCGGACGCGGGACGTGCTCCCCGGCTCTCCGCTCCCCCTGCGTGCCCCGGACCGGTTCTGAGCCCGGAAGCGGCCCGTCGGCGCATGTGACCGTCGCCCGGGACCGTTGACGCACCGTCGCCGCACGGCCGTTGGCGCATGACCCGTTGGAACAATGGGGCGGGACCTCCTGGCGGGGTCCCGCCCCCTCGTACGTCATCGGCGCCGCAGGGCGCGGACGGCGGCAGGTGCCGCCGCCCGCGCCCGGATCAAAAACTCAGCTCCGGGCGGGTGTACCGCTCGATGTGACGTGGGCCGTGCCGTCGGCGTCCAGCCAGGCGATACCGTCGCCGAACTTGTCCACGTCGTAGTTCTTCCAGCCTGGTACGGCGGGCAGGTCCGTGAGCGTCCGGGGCGCGGCGGCGGTGCCGGTGCGGAAGTCGGTGAGCCGCAGCTCGCCGGCGGCCGTGTCGTGGTTGACGAGGAACCCGTCCCCGAGCTTTCCGCGCTTGGGCAGACTGATGCCGTCACCGGTCTTCAGGTCGTACACGCCGAAGGGGGTCGACAGGTCGCCGGTCGTGTCCTGGCCCAGGCAGTCCCAGTACACCCAGCGCCCGACGACCCGGAGGTCACGGATCACGCACGGGGCGCCGACCGTGTACGGGGTGACGGCGCCGGAGACCAGGTCGCGGGCCTCGATCCGTCCCGCGGTGCCGTCGGTGGTCCACAGCGTGGTCCCCTGGAGCGCGGCGGCCGGGGTCTTCAGCTGCTGAACCACGGCGCCGCCGTCGGCCGCTTCGAAGTCGACGACCATCCGCTCGTCGCCGCCTCCGTAGACCGCGTACCTCCCGGCGGCGTCACGCAGACCGCGGCCGGAGGTCGGCGGCATGACGCGGTCGAAGGGGACGACCTCGGTGCGTGTACCCGTCGCCGAGGCGCGGACGAGGACATCCCGCTGGGTGGCTTCGTCGTACCGGACGTGGACGACGGAGCCGTCGCCCGCGCCCAGCGGCTGGCCGTAGTTGTCGCCGAGAGGGGCGGTGGTGACTTCGGAGCGTTCCCCGGCCGACGGCGTTCCCGTCAGGGTCACCTTCCGCGTCTGGTAGGAGGGCCGCGGTGCGCTGTCCTCCTCCTTGGTGACCAACTGGCCGCCGGCCAGCGCGATGCCGCGCAGTACGGCGGGTGCGGCGGGCACCTCGGAGAGCGTACGCAGCGTCGGGCGGCCGTCCGACGCGGTCTCGATACGGCGCACCGCCCAGTCACCGGCGTCCGCGCCGCCGACCGTCACCGCTCCGCCGCCGGGGATCTGGGCGAGGCCGGGCTGGGCCGAGGCCAGCAGGGTCAGCGGTGTGCCGCCGGCGATCGGGGTCGCTCTGAGCGGGCCTCCCCGACGTGCGGGAGGGTTCTGCTCGGTGGGGGTCTGCGGCCGGTAGGCGGTGAGGAGCCAGTCCCCGGCCAGTCCGACGACGGGGGTGCCTTCGCCGGAGGACGGTACGGCGACCGCGGTCTGTGTCCCGGCCGGGTCGTCACGGCGGATCACCCGTGCCTGGCTCATGCCCTGCTGGTACCAGGCGATGTGGGTGGGAGAGACGGCGGCCTGGATGGACCAGGACTCGTCGACGACCACATGGGTGGGGACGGCGGTGAGCGTGCCGCTGGTCAGGTCGAGGATGCCGAGGGTGTGCCCGCGGGTGAACTTCACGACGGCCAGCTGCCCGTCCCCGGCGGCGACCGGGTACCGGTCGAATCGCAGTCCTGACGGTGGGTCGACCGGGGTGTCGGTGGTCGTGCCGTCCTGGAGCCGGAGAATGTGCAGCTTGTCCACCTGCCACACCTCGTTGTACGAGAACGTCAGTACCGTCCGCCCGAAGGAAGCCACGGTGTACTGACCGTCCGGCACGGTGAGCGGCGTCGATTCCCCGGTCGCCGGGTCGCGCAGCTGCACCACGCCGCTCGCGCCGACGGGCACGGGAAGGATGTCCGTACCGGCTCCGTAGTAGCCCTGCTGGCCGGGCAGTTGACCGGTGAAGCCCTCGACGGTCCGCTCCGACCCGTCGTATCCGCGCCACTGGTACGGAGCGGTGGATCCGTCGTCCGTCTCCCGCCGGTGGAGATAGCCGGTGTCCCCGGCGGCGTACAGCACGTCCTGCACGGGCGTGTACCTGTCCGGTGCGCTCACCACGACCTCCGCGGCCTCGGCTCCCTTGGCGTGGGCCACCGGGGAGACCGCGGCGACAGGCACGGCGGCAAGAGCCAGGACGAGGGCGAGACGACGCGCAATATCGGGCACATGTTCGAATTTCGTGTTCATGTACAGCCCAGCGTCGGCCGGGACGAAACCATCACACCGGTCGCGGCGGGCTCCTCGACGAGGGCGGAATTCCTGCGGCCGCCCCGCACCCCTGAAGCGTCCCGCCGGACCTGCTCGTCCCTCGTCCCTCGTCCCACCCGTCCACGCGTCCGCTCGTCCCTCGTCCCTCGTCCCACCCGTCCACGCGTCCGCTCGTCCCTCGTCCCGCCCGTCCACGCGTCCGCTCGTCCCTCGTCCCACCTGTCCGCCCGTCCGCTCGTCCCGCCTCAGCGATCGGCGGGGCCGGCACGGGCGGCGCCCGAGGCCTTCGGTGCCGGCTCACGCCCGGCTCCCGGCCCCGGTTCGCGCTTCGGGCCCGTCCGCGCACCGCTGCCGGCGCCCGCTTTCCCCTCCGTGCCGTCGGCCGCCCGGCGGAGCAGCGCCTCACAGTGGCCCGCCACCTCCGACGCGCCTCCGGCGGTCTTCTCCAGACGCTCCAGGGCGGTCGGGTCTCCGGCCCTTCCGATGCCGCGCGACCGCTCGTACACCTGGCAGAGCGCCGTGTCGCCCGGTGCCCGCGCCGCGCCGTCCGGTGCCTGCCCCGGTCCACCGGCGCGGCGTCCGGAGTCGGTCGGTCCGGTCGGCCCCGGACCCGTGGCGCCGGTGCGGGGCGGGGGCGTACCCGGGCGAGGTGATTCCGGACCGGCGGACGAGGGGGCCGACGCGCTGTGTGCGGGCCGGACGGGGGCCCGGCCGCCGGGTCCCCCGTCGCCGAACGGCGTCGGCAGCGCGCCCGAACCGGCGGCCAGCGCGGCCCCGCCGAGCGTCACCGCGACGGCGAAGCCGCCGATCGCCGCACGCACCGGAATTCCACCGCGTCGCCCCTGCGCGGGCCGCCAGTCGTCGCGCCCGCGTCTGCGCCACGGCGGCACCGTCCCGTCCGGCCACTGGCCGCGCGCCTCCCGGAAGGCGGCGAGTGCCCGCTGTTCCGCATCCCGCCCGGCCTCTTCCGCACTCCGGGCGGCTGCCCCCGCCCCGTCCGGCCCGGGTGGCACCGATGCCCCGGACCCGTGCCGCGGTTCCTGTGTCATGCCTCGTCTCCCCGCCCGCTCCGCCGCCCGCGCGACGCACCCAGCACTCTGTTACCGGTCAACTGCTCGCCGAGTCTCTTCAGTCCCCGGTACGCGGACGTGCGGACGGCACCGACCCGCTTGCCGAGCACGCGCGCCGTCGCGGGGCCGTCGAGTCCGACGACGACTCGCAGCAGGACCGCCTCCGCCTGCTCCCTCGGCAGGGTGGCGATGAGTTCCAGCGCCTCCTGTGTGGAGAGGGTCTCCAAGGCGGACGCGGCGGTGTCGTGACCGCCCGGCAGTTCGAGCATGTCCTGTTCCAGCAGGGCGGTTCCGGGGCGCCGTTTCTGCTTGCGCAGATGATCCAGCGCCTGGTTCCGCGCGATCGTCGCGGTCCAGCCGCGAAACCCCGCGCCGTCTCCCCGGAACCGCCAGAGATCGCGGGCGATCTCCAGCCAGGCGTCGGAGGCCACGTCCTCGGCGTCATCGCCGACCATTCCCCGCAGATAGCCGAGCAGACCGGGATGGGTCAGCCGGTAGGCCGCTGCGAACGCTTCCTCGTCTCCCTGCTGGGCCCGCTCAACGGCCGCCCCGAGCTCGGCGTCGTACACCTGCCCGCGGCGCTGTTCCTCGACCTTGGCCACACGTTCCTCTTCGTACCGATCGCCTCGCCGGCGCATGCCGACGCGACACAATTCGCCCCGTCCGCCCGCCCCGGGGCCGACGTCCCTCGCCTACCTCTGCGTGGCGGCACACAGAAACGTCACAGCGAGGACCTGGTGTTTTTACGGATCAGGCCTGCGACAGGGGCGTCCGAGCGCCCCTGCGGCCCATGGCGGAAGCGTGGAACCGGCCTTCGCCGCCTCCGCCGCCTCCGCGCCGGTCCCGCACCGGACGCGTGATGCCACGCTCCCGGAGGGGCGAAGAGGCTTCCGGAGGCCGGCGACGAGCCGAACCTCGCTTTCCGGACACGGTCCGGGCATTGGTTAGGGTGGCCGCGTGGCAAGAGTGCGGTTGGGCGTGGCGGAGCGGCGTGAGGAATTGCTGCGCGCCGCGGTCGAACAGATCCAGGTGCGCGGGGTCTCCTCCGTACGGATCGCCGATGTGGCCTCCGTACTGGGGGTGAGCAACGCGCTGGTGCTCTACCACTTCTCGACCAAGGAGAAACTGGTCGCCGCCGCCTTCGCGTACGCGGCCGAGGCCGACCTCGCCCATCTGCGCAAGCTGCTGGCCCGCCGCACCAGCGCGGTGCGGCGCCTGCGGGCGGCCGTCCGCTGGTACGCGCCGACCGGCCAGGCCAAGGGCTGGCGTCTGTGGATCGAGGGCTGGGCGGCCTCCCTGCGCGAGCCGGCGCTGCGCGAGGTGGCGGGCGAGCTCGACCAGCGGTGGAAGGCCGAGCTGGCCGCGGTCATCGAAGAGGGCGCCGCCGCCGGTGAGTTCCACTGCGACGACCCGGAGTCGGTCGCCTGGCGTCTGACCGCCCTGCTCGACGGCCTGGCCGTGCAGATGACGTCGTACGCGGGTCCGCTCTCCCGGACCACGATGCTGCGGTGGACCGATGAGGCACTCGCCCGCGAACTGGGCATCGACCACGCGACCCTGACGGCCTGACGCCTCTCCCCCGCCTCTCCCGTCTCTCCCTCGCTTCTCCCCCGCTTCTCCCGCGCCTTTCCCTCCACTGCCCCGGCACGGCCCGGGGCGTCCCGGATCAGGTCTGGCGCACCGGCGCGTAGGCCGCGCCGTCGATTCCGAAGGTCCACGCGACTCCGTCCTTCGCCGTCCGCGTCGACGGCGGTACCCGCAGCCAGTAGGTGCGGTGCGTGCCGTCCGGTTCGGGAGTGGAGTTGACCACCTCGACCATCACCACGTCCTCGTCCCCGTCCAGCGCGATCCGCCAGAGGATGCCCGTCTCGTCGCGGTGGACCGGTTCGGCGCGGGATTCGGTGAGGTAGCGGTCGTAGCCGTAGTACTCCAGCATCACGCGGCGCAGTTCCGCGTTCTCCTCGGCGCGTATCCGCTCCGGGGTCAGGGCCGGCAGTTCCGCCAGGAATTCGGCGGGAACCGGCATCCCCCGCCACGCGTACAGCGCGAAGCCGTCCGCGTAGCTGAGGGCCGGACCGTCCCCGTGGTCGAGTCGTCCCGCCTCGTCCCGGTGCAGCGCCTCGGGGCGCTCGCTGATCACCACGGCGTTCTCGTACGGCCACCACCAGCCAGCGTTGCGGGCGACCTCCGCGAGGCCGGTCAACCGCTCGCCGCGCCCGTCGAAGGCGGCGAGCCAGGCGGCGTCGTGCTGTCCGAGGACGGCGTCGAGCAGCAGCAGCCGGACACCGGACTCGTCCTCCGGCCGTGCGGCGAGGTCCGCGACGACACCCGTCCGTATCCGTTCGGCGAGGGCCGCCGTGGTCTCCCAGAGCTGGGCCCCGGTGGCGGACCAGAGCGCGGACCAGCCCGCGGGGCCCAACTCGTCGTACATCCGGCGGCGTTCCTCGGCCCAGGGCCGGGTGCGGATGTCATCGCGGACCGAACGGCCGGCGTCGGCCAGCTTCTCCACCACGCCGACCGCCGCGCGCGGCGAGTCGGCCCAGATGATCCGTCCCGGCTCGGCGAGGCCCGCGCTGCGGTAGGCGAGCCGCACGCCCTCCTCCGCCGCGGCCCGGTCCGCCCTGCCCGTCGCCGCCGCCACGGTCCGCCAAGAGTTCACATGCTGCATCGGTTGTCCCGTCCCCTGTTTCTCGTGTCTCGTATCTCGTCCGTGGAATCGCGGAAATCGCGTTCCCGGCAGCGGAGCCGGTGTCCGGCCCCCGGTCCGCGGAGCCCGGTTCCCGGTGCTCGCTCGTCTGCCCGCGTCGTGCCGGCGCCTGCCGGTCCGGCGGAATCAGTCCGCGACGATGCGGATCGCCCCCGGCGCGTACTCCCGCTGGCGCACGACCCGGAACCAGCCCTTCGGCAGCGGGATCACCGCGTGCTCCTCGTGCACCACCCGGCCGCCCTCGGGGAGATGAAGGAGCATCGGGCCGAACGGACCGGCCTCCCGGATCAGCCGGCCGGGCCCCTGCACGGCGTGCGCGTGCCCGGTGACCTCGCCCAGGGCGAGCACCAGGCGCCCCCGCCCGTCGCGCAGTTCGCCCGACGCCTTGAGGAAGGGGGCGGGCACCGCCGACTCCTCCACCGCCATGATCAGTACATCGCCCTGCCGGTACACAGACGTCTCCCCTCGGTCGCGGCACCCGCTGTGCCGAACACGAGGAAAACGCTAAGGGCAGGGTCTGACAATCGACCGGCGGCGGCACCCCGGACAGGTCCCGGTCACCGCGTTGTCAGTGGGGCTTGATAGACCTTGCGGACAACAACCCGTTCCCAGCATCAGGAGCTCAGGGCCATGTCCGGTGTGGACCATCTCAGCGAGCTGTGCGGCCTTCCGGCCGTCGACTTCCAGCGTGACGCCTCCGAAGCACCCCGTCCGGCCGCCGACGCCGCCGCATGGCGGATCAGCGTCGATCCGTACGACGACGAGGACGCCGACCGGACCTGGGAGCAGGAGTTCGCGGCATTCCTGGACGCCGTCGATCCGGCCGGGGTGCGTGCTCTGATCATCGGCCAGTGGGGCGAGTCGTACGAGGAAACGTCCTCCGTGCCGATCGGCCTTGTCATCGCCGCGGCCGGCCGGCTGACCTCGCTGGAGGGGATCTTCGTCGGGGACCTGGTGCTGGAGGAGGCGGAGATCTCCTGGATCGAGCAGTCGGACGTCACCGCCCTGCTCACCGCGTTCCCCTCGCTGGTGGAGTTCGGGGTGCGCGGCGGCACCGACCTGGAGTTCCCGGCGACCAGGCACGAGCGGCTGCGCTCGCTCACCATCGAGGCGGGCGGTCTGCCCGTGCAGGTGGTACGGGGCGTGCTGGACAGCGAGCTGCCCGCGCTGGAGAAGCTCGACCTGTGGCTCGGGGTCTCGGCGTACGGCGGCGATGCCGACGTGGCGGACCTGGCGCCGCTGCTGTCCGGCACCCGCTTCCCCCGGCTGCACCATCTGGGCCTGCGCAACAGCGAGGTGGAGAACGAGATCGCGGCGGCCGTCGCCTCGGCCCCGGTCGTCGCCCGGCTGCGCACGCTGGACCTGTCGAACGGCACGCTCGGCGACGAGGGCGCCGCGGCGCTCCTGGAGGGCCAGCCGCTCACCCACCTCGAAGTGCTCGACCTGCACCACCACTTCCTCTCCGAGGCGATGGAACGCCGGATCACCGACTCGCTGGTGCCCCACGGGGTCCGGGTCGACCTCTCCGAGCGCAGCGAGCCCTGGGGCGACGGTGGCCCCGAGGGCCGTTACACCGCCGTGGCGGAGTGACCACGATGACCGACAGCGAGCTCTTCTTCGACCTGCGCGTCCATACGCTTCCGGAGCCGGGCGAGGGGGACCCCTCGGAGCTGCCGCCCGCGCACACGGTCGCCTGGCGGCTGGACTGCGGCTGGCAGGGTTCCCTGACGTTCCCCGTGCTGTGGCAGCACTTCCTGGACACGGTCGACACCGAGCAGGTACGGGCGCTGGTGATCGGCCCGTGGTGGCAGGGGAATTACACCGGCATCGAACCCGTGGTGGAGCTGATCGCCGGACACGCGGACCGCTTCCCCGCGCTGCGGGCCCTGTTCCTCGCGGATGTGGAGAGCGAGCAGTGCGAGATCTCCTGGCTGATGATGTCGGACATCACCCCGGTGCTCACCGCTTTTCCGCTCCTGGAGGAGCTGCTGGTGCGCGGCTGCGGGGAGACCGCGGGGGCGGCGGGGCTGCGGCTCTCTCCGGTGCGCCACGAGAGCCTGAGGTCCCTGTGCTTCGAGTCCGGTGGGCTGCCCGGCCATGTCGTGCGGGCGGTCACCTCCTCGGAACTCCCGGCTCTGGAGCGGCTGGAGATCTGGTTCGGGTCCACGTGGTACGGGGGCGACGCGACGGTCGAGGACCTGGGCCCGCTGCTGTCGGGCGGCACGTTCCCCCGGCTTCGCCATCTGGGGCTGCAGAACAGCGAGATCCAGGACGAGATCGCGGCGGCGGTCGCCTCGGCTCCCGTCGTGGCCCAGCTGAAGTCGCTGTCGCTCTCCATGGGCACCCTCGGCGACCTCGGCGGGGCGGCGCTCCTGGCCGGGCAGCCGCTGACCCATCTGTCCACGCTCGACCTGGATCACCACTACCTGAGCGACGAGGTGTTCGACCGCATCCGCGCGGCCTGCGCACCCGCCTCGGTCAGTGGCGAGGCGGAGTACGTGGATGAGGACGAAGAGGAACGGTATGTCGCGGTCAGCGAGTAGCCACGCGCCACGTCTCGCGGTCGTCGGCAATCCGGACAACCGGCGCGTCGCCTTCTTCCGGGAAGCCGTGCGCGCCGCCGGGCTGCCCGGCGTCCGTGTCGTGTCCTGGCTCCAGGTGCTGACCGGTGAGGTGACGTTCCGGCCGGGCGAGACCGTACGGATGGACTCGCCCGGTGAGGACGCCGAGGTGGAGCGGCTGCTGCGCGGGGTGGATGATCCCTCGCGCGTGGAGGGGACCTCACGCTGGTACGCGGCGTTCACCGAGGCCGTGCGGGAGGTGGCGCGGGCCGCTTCGGCGGCGGGCGCCACCCTGCTCGGCGATCCCGGGGACATCGCGGCGCTGTTCGACAAGCGGCTGTGTCATGCCGTGCTGGACGGCGCCGGAGTCGCCGTGCCTGCGTCACCGACGTCCGGTCCCGCCGCACCGGTCGTGCGGGGCTGGGAGGATGTGCGCGAGCTGATGGCGGCACGCGGCATGCCGCGGGTGTTCGTGAAGCTCGCCCACGGCTCGTCCGCCTCGGGGGTGCTGGCCGTGGAGACGGCCGGTCCCGGCCGGGTCCGGGCGAGCACCTCGGTGGAACGGGACGCGGAGGGGCGGCTGTTCAATTCGCTCCGGGTGCGGCGGTACGAGACGGAGCACGAGGTGGCCGCGATCGTCGACGCGCTCGCCCCGGACGGACTGCATGTCGAGCGCTGGCTGCCCAAGGCCTCCCAGCGGGGGCGGGCCGCGGATCTGCGGGTCGTGGTCGTCGCCGGCCGCGCGACGCACGCCGTCGTGCGGACCAGCCGGTCCCCGATGACGAATCTGCATCTCGGCGGCGTCCGGGGCGATCTGGACGAGGTCCGGGCCGCTGTCGCGGCGGCGGGCGGCAGCTGGCCGGAGGCGCTCGCGATGTGTGAGCGCGCCGCCGCCTGTTTCCCCCGGACGCTGTGCGTGGGCGTCGATCTGCTGCCGGCCACCGGCTGGCGGCGGTTCGCCATCGGCGAGGTCAACGCCTTCGGTGATCTGCTGCCCGGTCTGACCGGACTGCCGGGCAGCGGCGCCGAAGGACTGGACACCTATGCGGCGCAGGTCGCCGCCGTACTGGACAGAGCAAGGAACCACCGTGTCATCGCTGCCCCCTGACCCCGCCCGCCGCACCCCTGACGGCCACACCCCGGACACCGGTGCCCCGGACACCGGGGAACCCGCCATGAGCGGGATCGTCGGACGTCACGATCTGCTGCTCGTCACTCTCGACACCCTGCGCTACGACGTCGCCGTGGAGCTGGCCGCCGCCGGACGCATCCCGCATCTGGCCCGGCATCTGCCCGGTGGTGTCTGGGAGAAGCGGCATGCGCCGGGGAGTTTCACCTACGCCTCGCACCAGGCGATCTTCGCCGGGTTCCTGCCGACCCCCGCCTCCCCGGGGCCGCATCCGCGGCTGTTCGCGGCACGGTTCGCGGGCAGTGAGACGACGGCGGACGGCACCTTCGTCTTCGACACCCCCGACCTGGTGTCCGCCCTGGCCGCCGAGGGCTACCGCACGGTGTGCATCGGCGGCGTCGGCTTCTTCAACCGGCAGGGGCCGCTCGGATCGGTGCTGCCCGGCATGTTCCAGGAGAGCCACTGGGAGCCCGGCTTCGGTGTCGCCTCGCCCACCTCCTTCGAGGAGCAGGTGACCCGCGCCGAGGAGGTCGTGGCCGGACTCCCGCCGGAGCGGCGGCTCTTCCTGTTCGTCAATGTGTCGGCGCTGCACCAGCCCAACTGGTTCCACCGGCCGGGCGCCACCCACGAGGCGGGCGACTCCCGTGCCACGCACGCCGCCGCCCTGGAGTACGTCGACCGGCACATCGGCCGGCTCTTCGCCGCGGCGAGCAGCCGCCGCCGCTGCTTCGCGATCGTCTGCTCCGACCATGGCACGGCCTACGGGGACGACGGCTTCACCGGCCACCGGCTCGGCCACGAAGCCGTCTGGACGGTGCCGTACGCCCATTTCTTCCTTGAGCCCGGGGACGCATGATGACCAGCCCGACCCTGCCCGCCGTCAGGCCGTACGAGAGCTACGTCTACGCCTATCCGCACAAGACGGCCTACCGGCCGCTCACCGGCCGGCCCGCGCTGCGTGAGCTGTGGGCGGCGGAGCCCAAGGACGCGCTCTCCCTCTATCTCCACATACCGTTCTGCGAGGTCCGCTGCGGCTTCTGCAATCTCTTCACCCGGATCGGTGCGCCCGAGGAGCTGACCACGCGCTATCTCGACGCGCTGGACCGGCAGGCGACCGCCGTCCGGGACGCGCTGGGCGATCAGGAGCCGGTGCGGTTCGCCGCCGCCGCGTTCGGCGGCGGTACGCCGACCTTCCTGACCGCCGGCGAGCTGGAGCGGCTCTGCGACATCGCGGAGAAGCGGATGGGCGCCGACCTGCGCGCGGTGCCGCTGTCCGTGGAGACCTCGCCGTCGACCGCGACGGCGGACCGGCTGGCCGTGCTCGCCGACCGCGGCGCGACCAGGATCAGCATCGGTGTGCAGAGCTTCGTCGACGCCGAGGCCCGCGCGGCGGTCCGCCCGCAGCACCGCGCCGATGTGGAGGCGGCCCTCGGCCGGATCCGTGACGCCCGGGTGCCGGTCCTCAACATCGACCTGATCTACGGCATCGACGGGCAGACCGAGCGGAGCTGGCGCACCTCCCTGGACGCCGCGCTGGCCTGGCGCCCCGAGGAGCTCTACCTCTATCCGCTGTACGTACGCCCGCTGACCGGCCTCGGCCGTCTCGGGACGGCCGCGGACCCGGCGGCCGAGGAGCGTGCCGCGGACTCCTGGGACGAACAGCGGCTGCGGCTCTACCGGGCCGGACGCGACCATCTCCTGGCCCATGGCTACGAGCAGGTGTCGATGCGGATGTTCCGCCGTGCCGACGCCCCGGCGGAGGGCCCCGACGACTACGCCTGCCAGACCGACGGCATGATCGGTCTCGGCTGCGGAGCCCGCTCGTACACCGCGTCGCTTCACTACTCCTTCGACTACGCGGTGGAGATGCGGGAGATCCGCGGCATCATCGACGGGTTCACCGCGACCGAGGACTTCTCCCGGGCCGAGGTGGGCCGGTATGTGGACACCGACGAGGCGCGCAGGCGCCATCTCCTCCAGTCGCTGCTCCAGGCCGCGGGTCTGCGGCCCGAGGAGTACCGGCAGCGGTTCGGCACGGATCCGCGCGAGGACTTCCCGGCCGAGCTGGACCGCTTCGCGGCGCGCGGCTGGCTGGACGGGAGCGCCGGCGGGGATCTGCTGCGGCTCTCCCCCGAGGGGCTGGCCCACTCCGACGCGCTGGGCCCCGAGCTGTTCTCCCCCGCGGTACGGGCCGCGATGGCCGCGTACGAACGGAAGTGAGGCCCGCCATGGACCTGACGATTCTCTACCGGGGCCCGCTGGCCTCCTGCGACTACGACTGTCCGTACTGCCCGTTCGCCAAGCGGCGTGACAGCCGGGAACAGCTGACGGCGGACCGGGCGGCTCTGGAGCGGTTCACCGCGTGGGCCGCGGCGCAGACCGGCGACCGGCTGTCCGTCCTGTTCACACCGTGGGGCGAGGGTCTGGTGAGGTCCTGGTACCGGCGGGCGCTGGTCGAGCTGTCGCGGCTGCCGCACATCGCCCGGGTGGCCATCCAGACCAATCTGAGCGGCCGCACCGACTGGCTGGCCGGGGCCGATACGGACCGGGTCGCGCTGTGGTGCACGTACCACCCCGGTCAGACGCCGTACGAGCGTTTCCTCGGCAAGTGCCGGGAGCTCACCGCTCGCAAGGTGCGCTACAGCGTGGGTGTGGTCGGATTCGACGCCCATCTCGACGAGGCGCGGCGGCTGCGGGCGGCGCTGCCCGACGAGGTCTATCTCTGGGTCAACGCCGCCGAGGGGCACACCTACACGGACGAGGAGGCGGACCGCTGGACGGCGCTGGACCCGCTGTTCCCGTACAGCAGGCATCCGCACCGGTCGGCCGGGCTGCCCTGTCGCACGGGAGAGTCGGTCATCTCCGTGGACGGTGACGGCACGGTGCGGCGGTGTCACTTCGTCCGCGCGGAGCTGGGCAGTCTCTACGACGGCAGCTACCGCCGGGCGCTCGGTCCGCGGGGCTGCCCGCTCGATGTGTGCGACTGCCACATCGGCTATGTGCATCTGGAGACGCTGCCGCTGTACGACGTGTTCGCGGGCGGTGTGCTGGAGCGGATACCGGCTCCGGGCGACCTGGCCACGCCGCCGGCCGGGCTCGTGGTGCCGAGCCCGGCCCGGCGTGCTCTTCCCCTGACGGTCCTGCGCGACGCGCCCTGAGGACGGTCCCGTCAGAGGGGAAGCAGATCGGGGCGCTTGGCCTCGGCGTGGTCGCCGGAGGACTCGCCGCGCAGCCGCCGCCCGATCCACGGGACCAGGTATTCGCGCGCCCAGTGGATGTCGTCGCGCCGTTCCTCGAAGGTGCCGCGCTGTGCCTGCGGCGGCCAGGCCTGATCCGGATCGGCGGGCACGTCCACACCGAGCACCTGTGCCGCGCGCAGTGCGACGCGGGTGTGGCCCTCGGGCGACAGGTGCAGCCGGTCGTCGTCCCAGGCGCGCCTGTCCTGCACCGAGCGGAGCGACCACAGGTCCAGGACGGGGCAGTGGTAGCGGTCGGCGATGGACCGCAGATGGACGTTGTACGTCGCGATCTTCCCGCGCATGTGCCGCAGCACCGGCACGCCGCGGGTGTCGAACCCGGTGGTGATCATGACGGTGCCGACCGCGTTGCTCAGATCGGCGACCGCGCGCTCGAAGCGCTCGGCCAGATCGTCGGGGTCGGTGCCCGGCCTGATGATGTCGTTGCCGCCCGCACAGAAGCTGACCAGCTCGGGGGCCAGCTCCTTGGCGCGGGGGACCTGTTCCTCGACTATCTGGTCGAGGAGGCGTCCGCGTACGGCGAGATTGGCGTACCGGAAATTCCCGTGCGCGGATTCCTCCGGGCTCGTCGCGGTGTCGGGGACCGGGAGCCGGTCCGCCAGCAGGACCGCGAACCGGTCCGCCCAGCCGACGAAGGTCCCGTCGGGGCCGGGGTCTCCGACTCCTTCGGTGAAACTGTCGCCAATCGCCGCGTACGACCCGATGATGCCTGGTTGATTGTTTCTCGAATCGTCTGCCACAAGCGCATATCCTGCACCGTCGAATGTGACCTACGCGACCGTAATACGGGGTTGACGGGTGGTGAGATAGACCACCCGGTCAGTTTTTGGTAAAGCCGGAATAAGAACAGGGACGGTGCGCCGAAGCGCACCGTCCCTGATCATGTCCGGTCGTCACCGCTCCATCAGATGGAGACGCCGTGCTGGCGCAGGTACGCGACCGGGTCGACGTCCGAGCCGTAGCTCGGGCCGGTGCGGACCTCGAAGTGGAGGTGCGGGCCGGTCGAGTTGCCGGTGGAGCCGGAGAGGCCGATCTGCTGGCCGCCGGTGACGGCCTGGCCCACGGAGACGCTGAGCGAGGACTGGTGGGCGTACTGGGAGTACATGCCGTCGGCGTGCTTGATGACGACCTCGTTGCCGTACGAACCGCTCCAGCCGGCCGAGACCACGGTGCCCGGGCCGATGGCGCGGACGACGGTGCCCGACGCGGCCTGGAAGTCCGAGCCGGTGTGGTAACCGCTGGACCAGCTGGCGCCGGAGGCGCGGTACTGGGTGGTGACGTTGGCGTTGGCCACCGGGGTCGTCCAGCCGGAGCTGTTGCTCTGGGAGGCGCTGGTGTTCGTGGAGGTGGTGGACTTTCCGGCCCCGGAGGACGGGGCCGAGGAGTCCGCGGACGAGGCGGTCTTCGGGGCCGGCTGCGCCTTCGGGGCGGCCGGGGCGGCCTTCGGAGCGGCCTTCTCCGGCTCCGCCTTCGACGGGGCCGGCGCGGACTGCGCGGCGTCGGCGGGACCGGACGCCTTGGCGCCGAGGGTCAGCTTCATGCCGGGGAAGATCAGGCTCGGGTTCTCGCCGACGACCTCGCGGTTGTCCTGGTACAGCTTCTGCCAGCCGCCCTTGAGCTTGTGCTCGGCGGCGATCTTCGAGAGGTAGTCGCCGGAGACGACGGAGTAGGTCTTCGAGGCGCCGGGGGCCGCGGCCGCGGCACCCGGGGCGGTGTGCGCGGCGGCGACCGAGGCGGCGGCGGGCTTGGCCGCGGGCGCGGCCTTCTCCGCGGCGTGCGCTCCGGTGGCACCGATCAGCGGGAGGGCGAGGACGGCGCCGCCGGTCCCTGCGGCGAGGACACCGCGGGCGATCGGGCCGGTCTTCGTACGACGGTGCTTACCCATTGCGGGCATGGGGGAATTCCTCTCCGGCGCCTACGAGGTGAGCTGTCGGGTTCGGGCTGGAGATGCCCGGTCGCTCTCGGCGACTTCACCCCGAGCCGGTCCGGATCTCTCCGGGCCGGCGGCTTACCTGGGTCCCCCGCTCCTGCCACACGAGTGTGGGTGGGTACGAATTCCGGGCGGCGGCAGGATTAGGCGATCCGTCCGGATTGACGGTGACCGTAAACGAGTCAGGACGACAGGAACAAGCCATCGGTTGCCTGCCGGAATCCCCGATTCAATTTCGGTCCGGAATTCCCGTCACACTCCGTGGATTACGGATCTTGGCATTCCGCGCGGCGCCCGGATCACCTCCGGGCGCCGCCACCACACACCGTCACGGATATGATCCCGCTCACCAGCGGGCCACCATCTCCCCCACAAACAGGGCACGTTCCCTCAAATGCCCCATTCCGGACATGTCATGGTCACCGCTTCTGACGCAACCTCAGCACCCGGGCGTCCAGGTCGCCGCTCAGCCCGGTGTGCAGCCCGTGATGCAGCAGCACCGATCCCTGGTATTCCGCTCCGGTGTCCTGACAGACGTACGTCGCCGAGGCGTCCAGGCCGCGCAGCCGCAGGGCCGGCGGCCGCTGGCCGAACCGCTGTGCCTCCAGCCACATCAGCACCACGGCCTCCTCGCCCAGGACGTAGCTCACCGCGCTCAGCCCGCCGCGCGGCGCCGCGAGCCGGTGGAGGGCCCCGTGCTGCACCACCGGGCGGATCTCCTTGTAGAGGGACACCCAGTCCCGCGCCTCGGCCAGCTCCTCCGGGCTCCACTCGGTGAGGTCGCCGCCGACCCCGAGCACCCCGGCCATCGCGCTGACGAAGCGGAACCGCAGCGAACTCATCCGGTTGTTCAGCTGGACGTTCGGGCTGTCGGTGACCCAGGCCGCCATCACCCGCGCCGGATGGATCTGCCCGAAGCCCTCCTGGATGGCGAGCCGGTCCAGCGGGTCGGTGTTGTCGGAGGTCCACACCTGATCGGTCCGGGAGAGCACGCCCAGGTCGACCCGGCCCCCGCCCCCCGAGCAGGACTCGAAGGCCACGCCCGGGTGCGCGGCGCGCAGCCGGTCGAGCAGCGCGTACAGCGCGTCCACGTGCGCGATCCAGAGCTTCTGCGGGTACTCCTCGCCCGGCCAGCCCGCCTCGGTGAAGCAGCGGTTGAAGTCCCACTTCACATAGTCGATCGGAGCACTGGAGAGCAGCGCGTCGAGCTGCTCCCACAGGTATTCCTGTACGTCCGGCCGGGCGAGGTTGAGCACCAGCTGATGGCGGAACTCGGTCCGCGTACGGCCGGGGACGTGCTGCACCCAGTCCGGGTGGGCCCGGTAGAGATCGCTGTCGGGGTTGACCATCTCCGGCTCGACCCAGATCCCGAACCGCATGCCGAGTCCGCGCACCTCGTCGGCGAGCGGCCGCAGCCCGCCGGGGAAGCGGTCGGGGTTCGGTGTCCAGTCACCGAGCCCGGCCCGGTCGCTGGTGCGCTGCCCGAACCAGGCGTCGTCCACCACGAACAGCTCGACACCCATCTCCGCCGCGCGCACGGCGAGCGCACGCTGCTGTTCCATGGAGATGTCGAAGCCGGTCGCCTCCCAGGAGTTGTAGAGCACCGGCCGCGGCGTGCCGGCGTCCGGGATCACATGGGCCAGCTGCCAGGCGTGCCAGGCCCGGCTCGCCCCGCCGAAGCCGTCCGGGCTCCACAGGCCGGCGAAGACGGGTGTGGTGTAGGACTCCCCCGGCGCGAGCCGCAGCAGGCCGGACTCGTCGTAGCCCGCGCCCCCGTTGATCTGCACGAGACCGTCGGGCAGCTGATGCACGGCGATCCGCCAGGAACCGGACCAGCCCAGGGCGCAGCCGTACACCTCTCCGTGTTCCTCGGTCGCGGCACCGTCCGCGTCCAGGGCCACCCATGGCAGATGCTGGTGTCCGGTGTGCCCGCGGCGGCTGGAGAGGATCTTCTCGCCGTACGTGAGTTCCGACCGCACCAGCCGGGACTCCGCCGCCCAGCTGCCGTGCAGCTGGCTCAGCCGCCAGTTCTCCCGGGCCGGCAGCGTCCAGGTCGCCGCGTCGGCGCGCAGCAGCTCCAGGGGCGGGCCGTCCGGGCCGGCGTGGGCGACGGTGGTCCAGCGCTCGATCACATCGGAGTCGTCGCGCATCCGGTAGTGCAGGGTCAGCGCGAGGCGGTGCACGGCGTCCGTGAAGCCCAGCCGGAGTTCGTCACCGTCCGTCTCGGCGCCCCCGAACGCCCACTCGGTCCCCCTGACCTCGTCGGTCCGTACGGAGAGCGCCGGGCGGACGAACCGGGGACCGCCCTCGACCGGGTACTCCTCATGGCCGTCGAGCGGAGAATCGAAGCCGGGGCAGGGCGGGAAGGGCTCGGCGGCCAGCGCCTCGGCCGCGGCCATCGTGAGGCGCGGCCCCCAGTGCAGGTGCAGCAGCTCATCGCGGTCGGTGAGGTGGAGCGCGTAGCTGCCGGTCGCGCCACTGAGCACCCAGGTACGGCCCGTGTCACCAGTCTCGATCATCATTTCCCTCACGTTCGAACAGTTCCGCACATCATCGACCACGGTGACGGTGCGGGGCAATGCCCGTGCGGGTTTGTGTGGCGAGCTGTGCGCCTCGTCCGAGATGATTGCCTGAGGAATCGATGTCGTATCGTCACGAGCGTGCCCTCGTCGGCGAGCAGCGCCGACGCCAGACACCCCAGGAGCCGCCGTGACTCAGCAGGTGCCGCAGGTCCCGCCGACAGAATCCGAGCTGACCGGAGTCCGTAATTTCCGTGATGTGGGAGGGCTCCCCACCACGGACGGACGCCGCGTGGCGTTCGGGCGGCTCTACCGCAGCGGCCACCTGGCACACGCCACGGAGCAGGACACGGCGGTCCTCGGCAGGCTCGGCCTGCACACGGTCTTCGACTTCCGCAACGACGCCGACCGGAAGCTCGACGGCCACGACGTGGAGCTGGCGGGGGTGCGCAATGTCAGCATCCCCCTCTCCGACCCGGCCGACGGCGCCGAGTTCTGGCGGCTGGTCCGGGACGGCGACATCGCCCAGCTGCGCTCGATCCTCTCGGGCAGCAAGGGCACGGACCGGATGATCACCTCGTACCGGTCGATCATCCGGGACCGCACCGCCGAGCACAGCCGGGTACTGCACGCCCTGGCCGAGGACAGCGTCCCCGCCCTGATGCACTGCGCCGCGGGCAAGGACCGGGCCGGTCTCTCGATAGCCGTGTCGCTGCTCGCCGTGGGAGTGGAACGGGAGGCCATCGAGGCCGACTACCTCAAGTCCAACGACGCGCACCGCCGCTACCGGGTGCGGCGCTCGGACACCTCGGAGACCGGGATGTCCCCGGAGGTCCTCGAACTGCTGAACCCGCTCTTCGGCGCGCACGCCGCATACCTCGCCGCGGCCTTCAGCACCATCGAGGAGATCTGGGGAACCACGGACCGCTACCTCACCGAGGGACTGGGCCTTGCCCCGGAGACACGGGAGCGGCTGCGCGAGCGGCTGCTGGACGAAGCCTAAAGGCTGGTCACTTGTTGCCGCCCGCCACGGCGAACAGCAGGTACAGGAAGCCGGCGATGACGTGTCCTGCCACCAGGTAGGCGAAAAGCCGGATCACGACCCCGCGCGGCATCTTCCGCTCCTGCGGGTCGTAGTTCTTGGGCCGCTGCGGGGTCAGGGGGTCGTAGTTCTCGGAATCGGACATGACAGTCCTCTCTGCCGGCCGCACGGCCGGTGAAGCGAAGGGTTCGACGGGGGCGCGGTGACCGGGCGGGGCCCGGTCAGCGCCGGTGGATCCCGCTGCCGAGACACAGTTCGGCGGCGGGGCTCTGCATCAGCGAGTGAACGAAGAGCAGCTCCGCGCCGCCGCGGTCGAGCGCCGCGATCCGGTGCGGGGTGAGCGAATCGAAGTGCGCGCTGTCGCCGGGGGCGAGGTCGTGCACCGTCTCCCCCAGGATCACCCGCAGCGTTCCGTCGAGGACGTACAGCCATTCCTCACCGGGGTGGACCCGCACGAGATCGCTCTGCGCGCCGTAGGGGACCCTGACGCGCAGCGCCTGCATGGCCCGGCCGGAGCCGCCCGCCTGCCGGTACATCCAGCCGTCGGCCTCGGCGCCCTCGAAGCGGCCGCCGCGGACGATCGCGTCACGTTCGGGGGGTGTCTCGCCGAGCAGCTCGGAAACCGTCGTACCGTAGATACGGGCGAGCCCGAGCAGCATGGGCAGCGAGGGCTGCCTGCGGCCGGTTTCGAGCCGGGACAGATGGGCCGGGGAAAGCCCGGCCCGCTGGGCGGCGGTCTCCAGGGTGAGACCGCGTCCGCGGCGCAGTTCGCGCAGGCGGGGTGCGACGCCGGGGAGCTCGTCGGCCACCCCTCCGTCAGGAGGATTCATGCCTCCATTGGGCCAGGATCTTTCCTCGGAGGCAAATTTCTTACCTCCGAGGCAAAACATCCCCGGGGGCCCTGACGCCACCCGTCCAGTGCCCGCTCAACGGCTGGTCAGCGGCTGGTCAACGGTTGGCGACGGCCTGCTTCACCAGGGTCCGCCCGAAGTCCCACATCAGCCCCCCGCCGCTGTGCGCGTCGTCCATGACGTCGGTGAACGCGGTCACGAAGCGCTCCACCTCCGGCTCCCCGACGACCAGCGGCGGAATCAGCTTGATCACTTCCAGATGGTCGCCGGAGACCTGGGTGAGGATGCGGTGCTTGCGCAGCAGCGGCACCACCACCATCTGCGCGAAGAGCCCTTTGCGGGCCGCCTGGAGCATGGTCCAGCGGCTGCGGAGCTTCAGCGAGGACGGACGGCCGAACTCGATGCCGATCATCAGCCCGCGCCCGCGCACCTCGTGCAGCAGCTCGTAGCGGTCGACGAGGGCGGCCAGCCGCTCCCGCAGCAGGTCACCGGTACGCCGGGCGTTCGCGACCGTCTCCTCGTCCTCCATCACCGCGAGCACGGCCAGTCCCGCCGCCATCGCCTGGGCGTTGGAGCCGAAGCTCGCGGAGTGGACGAGGACCCGGTCCATCGACGAGTAGACGCGCTTGAAGATCCAGTCCTTGCCGAGGGTCGCCCCGACCGGCACATAGCCGCCGGAGAGCGCCTTGGCGACACAGATGAGATCGGGTTCGACGCCCTCCTCGTGCTGGTACGCGTAGAAGTCGCCGGTCCTGCCGAGCCCGGTCTGCACCTCGTCGGCGATGAGGAGCGCCTTGTGCTTGTGCAGCAGTTCCTGTGCGGCCCGCAGAAAGCCCGGCGGCGCGGCGTGCACGCCCTTGCCCTGGACGGGCTCCACGATCAGCGCCGCCACATCGCCGCGCCTCAGCTCGCGCCGCAGGGCGTCGAGGTCGCCGAGCTCGATCGCGGTGTCGGGAAGCAGGGGGGCGAAGCCGTCCCGGAAGCCGTTCTCGCCGTTGACCGAGAGCGAACCGGTGGTGAGGCCGTGGAAGGCGTGGGTGCAGTAGAGCACCCTGGGCCTGCCGGTGGCGTAGCGGGCGAACTTCAGCGCCGTCTCGATCGCTTCCGTACCGCTGTTGCCGAAGAAGACGCGGTCCAGGTGCGGGCTGTGGGTGAGCAGCTTCTCGGCGAGGAGGCCCGGCAGCGGCTGACAGTCGAAGCGGGTGAGGTCGGCCAGCGACGCGTCCAGCACGTCGTGCAGCGCCTTGCGGACGACGGGATGGTGCCGGCCGAGGCCCATGACCCCGAATCCGGCGAGCATGTCGAGGTAGTCGTTGCCCTCGGAGTCCCAGAAGTACGCGCCCTCGGCCCGCTCGTAGACCTTGTCGAAGCCGATGGTGTGCAGCATGCGCGGAAGCTGGTGGTTGAGATGCCGCGCATGGAGTTCGTATCGTTCGGCGCCGCGTTCCGCGAGGAGCCGCGCCAGGTCGAAGCCCGTGGGTCCGCCGTCCTTCATCGCCCGTTCCTCTCCTTCGGCACGTCCTGCCGGGCCACCGTCCGCCGCGCGGCGGGTACACGGCCGCCACCGGCCCGGACCGGACGCGCCTGACGGAGCGGCACAGCACGGGCGGCCGGGGCGGTGGCGGCGGAGAACCGGCAGAACCGGTTCTCCGCCGCTCGGTTCGTCACCTGTTGCCGGTGACCGTCTCCCGCGCGGCGCGCAGTGATTCCTTCAGCGACCCCATGGTGGCCAGCACCGCCGTGGGCTCGTATCCGCAGTGCGCCATGCAGTTGGCGCAGCGCGGGTCCTTGCCCCGGCCGTACTTCTCCCAGTCGGTCTCCTCGATGAGCTGGCGGTACGTCGGGACGTAGCCGTCGCTCATCAGGTAGCACGGGCGCTGCCAGCCGAAGAGCGAGTAGTTCGGGATCGCCCACGCGGTGCAGGGGAAGTCCGCCTTGCCTTCCAGGAAGTCCAGGAAGAGGGGCGAGTGGTTCAGGCGCCAGCGCCCCCGGTTGCCGCCCGCGAAGGCCTTCTTGAACAGTTCGCGGGTCTGCTCGACGCCGAGGAAGTGCTCCTGGTCGGGTGCCTTCTCGTAGGCGTAGGCGGGCGAGATCATCATCTCGTCGACCTTCAGGTCGTCATTGAGGTAGTTGAGGACCTCGATGATGGTCTGCGGGGTGTCGGTGTTGAAGAAGGTGGAGTTCGTGGTGACGCGGAAGCCGCGCCGCTTCGCCTCCTTCATCGCCTCGACCGCCTCGTCGAAGACGCCTTCCTTGGCAACCGATTCGTCGTGCCGCTCGCGCAGCCCGTCGATGTGCACGGCGAACGCGAAGTACGGCGACGGCGTGAATTTGTCGAGCTTCTTCCGCATGAGCATCGCGTTGGTGCACAGGAAGACATACTTCTTCTTCGCGACGAGCTGCCGCACGATTTCATCGATCTGTGGGTGCATCAGCGGTTCACCGCCCGCGATGGACACCATGGGGGCACCCGATTCGAGCACCGCGCCGACGGCCTGCGCGACCGGCATACGCTGTTTCAGGACCCCGGCCGGATGCTGGATCTTCCCGCATCCCTCGCAGGCCAGATTGCACGCGAACAAGGGCTCCAGCTCGACGATGAGCGGGAACTTCTCGCGCTTTCGGAGCTTCTGTTCAATGAGGTACGTCGCAACCTTGATGGACTGACGGAGCGGCATGGCCATCTAGCTCACCTCCTGGGGAGCAGCAAAGATCGGTGCCATTCATAGAAAGCCGGCAGGACGGCACGAAGAACGCGGAAGGCTGATATTCCACCGCGGACCGTGCCGATGCGGACGAGCTCATGCTCTGGAGCGTCCACGACCACCCGTACGGCCGCAACCGGGCGTGGGCCGTGGCGCAGGGCGGTGCGCAGTGTGGCGGCGGACTCCATGTCGACCGCGATGGCGCCGGTGGCCCTCAGCCCGGCCCGTTCGGGCCCGCGTACGACATGGCCGGAGCCGGTCAGCGGGCCGGTGTGGACGGTGCGTCCGGGCACGGTCCTGGCGAGGGCGTCGACGAGCAGGCCCGTGCCGGCACAGGCGGTGGAGCCGTCCGTGTCCCGGGTCTCCTCGGCGACCACCAGATCGCCGGGGTGCATTCCGGGGGCCAGGCCGGCACAGAAACCGGAGGCGATCACCGCGGCGTCCCGCGCCCCGGGCCGGCCCAGCACACGCCCCATGGCCGCCTCGGCGGCCCTGGGGCCCATCCCGGTGCGTACGACGCTCACTCCGGCCGGGGCCCCGTTGCCCCGGCCGCTGCGCAGGGCGAGCTGTTCGATGCCGAGGGCGCAGGCGATCAGCAGGGGTGCGGCGGGGGCGGGCGGCCCCGGTACGTCGTCCATCAGGCCTCCACGCCGGTGGCCGCGCGGCCGGCGAACGGATCGCCGTACACGAAGCGGCCCAGCGCGGTGAGCGGGAAGACCTGGCGGTAGAGGTGGTAGTTGATGGAGAAGTCCCAGGGGAATCCGGTCCCGGTGAAGTGCGGCTCGTCCCAGGAGCCGTCGGCCTGCTGGGTCTCGGCCAGCCAGGTGACACCGCGGGTCGCGGAGCGGCTGTCGCGCTCGCCCGCGGCGAGGAGTGCCAGCAGCGCCCAGGCGGTCTGGGACGCGGTCGACTCACCGTGCCCGATCCACTTCTCCTCCTGGTAGGAGCGCAGGTCCTCGCCCCAGCCGCCGTCGTCGTTCTGGACGGACTTCAGCCAGCTCACGGCCCGGCGGACCGACGGGTGGCCGGCCGGGATCCCGGCGGCGATCAGTGCGGGCACCACCGACCCTGTTCCGTATACGTAGTTGACGCCCCAGCGGCCGAACCAGGCGCCGCACGCCTCCTGTTCGGCGAGCAGCCACTCGATTCCCCGTCGGGTACGGGGGTGGCGGGACCGGCCCTCGACGGCGAGCATCTCCACGACATGGCCGGTGACGTCCGCCGACGGCGGGTCGATGACCTCCCCGAAGTCGCAGAACGGCAGGCGGTTGGGGAACGGGCTGGTGTTGTCGGCGTCGAAGGCGCCCCAGGCTCCGTTGCGGGACTGCATCCCCAGGTTCCAGCGCACCCCGCGCTCGATCGCGGCTTCGAGCCGGTCGCGGTCGGGATGGTCGACCCGGCGCAGTGCCAGGACGACTTCGGCGGTGTCGTCGATGTCCGGGTAGTTGTCGTTGTGGAACTCGAACGCCCAGCCGCCCGGGGCGAGTCCGGGCTTGCGCACCGACCAGTCCCCCGGCCGGCCGATCTCCTCGCCGAGCATCCAGTCGGCGGCCCTCACCAGCGCCGGATGGTCGGGGCGGAGCCCCGCGTCGGCGAGCGCGATGGTGGCCAGGCAGGTGTCCCAGACGGGCGACTGGCAGGCCTCGATCATGCGGGCGCCGTCCTCGCGCCACACGGCGAACCGGTCCAGCGAGGCCAGCCCGGCGCGCATCACCGGATGGTCGAGGTCGTAGCCGAGCAGATGGAGGGCGATGACGGAGTAGACCGCGGGCGGCTGGATGCCTCCCCAGCAGCCGTCGTTCTCCTGGCGCTCGATGATCCAGCGGGCCGCCGCGTTCATCGCGATGCGGCGCAGCCGGCGGGGGGCGACCTTGTGGTAAAGGTGCATCGCCTTGTCGAGCCGCTGGAAGAGGCCGTCCCAACTGGCCGCCGGAGCCATGTTCCTGGGCGGGTTCGGGGCCGCCGGATCGGTGTGCAGCTCGTCCAGGGTGAACGGGGCGGGCCGTACCGGCCGCTTCGCGGAGACGACGGTCAGCGGAACGATGGTCTGCCGGGCCCAGCAGCCGAAGTCATAGATGTTGAGCGGCAGCCACTTGGGGAAGAACATCAGCTCGGGCGGCAGCTCCGGCAGGTCCTCCCACTTCCACCAGCCGAAGAGGGCCAGCCAGATCCTGGTGAAGACCCGGGCGGCCGCGATCCCGCCCTGTTCCCTGACCCACCCGGCCGCACGCGTCATGTGCGGCTCTTCCGGCCGGTCCCCCGCCAGCCTCAGCGCCACATAGGCCTCGATGGTGGCGGAGAGGTCGCCGGGCCCGCCGTAGAACGTGGCCCAGGTGCCGTCACCGTGCTGTTCGCCCCGGATGAACCGGGCTGCCGCCCGCACCGTGGCCGGGTCCTGGATCCCGAGGAACTGACGGAGCAGCAGGTCCTCGGCGTCCATGGTCACATTGGTGGCGAGGTCGCCCTTCCACCAGCCCTGCTGGTCCTGCCTGCCGAGGAGGTGCTCCACCGAGCGTTCCGCGGCCCGCCGCGCGGCGGCGAGCACGTCGTCCGCGGCGATGGTTGATTCGGTCGGATCGCCTGCCGAGGCTGCGCGAGGGTTCGCGGCTCCGGTGCTTCCGTCGGTCGTCGCTGTCATGGCTTCCCCTTCGTGCAGTGTGTCTCTGCTGTGCTGGGGTCTCCGTCGGCCGGTGCCCGTAAGGGCACCGGCCGGCGACTGCGAGTCATATGCGAATGGTGATCATCTCTTTCGTACGACGACGAAGTCGGCGAGCGCGGTGAGCTGCGCCCGTACGTGCTGCGGCATGTCGACACCGTGCAGCGCCTCGATGGCGACCGCATGCTGACGGCGGGCCTCCTGGGCGGTCCACTCGCGGCCGCCCGCCTCCTCGATGAGCGCCGCGCGGGCGGCGAACTCCTCTTCGGAGAAGCTGTCGAAGTCGCTGCTCTTGGCGTCGGCGGCGAGCAGTTCGCCCAGACGCTCGGAGGCCGGGCCGCCCGCCGCGAGCGCGGCGACGACCGGCAGGGACTTCTTGCGCTGGCGCAGATCGCTCCAGGTCTGCTTGCCGGTGGCCTCCGGGTCGCCCCAGATGCCGAGCAGATCGTCGACGGCCTGGAAGGCGAGGCCGAGGTGGTAGCCGTATGCCTCCAGGATGTCCGCGGTGCGGTCGTCCGCGCCGCCGAGCACCGCGCCGATGGAGACGGCGCAGGCGAGCAGGGCACCGGTCTTGTTGCCCTCCATCTCCAGGCACTCCTCGACGGTGACCCGCTCGCGGTGCTCGTAGGAGATGTCCTGGGCCTGGCCGTCGATCAGCTTGCGGGTGGCGGTGGTCAGCCTGCGGGCCGCCCGGCCGGCCTCGACCGTGCCGAGCTCCAGCAGGACCTCGTTGGCGAGCGCGAAGAGCGCGTCGCCGACCAGGATCGCCTGCGCGGGGCCGTGCACCTTCCAGACGGTGTCGCGGTGGCGGCGCTGCTCGTCGCCGTCCATCAGGTCGTCGTGCAGCAGCGAGAAGTTGTGCACGAGTTCGACGGCCACCGCGCCGGGGATTCCGGCCTCGGCCGGGGCGCCCGCGGCTTCCGCGGACAGCAGGGCGAGCGCGGGGCGCACGGCCTTGCCGCCGTCGCCGTCGGCGGGCCGTCCCTGGGCGTCGATCCAGCCGAAGTGATAGGCCGCGACGGTGTCCATGGGCGGCGCGAGCCGGTCCACGGCAGCCCGCAGCACCGGCGCTGACAGGGCCCGTCCGCGCTCCAGAAGCGCGGTGACGTCCGCGGTGTCTGCCACGGTGTCGAAAGCCGGATTCGCCGGGGTCACTGACTCTCCTCTTGTTCCGGTGGTACTGCTCATGCCGCCTCCTGCAGCGGATGTCCATGGGTGCGGCCGAGGTCGGCGAGCGCGGCGTCGGCGGCGCTGAAGCCACTGCGCACGGCGCCCTCCATCGTCGCGGGCCAGCCGGTGGCGGTCCACGCGCCCGCCAGGTGCAGACCGGGCGCACGGGTACGGGGTCCGGGGCGCAGCCGGCCGACGCCCGGGGCGGGCGCGAAGGTCGCGGTGCGTTCCCGGGTGACGAAGAAGTCGCGGATACCGGCGCCGCGGGCGGCCGGCAGGAGCCGTTCCAGCTCGGGGAGGTAGCGCGCGCGCAGTTCGGCGACGGGCAGGTCGATCTCGTCCTGGACCGCGGACTGGGAGACCGCCAGATACTGTCCGCCGCCGGTCAGGCCGGAGGATTCGGTGCGGTCGAAGACCCACTGGACCGGGGAGCCGAGCGCGGCGAAGAACGGTCTGCGCAGCACCTTGCGGTCGTAGACGACGTGCACGTTCAGGATCGGCGCGGTGTCGATGTCGAGCAGCAGGCCGGGCTCGTCCAGGGCGCCCTCGGGCAGCAGGCCGTGTGTCTCGGTCTGCGGCACGGCCAGGACGACGGTGTCCGCCGCGATCCGTTCGCCGCCCGTGCCGACGCTCCAGCCGCCGTCCTCGCCGCGGCTCAGGGAGCCCACCCTGGCGCGCAGCTCGGTCCGCACTCCCGCGGCGTCGAGCGCCTTGCGGGCGAGGGTGTCGTGCAGCTCACCGAGCGGCACGGTGGCCCAGCCGATGTCGGCGGCGCCCGGCTCGGAGAGCAGGCCGGTCTTGAAGACCATCGCGGCGAGCGCCATGGAGGCGTTCGGCGCGGTCGCGTTGAGGGTGGCGACACCGACGAGGTCCCAGAGGGCTTCGATGGTCCGCTGCGACTGGCCGTGCCGGCGCAGCCAGGTGGCGAAGTCGATCCGGTCGAGCGCGGGGTCGGCGGGGTCGAGGCGCTTGAGCGCGAGTGCGGCCCGGCCGACGCTCGCCTTCTCGGCGAGCGAGAGATGCGGGTAGGCCGCGAGTCCGGCGGCCAGATGCAGCGGTACGGGGAGGTTGTTGCGGCGCAGCCGTCCCAGTCGGGGGCCGGCGGCCCGGCCGACGTCGAGCACGGGCACGTCGAGGCGGTCCTGGAGCGGGGCCAGGCGGGCTCCGCCGATCCGGTCCAGGAACCAGCGGTATCCGGTGCAGCAGCGCAGATAGACGTGCTGGCCGTTGTCGACGGTCAGGTCGCCGCGCTGGAAGGAGAAGGCGAGGCCGCCGAGCCGGGGCCGCCCTTCGAGCAGGGTCACGTCAAGTCCGGCGTCGGCCAGACGGAGGGCCGCCGTGACGCCGGCGAGACCGCCGCCGACGACCACCGCACGGGAGCGCGGGCTCTCGTCGCTCATGCCTCCCCCTCTCGTGGAGCGGTCGCCACCAGGGGCGTCGCCATCTGGATCGTCGCAGTCAGGGACGCGCCGGGCCACCGGAGGGTTGCCCGGCGGGCGGGCCGGGTGCGGTCCATCAGGCTCGCCCCCTGGCCGTGAGCCGCGAGACGTGACGGGCGTCGAGGCCCGAGAGCCCGCGCACCGCGACATAGGCCTTCTCATGGCCCGGCAGCGACACCCGGCCGCGGAGCACGGCCTCCGGGTCGCGTTCGATGCGGTCGAGGAGGCGGCGGTAGATCCCGGCCATGGCGGCCACGCACGCTCCGCTGCGGCGGTCCAGCATCGGCAGCAGCCGGTAGCCCTCGGCGAACAGGGCGCGGGCCCGGCGGACCTCGAAGTGGACCAGTCCCGCGAAGTCCGAGCCGGGCGGCGGGGTCGCCGTGTGGAATCCGGCGGAGCAGCCGAACTTGGCGAGGTCGTCGGCGGGCAGGTAGGTGCGCCCGTTGCCGGCGTCCTCGCGGACGTCGCGCAGGATGTTGGTGAGCTGCAGGGCGAGGCCGAGGGTGTCGGCGTACTCCGAGGCGCGTTCGACGCCGGGCGCACCCGGTTCCGTGCCGAAGACGCCCAGGCTGAGCCGCCCGATGGCACCGGCGACGCAGCGGCAGTAGACCCTCAGGTCGTCCCAGGTCTCGTAGGTCGCGCCGCGCACGTCCATCAGCACGCCGTCGATCAGCTCGTCGAGCCCGCCGAGCGGCAGCGGGAAGCGTCGGGCGGCGTCGGCGAGCGCGACGGCCACCGGGTCGGTGTCGTCCTCGTCGACGGCGCCGTCCCGGATCCGGCCGAGCACCTCGCGGGTCCCCTCCAGCCGGGTGCGCTTGGTCTCCGGGTCCAGCTCACCGTCGCCGATGTCGTCGACCCGGCGGGAGAAGGCGTACAGCGCCGACATGGCCTGCCGCTTCTCGTGGGGCAGCAGCCTGATCCCGTACGCGAAGTTACGCGCCTGCTGTCCGGTGACGGCCTCGCAGTAACTGTATGCGGCCTGTACCGGTGCCGACATGTACGTCGCCTGTCCCTCCACGGTCCGGCTCATCCCTTTCCACGCGCTCTTCGCAAGACGACTCCCACTTCGCGCAGCAGGCTGGGCTTGGTGGGTCTGGGCGGTCCGGGCAGTACATCGAACCCGGCGGCCGAGATCGCCGTGAGGGCGGAACGCCCCCCGGCGACGAATCCGGCGAGGAGCAGCCTGAGCCTGCCGTGCACGCTACCCACCAGGGGGGCGCCGTCATTCAGCAGGTCCTGTGCGCGTTCCGCCTCGTATGCGACCAGGGCGCGCACGGACGCGCCCGCGGAAGGTGCGGCCAGGTCGGATTCGCTGACATGGAACCGGGCCATGTCCTCGGCGGGCAGATAGATCCGGTCGCGGCCGAGGTCCTCGGCGACGTCCTGGAGGTGCTCGACGATCTGCAGGGCGGTGCAGATCGCGTCGGAGCGGCGGATCCGTTCGGGGCTGGCGGTGCCGGTGATCGCCAGGACCAGGCGGCCGACGGGGTTGGCCGAGAGTTCGCAGTAGGCGCTGAGCTCCTCGTACGTCCCGTAGCGGCGGATCCTCTGGTCCTGCCGGTTGGCCTCGATGAGACCGAGGAAGGGCTCGGGGGTGAGCGCGCGGCGCCGCACGGTGGGGCGCAGGGCGCGCAGCAGCGGGTGGTGCGGTCCGTCGCCCGTGGTGGCGAAGACCCGGTGCAGATCTGCCTCGAAGGCGTCGAGCATGGCGACCCGGTCGTCGCTCTGCGCGGTCTCCAGGCCGAGGTGGCGCGCGTCGGCGCCGCCGGGGTCGAGATCGCCGTCGCCGATGTCGTCGACGAGCCGGGCGTATCCGTAGACCGCCATCAGGTCGTCGCGCCAGGCGCGCGGCAGGAAGAAGGGGGCGACGGGGAAGTTCTCGTCCGCGGCCTTGTCGAGCGTCGTGGAGGCGGCGTCGGGGCGCGCCTGCTGGGTCCGCGTCACTGCGTACCGCCCGGCGCGGGGACGGCCGAACCACGTCGGAGCTGGAGATCTTCCGTCATTGCCGTCACATCTCCCGTTCTACACTGCCGACCCAAAACATCCCTTTTCGGACACGCCGCTGGCTCTTCCGAGTGCGCGGGCGCATTGCGGGTGCCGTCCCGAGGGGGTATCGCCCCACTTGCCACGAATCAGCACCGGTACAGCTTACGTTGTACAGCTCACAGAGCCCCGCCGGGGTGTGGCGCGCGTGACGCGTGCGCCGCCCCGCCCGTCAACCTTCCCCGCACCCGGGGGAATTGACCTCATCCGACGGGAGGAGATCGCCCCCGGGGCCGTACTGCGCAGGGTCTCCCCCGCGCCCGGACATCGCGCCGCACACCGCCGTGGCCTCCGCCGGAGCGTTCCGGCGGAGGCCACGGCGGTACGGAGGGCTACTTTCCGGTCTCGCGCTCGTACGCCTTGAGGACTTCCTCGGTGGGGCCGTCCATCAGGAGCTCGCCCTTCTCCAGCCACAGCACCCGGTCGCAGGTGTCCCTGATCGACTTGTTGTTGTGGCTGACCAGGAAGACGGTGCCCGCCTCCTTGCGGAGCTCGCGGATCCGCTGCTCGGAACGGATCCGGAACTTGCGGTCACCCGTGGCCAACGCCTCGTCGATCATGAGGACGTCGTGGTTCTTCGCGGCGGCGATGGAGAAGCGCAGGCGCGCGGCCATGCCGGAGGAGTACGTCCGCATCGGCAGGGTGATGAAGTCGCCCTTCTCATTGATCCCGGAGAAGTCCACGATGCCCGTGTAGCGCTCGCGGATCTCCTCCCGGCTCATGCCCATGGCCAGGCCGCCGAGCACCACGTTGCGCTCACCGGTCAGGTCGCTCATCAGCGCCGCGTTCACACCGAGCAGCGAGGGCTGACCGTCCGTGTACACCTTGCCGGACTCGGTCGGCAGCAGTCCCGCGATGGCCCGCAGCAGCGTCGACTTGCCCGAGCCGTTGGTGCCGATGAGGCCGATGGCCTGGCCCCGGTAGGCGGTGAAGGTGACACCCCGTACGGCGTGGACCTTCCGCACCCCCCGCGACTCGCCCTTGCCGCGGCGCACCATGCGGCTGAGCGCGGCGGTGGCGCTGCCCCTGCCGCCGCCCGCACCGTTGACGCGGTACACGATGTGGACGTCGTCGGCGATGACGGTGGGAACGTTCCGTCCCTGCGTGTTGTCCTCAGCCACGGCCGTACCGTTCCTCTGCCTTCCAGAAGTACACGAAGCCCGCGACGCCCGCGAGGAGCGCCCAGCCGAGGCCGACGGCCCAGACGTGCTGCGGGAGGTTCTCGGAGCCGTACCCGTCGATCAGCGCGAAGCGGACCAGGTCCATGTAGATGGCCGCCGGGTTGTACTGGAGCACGTCCGCGATCCACTGCGGCTTGTCCGCCAGCATCACGGGGATGGAGAACATGACGCCCGAGGCGTACATCCATGTCCGCATGACGAAGGGCATCAGCTGCGCGAGGTCGGGGGTCTTGCTGCCGAGCCTGGCCATCGCGAGCGCCAGACCGGTGTTGAAGAAGAACTGCATGGCCAGCGCGGGAACGACCAGCAGCCACGAGAGCGAGGGATAGCTGCCGAAGCCCACCGCCACGAGCACCAGCACGATCATCGAGTACAGCAGCTGCTGGAGCTGCTGCAGCGAGAACGAGATGGGCAGCGAGGCGCGGGGGAAGTGCAGGGCCCGGACGAGCCCGAGGTTCCCGGAGATGGACCGCACCCCCGCCATCACCGAGCTCTGGGTGAAGGTGAAGACGAAGACGCCGGTCACCAGGAAGGGGATGAAGACCTCCTGGCTCATCCCCTTCCTGGTACCCAGGATCAGGCCGAAGATCAGGAAGTAGACCAGGGCGTTCAGCAGGGGGGTCGCCACCTGCCACAGCTGGCCGAGCTTGGCCTGGCTGTACTGCGCCGTCAGCTTCGCCCTGGAGAAGGCCAGGATGAAGTGGCGGCGGCCCCAGAGCTGCCGGATGTATTCGAACAGCCCAGGCCGGGCGCCGCTCACGGTCAGGCCGTACTTCGCGGCCGTCTGGGCCGCGCTCAGCCCCTCGTCGGCGGACGACAGGGTGCCGAGGGCTACCCCACCGTCGTGGGTTGTGTCACTCACAAGTTGAAACTCTCGTCTTCAAGATGCGCAGCCAGGCGCGCGGCTCAGGCGGACAGGTCCCGGAAAGAAGAAATACGCCTCATGCTCTCAGAGGAAAGCCTCTCAGATCACAGGAGGTCGGCCCAGTCTCGTCAGCCGCCACACCGTACGCCACTTCATGGGGCGCCTCGGCCCGCAGGGCTTCGCCCAGCCTTCCCGGAATCCGCCGAACCATGCCCTGAGCGCGGGCCGCGAAGGCCTGCGCAACAGGGTCAGCAGCAGCCAGACCCCCACATAGACGGGCACCAGCGGTGCGGGCAGGTTCCGGCGGGCGAGCCAGACCCGGTTGCGGGCGACCATGCGGTGGTAGACCGCGTGCCGGGAGGGGGCGGTGGTCGGGTGGTTGAGCACCATGTCCGCGCGGTAGTCGATCATCCACCCGGCGTCCAGCGCCCGCCAGGCCAGATCGGTCTCCTCGTGGGCGTAGAAGAAGTCGTCCGGCAGGGCTCCCACCTCGGCGATGACCCGGGTGCGTACGGCGTTGGCGCCGCCCAGGAAGGTCGTCACCCGCGAGGAGCGCATCGGGTCGGAGGCACGCAGCCGGGGCACGTGCCGGCGCTGGGTGACCCCGGTGTCCGGGTCGGCGATCCGGAAGGTGATGATGCCCAGCTTCGGGTCCGTGTCGAACGCCTGCCGGCACAGCTCCGCGGTGTCGGTGTTCGGCAGCAGTCCGTCGTCGTCGAGGAAGAGCAGCCCGTCCACATCGGCACCGGACGGGCCGAACGCCTCGATGCCGACATTGCGGCCACCGGGGATGCCCAGATTCTCGGGCAGCTCCACCGTGCGTACACCGGCGGGGACGTCCGGGACCGGGGCCCCGTTGCCGACGACCACCACCTCGATCCGGTCACCGTCCTGCGCGGTGACCGAATCCAGGAGGGCGCGCAGCTCGTCCGGGCGGTTGCCCATGGTGATGATGACCGCGCCGAGTTTCATGGGAGAGCTCACTTCAGCCTGCTGGAAGCGAGCACGGACACGAGGTGGAGCAACGTCTGCAGGAGCGCGATCCCGGCCAGGACGGCGACGCCCAGACGCGAGAAGAACAGGTCGTCGCGGACGCTGTCCGCGATGGCCGCGGCGAGGATCAGCAGGGACGCCTCGACGCCGAGGACCAGCCGGTGGAACTTCAGCGCCGCGGCGGCCCTGCGGGCCAGCGCCATGCCGGACGAGCGCGGCTCGGACGCCGCCTCCTTCACGGGCGGCATCCCGCCCTGGTGACGGGCGACGCCGACGAGGTCGGTCTCGGCCTTGATCAGGATCGCGCCGAGCGCGGCCAGCGTGCCCAGGAAGGCCCACAGCCAGTCGATGCGCCCCTCGCCCCAGAGGTCGGCGGCGCGCAGACCGAAGCCGACCAGGACCGCGGCGTCGCACAGATAGGCGGCGACCCGGTCCAGGTAGACCCCGGCGAGCGAGTACTGCTTCTTCCAGCGGGCGATCTCGCCGTCCACGCAGTCGAGCAGCAGATAGAGCTGGACCATCAGAACGCCGAGCACCGCGCCCGCGATGCCCGGTACGAGCAGCGCCGGGGCGGCGAGGGCACCGGCGACCGTCATCACGTAGGTCAGCTGGTTGGGCGTGACCCGGGTGTTCACCAGATGCCGGTCGATGCGCAGGGAGACCTCGCGCATGTAGAGCCGGCCGGCCCAGTGCTCGCCGCTCCGCCGGTCCTTCACACCCGGGGGGTGCACGACCGGTCGAAGCTCAGCTACCGATGGCTTTTGCATAGTCTGCGTAAGCGTCCTTGATCTGGTCGGTGGACAGATTGAGGTGTTCCAGGATGGTGAAGCGTCCCGGACGGGTCTGCGGGGCGTACTCGACGGCGGTCACGAACTCGTCGGCGGTGAAGCCGATCTCCTCGGGCCTGACCGGCAGGCCGTGGCGCCGCAGTACCGAGGACATCAGCAGCGCTTCCTGACGGGCGCCGCGCAGATGCATGGCGAAGCACGCGCCGAGGCCGACCTGCTCGCCGTGGCTGGCCGCACGCTGGGGGTACAGCAGGTCGAAGGCGTGGTTGATCTCGTGGCAGGCGCCGGAGGCGGGCCGGGAGTCCCCCGCGACCGACATCGAGATGCCGGTCAGCACCAGCCCTTCGGCCAGCACCTTCAGGAAGGCGTCGTCGCCGACCCCGCCCGGGTGGCGCAGCACGGCCTCGCCGGCCTGCCGCGCCATGGCGGCCGCGAGACCGTCTATCTCCTCGCCGTTGACCTCGTGCGCCAGCTCCCAGTCGGCGACGCAGGAGATGTTCGAGACTGCGTCGCCGATGCCGGAGCGTACGTAGCGGGAGGGCGCCTCACGGATGATGTCGAGGTCGATGACCACGGCGATCGGGGTGGGCACCCCGTAGGAGCCCCGCCCGTTGTCGTTGTCCAGGGTCGCCACCGGCGAGCAGAGGCCGTCGTGCGAGAGGTTCGTCGCGACGGCGACCAGCGGCAGGCCGACCCGCGCCGCGGCGTACTTGGCCACGTCGATGATCTTGCCGCCGCCGAGGCCGACCACGGCGTCGTACCGGTTGCCCTTGATGCCGTCGGCGAGCTTCACCGCCGAGTCGATCGTGCCGTCGGACACCGGGTACCAGTCGGCACCCGGCAGGACCGGTGCGAGCCTCTCGCGCAGGGCGCGCCCGGAGCCTTCGCTGATCGCGATGGCGAGCTTGCCCGAGGAGGAGATCCGCTGGTCGGCCAGGAGGCCCGCCAGATCGTCCATGGCGCCGCGGCTGATGTCGACGACGACCGGGGACGGAATGAGCCGGGTCAGTACTGGCACGCGATCTCACGGCCCTTCGCGAGGTCGTCGTGGTTGTCGATCTCGACCCACGTCACTTCGCCGATGGGGGCCACGTCGACGGTGAAGCCGCGGTTGACGAGTTCCTGGTAGCCGTCCTCGTAGTAGAGGTCGGGGTCGCGCTCGAAGGTGGTCCGCAGCGCGTCGGCGAGCTCCTCGGCGGCCTCGGGCTCGATCAGCGTGACACCGATGTACTCGCCGGTCGCGGTGGCCGGGTCCATCAGCTTGGTGATCCGCCGCACACCCTTGTCGCCCTCGGTGATGACCTTCATCTCCTCGTCGGCGAGGCTCTTCACCGTGTCGAGGGCGAGGATGATCTTCTGGCCCTTGCCGCGGGCGTCCAGGAGGGTCTTCTCGACGGAGACCGGGTGCACGGTGTCGCCGTTGGCGAGGATGACGCCCTGCTTCAGGACCTCACGGGCGCACCACAGGGAGTAGGCGTTGTTCCACTCCTCGGCCTTGTCGTTGTCGATGAGGGTGAGCGTGACGCCGTACTTCGCCTCGAGCTCGGCCTTGCGGTCGTAGACCGCCTCCTTGCGGTAGCCGACCACGATCGCGACCTCGGTGAGTCCGACCTCGGCGAAGTTGGCCAGCGTGAGGTCGAGGACCGTCCGCTCACCGTCGACGGGCACCAGTGCCTTGGGCAGGGTGTCCGTGTAGGGGCGCAGACGTCGTCCTGCACCGGCTGCCAGTACGAGGCCGATCATGCGAGTTCTCCTTCGTCGTGTACGGCGGGGGCCGAGGAGGACACCCAGAAGCGGATGGACTCCACGAGCACCACCAGAGCCACGGCCACCGCGAACGCGGTGAGAGCCGTGGTGAAACCTGAATGCTGAGTCAGTACGGCGGCGAGCACGGCCACCACAACGGTCCGGCCCTCGTGCCCACCGATCGTCCGCACCAGCCACTGGGGCGGCGCGCCGGTGCCGCCGCGGATGCGGTACACCGTGTCGTAGTGATGGTAGGCGATGGCCGAAACCAGTCCGAAGGCCGCGGGAACGGCGTGCGGCACATCACTGCGGGCCGCCAGGACCAGGATCGTGCAGTACTCCGCGGCCCGGAAGACCGGCGGGACGAGCCAGTCCAGTACGCCCTTGAGCGGGCGGGCGACAGCGAGGCCGGAGAGCACCGCGTACACCCCGGCGGCGGCGACCGTCAGCCAGCCGCCGAACGGGAGGAACAGGGCTCCGGCGACCATCACCAGCGCGCCGAGAAGGGCGAGCGCCGGGGCGGTGAAGGTGCCGCGCGGCTTGGGCCCCGCGGCGGCGACGGCCTGTGCCAGGGGGCCGGAGTCGGCCAGGTCCGCGAGGGCGCGGGCGGCTCGGTCGGTGCGGTGCGCCTTGCGGGTCAGCGAGCGCAGCAGCCGGCCGGCCGTGGTGTAGCAGGCGGCCAGGGCGCAGCCGATGAGCAGGGCGCAGAAGACGACCCGGGGGGTGGTGACGGCGGTGAGGACGGCGATCATCGCCCATCGCTCACCGATCGGCAGCACTATCATCCGGCGCAGCCAGACGGTCCAGCCGACGCTGTCGAGCCGGTCGGACAGGGCGGCGGTCGGGCTCGTGTTGGAAACCGCGTCGTGGTTGGCCTCGTTGAACGAGAAGTCGACGACATGACGGCAGGCCTGGAGCACCATCGCGCCGAGCGCCAGTACCCAGACGTCATCGCCGCCCCGGGCAGCCCCGAGGGCGAGGCCCGCGTAGTACGCGTACTCCTTGGCCCGGTCGAAGGTGGCGTCCAGCCAGGCGCCCATCGTCGAGTACTGGAGCGAGTAGCGGGCGAGCTGCCCGTCGGTGCAGTCCAGGACGAAGGAGAGGAGGAGGAGCACCCCGGCGGCGACATAGCCGCCCCTGGTACCGGTCGCCGCGCTGCCCGCCGCGATGAGCGCGGTGATCAGCGAGGCGGTGGTGACCTGGTTCGGGGTGAGGCCGCGGCGTGCGCACCAGCGGGCGATGTAGCGGGAGTACGGGCTGATGAAGAAGGTGGTGAAGAAACCGTCGTGGGCCTTCACCGCGCTGCGCAGCCGTACCGCCTCGTCGTCCACCGCGGCGACGGCGGCCGCGGCGGCCGCGCGCTCCTCGTCCCCGGTGGGGACGGCGGCGGTGAGCGAGCCGAGTTCGGGCCGCTGCACGGCGACGCCCTCGGCGTCGAGCGCGACGGCGAGGCGGCCGGGCACGCTGCGGTCCTCGACGGCCGGACGCTCCTCGGGGCCGCCCACGGGGCTGCCCGCGCCGACCGCCGCGACGGTCCGGTGCAGGGCCCGTACGAGCGCGGCGCGGGCCTCGGGCTGCGCGGTGAGCGCGCCGGGGACGGTGGCGGCGGGGAAGCGGGGATCGGTCAGGCCCAGCCGCAGGGCGTGCGCGTGCCCCACGAAGCGCGGGTCGACGAGCGCGACGCGGCGGCTCGGGGGGACTGCCGCGAGCAGCCGGGCGGCGTCCGTGGCGTCAGTGGCGGTTTGTACCTCGAAACCCAGTGACCGCAGATCGTCCTCGAGCGACGATCCGGGTACCGGCGCACCGGTGAGGATGGCGGTCGACAGACGAACTCACTCCTTGGCGCTGGCGTGGACGGCGCGCGGCAGTGCGGCCCGGATACGGGCCGGCGGCGCGTCGGCTGAGGCTATCGGATGAACGGAAGGCCGAGTTCACCGCCCGTTTGTGCTCCGTTCGGGGCGGACCCGCGCTGTGCGGCGCCGTTCGCGATCATCATTGTCGATCAGCACCTCGCCCCACAAACCGCGCCGGGACCAGCGCATAGGCTGGCGGTCATGACATGGCTGATCACAGGCGGAGCGGGGTATATCGGGGCACATGTGGCGAAGGCCATGGCCTCGGCGGGGGAACGGGTCGTCGCCCTCGACGACGTCTCGACGGGCATCGCGGGGCGGCTGCCCGCGGAGATCCCCCTGGTGCGCGGCTCGTTCTCGGACCGGGCACTGCTGGACCGGGTGTTCGCGGAGCACGCGGTGACCGGTGTGGTGCATCTCGCGGCGCAGAAGCAGGTCGGCGAGTCCGTCGAGAAGCCGCTGCTCTACTACCGGGAGAACGTCGCCGGGCTGACCGTCCTGCTGGAGGCCGTGGTCGCGGCCGGTGTGCGGCGCTTCCTCTTCTCCTCCTCGGCCGCCGTCTACGGCGTACCGGATGTGGATCTGATCACCGAGGAGACCCCCTGCCTCCCCATCAATCCGTACGGGGAGACCAAGCTCGCCGGGGAGTGGCTGGTCCGGGCGACGGGGCGGGCCCACTCGGTCTCGACCGCCTGTCTGCGGTACTTCAACGTGGCGGGGGCGGCGGCGCCGGAGCTCTCGGACACCGGGGTGTTCAACGTCATCCCGATGATCTTCGACCGGCTGACGCGCGGCGAGGCACCCCGGATCTTCGGTGACGACTATCCGACCCCGGACGGCACCTGTATCCGTGACTACATCCATGTCGCGGACCTGGCGGAGGCCCACCTCGCCATCGCGCGGCGCCTGGGCGGGCAGCACGCGGGCGGGGGGCGGCACGACGGCGGCGACCTGACCCTGAACGTCGGCCGGGGCGAGGGCGTCTCGGTGCGGGAGCTGGCCGATGAGATCGCCGAGGTGACCGGTCACCGGGTGGAGCCGGTGGTCGAGCCGCGCCGGCCCGGCGATGCCGCACGGGCCGTGGCCTCGGCCGCCCGGATGACCGCGGAGACGGGATGGACCGCGCGCCGGGGGGTCCGCGAGATGGTCGAGTCGGCCTGGGAGGGCTGGTGCCTGCGGCACCCCGAGGCCCGCGCCGAATAGGCCCTGAACGATCACGTCAAGGCTCTGACCTGGGATACGTTTGCGCAGGTCAGAGCATATGACAACGGTGTTCAGTCCCGTGTTGCCGGATACCCCCCACCCGTAGTTCACTGGGCTTCGTCGGGCGGTTGGCGTCCGAGCTGTCGCACGAACCTGGAGGCGTTTTCATGGGGGCTGGCCACGACCACGGGCACACACACGGCGGACCGCCTCCGACGGGTACGGCGGCTGCCGCGTACCGGGGCCGGCTGCGGATCGCCCTGGGGATCACCCTGAGCGTGATGGTCATGGAGATCGTCGGCGGGCTGCTCTCCGACTCGCTCGCCCTGATCGCCGACGCGGCCCATATGGCGACCGACGCGCTGGGACTCGGCATGGCGCTGCTCGCCATCCACTTCGCCAACAAACCGGCCGGCCTCAACCGCACCTTCGGCTACGCCCGTGCCGAGATCCTGGCGGCGCTGGCCAACTGTCTGCTGCTGCTGGGCGTCGGCGGATTCCTGGTCTTCGAGGCGGTCGACCGGTTCATCACCCCGGCCGAGACCAAGGGCGGCCTGGCGATCGCCTTCGCCGCGGTGGGCCTGGTGGCCAACATGGTGTCCCTGTCCCTGCTGATGCGCGGACAGCAGGAGAGCCTCAATGTGCGGGGCGCCTATCTGGAGGTCCTGGCCGACACCCTCGGCTCGGTCACGGTGCTGGTGTCCGCCGGCATCATCATGGCCACCGGCTGGCAGGCGGCCGACCCGATCGCCTCGCTGGTGATCGGCCTGATGATCGTTCCCCGGACGGTCAAACTGCTGCGCGAGACCCTGAACGTCCTGCTGGAGTCGGCCCCCAAGGGCGTGGACATGGGCGAGGTACGGGCCCACATCACGGCGCTGCCCGGGGTACTGGGCGTCCATGACCTGCACGCCTGGACGATCACTTCAGGGATGCCGGTGCTCTCCGCCCATGTGGTGGTGCACCAGGAGATGCTGGACTCGATCGGGCACGAGAAGCTGCTGCACGAACTGCAGGGCTGCCTCGGGGATCACTTCGACGTGGAGCACTGCACCTTCCAGCTGGAGCCGAGCGGTCATGCGGAGCACGAGGCGAAGCTCTGCCACTGAGTACCCCGGGGTACGGTGCGCGCGGCGATGCTAGGATTTCTTCGCTGAGACGTTCGAGTCTCATCATGGTGCGAGACCCTTCCCGAGAGGAGCTGAGGTTGATGACTGTCGCGACGACGGCTGCCCGGCGCAGCAACCGGTCCCTCCTCATCTCCCGGGTTCTCGGCTGACTCACGGCGTCTTCCGCGTCGCCCCGTCGGCCGGAGCCCTCACACCAAGGGTTCCTCCGTTGACCGACACCTCAGACACCTCGCACGACGACTCACGTACCGAGGCGTTCTTCACCCTGCACCACGGCCTTCCCCGGCAGAGCCCCGGCTCCGACGCCACGACGCGTCGGCTGCTCGCCCTCGCCGGACCTCTGCCGAGCCGCCCGCGCGTGCTCGACCTGGGATGCGGCCCCGGCCGTGCCACCCTGCTGCTCGCCGCCGAGGCGGGCGCCGAGGTGACCGCGGTGGATCTGCACCAGCCCTTCCTCGACGAGCTGCGCGCGTCCGCCGAGGCCCGCGGTCTCGGCGACCGCGTCCACACCGTCAAGGCCGACATGGGCGACCTCACCGGCCCCCGGTTCCCGGCCGGGTCGTTCGACCTGGTCTGGGCCGAGGGCTCGGCGTACTGCATCGGTTTCGACACCGCCGTACGCGACTGGCAGCGGCTGCTCGCACCGGGCGGCTCCCTGGTGGTCTCCGAATGCGTCTGGACCACCGGCGCCCCGACCGCGCCGGCCCGTGACTTCTGGGCGCGGCACGGCGCGCCGCGCCCCGTCGCGGAGACCACAGCGGCGGCCGTCGCCGCGGGCTGCCATGTCCTGGCGGTCCTCCTCCAGCCCGAGAGCGACTGGGACGAGTACTACGTCCCGCTCGCCGAGCGGGTGGCCGCCGCCGATCCCCAGAGTCCCGGCATGGAATGGGCGCTCGCGGCCACGCGTGAGGAGCTGGACATGCGGCGCGAGCACGGCACGGAGTACGGCTACGCCGCCTATGTGCTGCGCCCCGCCGATCCGCGCTGGCCGGCCCGCCCCGAGACGGCGGCGGACCGCGAGGCGGTGCACGCGTTGCACACGGCGGCGTTCGGCACCCGGGCCGAGGCCGATCTGGTGGACGCCCTGCGGGCCGACGCCGAAGCCTGGCTGCCGGGGCTGTCCTACGTCGTGGAGGGGCCGGACGGTTCCCTCGCCGCGCACGCCCTGCTGACCCGGTGCCGGGTCGGCGACACCCCGGCGCTCGCGCTGGCACCGGTCGCGGCCGCTCCCGCCTGCCGGCGTCGGGGCGCGGGCGGGGCCGCGGTGCGGGCGGCGCTCGACGCGGCCCGGGTGCGGGGCGAGGCGCTGGTCCTGGTGCTGGGCCATCCCGAGTACTACCCGCGGTTCGGTTTCGTACCGGCGTCGCGTTACGGAATCCGGCCGGGCTTCGAGGTGCCCGACGAGGCGATGATGGCCCTGGTCCTGGACGAAGCGGCGTCCGTGCCTGCGGGCACGATCCGGTATCCGGCGGCCTTCGGCGTCTGACACGGATGTCCGCCCCGCCACGCCCGGACGGCGCGGCGGGGCGGACATACGGGACCCGCAGTGCGGACCGGCGCCTTTTGTGCGGCAGACTTGACCGGACTCCAGGGGTCCGGCGCACGAGGCCGGGAACCAAAGCGAAGGATGGGTATGCCGACCACACCAGCCACCGCGACGCACAGCTCGTCGAACGGAACAGCAGAAGCGATCATGCTCGAACTGGTCGACGAGAACGGCAACACCATCGGCACCGCGGAGAAGCTCGCCGCCCACCAGGCTCCCGGCCAGCTGCACCGCGCGTTCTCCGTGTTCCTCTTCGACGAGCAGGGGCGGCTGCTCCTCCAGCGCCGCGCGCTCGGCAAGTACCACTCCCCCGGCGTCTGGTCGAACACCTGCTGCGGCCATCCGTACCCGGGCGAAGCGCCGTTCGCCGCGGCGGCCCGGCGCACCTACGAGGAGCTGGGCATCTCGCCCTCGCTGCTCGCCGAGGCGGGCACCGTCCGCTACAACCACCCCGACCCGGCGTCGGGCCTGGTGGAGCAGGAGTTCAACCACCTCTTCGTGGGGATGGCGCAGGAGCAGCCGAAGCCCGATCCGGAGGAGGTCGGCGAGACGGCCTTCGTGACCGCGGGCGAACTGGCCGAGCGGCACGACCGGGCGCCGTTCTCGGCCTGGTTCATGACGGTGCTCGACGCCGCGCGCCCCGCGATCAGGGAGCTGACGGGCCCGGCCGCGGGCTGGTGACCCTACGGGCGACGGGGGCGGTCAGAGCTGCGTCTTCAACGGCAGCGCCGCCCAGACGACCTTCCCTCCGCCCGCGGTGTGCTCCACGTCGCAGCTCCCGCCCGCCTGCGCGGTGATCTCCCTGACCAGCAGCAGCCCGCGGCCTCCCGTCCGGGCGTGGTCGGTCTCCAGCGCGGTCGGGCGGTAGGGATGGCTGTCCTCCACCGACACCCTGACCCACTCGGCGTCGATGGCCACCTCCACCGCCAGTTCGGGCGAGAGCAGGGCGGCGTGCCTGACCGCGTTGGTGACGAGTTCCGAGACGATGAGCAGCAGTCCCTGGAGGATGTCGTCCTGGACCGGCACACCCTGCCGGTCGAGCAGATCACGCACGGCATGCCGCGCCCGCGGCACGGATACGTCGACGGCGGGGGCGGTGAAACGCCACACCCCTTCGTACGACGCGGGATGGGCCGGGCAACTCCCGCGGCTCTCCATGGACCGGCACCCGCTCTCGACTCGCACATCACTGACCGTCGAGTAAAGAGTGTTGGGAACCGCTCGCTCCGGTCCGTGCAACTGACCGGAAATGGGCATCTATCGGCCCTATACGATCGAGCGGGTTCGGCGATGCCAGCCGGGAGACTACTTCTGCTCTTCTTCTGACGTCGGGCGCGGCTCGCCCCGGTCCCCCTCCGGCGCGAGCCGGTCCGACATCAGCCCCACGATGCGCCGGCCGCCCACCCCGATGGCGATCAGACCGAGCCCGTCGAACAGCAGGGCGAGCGAGAAGAAACAGCCCAGTACGTACAGGCTGCTGTGCGGCCAGTCGACCAGGACCAGCACACCCAGCAGCAGCCCGAAGGCCCCCTGCAGCAGCGTCCAGCCGAACTGCGGACCGCGCACCACGACACTGCCGACCAGCCGGAACACCCCGCCGGTCAGGAAGAGCAGCGCGGCGAACATGGTCAGCGCCTCGGCGGTACCGTGCGGGTGGCGGATCACGACGACCCCGGCCGCGATGTTCAGCGCGGCGACCACGACGGCCAGCCAGAAGTAGTTGGTACCGCGGGACTGGACCGCGTGCAGCAGTCCGACCAGCCCGCCGACGAGCAGCAGCCAGCCGAAGAGCAGCATCGAGGTCAGGGTGGCGACGCCCGTGTAGACGAGACCGACGAGCCCCGCGACGACGAGCAGGCCGCCGAGCAGGGCCAGCCCGCCGAAACTGCGGCTGAGTTTCCTGCCTTCGACTCTGGGATCGGCCATCGACAGCTCCCTACGGTGCGTGCCCGGATCATGACCCCTTCTTGATCATAGGTTCGAACAGTACGGATAGCATCCGGCGCATGGAGCGTAGCGACCCTGTGGAGCACGGAGCCGGCGGAGAGCGTCCACACGCGCGGCTGGAGCACGCCGTCGACGGCGGCATCGCCACCGTCGTCATCAGCAACCCCGCGAAACGCAACGCGATGACGGCCGCCATGTGGCGGTCGCTGCCGGGCCTCCTGGAGCGGCTGGCGGCCGATCCCGCCGTGCGGGTCCTGGTGCTCACCGGGGCCGGGGACACCTTCTGCGCCGGCGCGGACATCTCCTCGCTCCGCGACCCGGCCGAAGATCCGCAGGCCCTCGCCGTGGCGGCCGAAGAGGCGCTGGCCGCCTTCCCGCTGCCGACGCTCGCCGCCGTGCGCGGGTACTGCGTGGGCGGCGGCAGCCAGCTCGCGGCCGCCTGCGACCTGAGGTTCGCCGAGGAGGGCGCGTCGTTCGGGGTCACTCCGGCCAAGCTCGGGATCGTGTACCCCGCGTCGTCGACGCGGCGGCTGGTCGCGCTGACCGGCCCGTCGGCCGCGAAGCACCTGCTGTTCTCCGGCGAGCTGATCGACGCCCGGCGGGCCCTGCGCACCGGGCTGGCCGACGAGGTGCTGCCGGCCGGCGGGCTGGACGAGCGCGTCGAGGAGTACACCCGCGTCCTGGCGTCCCGCTCCCTGCTGACGCAGGCGGCGGCGAAGGAGTTCGCGGCGGGACGCGAGGACCGGGACGCGTACTGGAAGGAGCAGGCGCGCGGCAGCGGCGACACCGCGGAGGGGGTCGCCGCCTTCCTGGAGCGCCGCGCGCCCCGCTTCACCTGGACGACCGGGGACGCCGCGGCCGCGGGGGATGCCGGGAGCGCCGGGGGCGCGGCTACCGGAGGGTGAAGCGGCTCGTACCGCGGAACTCCGCGACGAGTGCGGCGGGCGCCTTGTCGGGCGATCCGGCGTCGTACGGCGGCTGCGGGTCGTACTCGGTGAGCAGCTGCACGGCCTGGGCGTGCTCGTCCCCCGCGATCCGGCCGAGCAGGGTGAGCCCCATGTCGATGCCGGACGAAACCCCCGCGGCGGTGACGTACTTGCCGTCGAGGACGACACGTTCGCCGGTCGGCTCCACTCCGTACTCCTTCAGGGTCTCCAGCGCCAGCCAGTGCGAGGTGGCCCGGCGGTCCGACAGCAGACCGGCCGCCGCCAGCAGCAGCGAGCCGGTGCACACGGAGGTCGTCCAGGTGCTGGTGGCATCGACCGCGCGCAGCCAGCCGAGCAGCGCCTCGTTCTCCATCTGGTCGCTCTGGCCGGGGCCGCCGGGCACGATGACGACATCGGGTGCGGGCACCTCGGTAAGGGTCCTGGCGGCGACCAGTTCGAGGCTCCCGCTGTCGTTGCGCACGGGGCCGGTGCGTTCGGCGACGAACACCGTCTCGGCACCGGGCGTGCGGCTGAGGATCTCGTACGGGCCCACCGCGTCCAGGGCGGTGAAGCGGTCGAAGAGCAGGATGGCGATCTGCACAGGAGTGGCCTCTCGTTGTCTCGGTCGGTCGTTGTCTCGGTCGGTCGTTGCGGGGGTCGGTCGTTGCCGCCCGGCCGCTCGGTCATGGCCCGGGCCTGCCGGTCATTCCCCGGGCCGGTCGGTCAGGTCCGTGGTCCGGAAGCGGCGGCGGTATTCGGACGGCGCCGTTCCGAGGGCTTTGACGAAGGCGCGGCGCATGGCTTCCGGGGTGCCGTAACCGCTGGCGCGCGCGACGCCGACCACGCCGTCGGAGGTGTCCTCCAGAAGCCTGCGCGCATGTTCCAGGCGCACCCGGTCGACGTACCGGCCCGGCGTCAGACCGGTCTCCGCCTGGAAGGCGCGGGCGAAGTGACGGGGGGAGAGACTGGCCCGCCGCGCCAGCGCCTCCACGCAGAGATCCCCGCCGGGGTGCTCGCTGATCCAGTGCTGGACGTCCCGCAGCGGCTCGCGCCTGGCCGTCTGGGCGGTGAGCTGGGCACTGAACTGGGCCTGGTTGCCCGGCCGTCGCAGGAACACCACGAGATGCCGGGCGACGGTGAGCGCGATCTCCCGCCCGTGGTCCTCCTCGACCAGGGCCAGCGCGAGATCGATGCCCGCGGTAACACCCGCCGAGGTGGCCAGCCTCCCGTCGCGTACGAAGATCGGGTCGGGGTCCACCTCGACGGCCGGGAAATCGCGGGCGAGCTGTTCGCAGTAGTTCCAGTGCGTCGTCACCCGGTGACCGTCCAGCAGCCCCGCCTCCGCCAGCAGCAGGGCGCCCGTGCACACGGAGACCAGCTGCTCCGCGTGCGGGGCCGCAGCACGCAGCCAGGCGGTGAGGGCCGGGTCGGCGGTGCGCGTGCCGTGCCCGCCGGGCACCAGCAGCGTGTGCGGTGCGGCGGCGTCGGCGAGGCTGCTGTCGGGGAGCAGCGTGAGCCCGCTGCCGCAGCGGACCGGGCCGCCGTCCAGTGAGGCGGTGCGCAGTTCGTACGAGACCCCGGGGAAGCGGGAGGCTCCGGCGAAGACCTCCATCGGCCCGCTCACATCGAGGCTCTGGACGCCGTCGAAGAGGACGACGAGTACGGATCGCTGCTTCATGGGTGCCATCCTGGGCGGCGGGCCCCGATGGCCGCAATGACGAGTTCCCCACCTTTCCTGCCACGGCGACGGTCCCGCATTCCGGCGGCACCGGGGGTTACGGAACGTACCGACCAGTCGGTAACGTGCGGGCATGACTACTCTGCCGCCCCGCGCCGGACGCCGCTGTCACAACGCCCTCAACCCGTTCCACTCCACCGTCTACTTCTCCCCCGACCTCGGCAAGGAGCTCGGGGAGCTCGGTATCGACGACGCGCACGCCGTCTACCTCGCCGCCCGGAGCGCCGCGCTGGGCGCGGTGGGAGCCGGCACGGTCACCGCGGCCTTCTACAACTTCAGCCATGAGCTGGTGGCCCGCCATGTGCCCGCCGTCTGGTCCGTCGCCGCTCCCGGGGCGGTCCTCGGCGCTCGGCTGCGCGCGGTCGACTCGACCCTGCGCCGGGTGCTCGGGGAGGAGACCCTCGCCTCCGCCGAGCTGGCCGAGGCGGCCGGACTCGCGCTGCGCGCCACCGAGGCCTGCACCCGACACGCCCGGCCGCTGTACGCCGCCCACGCGGATCTGCCGGTGCCCGAGCAGCCGCACCTGGCGTACTGGCATGCCGCGACGCTGCTGCGCGAGCACCGCGGCGACGCCCATCTCGCCGCCCTGCTCACCGCCGGTCTCGACCCGGTCGAGGCCCTGGTGAGCCACACCGCCACGGGCAAGGGCATGGCTCCGGGCTGGATCCTCGCCACCCGGGGCTGGAGCCGTGACGACTGGGAGGCCGCGGCCGGGCGGCTGCGCGGCCGCGGCCTGATGAACGCCGAGGGCGGGTTGACGGAGTCCGGCACGGCGCTGCGGGCGGAGGTGGAGGAGGCCACGGACGAGATGGACTCCGCGCCGTACGAGCACCTGGGCGCGTCCGGTGTGGAGCGGCTCACGGAGCTGGGGCGCGGCTTCCTGTTCACGGCGGCCTCGGCGGGCGCGTTCCCCGGCGAGCTGACCGGCAAGGGCTGACCGCGTCCCGGTGGTGTCCGGCCGTGTTCGTGGAGGGCGCGCGACACGGCCCCCGGCCACCCGGCACAATGCAGGCGAAGGGGACCACCCCCGCAAGAGCGTGCAGCGGCAGTCGCGGCAAGCTCTTTGCACGGCCAGCACAGCCAGTACGAGAAGGCGAGTCGGGAAAACCGTGACGACGTCCATCGAAGGCAGGATCGCCGAGGAGCTCGGCGTACGTGAGCGTCAGGTGAAGGCGGCCGTCGAGCTGCTCGACGGCGGGTCGACCGTGCCGTTCATCGCGCGCTACCGCAAGGAAGCGACCGAGATGCTCGACGATGCGCAGCTGCGCACGTTGGAGGAGCGGCTGCGGTATCTGCGGGAGCTGGAGGACCGGCGTACGTCGATCCTCGATTCCGTACGTGAACAGGGCAAGCTCGACGAGGCGCTGGAGGCGCGGATCCGGGCCGCCGACACCAAGGCGCGTCTTGAGGACATCTATCTGCCGTTCAAGCCGAAGCGGCGCACGAAGGCGCAGATCGCCCGGGAGGCGGGGCTCGAACCGCTGGCCGACGGACTGCTCGGCGACCCGTCGGTGGATCCGCTCGCGGCGGCCGCCGCGTTCGTCGACGCGGACAGGGGCGTCGCGGACGGGGCGGCGGCGCTGGAGGGCGCGCGTGCCATCCTCACCGAGCGCTTCTCCGAGGACGCCGATCTGACCGGCGAGCTGCGTGAGCGCATGTGGTCGCGCGGGCGGCTCGCGGCGAAGGTCCGGGAGGGCAAGGAGGAGGCGGGCGCGAAGTTCGCGGACTACTTCGACTTCGCGGAGCCGTTCACCGCGCTGCCCTCGCACCGGGTGCTCGCGATGCTGCGGGGCGAGAAGGAGGAGATGCTCGACCTGGTCCTGGAGCCCGAGGCGCCCGAGGAGGCGGACCGGCCGGGCCCCTCCGTCTACGAGAGCATGGTCGCCCGCCGCTTCGGCGTCGCCGACCGCGGCCGTCCCGGCGACAAGTGGCTCGGCGACACGGTGCGCTGGGCGTGGCGGACCCGGATTCTGGTGCACCTCGGCATCGATGTGCGGCTGCGGCTGCGTACGGCCGCGGAGGACGAGGCGGTACGCGTCTTCGCGTCGAACCTGCGTGATCTGCTGCTCGCCGCCCCGGCCGGGACGCGCGCCACGCTCGGTCTCGACCCCGGATTCCGTACGGGCGTCAAGGTCGCCGTCGTCGACGCGACCGGCAAGGTGGTGGCCACCGATGTCATCCACCCGCATGTCCCGGCGAACAGGTGGGACCAGTCACTGGCGAAGCTGGAGCAGCTGGCGAAGGCGCACCACGTCGATCTGATCGCGATCGGCAATGGCACGGCGTCCCGCGAGACGGACAAGCTGGCCGGTGAACTCATCGACAAGCACCCCGAGTTGAAGCTCACCAAGGTGATGGTGTCGGAGGCGGGCGCCTCCGTGTACTCGGCGTCGGCGTTCGCCTCGCAGGAACTGCCCGACATGGATGTGTCGTTGCGCGGTGCCGTGTCGATCGCCCGGCGGCTCCAGGACCCGCTGGCCGAACTGGTGAAGATCGACCCCAAGTCGATCGGGGTCGGCCAGTACCAGCACGACCTGTCCGAGGTGAAGCTGTCACGCTCGCTGGACGCGGTGGTCGAGGACTGTGTGAATGGTGTCGGTGTCGACGTCAACACCGCCTCGGCGCCCCTTCTTTCACGGGTCTCCGGGATCAGCTCCGGGCTCGCCGAGAACATCGTCGCCCACCGGGACAGCAACGGCCCCTTCCGGTCCCGCAGGGCGCTCAAGGACGTGGCGCGGCTCGGCCCGAAGGCGTACGAGCAGTGCGCGGGCTTCCTGCGCATCCGGGACGGCGACGACCCGCTGGACAGGTCGAGCGTGCACCCCGAGGCGTACCCCGTGGTGCGGCGGATGGTGAGGACGACGGGCAGCGAGGTCGCCTCCCTGATCGGGAACGCGGGCGCGCTGAGGTCGCTGCGGGCGGCCGACTTCGTGGACGACACGTTCGGGCTGCCGACCGTGACGGACATTCTGCGGGAACTGGAGAAGCCGGGCCGCGACCCGCGTCCGGCCTTCCGGACGGCCACGTTCAAGGAGGGCGTCGAGAAGCTCGGCGACCTGGCTCAGGGAATGGTGCTGGAGGGGGTCGTCACGAACGTCGCCGCGTTCGGCGCGTTCGTCGACATCGGCGTCCATCAGGACGGTCTGGTGCATGTCTCGGCGCTGTCGAAGACGTTCGTGAAGGATCCGCGGGATGTCGTGAAGCCCGGGGACATCGTGAAGGTCAAGGTCATGGACGTCGACATTCCGCGCAAGCGGATCTCGTTGACGCTGCGGCTGGACGACGAGCCGGGCGCGCCGGCCGGTGGCGGGCAGGGCGGTGGCCGGGGCGGCCGTCCGCCGAAGCAGCGACAGGGTCAGGGCGACGGCCGGGCGGACCGAGGTCAGCGGGGCCAGGGCGGCCAGGACCGGCGCGGCGGCGGGGGCGGTGCGGCCCGTGGCGGCGGCGCCTCCCGCGGCGGGGCGGGAGCCCCGGCTCCGGCCAACAGCGCGATGGCGGACGCGTTGCGCCGGGCCGGGCTGACGGATCCGCAGCAGGGCGGCGGCCGGAAGCGCTGAGTCCGGGCGGGTGCGGGGGCGCTGCCCCCGCACCCGGTGCTGTCAGAGTTCCTTGATCCCGCCGGCCGCGACCTCGACCCGCCGCGTCGTCCGAACGGCCTCCAGCATCCGCCGGTCGTGCGTGACCAGCAGCAGCGTCCCCGTGTACGACTCCAGCGCCGACTCCAGCTGCTCGATCGCGGGCAGGTCCAGGTGGTTGGTCGGCTCGTCCAGGACGAGGAGGTTGACGCCCCGGCCCTGGAGGAGAGCGAGGGCCGACCGGGTGCGCTCGCCCGGGGAGAGGGTCGTCGCGGGGCGCATCACATGGTCGGCGCGCAGACCGAACTTGGCGAGCAGGGTGCGGACCTCGGCGGGCTCGGTGTCGGGGACCGCCGCGCAGAACGCCTCCAGCAGCGACTCCGCGCCCAGGAACAGCTTCCGCGCCTGGTCGACCTCGCCGACCACCACGCCCGAGCCGAGCGTGGCGTGCCCCGAGTCCAGCGGGAGCCTGCCCAGCAGGGCGGCGAGCAGGGTGGACTTGCCCGCGCCGTTGGCTCCGGTGATGGCGACCCGGTCCGCCCAGTCGATCTGGAGCGATGCCGGCCCGAACGTGAAGTCGCCGCGCACGACCTGTGCGTCGCGAAGGGTGGCGACGACCGATCCGGAGCGGGGGGCGGTGGCGATCTCCATCCGCAGTTCCCACTCCTTGCGCGGCTCGTCGACCACGTCGAGCCGCTCGATCATGCGCTGTGTCTGCCGGGCCTTCGCGGCCTGCTTCTCGCTCGCCTCGCTGCGCGCGTTGCGGCCGAGCTTGTCGCCGTCGGTGGCCTTGCGCCGGGCGTTCTTGACGCCCTTGTCCATCCAGGAGCGCTGCATATGGCCGCGGGCTTCGAGGGCCGCGCGCTTGCCGGCGTACTCCTCGTACCCCTCGCGGGCGTGCCGGCGGGCGGTCTCGCGCTCCTCCAGGTAGGCCGCGTAGCCACCGCCGTAGAGGTTGATCTGCTGCTGGGCGAGGTCCAGTTCGAGGACCTTGGTGACCGTGCGCAGCAGGAATTCGCGGTCGTGGCTGATGACGACGGTGCCCGCGCGCAGTCCCGACACGAAGCGTTCGAGGCGCTCCAGGCCGTCCAGGTCGAGGTCGTTGGTCGGCTCGTCGAGCAGGAAGATGTCGTAGCGGGACAGCAGGAGCGAGGCGAGACCGGCGCGGGCCGCCTGGCCGCCGGAGAGCGCCGTCATGGGGAGGTCGAGGCCGATGGTCAGCCCCAGGTCGGCGGCGACCTCCTCGGCCCGCTCGTCCAGGTCGGCGCCGCCGAGTGCGAGCCAGCGCTCCAGGCTCTCGGAGTACGCGTCGTCCGCGCCCTGCGCCCCGTCGACCAGGTCCTGGGTCGCGGCGTCCATCGCGCGCTGGGCGTCGGCGACCCCGGTGCGGCGGGCCAGGAACTCCCGCACGGTCTCCTCCGGGCGCCGCTCGGGCTCCTGCGGGAGGTGCCCGACGGTGGCGGTGGGCGGGGAGAGCCGCAGCTCCCCCTCCTCCGGCAGGTCCAGCCCGGCGAAGAGACGGAGCAGGGACGATTTTCCGGCGCCGTTGACTCCGACGAGACCGATCACATCACCGGGCGCGACGACGAGGTCGAGTCCGGCGAAGAGTGTGCGGTCGCCGTGTCCGGCGGCGAGGTCCTTGGCGACGAGGGTGGCAGTCATCAGGGTGTCGATACTAATCGGCCGCGGGACGCACCGGGGCGGCCGAGCCGGCGGCCGGGGCGCGCCTGGGAGGCGGCCCCGCCGCGCGGGGCTCCCGGGGAGTGCCCTCAGTCGGAGGGGTCGGACTTGTGGCGCCGGTCCGTGGTGATCTGTGCGGTCCCCGGGCCGATCCGGATCTCGAAGTCGCCGTCGTACCTGGCGTGGCCCTCGATCACGGCGGATTCGACGGCTTCCACCCCGAACTCCTGCCGGACGATCTGCGGGTCCTGGCGCAGGTCCCGCATCAGGGCCACACACATCCCGATCATCACGATGGTGAAGGGCGCGGCCACCAGGATGGTGAGGTTCTGGAGCCCGGCCAGCGCGTCTCCCTTGCCGTCGCCGATGAGCAGCATGACGGCGGCGACGGCGCCGGTGACGACTCCCCAGAAGATCACGACCCACTTGGCCGGTTCGAGGACGCCCTTCTGGGAGAGCGTGCCCATGACGATGGAGGCGGCGTCCGCGCCGGAGACGAAGAAGATGCCGACGAGCACCATCACCAGGACGCTCATCACGGTGGGGATGGGGAACTCCTGGAGGACACCGAAGAGCTGGGCCTCCGGGGTGTCGGCGTCGCCGAGCCTCCCGGCTTCCTGGAGCTTGATCGCCGAGCCGCCGAACACGGCGAACCAGACCAGGCTGACGGCGCTGGGGACCAGGATGACGCCGCCGACGAACTGGCGGATCGTCCGGCCCCGGCTGATCCTCGCGATGAACATGCCGACGAAGGGCGTCCAGGAGATCCACCAGGCCCAGTAGAAGACCGTCCAGCTGCCGAGCCACTCGGCCACCTTGTCCTTGCCGGTCGCCTCGGTCCGTCCGGCGAGCTGGGCGAGGTCGCCGAAGTACGCGGCGATCGACGTGGGCAGCAGGTCCAGCACAATGATGGTGGGACCGGCGATGAAGACGAACACGACCAGGATCAGGGCGAGCACCATGTTGGTGTTGGACAGCCACTGGATGCCCTTCTCCACGCCGGAGACGGCGGAGGCGACGAAGGCGATGGTCAGGACCCCGATGATGGCGACCAGCAGTCCCGTGCCCGTCTTCTCCTTCCAGTTCAGCTCGTGGAATCCGCTGCCGATCTGGAGGGCGCCCAGGCCCAGGGAGGCGGCCGATCCGAAGAGGGTCGCGAAGATGGCGAGGATGTCGATGAAGCGGCCGATGCCTCCGTGGGCGTGCCGTGCGCCGATCAGCGGCTCGAAGACCGCGCTGATCGTCTGCCGCCGGCGTCGGCGGTAGGTGCTGTAGGCGATGGCCAGCCCGACCACCGCGTAGATCGCCCAGGGGTGCAGCGTCCAGTGGAAGAGGGTGGTGGCCATGGCCGTCTGCATGGCCTCGGCCGCGTCGGCGGGATGGGTGCCCGGAGGCGGATCGATGAAGTGGGCGAGCGGCTCACTCACCCCGTAGAACATCAGGCCGATGCCCATGCCGGCGCTGAACATCATCGCGACCCACGAGACGGTCCGGAATTCCGGCTCCTCGCCCTCCTGGCCGAGAGAGATCTTCCCGTAGCGGCTGATCGAGAGCCACAGCGCGAAGACCACGAAGCCGGACGCCGCGAGCATGAAGGCCCAGCCACCGTTGTGGATGAGCCCGTTGAGCAGTCTGCTGGAGACCCTTTCCAGCGAGTCGGTGGCGACCGAGCCCCAGAGCACGAAGGCGAGGGTGAGGACCGCCGTGACTCCGAACACCACCCGGTCGGTCGTGGGGCTCCTGCCGTGGGGCGCCTCGGCGGGGAGATCGGCCGTGACCGGCAGATCTCCCCGTCCACCCGTTCTCTGATCGTCCTGCGACACGAATGGCACCTTTCACGGAGTCCGAAAATCGCTCTCCGTAGGCAGTACCACACAGGACGCGCATCTCAGGGGATCAACAAGCGGTATCGGCTTGACCGTTTGTGAGGTGATATGTCGCGCGTTCGTCGAGCAGGAGGGGAATCAGGGCGCGGGCCGACTGCCGCAGCGGTACGTACGCTCCGTCGCCCTCCCGCCGGGAGGTGACGCCGTGCAGGGCCAGTTCGTCCCGCACATCGGCGTACTGGGCCGCGTCCAGCCGGTAGCCGCACGGCGGGTCCTGCAGGATCTCGTCCGGCTCGGCCGGGTCGTTGTCCGCGCCGCCCAGATGGACGGGCCCCCGGTCCGCGAACCCCGCGAGCCGCGAGGCGGTGGTGGCGGCCTCGATCCGGCCGCGCTGCTGCCCGGTGAAGGCGAACAGACCGTCGAGCGCCGCCTGCTGGGACCGGACCCTGCGCCGCTGGTTCAGCGCGTGGTCCGCCTTCTCCTCGTCGGTGAGCGCGTCGACCCGGGATTCGATGAGCAGACCGACCGCGTGCTTGATGCCCGAGGTGTTGCGCAGGATCCGTTCCTGGCCGTCGCCCGCCGTCTGCTTGATGGGGTCGCCGGTCACCGGATCGGTCCAGATGCCGTACAGGCCGCTGCTGAAGCCGGCCGCCGTCGCGGCGGTCCTCACATAGCGGTCGGACAGGGTCTGCGAGGCCTCGTGCACCCGGTCGGAGACATTGGGGTTGCGCGGCCACAGGACGAAGAGGTCCTTGTCGTAGTACGGGGGTGTCGCCCCGTACTCGTGCAAGTCGTAGATGACATCGGGACGTCGGTCGCGGATCACCGCCGCCATGGCCCGGCCCTCGGCGGTCTCCAGGGCGATGTGGTCGCGGTTGATGTCGACACCGTCCGCGTTGCCCCGGGTGTTGGCGGCGCGCCCGTCGGGGTTGGCCGTCGGCAGGACCAGCACCCGGGTACGGGACAGGAAGTCGCGGGTCGCGCGGTCCTCGGCGAAGGCGAGATCGCGGACGGTCGACAGACACGCCTCGCGGCCGGAGGGCTCGTTGCCGTGCTGACTGCAGATCAGCAGCATCGTGTTCGACGTGGGCCGGTGCCCGCCGATGCGGACCAGCTGGAGCGGCCGGCCCTCCTCGGTCGTGCCGATCCGGTCGACGGAGACCCGGTCGCTCCCCCGGTCCACGGCGGCGAGGAAGGACTGTTCCTCCGGCTGCCCCGTCCAGCGGGCCCCGTCGCTGAGCTCGAAACCGGTGCGCGGCGGGCGGTGCGCGGCCTCGGCGGGAACCGTGGCGAACGGTACGGCGAGCGCGGCGGCCAACGCCGCCAGCACCATCGTGCGCACGGCCGTTCGACGGTCGTGCGGAGCACCCGTCCGCCGCGGCGTTCGCACGGCGTCCGGCCGGAGGGACGGGCGAGGGGCGAGGAATCGGAGTGCACGGGCGATGCGAGGGGTCATCAGCGGCTGCCTCCCGGGTGCGGGGGACGGGCACGGGGGTACCCGCCGGCCTGTCGGCGTGTGCGGAAGGTACCCCGGTCAACTCCTGTGCGACAGGGGGCGATCACTCGCGCCATGACGGCCGGATGGCGATCGTGTGACAGAAATAGCCATGAGCCGGTCAAAAACGCTCTCGTCTGGCTAGTGTCGCCACGACCGGTCGGAAGATCATCCGCCCCGACGACTTGGAGCATTCGTGCACCGCAGACTCATCGTCCCCAGCGCACTCGCGGCCACCCTCGTGCTGGCGATCCCGGCATCGGCCGCCGGAGGCACCGTGGGCGCCCCGGGTATCGGCGACCCCTACTACCCGGCCAGCGGCAACGGTGGCTACGACGTGTCCCACTACGACCTGCGGCTGAAGTACCAGCCCGCGACCGATCTGCTGGAAGGCACGGCGACGCTGCTGGCCACCCCCACCCAGCAGCTGACCCGCTTCAATCTCGACTTCGGCCTCGCCGTCTCCGAGGTACGCGTGAACGGCAGGAAGGCCGGCTTCGCGAAGTCCGGGGAGCAGGAGCTGGAGATCACCCCGGCGGCCGCCCTCACGAAGGGCAAGCCGGTCTCGGTGGTCGTCCGCTACGCCGGAAAGCCCTCCGAGCTGAAGGTCAACGGCTGGACCGCGTGGGCCCGCACCCCGGACGGCGGCGTCGCCGCGCAGGAGCCGGACTCGGCCGTGTGGTGGTTCCCGAGCAATGACCACCCGCTGGACAAGGCGACGTACGACGTGTCGGTCTCCGTGCCGGACGGCACCCAGGCGATCAGCAACGGCGTCCTCCAGTCGCAGAGTTCGAAGCTGGGGTGGACCAGGTTCAACTGGCGTTCGGACAAGCCGCAGGCGACGTATCTGACGACGCTGGCGATCGGCAAGTTCGACATCACGACCGACAAGACGGCGGACGGCCTGCCGGTCCTGAACGCGTACAGCAAGGACCTCGGCGGCAACGACGGGGCCGCGCGCGCCAGCATCGAGCGCACGGGCGAGGTCGCCGAGTGGCTGACCGAGGTGTTCGGCCCGTACCCGTTCAACGCCCTGGGCGGCTATGTACCCAATGTGACCAGCGGCTTCGCCCTGGAGACCCAGACGAGGCCGTTCTACAGCCCGAGGCAGTTCGCCAACGGCGCCAACGTCTCGGTCGTCGTGCACGAGCTGGCGCACCAGTGGTACGGCGACAGCGTGTCGGTCGAGGGCTGGAAGGACATCTGGATCAACGAGGGCTTCGCCCGGTACAGCCAGTGGCTGTGGTCGGAGAAGGAGGGCGAGGGCACGGCGCAGGAACTGGCCGACTACACCTACGCCCAGCACCCCGCCGACGACGCCTTCTGGACGGTGAAGCCGGGCGACCCGGGCCCGGACAACCAGTTCGCCGGGGCCGTCTACGACCGGGGCGCGCTGGCACTCCAGGTGCTGCGCAACGAGGTCGGCGACGACACGTTCTTCGCGCTGCTGAAGGGCTGGCCGGCCGAGCACGCGTACGGCAACGCGAACGTGGGCGACTTCGTACGGTACGCGGAGCGGGTCTCGGGCAAGCCGCTCGCCGGGCTCTTCGACACCTGGCTGTACCGGCCCTCGCGCCCGGAGCTCCCGGCGGCGGGCGCCACCGCCGCGGGCGGGCGGACCGAGGCACCGGCCGCGCGTGAGAGCGCGCGCCGGGCGGTACGTGAGGCGGCCGGGCCCGAGCGGCCCGCGTCCTGGAAGAAGATCGCCGCGACGAACACGGTGCACGACCACCGCTGACCCCCGGCGGTACGTCCCGGGCGCCGTCGCTCCCCCGCGGAGCGGCGGCGCCCGGTCTGCCCGCGGGGGCGGCGGATAGGCTGGCGGGCGTGCGAGCAGTTCCCGCCAGTCCCGGCCCGCGACGGCCGGATTCCCGTGCGTACGAGGAGCGTCCCTTGTCCCGTCCGAGCCCCGACTCCCTCCGTGACGCCCGGCCCACCCTGGAGGCGGTGGCGGCCCGCGCGGGCGTCTCCCGGGCGACGGCCTCCCGGGTGGTGAACGGGGGCGCCGGGGTGCGGCAGCCGCTGGTGGATCAGGTGCGCAAGGCCGTCGAGGAGCTCGGCTACATACCGAACCACGCCGCGCGCACGCTGGTCACCCGGCGCAACGGCGCGGTCGCCGTGATCATCGACGAGCCCGAGTTCCGGATCTTCTCCGACCCGTTCTTCTCCCGGCAGATCCGCGGCATCAGCCGCGAACTGATTCTGCACGACGCCCAGTTGGTCCTCCTCCTGGTGGAGGGGAGCGGCGACTTCGACCGGGTCACGCGCTATCTCGCGGGCGGCCATGTCGACGGCGTGCTGGCGTTCTCCCTGCACACGGACGACGAACTGCCCGCGATCATCAGCCGGTTCCGGGTACCGACGGTGTACGGCGGACGCCCCGGGTCCGGCTCCGGGCCGGCGGTTCCCTACGTCGACTGCGACAACCGCGGTGGCGCCCGCGAGGCCGTACGCCATCTGGTCGCGCTGGGGCGGCGGCGGATAGCGCACATCGCCGGACCGCGCGACCAGACCTCGGCCCTGGACCGGGTCGACGGCTACCACGACGCCCTGCCCGCAGGCGATCCCGGCCTCGTGGTGGACAGCGACTTCACCGCCGAGGGAGGCGCGCGGGCCATGGCCCGTCTGCTGGACAGCCACCCCGGCGTGGACGCCGTCTTCGTCTCCAACGACCTGATGGCCTCGGGTGCCCTGCGGGTGCTGCGGGAGCGCGGCCGCCGGGTTCCCGAGGACGTGGCCGTGGTCGGCTTCGACGACATGGCGTCCGTCGCGGAGGTCACCGAGCCGCCGCTGACGACGGTCCGGCAGGATGTCGAGGGCATGGGCCGGCTGATGGTCCGGCTGCTGATGCGGCGGCTGAACGGAACCGGGGACGAGGCGACCGCGTCCGTCATCACCCCGACCGAACTGGTCCTCCGCGCCTCGGCCTGACCGCGGCCCGCCGCTCCCCACCGCCTCCCGCACCCTCACCCCGGCCCGCCGCTCCCCACCGTCTCCCTCACCCTCACCGCGCCCTCCCGGGCCTTCGCCTCGCCCTCGCGCGCCCTCTGCCGCGCCCTCTGCCGCGCCCTCGCGGGGATGCGAGTGCCGCCGCCCTCGCTCCCCCTTCCTGGAATCCGTGTCAGCAGTGTTGACGCCGCTCGTGAAACAAGTCGATAGTATTTGTAACTTTGACTCCCTGAATCCTATGGATCGTCAGACAGCAGTGATCTCAAGGGAGTTGAAGCACCCCGCTGCCGTCACCACGCGTTCCAGGAGGGTGCACCATGGGCCGCTACAGCCGTCTCCGAGAGGTCCGACGGATGGATCCCACCCGCGACTACGCCGAAATCCTCCGGCTGATCACGCAGTACGAGTTCCCCTGGGACTACCGCCAGGGCGTGAGCATCGCGTTCCTCCGCGACTTCGGGGTCCCCCGGATCTCCGTACTCCTCGACCGCACCCAGGAGTTCGAGCGGGCCGGACAGAAGCGGTACGACGACACCGTCCTGATCGGGTACGAGATGGCCAGGGACGGCTTCGACTCGGCGCGCGGCCGGGCCGCGGCCCGTCACCTCAACCGGATCCACGGCAGGTACCGCATTCCCAACGAGGACTTCCTCTATGTGCTGGCCACGACCGTCGTGGGGCCGAAGCGGTGGATCGACCGGTTCGGCTGGCGTCCGCTGTGCGCCCAGGAGATCGAGGCACTCACCCAGGTCGGGCGGAAGACGGCGGCCGTGATGGGCATCGAGGGCGCTCCCGTGACGTACGAGGGCTTCGAGCGGCTCCTCGACTCCTACGAGGAGCGGATGTTCGCGTACGACCCGGCCAACCGGCGGGTCGCGAACGCCACGTTCCGGACGATGGCGAGCCGGTATCCGCGCCCGGTGCGCCCGCTGGCCGCACGCTTCTCGCTCGCGCTGCTGGACGAGCCACTGCTGCGGGCGCTGGGCTTCCGGGTGCAGCCGCGCCCGGTCAGGGCGGCCGCGTCGGGTGCCCTGCGGGCGCGGTCGCGGCTGGTGCGGTTACTGCCGGCCCGGCCCGGGTGGCTGCCGTCGCGCCCGCAGCCACGCTCGTACCCGTTCGGCTGGCGACTGGATGATCTCGGCCCGCACTGGGCGCGGAGCCGCCCGCTGGAGCCCCTGCCCGACGAGGTCCGGGCCGCCGCCGCGGCGCCCACGGCGCGGAAGCCCTCCTGAGCACCCGCCCCGGGCGGAGCCCCGCCGGCCGGCCATGCAGCCCGGCCGCCCGTGAGGCCTCAGCCGGCGGCGAGCAGCGGGACGAGATAGCGGCGCGCGAAGGCGCGGACCTGCTCGTCGTCGTCCAGCTCGAAACAGCTGACCGGGTTGAGCAGGAACGAGACGGTGATCCGCACCATCAGTTCGGCGACGGGTGTCGGGTCGCTCTCCGGCCGGCCCTCGGCCCGCCGCACCTGGCGCAGCCGGCCGGCCACATATCCGCGCATGGCGAGGAAGGCGGGCCCGCTCTCCAGGGTGAGGAAGGGCAGCATGATCTCCGGTTCGAGCCGCAGCAGACCGCCGACGAGCGGGTGTTCCCGTATGTGCTTGAGGACGGCGGTGAAGCCCTCGACGAGCCGGTCCTCGATGGTGGGCAGCGCGGCGACCGCGTCGTCGACCTCCACCACGAACCGGCGGTACTCACGCAGCAGACAGGCCGAGACGAGGCTGTCCTTGTTCCCGATCCGCCGGTAGACGGTCACGCGCGAGACCCGCGCCCGCTTGGCGACGTCGTCCACGGTCGACCGGCGCAGCCCGAAGGTGATGAACTGCTCACGCGCCGCGTCGAGGATCTGCTCGCTGAGCGCGTCCGACGGCGGAATCTCCGTGAGCGCCCTCGCGAGCAGTGCCTCGTTGGTACTCAGCGCCGGCATGAGCCCTCCCCCGTCCCTGCGGTCCGACTCCACCATAGCCATGCCGGGACGGGGCGACGCGCTCCCTCACCCCGTAACTCCCCGCCGTTCGGGCATCGTTCCGGCAGGGCGTGGCCCGGGACGGCTCCCACCGCGAGGTCAGTCCGAGCCGTAGTCGTACACGGTCACGGGTATGCCCTCGGCGACGAGGCGCTGTCCGATCAGCGGCTCGATCCTGGACCACTTGCCGCCCGCCAGCCCGCAGCCGATCCGCGGCATATGGACCGAGGCCCCCAGCTCCGCGGCCCGTCCGGCCACCGCGCCCAGAGCCGCGTCCACCGCCTCGTACCGCACGGGCACCCCCTTGCTGCCCGTCCGCGTCCCCCGCTGCCCGATCATGTTCGCCACCCAGGTGTACGGAGCGACCTGGACGAACTGCACGGCCCCCAGGGCGAAGTCGTTGCCCGCCCGCTCCCGGTACCAGCGGCGGTACTCCTTCTCCGGCTCGGGCCAGCGGCGCGAGAGGGCGAGCACGAAGCCCTTGCCCCAGCCGCCCAGATCGTTGCAGACATGGGCGATGAGCTTGACGCCCTTGCCCTGCGGGGCCGTGGCGTCTCCCCGTACATAAGTGATCTCCGGCATTCCCCCACCCTACGAACCACCACTGACAATCACGCCCCGTCGCCGCCCACCACTTTCACAACAGTGGTGAGACAGCAATACTGATGAACCGGACGGGTGCACGGACACGGACACGGGCACGGCCGCGGGAAGCGAGGAGCAGACATGGTGACCGGGACCGACGAGCCGACGCTCACCGTCGACGAGCTGGCGGCGCGCGCCGGAGTCACCGTGCGTACGGTGCGTTTCTACAGCACCCGCGGTCTGCTGCCGCCCCCGGTCATCGGTCCGCGCCGGGTCGGGCACTACGGACGCGAGCATCTGTCCCGTCTCGCCCTGATCGAGGAGCTCCAGCACCAGGGCATGACGCTGGCCGCCATCGAGCGGTATCTGGAGCAGCTGCCGCCGGATCTGAGCGCGCACGATCTGGCGATCCACCGGGCGCTCGTGGCGTCCTGGGCGCCGGACAAGGCGGAGCACACGACCAGGGCGGAGCTGGAGCGGCGGGCCGGGCGGGCGCTCACCGAGGCGGACGTGGACCGGCTGGCGGCGATGGAGGTGCTGGAGCGGCCCGAGGAGGCCGGGGGGAGCTACCGGGTGGATCCGGGGCTGCTGCGGCTCGGAGTGGAGCTGCTGGACGTGCCGATCGCGCACGAGACGATCCTGGCGGCGCGCACGCTCCTGGTGGAGCACACCCGGGCGGCCGCGCAGGAGCTGACCCGGCTGTTCCGGGACGAGGTGTGGAATCCCTACCGGGAGCGCGAGTCGGACCCGGAGCATGTCGCGGCGATGAAGTCGCTGTCGGCCCATATGCAGCCGATGGTGGTGCAGGCGCTGGTGACCGCGTTCCAGCGGTCGCTGAAGCAGGAGCTGCGGGCCGCGTTCACGGCGCGGTGAGTGCGCCGTGGACGCGGCCCGTGCCGCCCGGGGTCAGTCGTGGAAGGTCTCGCCCTTCCCCGCCTTCTCCACCAGCAGTGCGGGGGGCAGGAACCGGTCGCCGTACCGCTCGGCGAGTTCGCGGGCGCGTGCCACGAAGCCGGGCAGGCCGCCCTCGTACCCGTTGATGTACTGGAACACACCACCGGTCCACGGCGGGAAGCCGATGCCCATGATGGAGCCGATGTTGGCGTCGGCGACGGAGACGAGGACGTTCTCCTCCAGGCAGCGGACACTGTCCAGCGCCTCGGAGAACAGCATCCGCTCCTTCATGTCGATGAAGGGCACCTCGGCGTCCGGCTTCGCGAAGTGCTCCCGCAGCCCCGGCCACAGACCCGCCCGCCCGCCGGCCTCGTCGTACTCGTAGAAGCCCGCGCCTCCGCTGCGTCCGGGGCGCCCGAACTCGTCGACCATGCGGTCGATGACCTCGTCGGAGGGGTGCCCGGCCCAGGTGCCGCCCGCTTCCTCGACCGCCCGCCTGGTCTCGTCGCGGATCCTGCGCGGCAGGGTGAGGGTCAGCTCGTCCATCAGGGAGAGCACCTTGGCCGGGTAGCCGGACTGGGCCGCCGCCTGCTCGACCGACGCGGGCTCGACGCCCTCGCCGACCATGGCGACGCCCTCGTTGATGAACTGGCCGATGACGCGCGAGGTGAAGAAGCCGCGTGAGTCGTTGACGACGATCGGCGTCTTCCTGATCCGGCGGACCAGGTCGAAGGCGCGGGCCAGTGCCTCGTCGCCGGTCCGTTCGCCCTTGATGATCTCGACGAGCGGCATCTTGTCGACGGGCGAGAAGAAGTGGAGGCCGATGAAGTCGGCCGGCCGCGACACCCCTTCGGCCAGGACCGTGATCGGCAGCGTGGAGGTGTTGGAGCAGAGCAGCGCGTCGGGCTCGATGACGTCCTGGATCTCCTGGAACACCTTGTGCTTGAGCGAGGTGTCCTCGAAGACCGCCTCGATCACCGCGTCGCAGCCCGCCAGATCGGCCGGGTCGCCGGTCGGGGTGATGCGGGCCAGCAGCTCGTCGCGCTTCGCCTCGGTCGTACGCCCCCGGGAGAGCGCCTTGGCGAGGAGCTTCTCGCTGTACGCCTTGCCCTTGGCCGCCGCCTCCGCGGAGACGTCCTTGAGGACGACGTCGATGCCCGCCCGCGCGCAGGAGTACGCGATTCCGGCGCCCATCATTCCGGCGCCGAGGACGGCCACCCTGCGGACCGGACGCTCCGGGACGCCCTGGGGGCGGTTGGCTCCCGAGTTGACCGCCTGGAGGTCGAAGAAGAACGCCTGGATCATGTTCTTGGCGACCTGGCCGGTGACCAGCTCGGTGAAGTAGCGGGCCTCGATGGTGAGCGCGGTCTCGAAGTCGACCTGCGACCCCTCGACCGCGGCGGCCAGGATGTTGCGGGGCGCGGGCATGGGGGCGCCCGCGATCTGCTTCTTCAGGTTGGCCGGGAAGGCCGGCAGATTGGCGGCGAAGCGCGGGTTGGACGGGGTGCCGCCGGGGATCCTGTAGCCCTTGACGTCCCAGGGCTGCCGCGACTCGGGGTTCGCGTCGATGAAGGCACGGGCCTTGGCGAGCATCTCCTCCCGGCCGGCGGCGACCTCATGGACCAGACCGTTCTCCAGGGCGCGACGCGGTGTGTACTGGGTGCCCTGGAGCAGCACCTTCAGCAGCGCGTCGGCGATGCCCATGAGGCGTACGGTGCGGGTGACCCCGCCGCCCGCGGGCAGCAGGCCGAGGGTGACCTCGGGCAGGCCGATGCGTGAGCCGGGCGCGTCGAGGGCGACGCGGTGGTGGGCGGCGAGCGCGATCTCGTAACCGCCGCCGAGGGCCGCGCCGTTGATGGCGGCGACGACGGGCCTGCCGAGCGTCTCGATACGGCGCAGCGACCTCTTGATGGCCATACCGGTGTCGAAGACGGCCTGGGCGTCCTCGGGGCCGGCCTTGATCATGTCCTTGAGGTCGCCGCCCGCGAAGAAGGTCTTCTTCGCGGAGGTGTAGATGATGCCGCGGATGGAGTCCTTCTCGGCTTCGGCGCGTTCCGCGACCGCGGCGATGGAGTCCTTGAACGCCTGGTTCATCGTGTTGGCGGACTGGCCCGGGTCGTCCAGTACGAGGGTGACGACGCCGGTCTCGTCCTGTTCCCAGCGGATGGTCGTGCTCTCGGTCATTGCTCTTCTTCTCCGTAAGCAGGGGTGGCCGGGACGGTCAGAGTCGTTCGATGACGGTGGCGACGCCCATGCCGCCGCCGACGCAGAGGGTGACCAGGCCGTACCGCTGGTCGCGCCGCTCCAGTTCGTCGATGAGCGTGCCGAGGATCATCGCGCCGGTCGCGCCGAGCGGGTGGCCGAGCGCGATGGCTCCGCCGTTGACGTTGACCTTGTCCAGGGAGAGACCCATGTCCCTGACGAAGCGCAGGACGACCCCGGCGAAGGCCTCGTTGATCTCGACGAGGTCGATGTCGTCGATGGTCAGCCCGGCCTTGGCCAGCGCCTTGCGGGTGGCGGGGGCAGGGCCGGTCAGCATGATGGTCGGCTCGGATCCGGAGACCGCGGCGGAGACGATCCGGGCCCGCGGGGTGAGACCGTATCGCTCGCCGGCCTGCTGGGAGCCGATGGCGACGAGTGCCGCACCGTCCACGATGCCCGAAGAGTTGCCCGCGTGGTGGACGTGGTCGATCTTCTCGACCCAGTGGTACTTCTGCAGCGCGACCGCGTCGAAGCCGCCCATCTCGCCGATCCCCGCGAAGGACGGCTTCAGCGCGGCGAGCGAGTCGGCGGTGGTGCCGGGCCGCAGGTGCTCGTCGCGGTCGAGGACGACCAGGCCGTTGCGGTCCCGGACGGGGACGACGGAACGGGCGAACCGCCCGTCCTTCCAGGCCTCGGCCGCGCGCTCCTGGGACAGGGCGGCGTACTCGTCGACATCGCGGCGGGAGAAGCCCTCGATGGTGGCGATGAGGTCGGCGCCGATGCCCTGCGGGGCGAAACCGGTCTGGAAGCTGGTCATCGGGTCCATCGCCCAGGCTCCGCCGTCCGAGCCCATCGGGACCCGGGACATCGACTCGACCCCACCGGCCAGGACGAGGTCCTCCCAGCCCGAACGGACCTTGGCGGCGGCCAGGTTGACCGCTTCGAGACCGGAGGCACAGAAGCGGTTCTCCTGGACCCCGGCGACGGAGTCGGGCAGCCCGGCCGCGATGGCGGCGATCCTCGCGATGTCGGAGCCCTGGTCCCCGAGCGGGCTGACCACGCCGAGGACGATGTCGTCGATGGCGGCCGGGTCGAGGTCCGGGAAGCGGTCCCGGATCTCATGGATGAGGCCGACGACCAGGTCGATCGGCTTGGTGCCGTGCAGGGCGCCATTGGCCTTGCCGCGGCCGCGCGGGGTGCGGATCGCGTCGTAGACGAATGCTTCGGTACTCAAGACAGCTGCCTTTCGGGGTGGTTCGGCGACAGGGGTCGGGCGGTGGGGCGGTGGTCGGGCGGCGCGGGTGGCGGTGGCGGGCCGAACGGGGTCAGGCCAGCAGCGAGCGGCCGATGATCTCCTTCATGATCTCGGTCGTGCCGCCGTAGATGGTCTGGATACGGCCGTCGGTGAACGCCCTGGCGACCGGGTACTCCGCCATATAGCCGTAGCCGCCGTGCAGTTGGAGGCAGCGGTCGGCGACGCGCTTCTGCAGTTCGGTGGCCCACCACTTGGCCATCGAGGCGTGGACCGCGTCGAGTACGCCCTCCGAGTGGTCGACGACGCACCGGTCGAGGAACGTGCGGGTGACCGCGCACTCGGTGGCCATCTCGGCGATCTCGAACCGGATGTGCTGGAGCTTGGAGAGCGGGCACCCGAAGGCCTCACGCTCCTTGACGTACCGGGTGGTGATCTCCAGGAGGTGCTCGGCACCGGCGATGGCGGCGACCGCGATGCCCATCCGCTCCTGGGCGAGATTGGTCATCAGATGGATGAAGGCGCCGTCCCGCTCACCCAGGAGGTTCTCCTTGGGGACCCGGACGTCGTGGAAGAACAGTTCGGCGGTGTCCTGGGACTTCTGGCCGATCTTGTCGAGGTTGCGGCCCCGCTCGAAGCCCTCCGCCCCGCGCTCCACGACGATCAGGGACAGGCCCTTCGCGCCGCCTTCCGGAGTGGTCCTCGCGACGACGATCACCAGGTCGGCGAGGATGCCGTTGGAGATGAAGGTCTTCGAGCCGTTGAGCAGCCAGTGGTCGCCCCTGTCCTCGGCCGTGGTGCGTATGCCCTGGAGGTCCGAGCCCGCGCCCGGTTCGGTCATCGCGATGGCGGTGATGGTCTCGCCGGCGCAGAAACCGGGCAGCCAGCGGCGCTTCTGCTCCTCGGTGGCCAGGCCGGTGAGGTAGGGGCCGATGATGTCGTTGTGCAGGCCGACGGCCAGTCCGGCGGCGCCGGCCCGGGTGAACTCCTCGGCGAGCACCGCGCTGTAGCGGAAGTCGGCGTTGCCGCCGCCCCCGTACTCCTCGGGGACGGCGAGGCCGAGGAGGCCCTGCCGCCCGGCCGCGAGCCAGGCGTCGCGCGAGACGATGCCGTCCTTCTCCCACTGTTCGTAGTACGGGAGGACTTCCTTGGTGAGGAAGGTGCGGACCGTCTCGCGGAACGCGTCGTGCTCCTCAGTGAAGATCTGCCGCTGCACGGGGCCCCCTGGAGCCGGTTGTTGACGGTGGAGTCCGGCCGGGCGGCGTCGGGCCGTGCGGCAGGGTGTCGCGTGGGGTGACGTCGAGCGGGGCGAGGCCCGCCCCGCGGGGTGGTGCGTGCTCCATCAGGCGCCGCCGTCCTTTCCGGGGTCCGCGGCCGTGGTCCGGATGCTCGGTACGCCCCAGTCGGCGGCGACGGCCTCGGTGTCCGCGCCGGGCCTCGCGGGCCCGCGACGTACGGATACGGGCGTCGCGGAGAACCGGGGAGCGGGCGCGGGCTGGGTGAGGCCGCCGTGCTCGACGAAGGTGGAGCGGGCCGCGAGGTGCGGGTGGTGCGGAGCCTCGCGGAGCGAGAGGACGGGGGCCACACAGGCGTCCGTCCCCTCGAACACCGCCGTCCATTCCTCGCGCGTCCGGGTCAGGAACCGCTCGGCGACAGCGGCGCGCAGGTCGCCCCAGCGGGTGAAGTCCTTGCGGTCCGGGGCCCGGTCCGCGATACCGAGCAGGGTGACGAACTCGTCGTAGAACCGCTGCTCCAGCGGTCCCACCGCCATGTACTGCCCGTCGGACGTCTCGTAGGAACCGTAGAAGGGGCAGCCGCCGTCGAGGAGGTTCGAGCCGCGCCGGTCCTGCCAGCCGCCGGCCGCCAGCATGCCGTGGATCATCGTCGCGAGGTGTGCGGCGCCGTCGACGATGGCCGCGTCCACGACCTGGCCCGCCCCGCCGGGCGTGCGGGCGTGCTGGAGTGCGGCGAGGACCCCGACGACGAGGTAGAGCGAGCCGCCCGCGTAGTCGCCGACCAGGTTGGCGGGCACGGTGGGCGGCTCGCCGGGCTTGCCGATCATCGACAGGGTGCCGGTGAGCGCGATGTACGCGATGTCGTGCCCGGCCCGCTCCGCGAGCGGCCCGTCCTGGCCCCAGCCGGTCATCCGGCCGTAGACGAGCCGGGGGTTGCGGGCCAGACAGGCTTCGGGCCCGACCCCGAGCCGTTCGGCGACGCCCGGCCGGAATCCCTCGATCAGGATGTCGGCGCGCGCCACGAGGTCGAGGACCGCGGCGGATCCGCCCCCGTCCTTGAGGTCGACGAGGACCGAGCGCTTGTTGCGGTTGGTGAGGTCGTACGCGGGATCGATGCCCAGGCCCGAGCCGCCGGGGCGGTCGACCCGCACCACATCGGCCCCGAGGTCGGCCAGCAGCATCGCGGCGAACGGGCCGGGCCCGATCCCCGCCAGCTCGACGACACGCACCCCGGTGAGCGGGCCTCGCGGACTGTGCTCTGTCCTTGTCATCCAGGGCCTCTCTGGTGTGACACAACCGATGTAACATCGATGATGCTAAGAACGTGCCCCGCTCCGCACAACCCCTGCGGCCGCCCGTTCGGGGTCGCGCCCGGCCCGCACACCGGCATCCGGCCGGCGCCACGGGCCGGGCCGTGGTCCGGGCCGTCCGCGCGGACGGCCCCGGGAGCAGAGCAAGCGCTTGGTTTGCTCCCCTCGATCCTGCCCCATCACTCCCCCGCCCGGCCACGCGCCACCGCCTCCGGCTCCGCTACCCTCTGCCTGCCACATCGGCACCGGCCCCTGCGGAGGTATGAGTGAACAGGCAGAACGGGGCGAAACGCCCTTATGACGTCGTCCTTTTCGGTGCCACCGGGTTCGTGGGCGTGCTCACCGCCGAATATCTGGCCGCGCACGCCCCGGCCGGTCTCCGCTGGGCGCTGGCGGGCCGCGACCGGACCAGGCTGGAGCGGCTGCGCGAGCGCCTCACCGCGATCGAGCCGGGCTGCGCCGGACTGCCGCTGCTGGAGGCGGACGCGGACGACGCCGCCGCGCTGGGCGAACTCGCCGAGTCCGCCCGGGTGGTGGCCACCACGGTGGGCCCCTACGTCTGGTACGGCGAGAAGCTCCTCGCCGCCTGTGCCGAGGCCGGGACGGACTACGTGGACCTCACCGGCGAGGCGGAGTTCATCGACCGGATGTATCTGGCGCACGACGCGCGGGCCCGCGAGACGGGAGCGCGCCTCGTGCACGCCTGCGGCTTCGACTCGGTGCCGCACGACCTGGGCGTGTACTTCACGGTCCAGCAGCTGCCCCGCGACGTACCGATCACCGTCGACGGCTTCGTCCGCAGCAACGCGGTCTTCTCCGGCGGTACGTTCGCCTCCGCGCTGACCGCGATGGGGCGCGGCCCGCAGATGCTCCGGGCGGCCGGGGAGCGGCGTCTGCACGAGCCCCGGCTCGTCGGCCGGCGGGTCCGGGCCCCTCTGGGCACCCCGCACTTCAGTCCGCAGACCGGCACCTGGGCGCTTCCGCTGCCGACGGTGGACCCGCAGATCATCGGACGCTCGGCCCGCGCACTGGAGCGCTACGGCCCAGATTTCCGCTATCGCCACTTCGCCTCGGTGAAGCACCTGCCGGTGGCCGTCGGCGGGACGGCGGCACTCGGCACCCTGCTGGGGGCGGCCCAGATCGCGTCCGTGCGCGAGTGGCTGATGAGCCGTTACGAACCGGGGGACGGCCCCGACGCACAGCGCAGGAAGCGCAGCTGGTTCACGGTCCGCTTCGTCGGCGAGGGCGGTGGCCGCCGGGTGTTCACGGAGGTGTCGGGCGGCGACCCGGGCTACGACGAGACGGCCAAGATGCTCGCCGAGTCGGCGCTCTGCCTGGCCCTGGACGAGTTGCCGGCGAGCTCCGGGCAGGTCACGACGGCGGTGGCGATGGGGGACGCACTGCTGGAACGGCTGAGGTCGGCCGGGCTGGGCTTCCGGGTCGCGGCGGTTCGCTGAAACGGCCCTTCGGGGGTCGCGGCCGTCACAGGAGCCAGGCCACCAGGGTGTAGAGGATCGCCCCCAGCCAGACGAGCCCCACGGCACCGCCGAGCAGCATGCCCACCGCGATCCGGCGCTGGGCGGGGTGCAGCGGTGCCGTGCGGATGGCTGTACGAGAAGTGTTCATACGTACCAGCCTGCCGATCAAGATCGGCAGGCGCTATCCGTACGCGTACTCAGGAACGCCGCTCAGGACCGTCGCCGCTGTCGCCGTCCGCGCCGCCGGCGCCGTCGTCCGGGGCGGACACCCGGGCGGTCTCCTCGCGCAGCACCTGCCGGCACAGCGCGTCGGCCATGCGGGTCGTCTCCGGCTGCCGGAAGCGGCGGGCCAGCCGCAGCGTGTGGGCGCAGGCGTTGTCCAGGCCGATCCGGTGGCCGACGGAGACGAAGACCGGCTTCGTGCCGTTCTGGGTACGCAGGGCCCGGCCCACCACCTCGTCGCCGTCGAGCAGCGGTGAGGTGTCGCCGCGCAGGGGCCCGGGGGCTTCGTACGAAAAGGTGAACGGGTTCTTGCCGACGCCGATGACCGGCAGGCCGGTGAGGACGCCCAGGTGGCTGGCCAGCCCGAAGCGGCGCGGGTGGGCCAGCCCGTAGCCGTCGCAGATGACGACGCCGGGGTCGACGGTCAGCGACTCCAGGGCCGCCAGCACGGTGGGCATCTCCCGGAAGGCGAGGAGACCGGGGATGTACGGGAAGGTGACGCGGCCGACGGCGGTGGCCTCGTCGACCACGTCCAGGGTCGCGGCGTCCAGGACGACGGCCGCCGCGACGACGATGTCCCGCTCTTCGTCGTAGGCGACATCCACCCCGGTCACCAGGCCGGCTCCGGGTTCCGGCCCGGCCTCGTCGAGCACCACCCGCGAACGCAGGGCGTCCTGGATCGCTCGTGCCTCGGCCTCGTCGGCGGGCGTCTCGACGGCGGGCAGCCCGTCGGCCGGCATGGGGAGATTCGTCATAGTGCGGCCCAGCTTAAGGGCTGTCCCGCAGTCCCTGGCGGGCGCGCGTACGGACGCGGCGGGCCGGCGGGCCGGGGGCTCCCGCGCACGGCCGCCGGGCGGACCCGGCGGGTGGCCGGGATCCCGTAGCCTGACGATCATGTTCGTACTCGAATTGACCTACACCGCTCCGGTCGAGCGCGTCGACGCGCTGATGCGGGACCACGTCAGCTGGCTGGACGAGCAGTACGCGGCGGGCGTGTTCATCGCCTCGGGCCGCAAGAATCCCCGGGACGGCGGGGTGATCATGGCGGTCGGGGACGACCGCCGGCAGATCGAGAAGATCGTGGCGGCCGACCCCTTCGCGGCACACCAGGTGTGCGCTTACCGGATCACCGAGTTCATCGCGACGAAGACCTCGCCCGAACTGACCCCGTACAAGCAGCAGTTGCCCGTCCGATAGCCGTGCGGCCGGGCAGCCTCAGAAACCGAGCCGGGCCACCCTGCCGCGCTCCCCGGCGGCCCAGCAGCCGAAGTCGGGGGTGCAGTCGACGGTGTCGTACGAACCCGTGTCGACCGTGCGCCAGGTACGGCCGCCGTCGCGTGTGAGGTCGGTGCCGGTCGGGCCGACGGCCAGCGCGGCGGACCTGCTGTGCGGCAGCCAGGTGACACCGGAGCGGTAGGCGGCGGGCGGGGTCGCCGACCTGCGCCAGTGGCGGCCGCCGTCGGCGGTCACCGCCGAGGCGTTCGGTGACGCCTGGTCAGGACGGTAGTCGCCGCCGACCGCGATGCCGTGCTTCCGGTCGCGGAAGGCGACGCCGAAGACGCCTCGCGCCGGGTCCCCCGCCGGGACGGTGGACTCGGTCGCCGTCCAGGTCCGGCCGCGGTCCCCGGAGTGCAGCACCCGTGCGGTGGCCGCGCCGCCGGTGGTCAGCCAGACGTCCTTCGGACCCGAGCTGACCAGGCACTGGCCGCTCGCGGCGAAGCCCGCCTCGCCGGGCTGGGCCGCGGGCATCCCGGTGGAGGGCAGGACCTTCCAGTTCCGGCCGCCGTCCGCCGTGGACAGGATGCGGAACTTCCCGTCCACCGGGTCGCTCATCGCCAGTCCGTGGCGGCTGTCGAAGAACGTCATGCAGTCGTAGAAGGCGCGGGGGTCGGCGTTACGGAACGACTCCGTCCAGGTGGCTCCGCCGTCATCGGTGCGCAGGACCCGGGACGCCTCGCCCTCACCGATGGCCAGCACCACCGCGCGGCGGCTGTCGAAGGCCTCGATGTCGCGGAATTCGAGGTCCGCCGCGCCGGGCGGCGACACCGTGCGCCAGTTCCGGCCGCCGTCGGCCGTCCGCAGGACCGTACCCTTCGTTCCCGCGACCCAGGCGGTGTCGCGGCTGACGGCGGCCAGCCCGCGGAAGCGTGCGTCGGTTCCGGTGCTCGTGAGCCGCCAGCCCCGTTCCGCTCGCGCCGCCTGCGCCTGTGGTGATGCCGGTGCCTGTGGTGATGCCAGTGCCGCGTGGGCTGTTGGCGCCGCGGGCACCGCCTGTGCTGTCGGTGCCGCCTGCGCTGTCGGCGCGGCCAGTGCGGCGGTCACTGCCGCCCCGCACATCGCCAGCGACATCAGCCGTCTCGTCTTCCCCATGGCCCTCATGGCGCTGGAAGTTAACCCACGGACGGCGGTCAGTCCAGGGTGGGGCACCCGGAACCGGGCGTCCGGACGGCGGCGTCGTGTTCGGTGACGCAGCTCACGCCACCCGCCAGTGCACGGATCCCGGCGTTCCGTCGTCTACTCCCATGCCGGGAACCGTTCACCCAGCAGCGAGAGGGAGCAGGTCTTGTCCAGCGTTATCGAGCAGTCCGTGCAGGCCCGCATGGTCGCATCCGCTCCGCAGATGGAGACCCTGCCCGCCACCTTGCAGTACGACCGCAAGGACCCGTTCGCCGTACGCATGGCCTTCCCGGCCCCGGCGACCCTGGGGGGTACGGAGGTGTCGTGGGAGTTCTCCCGTGAACTGCTCGCCACGGGCGTGGACGCACCGGCCGGTGTCGGTGATGTACGCGTGCGGCCGTTCGGTTACGAGCGGACGGTGCTGGAGTTCCATGCCGTCGAGGGCATCGCCATGGTGCATGTGCGTACGGCCGAGCTCCGGCGCTTCCTGAAGCGGGCCCAGGACATGGTGCCGGTCGGCGACGAGCACCGGTTCCTGGACCTCGACCGCAGCCTCACCGATCTGCTGGGCGACACCTGCTGACACCCGACGGGCGCCCGCACCTCCGTCACAGCGGGTGACCGTTCTCCGCCGCGGGACGCTAACGGTGCAGTAACGCCCAGGTCTTGGAGCCGCCCGAGGGAGTCATCGCGGGCGCCAGCCCCCAGTCCCCGCCGCGCTCGTCCACCGCCGCCGCCAGCAGCCACATGCTCTCGCTGCGGCGCTGCCGGCATGCCTCGTGGCGTTCGGCCGCGCCGTGTGCCGGATGCTGGTCGTAGAGGGTGATGCGCAACGCGTCGAACTGCCAGTGGACCTTCAGCAGCATCTCGCGGTCGGGCGTGAACCGGTAGGCCGCCGCGACCAGTTCGGACGCCGCCAGGACCGCCGTCTCGCACAGGTCGGCGAGCCCGTGTCTCTCCAGCAGCTCACGCACCGCGCCGCGGGCCAGCCCCGCGCAGTACGCGCCGCCCGGCAGGGCGAAGGAATAGCTGAGATTGTCCGGCACCGGTGGGCGGGGTCCCTCGGGAAGGGAGGCCGGGAGGCCACGGAGTGCGCCCTTCATCCAGATACTCACATTTCTCGTACATGTGGGGGGCGATCACACACAGGCACGGTCGCCCCGTGTGAGACTTGCGCTACCGACCGTAGCTCACACCGGAGCACAGTGCTACTACTTGTGTGGTTCCGGTCATTTCGCCGATCCCTCACCCGGAAGGACCTCACCGTGCCGCCCAGGAGCACCCCGACAGCCAGACAGCAACGCCTCGGCCACGAGCTGCGCAAGCTGAGGGAACAGTCCGGCATGTCGGTCCAACAGGCCGCCGCCCTGCTGGGAGTCGACCGCACCCGCATCCCGAACATCGAGTCGGGGCGCTTCGGCATAAGTGCCGAACGGGTACGGACCCTGGCCTTCAACTACGGCTGTCCGGACTCCGGACTGGTCGACCTGCTCGCCGAGATGGCGCAGGAACGGGCCGGGGGGTGGTGGGAGGAGCACCGCGGACTGCTCCTTCCGAGCCTCCTCGATATCGCCGAACTCGAATACCATGCAGTGGAGTTGAGCACATCGACCACAACCCACATCCCCGGCCTCCTGCAGACCGAGGATCACGCGCGGGCGGTGTTCGACACCGCCGATCCCCAGCTGCCGGGACCGGACCTGCTCGCCCGGCTGTCGCTCCGGCTGCGCCGACAGGAGGTGCTGGTGCGGGACCGTCCCCCGCTGTACGAGGCGGTGATCCACGAAGCGGCGCTGCGCATGCAGTTCGGGGGTCCCAAGGTGAGCGGCGCCCAACTGGCGCACATCCTGGACCAGTCCGAGCGGGACGGGATCACGGTCCGGGTGATCCCCTTCACGGCCGGCGGCTTCCCCGGGGCCGGGCAGTCCTTCACCTACGTCGGCGCCGCGGTCGCACACCTCGACACCGTGCAGCTCGATTCCTCGCACGGTTCGATGCTGCTGGACTCCGATATGCAACTGCGCCGCTACCGGGGCCTGTTGGATCGGCTGCGCTCGCTCGCTCTGCCCGTCCAGGAGTCACGTGACTTCATCAGACGCATAGCCCAGGACCTCTGAGGAGAGAGATCATGACCGAAATCAGCTGGGACGAAGCCTTCTGCAGCGAGGGCGCGAACTGCTTCCGCTTCGGCCGGGACGACCAGGGAAGGGCCTACATCGGGTCCACCACCGACACCGGTACGTACATCAGCGACTCCATGGAGGCGATGCACGCCCTGATCGCCGCGGTGAAATCCGGCGCCGCGGACCATCTGCTCTGACCTCGCCCCACCTCGCCCCCCACCACTCACCACTCACCACCGCGAACGCCCCGTGCCCCCGTGCGACACCGCTCCGAGTACGCCGACAGCTCTGAGCGGCCCACCGCCCGGGGCCCGCGGGTGCCGGCCGGCGCCCTGATGAATCCCGACAGGAGTTGTCCGGTATCCCCGTTAGCTTCGCGGGCATGGCACAGAAAGCGGACCGGCACATCACGATCACCGGCGCGCGTGAGAACAATCTCCGCGATGTCTCCCTCGCCCTCCCCAAGGGCCGCATCACCGTCTTCACCGGGGTCTCCGGCTCGGGCAAGTCCTCCGTCGTCTTCGACACGGTCGCCGTCGAATCGCAGCGGCAGCTGAACGAGACCTTCACCTGGTTCATCAGGAACCGGCTGCCGAAGTACGAACGGCCGCACGTCGAGTCCGTCGAGAACCTGTCGGCGGCCATCGTCGTCGACCAGAAGCCGCTGGGCGGCAATGTGCGCTCCACCGTCGGCACGATGACCGACATCTGGTCGGTCATCCGGGTGCTGTTCTCCCGGCACGGCACCCCGAGCGCCGGCGAGGCGACCGCGTACTCCTTCAACGATCCCAGCGGGATGTGCCCGGAATGCGACGGGGTGGGGCGCACGGTCCGCCTGGACCTCGACCGCGCCGTGGACCCGTCGAAGTCGCTGAACGAGGGGGCCCTGCTGCTGCCCGGACTCTCGGTCGGCAGCTGGGAATGGAATCTGTACGCCGGATCGGGGCGTTTCGACAACGACCGGCCGCTCGGGGAGTACACCGAGGAGGAACGCCGGCTCCTCTTCCACGGAGCCGGGTTCAAGGTCCGCCTGGATCTGCGGACGACCTCGGCGGACATGCGCTTCGAGGGCGTCGTGGACCGCTTCAACCGGCTCCACCTGAACCGGGACACCGGGTCGCTCTCCGAGAAGCGGCGCGAGGCCGCGCGCCGCTTCACCGTCGAGGCGGTGTGCGCCTCCTGCGGCGGCGCCCGGCTCAACGCGGCCGCGCTCGCCACCCGCATCGGCGGTCTCTCCCCGGCCGACTACGGGCGGATGGAGGTGGCCGACCTCATCGGCGTACTGGCGAGGATCGACGACCCGGTGGCGGCACCGATCGCCCGTGCCGCCCGCGAGCGCCTGGAGCGGCTGGCCGGAATCGGGCTCGGCTATCTCAGCCTGGACCGGGAGACCACCACACTGTCGGGCGGCGAGGGGCAGCGCCTCAAGATGGTGCGCCATCTGGGGAGTTCTCTCACCGGCCTGACGTTCATCTTCGACGAACCGAGCATCGGTCTGCACCCTCGCGATGTCGGGCGGCTCAACGATCTGCTGGTACGGCTCCGCGACAAGGGCAACACCGTGCTGGTCGTCGAGCACGACCCGGATGTGATGGCCGTCGCCGACCATGTCGTGGACATGGGTCCGGCGGCCGGGGCGGAGGGCGGGCACGTCGTCTTCGAGGGGACCTTCGAGCGGCTGCGTGAGGCCGACACCCTCACCGGCCGGTGCCTGCGCCGCCGCACGCCGCTCAAGGAGACCGTCCGCTCCCCCGTCGGGTGGCTCCCGGTGTCCGGCGCCGCCCTGCACAACCTCAAGGGCCTGGACGTGTCGTTCCCCACGGGCGTGCTGACGGCGGTGACCGGGGTGGCGGGTTCCGGCAAGTCCACTCTGGTCTCCGAGGTGTTCACGGCGGCGTACCCGGAAGCGGTGGTCATCGACCAGACCGCCATCACCGCCTCGTCCCGCTCCACCCCGGCCTCGTACATCGGCGCGCTGGACGCCATCCGCAAGGTCTTCGCCAGGGAGAACGGCGTGGATCCGGGACTGTTCAGCTTCAACTCCTCCGGGGCCTGCGCCGAGTGTGCCGGTCGCGGCCTGATCTTCACCGACCTCGCGTTCATGGACCCGGTCACCACGACCTGCGGAGCCTGCCAGGGACGCCGTTTCCACGACGACGTGCTCGGGCACCGGGTCGGCGGCAGGTCCATCGTCGACGTACTGGACATGACGGCGTCCCAGGCGGTGGAGCTGTTCGAGGATCCGGCGCTGCTGCGGAAACTGCGGGCGCTCGACGAGGTCGGACTCACCTACCTCACCCTGGGCCGGCCCCTCGGTTCGCTCTCGGGCGGCGAGCGCCAGCGCATCAAGCTGGCGACCCGGCTGCACCGCACCGGCAGCGTGTACGTCCTGGACGAGCCGACCACCGGTCTGCACATGGCGGACACCGGCACCCTGGTGGACCTGCTGGACCGGCTGGTCGACGCGGGCAACACCGTGATCTGCGTCGAGCACAACATGGATGTGGTCAAGCGGGCGGACTGGGTGATCGACCTCGGCCCAGACGGCGGCCGGAACGGCGGCGAGCTGGTCTTCGAAGGCACCCCGGCGGCGCTCTCCGCACACCCCGCCTCGTTCACGGCGGCCTGTCTGCGCCGGGACACGGGCAGAGAAGCGGGCCACGAACAGTCGGCCGGGAACAGCGGAACCGGGCTCGCGCACGCCCGTGACCTGCACACATAACGGTACGCAACCGGGCATCCGCAGGGACGGGCTTGGCTTCGGCCTTACCGCCGCTTTAACCTACGGTCACGTAACCTACGAAGCCGTAGGTAATTCTCCCGTCCCCAGGAGCTCCCCGTGACGATCACCTCTCCCCACCTCGGCAGTTCGAAGGCGTGGACCGACGCCCAGCTGCTGTACGCGCTGGAAGAGGTGGTGGAGAAGGAACTCAACCGCCATCTCAAGGTGGCCAAGGACTGGATGCCCCACGAGTACGTCCCGTTCTCGGACGGCCGGAACTTCCCCGGCGTCTTCGAGGACGGCGACCCGTGGGCGCCGGACCAGTCCAAGGTGACCGACATCGGCAAGATCGCGTTGGTGGTGAACCTCCTCACCGAGGACAACCTCCCCAGCTACCACCACGAGATCGCCTCCCTCTTCGGCCGCGACGGCGCCTGGGGCACCTGGGTGCACCGCTGGACGGCGGAGGAGGGCCGGCACGGCATCGTGATGCGTGACTACCTGCTCACCTCGCGCGCCGTCGACCCGGACAAGCTGGAGCAGTTCCGCATGGCGCACATGGCGGAGGGCTTCGAGTCGGACAACCGTCACTCGATGCTGCACTCCGTCGCGTACGTGGCCTTCCAGGAGCTGGCGACCCGGGTCTCGCACCGCAACACCGGCCACCAGTCGGGCGACCCGGTCTGCGACCGGATGCTGGCCCGGATCGCGACCGACGAGAACCTTCACATGGTCTTCTACCGCAACCTCCTGGGCGCCGCCTTCGAGCTCGCCCCGGACCTGACCATGCAGGCCGTGCGCGATGTCGTCGTGAACTTCCGGATGCCCGGACACGGCATGCCCGGCTTCGAGCGGGCCGCCGCGCAGATGGCGATCGGCGAGATCTACAACATGCGCATCCACCACGACGACGTGATCCAGCCGGTCCTGCGCTTCCTGAAGGTCCTCAACATCGACGGGCTCGGCCCGGAGGGGCTGAAGGCGCAGGAGGAACTGGGCCTGTACATGGGCGGCCTGGACGGCGAGGCGTCGAAGTTCGACGAGAAGCTCGCCGCCCGCAAGGCGCGGATGGCCGCGCGCGGCCGGTCCTGACCACTCCCGGCCGGTCCTGACCGCTCCAGGACCGGTCCCGCTCCACCGAGCGCCGGACAGCCCCACCACGGGCCGTCCGGCGCTCGCGCCGTTCTCCCCCGGCCCGTCACTCCGGTGCGGTCACCTCCGCGTACGCCACGTCCCGTACATCGGCGGACGGGTGCTGGCGCAGCATGCGCAGCCGGGTGCGCCAGGGGCCCGTCCAGCCGGTGCGCCGGCCGCCGGCCACCGTCAGTTCCGCGGCGAACAGCCCCTCGGCGGGATCACCGCCTTCCGTGAGGCGCGCGGCGACGACGAGCAGGGTGTCGAGGTCGCCGGCCGGCGCCGTGTCCGGAGCGGCCGTCCGCCGGCCGAGGGTGCGCGCGGTACGGGCGGCGAGCACCGGACGTCCGCGGTGCAGCGCGGCGAGCCGGACCAGTGCGGAGTGCACCGCCTCCGCCTCCGCGTCCAGGTCCACGGCGTGCGCGAGCAGATCGGCGGCCTGCGGCACGAGGTCCCGGTATCCGGCGAGGACCTCCCCGGCGGCGCTGAGCACCGGCCGCGTCCGCCCGCGCCGGGCCGCGGTCCGCCGGCCGAGCGCCTCGGCCAGGTACACCACCCGCTGCCGGGCGGGCCTGTCCCGCTCCGCGCCCGCCTCATCGGCCGTGTCGTCGGTGGCCAGTGCCGTCAGTACCCGGTTCAGCGCGTCCGCCGCCTCCGGGGCCGCCCCGGCGGCGGCGATCAGCGCGTCGGCCGCGGACCGCCAGGTCCCGCGCCGGTCCAGGAAGGTGATCGCGTCCACCAGGACGTCGCACGCCTCGGGCGCCCACGGCAGCCAGCGGGCGAGCGCGTGGTGGCCCCTGGCGGCGAGTTCCTCGTCGTCGGTGTCGCAGACCCGCTGGACCAGCCGGGCGTACCGCTGCCGGTGCCCGGCGGCCAGCTCCGCCGGGTGCGCGCGCAGTACGGCGGAGCGCAGCGCGCGGTCGCCCCCCGCCGCGTCGGTCATCACGTCCCACATGCGCTCGTCGTCGAGCAGTGCCGTGCCGAACGCCACACAGGCGGCCCGTACATCGGGGTGCTGGCCGGGAAGCCCGTACGCGTGGGCGAGCAGCGCCGCCGCGCGCGCGGTGGGCAGCCGGACCGCCGCCAGCCGCACCACCTCCTTGCGGCTGGTCACCTTGCCGGTGCCGGGCGCGGTGCGCGCGGCCAGCAACTCCTCCAGCAGGGACGGCCGTACGAGGAGGGAGGCCCGGCCCGCCGCGTGGACCGCGACGCGGGCTCGGTCGTCCCCGGTGTGTGCCAGCAGGTCGGGCAGCACCTCGGCCGGGCTGTCGGTACGGGCGAGGGCGGCGAGCGCCGCCTCGGCCAGCACGACGGTGGGCGAACCGGTCCAGGGGCGCAGGGCATCGGCGCCGATCCCCGGCAGACCGGCCAGTTGCCCGATGGCCGCCGCCCGGAACCGCAGCGGCAGTCCCTCGTCCCGGGCGGTCCGTTCCAGGTCCCGCGCGGCCGCCCGGTGCTGACGCGGCACCCAGCGGACCGCGTCGGCCCCCACGGGAACGGTCCACGGGGTGGCGCGACCGAGGAACCGTCCCCAGGGCGGTGATTCCCCGAGGAAGCGGTCGAGCAGATCGGTACGGCGTCCGGTGAGCACCCGCCGCACCGCGGGCAGGGCCGCCGCCGAGGGGTCGCGGTCCAGGACGCGCTCGACGCGCTCGTCCTGGTGCGCGGACGGCTCCAGCCACAGCCCGATGGCGGCGCGGGCGCCGGAGTCGTCACCGTAGAGGACGGCCTGCCGGAGCAGTTCCTGAAGGCCGGGCATGGCGGCGGCGCGGCGTCCGACGGCCCGGGTGAGGGCGAGGACGAGCCCGTAGTCCGACCGTTCGGCCCCCGCTTCCAGCCAGGGCCGCAGGGCCTCGAACACGGTGTGCTCCTGGCCTCGGCGCAGGGTCCTGTCGAGCCGGCCGAGATCCGCGCTGCCGCTGTTCCCAGTGATCCGGACGAGGGTGCGCAGGGCCCAGTTGAGCAGGGCACGCTGCCCGGTGACCGCGTGCTCGCGCAGGACGGCCACGGCGAACGCGCTGAGCGCCGACCGGGTCGTCGCCGAGGAGTCACGGGCCTCCACCGCGTCGGCGGCGATCCGGTCCAGCAGGGGTTCCACGGCGTCCGTGCAGAGCGCGGGCGAGGTGGTGAGCAGGGCGCGCAGCGCGGCGGAACGGACCGGGTCCTGTTCGTTGCGCAGCCGGAGCATGTCGTCGAGGACGGTGGCGACGGCGGCCGGGTCGGCGGAGCGGCCCGCGTTGCGGATGAGCAGCGACCAGCCTTCGGCGCGGTCGTCGGCGGCGGGCGCGCGTGTCGCGTCCAGCAGCCGTTCGCGTACCTCCGCGACCGGCAGATACGACTCGGCGAGCAGCACCGTGTTCCGGTCGGCGCCCCGGTCCCGGGCCCGCGCGGCCATCCGGCGGGCCACGGCCGCCACATGGCTCCGGGGCAGCACGTCCAGCAGGGTGGTGTCGACGGTGCGGGCCGTGCCCTCGCTCCGGTTGTCGAGGACCGCTTCGCAGAAGGGGCCGCGGCGGCCCGGCGGCAGGGCCAGGGTCAGCCGGGCGAGCAGATCCCCGGAGTCCGCCGCGGTCCGGCCGAGTTCGACGAGGAGCGCCTCGGGGACCGTCCGGGCGAGGCGGCGCAGCAGCACCCCGCTGAACACTCCGCTCGGTGGCAGCGCGAACCCGTCGGGTCCGAGGAACAGCCGTACGAAGCGGACCGGGTCGGCGGCGAGGAGTTCGCCGAGCCCTCGGCGCACCGGAAGCGCGGAGGGCCCATGGCGCTCCAGGAGGTCGAGGACCCGGTGCGGGAGGTGCGCCGCGGCGGCGGTGACCCCGCGGTCGTGGCCGTACCACTGCCACCAGTCGTCGCGCCGTGTCCCGGGCCGCGCCGCCAGGTCGCGTTCGGCTGCGTCGAGGAACGGGCGGGGGTGGCGGGCGCCGAGCGAGCTCCAGCCGCTCACGGAGCGGAACAGTCCGGGCAGCAGGCGGTCCACCACGCCGGCCGAACAGCCGGGCAGCAGCCGGGAGGCCTCGGCGTCGCCCCAGGTCTCCCGCAGGGGGTCTATCAGCCGGTCGGCGAGGCCGGTGCGGCGGTCGGCGACGATCGCCCGGATCAGATGACGGCGTACGGCGGCCGGCGCGTCGTCGAGCGCCGCCTCGTAGGCGGTGTCCGGTACGGCGAGACTGCGCGCCACCCGCAGCGCCACGCCCCGGACCCGTGAGTCCCCGTCGGCGATCCTCGCCCCGATCCACCCGGCGTCGCCGCCCACGGCGGCCGCGACGACGGCGAGATGACGCTCGTACGGATCGCCGCCCTCCAGCTCCTCCAGGACCGGCCGCAGCACCCCGTCGGCGGCCAGGCGCCGTGCGCGCACGGCGAGTTCCCGCATGCGCAGCGGGTAGGGCAGGGGCTCCAGGGCGTCGAGGAGGGTGCAGGCCAGGACGAGGGGCTGAGCTTCGGTCATGGGGTGATTCTGCCGTGCCGGACAGGATCACCCCAGAGGTTTACGCACCGTATCCACGAGCTGCCCCGTCCATGGGGGCGGCGTCCCGGGGGTCACCACGCCGCCACCTCGTAGTCCTTGAGGAAGACGCCGGACAGGGGCGATCCGGCCTCGCCCCGCACGATCGGGTCGTAGACGCGGGCCGCTCCGTCGACGATGTCCAACGGGGTACGGAAGCCTCCGGCGGCGAGCCTGTGCTTCTTCGGCGCCGGGTTCTCGTCCGTGATCCAACCGGTGTCCACGGCGCACATGTGCACGCCCTGCGCGGCGAGTTCGGCACCGCTGGTGCGGGTGAGCATGTTCAGCGCGGCCTTGGCCATGTTGGTGTGCGGATGTCCGCCCGTCTTGTTGCGCACCGCGAACCGCCCTTCCACCGCCGTCACATTGATGATGTAGCGGCGCGGCGCCGGCGCGGCCAGCAGAAGCGGCAGCAGCCGGTCGCAGAGCAGCGCGGGCGCCAGCGCGTTGACCAGCTGGGTCTCCAGGAGTTCGGCGGGATCGATCGAACCGATGCGCGCGGACCAGGAGTTGACGGGTGCGGTGTCCGGCAGCAGCCCCGCCTCGTCGGCGTCGGGCAGCAGGAGGGCGAGGGCGCCGCGGGCGGACGGGCCCTCGACGGCGGCCATCGGCGCGTAGCCGGGCGCGCCGATCACCCCGGGCGGCAACGCCCCCCGCTCTCCCGCGGTGAGCAGGGCGTAGGCCCCGGGTGGCCGCCGTACGGTCTGCGCCGCGTTGTTGACCAGGATGTCGAGGGGTTCACCGGCTGCCCTGAGACGCTCGCAGAGCCCGAGGACCTGGCGCGGGTCGCGGAGGTCCACAGCGAGCACGGTCAGCCGGCCGAACCATTCCGGGCTGTCGTCCACGGCCCGGAACCGGCGCAGCAGGTCGTGCGGGAAGCGGGTGGTGACGAGGAGTTCGGCACCGTCCCTGAGCATCATCAGCGCCAGCTGGAAGCCGATCTTGACACGGCCTCCGGTGAGCAGGGCCCGGCGTCCGGACAGGTCGGTGGAGAGCCGCCGGCGGGCCCGGTTCCGCGCCGAACAGTCCGGGCAGAGGCGGTGGTAGAAGGAATCGACCTGCCGGTAGGGCGACTTGCAGACGTAGCAGCGGTGCGAGCGGTTCAGCACACCCGCGGGAGCGGAGTCGTCGGGCGGCGTGGCCAGGGGCGCGTCCTCACGCCGTCCGAGGGCGCCCGTCGCGGTGGCCGAGACGACGGCGGCGTCCGCGTCGGCGCTCCGGTCGCCGAGCGCCTTGCGGCGTTTGACCCGGCCGTCGCGGGTGAACGAGGCGGCGACCTGCTCGGCACGGAGCCGGACCGGGTCATCGGCCCGAAGCGCGCGGAGCCGCCCGACGAGCCGGCTGAAGTCCGCCAGCTCCTGATCGGTGACCCGCGTGCCGGTGACCGGACGGCGGTGCCCGGCCTCGTCCGCGTCCCGGTGCCCGGTCGCGCGAGCGCCGCCCCCGTCCGTGCGGTCACGGTCCCCTGCCGCCGCGTGCGGATCCATCGTCCTGCTCCCCCCGTGACCCCCGCCGGATTCGAACCGGCGTCCTTCCGTATGCCATACGGACGCGTCTGCCTCTGCGCTACGGGGCCCCGAGGGGAGCCGGTCCGCCCGGACAACCGGATTCGAACCGATGTGTCCGGTTCTGGAGACCGGTGCGCCTGCCTCTGCGCTACATCCGGGCGTAGGGCAGATACTAACGAACAGTTACCGCCGCGTCCTCATGAATATGTACAGGGATACGTAGGGGAGTGCGTGAGTGCGTACGGGGGTGCGTACGGGGCCCGCGTCAGGCCCTGTCGCGACCGACTCTGCGCAGGTGCTCGCGCTCCTTCTCGGAGAGGCCGCCCCAGACGCCGAACCGCTCGTCGTTGGCGAGTGCGTACTCCAGGCAGGCCACCCGTCCCTCGCAGGCGTTGCACAGTTGCTTGGCCTCGCGCGTCGAGCTGCCCGGGGCCGGGAAGAAGAACTCGGGCCCGGCCTGCGCGCACAGCGCGGTCTCCTGCCAGGCGAGCGCGTCGTCGGTCACGGTGTTGATCAGCATGGGCCCCACGGTGCCCGGTCGCGATAAACGACCGATCAACGATTCATCAATCAGGGGGACAGCACGGGCGGACCGGGCCCGGGACGGACGTCGCGTGTGCGCCCGCCCCGGTGTCCCGGTGCTACGGCCGGTCAGCCCGCCTGTCTCGGCTCGGGCTTCATCACCGCGAAGACCGCACCGTAGGGGTCGGCGAGATTCGCCATCCTGCCCACCTCCGGTACGTCCATGGCCGCCAGGGTCTCCCTGCCGCCGAGCCGTGCGGCCTCGGCCACCGTGGCATCGACGTCGTCGACCGTGAAGTACGGCAGCCAGTGCGGGCCCAGCGCCGCCTGGGCCGGTGCGTCCGCGAAGGGGACGAGACCACCGAAGCCCAGGTCGGGTCCGGTGCCGACGGTGCGCAGGACGGTGTACGTGTAGTCGCTGCCCTCGAACGGCATCTCCTCGGTCCGCCAGCCGAAGACCTTCCGGAAGAACGCGGCGGCCGCGGGCACGTCCGGGGTGTAGAGCTCGGCCCAGAGGAAGGAGCCCGGGTCCTGGATGACGCCGAGCCCGGGATTCTCCTTCGGCTGCCAGACACCGAAATACGCCCCGGCGTTGTCGTTGAAGCCGGCCATGCGGCCGAACTCCATGACGTCCATCGGCTCGAACGGCACGGTGCCGCCCGCCTGCTCGACCTTCCTGGCCGTGGCGGAGGCGTCGGAGGTCTGGAAGTAGACCGACCACGCGCTCTTCGACTCGCTGTCGGGGACCGTCATCACACCGGCGGCCGTGCGGCCGCCCAGCGTGTACATCCCGTAGCCGCCCGTCTCCGGGCCCCCGGGGAGCAGGTCCCAGCCGAACAGGCCGCGGTAGAAGGCGGTGGCACCGTCGAGATCGGGCGTGCCGAGGTCGATCCAGTTGGGAGCGCCGTCGACGAAGCTGGGGCTGAGCATATGTGCTCCTTCAGCGAGTCCCGTTGTCTCGCTCGTCCTGATACGCGGTCTTTCTCCTGACTCTCCGAGTCTGGCACCGGGTACGGACAGCCGCAGTCCGCGCGGGGCCGGGGGCACGGCGCGGACCGGGCGGCGGGCGGGCGGCGCGGGATGGACGGGCCCCCGGGCGGAGGGGCGTTCCGCGCCCTCCGGCCGACCGTGGAAGCGCTCGGCCGAAGGGGTGAAGCGCTGCCCCCGCACGCCCGCGCGGACCGGTGTCACGACCGCGTCCCGGCCGTCCCGGCCGTCCGGACGGACCGGACGGGCCGGACGGGGCCGGGCCGTCCTGCCCCGAGCCGGTGATGACCGCGTGTACGCCATGCCGGCCAGCGTAGGCGCGGCCGTCCGGGGCGGCCGAGGCATTGCGGCGGCGCGTCGCCCTCCTCCTCGGCTCAGCGGCGTACGCCGAGGGCCGGGAGCACCGTCTCCGCGACCCGGTAGGCCTCCTCCAGCAGCGGGTTGCCCGAGAGGATGAAGGTGTCGACGCCGAGGTCCTGGAACTCCCGCAGCCGTTCGACGACCTGGGCCGTCGACCCCACCACCGCGGTGCCGGGACCCGGTCGGAACAGGCTCATGCCCGGCCACATGTTGGGGTGGACCTCCAGTTCCCGCGCCCTGGCGGGCACCTTGCCGCCGTGCTGGCGGAACTGGCGCTGCCAGCCGACGCCGTCCTCCCCCGCCCGGTCGCCGAGCTGCCGTGCGTACGTCGCCCCGCTGGTGACGTCCAGGAGCCGGTCGGCCGCCGCCCAGGCCTCGTCCTCGGTGTCGCGGACGATGAGGTGGAGCCGCAGCCCGATGCGGAGCGTGCGGCCGTACGCGGCGGCCCGTGCGCGCACCCGGTCCAGCTTCTCCTTGAGCAGGTGCGGAGGTTCGCCCCAGGTGAGGAACACATCGACGTGTTCGGCCGCCATCTCGATGCCGGGCGCGGAGGAGCCGCCGAACCAGAGCGGGATGTGCGGGTCCTGGACGGGCCTCAGCTCACGGAAGGAGGCGCCCGCGTTCTTCAGGTCGTAGAAACGTCCCCGGTGGTCGAAGACCTCGCCCGCGGTCAGCCGTTTCACGATCGACCAGTACTCGGCGCTCAGTGCGTACCGCTCGTCGTGCTCCACATGGAGTCCGTACTCCTGGAGGGACCTGGTCGAGCCGTTGACCACGTTGAAGCGCAGCCTGCCGCCGAACAGCGTGTCGAAGCTCAGTGCCATCTTGGCCAGCAGGGTCGGCGAGATCAGGCCCGGGTGGACGGCCAGCAGCGGCTTGAACCGGGTGCTGGTGGAGGCGGCGAGCGCGCTGCCGAGCGGCCAGACGTCGTACAGGTCGGTGGCGAGCAGCGCACCGCTGTAGCCGAGCTGTTCGACCGTACCCGCGAGACGGCTCAGATAGCCGAGGTCGACGGGCCGGCGCCCCGCGGGCTCCCAGGGGTAGGCGCCCTCGCGCGGGATGATGTACCAGAGGACTTCGGTCGGCATGACGCTCAGGCCGCCTTCGTCGCGGCGCCGGACGGGCGGGCGACGGCCGTGGCGACGGTCACGGGCCGCTCGATGAAGCCGGTGCGGTGGAAGATGTCGGCGGCCTCCTGCTGCTCGGCGAGGAATTCCTCCGTCACCGCCTCGATCCGCCAGGGCAGCGCACGCAGCGCGCTCTCCCAGTCGTCGGCCTCGCCGCCCAGGTCGGCGGCGGCGATCTCGGCGGCCCGGCGCGGGTGGGCGGCGGCCCAGTCGTCCGCGCGCCGAAGGGCCCGGTGGAGCGCCTCGACGACCTCGGGCCTGCTCTCCGCGAAGTCGCGGCGGGTGAAGAACACGGACCGGTCGGTGATGACGTCGCCGGTACGCACGAGGGTGCGCAGCCCGCCGGTGCGGCGCGCGGCGGCGAGCTCGGCGCCCTGGGCGACCCAGGCGGCGATGTCCCCGGTGCGAAGGAGCTGTTCGCTGTCCGGCGAGCTCCGTCGGGCGGTGATGTCGTCGGCGTACGAGAGACCGGCGTCGTCCAGCGCCTTGGCGATGAGGTGGGTCTGCCAGGAGCCGATCGCCAGGTGGACGACCGCGCCCTTGAGGCCGGCGACGGTACGGACCGGGCTGTCCTCGGGGACGAGCAGCGCGCCGTGCTCGGGGCGCGGGGCGGAGACGGCGGTGTAGACGAGGTCGTGGCCCGCCGCCTGGGCGGTGACGGGCGGGGTGGAGCCGGTGCCGCCGAAGTCGATGACGCCCCGGGTGAGGAGTTCGCCGGTGCGGACGCCGTTGGTGTACGGGTGGAAGACGACGCTCTCCCCGAGCGGGGCCAGCTCCTCCTGGGCGAAGCCCAGCCGGGAGAGGTGGTACAGGTGGAACAGGGACGGGTTGCTGCTGTGGACACCGATGGTGACGGTCATTCAGATCACTCCGATTTCGGCATGTTCGGGAGCCGGCGCGGGACCGGCGGCGGGCGCGGAGGGCGGGGCCGGGGACTTGGCCGGGGGCGTTTCGACCCCGAGGTCGTGGAGCAGGCGTCTGCGCAGCCCGGCGAACGCGGGGTCGCCCGGTTCGCGCGGCCGGCCGACGGCGACCGGTTCGTCCGTGACGAGCCGGCCGTCGCGCAGGACGGCGACCCGGTCGGCCAGCCGTACCGCCTCGTCGACGTCATGGGTGACGAGGAGCACGGCGGGGCGGTGCCTGCGGCACAGCTCACCGACCAGGTCCTGCATCTTCAGCCGGGTCAGCGCGTCCAGCGCGGCGAACGGCTCGTCCAGCAGCAGCAGTTCGGGCTCCCGGACCAGGGCGCGGGCGAGCGCGACGCGCTGGGCCTCGCCTCCGGAGAGGGTGGCGGGCCAGGCCTCGGCGTGCCGTTCGAGGCCGACTTCGGCCAGCGCCCGCAGGCCGTCCGTGGAGCGGCCGCGCGGCAGGGCGACGGTCACATTGGCGAGGACCTTCTTGGACGGTACGAGGCGGGGTTCCTGGAAGACGACGGTGCGGGCCTCGGGGACCAGCACCTCTCCCCCGTCCGCGCGGTCCAGGGCCCCCAGGATGCGCAGCAGGGTGGTCTTCCCGCTGCCGCTCGCCCCGAGCAGTGCGACGAACTCGCCCCGGGCGATGTCCAGTTCGAGGCCGTCGAGCACGGCGCGGGCGCCGAAGACCCGGCGCAGTCCTCGTACGCGTACGGCGGGCGCGGTCGTCCCGTGGCCGGTCATCGGGAGGCTCCCTGGGGGGTACGCCAGGGCATCAGGACACGTTCCAGCAGCCGTACGGCGATGTCGGCGCTCAGGCCCAGCAGGCCGTAGACGAGGATGCAGACGGCGAGGATGTCGGTGCGTGCGTAGCTCTGGGCCTGGGACATCAGATAGCCGATGCCCTCGGTGGCGTTGATCTCCTCGGCGGCGATGAGCGCGATGACGCTGAGCGTCATCGACAGGCGCAGTCCGGCGAGCAGGGACGGCAGGGCGCCGGGCAGGACGACCTCGCGGACGATGCCGAGGCGGCTCATGCCGAAGCTGCGCATCGCCTCGATGAGTTTGGGGTCGGTGTCGCGCACGCCGCTCGATGTCGAGACGTACATCGGAAAGGTGGTGGCGACGGCGATGAGCAGGATCTTGGCGGTCTCGTTGATGCCGAACCAGACCATGAACAGCGGCACCAGGGAGAGGAACGGGACGGTGCGCAGGGTCTGGAGCGAGGAGTCGAGCAGTTCGTCGCCGAGCCGGGTGAATCCGGTGGTGATGCCGAGGGTGAGCCCGGCGGCCAGTCCGATGAGCAGGCCCAGACCCGAGCGGGTCAGGGAGGTGGTGAGCGCGTCGGGCAGCTGTCCGTCGCCCCACAGCTCCCCCACCGCGCGGATGACCTCGGCGGGCGATGCCAGCACGTCCGCGGTCAGGACTCCGGTCGCCGATGCCGTCCACCACAGGGCGAGCAGGGCCACGGGGCCCAGTGCGCGGACGGTCAGGGAGTAGGTGCGGCCGCGGGGTCGGCGCACCTGCGGGCGTGGGGTGACGAGCGGGGCGGTCGCGGTGTCGCTCATGTCAGCTTCTCGATGTCGAGGAGATGGGCCGCGACGTCGACCTCGGTCCTGGTGACCTTCTGCTCGGCGTAGAAGGCGGCGACGCCCTTGAAGCGGGTGATGTCCTCGGGGCCGATCGGGTCGACGGTGCCGCCCTGGGCGGTGAAGCCGGTCTGGACCTCCTTGGCCCTGCCGGTGACGGCGGTGGGGCCGACGTCGGTGAAGACGTTCAGATAGGCGGCCGGGTCCCGCTTCTCCTCGGCGCTGGCCTCGTGGAGGTACCGGTAGAGGGCCTTGACGACTTCGGGGTGCTGTTCGGCGAAGTCCGTACGGACGGCGTTCAGGCTGTAGTTGTCGGAGCCGATGGCGGTGCCGTCGGCGACGAAGCGGGCCTTGCCGCTGCCGATCTCGGCGACGGCGTAGGTGGCCCAGACGGCCCAGGCGTCGACCTTGCCCGCGTTGAAGACGGCGGCGGTCTGGTCGGGGCGCAGATAGACGCGCTCCACCCGGTCGGCCGGGATGCCCGCCTTGGCGAGGGCCTTGAGCAGCAGGTACTCGCCGGTGCCGCCCTGGTTGACGGCGACCTTCCGGCCGACGAGGTCGGCGACGGACTCGATGCCGGAGCCGTCGCGGACGAGGATGCCCTCGCCCGCCGCGTCCGGGGCGACGGCGGTGAAGAACTTGAAGCCGGGGCGCTGGGCGAGCGAGGTGATGCCGGAGGTGATGGAGCCGGTGGCGATGTCGAGCTGGTCGGCGTTCATCGCCTGGGCGGCCGGGGCGAAGGGACCGGCGCTGCCGGTCCACCGCACCTTGGCGCCCACCTTGCCCAGCGCCTTGTCGAGGCTGCCGTCCTTCTTGCCGAGGGCGAGCACTCCGGAGTTCCCGGGGTCGGGGATGCGCACGGTGACCGTGCTGCCCGCACCGGAGCCGGTGGCGCCGTCGTCCCCGGATGTGCCGCATCCGGGGAGCGCGAGCAGCGCGGTGGCCGTGAGGAGGGCGGGGAGTGCGGCCTTGCGGAGTGGTCGGGTCACGTTCATGGGGCGGGAGTCCTCGGGGCTCGGGATGCGGAAGGCGTGGGGGCGTCGGGGGTGCTGGCGTCGGGGGTGCCGGCCGGGTCGGTGCCCGGACCGGTGGGGGCGGGCCGCCCGCTGTTGAGGGCGGCGGCGCGGCGGAGCGGTCCGGGGTCGGCCCAGGCGGCGATGTCGACACGCCCGTGCAGGAATCCATGGGCGTGCAGCGCGGTCTCCTGCTGGGCGAGCAGGGCGAGGCGCTGCGGTGACAGATCGGGGTGGAGGGTGAGGTGGGTGCCGGGGCGGTAGGCGCCCGCGATGCCGTCGGCGCCGGCCCCGGTCTCGGCGCCGAGGATCCGGGCGACCTCGTCCGGCCGGCCGGTGGCCCAGTCTGCCGCCCTGAGCAGAACGGCGAGGAAGCGGTCGACGAGGCCGGGATGCTCGTCCAGAAGGTCCTGGTGGACGGTGATCGGACGGGGGGTTCCGTTGTTGACCCGGAAGCGGCGGTCGGGCAGTTCGTCGAGTTCGACGGCGACCTCCGCACCGGAGCGCCGGGCCGCCTCGACCGCGAGTGCGCCCTTCACGTACACCGCGTCGACGTCCCCGCGCCGCAGTGCGGCGAGCTCGGCGGCCCACTGCCCCTCGTGCCCGTCGGCCGGGATGTCCACGGGTACGGCGTCCACGAGGCCCAGTCCGGCGGAGGCGAGCGCGCCCTCGAAGCCCCGCAGGGCCATGGCCCGCCAGAAGTCGATGGCGATGCGGTGCTTCGGCACGGCGATCCGCAGTCCGCGCAGCGCCTCGGCGCCCCGGATGCCGGATCCCGGCGCGACGAGCACGCTCTGGCGCTCCTCGATCCAGGTGAGCCCGATCAGCCGGGTCCGCTCACCCCGTGAACGTGCCCACAGGGCGGGCACATTGCCGCCCTCGCGGAACAGCGCGGAGTGCTCGTGGGTGAAGTGGGCGGCGCGGTCGGCCCCGGGGGCGGCGTCCTGGAGGGAGCGCACCTCGATGCCGTCGGGGGCGAACTCGTCGCCGAGCCAGCGGAGATCGGCGGCGATTCCGGTGGCGGTGGGCACGGGACAGCGGGTGAACCAGAGTGTCTGGGGCCGGACGGCGGCATGCGTCATGGGGTCATCCCGGAGGGGTCGTCGTAGCGGGTCGGAGCTGGGCCGGGTGCGCCCGACCGGACCGGTCGGGCGCTGCGCGGCGGACGCGGGGAGGAGCGGGGCACGGGAGGAAGCGGCGGCGGGCAGGAGGGGCGGGCACGGGCGCGAACCACCCATGGCGCCGCGGCCGGTCACCGGGACCCGGGGCGGCCGGATCACCCGCGGACGGGCCCACGGCCGTCGCGGGAGCGCGGCGGATCGGCGGATCGGCGGATGTCCGGGGCGGTCAGGGGTCCCGGGAGAGCCGGGAGCCTCCGGCGCGTCCCGGAGCGGGAAAAGCCCGGACGGGGCCAGGAGTTTCCGGGCGGGCCAGGAGTTTCCGGGCGGGCCCAGGACGATCCGGGAGGGTCCCCGAAGGTCAGCGACAGGCCGCGCTGGAGACACGCGCCAGGTCGATATGACGGCGCAGTGTGAGAGCGAGCGGCACCGGAGCGGCGGGGGCGGGGGTGGGTATCGCTCTACGTCGGCCGGCCATGGCGCTGCTCCTTCCGGCTCGTCGGTGGTGGTGGCTGAAGCCTGCCACGGATGCGAGCGCGCCGACAACTCGCTTCCCATGATGTGGGATTACATATGAACAGAGTGTTTCGCTGCACTGTCGGCCCGCCACTCAACTCCCGTAATGTGGCAAGCACCATCCGAGGAGCGAGCGGAGAGTGAACCCGGGATGACCGAGGCCGCGGCAGTACGTGTTCCGGGCGGAGCCCAGGCGGTCCGGCGCGCGCTGGACGTCCTGCACTGTTTCCACGACAACGGTCCCGACCTCAGCGCCTCCGATCTGGCCCGCCGCCTGGAGCTCTCGGTGTCCACCGCCCACCGGCTGGCCCGTACCCTGCTGGGCGCGGGATTCCTGGAGCAGGACCCCCGCACGTCCCGGTACCGGCTCGGCCCCTCGGTGACCGAGCTGGGCCGGCTCTCGTACCACCAGCGCGGGCTGCACCTGGCCGCCCCCGAACTGGCCGATCTGGCCGAACGCACGGGCGCCACGGCCGATCTCGCGCTGCGCAGCGGCCCGCACGCGGTGATCGTGGCGGGCGGTTCGGTCGCTCCGAAGGTGGGGCTGCGCAGACCGCTGCACTCCACGGCGCTGGGCAAGGTGCTGCTGGCGTGGGCGCGGCCCGGCGAGGGCGGCCCCGGCTCGCTGCCGCCGCTGCCCGCCTTCACCGACCGGACGATCGTCGAACCCGCCGCGCTGCGCGACGAGTTGGCTCGCGTCCGGGCCGCTGAGTACGCGCTCAACGACGGCGAGTCGGCGTACGGGGTACGGACGCTGGCGGTTCCGGTGCTGGACGGTGCGGGGCACGCGCGCTTCGCCCTGGCCGTACGGGCCACGCCCGCGGTGATCACCCCGGAGCGGACCGACTGGCTGCTGGCCCAGGCGCGGTCGTGTGCGCGTGCCCTGGAGGTGCTGCTGCTGTCCCCGGCCGAGCGGCGGCCGGCCGGGGAGTGACGCCTCGCCCGGCTCAGTGCCGGTGCGGCTCCGCGTCCGCCTTGCCGGTCCCGTCCGCCTTGCCGGTCCCGTCCGCCTTGCCGGTCCCGTCCGCCTTGCCGGTCCCGTCCGCCTTGCCGGTCCCGTCCGCCTTGCCGGCGGGGTTCTTCGTGCTCGACATGTGATGCGGTTCGTACCCCGGGATCGTGCCGTCCGGCTTGGCGACCAGCAGCAGTCCGGCCATGCCCATGTCGGAGTGGCTCTGGACATGGCAGTGGTACATCCAGGCGCCCGCACCCACGTGTTCGCCCGCGAGGATCTGGAACCCGAAGGAGTCGGCGGGACCGCAGATCTTCGTGTCCACCACCCGGCTGGGGTCGTCCGGACCGGTGAGCAGCCCGGTCCGGTTGTCCGCCCAGCGATGACCGTGGATGTGGAAGGTGTGGTAGTACTCGCCGTGCGTGATCATCACGACCTCGACCCGGTCCCCCACCGTGGCCTCGAAGTTCGGGCTCTCGTGGGCGGCCTTGTTGTTGATCGTCATGTCGTTGAAGACGATCGTGATCGTCCTGTCCGGCAGGATGTCGCCCTGCCGCCGCACGACCAGCGGCCCGTACAGCCCCTTGCGGATGCCGCCCGTGCCGTGGTCCGTACCCACGACATGGTCGTGGTAGTGCCAGTAGCCGGCGCTGCCCGGCCGCCAGGTGCCGTCCTTGCGGCGGCCCGGGGCGTGGGTGCGCCAGGTGTAGGTGCGGGTTCCGCCCGGCTCGACATGGCTCTTGTTCATCCGGGTGCCGTCGCTCGCGATGTCGTAGTCGACCCCGTGGACATGGAGACTGGCGTCGATGTCCGTGGTGTTCTCGAACTCGATGTGCAGGGTGTCGCCCTCGTTGATCTCGATGAGCGGCCCGGGGACCGTCGCCTTCCCCTTCTCGAAGCCGTAGCCGAGGGAGCCGTCCGCCAGCTTCTCGGCGTACATCTTCAGCCGGCGCACCACACCCCCGGCCGGGGCCGTCCTCGGCGGGTTCTCGGCCGAGGACGCCTCGACGGCGCCCAGCGACAACGATGTCACCCCGGTCGCCGCCGCCGCCGCGCCGCCCACCAGCATCCGCCGGCTGAAGGTCCTTCGATCCATGCCGAACTCCCCAATGCGTGAAGGAAATTGCTGAGGCCCAGAGTCCTGTGGGGCACGGGAGACCCCCGGGACGGCCCATACCGTAGCCGGGGGATCATCGTTTATCCACACCCAGGACAAAGTTAGTGCGAATGCCGCCATAGCTATTGGCGTGCCACGAAAAGAGGTCTAGCTTCATGCGCTGTTGCAGTGACCGAAGAGTTGCAGTGACCAAGAGGGTGGGTGACCACATGCAGCGCACACCGCACCACCGGTCCAGATCGCGACGCGGTTTCGCGGCGGTCCTGGCGACCGGCGCACTGACCGCGTCCCTGCTGGGCGGCAACGCCGCCGGCGCCAGTCCCAATCCGGAGCCGGCGGACAGGCTTCCGACAACGTTGTCCCTTCCGTCACCACCTGGCGGGGCCAACGTCAAGGTGCTGGTGTTCCACGCATCGGCGGGCGACGAGTCGCCGACCGTGGACGCCGGTATCGCGGCGATCGAGAAGATCGGGCTGAGCGGTCCGGAGGCCGGACGTTTCCGGACCGTCGCCACGGACGACGCCGGGGTGTTCACCAACGCCAAGCGGCTCGGCACGTTCAACGCGGTCGTCTTCCTCACCGGCGGCGGCGATGTCCTCGACCCGGAGCAGGAGGCCGGTCTCGAGGCGTACATGGAGGCGGGCGGAGGGTTCCTCGGCATCCATGACGCGGCGCGTACCGAACCGTACTCGGACTGGTTCACCGGTCTGGTCGGGGCCCGGCCGGCCGCGAACAGCCCCACCGCCGTGCAGCGGGCGACGGTGGAGACCGGGGACCGGAGCCATCCGGCGACCAAGGATCTGCCGCTGGAGTGGAAGCGTCCCGACAAGTGGCTGAACTGGACGAAGAACCCGTCCGGCGATGTGCACACCGTGGCCAGGGTCCGCGAGCTCACCTACAAGCCCGGCGCGAGCGCCAACGGCTGGGACCACCCGGTCTCCTGGTGCCGCGACTACGACGGCGGCCGGTCCTTCTACACCGCGATGGGCGGCACCGCCGACAGCTTCGCCGAGACGGACTTCCGCGACCATCTGCGGGGCGCGCTGGCCTGGACGTCCCGGCTCTCCCGGGCCGACTGCACCGCCACGATCAACAGCAACTACAGGGCGGAGCGCCTCACCCAGCCCAACCAGCCGGGTCAGAACGACCAGATCGGTGAGCCGCACGGGCTGGTCACCGCCGCCGACGGGCGGGTCTTCTACATCGGACGCGGCGGCGCCGACAGCAGCCGGCCGGTCGTCATCGACTGGAAGGACCCGGACATCGGCAAGGGTCTGGGCGAGATCCACGTCTACGACCCGAAGACCGGGAAGGTCACGCTCGCCGGTGCGCTGACCGTGTTCGGGAACAAGGGCGGCGGCGACGAGCTGGTCAAGGTCGAGGAAGGGCTGCTCGGCATCGAGCTGGACCCGGACTTCGCGTCCAACGGCTGGGTGTATCTGCACTACACGCCGCACGCGAAGATCGACCGCGACAAGCAGACGGCGGTACGTCAGGTCTCCCGCTTCACCTTCGATCCGGCCACGAACAAGCTGGACCTCGCCTCCGAGAAGGTGCTGCTGAGCTGGCCGGTCCAGATCCACAGCTGCTGCCACGCGGGCGGAGGCATGGCCTGGGACTCCCAGGACAACCTCTACATCGCGACCGGAGACAACAACTCCTCCGGCTTCAGCGGCGGTTACTCGGGCAACAACCCCCAGCCGAACTACAAGGGCGTGTCCTTCGCCGATGCCCGGCGCACCGCGGGCAACACCAACAACCTCAACGGGAAGATCCTGCGGATCCACCCCGAGGACGACGGCACCTACACCCTGCCCGCGGGCAATCTCTTCACCGGCAAGGAGCCGGACGAGGGCGGCGGCAGGACGCGCGGCGAGATCTATGTGATGGGCGTGCGCAACCCGGCCAGGATCTCCATCGACAAGTCGACCGACACGCTGTACGCGGGCTGGGTCGGACCGGACGCGGGGGAACCGAGCACCACCTGGGGCCCCGCCAAGTACGACACGTTCGCCGCGATCACCGAGCCGGGCAACCACGGCTGGCCGTACTGCATGGGCAACAAGCAGCCCTACCGGGACCGCAATCTGCCCGACCCGAGCAAGCCGCTGGGCTGGTACGACTGCGACGCCCCGAAGAACGAGTCGCCGAACAACGACGGTCTGGTCAATCTGCCGCCGGTCACCTCCAACACCATCTGGTACTCGCCCCAGGGCGGCGGCGTGGACTACCCGCGCGACGCCGACGGCGTCCCGAGCTATCGGGCCGAGGAGCAGAAGCTGCTCCTGCCCTGGCTCAAGGGCGGCGGCCAGGCCACGATGAACGGCCCGGTCTACCGGTACGACGCGGCGAGCACGAGCGCCGACAAGTGGCCCGCGTACTGGGACGGCAAGTGGTTCGTCGGTGACTTCTACGACGCCGACCAGCCGCGGCACGCCGTGCTCACCGACCCGAAGACGGTCGGCAAGGGCGGTCTGCCCACGCACGCCGAGTCCCTGAAGAAGATCATCCCGGTCGGGGCGGAGGGTATCCGGAACCTGATGGACTGGAAGTTCGCTCCGGACGGTTCGCTGTACGTCCTGGACTACGGGCGCGGTTTCTTCACCTCCGACTCCAAGTCCGCGCTGTGGCGTGTGACGTACAAGGGCGGCGGTCCGACCCCGGCCGCCGCCGACCTGGCCAGGAAGGCGGCAGCCCAGTGAGACACCCCTCGCTCCTCGCACGACGGCGATACCGGCCCGCCCGGCTGTGGCTCGCCCTGCTGGGATCGTTCCTGATGGTCCTCGGACTGAGTTCGACGGCGGCGTACGGCCGAGGCGACGACCGGTCCCCGGCGGCGGCGGCCGACCAGGTTCTCACCTGGACCGCCGGCGACCCCATCGACCACTATCTGTCGGCCCCGAAGACCGCGGTGGCCGGCAGGGCGACCATCGTCTTCGAGAACAGCACGGCGACCGGGAACACGACCGGGATGCCGCACACGCTGACGTTCAGCGTCTCGGACCCGGAGTTCAACAACGACGTCCAGCTGAACATCCTGGCCAACCCGAGCGACAGCGCGGGCGGCAAGCACAGCGTCGAGGTCACCCTCACCCCCGGCCGGTACTTCTACCACTGCACCATTCCGGGCCACGGGTCGATGCAGGGCATCCTCACGGTGACGGACGGCGGTGGCGGTGAGGACACCACCGCCCCGGAGACCTCCGCGAAGGTGGACGGCGACAAGAACGCCGACGGCGCGTACATCGGCCAGGCCACAGTCACCGTGGCGGCGGCCGACGAAGGCTCCGGCGTCGACAGGACCGAGTACGCCCTCGGGGCGGACGGCGCCTGGCAGCCGTACACCGCGCCCGTCGTGGTCGACGAGGTCGGGACGCACACAGTCCGCTACCGGGCCACCGACAAGGCGGGCAACACGGCGGCGGAGAAGGCCGTGGACTTCGCCGTGGCCGCGCCGCCGACCGACGACACGACACCGCCGGAGACCTCGGCGACCGTGTCGGGCGAGAAGGACGGCCAGGGCGCGTACCTGGGCATGGCCACGGTCACCGTGACCGCGTCCGACACCGGTTCCGGCGTCAACACCATCGAGTACGCCCTCGGCGCGGACGGCGCCTGGCAGGCGTACACCGCTCCCGTGATGGTGCACGAGGTGGGCACGCACAAGGTCCGCTACCGGGCGACCGACAAGTCGGGCAACGCGGCGGCGGAGAAGGCCGTCGACTTCACGGTCGTCGAGCCGCCCTCCCAGGACACGACCGCGCCGGAGACCTCGGTGACGGTGGAGGGCGACAAGAACTCGGACGGCGCGTTCATCACCAGCGCCAGGGCCACCGTCACCGCGACCGACGACGACTCGGGCGTGGACAAGGTCGAGTACTCCCTGGACGGCGGACCGTATCTCGCCTACACCGCCGCCGTGATCGTGGACCGGGTCGGGTACCACACGTTCGCCCACCGGGCCACGGACAAGGCGGGCAACACCTCCGGGGCGAAACGGATGTCGTTCACCGTGGCGCAGAGCGGCGGGGTCCCGTCGCCGAACTGCCCGGAGTTCGACGAGCGGCTCACCGTCATCGTCGGCACCGTCGACACCGGCGTCCCCAACCGGATCACCCGCAACCGCTGCACGGTCAACGAGCTGATCGAGGACGAGAAGGACTGGTCCTCGCACGCCCTGTTCCTCAAGCACGTGGACAAGGTCCTCGACAAGCTCCTGACCGACGGGGTGATCGACACCCGCGAGCACCGGAAGATCTACCGGGCGGCCAAAGAGTCCGGCATCGGCAAGCCGGGGCAGGTCGAGGGCTACACCAAGCTCTTCGACGGCACCGCCGCGTCCCTCGCCAAGTGGCAGCACGTGGGCGGCGGGAAGTTCGGGCTCGACGAGGAGGAGGGCTCGATCACCAGCTCCACGACGGTGGACGGCATGGGCATGCTGTGGTTCCCGGCCCGGAGCTACGGGGACTTCTCGCTGAAGCTCCAGTGGCGCGACGACGCGCCCGCCGCGGGCAACGCCAACGGCGGGGTGTTCGTCCGCTTCCCGAACGTCCACGACAACCCGGAGGAGTCACGGCCGGAGTGGGTGGCCATCAAGTACGGCCATGAGATCCAGATCAACGACCGGCCGGACGGCGACATGTACAAGACGGGCTCGGTCTACGGCTTCGACCGGGTGGGTCTCGGCGGCGCCGGCGTCACGCCCAAGGGCACCTGGAACGACTACGAGATCCGTGTGGTCGGCCAGCACTACTCCATCCTCCGCAACGGTGTCCTGCTGAACGAGTTCGACAACAACGGCGGACAGCTCTTCGAGCCGCCGCGGGGCGACGACCCGGGCACGGACGGACGGCGGTTCGCCGCCGGCTACATCGGGCTCCAGGTCCATGGCACCTCGGACGTCATCTCCTACCGCGACATCCGGGTCAAGGAGCTGTAGAGCCTCAGCCGGTCGCGGCCGCATGCTCCGGCGTGTGGTCGCGGCCCGTTCCGCTCATACCCCGTCGCCGTCGCCGTCGCCGCCGTCCCCGTGAGCACCGCCCTCGCCGTCCTCGTGCCGGGCACGGCTGGGCTGCACGCGCTTCGGTTCGCCGGGCATCTTCGGATACTCCGGCGGGTAGGGCATGTCACCCAGCCCGCGCTCCTTCTCGTCGCGCTCCGCGAGCTCCAGCAGCGCGTCCAGCCGGAACGCGTGCTCGTCCATGTCGGCGTGGACGTCGCCGAGTTCGGCGTAGCGCACCGGCAGTGTCCTGATGTCGAAGTCCCGGGGCTCGGCCTCGTCGATCTCCTCCCAGCGCAACGGGGCGGAGACCGGGGCGTGCGGGAAGGGCCGTACGGAGTAGGCGGAGGCGATGGTGCGGTCGCGGGCCGTCTGGTTGAAGTCGACGAAGATCCGCTCGCCGCGCTCCTCCTTCCACCAGGCGGTCGTCACCCGCTCCGGCATACGCCGTTCCAGTTCGCGTCCGGCGGCGATGGTCGCGCGCCGCACCTCGGTGAAGCTCCACTCGGGCGCGATGGGCACGAACACATGGATGCCGCGGCCGCCGGAGGTCTTGGGCCAGCCGCGCAGCCCGTGGTCGTCGAGGACGGAGCGCAGTTCATGGGCGGCGGTGACGGCGTCGGCGTAGTCGGTGCCGGGCTGCGGGTCGAGGTCGATGCGCAGTTCGTCGGGATGGTCGGTGTCGGCGCTCCGTACCGGCCAGGGGTGGAAGGTGAGGGTGCCGAGGTTGGCCGCCCAGATCACGGCGGCGAGTCCGGTCGGGCTGATCTCGTCGGCGGGGCGCCCGCTGGGGAAGGCGATCCTGGCCGTCGGAATCCAGTCGGGGAGGTTCTTCGGCGCGCGCTTCTGGTAGAAGAAGTCCCCTTCGACACCGTCCACGAAGCGCTGGAGCGTGGTCGGCCGGTCGCGCAGGGCGCGGGTGATGCCGGACCCCACGGCGAGGAAGTACTCGGCCACGTCCCTCTTGGTGTAGCCCTTCTCGGGGAAGTACACCTTGTCCGGGTTGGACAGCCGTACGGCTCGTCCGTCTGCGTCCAGTTCCACCGCTGCTCCCATGACGGCCACCGTAGGCCGGTCGCACATATGCCGCATATCGGGAGACGGGGGGCGGTGCGTGGGCAACAATCGGGCCATGGACCTGCCGGTGATGCCACCCGTGAAGCCGATGCTCGCCAAGTCCGTTTCCACGATCCCGCCGGGCATGCAGTACGAGGCGAAGTGGGACGGCTACCGCGCGATCGTGCACCGGGACGGCGACGAGGTGGTGATCGGCAGCCGCACCGGCAAACCGCTCACCCGCTACTTCCCCGAGCTGGTCACGGCGTTCCGCGACAGCCTGCCGCCCCGTTGTGTGATCGACGGGGAGATCGTCGTCGCCCATGAGGGGCGCCTGGACTTCGACCGGCTGAGCGAGCGCATCCATCCGGCGGATTCACGGGTACGGATGCTGGCCGAGCAGACCCCGGCCAGCCTGATCGCCTTCGACATCCTCGCGGTGAACGACGATTCGCTGCTCAGCACCTCCCAGGCGGACCGCCGGTCCGTGCTGGAGGCGGCGCTCGCCGATGCCGCGCCGCCCGTGCACCTCGCCCCGGCGACCACCGATCCCGACGTCGCCCGGCAGTGGTTCGAGCGGTACGAGGGCGCCGGGCTCGACGGTGTCGTGGCCAAACCGCTCGATCTGCCCTACCGGCCGGACACCCGGGTGATGTTCAAGATCAAGCACGAGCGGACGGCGGACTGCGTGGTCGCTGGGTACCGGACGCACAAGAGCGGTCCGGTCGTCGGCTCGCTGCTGCTCGGCCTGTACGACTCCGAGGGCTTCCTCCAGCACGTCGGGGTCTGCGCGGCGTTCCCGATGAAACGGCGCGCGGAGCTGGCCGGGGAACTGGAACCGCTGCGCACCGCCTTCGCCGACCATCCGTGGGCCGCCTGGGCGGACGCGGCGGCACACGAGGGCGCGCGGCTGCCCGGGACGCAGAACCGCTGGTCGGGCAAGAAGGACCAGTCCTGGGTGCCGCTGCGCCCGGAGCGGGTCTGCGAGGTGGCGTACGACCACATGGAGGGCGACCGGTTCCGGCACACCACGCAGTTCCGGCGCTGGCGTCCGGACCGCACCCCCTCCGGCTGCACATACGGGCAGCTGGAGGAAGTGGTGCGCTACGACCTGGCCGAGGTGCTGTCAGGCGGCTGACTCCGGCACGCCCGTCGGCGTGGCGCAGGGGTCCTCGGTGTCGCTGGGGTCCGGCGCCGGCGTGGGGTCGGACGGGTCGGGTGACGGGGAGTCCGTGGGGCAGCCGGGGTCGGTGGGTCCGGGGCCGGTGGGCGTGCCGGTCGGATCGGGGCTGGGCCCGGGGTCCGTGGGGCCCGTCCCGCTCGGGTCGGGGCTGGGCCCGGGGTCCGTGGGACCCGTACCGGTCGGAGAGGGGCTCGGGCCCGGTGAACCGGTGTCCGTGGGGCGGGGCGAGGCGGAGGGGCCGGGGGTGCGGGTGGGCTGCGGTCCGATGACGATGCCGCCGCCCTTGCCCGGACTGCCGGGACCGCCGACGGGGGCCTTGGGCCCGGCCGGTCCGCCCGCCCCGGGGCTCTTCGGGATCACGCCCCTGCCGTCGGCCACCGGGTGCGTGCCCTTGCGGTAGAACTCCAGCCACGACAGCACGGTGCGCAGATAGGTGTCCGAGTGGTTGTAGCTGAGGATCGCCCGGTCCAGATCGCCCGGCACGGACAGATCGCGGGTCCCGGCGCAGAGGTAGTGCCCGGCCGCGAGGGCCGCGTCGAAGATGTTGTTCGGATCCTCCCGGCCGTCGCCGTTGCCGTCCTTGCCCCAGTGCGCCCAGGTGGAGGGGATGAACTGCATCGGGCCGACCGCCCGGTCGTAGGTGCTGTCGCCGTCGTACGCCCCGTTGTCGGTGTCCCGGATCATGGCGAAGCCCGCCCCGTCGAGCACGGGGCCCAGGATCGGGGTGAGCGTGGTGCCGCGGGCGTCGACGCGGCCGCCGCGGGCCTGGCCCGACTCGACCTTGCCGATCGCCGCGAGCAGCTGCCACGGCAGTCCGCAGCCCGCGTCGCTCCGGCCGAGGGCGCTCTCGGCCTTGCGGTAGGCCGCCAGCACGGTGGCCGGGATACCGGCCTCGGCCCATGAGGTGGTGACCGCCGGACTCCGTCGCGTCCCCGGCTCCGGCGGCTTCGGGGTCTTCAGCGGCGGCAGTTCGGTGTGGTAGGAGTCGTCGTTGGGCACCTGGGTCCACACCACGTCGTCCGCGGCGGCGGTCTTCTCGGGCTGCGCCGGGCCGGCGAATCCCGGCGCCTGGGACGCGGTGAGCGCGGCCATCGCGGCGACGGCCGTGGCCGTCGTGGTGAGTCCGCGGCGTACGGTGCCGTTGAACCTCATGTGTGCTCCCCTCCCCCGGGTCACTGCGTGAAGGTGTCGATGGCGGCGATCCGCCAGGTGTCGCCCCGCCGGACGGCGTCCACGGCGAACATGGCCGCCGCGTACGTGGTCTCCTCGGCCTTGCCGGTACGGGTGTTGCTCTGGTCGGCGAAGATCAGCAGCCGGGCCCGGTCGCCGTCGAGGACCTCCACCCCGCTCTCGGTGACCGTCGTGGTGAGGACGAGCTTCTGCTTCGGCGCCTGCGCCCGTACCTCGGCGAGCATGTTCTCGTGCTGTCCCACCGCCTTGCCGACGAGGTAGGTCCGCGCGGCGCGGTCGGCCTTGGCGGGCGAGGCGTAGTCGTACGAGAAGACGGCGCCGACCGCCTCGGTGATCTGGCCCTTCACCTCGCTGGTGCGGCCGATGTCGGTGAGCGCGGTGTTCTGCCGGGACGGCTCCCCGCGCAGGCTCCCGGCGGAGGTGAACGCCCAGGCGGCGAAGGCGCCGAGGAGCACGGTCGCCGCGCACAGGATGGCGGGCAGCCGGATCCGCAGGCGCGGTGGCCGGCGCTTCGGCCGGCTCTCCGGCTCGGCCGCGGGCTCCGCCCCGGTCTCCTCCGGCGGCGGTCCGGCCGTCCCGTCCGGTTCCGGCGGCGTGGGAGTGACGGACGCGGTGGCGGTGGTGGGTGTGGTGGTGCGTTCCGCGGCGGCGGTGGCCAGCCGGCGCTGACGGTTGACGAGGTGACGGGTCGTCGACATGTCCGGGATCCTCTCGGGGGCGGTCGGGGGCGGGGGTCGTCAGCCGGCGGTGTTGCCGACGGGCGCCTGGCCGAGGGCGCTGAGCTTCCATCCCTGCGAGGTCCGGGTGAGCTGTCCGAGCATCCGGCTCTCCTTCACCGCGGGCTCGCCCTTCGGCGCGGTCACGGTGACCCGGACCGCCACCATGACTCCGGCCCGGCCGGCCCGGTCGTCGAGCTCGGTGACCGCGCCGGAGAGGACCTTGGCGGTGCTGACCGTCTTCGCCGCCTCGATCTGCTTCACGAACTCGTCCCGTCCGTCGATGAGTTGCTTGTGCAGATCGCCGGTGGTGGAGCTCTCCCAGCTGTCCAGCCCCTGTTCCAGCTTCCGGTGGTCGAGGGTGTTCATGTTCTGTACCGCCTGTTCGCCCGCGGCCAGGGCGTCGTCGCGGGCCTGCGCGTACGCCGCCGAGTCGTCGTGGGAGGCGTCGTACCGGGACCAGCCGCCCCAGCCCGCCGCGACGGCCGCCACGGCCGTGAGCGCGATCGCCACCGTCACCAGCACATTCCCCGTCGTCCGTACCCGTGCCATTGCGTGCCTCTCCCCTGCCGGCTGTGCCGATCCGATCCTGTGTGCGTTGCCTGCGTGCGCTATCTGGAGGTGATCCCGACGATTCGCCAGCGTCCGTCCCGGAGTTCGGCGGTCACCGAGAGCTGTGCGGCCGCCGTGGTGGCGGCCTTTCCCTCGCGCTCGTAGACCTGGTCCAGGAGGACGAGCAGATGGGCGCTGCTGTCGGTCAGCCGGGTCACTCCGGCGCGTACGACATGCGTGGTGAGTGTGAGTCTCTGGTCGGTGGCCTGCTTCTCGACCTGGCCGAACAGCGCCGCGTACTGCTGGAGCGCCTTTCCCGCCAGGACCTCCTTCGCCGACTCCTTGGTGACGGCGGTGGCCCGCGGGCTGTACGAGAAGACCTTGCCGAGCGCGTTGCTGACATCGCCCACCACCCGGCTGGTGGCGGCGGAGTCGGTCAGGGCGCGGTTGGACGTGGCGGGGGTGTCCCGCAGCCGCTGTCCCCCGGCGAAGAGCAGGACGCCAGCCGCGAGCAGCGCGCACACCAGGACCGCGCCGAGGACCCGGGGCCATCCGCGGCCGCCCCGGGGCGCCGGGTCACCGGCCCCCGGCGGTTGCTTCGGCTCCTGAGCCGCCGCCCCGTCCCGCTCCGCGCCGCCGTCCTCGGCGTCCTGCCCGGCACTGTCCTCGATGCCGTCGCGCTGCCCGTCCCTGGTGCCCGTGCTGTTCACCGTCGCCGTCCCTCCCCGCTGCCTCATCCGACGCCCCCGACCCCGATCGGCGTGAGTACCCCGACCTTCCAGCCGTCCGCCGTTCTGTCGAGGGTGGCCTCGAAACGTTTGCGCTGGGTTCCCGCCCTGCCGGTGCGCGGGGTGACCTCGATGTCGACGGTCGCGATCAGCCGCGCCGTGCCGGTCCGGTCGTCGAGTGCGGTGAGCGCGGCGTCGGTGACCTCGGCGCGTGCCGTGGTCCCGGACGCGGTCAGCTCGCTCGCGTCCGTCTTCCGGGTCCGTTTCAGCTCCTCGTGCAGCGGACCGGCCGAGGAGTCCAGCCAGGCGCGCAGCCCGGTGTTCACGCTCCCGGCGCTCGTGCCGTCCAGGCTGTTCAGCGTGGCGAGGTGCCGGCGCCCTTCGGAGAGCGCGCTGTCGCGGCTCTTGGCGTACGCGAGGGTGTCGTCGCCGCGCGCCCGCGCGTACGACCAGCCGCCGAGTCCGCAGACGAGTGCGGCGACGAGCAGGACGGCCCAGCCGGTGGCGCCGCGTTTCATTCGTCCCCTCCCAGTCCCAGCAGTCCGGCCATGCCGTCGGCCTGGGGCGTGCTCCGTGCCGTGACGCCCGGCGCTCCGGGCAGCCGGTGGGCCGCGTCCGTGCCCCGGAACACCTGGCCCGCGGTGGCCGGCTCCGGCACGGGGCCGCCCTTGGGGGCGTTCGCGCTGCCCCGTACGTTGATGCCCGTGCCGGGCGACGAGGTGCAGCGGGCCTTGGTGTTGACCGGCGGCGCTGCCGAGGTGTCGAGTCCGTTGCGGTAGACCGTCGCGCCGTATCCGGCGGTGCAGGGCAGTGGTTCGAAGAAGGTGACGGACATCCCGAACCGGGCGCCGTCCTTGTCCACCGCTGTCGCGCCCGCCGCGGCGACGGCGGGCAGCTTCACCAGGAGTTCCTCCAGGCCGCGCTGGCGGGTGACGGCGACCTCGGAGGTGGTGAGGAGGTTGGCGACGACCATGCCGAAGCCCGGGTCGAGGTCGCGCAGCAGTCCGCTGATCTGTCCCGCCGCGTCCGGAGCGGCCGCGATGAGCCGGCGCAGGTCGGCGTCGGACCCCTTGAGTTCGGCGGCCAGTTCCTCGGCGCCGGAGGCGAAGCCCTTCAGTGCCTCGCCCTGTTCCGCCTGGGTGCGCAGCACGGTCTCGCCGTCGGCCATCAGCCTGGTGGTGACGGGCAGCGACCTGTCCGCCGCCTCGATGAACTCGCCGCTGGTGTCCAGCAGCACCTGGAGGTCGTCGCCGCGGCCGCTGAACGCGGTGCCGAACTCGTCGACAACCGTACGCAGGTTCTCCAGGTCGACGGAGGCCGCGAGGTCGTTGACGCCGGTGAGGACGTCGGTGGGCGGCGCGGGGATGGTGGTGTCGGCCTGGTCGATCACCGAACCGTTGCCCAGGAAGGGGCCTTCCCTGCGGGTCGGGCGCAGGTCGACGTACTGCTCGCCGACCGCGGAGAGGTTCGCCACGACGGCCTTGAGGCTGTCGGGAATGCGCGGTGCGTCGTTCTCGATGCGCAGTTCGGCCTCGACACCGTCGTCGGTCAGCTCGATGGGTCCGACCCGGCCGACGGAGACACCCCGGTAGGTGACGTTGGAGTGGGTGTACAGGCCGCCGGTCTGCGGGAGTTGAACCGTGACGGTGTAGTAGCTGCGCAGTCCGACGTAGTGACCGAGGTCGGCGTAGCGCACCCCCAGATAGCCGAGCACGAGGACCGCGATGATGAGGAAGGCGATGTTCTTGAGCCGGATGGCGAGGGTGATCATCGGGTGCTCCCCTGCGAGGTCTCGGGGACTGACGGCAGCGGGAGCGGGAGGGATTCCGTGACCGGTGTCCCGCCCCCGCCCGCGGTGGGCTGCGGGGGCACCGGGTCGCCGGGGGTGAGTGCCGGGATGATCTGGGTGCCGGGCAGTGCCGTCACATCGAGATAGACGTTGAGGTAGTCGCCCTTCACACCGCGCAGCACCTCGTCGGTGAACGGGTAGGTGAGCAGCACCTGGAGGGAGTCGGGCAGATCGTTGCCGGAGTCGGCGAGGGCCTTCAGCGTCGGGGCGAGGGCCTTGAGGTCGGCGATCATGTCGGCCTTGCTCTTGTTGATCGTGTCGACGGCCACGGTGGAGAGCGTGTCGAGGGAGCGCAGCATCGTCAGGAGCGAGCCGCGCTGTCTCTCCAGGACCTTCATACCGGGGCTGAGGTCGGTGAGAACGGTGCCGACGTCCTGTTTGCGGGTGGCGAGGGTGGTGGCCAGCCGGTTGACGCCGTCGAGGGCCTGGGTGATGTCCTCCTTGTGGCCGTCCAGGTTGGTGACGAGGGTGTCGACCCGGTTCAGCATCGAGCGGACCTGTGGTTCCTGTCCGGCGAGCGCCTTGTTCAGCTCGGTCGTGATGGTCTTCAGCTGGTTGACGCCGCCGCCGTTGAGGAGCATGGACAGGGCGCCGAACACCTCCTCGACCTCCGGGTTGCGGTTGGTGCGGACGAGCGGGATGCGGTCGCCGTCGGCGAGGGAGCCCCGGCCCTTCCCGCCCGGCGGAGGTGAGAGCTGGATGAACTTCTCGCCGAGGAGGCTGGACTGTTCCAGGTGCGCGTAGGAGTTCTCGGGGAGTTCGATCTTCCCGTTGACGCGCATGGTGACCTTCGCGGTCCAGCCGTCGGGGCTGAGGGAGATCCTGGTGACGCGGCCGACCGAGACGTCGTTGACCTTGACCGAGGACTGCGGGGCCAGGCTGAGCACGTCCCCGAACTCCGCGGTGATCTCGTAGGGGTGGTCACCGAGGTCGGCGCCGCCGGGCAGCGGCACCTGTTCGATACCGGTGAACACCGGCGCGTCGACGCTGGTCACCACGAGGGCGACACCGACTGCGGCGGCGACCAGTGCGGCGGCCGCACCGACCGTCCGGGGGCCGGGTGCGCGCAGGGCACGGCTCATCGGTTGGCCCCCTTGCTGTCCGGCGCGGTGTCCGGTGCCTCGTCCTTGGCGGGTTTCTTCCCCGGCGTGCCGTAGACGGTGCCGATCTCCGGCAGCGGCAGGGCGGGGAGGGCCTTTCGGCGGGTGGCGTCCACCGGGGCCAGCCCGGTCAGGGAGGGGGTCCCCGGGCGGCTCTCGGGTTCGACGAGCGGCCCTCCCATGGACAGCTCGTTGAGGTTCGTGCGCCCGTTGAGCGTCCGGTTCGCCGGGTCGTAGGCGTTCAGGACGTTGCCCGCGGCGAGGGGCAGGGTGTCCATGGCCTCGGCGAGCGAGGCACGCTGGTCGACCAGGGTCTGGGTGAGCGGCACCAGGGCGTCCACGTTCTCCTTGAGGGATCCGCGGTGCTTCTCGATGAAGCTCTTGACCTGGCCGAGCGCGGTGCCGAGTTCCTTCAGTGCCGCACTGAGGTTCTTCTTGTCGTCGGCGAGGAAGCCGGTGACCGAGTTGAGCTGCTGTTCGGCGGTGCGGACGTTGCTGTCGTTGTCCTTGAGCATGGTGGTGAAGGTCTGGAGGTAGGAGAGCGTGTCGAAGAGGTCGCCGCTGCTCCTGTCCAGGGTCTTGGTGGCCTTGCCGAACTGTTCGATGGAGTCACCGATGGCCTTGCCGTTGCCGTCGAGGTTCTTCGCTCCGGTGTCCAGGAGACCGGCCAGGGCTCCGTCGGCGTTCGCCCCGTCGGGGCCCAGCGCCGTGGAGAGCTCGGTGATCGACTCGTAGAGCTGGTCGACCTCGACGGGCGTGGCGTTGCCCGCGGCGGGCAGTACGGCGTTGTCGGCGAGCCGGGGCCCTCCGTCGTAGGCGGGCGCGAGCTGGATGTAGCGGTCGGCGACAAGGCTGGGGGCGACGACGACCGCGTGCGCGCCCTTCGGGACCGCGATGCCCCGGTCGAGCCGCAGCACGACCTTGACCTCCTCGCCCCGGGGCTTCACGGATTCGACCGTGCCGACCCGTACGCCGAGGATCCGCAGGTCCGATCCGGCGTAGACGCCGGTGGCCTGGTCGAAGTAGGCGGTGACGGTGGTCTTCCCCTCCTCGTCCAGGGCCATCACCCCGGTGGTGGCCGCGACCGCGACGACCGCGAGTCCGGCGCCGATGCCGACGATGCGCGTGAGTCTCATGTCAGCGGCCGCCTTGCTGCTCGGGTGGCATGCATCCGGTCGCCGGGGGTGTGCCGGCGGGCAGGTAGTTCTTCGGGACGACCCCGCAGACGTAGTTGTCGAACCAGCGTCCGCTGCCGAGGGTGTTGCCGACGAGGCGGCTGTACGAACCGGTCATGGCCAGCACCTTGTCGAGGCTCTTGCGGTTCTTGATCAGTACGGCGGTGACCCGGCCGAGCGAGTCCAGGGTCGGCTTGAGCTGCTTGTCGTTGTCCGCGACGAGCCCGGTGAGCTGGGTGCCGAGATTCCTGGTGCCGGTGAGCAGCAGGTGGATGGAGTCGCGGCGCGCCTGGATCTCGCCGAGCAGCAGGTTGCCGTCCTCCAGGAGGGTCTCGAAGCTGCTCTTCTTGTTGGCGAGGGCCCTGGTGAGCTGCTTGCTGCCCTTGAGGAGGGTGGCCAGCTGGGCGTCCCGTTCGGAGACCGTCCTCGACAGCGCGGAGAGGCCGTTCGCCGCGCTGCGCACATCGGGCGGGGAGTCCTTGAACGTGGCGGAGATCGCCTCGAAGCTCTTGGCGAGCTGGACGGTGTCGATCTCCCCGATGGTCTCGCCGAGTCCGTTGAACGCCTGGGTGACGTCGTACGGGGAGGTGGTGCGGCTCGCCCTGATGCGGGAGTCCGGGTCCTGCGGGGCGTTGCCCAGCGGGTCGACGGCGAGGTACTTGTCGCCCAGGAGCGTCTTGATGGCGATGCCCACGGTGGAGGAGTTGCCGATCCAGGCGTCCTTCACCCTGAAGTCGACCTTCACCTTGGCCCCGTCGAGGGAGACCCCGGTGACCTCGCCGACCTTCACGCCGGCGATCCGCACCTCGTCGCCGTCGGCGAGTCCGGCCGACTCGGTGAAGTCGGCGCTGTAGGTGGTGCCGCCGCCGATGAAGGGCAGCGAGTCCGCGCGGTAGGCGGCGAGGCCGATGAGCGCCAGGACGAGGAGTCCGACGATGCTGACGGCGACCGGGTTGCGTTCCCGGATGGGGGTGATTCTCATGCCAGGCACCTCGGTTGGGTGATCGCGATGCCGGTGGGCGGCGCGCTGCCGTCGTCGGTCGTGACCCCGCTGACCTTGGCCTCGCAGAGATAGAGGTTGAGCCAGGAGCCGTAGGAGGTGAGGCGGCTGATCGCCGCCATCTTGGCCGGTGTCTTCTCCAGGAAGTTCTCGATCTTCGGCGTGTTCTTGCCCAACTGGTCGGTGAGCCGCCCCAGTTGCCTGATGTCCTCCTTGAGCGGCTTGCGGCCGTCCTCGAAGAGTCCGGCGGTGACCGTGGTGAGGGCGCCCATCGCCGTCACCGCCTCACCGAGCGGTTTACGGTCGCCGGAGAAGCCCGTGACGAGCTTCTGCAGGGTGACGACGAGGTCGTTGAAGCCCGCTTCCCGGTCGTTGACCGTCTTGAGCACGGTGTTGAGGTTCTCGATCACCTCACCGATCACCTTGTCCTTCGCGGCGACGGTGCTCGTCAGTGATCCGACGTGCTGGAGGATGCTGTCGACGGTGCCGCCCTCGCCCTGGAGCACCTGGACGATCGACCCGGCGAGCTGGTTGACGTCCGGCGGCGACAGCCCCTCGAACAGCGGCTGGAAGCCGTTGAACAGCTGGGTCAGGTCGAGGGCCGGGGTGGTGCGGGCGAGCGGGATCGTGTCCCCGGCGGCGAAGCTGGCCCCGACCGGGCCGGCGCCCTGGTCGAGGTCGACATAGCGCTGACCGACCATGTTGAGGTACTTGATGGAGGCGGTCACCGACGCGGGCAGCTTGCGGCCCTTGCGTACGGCGAAGGTGACCTCGGCGAGCCGCTTGTCGGCGACCTCGATGGACTCCACCTGGCCGACCTTGACCCCGGCGATACGGACGCTGTCCCCTTCGACGAGCCCGGTGGCGTCGGTGAACCTCGCCTTGTACGAAGTGGTGTCCCCGACCCCCGTGTTGGCGATCGAGAGCGCCAGCACGGTGGTGGCGAGGACCGTCACCAGGATGAAGACGATCGATTTCGTGAGCGGTCCCGCGAGGGAGCGGCGATTCACTTGAGCTTCACCTCCGCACCGCGGAAGGCCGGACCGATGAGCACGCTGCTCCAGTCGGGCAGGGTCCGCGGCTGGACTTTCAGTGAGGGAGCGACCAGTTCGTTGACGAGCCGGGACTCCTGCGGCGAGTTGGGCAGGCCGAGGGCGGTGTCCGCGGACCCGCTCGCGCCGGCGCCGGCCGAGGTGCCCGACGCGGCTCGGGCGGGGCGGTCCGCCCGCGCCGTCCGGGCGTCGGCGGTGGGCACGTGCCGGCCGACGTAGGGCACCGAGTAGCAGTGCGGGCCGCCGGTGGCGTTGTAGACGGGGGTGTCCTTGCCCGCCACGTACTTCCCCTTGGAGGGGACCGATTTGACGGTCACATGCAGTCCCGGCTGGTTGGTCCCCTTGCCCAGGGCCTTGTCCATGGCGGGCACGAATCCGGCCACGGTGCGCAGGGTGCAGGGGAAGGAGTCCGCGTACTCGGCGAGGATTTCGAGCGTCGGCCTGCTGGAGGCGGAGAGCCTGATGAGGTTGTCCTTGTTCGCCCGGAGGAAGGTGGTGATGTCCTGCGCGGAGGCGGTGGTGGCCCCGTACAGGTCGGCGAGCCGGGCCTGCTGCTCGGCGATGGTGCCGCTGGTGGTGGTGAAGTCGGTCAGCGCGTCCAGGACATCGGGCGCGGCGTCGCCGTACACCGTGCTCACCTTGACGAGTTCCTTGATGTCGGCGTTGAGCGTGGGGAGTTGGGGGTTGAACTTCTTCAGGTGGGCGTCGAGCGTGACCAGGGTGTCGCCGAGCTTGTCGCCGCGCCCTTCCAGCGCCTGGGAGACGGCGTTGAGAGTGGCGGAGAGCTTCTCCGGCTTCACCGCGGTCAGCAGCGGCAGCACGTTGTCGAGGACCTGCTCCAGTTCGATGGCGTTGCTGGAGCGGTCCTGCGGGATCACCGCTCCGGCGCGCAGCGTCCTGGTGGAGGGGACCGGCGGGGGCACGAGTGCCACGAACCGTTCCCCGAAGAGGGTGGTGGGCAGCATCTGGGCCGTGACATCGGCGGGGATCTGCCCGAGCTTGCCAGGGTCGATGTCCAGCGTGAGACGGGCTCCGTCGTCCTCGGCGGCGATGTCGCGCACCTGGCCGATGACGACTCCGCGCAGCTTCACGTCGGCGTTGTCGTGCATCTCGTTGCCGACGGATCCGGTGCGTACGGTCACGGTGGCGTTGTCGGTGAAGTCCTTCTCGTACACCGAGACCGACACCCACACCAGGACGACGGGCGTGAGCAGGAAAGCGACTCCGGCGAGCCTGCGGCAGACCGTCCGTGTGCTCCGGGGAATCATCAGCCGGCCACCTTCACGGTCGTCGTGGCGCCCCAGATGGCGAGCGAGAGGAAGAAGTCGGTGACGCTGATCAGCACGATCGCGTTCCGCACCGACCGCCCGACGGCCACCCCCACCCCGGCGGGACCGCCGGTGGCGTGGAAGCCGTAGTAGCAGTGGGCGAGGATCACCAGGACGCTGAAGATCAGCACCTTGAGCACCGACAGGAGCACGTCGTCCGGGGAGAGGAAGAGATCGAAGTAGTGGTCGTACGTTCCCGCGGACTGGCCGTTGAAGAGGATCGTGATGTAGCGGGAGGCGACGTACGAGGAGAGCAGCCCGATCGCGTACAGCGGGATGATCGCGACGACTCCGGCGATGATCCGCGTCGTGACGAGATACGGCATCGACCGCACACCCATCGCTTCCAGCGCGTCGACCTCTTCGTTGATCCGCATCGCCCCGAGCTGGGCGGTGAAGCCCGCGCCGACGGTGGCGGAGAGGGCGAGACCGGCGACGAGCGGGGCGATCTCACGGGTGTTGAAGTAGGCGGAGATGAAGCCGGTGAAGGCGGAGGTGCCGATCTGGTTGAGTGCCGCGTACCCCTGGAGGCCGACGACCGTACCCGTGAAGAGGGTCATCGCGATCATCACGCCGATGGTGCCGCCGATGACCCCGAGTCCGCCGCTGCCGAAGGCCACTTCGGCCAGCAGACGTTGCACTTCCCTGAGGTAGCGGCGCAGGGTGCGCGGAATCCAGACCAGCGCCCGTACGTAGAAGGTGAGCTGGTCGCCCGATCTGTCGAGCCAGCTGAGCATCGGCATCGGTCAGCTCCCCTTCGCGGGGACGATCTGGAGGTAGATCGCCGTGAGGACCATGTTCACGAAGAACAGGAGCATGAAGGTGATGACGACGGACTGGTTGACCGCGTCACCGACCCCCTTGGGGCCGCCCCGGGGGTTCAGTCCGCGGTAGGCGGCCACGATCCCCGCGATGAAGCCGAAGATCAGCGCCTTGAACTCGCTGATGTACAGGTCGGGCAGCTGGGCCAGGGCGGAGAAGCTGGCCAGATAGGCGCCCGGGGTGCCGCCCTGCATGATCACGTTGAAGAAGTAGCCGCCGAGGGTGCCGACGACGGAGATCAGCCCGTTGAGCAGGACGGCGACGAGCATGGTCGCCAGGACCCGCGGGACGACCAGGCGCTGGATGGGCGAGACGCCCATGACCTCCATCGCGTCGAGCTCCTCGCGGATCTTCCGGGAGCCCAGGTCCGCGCAGATGGCCGATCCGGCCGCTCCGGAGATCAGCAGCGCCACGATGATCGGGCTGGCCTGCTGGATGACGGCCAGCACGCTGGCGCCGCCGGTGAACGACTGCGCCCCCAACTGCTGGGTGAGCGAGCCGACCTGGAGGGCGATGACCGCGCCGAACGGGATGGAGACGAGTGCGGCGGGCAGGATCGTGACGCTGGCGACGAACCAGAACTGCTCAATGAACTCCCGCAGTTGGAAGGGCCTGCGGAAGATGGCCCGGCCCACCGCGAGGCCGAGCGCGAAGAGCTTCCCGGTCTCCCGCAGCGGGGCGAGCAGCCGGGTCGGAGCCTTGTTCCCCGACGTCTCGTTCCGGGGAGCCGGGTGCGCGGAATCCCCGGTCGTGGGCGGCTCGGGGGGCCGCACCGGCATGGGGGCCGTCACGGGCGCGCACCCCCCGCGGCAGGCGTGTAGCTCTGCATGATGGCCGTACGGGCGGCCTCCGGCAGCTGGCCCATCATCGACATGACGCGCTCGCGGCGGCGCAGCGCACCCTGGCGTACGGGCATGCCGGGAGAGGGTTCCAGCTGCGGTACGACGGTGCGCGGCCCGGTGTCGTAACCGGCGCCGCCGTCCCGCTGCTCGGCCGCGAGGGTGGCGGCGTCCTTCTCCTCGGACATCCCGATGGGGCCTTCCCGGCGTCCGGCGAGGAACTGGGAGACGACCGGGGTGTCGCTGGTGAGCAGCACCTCGCGCGGTCCGAAGGTGACGAGATTGCGGCAGAACAGCATGCCCATGTTGTCGGGGACGGTCGCCGCGATGTCGAGGTTGTGGGTGACGATGAGCATCGTCGCGTCGATCTGCGCGTTGAGGTCGATGAGGAGCTGGGAGAGGAACGCGGTACGGACCGGGTCGAGTCCGGAGTCCGGCTCGTCGCAGAGGATGATCTGCGGGTCCAGTACGAGGGCGCGGGCGAGGCCGGCGCGCTTGCGCATGCCGCCGGATATCTCGCCCGGGAGCTTCCCCTCGGCGCCGAGAAGTCCGACGATGTCGATCCGCTCCATGACGATGCGGCGGATCTCGGATTCCTTCTTGCGGGTGTGTTCACGCAGCGGGAAGGCGATGTTGTCGAAGAGCGACATCGAACCGAAGAGGGCGCCGTCCTGGAACATGAGCCCGAACAGCTTCCGGGTCTCCATGATTTCGCGCTCGGGGCTGTTCACCATGTCGACGCCGTTGATGAGGACGCTTCCCTGCTCGGGCTTGAGCAGTCCGATGATGGATTTCAGGAAGACCGTCTTTCCGGTGCCGGAGGGGCCGAGCATCACGCTCACCTCACCGGCCGGCAGCGTGAGACTGACGTCCTGCCAGATGTTCTGTTTGCCGAAGGACTTCGTCAGGCCCTCGACGACTACTTCGATTCCCATCGGACCTCCTTCGAAGTGGTCGTGAACGTAGTCATCTGTCTGCGCTCCGGCTCTGAGAAATCCAATGGCGGCTCGTCACTCGTGCACCAGGAGGCGCACGCTATGTCCGTCGAAACCGCCAGGACAAGCCGTTGAACAGCGGAAATCGACGAACGATGTGCCGGAAGTGGATCACTTGTCATTCGATGACAAATCCGCCCCCTGCTTTTGTCGCGATGTGCGCAAGTGCTCCGGCGGCCGAGCCGGGCCCTGGCCTGCGGAGTCGGCGCGCGGGGCGCCCGAACCGGTCTCCCGCGTACACCGAACGAGCAGGTGCCGAGGGGTCCGGGTCACTCATTGGGGACGCTACGGCCGAGTAACCTGGCTACGCAATACCGGATACGAAAATTTCTGCGAGGCGATTGAGCGGGCACGATGAGTTGTCGGCATATGAGCAATCGGCGCGCGAAACCTGTGAGAAAGTGAGGAATCATCGCGGAGTCCGAAAGCAACACGGGCCGGCGCCTTCCCGCCGTCACGATGGTTCCATCTGGTCCTCAGGGCTGTCCCGTAACCCCTCCGCCACGCCGATGAGCCCTTCCGGCGAGGCTTCGCCGGAAGGGCTCATCAATGGGTCACGCAAGGATCTCGGGAAGGTCAGCGCTCCGGCTTCGGAACCTTCGGGGGGCAGTCGGGACCATCCGGGTTCGTGGAGACGCACAGGGGTGCCTGGGTCATCTTGATGTAGTTCCCGCCTCCTGAAATGGAGGCCGTGAGCAGCGGATCCAGGTCTTCTCCGACACCGCATCCCTCGAAGGCCGGAATATAGGTGTTTCCGTCCATGGTGCCGCCGTACTGAACGGTGTACCCGGCGCGCGGATAGGTCGTCCCGAATGCCCTGAGCGTCTGCTCGATCGGCTTGGAGGCCCGGCAGTTCGGCCCCACGTCGAGGGACACACCGTTGACCTTGACGTCCTTGACGCGCAGCTCGAACTTGGCGGTGATGGTGGTGTATTCGGGGTATCTCGGATCGACGATGAGGTCGTTGATGGTGAGGGAGTCGATGCCGGCCGTCGGGCCGACCTGGCTCAGGATCATCGTCGCCGTGGTCGGCATGAAGCCGAACGAGAGGAACGTGCCCCGCGACGGCGGCAGCTGCCGCTTGCCCTCGTGCTCGAACTCCGCGCCGCTCAGCACCCGTACGGTCTTCATGCACGGGTCGTTGGTGTACTTCATCATCATGGTCACGTTCGTGCGGGCGGGCCCCAGCAGCGCCGCGCCGTTCAGCTTCTTGACGTTGGTGAACCCCGTCACGAACGCCTCGGAAGGGGTGGGGAGTTCCATCGAGAAGGGGCACGGCTCGACATCGCCCTCGCCCTCCTCCTGCTTCCTGTCGGCCTCCCGCCGCGCGTCGTCCAGCTTCTCGCGTTGGCCGGGTGGGAGCGCGTCGTCGCGGTCGGGGTCCGCCGGCGGCCGCCCGGCGGGTTCCTCCGCCGGCGTGCCGCTGATGGGCAGCGTGGCGAGGACGGTGTCCGCTCCCGCGACCGGGCGACAGGTCACCTCGATGCCGCCCGGTGCGGCGGGTGAGCCGTCCGCCTTGAGCGGGCTCAGCGTGAGCGTCAGGTCCGAGGCCGTCAGCGTGGCCTCGCCCGGAGATCCGAACGTGGCCGTCGGGACCGGCCCGGCCGCCTCCAGTCTGACGCTTTCGCGCCCGGTGATGTCCTGTGCGGGAGCCGCCAGACCGGACCAGTCGGCCTTGGCCGAGTCCGTCCCGGCGGTGTACTGGACCGCGAGCTGGGCGAGGGCGGAGACCGCGGTCGCCTCCAGTTGCTCCAGGTCGCCGAGCACTCCCCTCGGCAGGTCGAGGCCGACCGTCACATCACGGGCGGCCACGGGGTCGCCCACCTTGCCGCTCGCCGGGTACCCGGCCGCGACGACAGCGGTGACCGCGCGGCTGCCGGAGGGGAACTGACAGTCGTAGTCGACGGCGGTCTCGGACCGCTGCCCGTCGGCCGCCGACTGGGCACCCGGCAGAAAGGTGGCGGCGACGACCAGGAGACCGCCCGCGGTCATCCGCGCCGTGCGGCGGGGGGCCCAGCGTGCATTGGCTGCCATGCGACTCTGCCTTCCGGACTCGATTGTGTGACTGCCCCGGGAGCGGGCGTCCGTACGCGTGTGCACCGGGACGCCTGAACGCGCGGCCGTCCGGATCGAGGAAATGTGCTGCGCCGTACGGGAATTGACCAGGCGCACACAGCTGACAGCCTCTACCGGTGGGTACGGTACGCGGCGCCCGAGATGCTTGGGAAGCGCTTCACGCCCTGCTCTTCCCGGGTGGCGCGAGAACAGGAAGCGAGTGACAAGAATCGCGGAGCGCCTTGTCAGTTCGTGAGTATTTCCGGCGCCCTCGCCGACGGGCCCGGCCCGGCCGCAGGATCTGCGGCCGGGCCGGAGCACTCGGGTGATGCGACAGGACCCGAGCGGTCACCGTGTGCGGATCAGCTGTAGGTGATGACCGGCGAGCCACCGGCGGCGGACACCACGTTGTAGGTGCCCTTGAAGGTCGCCGTCGCGCCCACGATGCCGCAGCCGCCTCCGACCTTGCTGCCGATGGTCAGCACACGGGGGCTGGTGGCCGCCGGAGCCACGGCCAGCGTGCCGTTGGAGCCTCCGGCGCTCGGGTTGTTGTAGACCCCGTCCACCGTGCCGGTCACCTTGAAGGTGCACGGGCCGAGGACGCTGGAGCCGGTGACCGTGGCACTGATGCCGCCGACCCAGCCGGTGGTCTTTCCGGTGCCGTTGGTGCCGGAGCCCGCGGTGTACCCGCCCGGGGTGTTGCCGTTGATGGTCCACGGTGTGGCGGCCGTGACGGTCCACGTGCTGCCGAACGGGCCGGTGCACGGCGCGTTGAACGAGGCGGAGGTGATGTTGGCCAGGACCGGCCCGGCGACGGACGAGGAGGGCACGTTGCCGTTGGCGGAGGCGGTCGCGCACTGGATCACGTTGCCGACGTTGTCCGTCAGGGTCGTCACACCGGCCGTGCCGGTGAAGTTCCCGGTCGGCGTGATGTTCCAGGCGGCGCTGGGGCCGGCGATCGCGGACGGGGTGGCCAGGGCGACCGCGGCAGCGGCGGCACCGACGGCGGTGATGATTCGCGTCTTCTTGAGCATGGAACTTCTCCTGTCCCGTTGGGGAATTGGTCCGTCAGGGTTGCGTCGCCGAAATGACACAGCTCTGTCCGGCACGGTTTTCTGGGGGAAGTACTCCCGTTCACGGACGAACGGGCTGCAGCTGAGCGTGAACCAATCGATTACCTTGTGAGGCGGCTCTCCCGGGCTGCATTCGCGCCAGGCGTTCCGATGTGGTTCCCGCAATGAAGCCGGTCCATGTGATGACTCAAATGACTACTGACCGGTACTTTACTGCGCCAATTCGGAGTTGAGAAGAGGTTGAACGGAAACCCTGTTCTGCTTTCCGCATTTCCGAGGGCGCCACCGGCGGAACTCCGGCTACTGCTGTGCCGAATGCCAGAACCGTGAGAGCTCCTTGCCCTCGTTCGGCGCGAGGCTCGCCGGGGTGTAGGGGCTGGCGAAATACGTCGAAGTGCTGTTGAGGGTCACGCTGTTCTTCCCCGACGCCGAGGGGAGCCCGGTCTTGAGGTTCACCGCCCAGTCCAGGAGCCCGGCCCCGCAGCCGCTGGCACCCGGGACGGCGAACGTGGAATCCCCCTGGTCGGCGCCGTCGAAGGTGTACCGGCCCATCTCGCCGGCGTCGTCGCGGGGCCCGTTCGCCGCGAACCGCTGGAGCGAGAGCGCGGGCTGGGTCAGGTTCTGCGGCTTGAGCAGCACCGGGTCGGCCGTGGTGCCGATGTAGCACTTGTCACCGAGGAACGGGTTCTTCAGGTGAATGCGGACCGGGATGGTGAGAATGGGCTGACCGGTGGAGAACGCCGCGGTCATCTGGAAGTCCCGGGGCGCGCCGGCCGGTTCGATGGTCGCCGTCACCCGGTTGAGGTCATTGTCCGTCAGCTGTCGGCAGATTCCCGAGATCACGGGAATTCCGTTCGGGCACATCAGCCCGAGCAGGCCTCCCGGAATTTCGGCAGAATCGGCGACGAGCGCCCCTTCGGGCGGTGCGACCAGTGAGGTGGTGCCGTCGCTGTGCTGGATCACACCGAGCTGCAGATCGCTGTTGCCGGTCGGCACCACGGACTTGCCGAGCGTGATCGATCCGGTGGCGGAACTCGACGAGATGCAGGTCGCGACATCGGTGATGCCGTCCGCGGCCAGCATGGCGGGCGCATCCACCGGGCAGCGGTCGAACGGTGCCCAGTCGCCGTTGAGCTGTGTGGCGGCGGTGGCCGAGCCGGTGGAAAGCAGAGCGGTGAACGCCGTGAATGCGGCAAGCATCCCCACACGGGTTCTGGTGGAAACGGGTCTCATGTCGTCCCCTCTTGTCGGCCGCCACAACAGCGGCCTCGTGCACGAAGTTGTTCGGTGGCAACGTCTGCCGCGCCGAGGACGGCGATCGCCGACGGTGACCTGTCAGTGGTGCCCCGGGTGGACCGAAGGCGGGAGCTCCGAGCGTCAAATTTCGGGCAGATTTCACGTCCGAATTGACCGAGGCGTGATGTTACTCGCGGGAAACAGGGCGACACAATCCGTCCGTCTAAGATCTTTTTCGCCGCCCGGATTTTGATCCGGAAATGAGTATCGTCGCAGGCGCCTTTTATCAAGGGATGCGCAACCGGGTGCGTCCACGGAGGCGGAACGGGGCGCTCCGGCCGACGGAACCCGCTCCTCGCACACACGGCCCGGACCCGGGCGGCCGGACCCGGGAGCCCGGACGCGTACCGCCTGGCCTGCGCACCGGCCATCGCCCCCGGCGGACCGGGGCGGGGCACCGGCGAGAACCGGCCCGCGCACGTACCCCATGGTGAGCCCCCTCCCCGCCGGGCACCCGGAGCGACGGCCACACCCCCGCCGGCGCCCCGCACCTCCGCGCCGGCGGCCCTTCGCGGAGAGCGAGATGGGTTTGTTGTCACCATCCGAGCACGCGGCCGAAATTCATTGTCCGAAAGCGAGTATTACCTCCCCACCTGCACGGAAGACCCACAACGCGCCGACGATGTGTGCCCCTTGCACTCCGATCTTGTCCAAGTGGTGGGCACCGTCTCTGACTTGGTCTATCTTCATCGCGGACTTGGTACGCACCTGTCGGTTCGTGGGAGCGCTTCCCCCCACCGCCTCACCCCACCACCGGGCGCCGAGAGCAAGGGGAATACGTCATGCCACATCTCATACAGCCGTTGGACACCGAAGACCCGCTGGGGCCCCTCCCCCAGGAATTCGCCGCGATGATGCGGCCCGAACTGCCCAGCCTCATCAAGGAAATCGGCATAGAAGTCACCCGGGCGTATCCGGAATACGCCCGCCTGCTCGACGGCCCGAACGGGCTGGCCATCCGGGTGGGTGTGGAACAGAGCCTCTCGTCCTTCGTCGATCTGGTGGCGGAGCCCTCCGCCTCCACCACGCTCCGCGACGACATGTGCCGTCGTTTCGGAAGGTTCGAGGCCTACGAGGGAAGGAGTATGGACTCCCTGCAGGGGGCTTATCGCCTGGGCGCCCGGGTCGCGCTGCGACGGGCGAAGAAAGTCGGCCGGAGCTATCACCTCTCCCCCACCCTCATGCTGAGTTTCGCCGACGCCCTCTTCACCTATGTCGACGAACTGGAAGCTCTTTCCCGCGAGGGGTTCCTGGAGGTGCAGTCGCAGTCCGGCGAGCAGGGTGAGGCCATGCGCCGCCGCCTCCTCCATCTGATCCTCGCCGGACGCCCCGTACCCCGCAGCGCCATCGCCGATCTGTGCGAGCAGACCGGCTGGGTGCTGCCCGAGCAGGTGACCCTGGTCGCCGTGCGCGCCCCCGCGGGCCTGGAGCGGCTCTGCGCGGACCGCGACATCCTGGCCGATCTCAGCGATCCGCAGCCGCACTTACTGATCCCGGGGCCGGTGGACGAGGCGCGAAGATCGATGCTGGCGCAGGCCCTGCCCACCGCCCACGCCGCGATCGGGCTGACCGTCCCCACGGCCCTGGCCTCGGACTCGATCCGCTGGGCCCGCAGAGTGCTCGAACTCGTCGACGCGGGCGTGATCGACGACACGCCGTTCGTCCGGTGCGAGGACCATCTGATCACCCTGTGGCTGCTGTCCGACCCGTCCCTCCTCGACCAGCTCGCCCAGCGGGAGCTGGCCCCGGTCGCCAAGATCAGCGCCAACCGCCGCGAGCGGCTGATCGAGACCCTGAGGATCTGGCTCGACACCCGTGGCACCGCGGCCCAGATGGGCGAGCTGCTCGATGTGCATCCGCAGACGGTCCGCTACCGCATGCGCAATCTGGAGACCATCTTCGGCGAACAACTGGTCGATCCGGAGGCCCGGTTCTCCACCGAGGCGGTACTGCGCGCCCTGTCGCTCCGGGCCCGCAGCGACACCAAGCGCTCCTGAGCACATGCATACGCGAGGGCGGCAAGTCAACTTACCCACGCGTAAGGGGAAATAGACGGTCAGTCCCAAACGGTTGCGACACGGAGACGTATCCAACGAGAAACCCGGAACCGCGTCCCGTACACATGGAGGAGCCGGCCGCCCACCAGGCGGCCGCGTTCACGTACCGCCTCCTGGCCAACCATCCGAGAGGGAACCACCCATGACCGCCTCGCACCTGCTCGTCCCCGTGCCGATCCCGGACCGGGTCGCCGCGCTGATCGGGTCCTGTATCCCGCCGCACATCCTCCAGGCGGAGTTCGACGCCGACTGCGCGGCCCGTGAGGTCCGCCGCTTCCGCGGGCCGCGCCTCGGCATCGAGGACCAGGCCGACCGCGAGCAGGCCCTCGCCGAACTGGCCCGCGCCAACAAGGTGCTCGCCGCCCACCACCCCCGCCTGGCGGTGCGCCCCGGATCCGGCTTCGCGTAGCGGCGTGGGCGCCGGGGGCCGCCGGCGAAGGGCGGGAGAACGCCGGGCGGGGACGACGCATACGATGCGTCCGGCACCCGCGGCGCGGAGGCCGGGACGCTCCGGGGGCGTGAACGTGCCGCGCCGCCGAGGCCATGGGTCATCCATCGGTCCACACACCCCCTGGGGGAACGCCATGCCCGCCGGTCCGCGGACTTCCGTCCTGCTTGTCACCGATCTCGCCTACGCGGCGCGCGGGCGCCGATACTGCGACGAGGACATCTTCCTGGGCGCCCGGCTGCGCGAGGAGTTCGATGTCGCGCTGTGCCACCCGCTGGACGCCGCGGCGCTGTTGACGGGTTTCGACACGGTCCTCATACGCAACAGCGGCCCGGTGCTGCACTACCCGGAGGCGTACGGCGCGTTCCGCGCGCGGGCGCGGGAGCTGGGGAGCCGGGTCTACAACCCGCTCGGGGGGCGTGGGGACATGGCGGGCAAGCAGTATCTCGTCGAGCTGAGCCGCGCGGGCTATCCGGTGATCCCGACGGTGGACCGGGCGGCGGATCTGGGGCTGCTGCCGGAGTCGGCCGAATACGTGGTGAAGCCGAAGCTGGGGGCGGACTCGGTGGGGCTGCGGTTCGTGCGGGAGCCGGAGCTGCCGGCGGGCGCCGACGGGACGCTGCTGGTCCAGCCGCGGATCGGCTTCCGCCACGAGGTGTCCTTCTGCTTCGTCGACCACGACTTCCAGTACGCGTTGTACGCCCCGGACCCGGAGCGCCGATGGGTGCTGGAGCCGTATGCGCCGAGCGCGGCGGATCTGGAGTTCGCCCGGCGGTTCATCGCGTGGAACAGCCTCGCGTACGGCATCCAGCGGGTCGACGCCTGCCGTACGGCGGAGGGTGAACTGCTGCTCGTCGAGCTGGAGGACCTCAATCCCTATCTCTCGCTCGACCGGGTGGCGGAGCCGGTCCGCGAGGCGTTCGTGGCCCGGCTGAAGAGGTCGCTCCGGGAGCTTCCCGCCTGACCCGTCCGGCGGCGGCCCGCATGCGGCGGGTGCGGGCCGGTGTGAGGGTGCAAGCGTGACCACTGCCAGCGAGACCGCCCCCGCCGCGCAGAGTGCCGCCGCGCCGCCCGTGCTCGACCCGCGCCGCCGCAACATCGTCTTCGCGACGATCGTGCTCGGGATGCTGCTGGCGGCGCTGGACCAGACGATCGTGGGAACGGCCCTGCCCACGATCGTCTCGGACCTCGGGGGCGCCGCCCATATGTCCTGGGTGGTCACGGCGTATCTGCTCGCCGAGACGGTGGCGACGGTGCTGGTCGGGAAGTTCGGCGACCTGTTCGGGCGGAAGCTGGTGTTCCAGGTCTCGGCGGTCATCTTCATCACCGGTTCGTTCCTGTGCGGCCTCGCGCCGAACATGCTGCTGCTGATCATCTGGCGGGGCATGCAGGGCATCGGCGCGGGCGGGCTCATGGTCACGTCGATGGCGCTGATCGCCGATGTGATCCCGCTGCGGGACCGCGGCAAGTACCAGGGCGCGATCGGGGCGGTCTTCGGCATCTCCACCGTCATCGGGCCGCTGCTGGGCGGCCTGTTCACCGACCATCTGACCTGGCGCTGGGCGTTCTACGTCAATGTGCCGATCGCGATCGTGGTGGTCATCGCGGCCGCCCGCAACATTCCCTCGGTGAAGGCGGCCGGGCGGCCGGTGATCGACTACCTGGGCATCGCGCTGGTCGCGCTGGGTGCGAGCGCCCTGATCCTGGCGACGAGCTGGGGCGGCAACGAGTACGCCTGGGGCTCGCCGGTCATCATCTCCCTGTTCATCGGCGGGCTCGTCGCCCTGGCGCTGTTCTGCGTGGTGGAGACCCGCGCCGAGGAGCCGATGCTGCCGATGCGGCTGTTCCGCAATCCGGTCTTCACGGTCTGCTCGATCCTCAGCTTCATCGTGGGTTTCGCGATGCTCGGCGCGATGATCTTCCTGCCGACATACCTCCAGTACGTGGACGGGGACTCGGCCACGGTGTCGGGGGTGCGCACGCTGCCGATGGTCATCGGTCTGCTGATCGCGTCGATCTTCAGCGGCAACGTGGTGAGCAAGACCGGTCAGTACCGGCTGTTCCCCATCGTCGGCTCAGCGGTCATGGCGGTCGGGCTGTACCTTCTCTCCCGGATGGGGCCGGAGAGCGGTGTGTGGCGGGAATCGTTCTACATGCTGGTGCTGGGGCTCGGCATCGGGCTGTCCATGCAGGTGCTGACGATCGCCGTGCAGAACACCGTCGACTACGCGGACCTGGGCACGGCCACGTCGGGCGTGACCTTCTTCCGGACGCTCGGCAGTTCCTTCGGCACGGCGGTGTTCGGCACGATCTACGCCAACGCGCTCAAGCCCAATCTGGCCGAGGGGGTGGCCGGGGCGGCACGGGCGGGCGGCGATCCCGCCGAGCTGGTCAAGGCCTCGCAGAACCCGCAGGCCCTGCACGGCCTGCCCGGCGCGCAGTCGGCGCCGCTGGCGCAGGCGTACGCGGACACGCTGCACACGGTCTTCCTGTGGACGGTTCCGGTGGCCCTGATCGGGTTTGTCGTGGCCCTGTTCCTGAAGCAGGTGAAACTGCGGGACTCGGCACGGGCCGGGTCGACGGACATGGGTGAGGGATTCGCCCAGCCCGGTGCCGGGGACTCCGCGAGGCTGCTCGAATTCGCCGTGGCCGGGATCCTGCACGGCGCGGGCCCGGACACGGCACGGCGGATCGTCGCGGAGTCCGACACCCGGCTCGACATGGCGGGGGCCTGGGCGGTGATGCAGGTCGACCTGTTCACCCGGATGGTCGGCCATGCGGGCCTCGGCCTGATCGCGGCCCGGCACCGGATTCCGCCCGAGGTGCTGGTGCCGGTCTTCGACCGGATGATCGAGGAGGGCTATCTGACCGGGGACGGCCGGCTGTTCACCCACACGGCGGCGGGCCGGCGCGAGGCCGCGACGATCTCCGGCGCCTGGGCCCAGTGGCTGAACGCCAGGCTGGCCGAGGACGGTGCCCGGCCCGACGACCGTCAGCTGCGGGCCGCCGTCGATGTGATCGCCAAGCGGCTGCTGGCGGAGGACCTGGCACAGGAGCTGTCCCCGGCCGCCCGGCCGGGCGGCTCGACGCGGGCAGGCGCTCCGGCCTGAGGTCAGACGTGTTCCCAGGACCGCGGCCGGGTCTGGGCCTCCCACTCCTCGCGGAGCAGCGACAGGAGCGCGGAGTCGTAGCGCCGTCCCCGGTGCAGACAGGCGGAGCGCCGGACGCCCTCCTGGACGAAGCCCGCGGCGGCGAGGACGGCGAGCGCGGCGTCGTTGTCGGTGTGGGTGACCGCCTCGACGCGCTGCATCGGAAGTTCGCCGAAGGCCAGGTCGGTCAGGGCGGCCAGGGCGTCGACGGCGTGCCCCCGGCCCCGGTGTTCGGGGGCCAGCAGCAGGTACGCGGCCGCGGTGCCGTCCGCGATGTCCTCGTCGAAGAGCGCGACATGGCCCGCCGGGGTGCCGTCCGGGAGGAGGACGAGGAAGTCGTCGCGGCTCCGGTCGTCGGTCCAGCGTTCGATGCGCTCGCGGAGCTCGTGCAGCGAACCCGGCCAGATGCCGATCTCATGGGCGGCGACCGGGTCGGCGCGCCAGTGCTGGACCAGCTCGGCGTCGTCGGGCTCGATCGGGGTGAGGGAGACGGTGCGGCCTCGCCAGGGGCGTGTGCGTACGGTCTCCGGCTGCTCGGCATCCTCGCTCATGTGCGGATCGTACGGCCGGGCGGGCGCGCCGGGAACCGGTTTTCAGTCGACGAAGACGGCCGTCGCGTAGACCCAGGCGCCCTGGTGGCGGACGAACCGGCTGTGCTCGTGGAGGGAGTCGGCCCGCCCGTGGTCCATGTAGTGGGCGCGGAAGGTGACGGTCCCGGTGGTGTGGAACGCGCTGCCCTCCGTGGTGTCCAGGATCTCCAGGCGTACCCAGCGCATCCCGGGGTCGAACTCGACGGCGGGCGGGCGGGTGTCGGGATGCCAGGTGCGCAGCAGATACGCGGCGTCCTGGACGACGAAGGCCGTGTACCGGGAACGCATCAGGGCCTCGCAGGTCCGCGCGGCGGCGCTGCCGCTGTGCAGACGGCCGCAGCAGTCCCCGTAGGTGGCGGGCAGGCCGCAGGGGCACGGCGAGCCGGCGGTGACCTTCGGGGTCTGTGCCCCGGCGGCGGGCCGCCGGGGTCGGGAGGTGCGTCGTGACATGGGTCCATTGTGACCGGTGACGGCGCCCCCGGGCGGGCCGGGGCCGGGCGGCACGACAGCTGCCGGGCCGGGGGGAGGGATCAGGGCCCTCGGGCAACGGGTCAGGGCTTGCGGGCGACTCCCGCGTAGCCGGGGATCGGCTCGTCACCCGGGACGTCGATGACCTCGCCGAGTTCCGGGTGCCAGTCGGCGGAGAGCGAGACACCCGGCTCCACGAGGTCGAGCCCGTCGAAGAAGGCGGTGAGTTCGGCGCGCGTACGCGGGCGCAGCGTCATCCCGCGCGCCTTGTACATGGCACGTGCCTGCGCCGCGCCCTCCGGGTTGAAGTCACCGGTGGTGTGCGAGAGGACGAGGTAGCTGCCGGAGGGAAGCTGGTCCACGAGGCGGTCGACGAGTTCGCGCGCACCGTCCTCGTCGTCCAGGAAGTGCAGCAGCGCGAGCATGGACAGCGCGACCGGCCTGCCGAAGTCGAGGACCTTGCCCGCCTCGGCCAGGATCGTCCCGGGCTCGCGTGCGTCGGCCTGGATGTACTCGGTCGCGCCCTGCGGGGTGGAGCGGAGCAGGGCCGCCGCGTGCGCGAGCACGATCGGGTCGTTGTCGCAGTAGACGATGCGCGCGTCGGGGGCCGCCCGCTGGGCGATCTGGTGGAGGTTGGGTTCGGTCGGTATGCCGGTGCCGATGTCCAGGAACTGGCGCACCCCGTTCTCGGCGAGCCAGCGGGTGGCCCGGTGCATGAACGCCCGGTTGACGCGTGCCATGTCACGGCCCCGGGCGTCCACGGAGAGCAGTTGCCGGGCCATCTGTTCGTCGACCGGATAGTTGTCCTTGCCACCGAGAAACCAGTCGTACATCCGCGCGGGATGCGGCTTGCTGGTGTCGATCTCGATGGACTGGGGGTCCTTCCCGGTCATGGCACGCTCCGTAAGTATTAGTCCGTACGCCGACGATCACAGAGAGCAAAGCGGTGTGGGGGCGAGGATATGTGCCGACGCGTCAGGTGAGAAGGAAATCCGCCTGCCCCGCCTTGGCCCCCTGGATGAACGCGGCGATCTCACCGTTGGAGTAGATCAGCGCCGGACCGTCGGGATCCGCGGACTGGCGTACCGCGACCCTGCCGTCGGCCAGCTTCATGGCCTCGATGCAATTGCCTCCGTTGCCTCCGCTCCACGGCTTGTACCAGCCCTCGGAGCCGAGTTCGGCGGCCGGCATGCCGTTGTAGATGTGGTTCATCACAGCTCCTTGCGGAAGTCCCGGAGGAGTTCCTTCGTGCGTTGTGCAGTGGCGGCCTGAGCCGCCATGCGGTCCATGACTTCGAGGTAGGAGGCCACCTCGGGGCGCGCGTCGAAGTAGACGGCGCCGGTCAGGTACTCGCTGTAGACCATGTCGGGCAGTTCGGGCACGGCGAACCGGAAGAGTACGAAGGGTCCGTAGGTACCCGGGTGATGACCGGTCGCGAACTCCGCGATCTGAAGCGTGACATGGGGCATCTCGGTCGCTTCGAGCAGTTTGTCGATCTGCCCGCGCATCGCTTCGACGCTGCCGACCGGGCGGCGCAGGACGGTCTCGTCCATGATCACCCAGACCTTCGGCGCATCGCCCTTGGCCAGCAGTGCCTGCCGTTCCATCCGCAGCGCCACATGGCGCTCGATGTCCTCGGGTCTGGTCTGGCCGACGGCGCCGGTACGCATCACGGAGCGCGCGTAGTCCTCGGTCTGGAGCAGCCCGGGGACGAAGTGCGGCTCGTACATGCGCAGCAGGCTCGCGGCGCCCTCCAGGCTGACGTACATGCTGAACCAGTCGGGCAGCACGTCGTGGAAGCGCTGCCACCAGCCCGGCTTGTTGGCCTCCTCGGCCAGCTCGACGAAGGCCTCGGTCTCGTCGTCGGCGATCCCGTACGCCTTCAGCAGCATCTGGACATAAGGGATCTTCAGCCCGACCTCGGCGGTCTCCATCCTGCGTATCGTCGCGGGGGCGACCCGGAGCACCTTCGCGGCCTGGTCACGGTTCAGGCCGACGCGCTCCCGCAGATCCTGCAGGCGCTTGCCCAGAACGACCTGTCCCACGGTCGGGGCGGACCGCGGTTCGCTCACTTCAGACCTCCCCATGCACTGTTTGGCAGCAGTGTGCCATGTGCGCGCCACCAAGGACACAGCCACTCTGAAATTTTCAGAGTGCCCCTTGCCAAGTGTTCATGTCAGGGGGAGAGTTGGTGAGTGAACCAGTTCGCGTAGTCATGCCCGCCCTTTTTCACAAGGGAACAAAGCGTGACGCAGCCCCCACTGTGAGGAATCGGTCGTGGCACCTGGCAGTGCGCTCATCCCCCGGCTCATGGACCTCAGCCCCGGGACGGAAGCGCTCCGTTACTGCTTCGCGCTGCCTGCGCAACCGGAGTCGGTGGCCGGTGCGCGGAAGCTGACCCGGGCCCGGCTCGACGCCTGGAAGCTCGACGGCGACACCTACGACGCCGCGATCCTCATCGTCTCGGAGCTGGTCACCAACGCGGTCGTGCACACCGCGAGCGCACGTGTGGTGTGCGAGCTGAGATGCCTCGGCAGGCGGCTGCGCATAGCCGTACAGGACCAGGGTCACCAGCCGGGCGGCCCGCGACTGCGCCGGGCGGCCGACGACGAGCACGGACGCGGCCTGCTGCTCGTCGACGCGATGAGCAGCGCCTGGGGGTCCCACGACGCGGGGGACGCCTCCGGCCGCATCGTGTGGGCCGAACTGCCGCACGGCACGGAGCAGCCATGCTGAGAAACGCCATGTCCCGTCTGCGCGCGGCGCAGCGCTCCCACGACCAGCGGGAGGCCCACGGGGGCCGGGTGCGACTGCCGCTGCCGCCCTCGCTGTCGGCCAGCCTCGGCTGCGACGCCGTGGGGGTGCCCGCGCGGTACGGATTCCGGCTGATGTCGCATCTGCCGCGCACGGGATGTGTGTTCGCGGACGCCGAGCGATGGTGGTGGATCGTTCCGGCAGGCTCGGACCTCGATCTGGACTGGCCGGAACAGATCTCCTACGAAACCGGGGCATACGTACCGGCGGCGCGGACCCGGCTGATCCATGCCCCCGACAGCCTCACGCCGTACACCCCGCCCATTCCGCTTTTCCTGATGGTGTGCCAGGTGACCGGGGTGACCCCGTCCTGGGCCGCCGCCGGGCGCCCGAGCGTGGTCTCCGCGCCCTGACGGCGTCCCGGGCGCGGCACCCCCGCGGGGCCGCGCCCGGAGACGGTCGGGCACCCCCGTCACGCTGCGTTGTCAGTGGTCGGCCCTACTGTGGCAGCACTGATCGAAAAGCCCGCGGCGGAGCGGGCTGCCGGGGTGTGAAGGGGGCGTTCCTGTGCGGCGCTGGGAGTATGTCGAGGGCACTGCTTCGAAGTTCTGGGAGACCGGGTCGGACGGTCTCACGGTCACCGTGCGGTACGGACGGTGCGGGAGCGACGGGCGGACACAGACGAAGGAGTACGCGTCGGCGGAAGCGGCCGGGGCGCAGATGCTGAAGACGATCGCGGAGAAGGAACGCAAGGGGTACCGCGAGGTGGGTGCGGCGGGCGCGGGTTCCGCGTCGAGTCCGGCCGCTTCCGCTTCCGCCGGCTCACCCGGATCCCGGGCCGCTTCCGCTTCCGCCGGCTCCTCCGGTTCCCCGGCCGCTTCCGTTTCCGCCGATACCGCAGGCGCTCCCGGTTCCGCCGGCTCCCCGCACTCCCCCGGTTCTTCCGAAGCGGCCGTGTCCGGCGGCGTGCCGGAGACCGGGGACGGCTCCGGGGACGCTCCCGCGGCCCCCCTCCCCGACGAGGACACCTTCGAACTCCCGGCCAACTGGCGGCGGGTGCTCCACCCCCGCAGGGGCGGTGTGCCGCGGGCGCCCGGCAAGGCCCGTCGCCAGGTGCTGGAGGCGGTCGAGGCGCGGGTGACGGAGGATGCCGCGTGGATCGAGGAGTTCCTCACCGCGCCACGCACCGATTCGGCCCTCGCCACCACGGTGCGTTCGCACCTCGCCGGTGATCCGTCCCCCGTCGGCGCGGCCGCACTGGCCGCGATGGTCACGATCTCCGCGCCGCACTCCGCCTGGGCGGACACCTGGGCCGCGCGCCACGGGCTGCCGTTCGCCGCGTGCGCGGCGGTGGAGTTCCTGGAGATCAACGCCCGCTGGAACCGGAACGGGCACCAGCGGACCCGGCCCATCCTCCAGCTGCTCAGCAGCGCCCGGCACGCCTACTGGTCCAGCGAACGCCGCCCCGCGCTCGACCGCGTCCGGGCCCTGATCGCGGCCGCCGACGAGGAGACCTACCGCGCGACGGTCGCGGCGCTCGCCGACTGCCGCACCACCGCGCAGCGGAGGATCATCGCGGCGTATCTGGCACCGAGCGAGAGCGCCTGGGTCGCCGGTCTGTGCACGGACGCCGAGGTGACCGGCGAGCGCGATCAGTCCCTCCTCGCCATGGTGTTCTCCTCGCTCGACTCCGCCGAGCAGGTCGGGGCGTTCAGCGAGCAGCCCGGCTTCGGCCACAGCGTCGCCCTGATCGCGACCGTCGCCGAGGGCATCGGCACGGCCGTCGCCCCCCTGCTCGCGGAGGCCCTGACCGGGTACTGCTACGCGGACGGGGAGAAGCTCGTCGCCCAGGCGCTGACCGAGATCCCGACGGACGAGGCCTTCCTCGCCCTGCTGCGCAACTCGGACAAGAAGCACTCCCGCGCGGCCCTCCTGGACGCGATGCGACGCTATCCGGCGCGCGCGCTGCGGCTGCTCGGTGCCGATGTGCGGGACTCCGCCGGAGCGACGTCCAAGACATCGCGGAAGCTGCTCCTCGGCCACATCGGAGCCCACCGCGAACTGGTGGCGTCCCTGCTCCCGGCCCTCTCCCCCGAGCTCGCGGAGACCGTCGAACCGCTGCTCAACCCCGTGGACCGGATCGCCGACGCGCCCGCGCACGCGCTGCCCGCCGTGCTGACGTCCCCGCCCTGGTCCAGGCCCCGTACGCAGGTCAGGACCGTCGTCGTGACCGGTCTGGAGGCGGTGGGCGAGCCCTCGGCCCGCTGGGAGCGCGACGAGCGGGAGCGCTGGGCGGCATGCTCCAGCTGGTACACCCGCAAGGAGGACATCCGCGACTGGGACAAGGAGTTCACGCACCTGCGTCACTCCCTGGACTCCGACGGCCTTCATCCCGCCTGGGTCTACGTCCATGGGCCCGAGGACCTGGTCGCGCCGCACCTCGCCACCTGGGACCCGACCGATCTGTGGGACGGTGAGGACACGCTCAAGCCCATCGCCGCCCGCTTCGGCCTCGCCGCCCTGCCGTTGCTGCTGCGGGCCGTGCCCCGGCAGCCCGGACGGCTCGCGCCGCTGCTGCTCCCGTTCGTCGATGTGCGTGTCGCACGGCACATGGCCGACTGGGCCGTGCGGCTCAAGTCCACGGCCGCGACAGCCCGTACCTGGTTCGTGCGGCACGGGGCCGAGGCCGCCGGGCTGCTGGTCCCGGACGCGGTGGGCAAGGCCGGTGCCGCCCGGCGCTCCGCCGAGCACGCACTGCTCCAGATCGCCTCGGTCCACGGTGACGGGGTGGTCCGTGAGGCCGCCGCGTCGTACGGCGAGCGGGCCATGGAGGCGGTCGAGGGGCTGCTCGCCGCCGATCCCCTGGAGCGGGTCCTGCCCGCGAGGATGCCGGAGGTACCGGGGTGGGCGGAGCCCGTGCTGCTCCCGCAGATACTGGTCCGCTCCGGCGGCGCGCTGCCCGAGCGCTCGGTGCGCGACGCCGTGATGATGCTGGCGCTGTCCCGGCCCGGGGATGTGTACGCGGGCGTCGCCGCGCTCCGGGAGACCGCGGAGCCCGCCTCGCTCGCGGAGTTCGCCTGGGCCCTGTTCCAGCAGTGGCAGCAGGCCAATCTGCCGGCCTCGGAGTCCTGGGCCCTGCACGCGCTGGGGCTGCTGGGCGACGACGGGACCGTCCGCAGGCTGACTCCGGTCATCCGGGCCTGGCCCGGGGAGGGCGCGCACCACCGGGCCGTCGAGGGCCTCGACGTGCTCGCCTCCATCGGCAGCGATGTCGCGCTGCTGCATCTCAACGCGATCTCGCAGCGGGTGAAGTTCAAGGGGCTGAAGGTCCGCGCCCAGGAGAAGATCGCCGAAGTGGCGTCGGGCCTGGGACTGACCGGGGAACAGCTCGCGGACCGGCTGGTGCCGGACTTCGGGCTGGACGCCGACGGTTCGACCGTCATCGACTACGGCCCGCGGACCTTCACCGTCGGCTTCGACGAACAGCTGAGGCCCTACGTCCTGGACGCCGACGGCAAGCGGCGCAAGGACCTGCCGGCCCCCGGCGCCCGGGACGACGCCGAAGCGGCCCCGGCGGAGCGCAAGCGGTTCATGGCCCTGAAGAAGGATGTGCGGACCATCGCGGCCGATCAGGTCCGGCGGCTGGAGGCGGCCATGGTGACGGGCCGCACCTGGACGGCACAGGAGTTCCGCGAGCTGTTCGTCGGCCATCCCCTGCTGTGGCACCTGGTGCGCCGGCTGGTGTGGCTGAGCGACCACGACGGAGCGCGGGTGTCCTTCCGGGTGGCGGAGGACCGTACGTTCGCCGATGCCGGGGACGACGGGTTCGCCCTGCCCGACGGGGCGACGGTGGGCCTGGCGCACCCCCTGCACCTCGGGGACGAACTGACCGTCTGGTCCGAGGTGTTCGCGGACTACGAGATCCTTCAGCCGTTCCCGCAGCTCGGCCGTGCGGTGCACGCGCTGACGGAGGAGGAGGCCGGAGGCTACCGGCTGCCCCGGTTCGAGGGCCTCACGGTGCCGATCGGCAAGGTGCTCGGCCTGGAGCGGCGGGGCTGGCAGCGCGGAGTCCCGCAGGACGCGGGCGTGGAGCGCTGGATCTCCAAGCGGCTCGGCGACGACTGCTACCTCGTGATCGCCCTGTACGAGGGCATCGCTGTCGGCGTCGTCGACATGTTCCCCGACCAGAAGCTCGAAACGGTCTGGCTCGACACCGAACCCGCGGACCACTGGAACAGGCGCACGTACAACCTGCGTTTCGGCGCGCTCGATCCGGTGGTCGTCTCCGAGCTGCTCGGAGACCTGGCGGAGCTCACCGAGGGAGTCGTGGCATGAGCGCGGGGACACGGGCGGGGACCAGCGGGTCCGCGATGCCGGGTGACGCCGTCGCCGTCGCCGTCGCCGTCGGGGAGAGCGGACCGGCGGAGGTGCAGCGGCCACCGGCCGAGGTGCGGTACGCGGACGAACTGGCGGCGCTGCGGGCCGGGGACAGCGATCCTCGCCCGCCCGGCTGGGAGCTGAGCCTGCGGGCGGCCCGGCGGTTCGTCATCGGCGACGGGAGCACGGGCGTCAGCCGTAAGTTCGTCGGCAATCCGTCCCTCGTCGACCGGGCTCTGGTGACGCTCGCGACCAGCCGCGGGCTGATGCTCGTGGGCGAGCCGGGCACGGCGAAGTCCTTGCTGTCCGAGCTCATCGCGGCGGCGGTCAGCGGGGTCTCGACACTGACGGTGCAGGGCGGCGCGGCCACCACCGAGGACCAGATCAAGTACGGCTGGAACTACGCCCTGCTGGTCGCCGAGGGCCCCACGCCCCGGTCCCTGGTCCCCGCCCCGATGCTGCGCGGCATGGCGGAGGGCCGGATCGTACGGTTCGAGGAGATCACCCGCTGCCCGCTGGAGGTCCAGGACTCGCTGCTCTCGCTGCTGTCCGAGCGGGTCGTGGCGATTCCCGAACTCCCGGGCGACGACGGCATGGTCTTCGCCCGTCAGGGGTTCAATGTCATCGCCACCGCCAACACCAGGGACCGGGGTGTCAACGAGATGAGCGCGGCGCTCAAGCGCCGGTTCAACTTCGAGACGGTCTTCCCGATCCCCGACCTGGACACCGAACTGGCGCTGGTCGAGGCGGAGGTGACCACGCTGCTGCGGCGTTCGGGGGTGGAGCCGCCGCCGGACCGGGATGTGCTGGAGGTCCTGGTCGGCACGTTCCGGGAACTGCGCGCGGGTGCCGGTACGAAGGGCGGCGCGGGCCCGGACCGGCCTTCGGCGGTGATGAGCACGGCCGAGGCGGTGTCCGTCGCCCACGCCGTGGGAGTGCGCGGCTGGTTCCTGCGCGGTGAGCCCGGCAGCGCCGCCGATGTCGTGGCCGCGCTGGCCGGTACGGCGGCGAAGGACAGCCCGGAGGACCTGGCCAGGCTGCGCCGCTACCTCGAACAGCAGGTGCTCCGTCGCCGCGGCCCGCAGTGGCAGGCGCTGTACGACGCACGTCATCTGCTGGCCGGCTGATGCCCGCCGTCCATCTGGGAGTGCGCCACCACTCCCCCGCCTGCGCCCGGCTCGTCGAGCGGACCATCGGGCAACTGCGGCCCGCCCATGTGCTGGTGGAGGGGCCGGCCGAGATGAACGGCCGGCTGGACGAGCTGCTGCTCGGGCACGAGCTGCCCGTCGCGGTGTTCAGTCACTACCGGGACGAGGACCGGTCGGCCACCTCATGGGCGCCGCTGTGCGACTACTCCCCCGAGTGGGTCGCGCTGCGGGCCGGCCGGGCGGCCGGGGCCGAGGTCCGTTTCATCGACCTGCCCGCCTGGCACCCGGCGTTCGCGGACCGGACCAACCGGTACGCCGATGCGGAGGCCCGGTACGCGGAGGCGACGGAGCGGCTGTGCCGGCACTTCGCGGTCGACTCGACGGACGCCCTGTGGGACCGGCTGTTCGAGGTCGAGCCGGAGGACGGTCTCGCGGAGCGGCTCGACGCCTACTTCTCCCTGGTGCGCGGCGATGCGGAGGCCGATGGCCGCGACCGGGTGCGCGAGGCATACATGGCGGCGTGGGTACGGTCGGCTCTCGCCATGTCCGGGGACCGGCCGGTGCTGGTGGTGACCGGGGGCTTCCATCAGCCGGCGCTGCGCGCGCTCGTGGGCGATGCCCCCGGAGCGGGTGGTCCAGGAGCGAGCGGTCCCGGACAAGGCGGTCCCGGAGAGGGCGGTCCCGGGGCACCGGCCGATGTGGCGGACGGGTCGGCGGCCGGTGCCGATGGATGGGCCCTCGGTGCCGACGGATGGCCGGAGGTCCCCGTACCGCCGACCGGCGCGTCGGCCGGGAGCTTCCTGGTTCCGTACTCCTTCCGCCAGTTGGACTCCTTCTCCGGCTATCAGTCGGGCATGCCCTCGCCCGGCTATTACCAGCAGATGTGGGAGTCGGGACCCGAGGCCGCGGCGGACGGACTCCTGCGCGTCGTCATCGAGCGGCTGCGGGCCCGCCGGTACGCGGTGTCCACCGCGGACCTGATCGCCGCCCGGAGCCTGTCCCAGGGCCTCACGGCACTGCGCGGCCATCCCCGCCCGGCGAGGATCGACGTCCTGGACGGGCTGGCGGGCGCGCTGATCACGGATGATCTGGACGGGCCGCTTCCCTGGACGTCGCGGTCCGCACTGGCGGCGGGCACCCATCCCGCCGTCGTCGAGATGGTCGCGGCGTGCAGCGGCGACCGCACGGGGCGGCTGCACCCGGCCACCCCGGCGCCGCCCCTGGTGCACGATGTGGCGGCGCAGCTCGCCCGGCTGCGCCTGGACGGCCCCCCGGAGACCGTGTACCGCCTCGACCTCATGGATCCCGGGGACCTGGAGCGCAGCCGGGTCCTGCACCGGCTGCGGGTCCTCGCGGTGCCCGGCCTCACCCGGACCGCGGGCCCCGAGCACGGCGTCGACCCGGTGTTCGCCGAGCGCTGGGAGCCGGCCCCGGCGGCCGGGCGGGAGGCCGCGCTGGTGGAGGCCGGGGCGTACGGGGCGACGCTCGCCGATGCCGCCGTGCGTGCCCTCACCGAGCGCACGCACGGGATCGGTGCGGAGGCCGACGCCCTGGCCGGGGCCCTGTTCGACGCCGTGCTCTGCGGCGCGGGCGCCCTGTCCGAACCGCTCCTGTCCGAACTGGCGGACCGGGTGGGCGGGTTGAGGACACCCGGGCCGCTCGGCGAAGTGCTCGCCACGGCGCTGGGCCTGTGGCGTCACGACCGGGTGTACGGCGTCGCCCGCGGCCCGCTGCTCGGGGCCGTGATCGACGGCGCAGCGGTCCGGCTGCTCCGGCTGGTCGAGGGGGCCCGCGGGGCGGCGGGCGTGGACGGTCCCCGGCTGCGCGCGGTGGCCGCCCTGCGGGACGCGGTACTGCACGCGCCCGGACCGCTGTCGGTGGACCGGGAGACCGTCACCGGGCTCGCGCTGCGGGTCAGCCACGACCGCTCCGCCCCGCTCGATCTGCGCGGCGCGGCCTTCGGCCTGTACCGCGCGCTGGGCTCCGGCTCCCCGGAGGATCCGGGTGAAGCCGTGCGCACGGTCGCGGCAGGCGGTGCGGACGCGGTCGGTGACTGGCTGGCCGGGCTGTTCGCGGTGGCCCGCGAGGAGGTGACGGGCTCGGCGGCCGACGGTCCTGCGTCACTGATCGCGGTGCTGGACGACTTCCTCGGCGCCCTGCCCGACGAGGACTTCCTGTCAGGACTGCCCGCGCTGCGCCAGGCGTTCGCGTACTTCCCGCCCCGGGAGCGCGAGCGGATCGCGGCACGGCTCCTGGAGCGGCGCGGACTCCGTGGCTCGTCGCGTTCGCTGCTGCGCACCACCGCCGACCCGCTGCTGATCGTCCGGGCCGCCGCTCTGGAGAGGGACGTGTCCCGTTTGCTGACCCGCTACGGACTGGGAGTCGCGCCATGACCTCACCCGAACCCCTGGCCGTACCCGGGCCCATGGCTCCGGAGGCCGCCCCCGACGCGGGACTTGAGCGCTGGCGGCTGGTGCTGGGGTCCCCGGCCGAGGCCCGTACCGGGCCGCTGGGCCGGGGGGCCGCCGCGCAGGACGCCGCGCTCGACTGGCTCTACGGCCGGGACCCCGATCTCGAACGGCGTGGTGTCCGGCGTTCCGGTTCCGCGCGGCGCACCGGAGGTGACGGCCCCTCCGCCGTGACCGCGATCGACTGGCTGGAGGACATCCACCGGCTCTTCCCGAAGGACACCATCGAGCGTCTGGAACGCGACGCCGTGGAGCGCTACGGCATCCAGGAGATCGTCACGGACCCCACGGTGCTGGAGCGGGTGGAGCCGAGCCCCACCCTGCTGCGCGCCGTGCTGCGCACGAAACACCTGATGAACCCACAGGTCCTGACGCTCGCGCGGCGCATCGTCGCCGCGGTCGTCACACAGCTCCTCGCCCGGCTGCGACCGGAGATCCGCCGCGCCTTCCACGGCACCCGCTCCCGCAGGCCGAGCCGGGTGCCGCTGGCGAGGGACTTCGACTTCCGGCGGACGGTGCGGGCCAACCTCGCCCACTATCGGCCCGAGGAGCGGCGCATTCTCATCGACCGCGCCCACTTCCACTCCCGTACCCAGCGGCATCTGACCCAGTGGCAGCTGATCCTGCTGGTGGACCAGTCCGGCTCGATGGCGGGTTCAGTGATCCACTCCGCGGTGACGGCCGCCTGTCTGTGGGAGCTCCCCGGGCTCAAGACCCATCTGGTGGCCTTCGACAGCAATGTCGTCGACCTGACCTCCGATGTGACCGATCCGGTGGAGCTGCTGATGCGGGTGCAGCTCGGCGGGGGGACGGACATCGCGCGCGCCATGGCGTACGGGGCAGGCCTGGTGGAGAATCCGCGCCGGACGATCGTCGCCCTGATCACCGACTTCTACGAGGGGGGCGACCCCGTCCGGCTGGTTCGCTCGGTGCGTGCCCTCACCGAACAGGGCACCACCGTGCTGGGGCTCGCCGCGCTGGACGAGGATGCGAACCCCGACTACGACCGTGAGCTGGCGGGGCGGCTGGCCGGGGCCGGGGCGCACATCGGCGCCATGACACCGGCCCGGCTGGCCGAGTTCGTCGCCGAGAGGCTGGGCCGATGACCGGCACGGCCACGGGCACAAACCCGAACACAGGCACCGGCACGGGCACGGGCGCGGGCGCAGGGACGGCCGCGGTGGACTCCGCCGCCCGCCGGGACCTGCTGGCCCTCACCCCGGACACGCTCGCCGCCCTCGCCAACCGAGGTCTGGTCAAGCGCGCCACGAAGGAGCTGGACGCGGGCGCGGTCCCCGCCGTCACCACCGATCCGGATGCCACCGTGCGCGCCCGCTTCGAGGACGGGACGGCCACGGCGCTGCCGCACGGCGCGGGCCTGGACAACGGTGCCTGCAGTTGTGCGGCCCCGGGTGTGTGCCGGCACCTCATCATCCTGGTACTGGCCTACCAGCGCGCGGCCACGCCGTCGCCCGAACGCCCCCCGGCCTCGTCACCGGAGACAGGGACCGGCGCGGAACCGGACGCGGGAACGCGCTCGACAACGGACGCGGGAACGGCCCCGGGAACAGGCGCGGGGGCGGACCGGTCCGTGGAACCCGGCTCCGGCCCCGCGACGCACTGGTCTCCCGGTTCCGCGGACGACGGGACGCTGACGGCCGCCTTCGGTGCGCGTGCGCTCGGTTCCGCCCGCCGCGCCTTCGAGCGCGGGTACGCCGCCCGCGTGCACCGCCCCACAGCGGACCGCCCCGAACCCTGGGTCGAACTCCCCACCTGCACCGTGCGCTTCCCGGTCCCCGGCGAGATCGCGTACGCGCTGACGGACGCGGCCACCGTACTGAAGGGCGAGGTGGTGGCCCTCGCCGTCTGGGCGTTCCGCGAGGCGGACCGGACCGGGGAGTCCATCCTCCAGGTGGGCGGCGGCGCCACGGCCCACGCCACGGCCCGGCCGCAGCTGGACATGGCGGCCGGTCTCGCCGACGAGCTGCTCCTGTCGGGCACCGCGCATGCGAGCCCGGTCCTCGGGGGCGCACTGGCCCGCGCGGGCGAGGCGCTGTCCTCGGCCTCTCTGCACTGGCCGGCCGGTGCCGTCGCCGAACTGACCGAGCAGCTCTCGGCGTACGCCGCCCGCGGCGCCCACTACCGCCCCGAACGGGTCGCCGAGCTGCTCACCGAGATCCATGCCCGACGCCGGGCGGCGGCGCTTCCCGGCGTTCTCGGCACCCGGGAAGCGGGTGACACCCCGCTGCGCCGGGTCGCACTCACCTCTCTCGGCTGCCGGATACGCACCGCCGGGAACGGCACCGTCGCCGAGGTGTACTTCGCGCACCCGGGCGCCGCCACCGTGCTCGTCCTCCGCAAGGAGTGGGCCGCGGCCGAGGGGCAGCGGACCACCGGGCACCGGCTCGCCACCCGGCGGGTCCTCGGTTCGACGCTGGCCGCGCTGGCCACCGGCAACCTGATCAGCGAAAGCGTGCGGCGCACGGCGAGCCGTGCCCTGACGGTCTCCCGGGGCCGGCTGGGCGCGACCAGTATCACGCCGGTCGGTGCCTCCTGGGCGGATCTCGCGGAGCCCCTGCTCGTACGGGATCTGGCGGCCCTGACCGCGGCCTGGGACGGCAGACCGCCCCGGCTGGTCCGGCCGCGCATCGAGGCGGAGACCGTGCGGGTCATCGCACTGTCGGATGTGGAGAGCGTCGGCTACGACCCTGCCGAGCAGCGGCTGGAAGCGGTCGTCCGGGACACCGCGGGCACGCGGGCCCTGGTGTGTTCCGGCTACCGGCCGGAGTGTCCCGGTTCGCTGGACGCCCTGGCCGACGCGCTGGCGGGCGGTGCCACCAGGATCAGCGGCGCCGTGCACCGTACGGGCGGCGGCATCCGGATCGACCCGATCGCGGTACAGACCCCGGCCGGGGTCGTCGTGCCGGACCTGGCTCCGGGCGACGGCTCCACGGCGCTGGCCGCGGTGGAGCGGCAGGCGTCCGATCCGCTGACGTCGGCGCTGGAGGAGGCACTCGCCGCCCTGGCGGCGGTGGCCCACAGTGGTCTGCGCCATCTGCCGGAACCGGCCCGCGCCCGGATCGACGAGGCGGCCACCGCGCTGGCCGGGACCGGACTGTCCCGGTCCGCGGAGCTGCTCCGCGCCTTCCTCAACACCGGTGCCGGCACCGGCACCGGCGACGCCGAGCGCTCCGACGAGGATGCCAGGTCCGCCGCCTGGCTGGAGGCCCAGCTCCATCTCCTGGTCAGCAGCGAACTCCGGGCCGCCGAAACCCCCTGACGCCCCTGCCCCGGCAGAGACCGGTCATGGCTTGTCGAGGTAGGCGAGGCCCGGGTGGGCACGGGTGTATCCCTCGACCAGCCGACGGGCCACCGCGACGGAGTCGACCAGCGGGTGCAGGGCGAAGGCCTGCACCGCCGTGGCGCGTGAACCGCTCGCGGCGGCGTCCAGCACCGTCCGTTCGACGGCCTTGACGGCGGTGACGAGGCCCGTCGCGTGGTACGGGAGAGGCGCGACGGCGACCGGATGGGCACCGTTCGCGTCGACGAGGCAGGGCACCTCGACGACGGCGTCCGTGTCGAGGGCCGACAGGGTGGTGCGGTTGCGGACGTTGAGGATCAGTGAGGTCCGCTCGTTGCGGGCGATGGCCCGCATCAGGGCGAGCGCGACCTGCTCGTACCCGCCGGACTCCAGGTCGCTCTCCTCGCGCTCGCCGGCCCCCGCCACCTCCCGGTTCTCCGACATATAGGTGGCTTCGCGTTCCGCGCGCGTGCGGTCCCAGGTGGCCCGGGCCGGGGCGCCCGGCTCCTTCATCCGGGCGTAGAAGCCCAGCTGCTGCTCGCGCAGGAAGGCGCCCCGGGTCTGTTCGGCCTTCTGGTACGCGTGCACCGCCTCACGGTTGAAGTAGTAGTAGTGCAGGTACTCGTTGGGGACGGAACCCAGTGACCGCAGCAGATCGGTCCCGAAGAGTCTGCCCTCCTCGAAGGAACCGAGCAGGGCAGGATCGGCCAGCAGCCGCGGCAGTTCGTCACGGCCGTCGACGTACAGTCCGCGGACCCAGCCGAGGTGGTTGAGTCCCGCGTAGTCGATCCAGGCCCGGTCCGGGTCGGCGCCGAGCACCCGGGCGATCCGCCGTCCCAGCCCGACCGGGGAGTCGCAGATTCCGATGACCCGGTCCCCCAGGTGCCGGGACATCGCCTCGGTGACCAGTCCCGCCGGGTTGGTGAAGTTGATGACCCAGGCGTCCGGGGCGAGGCGGGCGATGCGCCGGGCGAGGCCGTCGGCCACGGGGACGGTGCGCAGCCCGTACGCGATGCCGCCCGCTCCTACGGTCTCCTGGCCGAGCACGCCTTCGTCCAGGGCCACCCGTTCGTCCGCCGCGCGCCCTTCGAGTCCGCCGACGCGGATCGCCGAGAAGACGAAGTCGGCCGCGCGCAGCGCTTCGTCGAGGTCGGTGGTGGCGAGGACGGCGGGGGCGTCCGGGACACCGCCGGACTGTTCCTCCAGGACGCGGGCGACGGCCGCGAGCCGGTCGGCGTCCGTGTCGTACAGGGTCACATGGGACACACGGCCTTCGGCGTGATCGCCGAGCAGGGCCCCGTACACGAGGGGCACCCGGAATCCGCCACCGCCAAGAATTGTCAGCTTCACGCTGCTCGATGGTACGGGGGTGACGGCCCGGCACCGCGGTGTCCGGCCGCTGCCGTGGTGACTCCCGCGCGTCGTGGGGCCGCAGCCGACAGGGTTCGGCCGAATCATGGGCGTGCGCGGGCCATTCGACGCCCTCGCGTAGACAGCGCTTGCCACCGGGAGGGTCAATGCCTTCGGCACGCGCCTGACATGTCCATGAGGAATTTGCTCCCGGGGCGGGACGCGCCCCGCATCGCAAGGGGAGGAACCAGCACCCATGAACATCACCGGACCACTGAGCGGACCCCGATGCCGACGGCGCGTGCCGCTCACCGCACTCGGCGCGGCCGTCGCCCTGGCCGCCGTACTGACCACGGCCGTACTGACCACGGCCGCGGTGTCCTCGGCCGGCACCGCCGAAGCGGCCGGCACCGCCGGAAACGGCGCGAGCGGCGTTGCCGCCGGTGCCCCTCGTGCCACTTCGCAGGTGGTCACCTGGGCCGCGAGCGCCGACCGTCAGGTCACCCCCACCCAGGACCGGACCTACCGTCTCGTCGTCCGCACGAGCGCCGGCGGCAAGGGCCTGCGGATCCGTCTCTCCAACGCCTTCGGCGATCAGCCGGTGACCTTCGGCCGTGCGTACGCCGGCCGGCGGGCCACCGACGCGGCGGTGGTGCCGGGCACCAACCGCGCGCTCTCCTTCGGGGGTTCACCGTCCGTCACCGTACCGGCGGGAGGTTCCGTGTACAGCGACGCGCTGCCCGGTACCGTCCCGCCGCAGTCGGACCTCGCGGTCAGCATCTACGTACAGAGCGCCGGAGCGACCGCCTCCGGTCACCGGATGGCGCTCCAGACCTCTTTTGTGGCGCCCGCCGGTGATCACACCGCGCAGGAGTCCGCCGCCCCGTTCACCCAGCGGATCCCGTCGTGGTTCTATCTCGACGCCGTGGTGGTGGGAGCCCGCCACGGCACGGGCGCGGTGGCCGCGTTCGGGGACTCGATCACGGACGGGGCCAGTTCGACGCAGAACACCAACCGCCGCTGGCCCGACCTGCTGGCGGGGCGGCTCGCCGCCGACCGGACCACCCGGATCAAGGGCGTCGCCAACGAGGGCATCTCGGGCAACAGGGTGCTCAGCGACGGCGCCGGGCAGAGTGCGCTGAAGAGGCTCGACCGCGATGTCCTGTCACAGCGCGGGCTGGAGACGGTGATCCTGCTGGAGGGGGTCAACGACATCAAGTCCGTCCCGGCCCCCACCGCCGAGCAGCTGATCGCCGGGTACCGGGAGATCATCGGACGCTCGCACGCGGCGGGGGTGTGCGTCGTCGGCGCGACCGTCATGCCGTACGAGGGATGGCGCGACTGGAACGCGGACGGCGAGCGGGTCCGGCAGGAGGTGAACGCGTTCATCCGGGACAGCGGCTCCTTCGACGCGGTCGCCGACTTCGACACGGAGACCCGGGACCCCTCGGCGCCCTCCCGGATGCTGCCCGCCTTCGACAGCGGTGACCATCTGCACCCGAACGACGCGGGCATGGACGCCATGAGCCGTGTCGTCGACCCCGACGACCTGCGGTGCGACCGGCGCTGAGCCGGCGCCCGCGCGTACGTCCCCACGCCTGTCCGCCGTCGGGCGGCACCGGACCGCACGGAGTCCGGGGCCGGCCGGCGGCGTTCGTCAACGGCGGGTCAGCCGCCGTTCCACCAGCGCGACACCGCCCGCCACAGCCGGGTGGGGGCCGCCGGCCCGCGCTGCTGCGGAATGACCGGGGCGACGGCGGGCTCCTCGGCCGGAGCGGCAGGCTGGGGAACGGCCGACTGAGGAACGGCCGGCGGCGGGCCGGCCGGCGGACCGGCTTCCGGTACCGCGGCCGGCTCCACAGGCAGCACCTCCGGCAGTTCTTCCGGCAGCGCCTCAGGCAGTTCCTGGTGCGGGACCGTGCCCGGCGCGTGGGCGGGCTGGGTCCCCACCTCGGTGGACGTGGGCAGGGGGACGGGCCGGGACGGGGAGGAGACCTCCCAGTCGACGGCCGGCCTGGACCGGGCCATCATCGACAGCGGATCGGAGTCGATCGCCTGCCGGGGGCTGGGTGCGAAGGTCGCGGGGAGCTCCACCAGGTGCCGTGACATGAAGTTGCCCACCCAGCTCAGCTCGCTCTCGTCGACCCCGAGCTCCAGGTCCGGCAGGCGCATCAGCAGGGCGTCCACCCCGACATCGGCGATGGCGCGGCCGATGTCCTGGCCGGGGCACTCGTGGGGTCCGCCGCTGAACGCGAGGTGCGCGCGGTTGCCCTCCATGCCGGCGGCGAGGTCCGGGCGTACCTTCGGGTCGGTGTTGGCCGCGGCGATACCGACGAGCAGCCCGTCGCCCGCCTTGATCTGCTGACCGCCCAGTTCGGTGTCGCCGACCGCCCAGCGGCCGAAGACCGCGGTGAAGGGCGGCTCGTCCCACAGGGTCTGTTCCACGGCCTCCGGCACCGTCATGTGACCGCCGCTGAGCCGGGCGCGGAAACGGGGATCGGTGAGGACCATGCGCAGCACATTGGCCATCAGGTTGGCGGTGGACTCGTAGGCGGCGATGAGGATCAGCCGCAGATGCTCGATGACCTCGATGTCCGTCAGCGAGGCCGGGTGTTCGAGGAGCCAGCTGGCCAGGTCGGGTCCGGGTTCCGCACGGCGCTGTTCGACGAGCCGGGTCAGCACCGCCACGACATGGGCGTTGCTCGCGACGGCGGTCTCGGTGCCACGGATCATGTCCCGGGCAGCCTGTACCAGGGCGTCGTCGTACTCCTCGGGCATGCCGAAGATCGCGCACACCACCATCATCGGCAGGTGCTCGGCGAACTGGCCGACCAGGTCCGCGGAGCCCTTCTCGCAGAAGTCGTTGACGAGGCGGTTGCTGAAGCGGTTGATATGGCGGCGCACACCGCGGGCGTCGATGCGCTCCATGCTGTCGGTGACCGCGCCGCGCTGACGCTCATGGGTGGCGCCGTCGGCGAACACACACACCGGCTGCCAGGTGAAGATCGGGGCCAGCGGGTGGTCCGCGGCTACGCTGCCGTCCTGCAGGGCCCGCCAGCGCCGGGAGTCCCGGGAGAACTGGGAGGGCGTCCGGGTCATGTGCAGGTTCTCGCTGTGCCCGAGGACGAGCCAGGCGGGTACGTCTCCGTGCAGCAGGACCGGAGCGACCGCGCCGTGCTCGGCACGCAGTCTGTCGTACAGACCCGCGGGGTCCTTCTCCGCCTCGGGCCCGTAGAGCCGGCGCAGCCCGCCGGGACCGATCCCGAGCCCACGAGCGGGGCACTCGGGAGGCGGGACCGGCCCGGAGGGAGCTCCGGGCTCTTGGTGGAAGGGGGTTGTCACAGTTGCTCCAGGGCTCGGGATTCCAGGGCTCGGGCGAGGGCGCGCGGAAACGGTGACGCACCTGCCCGAGGGGGGCGCGCCAGGTGGTGCCGTACGGACAGGGGCGCGCGCAGGGGACGTACGCGCGCCGGTGCCAGGGGGAGATGGCCCTCCGGCTCTGTCCTCAGGCCACGGGGAGGGACAGGCTGTGCAGATAGCGCATCAGGGTCATCAGCACATCGCGGCTGGATACCCGCGTGCGGGCGTCGCAGTCGATCATCGGGATCTCGTCCGGCAGGTCGAGGGCTCTGCGCAGGTCCTCGACCGGGTGGTACGGCGCGTCGGGGAAGGTGTTCACGGCGACGACGAAGGGGACGCCCCGCTCCTCCAGCCGGCCGATCACGTCGAAACTGACCTGGAGCCGCCTGGTGTCGATGAGGACGACGGCGCCGAGGGCCCCTTCGAAGAGTCCGTTCCACAGGAACCAGAAGCGCTCCTGGCCGGGGGTGCCGAACAGATAGAGGATCAGTTCCTCGCTGAGGCTGATCCGGCCGAAGTCCATGGCGACCGTGGTGGCGGTCTTGCTCTCCACACCGGTGTTGTTGTCCACACCGACGCCGGCCTCGGTCATGGTCTCTTCGGTCGTCAGCGGCCGGATCTCGCTCACCGCGCCGACCATGGTCGTCTTGCCGACGCCGAACCCGCCGACGATCACGACCTTCACCGCGGCGTTGGCCGTGGTGGGCAGGACGTCCTCGCTGCGGGGCCCGGAGATCGTGTCAGAGTTTCTGAAGTCCATGCATCACCGCTTCGAGAAGGGACCTGTCGGGGAGGGTCGCGCGGACGATGGGTGCGCGCGATTCGATGAGTTCGGTCGCGAGCAGATCCGTCAGGAGCGACGTGACCACGCTGAACGGCAGGCCGAGGTAGGCCGAGATCTCGGCGACGGACAGGGGTGCCTGGCAGAGCCGCAGGATCGCGGCCTGCTCGGGCTGGCACGTCGGCGTGGGCTCGGCCTGCGCGACGACCATGGTGACCAGGTCGAGCGCAGCCCGCCCGCCGCCGTCGAGTTCGCCGGTGATGACATAGAGCCGTTCCGGATCGCTGAGCGCCGGGTCGGCCTTGCGGCGTTCTCGTCGGGGAGCACTCATCCGGACTGCCTGTCGTGGCGCGGCGGACTGGTCAGATGGGCACCGATCCGGACGACCAGGTCACGCATGCGGGCGCCGACCATCCCGGCGTCGATGGTCTCGCCCGCCAGCACCGCGAGGTAGGCACCGGTTCCGGCCGCCATCAAGTAGAAGAAGCCGCCGGTGACTTCGATGACGACCAGCTTCATCAGACCGTCGCTGTAGGGAATCTCGGTGGCGACGGCGGCGGCCAGGCTCTGCAGTCCGGCGCAGGCCGCCGCGAGCCGGTCGGCGACATCGGGGTCGCCGCCGTGCATCGCGATGCGCAGCCCGTCCGATGACAGCACCACGATCTGATGGATGCTGGGTACATCGTCGGCCAGTTCCTTGAGCATCCAGTCCATGTGCCCGCGCTGCTGGATCACTTCAGGTCTCCCTTGTCCCACGCATCGTCAGAGTCCTCGCCGTTCTTCGGTTCCTGCGGCACGCCGTTGACCGCCTTGGTGAAGGCCTCCAGCCAGAGGCCGGGGGGCTTCTCCTCGCCCTTGGCGGGTCCGCCCTCCTCACCGCCCGCCCTGCCCCGCCGGCCGTCGTGCGCCCCGTTGGCGGAGTCGACGGCGGGCAGCTGGGGCTGCTGGGGGAGGTTGTGCGAACCGAGGGGGGCACGGCCCCGGCTGCGGCGCTGCGGAAGACCGCCCTCGGTCCACTCGGTCACGATCGGAACGTCGTCGTCCATGGCTGACGCCGGAAGGACCGGGTGCGGCGAGGGTCCGGCGGAGGCTCCTTCGGGGAGGCCGGCCACCACGGAGGGCGGCAGGCCGGTGGACGCCGGCTTGGGCTTGCGCTTGCCGGGGGGCGGCACGACGTGCTGGAGCTGCGACATGTCCAGCGAGCTGTTGGGCCGTGAGGTGGCGCCGATGCCGTGCGCGATTCCGGGCGCGGGCCCGGTGGTGATCATTTCGCGCGGCACGATGAGCACGGCCCGGACCCCGCCGTATGCCGACTGGCGTAGTGATACCTGGAGTTGGTACATGCGGGAGAGCCGGCCGACGACCGCCATGCCGAGCCGCGGGGACTCCCCGAGGTCGTTCATGTTGATGCCGGCCTGGGCCTGGGCGAGCATGTTCTCGGCCCTGGCGCGGGCCTCCTCGCTGAGGCTGACGCCGCCGTCCTCGATCTCGATGGCGATGCCGGTCTGCACCTCGACCGCGGTGACGTGCACCTTGGTCTGCGGCGGCGAGTAGCGCGTCGCGTTGTCGAGGAGCTCGGCACAGGCGTGGATGAGCGGCTCGACGGCGGTGCCGACGATGGCGATCTTGGAGATCGAGTGCAGCTCGATCCGCGGGTACTCCAGGATGCGGGACATCGCGCCGCGCAGCACGCTGAACAGGGGTACGGGCTTGGGCCACTGGCGGCTGGGCCGGGCCCCGCCGAGCACCGAGATGGAGTCGGCGAGACGGCCGATCAGCGCGGTGCCGTGGTCGAGGCGGAGCAGGTCGTCGAAGACCTCGGGGTTGCGCCCGTAGTGGTCCTCCATCTCCCGCAGCTCGCTCGCCTGCCGGTTCACGATCGCCTGGACGCGCCGGGCGACGGCGACGAAGGCGCGCTGCGCGGAGTCACGCCGCGCCTCTTCGGCGTCGATGATGTCGAGGACCTGGAAGACCTGCTCGCGCAGCGCCCTGGGCAGATGGTGGTTGGCGGGGTCCGCGTCGAAGACGTCGCGCATCACCTCTTCGGGCGAATTGCCCACGCGCAGCTGTCGGATCGCGGCGGGCATGACCTCCTTGGTGAGCCGTACCGTCTCGGCGTCGTGCGAGAGGATGCGGTGTTCCAGGAAGGCGATGCGCTGTTCGTACTCGATGCGCTGGACGCGCATCGCGCGCCGGCGACGGTTCAGCGCGACGGCGAGCGCGCAGACCACGAGCGTGGTGATCGCGCCGCACACGGCGACTGGTATCCGAGCGACCTCGGTCACCAGCGCCGAACCGGCGGCGGTGGCACCGGCGAGCAGCACCACGGGCAGCAGGACTACGCGGACAACGGGAATTTCTCGTTCGGTCGGCGGTGGTTCAACACGGACCATCTAAACCCTCTGGCGGTTGATTCCGGGATGTATGCGTACGGGTGCGGATACTCATGAACAAGTGCTCGAATTCATATCAACTCGACTTCACTGCGCGTGAGCTTAGCCAGATCAGAACAGTGCTTCGGCATATTCACCCAACCCCCTGCGCGAGCACCCCGGCAGTAATACACTCACCAGTTTTTGCACTCAGCGCCTCCGGGCGTGCGCGGGGAGTGACGATGCGGGGAATGCGGCCGGCGTCGTGCCCTCGCGTACCGCAGAGCGGGACGGCCGAGGCACAGTAGTGATGACACCGGCTCAAGCGGCCCATCCCGTACCGCAGAACGGGACAGGGGCACAGGTGCTCGAACCGGATCGAAAGGAGCAGATTCATGACCGCCGGAAGAGTGGACGGCAAAATCACCCCGATGACGGGCCCTACGGGCGTACGTGCGGGCGCACGGGTGGACCCGCCGCCGCCCGGGGGCACCGGCGCACGGAGCCGCGGGCTCGCGCACACCGTGCGCAGTCGCGAACCGACGTACGCCGTGCGGAGCCATGAACGCAGGTACGCCGCGCGGAGCCATGAACGCACGTACGCCGCGCGGAACCCCGGACCCGCCCGCTCACCGCGGCGGCACCCCGCCAGGACGGGCGCGGTATGACAGCGGCCCGCGGTTACACCATCGAATCACTGGACACCGGCCTCCGGCTGATGCAGCTGTTCCTGACCCATGACACCCTCACCGTCACCGAGGCCGCCGGACTGCTCGGCATCGGCCGGTCCACCGCCCACCGGGTGCTGAGCACCCTGGAGGGCCGGGGGTTCGTGATCCGGGAGAGCTCCGGCCGCGGCTACTCGGCGGGCCCCGAACTCGTGCGGCTCGGCCGCCCGGCGGGCTTCGGCTCCGCCGTCCGCGAGCGGCTCGGGGCCGTGCTGGAGGACGCGGCACGGCGGACCGGCGAGACGGTGCAGAGCACCGCGCTGATCGGCGACCGGATCGTCGTCACCGACGGCAGGGAGTCCTCCCATCCCGTACGGGTGATGCTGGAAGGGGGCACCCGGCCGGCACACGCCACCGCGGGGGGCAAGATGCTGCTCTCCCGGATGAGTCCGGACCAGGTGTGCGCGCTGTATCCGTACGAGGAACTGGAGCGGGTCACCACATGCACGATCACCTCCCGCGCCGCGCTGCTGGCCGAGTTGGACCGGATCCGCGCGGCCGGGCACGCGCTCAGCCTGGGTGAGTCGGTCCCGGGACTGAACGCCGTGGCGGTGCCGCTCGCCGGGGCGGGCTGGCGCGACCGCCTCGCCCTGACCGCGTCGGCTCCCGCCGGCCGCTCCCGGGACGCCGACCTGGCCGAACGGGCCGGGCAGCTACGGCAGTCGGCCGCGCTGCTGAAGTCCGTTCGCGTCCTCTGACGGCCGGGGCGCGCCCCGTCAGCGCCGGCCCCCGCCGAGGCGGCCCTCCAACTGCACCAGCAATGCGCTGAGCTGGGCGCTGAGCAGCTGGCGTGCCCGGTCGTCGAGGCCGGAGAGTACCGCCCGTTCGTACGCGAGCTGCTCGGGAAGCAGCCGGTCCACCAGGCCGAGACCCTCCTCGGTGAGCCGGACATGGGCGACCCTGCGGTCGCGTGCGTCGCCGCGGCGGTCGATCAGGCCGCGCTCCTGGAGGGCCCGGAGGCGTTTGGTGACCGCGGCACCGGAGGAGAAGGTCTCGCGGGCCAGCTCCCCGGGGGTCAGTTCGCGGGCGGTGCGGCGCACGGCACCGAGAAGGTCGAACTCGGCGCGCGTCAGCCCGGCGGTGCGCAACGGGGCGTCCTCCGCCTGCTGGAGGAGCGCCGCGCAGCGGTTGATACGGCCGATGAGTTCCATCGGTCCGGTGTCGAGCCCGGGGTTGACGGCCTGCCACTGCCGTACCACCGAGGCAACGATGTCGTCGGTCACACCGCTCCGTTCTCCGGGGCGAGGGCGATCAGCCCCTGCCGTTGTGCTGTCGCGGCGAGCGTACGGTGTCCGGCCTGCTCGGCCGCGAGGAGCTCCCGCTCGGGCAGGGCGCGCTGCCACCATTCCCCGGCGGCGGTGTCGCCGGCCTCCCGGAGTTCCACGAGGGAACCGGTCAGCCGGCGGCGCGCGCGGTCCAGGCAGGCGGGCGCCGTAGCGGGGTCGGCGAGCATCCGCAGGGCGTGGGCGCGGGCGCTGCCCGTGGCGGCCAGCGCCTTCTCGACGCGTCCGGCGGCCCGCCGGTTGGTGACGAGCACCGCGGCGAGGAATCCCACGAACGCGCCGACGAGGGTGTCCAGGACCCGGTCGCCGATGAGTTCCCCGGCCGGATGCACGGCGCCGCCGAACTCCAGGACCAGCAGCGCCATCGGGGTCACGGCGACGGAGCCCAGCCAGTAGTTGCGGGTGATCAGGGCCTCGGCGGCGAAGCTGAAGAACAGGACGCAGGCGATGAGGGCGAGGGGGCCGGTCCGGGTGAGGGGCAGGACGGCGGCGAAGACGAGGACGCCGAGCAGGTTGCCCAGGGTGCGCTGGAGGGTCCGGTTCCAGGAAAGGGTGACATTGGCCTGGTAGAGGGAGGCGGCGGTGACGATCGCCCAGTAGGGGCGGCCGACGCCGAGTGCGGCGCAGAGATATCCGGCGAGCGCGCAGCCGATGAGGGTGCGGGCCGCGACGGGCAGCAGCGGGGAGCCGGGGGCGAGGCCGCGCAGCAGCGTGCGAGGGGCGTCCCGCCGGCCGCCCGCGGTGCGCCGCTCGGCGCGTTCGGCGTCGACGCCGAAGAGCTCGTCCGCGGTGCCGGGGACGGGCGGCGGGGTGGGAACGGGGCCCCGGGCACGGGTGGCGGCGGCCCAGGCACGCAGCCGCGCGGGGCCGGCGGGCGCGGTGTGCCCGGTGAGCGCGGATCCGGCGAGCGCGGCTTCGGCGTGCACCACGAGACGTTCCAGGGCGCGGCGTACGGGGGTCGGCCTGCCGGAGGCGAGCAGGCACTGCCAGGCCGTGTGCACGGCGGCGGCCGCGGCGTGCCGGGTACGGGGCCCGGGGTCGGCGGAGCAGGCGGCCGCGGCGTCGAGCGCGCGGGCGGTGGCCCGGCGCTCGGGGCCCTCCCGGCGGATCAGCGCGGGCCCGACGACGGTGACCAGCCAGGACACGGCCCCCGCGGCGAGCGTCAGGGCGAGGTGGCCGGGGATCTGCCCGAGGTGCTGCGGGGCGAACAGCGCGGCGGAGGTGACGAACGTGAAGATCACATGGCCGGGCGGGCCGATCCTGGTCGCGTCGCAGAGCGTCTTCTGGGCGGCGGCGAGCAGCGCGGCGACCGCGACGAGGACGGCGGTCGAGCCGGTGAGCGAGGCGGTCAGGAGTGATACGGCGAGTCCCGCGAGCATGCCGAGCACCACACCCGCGACGGCCCGCGCCCGCCGGGCGTACGGCAGGCTGTGGCCGTACAGCGCGCACAGCGAACCGGCCATCGTGTACATCACGAGGTCCAGCCGCCCGACGGCGAACAGCAGCAGATTCGGTACGGCGGAAGCGACGACCACACTCAGCGCGGGCTTGAACCAGGTGTCCGAGGGGCGGGCGAGACGGAGCGCGCCGGCCAGCGGAAGACCGCGGACGAAGGGTTGCCGGGTTCGTGTAGTTGTATCGCTCACTCAAATACATTAACAGGTATTACACCTGTAAACGATTAGCCCCCGGCAACCCACCCAGCCCATGGGTGGCCAGCCCATGGGTGGCCAAGCCCATCAACAGCCCTGCCCGTCAGCCGCCGTGCTCGTCGGTCGCCTGCACATGGTCGGCGATACCGACCACCAGGACCCGGGTGCCCGGGGCGATGGGGCGCCAGCGGTGGACGAGTCCCCCCGCGCAGTAGAGCGTGTCGCCCCGCTCCAGCCGGTAGAAGCTGCCGTCGGCCTCGACCTCCGCCGAGCCGTCGGCGACGTACAGAATCTCGTCGTTGCGGTGCCGGAACTCCCGGCCCCAGTCATGGGCACCGGTGAACTCGAGCGCGTGCAGGCGCTGATGGCCCCGGACGAGCGGCCGCATCCGGCCCTCCGCCTCGCCCTCGGCACCCGCCTCCCGCACCGAGGCGGAGGCGCCGCGTACGACATCGACCGGGCGCGGCGCCTCGGCCGTCGACAGCAGCTGCACCGCCGTGGTGTCGAGCGCGTCGGCGATCCGCTGCAGGGACCCCATGCTCGGGCGGGAGCGGCCGTTCTCGATCTGACTGAGGAAGGGCACCGAGAGCCCGGCCCGCCGGGCGACCTCCGCGAGGGTCAGTTCCAGGGCGCGGCGGCGCCGCCTGATTCCGGGGCCGACCTGGGGGGTCTCCGCCTCGCTCATGTCCCTCGCTCCGTGTCCCGCGTGCCGCACACCACAGCCGGCGGGGCGAGAAGCAGCCTACCGGGCCGGTTAATCTTTTAAGCACCACCTAAAAAAGTTAACCGGGAGGATCGATCCATGCCCCTCGTGGACCAGAACCAGCGTCGCCGCCGAGGCACCGGGCTGATAGCCCTGGACGAAGAGGCGAGCGCCGGTGGCTACACCCTCTTCGCTCCGCTGACCGGCAGCGGCGAGGTGTACCTCATCGACCTGCACGGCGAGGTGGTCCATCAGTGGAACCTCCCCTACCGGCCCGGCCGGCACGCCCGCATCCTGCCCAACGGCAATCTCGCCTACAGCGGGGTCCTGCCCGACGAGCCGGCGCTCTTCCCGATGTGGCACAAGTACCGCGGCGGGATCATGCAGGAGATCACCCCGGACGGCACCGTGGTCCGCGAGCACCGGGACCGCTACCAGCACCATGACGCGTACCACTACGGCGACGGCCGGCTGCTCTACAGCGCCCTGGAACCGCTGACCGGTGAGGCCGCCGCCGCGGTCCGGGGCGGGGTAACCGGCTCCGAGCCCGACGGCACGGTGTGGGCGGACACCATCGTCGAGGTGGACGCCGAGGGCAGCACGGTGTGGGAGTGGAAGGTCTCCGAGCACCTGGACCGCGAGGCGTTCCCGCTGCACCCGGACTACTCCCGCGAGCACTACCCGCTGATCAACAGCGTGCTGCCGACCAGCGACGGCAACATCCTGGCCAGCTTCCGCTCGGTCTCGGCCGTCGTGGTCATCAGCCGGGAGACCGGCGAGATCATCTGGCGCAGCGAGCCCGGCACCGTATCGCAGCAGCACTGCCCGACGGAGCTGGAGAACGGCAACTTCCTGGTCTTCGACAACGGCGTCTTCCGGCCGCGGTGGGATGTGCCGTTCAGCCGGGTCATCGAGATCGAGCGGGCCGGTGGCACCATTGTCTGGGAGTACCACGACCCGGCGCGCGAGTCGTTCTTCGCCCCGTTCATGGGCAGCGCCCAGCGCCTGCCGAACGGCAACACGCTCGTCACGGACTCCCCCGCGGGCCGCCTCTTCGAGGTGACCCGGGACGGCTATCTGTGCTGGGAGTACATCGTGCCGTTCTTCGGCGGCTACCAGGAAGAAGAAGTGCGCAAGCTGTTCCCCTCCGAGCCCAACGCCGTGTTCCGGTCCTACCGCTACTCGGCCCAGGAGCTCCCCTGGCTCGACGTCCCGAAGGGCTGAGCCCGGACCATGGTCTCTCCCGTCCCCGACGTCGGCACCGCCGCCCCGGCACCGGCCGCCGCTTCCCCCGTCGCCCCGGTCGACGAGCGGCTCCCCCTGCCGAAGCTGGCCCCGCTGGCCTTCCAGCATCTGCTCGCCGGGGTCGCCGCCCCGGTCTCCTCGGTGATCCTGATCGCCACCACGCTGTCGCTGTCCGCCTCGCAGACCGCGTCACTGCTCAGCGCGACCCTGGTGCTGTGCGGCGTGGGCGCGCTGCTCCAGTCGCTGGGCGTCAAGGCGCTGCGGATCGGCGCCCGGCTGCCCTTCCTGATGCTGCCGGGCGGTGCGGCTGTGGCGATCTTCCTCCAGGTCGCCAAGGAGCACGGGCCGGCCACCGCCTCCGGCTCGGTGCTGATCGCCTCGGTCTTCCTGCTGCTCGTGCTGCCGTTCTACGGGCGCCTCGTGCGGTACTTCCCACCCCTGGTGATGGGGACGACCGTGGTCCTGATCGGGATCAACATGATCAAGATCACCTCGCCGATGATCGCCTCGGGGCCCGGCCTCGGCTTCGCCACCCTGGGCATCACCGCGCTGTTCTTCCTGCTGATGCGCGGAGTGTGGCGCCAGATGTCCGTGCTGTTCGGGCTGGTCGGCGGTACGGTCGTCGCCGCGGTGAGCGGTACGACGTTCCATGTGGCGCACGGCGGCACGTTCGCGCTCCCCGACCCGTTCCCGTACGGCACTCCGCACTTCGACCTGCTGGCCACGGTCCCGCTGCTCGTCTTCGCCCTCGCGTCACTGGCGGAGGCGACGGGGCAGACAGTGCTGAACAGCGAGGCCGTGGGGCGCACGCCGAACGCGGCGCGCGATGTGCCGCGCATCTCCCGCGCCGACGCGGTGACCTCGCTGGGCGCCGGGGTCTTCGGTACGTCGCTGATGGTGACCAGCGCCGAGAACATCGGCATCGTGCAGCTGACCCGGGTGCGCAGCCGGTTCGTCACGGCGGGCGCCGGGGTGCTGCTGATCGTGTGCGGCCTGATCACGCCGCTCACCCGGCTGCTGGCCGCCATCCCCGAGCCGGTGGTCGGCGCGGCGGGCCTGATCATCTACGCGGTGATCGCGACGATGGGCTTCGGCATGCTCAGCCGCGAGAACCTCTCGCACGGCACCAACGGGATCGTGGTGGCGCTGGCGCTCTGCGTGGGTCTGCTGCCGGTCTTCGTGCCCGAGATGTACGCGGGGCTGCCGGTGTGGGCCCGCACGATCTTCGGCAGCGGGGTCGCCGCCGGGGCGCTGGCAGCGGTGGTCCTGGCCGCGGTGTTCAGCCGCCTGGGTCCGCCGCAGGAGCGCCGCGACCCGGTCTGACCGCGCGGTGACGCGACCCGGTGTGCCCCCGATGCCCGTACCGGCGCCGGGGGCACATCCCTGTGCGGCACCGGCGGTCAGCCGAACCCGCGGGCGTCCTGCTTGAGGGCGGTGTCCACGGTCAGCGCCGTCGCGACGACGAGGCTCAGCAGCGGCTCGGGCAACTGGTAGTGGATCTGCAGCACATAGTTGTCGGCCGTGGTGAACATGGTCTTCGCGAGACCTTCCCAGGTCTTGGTGATCCGGGCGATCTCGGCGTCGTTGTGGTCGACGATCGCGAAGTTCCAGGCACGCCAGTTCTCAGCCTTGATGGCACCGACCTGCCGGCCGTCGGCCATGATCGCGAAATTGATCTTGCCGATGGCGTTCTGCTGGACGATCTCGCCGACCGGTCCGCCGTCGGGGCGCTGGACGATGATCCGGGACTTGATGAACTTCGCGGGGCGGGTCAGCAGCAGCTGCGGCGTTCCGTGGGCATCGCGGATCTCCAGCCGGTGCGTCAGGTACTGGTCGATGCTGGAGACGAACCGGAGCACCTTGCGCAGGGTGCTCTGACCGACCTGCACGACCGAGCCGATCGTGCTGCCGTGCTGGTCGAAGACGCTGTACTCGTTCGTCACCTCGATCAGCTTGGCCTTCTGGTTGACCACCAGGACCTGCTGCGTGAACAGCGAAGGGACACCGGGCGCTGCCTGCTGAGGCGCGTGTGCCTGCTGAACCGGCTGCGGCGCATGGGCCTGCTGGGCCTGCTGGGCTTGTTGGTCCTGCTGGACCGGCGCCTGGGCGGGGGCTGCGGTCTGCTGCCCGCCGGCCGGGTGCGTGTGTTCGGTCCACTGCGAGCCGTCCCAGTAACGCAGCAGCTGAGGCGCGCCATGAGGGTCCGAAAACCATCCCGCAGGTATGTTCGATTGCGTGGTCACCGGGGCACACTATCCCGCGGGCCTGTGCCCCCACACTCCTTGAACCTTCATATACCTATTACGATGGCGGCGATGAACAGGCTGAGCGTGCGGACCGACCGGCGACGGGGCAGCATCCGTACGCCCGCCTCGCTCGGCTGGGTGTTCGTCCTCCTGGCGATGTTCTTCTGCTGCTCGCTGACCACCTCGGCCGCCGCGGTGCCGCCGGCCGGCACGCACGGCTCGGCCGCCGCCCACGCGATGACCACCCCGACGCCCGAGGCGGCGGCCGCCCGCGTGGTCGCGGACGCCCCGGGCGACCGGGGCATGGGCACGTCCTGCCACGGCACCTCGGACCACTCGAAGGCCATGGTCCTGCCGGGCCCCTCCGCTCCCGTCGCGCTGCCCTCCGCCGTGACCGTGGTCCCCGTCGCCCCGCTCACCGGCGCGGCCGCCATCCGCGGCCCCGCCAACGACGGTGTGCGCGCCGTCGATCACCTGCGTCTCCAGGTCCAACGGATCTAGAGGGCCCGGGTCCGTTCCCGTACCGAATTCCGCGCACGACGTGCCGGACCGGCGGGGACGGCCGTCCGTATGCCCTCTTCCCTCCATGCATCGCCACGTATGCATCCCGTTCGAACCCGAGGACCCTCCATGGCTTCCGCCAAGAACACGTCTTCCCCCAGGAACCAGAACAGCGCCACCGCCGCGCGCCGCGCCAAGCTCGAAGAGGCGCGCCGCAAGGAGCGGGCCCGTGAGCGCCGCACCCGCATCATCACCATCAGCGCCTCCGTGGCCGTGGTCGCCGCGCTCGTCGCCGGGGGCGGGTATCTCATGGCGCAGGCCGATGAGCAGGACAAGGCCGAGGAACAGGCCAAGTCCTCCCCCGTCACGGGTGAGCGCAGCTGGGACAAGCTGGCCCAGAACCACGTGGACAAGCCGGTCAGCTACCCGATGAACCCGCCCGTCGGCGGCGACCACAACCAGGTGTGGATGAACTGCAACGCCGACGTCTACACCGAGGCGATACCGAAGGAGAACGCCGTCCACTCCCTGGAGCACGGTGCCGTCTGGGTCACGTACAACGAGAAGGCGAAGCCCGCCGACATCAAGGCGCTGGGCGAGCGCGTCTCCTCCACCCCGTACTCCCTGATGAGCCCCGTCAAGGACCAGGACGCCCCCCTGATGCTCAGCGCCTGGGGCAAGCAGGTCACGGTGAAGAGCGCCTCGGACGCCCGCGTCGCGCAGTTCTTCACCAAGTACGTCCAGGGGCCGCAGACTCCCGAGCCGGGCGCGGCGTGCTCCGGTGGGCTCGCCAAGTGACGGCCGCCCCGCACACGAGTGCCCCGCACCCGCGCGGCTCGCGCCGGATGGCCGTGGCCGGAGCCGCGGTGCTGTTGCTGGCGCTGGGCCTGGTGGCGCTGATGGTCGTACGGCCGTCCTCCGCCGCCCCGTCGGACCAGCGGCCGGCGTCCGGGCCGGCGCCCGCCGGGAGTTCGGTCGACGCGGGCTTCGCCCGGGACATGTCGATCCACCATCAGCAGGCCGTCGAGATGTCGTTCATCGTCCGGGACCGTACGGATGACGAGGACGTACGGCGTCTCGCGTACGACATCATCAACACCCAGGCCAACCAGCGCGGCATGATGCTGGGCTGGCTGGAGCTGTGGGGCCTGCCCAAGAGCGCTGCCGGACCGCCGATGGCCTGGATGGGGCACACGGTCACGCCCAAGGGGGACGGCTCGCTGATGCCGGGCATGGCCACCGACGCGGAACTGGAGGAGCTGCGGGCGGCCGAGGGCCGGGACGCGGAGGTGCTGTTCCTCCGGCTGATGACCGTCCACCACCGTGCGGGCGCCGACATGGCGCAGGCCGCAGCCGGTTCCGCGGACACGGACGCGATCAGGAATCTGGCGGCCGGCATGGTGCGCGGCCAGCAGTCGGAGATCGGGCTCATGGCGGACATGCTGAAGGCACGGGGCGCGAAGCCCTGAGCCGGGCGCGCCGGTACGCCGCCCTGCCGGGGCGGGCGGCACGCCGGGCGGGGGCGGATCCCCGTCCCGGCGCGCCGCCCGCCCCGCCCGGCATCACATAGGCTCGGCGGCGATATGAAGAGCACCCCCGCACCGTTGGGCCCCAAGGCCGACAAGGACACCGTCCGACGGAACAATCTGAGCCTCGTCCTGCGCGCCGTCCGGGATGTGGGCGAGGCCGGGGAGGCGACCCGGGCAGGGGTGGCCGCCCGGGTCGGGCTGACCCGCGCAGCGGTGTCCTCGCTGGTCGAGCAGCTGCTCGGCATCGGCTTCCTCACCGAGTCGGGCAAGACCTTCAGCGGCCAGGCCGGACGCCCCGGCACGGCGCTGAAGGTGGCGCGCACCGGCCCCGCCGGGATCGGCGTGGAGATCAACATCGACTATGTGTCGGTCTGCGTCGTCGATCTGGCGGGTACCGGCCGGGTCCGGCAGACCGAGCACCTCGACAACCGGAGCGCCCCGCCCGGGGAGGTCCTGGCACGGGCCGCCCGGATCGCGGCCCGGACCCTGGAGTCGGCGCGCGAGCAGGATCTGCACCCCGTCGGTGCGGCGCTCGGGCTGCCGGGGCTCGTCTCCGGCGGTTCGGTGCGCCAGGCGCCCAATCTGGGCTGGAACCGGGTACCGGCCGAGGAACTGTTCGCGGACGCCCTCGCCGGGCTGCGGCCCGGCCGGGCGGTGCTCGCGGTGCGTTCGGAGAACGAGGCCAATCTGGCGGCGCTGGCCGAACTGTGGTTCGGCGGGCTCGACAGGGTCCGCAGCTTTCTGTACCTGACCGGTGAGATCGGGGTCGGCGGCGCGCTGGTGATCGACGGGGAGCTGCTGCGCGGTGCGCACGGCTTCGCCGGGGAGATCGGGCATGTGGTGGTGGACCCCTCGGGCCCGGAGTGCAGGTGCGGATCGCGGGGCTGCCTGGAGCAGTACGCGGGGCAGGCGGCGCTGTTGCGGGCGGCCGGGATCGACGGGGCCGGCGGCGGTGCCGGGGTCGCGGAACTGGAGCGGCGCGCACGGGCCGGGGACGCGCGTGCGGTGGCGGCGGTCGACGGCGCGGGCAGGATGCTGGGCCGGGTGCTGTCGGGCGCGGTGAATCTGCTCGACCCGGACGCGGTGGTGCTCGGCGGGATATACCGGGGCCTGATGCCCTGGCTGTCGCCGCCCGCCGACGAGGAGCTGACCGGCCGGGTCGTGTCCGGACTCTGGTCCCGGGACGGCGGACGGCTGCGGGCGTCGTCCGTGGCCGGTGACGCGGCGCGGGGCGCGGCGGCGCTCGTGGTGCGGGACGTGCTGACGGATCCGGTGGCGTACGCCCGGTGAACCCGCCCCCGGCGACGGGCGCGGGGCGGGTACCGGATGCGCGTGCGCACCCGGGCAGTCGCACGGGGCGCGCGAGCCCGCGCGTACGGGGCCGAGGTCTCGGGAGTGCTGCCCCGCACGCGCACCCGGCCCCCACCCGCTCCCCCGCAAGAGGCCCGAGCGTGCGTGCCGGGCGTCGCGAGCCGGGCGGGACCTTCGACACACGCCCTAGACGCCGAGCAGATGGTCCATCGCCAACTGGTCCAGCACCTCGAAGGCCATCCCGCGTTCGGCGGCGGCGGTGACGTCGAAGTCCTCGTACGCGGAGCGGTCGGCGAGCAGTCCGGCGACGCCGTCCTCCGCGGTGCGCAGGGCCAGTTCGTCGAGGCGGGCGGCGCGCAGTGCCTCCTGTACGGCGGGGTCGGCCCGGAAGGCGGCCGCGCGCTCCCTGAGGATCAGGTAGTTGCGCATGCAGCCCGCGGCGGAGGCCCAGACACCTTCGTGGTCCTCGGTCCTCGGCGGCTTGAAGTCGAAGTGGCGCGGGCCCTCGTAGCCGCCCCGCTCCAACAGGTCGACCAGCCAGAACGCCTGGCGCAGATCACCGGCGCCGAAGCGGAGGTCCTGGTCGTACTTGATGCCGGACTGACCGTTGAGGTCGATGTGGAAGAGCTTGCCCGCCCACATCGCCTGGGCGATGCCGTGCGGGAAGTTCAGCCCGGCCATCTGCTCGTGTCCGGTCTCCGGGTTGACGCCGACCAGTTCGGGGCGCTCCAGGCGCTCGATGAAGGCGAGGGCATGGCCGATGGTGGGCAGCAGGATGTCGCCGCGCGGCTCGTTCGGTTTGGGTTCGATGGCGAACCGGAGGTCGTAGCCCTGCTCGGTGACGTAGTCGCCCAGCAGGTCGAACGCCTCCTTCATCCGGTCCAGCGCGACCGGGACGTCCTTGGCGGCGCCCGACTCCGCGCCCTCCCGGCCGCCCCACGCGACATAGGTGGTGGCGCCGAGTTCGACGGCGAGGTCGATGTTGCGCAGCGTCTTGCGCAGTGCGTACCGGCGTACGTCGCGGTCGTTGGCGGTGAACGCGCCGTCCTTGAACACGGGGTGCGTGAAGAGGTTCGTCGTCGCCATGGGTACGACGAGGCCGGTGGCGTCCAGCGCCTGCCGGAACCGCTTGACGATCCCTTCGCGCTCGGTGTCCGTCGAGCCGAACGGGATCAGGTCGTCGTCGTGGAACGTCACCCCGTGGGCGCCGATCTCGGCGAGCCGCCGCACGGAGTCGACCGGGTCGAGCGGGGCCCGGGTGGCGTCGCCGAAGGGGTCGCGGCCCTGCCAGCCCACCGTCCACAGACCGAAGCTGAACCTGTCCGCCGGAGTGGGGGTGAAGCGTTCCGTCATGGTCTGGCCGCCTTCGGATGCCGTCGGTCCGCCGCGCCCGCACCGGCCGGACCTTATTTGTTCACTGTCATGACTAATCATGCACGGATCCCCCTCCCGGCATAACCCCTCGCTTCACGCGAGGCCGGAGAGCCCCCTGTTCGAGGGGGCCCCGTTCGCGTAATTTGTTTCCCTCGCAACCAAATACCCGTACAGCGAATGAGGTAGCCCATGCCGTCGCGTTCCGTCGTCATCGGCGTGGACAGCTCCACGCAGTCCACCAAGGCGGCCGTCATCGACGCCGCGACCGGTGAAACGCTCGCCGTCGGCCGTGCCCCGCACCTGGTCAGCGGGGACGGCGGGGCGCGGGAGAGCGACCCCGAGGTCTGGTGGCGGGCGCTGGGCGAGGCCGTGGCCGCCGGGATGAAGGAGTCCGGGGTGCCCGCCACCGCCGTCACCGGCATCGCGGTGGCCGGGCAGCAGCACGGGCTCGTCGTGCTGGACCGGTCCGGCCGGCCGCTGCGCACCGCGCTTCTGTGGAACGACACCCGTTCCGCGCCGCAGGCCACCGCGCTCACCGCCGCGCTCGGCGGCCCCGCCGCCTGGGCCGCGCGGACCGGTTCGGCGCCGGTGGCCGCCCTCACCGCGTCGAAGTGGCAGTGGCTGCGCGAGCGGGACCCGGCGAACGCCGCCGCCGCGGCGGCGGTGCGGCTCCCCCACGACTTCCTCACCGAACGGCTCGCGGGCACCGCCGCCACCGACCCCGGGGACGCCTCGGGCACCGGCTGGTACTCCACCGCCACCGGCGCCTACGACCCGGAGCTCCTCGCCCTGCTCGGCCTGGACGCCGCCCTGCTCCCCGAGGTCGCCCCCACCGGGGCGGCCCGCGTCGGCTCCCTGACCCCGGCCGCCGCCGGGGCGCTGGGGCTGCCCGAGGGGATCGCGGTCGCGGCCGGGACCGGCGACAACATGAGCGCGGCCGTCGGCCTGGGCCTCGGCGGCGCCGGTCTGCTCGACCACCCGGCCCTCAGCCTCGGCACCTCCGGCACGGTCTTCGCCGCGACCCGCACCCGGCCCGTCGCACCGTCCCTCTCCGGCTTCGCCGGGGCGGACGGCACCTACCTCCCGCTGGCCTGCACGCTGAACTGCACGCTCGCCGTCGACAAGGTCGCCGCCCTGCTGAACCTGGACCGCGAGGACGCCGCCCCCGGGGGCGGGACGGTGCTGCTCCCCTACCTGGACGGCGAACGCACTCCGGACCTCCCCGCCGCCGCCGGACTGCTCACCGGCCTGCGTCACGACACCACCGCGCGGCAACTGCTCGGCGCCGCCTACGAGGGGGCCGCCGTCACCGTCCTGCGGGCGCTCGACGAACTGCTGCGGGCCTGCGGTCTCGACCCGGCCTCCCCCGAGATCGCCGCCCGGCCACTGCGGCTGATCGGCGGCGGCACCCGGGGGCGGACCTGGGTGGAGACCGTACGCAGGCTCTCCGGCCGCCCCCTGGTCGTTCCCGGCAGCGGCGAACTGGTCGCCCGCGGCGCCGCCGCGCTCGCCGCCTCGGCGGCCCGAGGCGGCGACCCGGTGGCCCTGTCCGCCTCCTGGAACGCGCAGGCCCCTTCCACCACGGACCGTCAACTCACGCCCGTACCAAGGGATATGGAAACCTGGCAGCGGGTCACCTCGGTACTGGAACGGGCCTCGGAGCCACTGCTCGGCGGCTGAGCGCGAGGGGGACGTCCCCCCGCGCACCATCCGTTTTGGGATGCGAACTGATCTTCAATAAGATCCGGCGATGATCACAAGAAAACGGCTGACGGCCGGGGTGTGCATAGCGCTTGCCACTCTGACCGCCGGGCTCGGCACCGCGCTCCCGGCCGCCGCCGACGAACCCCGCGCCTCCGCACCGCCCAAGGTCGAACTGGTCCTCGACGTCAGCGGCTCCATGAGCACCCGCGACATCGACGGCCAGTCCCGCATGACCGCGGCGAAGAAGGCGTTCAACGACGTCCTGGACGGGGTGCCCGAGGAGGTTCAGCTCGGCATCCGGACCCTGGGCGCCGACTACCCGGGCGACGACCGCAAGGTCGGCTGCAAGGACACCAAGCAGCTCTACCCGGTCGGCCCGCTCGACCGCACCGAGGCGAAGACCGCGGTCGCCACCCTGGCGCCCACCGGCTGGACCCCGATCGGCCCGGCCCTGCTGGGCGCGGCCGACGACCTCGGGGAGGGTGAGTCGACCCGCAGGATCGTGCTCATCACCGACGGCGAGGACACCTGCGGACCGCTCGACCCGTGCGAGGTCGCCCGGGACATCGCCGCCCGCGGAGTGCACCTCGTCATCGACACGCTGGGCCTGGTGCCCAACGCCAAGATCCGGCAGCAGCTGACCTGTATCGCCGAGGCCACCGGCGGCACCTACACCGCTGTCCAGCACACCGAGGAACTCTCCGACCGCGTCTCGCAGTTGGTGGACCGGGCAGCCGAGCCCGTCATCACCCCGGTGGCGACCGAGGGCGCGGACAGCTGTTCCGCCGCACCCCGGCTCAAGGCCGGTCTCTACACCGACCGCCAGGAGTTCGGCCGGCACCGCTGGTACCGGGTGGACGTCCTGCCCGGTCAGGAACTGCGCGCTTCCGTGAGCGTGGCCGCGGACCGTGCCGTCGGCAACGACTACGGCGTACTGGTCCGGGCGGTGACGACGCACGGCAGGGAGATCGTACGGGGCTCGGAGTCCGGCACCGGCCGTACGGATGTGATCTCCTCCGGACTGCGCTACCCCAAGCCGGAACTGGAGGACGACGATGACGGGAAACCGGCCGCCGAGGCCGTCTGCCTCCAGCTCTCCCACTCCTTCTCGGCTGCCTCCGCCTCCGTGAAGACCACCCCCGGACTGCCCGTCGAACTGACGGTGGACCTGGTGGACGGCCCGGACAACGCCTCCGACCCCGCCGCGTTCGGACTCGGCAGGGGCTGGTGGCTGCTGGGCCTCCTGGTTCTCACCGGTCTGCTCGCGGGTCTGCTGACCGGCTGGATCTCGCGCTGGCGCGTCGCCGTATGGAGGACCAACTGATGCGTAGGACCCACCACCGCGCGAGCGGCCCGAACCGCGTGAACGGCGTGAAGCGCGCCTTCGCCGGAGCGCTGCTCGCCGGGCTCACCCTGCTCACCTCGGCCGGGGCCGCCGTGGCCGACGGCCCGTCGGCCACGGCGAGCGCCGGCGAGGACGGCACCGAGAAGGCCGGACCCACCGAGGCGGGCACCACCTTCCGTACCGCCACCTCGCTCCAGCAGGGGCAGCGCGGCACCGCCGACGCCTCCGCGGGCGACTATCTGTACTGGGTCTTCCCGGCCGACGCCGGACAGCGCGCCACCGTCAGGGCGAGGGTCACGCTGCCGGAGAGTGCCACCCGGCACGGCGCGTCGACCTGGCAGATCGATGTGTACGACGGACTGCGGCGCCGTCAGGCCTGTATGTACGGCCACCAGACCAGGAAGGCGGCGGCCGACGCGGCGTCGGTCGAGCTGTCCTGTGTGCTGCGCACCGTGCGGGCCTGGTCCGAACCCTGGGCGGACGACCCGCTGCCCGGCAGCTACTACGTGCGGCTGACCGTCCTCGGTCTGCCCGCCACCGATCTCGGTCTGCCGATCGGGGCCGAGATGAAGGTCACCTCGGTCGACAAGGGCGGCGCCCACGACGTGGACGGGACGCTCTCCGAGCCGCTGGTGCCGGGCGCGTCCTCGGCCCGCCAGGCCTCGGACGACTCCTCCGACGACGCCTCGGCCGACAGCGACGCGTCCGGGCCCCGGGTGTCGCCGGGCGGCGAACCGGACGACGGCTGGAGCTCCGGCTGGTGGACGGACCGCTGGCTGTGGACCGCGGGCGGCGGAGTGCTCGCGGCGCTCGCGGCCGTGTTCGGCTACTCCCTGACACGCGGCGGCGGCCGCCCGTCCCGGGTGCCCCCGGGCGTCTGACCACCCGTCCGGCCGACGGATGACGGCGCCCCGTCCCCCCACCGGGGGCCGGGGCGCCGTCCTGTGCCGAGTGGCAGGCCGCGCCGACCTCGAAGATCCTGGGCCCGGACAGCGGCTCCGGCGCTTCGAGACGGGGAGGAACAACCGATGTGGCAGTTCTTCGCGGACAATCCGTGGGTGGCCGTCTTCTCCGTGATCACGGTCGGCGCGCTGCTCGGCATGGTGCGGTTCGGACCGGTGAAGCTCGGCGCCGCGGGAGTCCTCTTCGTCGGCCTGCTCGTCGGAGCGCTCGACGAGGACATCGCCGCCTCCGTGCCCGCCGGGGTCTCCGCGCTGGGACTCGCCCTGTACGTCTACACGGTCGGGCTGGAATCCGGCCCCGCGTTCTTCCGTGAACTGCGCGGCCAGCTCCCGGTGATGGCCGGAGCCGTCGTGGCGCTCGCCGTCACCGCCGTCGTCGTCGGCTTCATCGGCCACAGCGGGTTCGGGATCAGCGGGCCGTTCCTCGCGGGCGGATACGCGGGCATCGGGACCACCACTCCCGGTCTGGCGGCCGCCCAGGACGCCTCGCGGGACCCCACCGAGCCCGCCGTGGGGTACGCCATCGGCTACCCGCTCGCCGTGGTCATCACCATCATGTTCGTCTCCGCGATCGCGGCCCGCCGCAGCTGGACCGCCCGCCGCGACCCGGACTCGGGTCTGCCGTCCACCCTCGTCACCCGTACGGTCCACGTGGCCCACGACCGTGTCTGGGCCGAGGTTCCGGGCGTCGCCGAGCACCGGGTACTGGCCAGCGAGTACCGGCCGGCCGGGGGCCGTACCCGGGTGGCCGGGGACCTGGACCGGCTGCGCCCCGGCGACCTCGTCGTGCTCGTCGGCGGAGAGGACGACGTGCGGGCCGCGACCGGCGACCTCGGCTCCCTGGCCCCGCTCCACCTGCTGGACGACCGCAGTGCCGTGGACTACCGGCGGATCCTGCTGACCAACCCGGACCTCGCCGGCCGCACCGTCGCCGGGCTCGGTCTCGCCGAGCGGTACGGCGCGGCCGTCAGCCGGGTACGGCGCGGCGACTTCGACATGCTCGCCCACGACGATCTCGTGCTCCAGCTCGACGACCGGGTCCGGGTGGTCATGCCGCGCGAACGGACGAGCGAGGTCACCGCGTACCTCGGCGACACGGAGGCGAAGGTGAGCGAGGTGAGCGCGGTCAGTCTGGGGCTCGGCCTGTCCCTCGGCTTCCTGATCGGGATCCCGTCACTGACCCTGGGAAGCACCACCCTGGCACTGGGCACGGGGGCCGGACCGCTGGTGATGGGCATGATCCTGGGCTGGCGACGGCGCACCGGACCGCTCGTGTGGACCCTGCCCACCCGCGCCAACCTGACGCTGCGCCAGATCGGGCTGCTGCTGTTCCTCGCGATCGTCGGACTCACCTCCGGCTACTCGTTCCGGGAGAACGCCTTCTCGCTGTTCGGGCTGAAACTGGCGGCGGTCCTGGCGATCGGCGCGGTGGTCAGCTACGCGCTGATGGTGCTCGTCGCCAAGGTGCTGGGGCAGAGCCGGGAGCGGACCATGGGCCTGCTGTCCGGCTATGTGGGCAACCCGGCGATCGTGGCGTACGCCAACAGCCGGGCGAGCGACAGCCGGATCAACAACGGCTACTCGACACTGTTCGCGCTCGCCATCCTGGTCAAGATCGTCTGCATTCAGCTGATCGTCGGTCTGTGACGCCCGTCCTTCTCCCGGTTGCGCGGCGCACCGGCCCCGGCGGTACGCACGGCCCGGGTGATGGCCGTCGCCCCTACCCTGGGACCCGTCACTCACCGGCCCGGAGGGAGCGTTCTGTTGAGCGAGGCGCTGTATGTGAGGTTCCAGAGCACCGTGCGCAGCCCGAGGGGGCACTTTCCCGGGGTGTTCGCCCTCGCCAACGGCCTGGCCGGGGAGGGCAGGCTGAGCGAGGAGCAGTACCGGTTCCTGCGCGCCGGCAACGACTGGTACGACAGCAACTACCCCAACCCGTCCGATACCGATCCGTCCGTCTACGACCCCGCGGTGAACCCGGGCGCCGCGGCCTGGTTCAAGGTGACGGCCGTGGAGCTCATCGAGCGGGTCGACGGCTATCTCGCGCTGCTGGCCGAACACCGGGTGGAGTGCGAACGGATCGAGTCCTCCGAGCCCGGCACGATCGTGTACGAGGACGCGTACCAGGTCGTCGTGACACCCCCGCGCGACGCTCGCTCGAACATCGGACGGACTACGGATACCCTCGGCAACTCACGTGCTCCACAAGGCCGATGACGGATACCGGCCATGCCGGTCCCGCGCCCTGGTGGAGCCGTGACCCCGTCCTGTTCGATGGGGGACGAGTCACCGCGCACCGCAGTGGTGCGCCACCAGTGAGCGGAGTCCTTTGATGTCCACGGAGACCGGCACGGCGCTCGACGCCGCCTCCCGCACCCCGGCACCCGTACCGGGCCCGAAGGGACTGCCGCTCCTCGGGAGCATGCCGCAGTTCGCCAAGGACCCGCTCGCGTTCTTCGAGCGGCTGCGCGGGTACGGCGACATGGTGCGCTGGCGTTTCGGCCGGAACCGCTGCCTGTTCATATCCCACCCGGACTGCATAGGCGAGCTGCTCACCGAGACGGAACGTTCCTTCGACCAGCCCGCGTTGGGCATCGCCTTCCGTACGGTGATGGGCAACGGCGTGGTGGTGGCGCGGGGTCCGGACTGGCGGCGCAAGCGGTCCCTGGTGCAGCCCTCGGTGCGGCCGAAGCAGGTGAAGTCGTACGCGTCGACGATGGCCGACAGCACGGTGGAGCTCGCCGACACCTGGTCGGACGGTCAACGCGTGGACATCAAAAGGGAGATGGCCGCCCTGACGCAGAAGATCGCGGTCCGCACCATCTTCGGCGTCGACACCCCGGCGGACGCCGAGTCGATGGGCCGGGCGATGGACGTCGCCCAGCGCGAGATCGGCAAGGAGTTCAGCGGGATCGGCGCGCTGCTCCCCGACTGGGTGCCGACCCCCGGCCGGGCCAGGATCAAGAAGGCGGCCGCGGTCATCGACGCCGAGGTGGGCCGGGTCGTGGCCCGGCACCGCGACGGCGAGGAGGAACGCCCCGACCTGCTGAGCCGTCTCCTCACCGCCGTCGACGAGAGGGGCGCGCGCCTCACCGACCAGGAGATCCGCGACGAGACGGTCACGCTGTACATCGGCGGCCATGAGACGACCAGCTCCACCCTGGTGTGGGCCTGGTACCTCCTGTCCCGCAACCCCCGGGCGCGGACCGCGCTCGCCGAGGAGCTGGACCGGGTGCTCGGCGACCGCGAGCCCGGGTTCGACGACTACGCGCGCCTCACGTACGCCCAGTCGGTGGTGAAGGAGACGCTGCGCCTGTACCCCACGATCTGGCTGGTCACCGGCGTGGCCAAGGAGGGCGCGCGGATCGGTGGCGTGCCGGTGCCGCGGGGAACCAGGGTGTGGAGCAGCCAGTGGTCCACACAGCGGGACGCGCGGTGGTTCCCCGGGCCGGAGGAGTTCCGGCCGGAGCGGTGGGACGCGGAGCACGGCGACGAGATCGCGGAGTACGCGTGGTTCCCGTTCGGCGGTGGACCCAGGGTCTGCCTCGGTACGCGCTTCGCGATGGTCGAGTCCGTCCTGATCCTGGCCGTGCTGGCCCGGCGCTTCGAACTGGACGTGGACCCCGGCACGGTCGGGCCGGTACCGACCCTGACGCTCCAGCCCGACCGGGACGTCATGGCGACGGTGCGGGCGCGCTGATGGCTGCCCCGGTGACCGGCAGGTCACCGGGGCAGCCACGGTCGCCACACGTCCGGGTTGGCCGTGATCCACCGATCGGCGGCCTCCTTCGGGGTGAGCTTCTCCGAGGCGATCAGCGCCGACACCTCGTTCTGCGCGTCCTCGGACCACCGGAACTTCTTCAGGAACGCGGCCGCCTCGCCGCCGCGCCGTGCGAAGTCCGCGTTGAGGTACTTCTGGAGCGGCGTCCTCGGGTACGCGCAGTCGATGTCCTCGGGCGCCTTCGCCCCGCACGCGTCGGTGTACGCGGGGAGTTCCACCTCCACCATCGGCACCTCGTTGAACAGCCACTGCGGCTGGTACCAGTAACTGAGGAAGGGCTTCTTCTCCTTGGCGAACTGCTGGATCTGCGTGATCTGCGCGGCCTCGGACCCGGCGAAGACCACCTTGTAGTCGAGGCCGAGGTTCTTCACCAGCGCCGTGTCATTCGTGACGTACGACGGTGAACCGTCCATCAGCTGGCCCTTGTCACCGCTCTCCGCGGTGCGCAGGTCGTCCGCGTACGCGTTCAGGTTCTTCCAGTCGGTGACGTCGGGGTGCGCGTCCGCCCAGTACTTCGGTACGTACCAGCCGATGTGCCCGGTGACGCCGAGGTCCCCGCCGCGCACGATGGTCCGTTTCTCGTCGACGTACAGCTTCTCCTGGTCCGGGTGCCCCCAGTCCTCCAGGATCGCGTCGACGCGGCCCTGGCTGAGCGCGTCCCAGGCGGGGACCTCGTCCGTCTGCACGAGGTCGACGCGGTAGCCGAGCTCGTCCTCCAGGAGCCGCTGGGCGACCGCCGCATTGGCCTGCGCGCCGACCCACGACTGCACGGAGAGGGTGACGGTCCTGATCCCTGCGGGCGCGGCGAAGGGCGATGTCTGCCGGGTCATGTCGGCCGCGCCGCAGCCGGTGGCGGCCAGCAGCGCCGCGGCCGACGAGAGGGCCGCGAACGTACGGACACGGGTACGGGTACGGATACGGGTACGAGTACGGGTTCGGGTTCGGGTGCGCGTCATGTCAGCTCTCCTGGTGCCGGCGGCGGTCGGTGGGCTGGGTGACCCGGTCCAGCATCAGGCCGAGGCAGACGATCGCGGCCCCGGCGACGAGTCCGGTGGCCAGGTCGCCCTGGCCGAGGCCGAGCACCACCTGGTAGCCGAGCGCACCGGATCCGACGAGTCCGCCGATGATGACCACCGCGAGGACGAGGACGACTCCCTGGTTGACGGCGAGCAGCAGGGCGGGCCGGGCCAGGGGCAGTTGGACCTGACGCAGCTGCTGGCCGCGCGTGGCGCCCAGCGAGCGGGCGCACTCCATGGCGGCCGGGTCGACGCTTCGCAGCCCCTGGGTGGTGATGCGGATGACGGCGGGCAGCGCGTAGACGACGGCCGCCGCGACGGCGGGGGCGCGGCCGACGCCGAACAGGGCGACGACGGGGATCAGATAGACGAACTGCGGCATGGTCTGGAAGATGTCCAGCACCGGCCGCAGCAGCCTTTCCAGACGTTCGCCGCGGGCCGCCGCGACAGCGACGGTGAAGCCCAGGACGAGGGTGACGGCGACGGCGGCGATGACCTGGCTGAGTGTGTCCATGGACGGTTCCCAGACGCCGAGGACGCCGATGGCCGCCATGGCCAGGACGGCGGTGGCCGCGGTCCGCCAGGTACCGAGGGTCCGGGCGAGGGCCGCGACGATCAGCAGCACCGACCACCAGGGCAGACCCTGCAGTCCGCCGCGCAGCGGGTTGAGGATCCAGTCCGTGAAGCGGGCGGCCCAGTCGGCGGTACCGCCGACGACGGGCACGCCGGTGTAGAGGTGGTCGACCATCCACTCCTTGGCGGTGTTGACCGGCTGGGCGATGGCCACGGTCAGGCTCCCGGGCCAGACCCGGCCGTCCATGAGCCGTCCCGCCGCGGCGGCGGCCGCCGTGATCCCGGCGGCCAGTGCCCAGCCGCGCGCGCCCCGCAGGGCGGCGGGGCCGGCGGACGCGGTGCCGGTCCGCCGTCCGGCCGCCTCCGTCGTACGGTCCAGGACGACGGCGAGGAGCACGATCGGGATGCCCGCGGCGAGCGCGGCGCCGACATCGACCGAGGACAGCGCCTGGTAGACGCGGTCGCCGAGGCCCCCGGCACCGATCACGGACGCGATGACGGCCATGGACAGCGCCATCATGATCGTCTGGTTGAGGCCCAGCAGGAGTTCCTTGCGGGCCAGCGGCAGCCGGGCGGTCAGCAGGCGCTGCCGGCCGGTCGCGCCGAGCGAGGACACCGCCTCCATGACCCCCCGGTCGGCGCCGCGCAGGCCGAGGGCCGTGAGCCGCGCCATCGGCGGAGCCGCGTAGACCACGGTGGCGAGGACGGCCCCGGGCACGCCGATGCCGAAGACGAGCACCACGGGCAGCAGATAGGCGAAGGCCGGCAGCACCTGCATGGTGTCGAGCACGGGGCGCAGCACCCGGAAGGCGCGGTCGGAGAGCCCGGCCGCGAGCCCGAGGAGCAGGCCGAGCACCACGGAGGCGAGAACCGCGACGGTCATCAGGGCGAGCGTCTGCAGGGTCGGCACCCACATGCCCAGCAGCCCGCACACGAGGAACGACACCGCTGCCGTGAGGGCGAGCCGGACGCCGGACGCGCGCCACGCGACGACGGCGGCCAGCGCGGTGACACCCGCCCAGCCGAGGGCCAGCAGGAAGAGGTAGACCGCGCGTACGCAGACCACGACCGCGTTGCTGATGTGGCCGAAGAAGTAGAGGAACAGCGGGTGGCTGTCGCGGTTTCCCACGATCCAGTCGGTCACGTCGCCGAGCGGCGCCGACAGGTCCACGGTCAGCGCACCGGGCCAGGCTCCCCCGCCCCAGCGGGCATGGGCGAACGGCACCGCGACGGCGGCGAGCAGCAGGAGTCCGGCGAGTGCGGGCCGGCGGCGCGGCGCGGACACCGGCCCCCGGCGCGGGCTCCCGGGTGCCGGGCCGGTGACGGTGACGGACGGGGGCTCGGGTACGGGTGAGGGCTGGACGGTGGCCATCAGGCGGTCACCTCGTGGCCGCCGTCCGGGGCTTCTCCGCCCGTACCGTCGAAGGGCGCTTCACGGGCGGCACGGGGGCGGTCGCGCGCGGGGATCCCGTCGGAGGATTCCGCGTGCGCCCCGGTCCCCGCGACGACGGCGAGCAGGCACGCGTGGTCGACGACGCCGACCAGCCTTCCGCCGGCCATGACCCGGGCGGCGGGCTCGCCGGTGCGGGCCACCGCTTCGATGGCCTCGGAGACGGTGGCGTCGGGGCGCAGAGCCGGACCGCGTCCGCCCTCCCCGGCGGCCGGGGGCCGCATGGCGGTGGAGACGGTGAGGACCTGTTCGCGCGGCACGTCCCGGACGAACGCGCGCACGTAGTCGTCCACGGGCGATCCGACGATCTCCTCGGGGGTGCCGAGCTGCACGATGCCGCCGTCGCGCATCAGGGCGATCCGGGTTCCCAGACGCAGCGCCTCGCCGAGGTCATGGGTGATGAACACCATCGTGCGGCCCTCCTCGCGGTGGAGTCTGACCACTTCGTCCTGCATCTCCCGGCGGATCAGCGGGTCGAGCGCGCTGAACGGTTCGTCGAAGAGGAGGACGGACGGGTCGACGGCGAGGGCCCGTGCCAGCCCGACGCGCTGCTGCTGCCCTCCGGAGAGCTCTGCGGGACGGCGGTCCTCCAGGCCGGACAGGCCGACCTTGGCGACGAGTCCGGCTGCCCTGGCCCGGCGCTCGGCCCTGCCCAGGCCCTGGATCTCCAGGCCGTAGGCGACGTTGTCGAGGACATTGCGGTGCGGCAGCAGCCCGAAGTGCTGGAAGACCATCGCGGCACGGTGGCGGCGCAGTTCGCGCAGCCGGGCGCGGTCCATCGCGAGGACGTCCTCGCCGTCGATGGCGATGGTGCCGCCGGTGGGCTCGATCAGCCGGGTGAGACAGCGTACGAGGGTGGACTTGCCGGAGCCCGACAGGCCCATCACGACGAACACTTCGCCCTTGCGGACGTCGAAGGACACCTCGCGCACGGCGACGGTGCATCCGGTGCGCTCGCGCAGTTCGGCGGCGGGCAGGGCGGCGTACCGGCTGCCGGGGACGCGGGAGGCGCGGGGGCCGAAGACCTTCCACAGGTCCCGGACGGCGAAGACGGGGGTATCGGCTCCGGTCATCGGCCCTCGCCCCCGGTCCGGGCGTCGGCCGCGAGCAGTTCGGCGCACTTCTCCCCGACCATCAGGACTCCGATCATCGGGTTCACGGCGGGCAGGGTCGGAAAGACGGAGGCGTCGGCGATCCGGATGCCGTCGAGCCCCCGGATGCGCAACCGCGGGTCGACCACGGCCCCCTGGTCCTCGGGCGCACCCATCCGGCAGGTGCCCGCGGGGTGGTAGACGGTGTGCGCGGCCCTGCGGGCATAGGCGCTGAGGTCCTGGTCCGAGGTGACCTCCGGGCCGGGGCACACCTCCCGCTTGAGCCAGTGCGCGAGCGGTTCGGTCCTCGCTATCTCGCGGGCGAGCCGGATGCCGTCGACGAGGGTGCGGCCGTCGTGGTCCTCCTCGTCGGTGAAGTAGCGGAAGTCCAGGGCCGGTTTGACCTCGGGATCGGCGCTGGTGAGGTAGAGACGGCCGCGGCTGCGCGGCTTGGGGATGTTCGGGGTCATCGACACCCCGTGCTCGGGCTTCTCGTAGCCGAGCCGCTCCGGGTTGTCGGTGAACGGGATCTGGTAGAAGTGGAACATCAGGTCCGGGCCCCGGGACCCGGGGTCGCGGCGGACGAAGAGCCCGGCGTCGGAGTCCATCGCGGAGTTCTCGGGGATGGGCCCGTCGGTCTCCCAGACGATGACCGACTCGGGATGGTCGAGCAGGTTCTCGCCGACCCCCGGCAGATCGTGGACGACGGGAATGCCCAGTTCCTCCAGGTCCTTCGCGGGCCCGATCCCGGAGTGCAGCAGCAGCCGCGGGGTGTCCACCGCGCCCGCGCAGACCAGGACTTCGCGCCGGGCGCGCAGCAGTGTCCGCGTACCGTCCTTCGTGCGGACGTGCACACCCGTGGCGCGGTTGCCGTCGAACTCCAGGCGGTAGGCCCAGGTCTCCAGCAGGATCGAGAGGTTCGGGCGGTCACCGGCCTCGATGTGCGGATGGAGGTAGGCCACGGAGGCCGAGGAGCGCTTGTTGTTCTCGGGGTGATAGGCGAGGTCGAAGAAGCCCACACCCTCGTGGAACGGCTCGCTGTTGAAGCTGTCGACCCGCGGCACCCCGGCCGCCCTCCGTGCCGCGTCGACGAAGTCGCGGGCGATGGCGTTCCGGTCCTTCTCGTCGACGGGCACGATGTGGTTGCGCAGCCGCGCGAAGTACGGGTCCATGGCGGCCGCGTCCCAGCCCTCGGCGCCCGCCTCGGCCCACTCGTCCCAGTCGCCGGGCAGCGGCTTGAAGCTGATCAGCGTGTTGTGGGAGGAGCAGCCGCCGAGCACCCGGGCCCGGCTGTGGCGGATGTGGGAGTTGCCGCGCGGCTGTTCGGTGGTGGGGTAGTCGTAGTCGAGGTCGCCGCCGAGCAGCCCGAGCCAGCGCCGCAGGGTCAGCACATCGTCGCGGTCGATGTCGGTGGGGCCGCCCTCGATCAGCGTGACGGTGACCTCGGGGTCCTCGGTGAGCCGGGAGGCGATGACCGATCCGGCGGTGCCGCCTCCGACGATCACGTAGTCGACGGGTTCGGGGAGTGCGGTGCTGTGGGGGGACGGGGGCATCGGCTTCACTGCTCCTTCTGCGAAATGCGCGTACGAGAGGGGAAGTTCATGCGACGGCGGTGATGTGAGGGTGGGGGCGCGGAGACGGCGGCGGGGTGGGGTCGGGAACGTGCGTGCGGGGGCACCGCGCGGGCCGGTGGGCGGGCACGGGTGTGCGCGGCACTGTTCCTGTCCGGCCGCCGGAAGGCCCGATCGGCAGGACCGGGCAGCCGGACCGGATCAGCGGGACCCGATCGGCCGGACCGGTTCAGCCGGCGAACCAGCGCTGCGGGCGCGGGTTGAGGTTCTGGTAGATGTGCTTGGACTCGCGGTACTCCGCGAGTCCGGTGGGACCCAGTTCACGCCCCGTACCGGACTTGCCGAAGCCTCCCCACTCGGCCTGCGGAAGGTACGGGTGGTAGTCGTTGATCCATACGGTGCCGTGGCGCAGCCGCCCCGCCACCCGCCGGGCGCGGCCCCCGTCCGTGGTCCAGACGGCGCCCGCGAGACCGTAGTCCGTGTCGTTGGCCAGCGTGACGGCCTCTTCCTCGGTACGGAAGGTCTCCACCGTGAGGATCGGGCCGAAGGTCTCCTCGCGTACCACCCTCATCCCCCGGTGGCAGCCGTCCAGCACGGTGGGGCGGTAGTAGTAGCCGCCCGCCGGCCGCACGGCGGAGGGTGCGGGGCGGGCGCCGCCGGAGCGGACGACCGCGCCCTCCTCGCGGGCGGAGGCGACATACGCCTCGACCTTGGCGAGCTGCTGCGCGGAGACGAGCGGGCCGCACTCGACGCCCGGCTCGGTGCCGCGCCCGAGCCGGATCGCGTCGGCCCGGCGGGCCAGTTCGGTGACGAAGCGTTCGCTGACGGACTCCTCCAGGATGAGCCGGGCCCCGGCCGAGCAGACCTGGCCGCTGTGGAAGAACGCGGCGTTCAGCGCCTGGTCGACCGCGGTGTCGAAGCCCTCCTCGGTGGCGCAGGCGTCGGCGAACACCACATTGGGATTCTTGCCGCCGAGCTCCAGGGCGACCTTCTTCACGGTGGGGGCGGCGGCCCGCGCCACCTTCGTACCACTGGTGAGGCCGCCGGTGAACGAGACGAGGTCCACGTCCGGGTGCTCGGAGAGCCGGGCCCCGACCGGGTCGCCCGCGCCGGTGACGAGGTTGGCCGCGCCGTCGGGCAGTCCGGCCTCGGAGAGCAGCCGGATCAGCTGGACGGTGGAGAGCGGGGTGACCTCGCTGGGCTTGAGCACGAAGGTGTTCCCCGCGGCGAGCGCCGGGGCGATCTTCCAGCTGGCCTGGAGCAGCGGGTAGTTCCAGGGGGTGATCAGTGCGCAGACGCCCACCGGCTCGTGCACGACGACGCTGTGTACGTCGGGGTCGCCCGCGTCGACGACCCGGCCGCCGCTCTCGTTCATGACGAGGTCGGCGAAGTAGCGGAAGGCACGGATCACGTCGTCGACGTCGACGCGGCCCTCTTCGAGGGTCTTGCCGGTGTCGCGGCTCTCGGTGAGCGCGATCTCCTCGCGGTCGCGCCGGAGCAGGTCCGCGACACGGCGGAGCAGCCCGGCGCGTTCGGCGACGGGCCGGTGCGGCCACGGGCCGTCGTCGAAGGCGCGGCGCGCGGCCGCGACCGCGTCGTCGGTGTCGGGGACACCGCCCTCGGCGACGACCGCCAGGACGGTGGCATCGGCGGGGTCGAGGATCTCGCGCGTCGCGCCGGATCCGGCGGCCCGCCAGGTGCCGTCGATGTGGATGGTACTGAGCGCCGACATGTCGTGTTCTGCCTTCCGTGCCCGAAAAGCTCCCCGCGGGTCGGCCGGGAGCGTCCTGTGCGCGGCGGACCGGGGTCGCGGTCGCACCAGCGGCCTGGACCCCTCCCCGGTGAGGGGGAATGTATGCCGGGATCCTCGCTCCGGGTGACATGCCTCACGTCGGGCAACCCACCCGGTCTCAGTCCGGGGCCCGGCCCTCCGGCCCCGTCCGCGCCAGCCATCGTGCGACCCGCTCCCAGCCTCCGGGGTCGTGCTCCCGCGCCACGGCGGCGAACCGCTCGGGCCGGGCGAGCAGCCGCCGTTGCCCGGCGTGGATCTCCGCGTGGGCGAGCAGCCAGCCCGCCATCAGGTGCGGATCGGCCGGGTGCGTACGCGCCCCGTCCGCGTACCCCTCGCGGGCCGCCCGCGCGTCGCCCGCGGCGAGCAGTTCGTCGGCCGTGCGCCGGGGGGCGGACGCCGGAGGGGGACGCAGATAGAGGCCGCCGCGGCCGTCCGTCCAGTACGTATGTCCCCCCGCCTCCGGGACGATCAGGGGCGGACGGGGCGGTACGGGAGCGGACCCGGAGCCCGACGCGGCCAGCAGCGCGGCGCGTTCGCCGTCCGGGCACCGCAGATTGCGCAGCCGCCACTCGACCCGGTGGCTGGTCGCGGCGGCCCTGGCCCGCGCCACCGCCGCCGCGTCCACGGGCTCCCGCAGCCAGCCGTCCACGGTGTGCGAGAGCCGGGCGACCAGGCGCCGCCCGGGGCCGGTGAGCCGCGCCCGGGTGGCGAGGGTGCGCAGCACCATACGGGTCTGGACGCGGCGCAGGGCGAACTGGAAGGGCGCCAGCCCCTCGGGGTCGGCGGACCTGTCGCCGATCCGGTCCCGCCAGAATCCGGCCACGCCGACGAAGGCGTACGCACCGTGGAGCAGTCCCGGCAGATGGCGCGGGTCGGAGCGCCAGGGCGCGTAGTGCCGCTCCTCGCGGTCGTCGTCGAGCATCGGGAAGAGATGGAGCAGGGCGCCGAGCTTGCTGTGCTGGAACTCGTGCACGAGGGTCTCGGCGAGCGCCAGCCCGTCGCCGGGCCTGGCCACCACCATGGAGCCGAACGCGTCGCCGGTGGAGGCGCTGAGTCCGGCGGCCGGTACGGGGAACCGCCGGCCGCCGCCCTGCGGGCGCCAGGGGACGATCCGGCCGATCTCCTCGGCGCGCAGCGCGCCCGCTTCCGCGCCGCCGGGCCCCAGGACCGTCAGGGCGTCCCGGAACAGGGCCTGCCACGCGTCCAGCTCCCCGGGAAGCAGTCGGGCGGGGGCGATCGGTTCGTCCAGGTCCCGGTAGGGATCGATGTCGTCCAGCTGGACATGACGCGTCCCCTCGCCCACGGGCAGTCGGTGCACCGGCTGCCAGTGGGCGGATTCCGGGTCGGTGAGGGGCCGCACGACGACCGGATCGCCGTATCCCCCGCCGCTCTCCCGGCACCGGACCGTGATCGCTCCCCCGGACACCGCCGCGTGCACCGGGTGGAAGGCGTCCGCCGGGGGGTGCGGCAGTCCGATGAGTCCCAGTGCCGGGAGGCTGAGCGTCGCGGAGCGCGCGGGCAGCAGCAGTGCGGCGTCCGTCCCGGCACGCAGGGCCGCCGTCGCGGCGACGGCGGCGAGCTGTCCGGCGTCCGCCCACAGCGGCGGACCCGAGGTGGTGCCGTGCAGACGGCGCAGGGTGTGGGCGAGCCAGCTGCCGACCTGCGGGCTGAGCAGAAGCGCGTCCACGGTGTCCGGGGCGCGGGCGGCGGCGGTCTCCAGCACGGGCCAGATCGTGGGCGCGTCCAACGGGCCGAGAATGCCGGGGTGTTCGTCGAGCCGGTCCAGGAGCTCGCGCAGCAGCAGGAGGCGGCGGGTCCGCTCGCCCTCGACCAGGAACGCGACGGCCTCGCGCGAGCCGCCGCCCGAGGCGATCTCGTCGAACAGCGGGCCGGGCATGCGGATCGGGGCGTACACATCGCTCCCTGTCGTTGGCGGCGGGCTCCCTGCCGGTGTCCTCCGTTCGGCCGTGCGGTCCTGCGGCGACGCCGCTATTCGGCCCGTCCGGGTTCGGAGCCGCCGACCATGGCGTTGCCCCGGGCACGCCGGATCTCCGCCAGCAGCCGTGGGCCCGGGTCGGGGGCCGGGAGGCGGCGCAGGTCGGCGATGCTCACGGCCGCCAGGTCCATGACGTCGCTCTCGACGTGGTCAGTGGTGCGGTCGGCGGGTACCGGCTGGTACAAGGCGCGCTCCCCCTTCGCGAGCGGTGGCACACGATGCCACCGTTTACTCCATCATGACGAACGGGACCCCTTCCGGAAACCCGTGTGATCACGCCAGTCGATCATTTTCCTGCCCGCTGGGAAGCGATCAACTCCTGTATGGCCTCTTGGAGTTCGGCAGCACGTTCCGGATCGACGTCGAACAGGGTGACCGCGTCGAAGAGTTCTCCCAGTCTGTCCGGATGCGCCCCGAGAGTCCGTACGATGCCGATGACATCGGTCCGCGGCATCGAGTGCCTCGGCATCCGGCCGACGACGACGGCGGGCAGTTCACGGACGAGCGCCTGCCGTTCCTCACGGTCGTTCATCAGGGGGTAGGCCAACAGCGCTTCGACGAGCCGGGCCGTCGACCGGGCCCCGGTCGCACGGGCCTCCGCCGGGCCCCGCGGGGAGACAGAAGCCTCGGTACGGCCGGGTCTGTGCAGGTGGAGGGTCGGCAGCTGGTCGGTGCCGCCCGCCGCCCGGAGCACGTCCAGCCGGCCGCGTACCGCCTCGAACAGGGCGTCGGGGTCGGGCACCGGGTCGGCGGGGAGTTCCCGCAGCACGATGTCCGAGAACACCCCTGTGCGGCGCTCGGGATCGTTGGCCGCGCGCTGGCCCCTGGTGGCCGCGAACATCAGGACCTGCTCATGGGCCTGGACCCGCTGCCCCGCCGGGAGCCGTTCGTCCGGCAGTGAGTGCGGGAAGTTGTGGCGTTCGTCGAACGTCTGACACGCGTCGACCATCCACGTCTGCCGCGCGAAGCCGGTGAGCGTGTCGCTCCTGAGGGTGTCGCGGGCCGACTCGACATCGATGTTGCGCCGGTCGGTGACGGTCGCGTCGGCGCAGTAGAGCCGCAGGCGCTCGTCCCTGTCCAGCACCCCGTGCCCGCCCCACCACACCCACAGCGCGTCGCCGCTGCGGGCGGGGATGCCGGTGACGAAGGCGCTGCGCAGGGAGTTGTGGTCGGCCGGACGGAAGGGGACGCCCGGGTCCTCGCCGTCCAGCGGCGCGAGGTGGAGCAGGATGTTGGTCTCCGGTACGCCGCGTGCCAGCAGCCAGTCACGGAACCGCAGGGCGTCCCTGACCGGGCCCGGCAGGTTCCAGCCGTCGCCGGCGGCGTACCGCTCGATCCCGACCACCAGGGCGAGCACGCGGTGCGGCGCGGTCCGTCCCCGGGTCACGGGAGCCGCTCCCCGATCGCGCGGTAGACGGCCGGATCGCTCCAGTACGCGCTGTGCGCGACGGGAAAGGGCTGCCGGCTGTCGGTCGCGATGTCCTGGGCGCGGTTCGGGAAGAGCGGCTCCGCGGCATACCCGAGCAGGTCCCGGCGGTCGTAGAGATTCAGCCAGTGGGGGACGTGCGCGGGCAGCGGATCGGGGTGGGCGAGCGCCGGCAGCGCGCCGGTCTCGTACAGGAACGGGCCCTGCGACCCCACGGTCACCAGCAGTTCCACACCCGGCAGCGGACCCGATATCAGGGTGTCCAGGGCGATGATTCCGCCCAGGCTGTGGCCGAGCAGGACCACCGGGGGTTCGGTGTCGGCGACGAGGTCGCGCAGTCCCCTGCGCGTCTCCTCGCCACGCGCCAGGTACTTCAGGATGTCCCCGGCCGCCGGGTGGGCGGCGTCCGTCAGGGCCCGGCGCCGCCGGACGGCGTAGCGGGAGCCCAGGCGGACGAAGGGCCCGGCGACCAGGCCGAGGACCGCGCCGCGCTCCGCTCCCGCCGGGACGGCACCGAGCCGCGCGGCGAGCGCCTCGACCGCCGCGTCCCTGGTGTCTCCGTCCGCCAGTACCGGTTCACCGGCGTCGAGGGCCGCGGCGACGACCGTGGCGGTCAGCGCGCGGGCCAGCACCCAGGGCAGTTCCCCGGCGTCCAGGGCCCTGGCCGCGGGCGCGAGCAGGTGGCTGCGGGCCAGTTCGGCGGCGGCCCGCTCCAGCCCCGGCCCGAGCTTTCCGGCCCGGTCCTCGCCGCGTGCGGCCAGGCCGGTGAGCAGGGCCCGGGGCCGCTCGTCGGGGAAGGCCGCGCCGGGCGGTGTGACGCGTGCGGCGGCTCCCGCCGCGGCCAGGGCCAGTTCGGCCGTGGGGTCCTCGTACAGCCGGGCCCAGGCCTCGGTCCCGTCCTCCGGGTCTCCGGGGCCCCCGGCGCTCCGGTGCGTCCCGGTGCCCGGTCCGGACGGGATGCTCGCGCCGCCCGCCGCGAGCGCGGCCCCGTACCGCTCGCCCCAGCGGTAGGCGGCCAGGGGCACACCGGGTGCCGCTGTGCCCAGGCCCCGCGCGATCCGGTCGAGCAGGCCGGTGAGATGCGGTTCGCGCACTCCCGTGCCGTGGATGAAGAGCACTGTGGTCATAGGTCCGCCCCCGTTGGTCCCTGGTCCCCGGACCGGCCCGCCGACCGTGCGGCCGGCCGGCCGGGAACGTCACTCCACTACGACAGGTCGATCACGTCGCTACCCGGTCACAGCGGCAGCGCGGCGATGTCGCATTCGATGCGCTGGTGCAGCCGGGCCGCGGTCTGCCAGGGGTGGTCGTCCCCCAGCACCCGTGAGAAGCCCTCGATCGCGACCGCGTTCAGGCGGTCGGCCTCCGCCGACTGGCCCAGACCCCGCTGGTCCAGGGCCAGGTTGGCGGTGCACACGAGGGTCAGCGGGTGTTCGGCGCCGACGCTCTCGGTGAGCCTGGCCAGGATGCCCGCGTCGGCTTCCTTGGCCCGGGAGAAGTCGAGCCGGGCGTAGTGGTTGTTGGCCCGGCTCATCGCCGCCGTGAGCGTATTGACATGCCGCTCGCCGAGGGTGCTCTCCAGCAGCTGCCAGGCCTGGATGTCCAGGGCCTCGGCCTTGTCGATGTCGCCCTGCGCCCGCAGGGTCGCCGCCAGATTGACCTTGGCGAACTGGGTGTGCGGGTGCCGGGCGCCGACCACGGTGCGCAGCCCGGCGAGCGCCTGCTCCCCCAGTTCCCGGGAGCCCGCGAGGTCGCCGTTGAGCCGTCGCTCGACCATGGTGTGGATGGCGGCGGCCAGGGCGTCCAGGTTGTTGAGGCCGTAGCGGGTGGTGAACCGTTCGAGGTTCTGCTCCGCGAACGCGGCGCCGCCCTCGACCACACCGGCCCTGCGCCGGCACACGGCGAGGAGCAGCGCGGAACGGATGGTGGCCGCGTTGCTCTCCCCGAAGTGGGTGAGGTAGGCCTGGTAGTTGGACTCCTGGAGGGCGCGCGCGCCGAGGTAGTCGCCGTTCTCGCGGATGTCGATGGCCAGACCGTTCAGCGTGTTCAGGGTGAGGCCGCTGGCCGGTCCGTACAGCAGCTCGCGCTGGCGTGCCGTCTCCTCGTCGATCTCCCTGGCCTCGACGAAGCGCCCACCGGCCCGCAGCGAGACGCAGTAGTCGTGCGCGGCGCTCAGCGTGGCCGGGTCCTCCGGGCCGAACAGGTCGCTGGCCCGGGTGAACGCCTCCTCGTCGAGGTCGCAGGCGGCCTGGAACTCGCCGCGCTGGCGCAGTGCTCCCGCCATCTGCCACATGGAGTCGATGAGTTCCTCGTCCGGGATCTGGGCCCCGCGCGAGATGGCGAGCGCCCGTTCGTTGTGGGCGGCCGCCTCCTCGGACTTGCCGAGCAGCCGGAGGTAGAAGCCCAGCAGCTTGGTGACCCGGATGACATGCAGGTCCTCGTCGCCGGACTGGGCGCGCCAGGCGTTCCAGGCGAGCCTGGCCTGTGCCGCTCCCGATTCGTGGGCTCCCCAGTAGTAGAGGAAGAACACCATGTCGTAGACCAGGTCACGGACCCAGGCGTCGGAGCTCTCGACCGCTCCGGAGGCGATCACATGCGGCAGGATCGCCTGGTAGGCGGGCCATTGGTCGGGGGAGGCGGGGGCGCCGGGCTTGGCGGTGGTCAGGAGCAGGTGGGCGGCCCGGGTCATCTTCGCCCGTTCCTCCTCATCCAGCCTGGCCACGATGACGTTCTGCATCAGGCGGTGCATCTGGAGGGTGCCGGACTTGTGGTCCAGCCGTACCAGGGACAGTTTGCTGAGGTCGCGGGTGGCGCGTGCGAGCAGCAGCGGGTCACGCAGCACCGGGTCGAGTTCCGGGGTGATCTCGACGTTCCGGCCGCCCCTGAGCATGTTCAGCGGGATCGGCTCCGGCGCCATGCAGGCGCAGATCTCCAGCAGTTGGCGTGCCGCCGGGTTGTCCTGCGAGAGCCGGCCGAGCGAGATGTCCCAGACCGCCGCGACGGGCAGCGGGTAGTCGGGGGACGGGTCGAGCTCAAGGATCTCGGGACGGCGCTGTTCCAGCAGGTCGAGGTATTCGTTCACCGGCATGCCGGTGGCGGCGTGCCAGGCGCCCGCCTGCTCGACGGCGAGCGGCAGGTCACCGAGTGCGGCGGCGAGCCGGTCGGCGTCGTCGGCGCTCATGCCGCGCGCCCGGCGCTGCAGCAGGGTGATGCTCTCGTCGCGGTCGAACACGTCGACGCTGAGCGGGGTGGCCACCCGTTCCCACTCGCGGTTGCGCGAGGTGACGATGATCTTGCCGGGGCCGCCGTTGGGGAAGTACGACCGTACGGCCTCGATGTCCTCCGCGTTGTCGAAGACCAGCAGCCAGTTGTCGAACGGCTTGCCGGTGCGCAGCGCTTCGCGCACGGCCGGTACGGCGGCGTTGGCCTGGGGCCCGACCTCCAGGCCGAGGCTGCGGGCCAGATCGGCGAGCGCGCCGAGGATCAGGTTCTCCTGCTCCGCCGGAATCCACCAGATGACGTTGAACTCGGCGCTGTGCCGGTACACATACTCGACGGCGATCTGGGACTTGCCGACGCCGCCCATGCCGTGCAGCGCGTGCGGAAGGACGGCGGTCGTCTCGTCCTCCTGCAACTGCCGCTCCACCGCTGCCAGAAGACTCTCCCGACCGGTGAAGTTGGGGTTCTTCGGCGGCACATTGCCCATGATCTTCGGCTGGCCGGTGCGGACGAATCGTAGCTCCGGTGCTGTGCCGTCCATGCTCTGCTCGTCCCTCCGGACATCCTTGTCAGCTGTTACGGGTGTCGTGGGCGACACAGATCCTCCTGGTGAAGCGGCCGGATGCGACCGGAGAGGTGGAGCATTCACATCAAATGCCTCTTTATCATCCCTGATCGCCTCCGCTGCAGATCCCGCGCCGTGCAGCAGCCGGTCGGCCAGGCGAGCCGCACGGAGTCTGTACGGCAGGCCGCCCAGAGCACGCAGTACGGCCAGTTCGATGCGGAGCCAGGCCGGTCCGGCTCCGCCGTCCGGGAGCGCGGCCCGCACCGGGTCCCGCAGTGCCGCCCTGAGCCCGATGCCCTGCGCCTGCCCGGCGCGCGACTCGGCCAGCAGCCCCACCGCACGGGCCAGCTGGGTGCGGTTGCCGGTCGCCAGCAGCGCCTCACGCACCCCTTCGGCGAAGTCCGGGCCGCCCTCGCCCTCGGGCTCCCAGTCGATGAGCCCGCCCATCATGATCTCGGCCAGGTGGTCGGGGCCCGACTCGGGAAAGGCCCGGTCGCGCAGTTCCTCGATGACGTCGAACCTCAGCGGGGCGACCGCCAGCAGCACCGCCAGCTGCCGGGCGAGCGGACTGGCCAGCGAGGCGAACTTCCGTACGGCGGCCACCGCCGCGCGCGGTCCGTCGATCCGGGGGCTGCGCAGCCCCGGCGCCGCGACCCCCTTGGTCATGGCTCCGGCCAGCACCACCGGAAGGGTGCGCCGCACACCGCGCTCGCCGGTGATCAGATCGGCCCACGAGCGGAACGACCCGGCGCGCAGGCTCAGTACGGGTACCGGTACGGAACCGTCGTCCGGGTCGGCGAGCCCGCGTGAGCGGTCCCACGCCCCGAGCGGCGGACGGCAGCCGAAGTGCCGGTTGAGCGCCCCGAATCCGGCCGCGTCCAGCTCGGCGCGGAAGGGGTACAGGGAGGAGCGGTGCCGCAGGTAGGGGGGCAGCAGATGGACGAGCGCGGTGGGTCCGCCGGAGGTGAGCCGGCCCAGCAGTTCGTCCGCGCCCCGGCCGGCCCAGCCCCGGGCCAGCCCGTCGGTGACGACGAGGAACAGCCGCGAGCCGCGTCCGTCCAGCAGCTCCGCCGGGTCCGCGTGCCGGTCACCGGGCCAGCGCAGCACCGGCGCCCCCTGCCCGGGAAGCGCGACCTCGACGGTGCGGACGTCGCGGAAGGCTCCGCTGCGGACGGCCTCGTCGGTGAGCCGGCGGACCGTGCTGTCCCACACGGGCATGGTGGGCGCGCTGTCGACGAGGAGCATCAGATCGAAGGCGCGCTCCCGCACGGGCCTGAGGTAGGGGATCCACAGCCCGTCGCTCAGCCCGCACTCCGCGGTGCGTGCCTCGTCGAGGCGGCTCCGGTGCCGCGAGGGGACACGCCGCCCCAGCCCGCGCAGCGACCGGGCCAGCCGCAGGGGCGCCACGCGCCGCACGGGAGGCTTCACCGTGGGGACGGCCGTGTCCGGCCGGGCGGTCCGGGTCTCCTCGACCGCGCTCAGGACGAGTTCGCGCGGCTCCTCGCCGTACGTGACCCCGTCGGGCGGCACTTCCGGCGCCATGTCACCCGAAGGAGGCAGAACGGCGTCGGGCAGTGCCTCCGGCCCGTCCGGTAAGAGCGCCGGTTCGTCCGCCGCCCGCGGGGATCCGCGTCCGGCCGACCGCCAGGCCGCGGCCAGCCAGGCCGCGTCGGCGAGGTCCTGCCAGCCCAGGTCGCCGCTCGTGTCACCGCTTGTGTCACGCGCGGTGGCGTCACCACCCGCTGTGGACGGCGCGTCCGGAGCACGCTCCCGGGGCAAGCCGTTCATCAGCGGCCCTTCGAGAGGTCGCGGAGCAGCATCTCAATCAGCTTACGCCCGTCCTCGTCGTCCTGGAATCCGTCGGCCGTGGTGAGTTGGACGGCGTTCAGCAGCTGGTCGACCGACTGGGTCCCGCCGCTGTGCAGCCGCTGCTCGAACTCGTCCACCAGCGCCGAGACGCCTTCCGGCCGACGGCGCAGATGACTGACGACGATGGAGATCAGCTGTTCCCGGCCGGGCGGGCGCATCTCCAGCGGCAGACAGCGGCGCCGGAACGCGGCCGGGAACTCGCGTTCACCGTTGCTCGTGATCACGACCACGGGGAACTCGGCGCATTCGACCCGGCCCGCCTCGATGACCGCCCGGCGCTGGGGGTCGTCGGTGAAGACCGACACCTCCCCCACGCTGCTGCGCACCAGCTCGGGGATGTCGTAACTGCCGTTCTCCAGCACGTGGAGCAGGTCGTTCGGCAGGTCGATGTCGCTCTTGTCCAGCTCGTCGACCAGCAGCACGCGTGGGCGGGCATGGGCGAGCAGCGCGGTCCCCAGGGGCCCCAGGGTGACGAAGTCCCCCAGGTCGGGTGCGCCGGCCCCGTCCGTGGCGGCTCCGGCCTCGCCGCCCGCCCGCCAGGCGGCGATCGCCTGGGCCCTGCCGATGGCGTCGTACTCGTAGAGACCGCCGCGCAGCGTCGTACGGCTGACGATGCTCCACGGGAGCACCCGGCCGAGCCCCAGCTCATGGGCGATCAGATAGGCGAGGGTCGACTTGCCCACCCCGGGCGGCCCCGTGACGAGCAGCGGACGGCGCAGCAGGAGTGCCGCGTTGACCGCGTCGATCTCCTCCTCACGCAGCTGGGGGCCCTCCTGCACGACGCCGAGGCGGCGTCGGGTGGCCTGGGCGTCGCCGGGTGGCTCCGGCTGCAGGGGGCTTCCGGCGAACACCCGCCAGGGCGGCGGCTCGGGCAGCCCGGGAGGATCCCCGGCGGGCGCCTTCCCGGTGGCGTGGAACACCCTCCAGGAGGGCGGCGGCGCGGGTGGTGCGGATGTGTCCTGCTCGGTCATGCCGACAACTCCTCCTCGCAGTCGACCAGCCTGTGGGGGTCGTCCCAGAAGAACGCAATATGTCTTCCCAGAAGCAGGCTTCCGCCATCCAATTCTTCAGCCCCTTTACGCAACTGTCGTACTTTTGACGGCAGTTGGGCTGGATTGTGTCCAAGAAGCACCGTCAGCACCTCACCCGACTGGGCCGGGCTGTCCGACCTCCGGTCCCATGCGGCGAGACCCACTCCCTCCGCGATGGCGGCGGTGAGCGCCTCCAGGCCGTGCCCCGGCAGAGCGGGCACGTCGAGTATGACGGCGGTCAGCCGCGGCTCGGATGCCAGCGTGGCACGCCAGCGGTCGAGTTGCGCGTTCTCTCCGGAACGCCAGCGGTGGGGCTCGGCGGCTCCGGCTGTTTTCAGCCGCTTCCAACGGGCCCGCCAGCGCCTCAGCTGGGCGGGGTCGCGGTTCCTCATGCGTTCGAGGCTCCGCAGGTGGATGTGGTACCGAAGGCCGATCGGCAGCGGGTCGAAAGACTCCGTACCCAGTTCCAGGCGGGCCATGTCGTGATTGAGCAACGGGTACGGAAGGACGAACTCCACCTGCACGGGAGGCTCGTTCTCCAGCTCGGGCACATCCGCCCAGTACGCCTCACCGCTGCCGATCGCCCGGTCCACCGCGACGGCGAGGGTGTCGAGGGTCGCGCGCTCCACGTCACCGGCCACCGGCTCCCAGTATCCGGGCGCCGGATTGACCCAATGCCGTACGAAGACGTCCGCCGATCCGTCGTCGGCGGGCTCCACCATCACGACGAGACAGCGCGGTACCTCCGGGTCCGCCCTGGACGGGCTCGCGATCCCCTGCCGTCGTACCGCCAGCGCCTCCACGGCGTCCGCACCCGCCTCCCGGGCCCACCGGTCCGACCACTCCCGTAACTTGTCGCCCACCGGCTTGGACTGATGGGCGATCACCTCGACCAGCACCAGGGCCGGAGGCAGCCCGTCGGCCTGCGTATTGACTTCGCGCAGATAGTCGAAGCGCTGCATCGGGGACAGCCCGTAGGGCACGTCGACCCCCAGTTCACGGCCGAGCACCGCGTGCAGACGGCCGTCGTCGGCGTCCCGCACCTCGCCGAGCAGCCGCCCGATCTCCCGCAGGGCGCTGTCGCTGAAGACAGGGGCGAGATCCGCGGTCGTCTCGGCGGGGTAGGAGCTGCCGACCAGCCTGGCCAGCCGCGCGGAGTCCTCGGGGCCGGAGGCGACACTGACGCCGAAGATCAGGGCGTCGAGCCCGCCGTCACGCTTGAGGACGTCCATGACGAGCGACAGCATGTCGACCCGCGGCGTCTTGCGCGCGTAGTTGATGTCCGCGCGGAGCTGGAACGCCACCAGCGCCACGAAGTGAATGCACTGCTCCGGGTCGCGCACGCAGTCCAGCGCGCACAACTCGTCGACCAGCGCACCGACCAGACGCGGATCGATGTCGCGCGGTCCTTTCGGCGCGAGTGCCACCACCGACCATCCCCCGTTGCGCCGGTCAACCTTCCACGATCGATCGCGAAGTTATCACGCGGGATCTTACGCAACCAGGTTCGGCCGCAGGCCCGTTGGGACCATTCCACCCCTTCGGACCGGTTACGCCGGGCAGATACAGCACGCCGCGACACGTGCCGCCCGCCGAACCTCTCACCCGGACGAGTGGGTCGTGGCGGCGGACGTCCGCCGCTCACCCCAGCAGCACGGGGAAGGACTCCATGTCGTTCTGCGTCATCACGGGCAGCTTGCGGACCCCCTCGTCCGGCACGGCGAGCCTCAGCCCGGGGAAGCGCCCGAACAGGGCGGGCAGCGCGATGCCCGCCTCCACCCGGGAGAGGGCCGCGCCGGGGCAGATGTGCGGGCCGTGGCCGAAGGTCATGTGCCGGATGGGGGTGGGCCGGGTGATGTCGAAGGCGTCGGCGTCGCCGCCGTGCTGCTCGGTGTCCCGCCCGATGGCGCGGTAGGAGATGACGACCCCCTCCCCCCGCTCGATCACCTGGTCACCGACCTGGATGTCCTCGGTGGCGAACCGCATCAGCAGATGCGTGGTGGGGGTGTCCCAGCGCAGCGTCTCCTCGATCACCGTCTCCCAGCCGATCCGCCCGTCCAGCACCATCCGCAGCTGGTCGGGGTGCGCGAGCAACGCCCGTACGGCATTGAGGATGAGCCCGATGGTCGTCTCGTGCCCGGCGGCCACCATGGCCTTCAGGTTGCCCACCACCTCTTCCTCGGTGAGCGGATCCCCGCCCTCCTCGGCCAGGATCAGCGCACTGGTGAGGTCGTCGCCCGGCCGAGCGGTCCGCTCCCGGACCAGGGCGTAGTAGAAGACATCCAACTCGTCCAGCAGCGCGAGGCGTTCCTCCTGCGGGGTGAGCATGGAGAAGAAGGCCTTGTACCGCTGCGTCAGCATCGGATGCCGGTCCTCGTCCACCCCCATCAGCATGCCGACGACCCGCATGGGCAGCGGCTGGGCGAACACGGACTTCAGGTCGACGACGCCGTCCCTGCCCTGCTCCTCCAGGTGGTCGAGCAGTTCCTCGGTGAACCGCTCGATGTCGGGGCGCAGCGCTTCGAGCCGGCGCGGGGTGAGGGCCTGGGAGGTCTTGGTCCGCAGCCGGCGGTGCTCGTCGCCGTCCACCGTGAACATCGAACGCCCCGCGTCGATCATTCCGATCAGCGGCCAGTCCCGGGTCACCGCCCCGCTCCGCCAGAGCTCCCAGACATCGATGTCCTTGACCAGCCTCGGGTCGACGAGGAGCCTGCGGGCCTCGGCGTGCCGGGTGACGGTCCAGGCGGGCACGCCGAGCAGTTCGATCCGGGCGAGCGTGCCGGCCTCCCGGAGCCGGGCGGTCTCCCCGTCCAGGTCCTGGACCATCGGGTCGATGACGACGGCCCCGCCGCCCGGAGTGGCCTGGCGGTCGGCGGCGTGCGGGCATTTCACGACGGGTCTCCTGTCGTACGTACGGGAGTGAAGCGGACGGGCAGCGCGGTCATCCCGCGCAGGAACGCGGAGGGCCGGCGGACCAGGTCCTGCGCGGGGACGGCCAGTTCGAGGTCGGGCAGCCGGTCCAGCAGGATCTCGATGCCGGTCCGGGCGATGGTCTCGGCGATCTCCTGGGCGGGGAACGGGCAGCGGTACTCACCGTGGCTGAACGCGAGATGCGCGCTGTTGCCGCCCTGCCCCGGCCTGCCTCCCGGCGACGGGAACTGCTGGCGGATGTGCGGATCGGCGTTGGCCGCGCCCAGCCCCAGGAGCAGCATGTCGCCCCGGCGGATGTTCCGCCCGCCCAGGTGGGTGTCCCGGGCCGCCCACCGCCCGGCGAGGATCTGGGTCGGGCCGTCCTCCCACAGGACCTCGTTCATGGCCTCGGCGACGCTGTGGCGCCCGCCGGACAGGGCGGCGGCGAACTGGTCCTCCGTGAGCATCAGACGCATGGAGTTGCCGATCCAGTCGGCGGTGGTCAGGTGACCCGCCGCCGTGATGGCCATGAGGTCGAGCGCGTACTCCTCGTCGGTGAACCGCTCGGGGTGCGCGAGCATCCGGGAGGTCACGTCCTCCCCGGGCACCGACCGTTTGGCCGCGACCAGCCGCCGCATGTGCTCGGCGAAACGCGCGTGCGCCTCCTGGGCCCCCGCTCCGCCGTCGGCCAGGTCCCCCAGCACCCGGGCGATGTCCGCGCCCTCCGCGTCCGGGAAGCCGACCAGCCGGGCGAGCACGAGGACGGGCAGCGGTACGGCGAACTCGGCGATGAGATCGGCCGTGCCCCGGCTGCAGATTCCGTCGATGAGCCGGTCGGCCAACTGTTCGCAGTGTGAACGGATTTCGAAGGGATCCGCGCCTTCGAGCGCGGGACCCACCATCTCGGCGTGCCGCCGGTGCTCGGCCCCCGCGGTGAAGTAGATGGACGGCATGGGCTGACCGACCATCGGCAGCAGCGGCCAGTCCTCGGGGACACGGCCCCACTGGTTCCACAGCGAGACGTCCCGGGGGAACAGTTCCCCGTCACTCGTGACCTGATGGAGTTCGCGGTAGCCGATGACCAGCCAGGCGGGTATCGCCCCGGGCAGTTCGACGGGAACGACCGGTCCGTGCTCGCGCCGCATGGTGCGGTAGAGGGTTTGGGGCTCGACGCCGGAATCGGCTCCGCCGAGCGGCACCGCGCCCGGGGCGCCGCCCGCGGGACAGCCGCCGGCCGGGGAAGCGGGCGCGGCGGGTGAGGGGTTCGTCATCGTACGGACTCCAGTGGCGACGGCTTCGCGCGTTGCGGCCATGCGATCAACGCGGCACCACTATAAGGAGGTTAGGTGAAGCTTCGGGGTGCCTATCAGAGCCTTTCCCGAACGCTTCCGATCACGCGGGGGCGACATCTGCGCATCATTGGCCACAAGATCGGCACAGGGGGGTAGCTGGCTACCAGGCCCCTCTGGGGGATAACCCTCAGTGAAGTCGGGGTCTAATCGGGTCGCACGGTGGACGCCCGGTCCATAGATTCTGAGGTGGAATCAACGCACCGCACACCATCCCCTCCGGAGGAACCCCGTGACCGCCCCCTCGCACCGTCCGCACCGGCAGCCGCTCTCGGCCCACCCGCTCGTGGCGGCCTTCGTGCGCTTCGTGGTGTGCGGCGGCGGGGTCGGGGTCGCCTCCAGCGGGGTGCTCGTCCTGCTCAACGGACACCTGCCGCTGATGGTGGCGAACGCCCTGGTCACGGTCGTCTCCACGGTGCTGGCGACCGAGCTGCACCGCCGTGTCTCCTTCCGCAGCGGGCGCGGGGGCTGGGGCGTCCATCTCCAGTCCGGCCTGACGGCCGCCGTGAGCTACGCCTTCACCACCGGGGCACTGTTCGCCCTGTACGCCCTCGACTCCACGCCCTCCGCGCCGGCGGAGCAGACCGTCTACCTGTCGGCGTCGGCGCTGGCGGGGGTCGGACGGTTCGCGCTGCTGCGGATCGTGGTCTTCGCCGAGCGGCCGGCGGCGAAGCCCTCCGCGCTCGGCAGGTCGGCCGTGACGATGGCCGCCTGACACGCCGTACGCGCCCGCGCGGCCGCCGGTTGGTTATCGTGGCCGGTCACGTGCTCCACACCGGAACGCACGGACGGGCCGGGCCGCGGCCCTGGGTGGACCGGGCGAAGGAGGGGCGCGGATGGGGCGGGCGGGGACCGAATGGGTGCGGGTGCCGGTCGGGGACGACGCGGCCCGATGGGCGACGCGCGGGAAGTGTCTGCGGGTACTGATCGTCGTCCACAATGTGACCTCCGCGACCCGGCTGCTCGATGTGCTGCCCCTGTTCGACGACGATCTGCGCGTCCAGCTCCTGGCCACCTGCACCGGCTCCTCCGCCTTCGCGGCGGGCACGGCCGAACTGCTGGCCGATACCGGGGTACCGGTCCTGCCGTGGGAGCAGGCCGTCGGGACGCCGGTCGACCTGGCCGTATCGGCCAGCTTCGGCGGCCGACTCCAAGCGCTTGCGGGCAAGTTGACCGTCCTCTCGCACGGTGTTGGATACACTAAAAGGCTGGCGACACCGGACACCGGACACCGGACACCGGACACCGGACACCGGACAGGGGCCGGGCACGGGGGCGGGAGCCGCGCCCGTGTTCGGGCTCGCGCCGGAGTGGCTGCTGGCGAACGGCGCGCCCGTCGCCGACGCCCTCGTCCTGTCCCATCCCGAGCAGTACGAGCGGCTGCGCCTGGCCTGCCCCGAGGCGGCGCCGACCGCCGTCCTCGCCGGTGATCCCTGCTTCGACCGGATACTGGCCGCCCGCCCCTACCGTGAGCGGTTCCGCCGGGCGCTCGGGGTACGGCCGGGGCAGCGGCTGGTCGTCCTGAACTCCACCTGGAATCCCGAGTCGCTCTTCGGCGACGGGGGTACGGCCGGTCCGGACGGTGCCGGGGGCGACCTCCTGCCCTCCCTGCTCCCCCGGTTCGCGGACGAGTTCCCCGTGGACGAGTACCGCTTCGCCGCCGTCCTGCACCCCAACATCTGGCACGGCCACGGCCCCGGTCAGATCCGTGCCTGGCTCGACCGGGCCCGGCGCGGCGGGCTGGCGCTCATCGACCCGCTGGAGGGTTGGCGGCAGGCGCTGCTGGCGGCCGACGCCGTCATCGGGGACCACGGCTCCGTCACGTACTACGCGGCGGCGCTGGGCACGCCCGTACTGCTGGGGTCCGCGCCGCTGGACTGCCTCGACCCCGACGCGCCGATCTCCGGATTTCTGCGTGAGGCGCCGGCGCTCCGCCCCGAGGCCCCGCTGCGGCCGCAGTTGGACGCACTCGTCGAGCACCACCGGCCGCTGCCGGGGCCCGCCGAGTTCACCACTTCCGTTCCGGGCGAGGCGGCTGTCCGGCTCCGGACGCTGTTCTACTCGCTGATGGGTGCGACGGAACCGGAATGGCCCGCTTCGCTGACGCCGTTGCCCCTCCCGTCGCATGAATCCGCCGTCCCCACCGTGCCCCTGCGGGTGCTGACCCGGGTGCTCGGGCCCGGCGAGATCGCGGTGAGCCGCTGGGCGGGGTCCCGGCCGCCCGCGGATCAGGAGGGCGGTGACCTGCACATCGCCGTGCACGAGGACACCCGTGAGACCGGCCGGCTGGAGCTGGCGGACGTCATCTACCGGGACGGGGCTCCCGACGATCCGCGGTTCGGCTCGCCGTCCCACTGGACCGCGGAGGTGCTCCGGCGCCACCCCGACTGCGCGCTGGCGGCCTATGTGACCGGACCGTCCGCCTGCGCGGTCCGGGTGCGCGGCGGAGAGCTTCTGCTGCTGACGGCCGCGCCCGAGGCCGGTACCGGGTCCGGTGGGGGTCCGGGGTCCGGTGCGGACCCGGCGGCGTACGCCTCCGCGCTGCACGCCTGGCTGGCGACGGGGAGCCCGGAGGCCCCGGCCGTCGCCGAGCGCCTCGCGCATGCGGTGAGCGCCGGCATGACGGTGCGCACGGGTGCCCGTTCGCATCCGGTACGCGTCGCCCCGGCCCCGCCGCAGTGACCGCCGCGGGGTGACCCCCGTCGGGCTGTCCCGGCGGGGTGGGCGTCATGGGTTCACACAGCGCTCGCGCATGTCCCGGAGATGGGACAGGTGGTAGTCGGCACGATGCCCGCCGAGCGTCGTGATCGCCTCATCGATCAGCGGCAGCGCGGCATCGGTGTCCTCCGCGTCCAGCCAGGTCCAGGCCAGATCCGTGAGTGTCCGCGCCGCGTTGTACGTGTCGCCGCCCGCCCGGAAGTACCGCAGCGCGCTCTCCAGCTTCGTCCGGGCCTCCTCGCGCCGTCCGAGGCCGCGCAGGGCCCGGCCCCGGTGCCGCTCCAACAGGGCCCTGGCGCGCGGCAGATCGGCGACGCCCTCGTCCTGCGCGCCCAGGGTCCTCAGGATGCTTCCGGCCTGCTCGAAGCACGCGTACGCCTCTTCGTACCGCCACTGGCGCAGCCGCAGCAGCCCCAGGAACTCCACCGCCGAGGCATGGCCCCTCGCATGGCCGGCCGTCTCCTCGGCGCGCGCGGCCGCCAGCGACTCGGTCTCGGCCTCGTCCCACAGGCGCAGTTCGGTCAGGCTGTGCGCGAGCTGGGCGTGCAGCGCCCCGGCGTCGGCCGAACCCGGGAAATGGGCGTCGGCGAGGCGCGCCCCGGCACGCAGGGCGGGCAGCAGCGTCTCGTGGTGACCCGCCTTGAGCTGGAGCGGCCACAGGGAGCGGCACACGCCCACGGCGGTGCGCGGATCACCGGACTCCTCGGCGCACCGCACGGCCTGGACCAGGTTCCCGGACTCCGCGAGGAGCGCTTCGAGCGCGGCGCCCCGGTCCTCGTACACGGGGATCCGCCGCCGGACGGCGGGGTCTGGCGCGGGGCCGGGGCCGGCGGCGGGCCCGGGGACACGCCAGCTCTCCGGCAGCGCCTGGTGGGCGGCGGCCGCGGCCAGCGCCGCGTAGCCGCGCAGGGTGCGCGCGAGGGCGGCCGAGCACGCGGCGATGCCGTCCTCGCGCGCGGCGGCGGCCTCGGCGTGCTCGCGGGCCGCGGGCCGGTAGTGGTAGCGCCCGGTGTCGTGCGCGTCCGCGTCGCGCTCCAGCAGCATGCTGTCGGCGAGCGCCTCCAGCGCCCTGGCCGCGTCCCCGGCCTCGATGCCGGTGGTCCACGCGGCCGCCTCGGCGTCGAACGCGGGCCAGTCGCGGAGTGCCATCAGGCGGTAGAGCCGGGCGGCCGGCGGGTCCAGCAGGCGGTAGGCGTCCTCCGCCGCCGCCCGTACGGGGTCGCTTCCGTGCACGTCGGGAACCTCCCGGGAGGTGGGGTACGCGGGGACGGAGAGCCGGGGCACCGCGGCCCGCAGGGCGTACGGCGATCCTCCGCAGCGTTCGAGGACCGAAGGCAGCGCGGCACGGGCCGCCGCGACGGCGGGTTTGCCCGCGATGTCGGTGAGCAGCCGCACGGCGTCCTTGTCGGTGAGCGGTCCGACGGGGACACGCACGGCGTCGAGGCCGGGGAACGGGTGGCGGGCCACCATGATCGTGAACACCCCGGGGGCGGAGGTGAGAAGGGGCCGGACCTGAGCGCCGGAGTGGGCGTGGTCGAGCACGACGAGCAGCCGGCGGTCCGCCACGCAGCGGCGGTAGAACTCGCCGAGCTGCCGGCCACCGGGCGGCATCTCCTCCTCCCGTACGCCGAGTTGGCGGAGCATGAGGCGCAGGACGGCGCCCGGGTCGCGCGGAGCCGAGGTGGTGCCGCCGAGTTCCGCGTGGAGCTGGCCGTCCGGGAAGAGGCGGGCCTGCTTCGATCCCCAGTGCACGGCCAGGGTGCTCGTGCCCATGCCGTCCGGGCCGTGCACCAGAGCGAGCCTGGGCCGGCCGTCGGCGGGGCGCGAGGCCTCGCGGTCGAGGCTCTTCAGCGCTTCCTTGCGGTCCGTGAAGAACCGTATCGAGGCGGGCAGCCGAGGCTGTCCGAGCCCGGCCGCGGCCTCCGGCGCGCCGGTGTTCACCCGGCTCGCGAAAGCGCTCCAGGAAGCGGCGCTGCGGGGGTCCCTGCGCACCTGTTCGTACACCAGACGCGCCACCTCGTCGATCTCGCCCGCGCCGGCCGGGGCCGGGACCTCCCGGCCCACGATTCTGCGGACGAAGCCGCCGGCCGATTCCCACACCCATTTCCCGGCCTCGTTGGCCGTGCCCAGACCGACCGCGCCGAGCACCGCCGTGATGGCGGTCAGCGAAATGGGATCCAGCATGTCGCGCACTCCCCGTTCCCGGTGTTCCGCGCGGTGCGACCTCCCCCGCACCGCCGCTGCCACCGTGCGGATCAACGTTAGCGTCAAGCGGTCGGACCGTGGGGAAAGTTGGCCGGTGCCCCGGGCTCCTGCGGCGGATTTCCGCGCAGGGGGCGGAGTACGGGAGGTGACGGCGGGAGGGGTGGTGCGGACGCCCGGATTCCGGACCGCGCTTCGTACTCACCTACGATCGATCGCGTGTGCGCAAACGTCATAGTCGCCGAAGACGACGCGAAGCAGGCCGAACTGGTACGCCGCTACCTCGAACGGGAGGGCCATTGTGTGCGGGTGGTGGGCGACGGGCTCGCCGCGCTCGACGAGGTACGGCACCAGGAGCCGGACCTGCTCGTGCTCGATGTCATGATGCCGCGGGCCGACGGTCTGGACGTGGTGCGGGTGCTGCGTGCCGAGTGCCGCGAGCTGCCCGTGCTGATGCTGACGGCCCGCACCACGGAGGACGACCTGCTGCTCGGGCTCGATCTGGGCGCGGACGACTACATGACCAAGCCGTACAGTCCGCGCGAGCTGATGGCGCGGGTCCGTACGCTGCTGCGCCGCACCCGGCGGCCGGGGGCGGCCCCGGCTCCGGAGGACCCGGTGCTGAGGGTGGGCGCGCTGGCGGTCGATCCCGGCCGGCACGAGGTGACGGTCGGCGGTGGGCGGGTGGAGTGCACCCCCGGTGAGTTCCGCATCCTGGCGGCTCTGGCCGCCCAGCCCGACCGGGTCTTCACCCGGCAGCGGCTCCTGGAGGAACTGCACGGTTTCGACCGGTACATCGGGGACCGGACCGTCGATGTGCACATCATGAACCTGCGGAAGAAGATCGAGCCCACCCCGCGCCGGCCGGTCAGACTGCTCACGGTCTTCGGCGTCGGGTACAAGCTGACGGACCCCGAAAAGGGAATCCGGCGTGCCTAGCGGGCGGGGCCCGGACCGGCTGCCGCTGCGCAGAAGTCTGTTCGGGCGGCTGCTCGGCGTGTCGGCGCTGGTGGCGGCCTGTTCGGTGGCGGCGACCGCCTGGCTGGCCGTGCAGACCACCTCCGGGGCGATCAAGCAGGAACAGGGACAGAACCTCACCGCCGACGCACGGATCTACGACACGCTGCTGGGATACGCGGCCCTCAACTCCACCTGGGACGGCGTCGGGCCGACCGTGGAGCGGCTGGCCGAACAGTCCGGGCGCAGGGTGGCGCTGACCACACAGGGACGGCAGCCCCTCGCCGACTCCGCCACCGGCCGGACCCCGCCCGCGCTGCCTCCCCAGGCGTCCGCGGTCGTCGACCCGATGTCCGTGGACACGGTGCTGGCACCCGAGAACGCCGGCCGCTCCGGTGCGGCCGACGACCGGGTCGACGCGCGTGCGGTCGGCCCGTTCCGGCTGTCCGCGGCGGAGCGTACGGAGCTGCGGCGGACCGCCGACCGGGGGGTGGCGTGCCTGAGCCGGGCGGGGATCGCCTCGGACGTGGTCGTGGAACCGAGCGGACGGCCCCGTATCCAGGTCGTGGGCAACGACCCCGAGCGGATGCGGGGCGCCAGATGCGACCCGGGGACGCTGGAGGAACCCACCCGCACCGAACAGCAGGCGCTCAGGGCCCTCAACCAGCTGGCCGACGCCTGCCTGAAACGCCAGGGCCGGACCGCTGTGCGGCTGAATCAGGATCTCTCCTGGGCCCAGGACTCCGAAGCGCCGGGCGCGCCCCGGCCCATGCCCTCGCCGGGCAAGGTGAAACTGCCCGCCCCTGTCGTGAGGCCGACGGCACACACGAGTGAGGGCGACCGGGCCGTCGCCTCGTGCGTGGGGACGGCGCGCCGCGAACAGCTCAGCTCCTATGTGGCCTCGCCCGCCCTGCTGTTCATCGGCGACGAGGGCGGCACCACCGTTCCCGGCTTCGACCTCTCCCCGGCGAACACCGCCAAGATCGCCGGTGCCGCCGCACTGGTGCTCGCCCTCACCGTGGGCGCCTCGGTGCTCGCGGGCGCCCGGCTCGTACGCCCGCTGCGCGCGCTGACCGGCGCCGCGCAGCGTATGCGCGACGGCGAGGAACCGGCCTCGGTTCCCGTCACCGCGGACAACGAGATAGGCAGGCTGGCCAGCGCCTTCAACGACATGTCCGCGCACCGGGCGCGGCTGGAGGAGCAGCGCAAGGCCATGGTCAGCGATGTCGCGCACGAGCTGCGCACCCCGCTGAGCAACATCCGGGGCTGGCTGGAGGCCGCCCAGGACGGTCTGGCCGATCCTGATCCGGCGTTCGTCTCCTCGCTCCTGGAGGAGGCGGTGCAGTTGCAGCACATCATCGACGACCTCCAGGACCTGTCCGCGGCCGACGCGGGTGTGCTGCGGCTGCACCCCGAGCGGCTGCGCGTCGCGGAGCTGCTGGGGCAGGTGGCCGCCGCACACCAGGTGCAGGCCGAGACCGCGGGCGTGACGCTGACGGTGGACGCCGTCCCCGGCCTCACCGCCGACGCCGATCCCGTCCGGCTGCGGCAGGCCGTGGGCAACCTCGTCTCCAACGCGGTACGCCACACCCCGGCGGGCGGGCGGGTCACGCTGCGTTCGTACGGCTCCGAGTCCGGGGAGCACCTCGTCGTCGAGGTCGTGGACACGGGCAACGGCATCGGGCCCGAGGACCTTCCCCATGTGTTCGACCGCTTCTGGCGTGCCGAGAAGTCCCGCAGCCGCCGCACGGGCGGCAGCGGCCTCGGGCTGGCCATCGTCCGCAAGCTCACCGAGGCCCACGGGGGTACGGCGAGCGCGGCGAGCACCGAGGGCACCGGTTCGGTCTTCACGCTCCGGCTGCCCGTGGCAGGGACTGACATGACGGGCCCCGGCACGGCAGGGACCTGCGGGTCGGAGGCGGGCATGTCGGGGGCCGGCGGAAAGGGCGCAGGAGAGCAGGCCGGCCGGAGGGGCTGATGGGATGACCACAGCGCTCTGACAGCTTCTTCATAACTTCACGCCAGCCTGGCCGCATGCCCCGTACCCGGTGCGAACCGCCGTCCGGATACGTCACGGGGCCGAGCTGGAATGGAGCCATCTGTATGACCGCTCGTCTCTCCCTGCGTGCCGCCGTGCTCGTCGCCGTCGCGGCCGGTGCGGTGCTCGCGCCGTCGGCCGCGGCCTTCGCGGACAGCACGCCCAAGCCCGCCTCCCCACGTGTCGAGACGCCGTCGCCCGCCCGTGCGAAGGCCGGCGTGGACGACAAGGACGCGCCGCGGCCGTCGGTCAAGCCCCGTGGCGGTGTCGCCGCGGGTGACCGGCCCGCCCCGGCGGTGAAGGAAGCGCGGCCCGAGCAGGAAGCGCAGCCGAAGACCGCGCGGCCCGCCGTCACGCCCCGCGGTGGCGTGGCCGCCGGTGAACGCCCCGCCGGCGGCGGGGACAGCACCACCGCTCTGGCCGGGTCGGCCGCCGGCGCGGTGCTGCTCGCGGGCGCGGGCACCATCGTGCTGCGCCGCCGGTCCGCGGCCCACCGCAACGGCTGATCCGCCCCACCTCTCACCAGTGACCGTGGCGTCGTCCTCACCGGGCGGCGCCACGGTCGGCCGTTGTCCCGCCGACTGGAGTCCCCGTGTCCCGTACGCACCACCCGCTCTCCCCCACGCGCCGTCCGGCCTCCCCCACGCACCGCGCGTCGCCCCCCACGCACCGCCCGTTCCGGCGAACTGCCGGACTGCTGCCCGCCGTCGCCGTCTGCGTCGCGCTGGCCGGCTGCTCCACCGCCTCGTCGGACGCCGCGCCGCCGGCCGCGCCCGCGTCCTCGTCCGCCGGGTCCGCGGGCTCCGCCGGGCCCTCCGGTTCCACCGGCTCCGCGGGCACGGCGTCCGAGCCGTCCAGCGGCTCTCCGCGGGGGGAGAGGACCGGGCAGGCGCATCCCGCCGGAGTCTCCATCCCCTCCATCGGTGTGAACAGCACCGTCATGCGGCTCGGTCTCCAGGCGGACGGCACCGTCGAGGTCCCGCCCGCCGAGCAGGGCATGACCGTGGGCTGGTACACCGGTGGCGCCGTTCCCGGGGAGCCCGGGGCCGCCGTACTGATAGGCCACAACGACACCCGGTTCGGCCGGGCCGTCTTCCATGATCTGAAGAAGATCCGCGAGGGCGCCGATGTCGTCGTCCGCGACACGGCGGGAAAGAACATCCACTTCACGGTCACCGGTACGGAGACCGTCGACAAGAAGGCCTTCCCGACGGACAAGGTCTACGGAGCCACCGAGGGCAGCACGTTGCGTCTGATCACCTGTGACGGCGACTTCGACGCGGCCGGGCATCCCGTGGACAACCTGATCGTCTACGCCGATCCGCGCTGACTCCGGATGTCGGCCGGATGGAAGGATTGCCGGCATCCGGAGTCTACCGGCGAGTAACCAGCCCTGCTTTGATGGGTGCCACCGGCCCACCCCCCTCAGCAGAACCAGGAGACCTCGTGCCGCACACCGCGCTCCGCCGCCTCTCCGGCGTGACCCTGTCCGCCGCGCTCACCGCCGTCACACTGGCCGTCGGCACCCCGCAGGCAGCGGCCGCCGAAACGCCGTCACTGCGGGTCCTCTCCTACAATGCTTTCATCTTCAGCAAGACCCTCTATCCCAACTGGGGCCAGGACCACCGGGCGGCGGAGATACCGAAGGCCTCGTTCTTCCGGGGCAACGACGTCGTCGTGCTCCAGGAGGCGTTCGACAACTCGGCCTCCGACGCCCTGCTGCGCAACGCGTCCGCCGAGTACCCGCACCAGACCCCGGTGGTGGGCCGGAGCAGGAGCGGCTGGGACGCGACCGGCGGATCGTACTCGGCCACCACACCGGAGGACGGCGGGGTGAGCGTGCTGAGCACATGGCCGATCGTCCGCAAGGAGCAGTACGTGTTCAAGGACGCCTGCGGCGGCGACTGGTTCTCCAACAAGGGCTTCGCCTACGCCGAACTGAACGTGAACGGCACCCCGGTCCACATCGTCGGCACCCACGCCCAGTCGACGGACCCCGGGTGCACGGCGGGCCAGGCGGCGCAGATGCGCAGCCGGCAGTTCAAGGAGATCGACGCCTTCCTTGACGCCAAGCGGATCCCCGCCTCCGAACAGGTCGTCGTGGCGGGCGACTTCAACGTCGACTTCCACTCCTCCGAGTACGCCTCGCTGCTCGCCGACGCCGGGCTGACCGCCGCCGACGCACGGACCGGGCACCCGTACTCCTTCGACACCAGGGACAACTCGATCGCCTCCGAGCGCTACCCCGACGACCCCCGGGAGGACCTCGACCACGTCCTGCACCGCGCCGGGCACGCGAAGCCCTCCGGGTGGACGAACGAGGTGGTCAAGGAGCGGAGCGCACCCTGGACCGTCTCCAGCTGGGGCAAGGACTACACGTACACCGACCTCTCCGACCACTACCCGGTGGTCGCGTCAGGCAGGTAGTCCCGCCGGAGGACAATCGGACAGCGGCGAGGACCGGCCCGGACGGGCGGGCTCCTCGCCGCTGTCCGCATGCCGTCCCCGCCGAAGGAACCTCCCCATGGGCGCTCCCCACCCGTTCGACCTGATCCCCGGAGCAGCCGGATCACCCGTGCTGCTGCACGTACCGCACTCCTCGCGGGAGCTGCCGCCGCGCGTCCGGGACGGAATCGTCCTGGACCGGGCCGCCCTGGAGCGGGAACTCGACCACATCACGGACTCCCACACGGCGGAGCTGGCGGCGCGGGCCGCCGCGGCCTGCGCGCTCACCCCGTGGCGGTTCGTCAACGGCCTCTCCCGGCTCGTGGTCGATCCGGAACGGTTCCCGGACGACCGGGAGGAGATGCTGGCCGTGGGCATGGGCGCCGTCTACACCCACACCACGCACCGCGAACGGCTGCGCCCGCGCGACATCGATCCCCAGCCTCTGATCGACCGCTACTTCCACCCGTACGCGGAGGCGATGACCGAGGCGGTCGACGCGCGCCTGGCCGACGCGGGGCGCGCCGTCGTGATCGATGTCCACTCCTACCCGAGCGCGCCGCTCCCCTACGAGCTCCACGGAGACGGACCGCGTCCGCCGGTCTGCCTGGGGACCGACGGTTTCCACACCCCGCCGGAGCTGCTGGCCCGCGCCGAGTCGGCGTTCGCGGGATTCGGCGGGACGGGGCTCGACAGCCCCTTCCCCGGTACCTACGTACCGCTGAAGCACTACGGGAAGGACCCGCGGGTCAGCGCGCTGATGATCGAGATCCGGCGCGATGTGTATATGTCCGAGCCGGGCGGCGCCGCCGGTCCGGGCCTGCGCGAACTGGCTGCGGCACTGGCCGAACTGGTCGCCGGGGCATAGCCGCACTCCGGCGCACCCCGGTGTGACCATCGCCTTGCTTCACCTCCGCACAACCTCAGCAGTACCTCGGATCGATTCCTCGACGCCGGGGCGCACTGCCAGAATCACAGGGTTCCCCGGCCCGACTCCATCGGGCCCGCCCCGGTGACGACCCCCACGCCGGACCCGGCCGGGAACGCCGACCCTCCCCTCACGAAGGCGGATCCTGTCCATGGATGACCGCACCGCAGCGGCCGGTCCGCCCGCCGCCGCCCCACCCGCGGCGGGCGGCTCCCCCCATGTGGACGCCGGCGACGCCGGATACAGCAAGGACCTCACCTCCCGCCACATCAACATGATCGCCATCGGCGGCGCGATCGGCACGGGACTGTTCCTGGGCGCGGGCGGGCGGCTGGCCGGAGCGGGTCCCTCCCTCGCCCTCGCCTACGCGGTCTGCGGTGTCTTCGCGTTCTTCGTCGTCCGCGCGCTGGGTGAACTGGTCCTGTACCGCCCCTCCTCCGGCGCCTTCGTCTCGTACGCCCGTGAGTTCATGGGTGAGAAGGGCGCCTTCGCGGCCGGCTGGCTGTACTTCCTGAACTGGTCGACCACAGCGGTCGCCGATATCACCGCGGCCGCCACCTACGCGCATTTCTGGGGCGTGTTCAGCGACATCCCGCAGTGGATACTCGCCCTGATCGCCCTCACCGTCGTCCTGGCCGCCAATCTCATCTCGGTGAAGTACTTCGGTGAGATGGAGTTCTGGTTCGCGATCGTCAAGGTCGCCGCCCTGGCCGCCTTCATGCTGACCGGCATCTTCCTGGTGGTCACCCAGCACCCGGTGGACGGCCACACCCCGGGGTTGGCCACCGTCTCCGGCAACGGCGGGCTCTTCCCCGTCGGCGTGCTCCCGATGCTGCTGGTGATCCAGGGGGTCGTCTTCGCGTACGCCTCCGTCGAACTGTGCGGCGTCGCGGCCGGTGAGACCCGCGAGCCCGGGAGGATCATGCCCGGGGCGATCAACTCGATCATGTGGCGCGTCGGTCTGTTCTACGTCGGCTCGGTGGTACTGCTCGCCCTGCTGCTGCCCTACACCTCGTACTCGGACGACCGGAGTCCGTTCGTCACGGTCATGGACGGACTGGGTGTTCCTGGGGCGGCCGGTGTGATGAACCTGGTCGTCCTGACCGCGGCCCTGTCCAGCCTGAACTCCGGCCTGTACTCCACGGGCCGCATCCTGCGGTCCATGGCCCTGGCGGGCTCCGCGCCCGCGTTCACCGGCCGGATGAACAAGGGCCGGGTGCCCTACGGCGGCATTCTGCTGACCGCGGGTTTCGGTGTCCTCGGTGTCGGGCTGAACTACGTCATGCCTGGGCAGGCGTTCGAGATCGTCCTCAACTTCGCGTCGATCGGCATCCTCGGCACCTGGGGCATGATCATGCTCTGCTCCCTGCTGTTCTGGCACCGCTCACTGGACGGCCGCGTCACACGCCCCTCGTACCGGCTGCCCTGGGCCCCGTACACCCAGCTCGTCACCCTGCTCTTCCTGCTCTGCGTCGCCTTCCTGATGTGGTGGGGCGGCGGGGTGGGCCGCACCACCGTGACGCTCCTGCCACTGATCGCGGCCGCGCTGGTCGGCGGCTGGTTCGCCGTCCGCGCCCGGGTGGGCGAACTCGCCCGCGAGCGCCGGGACGCCCGGGGTGGCCCCGGAACGCGAAAAGACCCCAGATGAACTGGGGTCTCCTGCTGGTGTCCGAGGGGGGACTTGAACCCCCACGCCCGATAAAGGGCACTAGCACCTCAAGCTAGCGCGTCTGCCATTCCGCCACCCGGACAAGGTGTCTGCCGTTCGCGGTGTGTTCCCCGCGGCGACAAAGAAAACAATACCAGGGGTTTGGCGCGCCTCTCACCTGCATATCCGGTGGTCAGTGCGGTGCCGCGGGCGTCCGGGACACGCTCCGGCCGTTCCGTCACCACTCGGTCGCACAAGGTCACACCGGCCGTGTGTGCCGCGCGGCTTGCCGGTTGCCCGCCGATGTCCGCCGTGCGCGGGGCCGGCGCCGTTACCTTCGCGTTCATGAGTGATCGCGGCTACCGAAGGCCCCTGGCACTGTCCCCCCTGCGCGAGCATCTGCGCGACACGTTCTGGTTCGCACCGACCCTGGGGCTCGTGTGCGTCTTCGTGCTGTGGTGGGCCGCCTCCTCGCTGGACACGGAGATCGTCGCGCATCTCCGCGCCGAGCGGGCGTACACCGAGCTCGGCGACCTGATGTCGTTCGCGCAGGACGCGAAGACGATCGTCACCACCATCAGCTCGGCGATGATGACCTTCATCGGTGTCGTCTTCAGCATCTCGCTGGTGGCCGTGCAGATGGCGAGCGGGCAGCTCACGCCCCGGGTGGTGCGGATCTTCGTCAGGAGCCGGATCAGCAAGCTCACCCTGACGGTGTTCCTGGCGACGTTCCTGTTCTCCCTGCTGGTCCTGACCTCGTACGAGAGTGAGGCCGACCCCCGCCGGGTGACCTCCGTGCCGCTGGTGCAGAGCATGCTGACACTGGCGATGGTCGGGCTGAGCCTGCTGCTCTTCATCGCCTATGTGTCGGCCACCCTGCGGCTCATGCAGGTGGGTCCGGTCACCGACCGGATCACGCGCGAGGCGTTGCGGGTGATCCGGCGGATGCCCCGCGGACCCCTGTCCGGGGAACCCCTCGCGCCGGAGACCGCGCGGGTGATGCACACGGGGCGGGCGGGGGTCCTGCGGGACGTGAACGTGGCACGGCTGGTGCGGGCCGCGCGGCGGCAGGGCATCGTCCTGCGGCTCATCCCGCGGATCGGGGATTTCGTGGTGCCGGGGACTCCGGTCCTGGCCGTCCACGGCGGGGCCGCGCCGCCCCGGCACGCGCTGGCGTACACGGTGTCGGTCGGGGTGGAGCGCACCCCGCACCAGGACCTCGCGTTCGGACTGCGGCAGCTTTCGGACATCGCGCTGCGGGCCCTGTCGGCCGCCGTGAACGACCCCACCACCGCCGTGCAGTGTCTCGACCGCGTCGTGCAGTTCCTCGCGGCCGCGGTCCGCCTTCCGCTCGGTGCCGTGCACCACCGGGACGGCGCGGGGCGCGTGCGGCTCGTCCAGGACGTGCCGGAGTGGACGGATCTGGTGGACCTCGCTTTCGAGGAGATCCGGCGGTGCTCGACGGACACCCCGCAGGTGTCCCGACGACTGCTGGCCGGCATCGACGATCTCCTGCTGCTCGCCCCCGCCGACCGGAGGAAGCCACTGCTCAGGCACCGCGCGCTGCTGGCGCAGGCGGTGGAGCGCTCGGTGCCCGAGGCCGCGGAGCGGGCGTTCGCGCTGCTCCCGGACCATCAGGGAATCGGCTGAGGGAGTCCGCCCGGCGCCCGGCCGGGCGGGGTCCGGACCGGCCGGGCCGCCGCCGCGCGCGGCGATGACCGCGGACTGCTTCGGGGAGAACCACAACGCGTCGAACTACGGCATCGTCCACAGCTCCAAGCTGATCTCGGGGCTCGTGGGCTCCGGGATGGGCGCCGTGGTCGTGGGGGCCTGGGACTACAGGGGCGCGTTCGTCGTCGCGGGATCCGTCGGGATGGCCTCCGCGTTCCTCGCGCTGTTCCTGAAGCGGCCGGGACTGCCGAATCCGCCGGGCGGACGGTCCGGCTGAGCGGTTCGCGGCGGGCCGGTCCTCCCCGTACGTACGGGGAGGACCGGCCCGGGTGCCGGTGTGTGCGTCCGGCCCGTCAGTCCCCGCAGCGTCCCTCGCGCAGCGAGTGGAGGTGCTCGCTGGACTTGCGGGCGAAGGCCATCGAGTCGGCCGGGTTGTCGTGCTCGGTCTGCCAGTGGTGGTAGGTGCGGCCCCGGTGGGTCCGATGGGTGACCTTTGACAGGAACGACCGGTAGTCGATGTCTCCGTCTCCGACGTCCGACATGCGGTAGCCGTCGCGCGCGGTGTCGTCGCGGACGCCGTCCTTGACGTGGAACAGGGGGTATCGGTCGGGGTGCTTGAGGACGTACTTCAGCGGATCCAGCGGGGCGGGGGTGCCGTCCGCCCTCCTGGAGAACCGGAACTGGGCGCAGTAGGCCCAGTAGATGTCCATCTCCAGATAGACCAGGTCGGGATCGGTCTCGGCGAGCAGGACGTCGTAGAGGCGTACGTCCGGCCTGTCCGTCGCGAAGGAGAACTCCTCGGCGTGGTTGTGCTGGTAGAACTTCATGCCGCGCTCGCGGGCGGCGGCGCCGTAGGTGTTGAACTCCTCGGCGACGCGCTTCCAGCCGTCCACCGTGGACCCGTAGCGGAAGGGGCCGGAGGGCGTTCCTATGTGCTTGAGTCCGAGTGCCTGGGCGTCGTCCAGGACCTTGGTGAGGTTCTGGGCGAAGGTGTACGCCCCCGGGTTGTTGTCGTCGGAGTGGCCGACGTGGCTGCCGATGGGGTTCAGACCGTGGTCCCGGGCCAGCCTCCTCAGCTGGGCGAGGGTGAGGGCACCGCCCGTGGCCTGGGTGTATCCGGCGAACTCGATCTCGTCGTACCCGTACCTCTCCAGTTCGGCGAAGACGGGGGCGAAGCCCAGTGCCGAGATCTTGTCGCGGAGGCTGTAGAGCTGGATGCCGAGGCGGCCGGGGGGCAGGACGGCCCGGCCCCTGCCGTGGTCTCCGTGGCCGTGGCCCTTGCTCGCGCCGTCGGCGTCGGACGGGACACGGCTGTCGGCCGAGGCGCCGGCGGCGCCGACGATGGTGGCCGCGGTGGCTCCCGCGGCGACGCCCAGGATGTTGCGGCGGCTGAGTCTGCTCGCGAGTTCGACGTCCTTGGGGGTGCGGCTCATGGTCATGCGACTCCCTTGATGAGACCTGATGGATGAGCGGGTCCGGCCGGGCCGTCAGTGCAGTCCGGCGAGCCGGAGAAGCAGGGACTTCACTTCGGTGGCCCGGACCCGGCCGGGGAAGGCGTGGGGGGTGGAGCAGAGGATGAGCGGACCTTCGTCGTCACTCGTGGGGAGGCGGCCGTGGCTGCCCCGGATGGGTGAGGGGTCGAGCGGGACGACCGCCATGCGGTAGCGCATGCCGAGCTTCTTGCGGGCGACCGCGGTGACGGCCTTGACCCGGACATAGGGGTCCTCGGGGTCCATGAAGAGCTCGACGGGGTCGTAGCCGGGTTTGCGGTGGATCTCGACGAGCTGTGCGAAGTCGGGGGCGCGGGCGTCGTCGAGCCAGTAGTAGTACGTGAACCAGGCGTCCTTCTCCGCGACGGCGACGAGTTCGCCGGAGCGGGGGTGGTCCAGGTGGTGGGCCTTCTTGCCCTCGTCGTCCAGGAGCCGCTCGATGCCGGGCAGGTCCGCGAGGGCTTCGCGGGTCGCTTCGAGGTCCTCGGGGCGGCGTACGTAGATGTGGGCGATCTGGTGGTCGGCCACGGCGAAGGCGCGGGAGGCCATCGGGTCGAGGTACTCCATGCCGTCCTGGGTGTGGACCTCCAGCAGACCCGCCCGGCGCAGGGCCCGGTTGATGTCGACGGGCCGGTCGACGCGGGTGATGCCGTACTCGGAGAGCGCGACGACGGTACGGCCTTCGGTGCGGGCGTCGGCGAGCAGCGGGGCGACGGCCCGGTCGAGGTCGGCGGCGGCACGATGGGAGCGCGGGTCGTCGGGGCCGTAGCGCTGGAGGTCGTAGTCGAGGTGGGGCAGGTAGCACAGGGCCAGATCGGGGGCGCGGGTGGCGAGGATGTGCCGGGTGGCGTCGATGATCCACCGGGAGGACACGAGGTCGGCTCCGGGGCCCCAGAAGTGGAAGAGGGGGAAGGTGCCGAGCTTGTCGGTGAGCTCGTCGTGGAGGGCCGGGGGCCGGGTGTAGCAGTCGGGTTCCTTGCGGCCGTCGGCGTAGTAGACGGGGCGCGGGGTCACCGTGTAGTCGGTGTCGGCACCCATCGCGTACCACCAGCAGATGTTGGCGACGGTGTAGCCGGGGTGGGCGCGGCGGGCGGCGTCCCAGAGCCGGTCGCCCTCGACGAGGCCGTTGTGCTGGCGCCAGAGCAGGACGTCGCCGAGTTCGCGGAAGTACCAGCCGTTGGCGACGATGCCGTGCTCGTCGGGGGTGGTCCCGGTGAGGAAGGTGGACTGGGCGGCGCAGGTGACGGCGGGCAGGACGGTGGACAGCGGCGCCTGGGCACCGGACGCGGCCATGGCCCTGAGGTTGGGCATATGGGCGAGGAGCTGGGGGGTGAGGCCCACGACGTCGATGACGAGGAGCGGGGTGGGGGCGCTGTCCTTCGCGGGGGTGCTCATGGCAGCTCCTTGAGGCCGAGGTCGACCAGGAGGTCGCGGGCGAGGGTGAGTTCGGCGGCGATGCCGTCGGCGAGCTGGGTGCGGTTGCGGGGCCGCAGCTCGGCGGGCAGTGCCTGCCAGGTGTATGTCTCGACCTCCAGGTGCCGGGTCAGGGGCTGTGCGCCGCCGACCAGCCGGGCGAGGGTGTCCCGGAGCACGGGGAGGGTGGAGGTGAGCGGGGGCGCGGGCGGGGCGTGCAGCGGTACGTGGAAGTGGGAGCGCCACGGGCTGCTGTCGGGGAGCGCCCGGCCGGTCAGCGCCTCGTCGAGGTCGTCGGTGCCGTGCAGCCCGGTGGCGGTACGGGTCCGGGTCTGGTGCAGGAACCGGGGCTCGGCGAAGGCGGCGAGCGCCGTGCGCACTTCGGGCAGGTGCGGGTGTTCCGCGTGCAGGGCGGCGGAGAGCTGGGACTTGACGACGGGCACTCCGGCCGCGGCCAGGGCCTCCAGCGCGGTGCCGGGGTCCTCGAAGGAGGTGGCGAGGTGGCAGGTGTCGACGCAGATGCCGATCCGGTCGTGGCCCACCTCGGTGAGCGGGGTGATGGCGTCGGCGGTGGTCTCCACGGTGCAGCCCGGTTCCGGTTCCAGCCCGATCCGGACCGACTTGCCGGTCAGTTCGGCGAGGACGTCCAGGCGCTGGGCCAGGGTGGTGAGGGCCTTGCGCGCGGCGGCGGGCGCGGCGGTGTCCCCGTCGTACGGGGTGCGCCAGGCGATCGGCAGGGTGGAGATGGTGCCTTCGGTGACATCGTCGGGGAGCAGGGCGGCGAGGAGGCGGGCGAGGTCCGTGGTGTGGGCGAGCCGCTCGGGGTCGGTCCAGTCCGGTGCGTAGACGCGGTACTTGACCTCCTCGGCGCCGAAGCCCTCGTACGGGAAGCCGTTGAGGGTGACCACTTCGAGGCCGCGGCGGTCCAGTTCCGCGCGCAGCGAGCGCAGTTCGGCGGGGTCGTTGATCAGCGCCCGCGCGGCGTCCCGGGCGAGCCAGAGGCCGATGCCCAGACGGTCGCGGCCCAGGCGTCTGCGTACCGGTTCGCTGTGGTCGCGCAGCTGGGCGCGGACACCTTCGAGCGTTTCGGCGGGATGCACGTTGGTGCAGTAGGAGAGGTGGACGGTGGAGCCGTCGGGGTGGCGGAAGCGCATCGCCTCACTCCCCGCCGCGCAGGATGGAGTTGCCTTCGTGGAGCGGGTCGGGGGCGGGGGCGTCGAGCTGGAGCCGGCCGCTCTGTCCGTAGAAGGCGACGGGGTTGCGCCAGAGGACCTGGTCGACGTCGTCCTCGGTGAATCCGGCCTTCAGCATGGCGTCGGCGACCTTGCGGGTCTTCAGCGGGTCGCTGCGGCCCCAGTCGGCGGCCGAGTTGACGAGGATCCTCTCGGTGCCGTGGTTCCGGAGGATGGTGACCATCCGGTCCTCGTCCATCTTGGTGTCCGGGTAGATGGAGAAACCCGCCCAGCAGCCGCTGTCGGTGGCGGCCTTGACGGTGGTCTCGTTGAGATGGTCGAGCAGCACATGCTCCGGGGAGAGGTGCGATTCGCGGACGACGTCGATGGTGCGGCGCAGACCGGCGAGCTTGTCGCGGTGCGGGGTGTGCACGAGGGCCGGCAGCCCGTGGTCCGCGGCGAGCTGGAGCTGGGCGGCGAGGGCGGTGTCCTCGGCGGGGGTCATGGAGTCGTAGCCGATCTCGCCGACCGCGACGACGGAGTCCTTGACGAGGTAGCGGGGCAGGGCGTCCAGGACGGGGCTGCAGCGGGGGTCGTTCGCCTCCTTGGGGTTGAGGGCGAGCGCGCAGTGGTGGGCGATGCCGTACTGGGCGGCGCGGAAGGGCTCCCAGCCGAGCAGGGCGTCGAAGTAGTCGAAGAAGCTGGCGGGCGAGGTGCGGGGCTGGCCGAGCCAGAAGGAGGGTTCGACGAGCGCGCGCACCCCGGCGTCGTACATCGCCTGGTAGTCGTCGGTGGTCCGGGACGTCATGTGGATGTGGGGGTCGAAGATGCGCATCAGGACTCCTCCGTGGGGGCGGCGGGTGCACAGGGCCCGGGGGCCGTGGCCTGGGCGAGGGCGAGGACGGTGCGCAGATCTGCGGGAACAGGGCGGCCCGCGGCGGTGCGTTCGGCGGCGAAGTCGCCGAGCATGCGGGCGAGTTCGGCGTCACCGCGGGCGCGGCGGCCGAGTCCTGCGACGGAGTCGACGGGGACCTCGGTGAACAGGCATTTCAGGACGGCGTGCCGCCAGCCGTGCGGGTCGAGGTGTTCCGCGGCGTACGGGCCGACGGCCGCGGCGACCAGCCGGGTGTCGTTGGTGCGCAGGGCGTCCTCGACGAGCGGGAGGGCGAGGGCGCCGAGGGCCAGCCGGTGCAGGGTGAGCAGGACGGCCCGCCGCTCCGCCGCGGTGCCCTGCTCGTAGAGCCGGGTCACGGACGGAAGGCCGGCCCGTGCCTCGGTCAGGAGGAGGGAGCGTACGGAGTCGGCGTGTTCGAGTCCGCAGTGCCGGCCCGCGGCGGCGTACCGCAGTTCCCAGGGCGGTGCGGCGTACCGGCCGCTGTCCGGGGCCCCGCCGGTCCGGCCGGCGGCGGCGTCGTGCGCGGCCTCGGCGAGCGCTTCGTGGAGCCAGGCCCTGGCGGCTCCGCCCAGCACGCCCTCCAGTTCCTCGCGGGACTTCAGCACGGGGCGGCTCCCTTCGCCATGGCCTCGCGGAGGAAGTCGAGGGAGGTGCGGGCGAGTTCGGGGCCCGCGTGCGAGTGGCGGGGCAGTTCGACGACGGTGAGGCCGCGGTAGTCCGCTTCGGCGAGTGCGGCGAGCACCGGCGGGAAGTCGATCTCGCCGTCGCCGAAGGGGAGATGTTCATGGACGCCGCGTCGCATGTCCTCGATCTGGACATGGCGGAGCCAGGGGGCGGACTCGCGGACGCACTCCACGGGCGAGGCCGTTTCCAGGCACTGGCAGTGGCCGATGTCGAGGGTCAGTCCGAGGGGGGCGGGGTCTCCGAGGAGCGTACGGAGGTGGTGGAAGTCGGCGAGCGTGGCGAGGAGGTGTCCGGGTTCGGGTTCGACGGCGAGCGGGACGCCCGCGCGTCCGGCCGCTTCGAGGACGGGGGTGAGCGCCTCGGCGAGCCGTTTCCAGGCGGTGTCCTCCCCCGTGTCCGGTGGGGTGATTCCGCTGAAGCAGTGCACGGCGTGCGCGCCGAGGCCGGCGGCCACGTCGACGGCCCGCACGAGCAGCCGGGTGCGGGCCGCGCGGGCGTCGGGGTCCGGGTCGAGGAGGGAGGGGCCGTGCTTGCGGCGGGGATCGAGGACGTAGCGGGCACCGGTCTCGACGGTGACACCCAGCCCCAGGGCGTCCAGCCTGCGTCGCACCTGACGGGTGCGGGCGGCGAGGTCCGGGGCGAGGGGGTCGAGGTGCATGTGGTCGAGCGTCAGGCCGACTCCCTCGTATCCGAGGTCGGCCAGGAGCGCGAGGGCGTCGTCGAGCCGGAGGTCGGTGAGCCCGTTGGTGCCGTAACCGAGGTGGAGGGTCATGTGGGGCTCACCTTCCGTGCGAGCTTCCGGGCGACGGGGACGAGGCCCATGACGGCGAGCGCGGCGGCCGGTGCGCCGGCCCGTGCGGCCAGTGCGGCCTGGAGCGGGATCATGGCCCGGATGCCGCCGCCGACCGCGCGCTGGGTGAGGGCCGGGGACGGGTTGAGGGCGGCGTGCAGGAGGGGTGGCGCGGCGGTACGGAGGTAGGCGGCGGCGAGGGCGGCGGCGAGCAGCCGGTCCGGGACGAGTACGGAGGCGGGGACCGGGGTGGTGCGGGGCGGCCCGCCGGGGTGGTGCCCCGGACCGGACCGGCCGGGGGCCTGGGATGGCCCCCCGGCCCGGTGGCGCCCGCCCGCCACGGCGAGGCCGAACGCCGCGGTGGCGCCGAGTGCGGCGAGCGGCGCCGTGGTGGATCCGCCCTGGGCCTCGTTGCGGGATACGGCGGTGACGGCGTAGGTGTGTGCCCCGAGCAGCGCGGCGGCGGGCGCCGCGGAGCGGGCGGCGGCGAGGGGACGCGGTGCGGCGGCACCGGGGTGCGCCGGCGCCGCGAGGGGTCCGGTGTCCCGGTCCCGTCCGGCAACGTTGTCGGCTGCTCCGGCGCTCGCGGTCGCGCCCAGGAGCAGATCGAGCCCGCGCGCCGCGGCCATCGCCGCGGGACCCGCCTTCGTGTGCTTCAGACGCAGGTCGTACGCCCAGACCGTGGCCGCGAGGCCCGATGCCACCAGGAGCGCGGGGCGCCCCGCGCGGGCCGCCAGGGCCAGCCCGGCGGCCGGCAGCGCACCGGCCGCGCCCAGCGCCGCGGCGGGGGCGATCCGGCCCGAGGGGATCGGGCGGTGCGGGCGGTCCACGGCGTCCTCGTCGCGGTCCGCCCAGTCGTTCAGGGCCATCCCCGCCTCGTACAGGCACAGCGAGGCGCCCACCGCGAGCGCGGTGCCCCGGCCGGGGCGCAGTCCGGCCGCCGCCGCGCCGGCCAGCGCGTCGCCGGGCACCGTGAACAGTGCGGACACCCGGAGGAGTTCCGCCCACGCACGGGCCCGGCCGACGCGTGGCGTCGTACGCCTGTCCGGCGCGGGCGCAGTCCCGCCCGCACCGGACAGGCTGTCTGTGGGCGCGGTGGTCCCACCCGCGCGCACGGCCCCGGCAGCGGTCGCGGCCCCGGCGGCAGTGGCGGACCGCAGTCCGGTCACCGCGGTCAGCAGGGCTGCCGGAGCTCCCCGCAGTCGCCGCTTCACCGCTGCCCCCGCAGCCGTCCGGCGAAGTCCAGCAGGGCCGCGTACTGCTCGGCCAGGGCGGCCGGGGAGCCGCCGTCGGGGTCCTTGAAGTAGAAACCCAGCTCCGGCCGCGGTCCCGTCAGCCCGGCCTCGTGGGCGCGGGCCAGCAGCCGGGCCAGGTCCAGGACCAGCGGTGCGGCCAGGGCGGAGTCGCAGCCCTGCCAGATGGTCTGCAGGATCATCCGGGAGCCGAGGAATCCGTCGAAGGCGATGTGGTCCCAGGCCGTCTTCCAGTCCCCCATCGCGGGGACGTCGTCGATGTGGACCTCGCCCTCCGGGGCCGTTCCGAAGGTGTCGGCCAGGACGCGTTCCTTGCCCGCGTTCTTGGCGGCGGCCGCGGCCGGGTCGGCCAGCGCCGCCCCGTCCCCGCCGCCGAGCAGGTTCGTGCCGGACCAGGCCCGTACGGGCAGGGCGCGCTGCAGGAACATCGGGGCGAGCACGGAACGGAGCAGCGTCTGCCCGGTCTTGCCGTCGCGGCCCGCGTAGGGGAGCGCACAGGTGTCGACGGCGCTCCGGAGAGCGGGACTGTGCAGTCCGGTGGAGGGGGTGAAGTTGACGTACGGGCAGCCGGCCCGGAGCGCGGCGGCGGCGTAGAGGGTGCTGGCGGGGAGCCGGGGGTCGTCCGCGCCGGGGGCGGGTTCCGTCGAGGAGACGTTGATGACGACGGTGCGCGCCAGTTCGTTGCGGCGGGTGAAGTCGGTGAGGTCGGCGGTGAACGCCGTGATGAGTTCCTCGTCGGTGCGGGTGTCGCCGGGGAGCGGTCCGCCGATCCTTGTCTCCGCGTCGGCCGTGGCGAGTTCGGCGCGTACGGCGGAGGGCAGACCGTGCGGGAGGACGTCTCCGGCGGCCAGTGCCTCGGCCCGCTTGGGCAGTGGGCAGTCGATGGTGTCGTGGCCGCCGAAGACGAGGGAGTTCAGGGGTGGCAGTCCGGCGTCCGCGAAGGGTGGTGTCTCGGTGACCATGCCGGTCGCCGGGTGGAGCCCCGCCGCGATGGCGGCGCAGCCGGTGGTGGCGGTGGTGGCGACGGAGCCGCGTGCTCCGATGAACCAGACTCCGGTACGAACGGCATGTGCGGTCACGGGGCTGCCTCCCTGGGGGGATGAAGAGGGGTGGAGGACGACGGGCGGGGGAAGGTGTGTGAGCCTCCCCCGCCCGTCGTCGGCAGAGGTGGCCGCCCTACGTCGAGGGCAGCTCCTTGAGCTGGATGTCGCGGAAGGACACCTGGTCGTCGGCTCCGTGGTTCTGGAGGCCGATGTAGCCGTCCTTCAGGCTGCGCACCGGGTCGGTGTTGGTGAAGTCGTTGATCTTGACCCCGTTGAGGAAGACCTGGAGACGTTCGCCCTGGACCCGGATCTCGTAGCTGTTCCACTGGCCCGGCGGGCGCAGCACCTGGTCGCGGGCCTTGATGTTCGCCGACTTGAAGGTGTAGACGGCGCCGGTGGTGCGGTCGGCGGCGTCCGTGGCGTCGATCTGGATCTCGTAGCCCTTGTTCACCGCCGACCAGGGGTCGTCGGACTCCGGGAAGCCGACGAAGATGCCGGAGTTGTCGTCGCCCGCCATCTTCCAGTCCAGCTTCAGGGAGTACGACTTCAGCTCCTTGGCCCGGTAGGTCAGCAGGCCCATGCCCCCTTCGGAGCGCAGTTCACCGTCGGTGACGCTGAACGTGCCGGGGCCCGCCTGCTTCCAGCCTTCGAGCGTCCTGCCGTTGAAGAGGGAGCGGTAGCCGGTGTCGGGCTTGCAGTCGGCCTTGACCTGGCCGGTGGCGTAGCGCAGTCCGCCCAGCAGGTGCTGCCGGAAGTCCGGTTCGGCGTAGGACTCCTTGGTGTGGCCGAGCCCGGTGTAGAAGGAGCGGCCGCCCTGGTAGGTCTGGCACCAGGAGATCGGGTGATCGCCCTTCATCGTGCCGCCGGTGTAGGTGGTCTCGTCCAGGGTGGCCAGCACCTTGGCCTTGCCCCGGGGATTGGTGCGGTAGTTGTACCACTCGTCGGTACGGTCCCAGGCCTCGTCCAGATGGGCGGTGGCGGGGTGGTCGTGGTCCTCGGCCCGGACGGTGGCGGGCTGGATCTGGGGGTGGGAGGAGAAGTAGGCGCCGACCAGTCCGCCGTAGAACTCCCAGTCGTACTCGGTGTCGGCGGCGGCGTGGACGCCCATGTAGCCGCCTCCGGTGGCCACGTAGTTCTCGAACGCCTTCTGCTGTTCGGCGTCGAGGACGTCACCGGTGGTGGAGAGGAAGACGACGGAGTCGTAGCGCGCCAGGTTGGCGGTGGTGAACTGGCCCGCCGCCTCGGTGGAGTCGACGGTGATGTTGCTGTCCTTGCCCAGCTCCTTCAGGGCGGTGATGCCGGCCGGGATCGAGTCGTGGCGGAAGCCGCCGGTCCTGGAGAAGACCAGGACGCGCTTGGCGGTCCTGTCCACGGCGCTGTCGGAGAGCTCGAAGTCGTCGACGTCGTAGAGCGCTCCGGCGCCGCCCTTGAAGACCAGGAAGAGTTCGGTGGCCTTCTTCGGTGCTCCGCGCAGGGGTACGTCGATGTCCTGGAAGGTGTCCCAGCCGCCGGTCACCGGTACCGGTGCCGAGCCGAGGATCTTGCCGGTCGCCGATCCGGCCCGGACCTCCAGGAATCCGCCCGCGCCGTCGGAGGAGATGCGCGCGGTGAGCTTGGTGGTGCCGGCCAGGATGTACGGCTTGAACGAGATCCAGTCGTCGTTGTGGATGTCACCGACCGTCTTGCCGCCCCGGGCGCTCGCCTTGTCGTACGTCTTGACGCCCGACGAGGCGCCGAAGTGCTCGGCCTGACGGTGCTTGGGCTGGAGCTGCGCCTGGTCACGTCCGGTCAGAGCGGCCTGGCCACCGCCTCCGCCGTCGGTGTAGGAGGCCGAGATGCCGCCGTAGATGTTGGCGTTGGGGTCGTGGCCGCCCTCCATGGCCGTCTTGATGGTGCCTTCGCAGCCGTGCTCGGTGGTGATGTCATGGCCGTGGCTGTCGTGGCCGAGCGTGAACTTGACCTCGACCTTGGTGCAGTCGATGGTCCCGTCCTCGGGGTCGGTGACGTTCACCTTGAACGGCACCTCGTCACCGAACTCGAACTGCTGGCCGTCCGAGGGGAACACCATGTCCACGCTCGGCGCGGTGTTGCCGACCGTCACATGGACGCTGGCCGAACCGGTGCGGCCCGAGGGGTCCTTCGCGGTGAGGGTGGCGGTGTACGTACCGTTCTTCTTGTACGTGTACGAGGGGCTGGCGGCCGTGGACTTCCCGCCGTCGCCGAAGTCCCAGGCGTAGGTGAGCGCGTCGCCGTCGCCGTCGGCGGTGCCCGCCGAGGAGAACGCCGCCTTCAGCGGGGCGGTGCCCGAGGTCTTGTTCACCGAGGCCTCGGCGACGGGTGAGCGGCCGCCGGTGGCGTTCTCGATGCGGTAGAGCGCGGAGTTCTCGTCGCCGCCGAACCAGGCGAGTCCGTAGTCGAGGACGTACAGCGCGCCGTCCGGACCGAAGGCCATGTCCATGATCTGCGTGCCGGTCCACGGGATGTCGTTGATGGACTGGACGGCGCCCTCGCCGTCCTGCTCGATGCGCTTGATCCACTTGCGGCCGAACTCTCCGGCGAAGAAGTCGCCGTCGTACGCCTCGGGGAACTTCACCGGCGAGTCGAGAGCCGCGTCGTAGCGGTAGACGGGGCCGCCCATCGGCGACTCCGAGCCGGAGCCGAACTCGGGGACCGAGCCGCCGTCGTACGGGATCCAGGCGGCCTGGGCCGGGGGAAGGTCGACGAGCCCGGTGTTGTGCGCCGACTCGTTCCTCGGGGCGGCGCAGTCGAAGGCCGCACCCGAGGTCTTCGTCGCGAAGTCGTAGTCGACGTACGGCTTGTTGTCGCCGACGCAGTAGGGCCAGCCGAAGTTCCCGGCCTTGGTCACCCGGGCGAACTCGACCTGTCCGGAGGGTCCGCGCTTGGGGTCGGCGGCACCCGCGTCGGGGCCGTAGTCGCCGACGTACACGATGCCGGTGGGCTTGTCGACGGTGAAGCGGAACGGGTTGCGGAAGCCCATCGCGTAGATCTCCGGGCGGGTCTTCGCGGTGCCCGGGGCGAACAGGTTGCCCTCGGGGACCGTGTACGTCCCGTCGTCGGCGACCTTGATGCGCAGGATCTTGCCCCGCAGGTCATTGGTGTTGCCCGAGGTGCGGCGCGCGTCGAACGCCGGGTTGCGGTCGGGCCGGTCGTCGATCGGCGTGAAGCCGTCGGAGGCGAAGGGGTTGGAGTCGTCACCCGTCGACAGGTACAGGTTGCCCTGCGCGTCGAAGTCGATGTCGCCGCCCACGTGGCAGCACATGCCGCGCGAGGTGGGTACGTCCAGGACCTTCTTCTCGCTGGCCGTGTCCAGGGTGCCGTCCGCCTTCAGGACGAACCGGGAGAGCCGGTTCACCCCGTCGAACCTGGCGAAGTCCGCGGCGGTCCCGTTCTCCGGGGCGTCGCCGGCGGGGGTGTTCATCGGGGGTGCGTAGAAGAGGTAGACGGCCCGGTTCTCGGCGAAGTCCGGGTCGACACCGACGCCCTGGAGCCCTTCCTCGTCGTGCGAGTACACGGGAAGGGTGCCGGATATCCGGGTGTTGCCCGCACTGTCGGTGATCCGCAGCTCGCCGCTGCGCGAGGTGTGCAGCACGCTGCGGTCCGGCAGGACCGCGAGCGACATGGGCTCGCCGGTCTCGGCGGCGCCCTTGGCGAGGGTGACCTGCTGGAAGTCCTCCGCCGCGGCGTCCGGTGCGGCCTGCGCGCCGGGGTCGGCGGTGGCTCCGGGCGCGGACCCCAGGGTGAGGGTCGCGGCGGCGAGGAGTCCGCCGGTGAACAGGGCAAGGGTTTTGTGTACGCGGAGCCGCTTTCTGGTTCGGTGCACGAATGTCCTCCGGAGAGTGCCGGTTGTACGGGCGGGTGGTGCCATGCCGTGCCGCGCGGGGACTGCCGCGCGCTCGTCATCCGGAATCCGGCGGGACTCCGGTGACGCGAGTCATGTGGTGTACACGTGGGGGACGGTAGACCTGTTCTTCCCGGACGGAAAGCCCTTGTGCGGGAGGGAAGTCGGCCTTTTTCCCGCGACAGGACAAAGCGCGTTCCGGGCAGCCCGGACCCACCCGGTGGCGGGCGTGCCGCCGGGTTGTACGGGGCGGGTCCCCCGAGTGCTCCGCCCCCCTGGCCCGCTGGTCGCCGGCGGGGCGGAGCCCTCGGGGACAGGTCAGCCGTTGCCGCCGAAGGCCGCGTCGAAGGAGGCCGAGGGCGGGTCGAAGTCGAACCGCTTCAGTGCGGCGAGCGCTTCCGGGGCGCCGGTCAGCCGGTCCATGCCGGCGTCCTCCCACTCGACGGAGACCGGCCCGTCGTAGCCGATGGAGCGGAGCATCCGGAAGACGTCCTCCCACGGCACGTCGCCGTGCCCGGCCGAGACGAAGTCCCAGCCGCGCCGGGGATCGCCCCAGGGCAGGTGCGAGCCGAGGCGCCCGTTGCGGCCGTCGAGGCGCTTGCGGGCCTCCTTGCAGTCCACGTGGTAGATCCGGTCCCGGAAGTCGTACAGGAATCCGACCGGGTCGAGGTCCTGCCAGACGAAGTGGCTGGGATCGAAGTTCAGTCCGAACGCGGGCCGGTGGTCCACGGCCTCCAGGGCGCGGTGCGTGGTCCAGTAGTCGTACGCGATCTCGCCGGGGTGCACCTCGTGGGCGAAGCGCACGCCCTCCGCGTCGAAGACGTCGAGGATCGGGTTCCAGCGCTCCGCGAAGTCGTCGTAGCCCCGCTCGATCATGTGCGGCGGGACCGGGGGGAACATCGCGACGAGGTGCCAGATCGAGGAACCGGTGAAACCGACGACCGTCCGGACCCCGAACGCCGCCGCGGCGCGGGCGGTGTTCTTGATCTCCTCGGCGGCCCGGCGGCGTACGCCTTCGGGTTCGCCGTCGCCCCAGATGCGGGCGGGCACGATGGCCTGGTGCCGCTCGTCGATCGGGTTGTCGCAGACCGCCTGTCCGACCAAGTGGTTGGAGACGGCGAAGCAGGAGAGCCCGTACGTGTCGAGCAGCTGCCGCCGCCCGTCCAGGTAGCCGGGCTCGGACAGCGCCCGGTCGACCTCGAAGTGGTCTCCCCAGCAGGCGAGTTCGAGTCCGTCGTAACCGAAGTCCCGGGCGTACCGGCAGACCTCCTCCAGCGGGAGGTCGGCCCACTGGCCGGTGAACAGGGTGAAGGGGCGGGGCATGCGCGAAACCTCCTAGAACGGGACCGGGGTGTGTACGGAGTTCTTCTCGGCGCTCTCCTCCACGGCCGCGAGCACCCGCTGCACCTGGAGCCCGTCGGCGAAGGAGGGCACGGGGGCCGACCCGTCCGCGATCGTGCGGACCACATCACGGGCCTGGTGGACGAAGGTGTGCTCGTAGCCGAGGGCGTGGCCGGGCGGCCACCACGCCTCCAGATAGGGGTGCTGGGGTTCGGTGACGAGGATGCGCCGGAAGCCCGCCGTGACGGCCGGCTCGGTGTGGTCGTGGAAGGACAGTTCGTTGAGCCGCTCCAGATCGAAGGCGAGCGAGCCCAGTTCCCCGTTGATCTCCAGCCGCAGCGCGTTCTTGCGGCCCGCCGCCATCCGGGTCGCCTCGAAGGAGGCCAGCGCACCGGAGGCGAGCCGGCCGGTGAACAGCGCGGCATCGTCCACGGTCACCGCCCCGCGCCCGGTGGTGTCCGCGGCCGCCCGGAGTCCCGCCGGAGCGCCGGCGGACAACGGCCGCTCCCGTACGAAGGTCTCGGTGACGGCCGACACCCCGACCAGTGGCTCCCCCGCCAGGTACTGGGCGAGGTCGACGATGTGCGCACCGAGGTCGCCCAGCGCCCCGGACCCGGCGTGCTCGCGCTTGAGCCGCCAGGTCAACGGCGACCCCGGGTCCACCAGCCAGTCCTGGAGATAGGTGGCCCGTACGTGCCGCAGGGCACCGAGCCGGCCGTCCGCGATCAGCCGGCGCGCGTAGGAGATCGCGGGCACCTTGCGGTAGTTGAAGCCCACGATCGCCACCTGGCCGCGGGCCGCGGCGAGTTCCGCGGCGTGCGCCATCGCCTCCGCCTCCGCGACGGTGTTGGCGAGCGGCTTCTCGCACAGCACGTGCTTGCCGGCTTCGAGGGCGGCGATGGCGATCTCCGCGTGGCTGTCGCCGGGCGTGCAGATGTCGACCAGCTGCACATCGTCCCGGGCGATCAGTGCCCGCCAGTCGGTCTCCGCCGCGGCCCAGCCGTGCCGGGCCGCGGCGGCGTCGACCGCCGTACGGTCGCGCCCGCAGATCGCGGCGAGAGCCGGTCTCATCGGCAGGTCGAAGACGTGTCCTGCGGTGCGCCACCCCTGGGAGTGGGCGGCGCCCATGAACGCGTACCCGACCATGCCGACCCCGAGCGTCGGCGGCTGTTGCGGCGGCGCTGCGGCTTCCTGCTCCGTCTCTTCCCTACGGGCCATACGGACTTCCTCCTCGTCGGTCGTTCGGTGTCGGCGGTGGGGCCCGGTCAGCTGAAGCCCGTCGGCAGGTACTGGTCGACGTTGTCCTTGGTGACCACGGCCGAGTAGAGGGTCAGGGAGGTCGGGATCTCCATCTCGGCCAGCCCCCCGATGCCCTTGCCCTGGCCGAGCGCACGCGCCAGGTCGATCGCGGACGCGGCCATCGTCGGCGGATACAGCACGGTGGCCTTCAGTACGCTGTTGCCGGCCTTGATGGCGTCCATCGCCGACTTCGACCCGGCGCCCCCGACCATCAGGAACTCGTCGCGGCCCGCCTGCTCGATGGCGCGCAGCGCGCCGACGCCCTGGTCGTCGTCGTGGTTCCACAGTGCGTCGAACTGCTTCTGCGCCTGGAGCAGCTGGGCCATCTTGGCCTGGCCGGACTCGACGGTGAAGTCGGCGGCCTGACGGGCCACCAGCTTGATGTTGGAGTAGTTCTTCAGGGCGTCGGCGAAGCCCTGGCTGCGCTGTTTGGTGAGCTCCAGGTTGTCGATGCCCGCCAGTTCGACGACCTTGGCGTTCGGCTTGTCCTTGAGCTGCTCGCCGATGTAGTGACCGGCGTTGAGGCCCATGCCGTAGTTGTCGCCGCCGACCCAGCAGCGGTACGCCTGCGGGGAGGCGAAGATGCGGTCCAGGTTGACGACGGGGATGCCGGCCTTCATCGCTTCCAGGCCGACCTGGGTGAGGGCCTTGCCGTCGGCCGGGAGGATGACCAGGACGTCGACCTTCTTGTTGATGAGGGTCTTGACCTGGCCGATCTGGGCGGCGGTGTCGTTGGAGCCCTCGGTGATCTCCAGCGTCACCTCCGAGTACTTCTCCGCACGGGACTTGGCGTTCACATTGATCGCGTTGAGCCAGCCGTGGTCGGCCTGCGGACCGGCGTAGCCGATGGTGACGGGCTTGCCCGGCTTGTCGTCGGCGGCGGGCCGGTCGCTCGCCACGGTTTCGCTCTTCTTCGGTTCATTGCTGGTGCAGGCGGTGAGGAGCGCTCCCGCGGACACGGCCGCGGTGCCGAACAGCAGTCCTCTGCGACTGGTTTCTGGCATGGCTGTCAAACCCTTCATCCGGTGCGTGGCATACGGAACAGCGGGGGGTGGCGAACTCTCGCGCCGGTCTCAGGTCCCTCCGTCGCGCGGGGTGCGGCGCTGGACGAGGACGGCGGCGACGATGATGGCGCCCTTGGCGATCTGCTGGACATCGCTCTGGAGGTTGTTGAGCGCGAAGATGTTGGTGATCGTGGTGAAGACGAGGACGCCGAGCACCGAGCCGACGATGGTGCCGCGGCCACCGCTGAGGAGGGTGCCGCCGATGATCGCGGCGGCGATGGCGTCGAGTTCGTAGAGGTTGCCGTTGGTGTTCTGCCCCGATCCGGACAGGATGATCAGCATGAAGGCGGCGATGCCGCAGCACAGCCCGGAGAGCAGATACAGGTAGAGGCGCTGGCGGCGTACGTCGATCCCGGCGAGCCGGGCCGCTTCCGCGTTGCCGCCGACCGCGACCGTACGGCGTCCGAAGGTGGTCCGGTTCAGGACCAGCCAGCCGACGACGGTGACCGCGGCGAACATCAGGACCAGCGGCGGGATCCCGAGGATGTAGGAGTCGGGCAGACCGAGGTCCAGGACCGAGGGGACCGTGACGATCTGGGTCTTGCCGTCGGTGATCTGGAGCGCGAGCCCGCGGGCGGAGGCGAGCATGGCCAGGGTCGCGATGAACGGGACCAGTCCGCCGTACGCGATGAGCAGTCCGTTGACCAGTCCGGCGGCGAGCCCGACGATCACGGCGGTGAACAGGATGCCCGCGAAGCCGAACTCCTGGGTGGCGAGGGTCGTCGCCCAGACGGAGGCGAGGGCGACCATCGCGCCGACCGACAGATCGATGCCGCCGCTGGTGATGACGAAGGTCATGCCGACGGTGACGACACCGATGACGGATGCCTGGGTCAGGATCAGCTGGAGGTTCCCGGTGTCCAGGAAGGCGTCGGGCTCCGTGAGGCCCCCGACGGCGACGAGGACGGCAAGGACTCCGAGCAGGGACAGACTGCGGATGTCGAGGTGCGGGCCGAATCCGCGCGGGCCGCCGCCCGCCTTCGAGGGGGGCGCGGTGGAGGGGCCGCCGAGGGTCCCCCGGTCCGGCCCGTTGTGCTGCGCCGACGGTAGGGACTGTGTCATGGCGTCGGGCTCCCTTCCATCACGAGGTCGAGTACGCGGTGCTCATCGAGCTCCTCGGCGGCCGCCGTGTGTACGACGCGGCCCTCGCGGAGCACCAGCACCCGGTCGGCGAGGCCCAGCACTTCGGGCACTTCGCTGGAGACGAGCAGTACGGCGAGGCCGTCGTCGGCCAGCCGGCGGATCACGGCGTAGAGCTCGGCGCGGGCACCGACGTCGACGCCCCGGGTGGGTTCGTCGAGCAGCAGGACCCGGCAGCCGCGCAGCAGCCAGCGGGCCAGCACGGCCTTCTGCTGATTGCCGCCGGACAGGGTACGGATGGGCGTGTCCGGGTTGTCGGGCCGCAGCGACAGCTCGCGGGTGGCCGCCTGGGCCGCCCGCCGTTCGGCGCCCCGGTCGAGCCACCCGGCGCGGGCGAAGCGGGAGAGGGAGGAGACCGACACATTGCGGGTGACCGATTCGGTCATCAGCAGGGCCTGGGCCTTGCGTTCCTCGGGGGCGAGCCCGATGCCGGCGGCGACAGACGCGCGGACGCTGCCGGTCCTGAGCGGTCTGCCCGCCACGGTGACGCGTCCGGTGCTCGGCCTGCGCGCGCCGTAGATCGTCTCCAGGATCTCGGAGCGGCCGGAGCCGACGAGTCCGGCGAGCCCGACGATCTCGCCGGGCCGCAGTTCCAGGTCGACCGGGGCGAACTCGCCCTTCCTGGACAGCCCTTCGACCCTGAGCACGGGCTCGGCGCGGGCCGCCGCCGCTTCCCCGGCGATCCGGTCCTGGACCGGGGCGGTGTCCCCGGGGCGCCGGGGGAAGACGTACTCGACATCGCGGCCGGTCATCATGGCAACGATGTCGCGTGTCGGTGTGGACTCGGCGGGCAGCCCGACGGCGACGGCCCGGCCGTCCTTGAGGACGGTCACCCGGTCACCGATCCGGCGGATCTCCTCCAGCCGGTGGGAAATGTAGACGACCGCGACACCGTCCGCGGTGAGGTCGGCGACGATGCGGAAGAGGTTGTCGACCTCGTCGGGGTCCAGCGCGGCGGACGGCTCGTCCATCACGATCAGCCGTACATCGTGGGAGAGCGCGCGTGCCATGGAGACGATCTGCCGGTGGGCGGCGGAGAGTTCACCGACCTCGCGGGCGGGATCGATCTCCGGGTGCCCCAGCCGCTTCAGAAGCGCGGCGGCCGCCGTGCGGCCCTCGCGGGTACGGACGACGAAGCCCGCGGTGGTGGGTTCATGGCCGAGGAACACGTTCTCGGCGACCGAGAGCCCCTCGACCAGGTCGAGTTCCTGGTAGATGGTGGCGATGCCCAGGCGCATCGCGGCGATCGGCGACTTGAGCGAGACGGGCGCGCCGTGCCAGGTGATCTCGCCGCCGTCGGGCTGGTGGGCTCCGGCCAGCACCTTGATGAGGGTGGACTTGCCGGCGCCGTTCTGGCCGAGGAGGCAGTGGACCTCGCCGGCCAGGACCTCCAGGTCGACGCCGTCGAGGGCGCGCACGCCGGGAAACGACTTGGTGATGCCGGACATGGTGAGCAGGGGTGGTTCTGAGGCCATGGCAAATCCCCTCGGCGGGTGCGGCCGGTGAGCGGACAGGGCGCAGGGCTGGCGGTGCCGTACTGTCGGCGGCACCACGAACGGCTGCTGACGAAGGCGCGGGAGAGACGGCTTTCAGGCCGGTGAGAACAGATGGTCGCTGATGAGCCGGGCCGCGCCGATCACTCCGGCGGCGGGTCCCAGTTCACCGAGCACGATGGGGAGATTTCCGGTGGCCAGCGGCAGGGACTGCCGGTAGACCTGGGTCCGGACACTGGCGAGGAGGTTGTGACCGAGGCCGGTGACCCCGCCGCCGATCACCACCAGACCGGGGTTGAAGAAGCTGACGAGTCCGGCGATGACCTGGCCGACCCGGTTGCCGCCCTCGCGGATCAGGTCGAGTGCGGCGGCGTCCCCGGCCGCCGCGGCGGCGGCCACGTCGACGGCGGTGAGCCTCCCGGTCTCCGCCAGCCGGGCGGCCAGCTCCGGCGACCGCCCGGCACGCGCGGCGTCCTCGGCGTCGCGGGCGAGCGCGGCACCGCTGAAGTGCGCCTCCAGACAGCCCCGGTTGCCGCAGGCGCAGGCGCGGCCCTCCGGTTCCACCTGGATGTGCCCTATGTCGCCGGCGCTGCCCGTCGTACCGCGGTAGACCTCACCGCCCACGACGATGCCGCAGCCGATGCCCGTACCGATCTTGACGCAGAGGAAGTCGCCCACGGAGCGTGCGACGCCCGCGTGCTGCTCCCCCATCGCCATGAGGTTCACGTCGTTGTCGACCATGACGGGGCAGCCCAGCTCCTGGCTGAGCGCCTCGCGGACCGGGAAGCCGTCCCAGCCGGGCATGATCGGCGGCGCGACCGGCACACCCTCGGGAAAGCGGACGGGCCCCGGTACGCCGATGCCCGCGCCGTCGAAACCCTCGGCGAGTCCGGAGGCCCGGAGCTTGGCCGCCAGCGCCAGCACCTGTTCGAAGATGGCGACGGGGCCTTCCCGTACGTCCATGGGGTGGTTGAGGTGTCCCAGTACCTCCAACTCGGCGTTGGTGACGGCCACATCGATGGAGGTGGCACCGATGTCGACGCCGAGGAACCGCAGCGCCGGGGCCAGCCGGATGTTGTGGGAGCGGCGTCCGCCGCGGGACGCGGCGAGTCCGTCGGCCACCACGAGTCCGGTCTCCAGCAGCCGGTCGACCTCGACGGCGAGCTTGGAGCGTGAGAGTTCGACCTGATCCCCCAGCTGTGCACGCGAGTTGGGCCCACCGTCCCGCAACAGCCTGAGCAGCCGGGCCTGATGGGTGTTCGCGGGTCGTGCCGTCATGCGTCTCACTCGTCCCTCCCCGCCACATCGGCCAGTCCGTCGGGCTTTCGATGGGGAACGTAGCAGCGCTTTCCCGGAGTGGGAAGAAGTTGAGCAGGAATCCACTCCAACTTTCTCCACACCCAGGACAAAGATGCCGTCGGCGTGGGGCCGGGGTGGGTGCCGGGGCGCACCCTGACGTAAGCGCCGGGGCAGACACGGCGGGCGCCGGGCGGGGTGGGCGCCGGGCGCGGACGGGGTTGTGGTGGGCGCGGACGGGGTGGGCGCCGGGCGCGGCACGAAGGGCCGGGGCGCTCGGCCCCGGCCCTGTTCCTCAGCGTGCGCCGGTCAGTTGCTTTCGCGCTGGTGGTAGGTCCGGCGGGTGTGTTCCGTGTGCGAGCGCATGATCTCCGTGGCCCGCCGCTCGTCCCGCGACGAGATCGCCGCGATCAGCGCACGGTGCTCGGTCCAGGACTGGGTGCCGCGCTGCCGGGCCACCGGCGTGTAGTACCAGCGGACCCGGCGGTCGACCTGTCCGGCCAGCTCCGCCAGTACGACGTTCCCGGCCAGCTCCATGACCTTGGCGTGGAAGGCCGCGTTGGTCGCGACGGCCAGATCGACGTCGTCGTCGGCGACGGCCCGCTCACCCTTGGCGCAGAGCTCTTCGAGTGCGGCGATGCCCGTCGTGCCGGAGTTCGCGGCGGCCAGCCGGGCGGCCTCCGCCTCCAGCAGCGTACGGACCGAGAGCAGCTGGTCGGCCTCCTCCTCGGTGGGTTCGTGCACAAAGGCACCCTGCGCGGGGCGCAGGTCGACCCACCCCTCGGTGTTCAGCCGCTGGAGCGCCTCGCGCACCGGCTGCCTGGACACGCCGAGGTGTCCGGCCAGTTCGCTCTCGACCAGGTGCTGGCCCGGCCTGAGCGCGCGCGTGGTGATCAGTTCGAGGAGCGCCTCGTAGACACGCTCGCGCAGCGGACCGGGCCGTTCCAGCTTCGGCACAGCCCCTTGTGGCAGTCCTGTGGACAACATCGCGGTCCCCCTCCGGGCGACGAGCAATTGCTTATCGTCTACAGTCTACCGAGCACAATGCCCGTCAGGGACAGCGGATCACCTGACCCGCGTACGAAAGATTCCCGCCAAACCCGAAGAGCAGCACCGGAGCGCCGCTCTCGACCTCGCCCCGCTCCACCAGTTTGGACAGGGCCATCGGGATCGAAGCGGCGGATGTATTGCCGGAATCCACCACATCCCGGGCGATGACCGCGTTGACCGCGCCGATCTTCCTGGCGACGGGTTCGATGATCCGCAGATTGGCCTGATGCAGTACCACCGCGGCCAGGTCCTCGGGGGCGATTCCTGCCTTTTCGCACACCTTGCGGGCGATCGGCGGCAGCTGCGTGGTGGCCCAGCGGTAGACGGACTGACCTTCCTGCGCGAAACGCGGCGGGGTCCCCTCGATCCGTACCGCGTTGCCCATCTCCGGCACCGAGCCCCAGAGCACCGGACCGATCCCGGCGGCCGCACCCTCCGGGGCGGACGGATCGGCGGTGACGACCGCGGCGCCCGCACCGTCCCCGAGCAGGACACAGGTGGTGCGGTCGGTCCAGTCCGCGATGTCCGCCATCTTGTCGGCGCCGATGACGAGGGCCCGCGCGGCCGCACCGGCCCGGATCGCGTGGTCGGCGGTGGCCAGGGCGTGGGTGAAGCCGGAGCAGACCACGTTGATGTCCATCACCGCGGGCGAGCCCATGCCGAGGCGGGCCGCGACCCGGGCGGACATGCTCGGGGAACGGTCGATGGCGGTGGAGGTGGCGACGAGGACCAGATCGATGTCGGCGGGCTGCAGGCCGGCCGCCGCCAGCGCCTTCGCTCCCGCGTGCGCGGCCATCTCGTCCACCGGCTCGTCGGGGCCGCCCACATGACGGGTCCTGATGCCGACCCGGCTGGTGATCCACTCGTCACTGGTGTCGACCATGGCTGCGAGATCGTCGTTCGTGAGCACCTTGGCGGGCTGATAGTGGCCGAGCGCCACGATACGTGAGCCGGTCATTACTGGTTCCCCTCGCTACATATGGCAGGAACCATCCAGTCTTGGTCGCTACCGCCCGGTACAGAGGCACGTGATCCCACAGGAATATCGGCCGCGCGTTGGAGCCTTGACGACAGCCTCGACCCACTGGAAGGGATATCGTAGACAGCATTCTGTCGACGTGACACCCCCGCGCGGTCCTCCCGCCGGGCGGAGAGCCGTGAGAGTCGCAGCCATCACTGCTGGTGGGACCGGTGGAGCCGCCGGATCCGGGTCACGCCGCGGCCCCGGTCGGGCCGGGAGCCCGGCCGCGAGCGGGGAAGAGGCCCGCGCGGCATCCGCCGGACGCAAGGATTCCTGGATCAACCTTCCGGGGAATCCTTTGTCCGGTCCGGCCAGTGCACGGCCCAGGTCGCCAGAACCCTGACGAAACGTCACAGACCGGTACGGCGACCGCCCCGGGCCCCCGGCGGCACAGGCCGCTCCGGTGTCGGATACGGGCTCTCCCCACGCGTGCAGGACAATGGGATCGCTGAAGCCGCCTCGCCGCGCGGTGATCCGGTGCCCCGCGGCGACCTCCGCGTCAAGGACCGGTTCGGCTTCCCCCACCTACAGAATCGGGTTACGGCTATGGGACGGGCCACCGAGCGCCGCCGCACCATCCGCATCCGGGACGGGGTGCTCTCCACCCGGCCCGACACGCTCGTCGCGGAGGAACCGCTGGAGATCCGGCTGAACGGCAAGCCGCTCGCCATCACGATGCGCACCCCGGGCGACGATTTCGCGCTCGCCGCGGGCTTCCTGGTGAGCGAGGGCGTGATCGGCGAGGGTTCCGAGGTCCGGTCGATCGTGTACTGCGCCGGGGCGACGGCGGACGGCGTGAACACGTACAACGTGGTCGACGTACAGCTCGCGCCCGGTGTCGTGGTGCCCGACATCACCCTGGAACGCCATGTCTACACGACCTCGTCGTGCGGCCTGTGCGGCAAGGCGAGCCTGGACGCGGTACGCACCACGACCCGGCACCCCGTCGCCGACGCTCCCCCGGTCCGCGTCACCCCCGGACTGCTCTCCGGACTCCCCGGCCGGCTGCGCGCATCACAGCGGGTCTTCGACCGGACCGGCGGTCTGCACGCGGCGGCGCTCTTCTCGCAGGAGGGCGACCTGCTCGACATCCGCGAGGACGTGGGCCGGCACAACGCGGTCGACAAGCTGGTGGGGCGGGCGCTGACGGACGGCCGGCTGCCGCTCTCCCGGGCCATCCTGCTGGTGTCGGGCCGGGCGTCGTTCGAACTGGTGCAGAAGGCGGTGATGGCGGGGATCCCGATGCTCGCGGCCGTGTCCGCGCCGTCCTCGCTGGCCGTGGACCTGGCAGCCGAGAGCGGACTGACCCTGGTCGGTTTTCTCCGGGGTCCCTCCATGAACGTGTACGCGGGTGAGCACCGCATCATCCTGGAGGAGCCGGCCCCCCGGGACTGAGGCGCCCGTCCGCCGCGCGCGGGCCGGGCCGGACGGCGGAGGGGCCGGTGGAGGTCAGCCCTGCCCGGCGGCCGAGGGCAGCTGATCCGCCGAAGCCCGACCCTGGTCCCCGTCGGGCTCGCAGTCCCGGTCCTGGCCCGGTTCGCGGTCCTGGTCGGGTTCGCCGTCCTGGCCCGGTTCGCGGTCCTGGTCGGGTTCGCCGTCCTGCGAGCGGCGCTTCGCGATCACCGCGCAGACCATCAGCTGCATCTGGTGGAACAGCATCAGCGGCAGCACGGCCAGACTCGCCTGGGCCCCGAACAGGACGCTCGCCATCGGCAGCCCGGCGGCCAGGCTCTTCTTCGACCCGGCGAACTGGATGGCGATCCGGTCCCCCCGGTCGAAGCCGAGCCGCTTCGCCCCGTACCAGGTCAGCGAGAGCATCAAGGCCAGCAGCACCGCTTCGGCGGCCAGCAGCGCCCCGAGCCGGGCCGGTGTCACCTGGTGCCAGACACCGGCGACCATGCCCTCGCTGAACGCGGTGTACACGACCAGCAGGATCGAGCCGCGGTCGACATGGCCGAGGACCTTCTTGTGCCGGACGAGGAAGCCGCTGATCCAGCGGCGCGTCAGCTGTCCGGCGATGAACGGCACGAGCAGCTGAAGGACGATCTTCAGCAGCGAGTCGGCCGAGAATCCGCCTCCGGTACCCCCGAGCAGCAGTGCGGCGAGCAGCGGGGTGAGGAAGATCCCGGCGATGCTGGAGAAGGAGCCCGCGCAGATCGCCGCGGGCACGTTGCCCCTGGCCATCGAGGTGAAGGCGATCGAGGACTGGATGGTGGACGGCACCAGGCACAGGAAGAGGAATCCGGCCTGGAGCTGCGGGGTCAGCACATACGGGACCAGGCCCTTGCTCGCCAGTCCCAGCAGCGGAAAGGCGACGAAGGTGCAGATCAGGACGGTGAGATGGAGCCGCCAGTGCCGCAGGCCGTCGAGCGCCTCCCCGGTCGAGAGGCGGGCCCCGTAGAGGAAGAAGAGCAGGGCCACCGCTCCGGTGGAGGCCCCGCCGGCCACATCGGCGGCCCGGCCGGACGCGGGCAGCAGTGCCGCGAGCACCACCGTGCCGATCAGCGCGAGTATGTACAGGTCGATCGGCAGCCAGGACGGCAGCTTCAGGGTGCGGCGGCTCATGTGCTCCACGTGTCTCTCGGTCAGGTCGTGCCGTCTCCATGCTGCTCTTGATCATCGCCATCGGGAATCCGGTATACCGCTCTTACTGTCATCACGGTTCGCGATAGCGTGGCACCCATGTACGACCCCGCCCAGCTCCGTACGTTCCTCGCCGTCGCCCAGACCCTGAGCTTCACCCAGGCCGCCCGCAGGCTCGGCGTGCGGCAGTCCACGGTGAGCCAGCATGTGCGGCGTCTGGAGGAGGCGACGGGGCGTCAGCTGTTCGCCCGCGACACCCACCGGGTCGATCTCACCGAGGACGGCGAGGCGATGCTCGGCTTCGCCCGGACGATCCTTCAGGCGCACGAGCGGGCCGCGGCGTTCTTCACCGGCACCCGGCTGCGCGGCAGGCTGCGCTTCGGCGCCTCCGAGGACTTCGTCCTCACCCGGCTGCCGGAGATCCTGGAGTCCTTCCGCCGCGAGCACCCGGAGGTCGAACTGGAACTGACCGTGGAGCTGTCCGGGACGCTGCACCGGCAGCTGGCGGCGGGGCGCCTGGATCTGGTGCTGGCCAAGCGGCGCACCGGTGACACGCACGGCGAGCTGGTCTGGCAGGACGCGCTGACCTGGATCGGCGCCCCGCAGCTGCGGATCGACCCGGAACGCCCGATTCCGCTGATCGTCTTCCCGCCGCCGGGCATCACCCGGGCCCGCGCCCTGGAGGTCCTGGAGGAGCACGGCCGGTCCTGGCGGATCGCGTGCACGAGTACGAGCCTGAGCGGGCTGATCGCGGCGGCCCGCGCCGGCCTCGGGGTGATGGCCCACACCCGGGGACTGATCCCTCCGGGGCTGGTCCCGGTGCCGGCCAGGGCGGGTCTTCCGGAGCTGGGCGATGTCGACTTCGTCCTCCTGCACGGCCGCCGCCGGGACGCCGCACAGGAGGCGGCGGACGCGCTGGCAGCGGCGATCCTGGCGGGCGGCGACCGGCTCCACCGCGGGATCGGCGGCCGCGAGGACGGGTGAGGGGCCTGCCGGGCGCGCGAGGGCCCGAGGACGCGTGGGAGGGCCCCCGGGGGAGCCGAAGCGGCGGGCCGGGCAGGCACGGACAGGCCCGGAGCAACTTCCCCGTACCGGCGTAGAGCGGGAGTGATCGCCGCGTTCAGATTCGGTGGAGATTCCGGCGCCGGTCACTTACTCCGTGGTCAGAAGTACGCCCGAGCCTTGCCCATCTGGCCGGATTTCGACGACCGGCCTGCACAGATGGCATGTTTTACGGAGACATCTGCCCCTCCCGCAGGCGCGTTCCTTGGGGTAGCGTCGCGGCGCTGTGCGGAGCGCTGAGGAGCAGGTCATTTGCGTGAGTTCACTGTCCCACCCCTGACGGCGGCGCCTCTTGCCGGCGGTCTCGCCGATGCGGTCTTCGCATACGCGGAGGACGACCCGCACCGGGTCGCCCTCGGCCGCAAGGACGCCTCCGGACAGTGGCGCGATGTCACCTCCGCGGGCTTCCGCGACGAGGTGCTGGCGCTGGCCAAGGGGCTGATCGCCCACGGCGTCCGGTTCGGCGACCGGGTCGCCCTGATGTCCCGTACGCGCTACGAGTGGACACTGTTCGACTACGCGCTCTGGTCGATCGGCGCCCAGTCCGTGCCCGTCTATCCCACGTCGTCGGCCGAGCAGGTCCTGTGGATGCTCCATGACGCCGAGGTGGCGGCCGTGATGGTCGAGCACGAGGACCACGCGATGACGGTCGGTTCGGTCATCGACCGGCTGCCGCATCTCAAGCGGCTGTGGCAGCTGGACGCCGGCGCGGTGAGCGAGCTGGCGGCGGCCGGCACGGGGATCGACGACGAGGTGGTCCACCGGCACCGCAGAGCGGTGACGCCCGAGTCCGTGGCCACCGTGATCTACACCTCCGGCACGACGGGCCGTCCCAAGGGGTGCGTGATCACCCACGCCAACTTCATGTTCGAGGCCGACACCATGGTCGGCCGCTGGGAGCCGGTCTTCCACTCCAAGCCCGGCGACGAGGCCTCCACCCTCCTCTTCCTGCCGCTGGCCCATGTCTTCGGCCGCATGGTGGAGATCGCGGCGGTCCGGGGCAGGGTGAAGCTGGGCCATCAGCCGGAGCTCTCCGCGCGGGCGCTGATGCCGGACCTGATGACGTTCCGGCCGACGTTCGTCCTGGCCGTGCCGTACATCTTCGAGAAGGTCTTCCACGGTGTCCGGCGCAGGGCGGAGGCGGAGGGCCGGACCGGGCCGTTCGACAAGGCCGTCGAGATCGCGGTGAAGTACGCCGAGGCGATGGAGGAGCGGGCGTTCGGGACCGGACCGGGTCCGTCCGCCGGGCTGCGGATGCAGCACCAGTTCTTCGACAAGGTCGTCTACAGGAAGGTCCGCGAGGCGCTGGGCGGCCGGATGCGGCACGCCATGTCCGGCGGCTCGGGCATGGAGCGCAGGCTCGGGCTGTTCTTCGAGGGTGCGGGCGTCACGGTCTTCGAGGGGTACGGGCTCACCGAGTCGAGTGCGGCGGCGACGGCCAACCCGCCCGAGCGCACCCGGTACGGCACGGTCGGACAGCCCATTCCCGGTACCACGGTGCACATCGCGGAGGACGGTGAGGTGTGGCTGCACGGTGCCCATGTCTTCTCCGGCTATCTGAGCGATCCGGACTCCTCCCGGGCCGTGCTGAACGACGGCTGGCTCGCCACCGGGGACATCGGAGCGCTGGACGCGGACGGCTATCTGACGATCACCGGGCGGAAGAAGGAGATCCTGGTGACGTCGGGCGGCAAGAGCGTGTCCCCGGCCGGTCTGGAGGAGCGAGTACGGGCGCATCCGCTGGTCGCGCAGTGCATCGTCGTCGGCAACGACCGGCCCTACATCGCGGCGCTGGTGACCGTGGACCAGGAGGCGGTGGACCACTGGCTCGCCATGCAGGGCCGCAATCCGCTGACCGGCAACAATCTGGTGCGGGACCCGGACCTGGAGATGGAGGTGCGCCGGGCCGTGGTGGCCGCGAACACGGCGGTGTCCCAGGCGGAGTCGATCCGTACGTTCCGGATCCTGGCGCACCCGTTCACCGAGGAGCACGGGCTGCTGACCCCCTCGCTGAAGCTGAAGCGCAAGGCGATCGAGACGGCGTACGCGGTCGAGGTGGACGCCCTGTACCACTGACGGTCCCCCGGCGGTCCTCGCCTCGAAGCTCTCCCCGGCGATCAACGACCTCTCCCCCGCGATCGCCGAGGGGGAACCACGGGCCGGGGCGGGGAAGCGCCGGCAGTCCCGGGCAGTCGCGGGGAATGGTTCGGGCGCGCTGATCGTTGTTGTCAGGAGTAAGCACCGACGACGTAAGGATCGACCGCTCGTGAGCCAGGTCCCCTCCATCACCCTCAACAACGGCCTCGAAATGCCTCAGCTCGGTTTCGGTGTCTGGCAGGTGCCGGACGACGAGGCCGAGAAGGCGGTCGCGACGGCCATCGAGTCCGGGTACCGGAGCATCGACACCGCCGCCATCTACGAGAACGAGGCGGGTACCGGCAGGGCCATCGCCGCCTCCGGGGTCGCCCGCGACGAGCTCTTCGTCACCACGAAGCTGTGGAACGGCGACCAGGGCCACGACGCGGCGCTGCGCGCGTTCGACGCCTCGCTCGACAGGCTGGGCCTGGACTACGTCGACCTGTATCTGATCCACTGGCCGGTGCCCGCCGCGGACCGTTACGTCGACACGTACAAGGCCCTGGAGAAGATCCTGGCCGAGGGTCGCGCGAAGTCGATCGGCGTATCGAACTTCCTGCCCGAGCACCTTGAGCGTCTGCTCGGTGAGACCTCCGTGGTCCCGGTGCTCAACCAGATCGAGCTCCACCCGCAGCTCCAGCAGAGCGAGTCCCGCGCACTGCACGCCAAGCACGGCATCGCCACCGAGGCGTGGTCGCCGCTGGGCCAGGGCAAGGGCCTCCTGGACGTCCCGACGGTCGTCGCGGTCGCGCAGAAGCACGGCCGTACGCCCGCCCAGGCGGTGCTCCGCTGGCACCTCCAGCTGGGCAACGTGGTGATCCCGAAGTCCGTGACACCGTCGCGGATCGCGGAGAACCTGGACGTGTTCGGCTTCGAGCTGGACGCGGACGACCTCGCCGCGTTCGCCGCCCTGGACGAGGGCAAGCGTCTCGGCCCGAACCCGGCGGAGTTCAACGTCGGCGCCTGAGCCGCGCACGCTTCCACCGGCGCCCGGCTCCCGGCTCCCGGCTCCCGGCTCCCGGCTCCCGGCTCCCGGCTCCCGGACCACGCCACCGCGGCAGTCCTGTCCGTCGCCCCCACCGTGCCACTGACGGTGGGGGCGCCGCTGTTCCCCGCGATCCCGGTTCCCCGCGATCCCGGTTCCCCGCGAACTCGCGCCCACGCCCGCCCCGCCACCCGCATCCGCAGCACCGCCCGAAGGAGATCAGAGCATGAGCAGGGACAGCGCGCCCGTCGTCGAAGCCGGTCTGTACCGCCTGCGCAACATCGGCAGCGGGCTGCTGCTGGAGGTGTACGGCGCGGCCAAGGGAAGCGGCGCCCCGGTACGGCAGGGCGAGGAGAGCGGGTCGGCGGCGCAGCACTGGCAGCTGTCGCCCGTGCACGAGGGTGCCGCGCTCTGCCACCTGGTCAACGCGCACAGCGGCAAGCGGCTGGACGTCGCAGGCGCCTCCACGGAGAACGGCGCCACCGTCCAGCAGTGGAAGGCCAACAACTTCGGCGCCCAGGAATGGCTGATCGAACAGCATCTGGAGGCCCCGGGCACGGTCACCCTGGTCAGTTTCATCAGCGGGCTCGTCCTGGAGGTCGCCGACGGCTCGACGCAGGCCGGGGGCCGGATCCAGCAGTGGGAGGACACCGACTCCCCCTCCCAGTGGTGGCGTCTGGAGGCCGTGGCGCCGTGAGGCACCACGGCCACGGGCGCTGGGGCGTTCAGCCGCGGCGCGCCAGCTGCACCGTGCGGGCGGTGAGCAGGTAGACATCGGGCCGCAGGTGCAGACCGGCCGGGTCCTCGGGGTCGAGCAGCCGGTCGAGCACGGCGACGTCGTCGGCGTCGAGCAGGTCGGCGAACGCCTCGCGGGCCCGGACGAAGGTCTCGACGACGTATTCACGGGCCGTGTCGGAGAGCGGGGCGGTCAGGTCGAGCAGGAAGCTGCGGGTGCCCTGCGGAGTCAGTCCCGCCGCGTTGAACAGGGCGTTCCAGTCCTCGGTCTCGTGCTTGGCCGCCGGCAGCTCGGACCGCATCGTCTGGAACCATGCGGAGGAGACCGCGTCCAGCCGGGCCTCCAGGCCGGGCCGCCCGATGCCGATGTCACGGGGCAGCCGGCGGGTCGGCAGTCCGCCCTCGACGAGCGCGACCGTGCCGCCGGGGCGCAGGTGCTCGGCGAAGCCCGCCAGAACAGCGCGCTGGTCACCCATGTGGTGCAGGGAGTTCCCCGCCCAGATCAGATCGGCCTCGCCCAACCGGGAGATTCCTTCGGGGAGTTCGGCCTCCAGGGTACGGACGCGGTCGCCGAGTCCCAGGCGCCGGGCACGGGCGGCCGTCCGCTCCAGAAGGGCCGGGGTCGCGTCCACGGCGACCACCTCCGCCCCGGGAAACACCTCGGCCAGCAGGCAGGTCACCACTCCGGGGCCGCTGCCGATGTCGAGGACGCGGCGCACCTCCGGCGCGTCGGGCAGACCGGCGATCCAGCGGGCCGCCTCCTCGTACTGCGGGCTGCTGAGCTCGGCCTCCCGCTCCAGCCTGGGGCCCATCGCGTCCCAGTCGAGGTCGGTCGTGCCGTGCGTGTGCCCGGATGACGACGGTGCCTGCGCGTGCCCGTGTGCGTGCGGCGGCGTGTGCGACTGCCCGTGGTGGCCGTGCCCGAGGTGATTGGTCATGGGGGCCAGCTTCCCCAAGGATTGCCCATCGGGCCAATTGTGTTGCCGTTTCGGCAATTCGCCCCCGGTAGGCCCCGGTCGGGTTCCGGGCGGTTGTGGGCACACATATTGCCGGTGGGCCCTCGGACCCATAACTTGCCGTTATGGAGCTGGAGTTGCGCCATCTGAGAACCGTACGTGCCATTGCCGACACCGGCAGCCTGACCAAGGCCGCCGCCGCTCTCGGGCTTGCCCAGCCCGCCCTGAGTGCTCAGCTGCGGCGGATCGAGAAGGCTCTCGGCGGCGCGCTGTTCGAGCGGGACCACACGGGTGCCCGGCCGACCCCCCTCGGGGAGCTGGTGCTCGAACGGGCCCGGGTGGTGCTGCCGGCGGTCAGCGAGCTCCAGGCGGAGGCGGTGCGGTTCGCCAACGCCACGGGGGCCATGGACCGGTTCCGGCTCGGCGGGACGCACGGCCCCCTGCTCGGCGGTCTCGTCGACCGGCTGGCCGCGGCGCACCCCACCGCGCCGGTGTCCACCTACACCGCGTGGTCGGTGACGGAGATCTCCTCGCTCGTGATCGACGGGCGGCTGGACTTCGCGCTGATCGGCGCGTGTGGCGAGAGCCCGCCGCCGATGGCGGACCGGCTGGTATGGCAGGTCGTCGGCGTCGACCCGGTGTTCGTGATGCTGCCGGAGGAGCACCCGCTGGCGGGCGAACCGGAGCTGAACCTGGCCGCGCTCGCGAACGAGTCCTGGGCCGATGTGCCGGGCGACGGCTGTTTCGCGGACTGCTTCGCCGCCGCCTGCGCCCGGACGGGCTTCACGCCCGTGTCGGTGTTCGAGACGGACACTGCCTCGGTCGTCCATCTGGTCCAGGTGGGCCGGGCGGTCGGGCTGTGCCGGGCGACGTTCCCGCCGACGCCCGGCCTGGTGACCCGGCCGATCGCCGGTTCGCCGCTGAGCTGGCGCCATCTGCTGGGCTGGCATCCGCGCTCTCCCGCCGCGAACGCCGCGGCGGGAGCGGTGAGCGGGCTGACCCGCTCGGCGTACGCCGAGGCGGTGTCGCGCAGTCCCAGTTACGAGGCGTGGCTCGCCGCGCATCCGCGGTTCGGCGTGGTGACCCCATGAGCGGCGGCCGCGCCGGGCGCGTGATGTGCGCCGCCGTCCGCCTCATGAGCACGGCGGCGTCGGCCTGATGACGTACGCCGCCGACCGCGCCGTACGCGCGTCATTCCGCGCCGTGCGCCGGAGCGGCGGCCGTCACCCGTGCGGCGAGCGCCAGGTCCTTCTCCGTGATCGCGCCGCCCGCGTCATGGGTGTGCACGGACAGGGCGACGGTGTTGTAGCCGAGCGTCAGATCCGAGTGGTGCCCCAGCTCCTCCTGGATCTGCGCGACATGGACGGTCAGGGCCGCGGCGGCGAAGTGCGAGGGCAGCCGGTAGGTACGGGTGATCCGGTCCCCTTCCAGGGACCAGCCGGGCAGCGCGCCCAGTCTGGACCCGATCTCGGAGGGCGACAGCGGTTCTGCGGACATGGCACGGCTCCCTGCGTAACGGAGTGGATCGGACGGGCCGGTGGACCTGTGGAGCCGATCGACCGGTGACCGGATGGACCGATGGACGGACCAGTGGTTCCCGTGACGTTACGGTCTGCGTATGACGACTGCCGCACGTGACACGGAAGTGGGGCCGCTGCTGCGCCGCTGGCGGGAGCGGCGGCGGATCAGCCAGCTGGAGCTTGCCCTGCGTGCGGACTCCTCGGCCCGGCACATCTCGTTCATCGAGACGGGCCGCTCCCGGCCCAGCGAGGAGATGGTCCTGCGGCTGGCCGAGCACCTCGACGTTCCCGTACGGGAACGCAATGCCCTGCTCGTGGTCGCCGGATACGCGCCGCGGTACAGGGAGACCCCGCTGGAGGACCCGTCGATGGACGCGCTGCGCGAGGGCATGGAGCGATTGCTCCAGGGCTACGACCCGTTTCCGGCGCTGGTCGTGGACGGTACGTACACCGTGGTGGCCGCCAACCGGGGCTCCTCTCTGCTGCTGGCCGGGGTGGCCGGGCACCTGCTCGCTCCGCCGCTGAACGCCATGCGGATCACCCTGCATCCGGAGGGTCTCGCCCCGCGCATCCTGAATCTCCCGGAGTGGCGGGCGGATCTGCTGGCGCAGATGGAGCGTCAGATCGCCCTGGCCCGTTCGCCGCGGCTGCGCGCGCTGTACGAGGAGGTCGCCGCGTATCCCCCGCCCGAGCGGGCGGCCGGCGGGCCGCGGCCGGGCGAGCGGGGCATGGGCGGGCCCGGCGGCCGGCCGGCGCAGGACGGACCCGCACCGTTCGCGCTGACACTGCGGATCGCGCACGAGGGGCGGGTGCTGTCGTTCGTCGCCTCCATCACGACGTTCAACACGCCGATGGATGTGACCGTGGCGGAGCTGGCCATCGAGACGTTCCTGCCCGCCGACCGGGAGACGGGCGAGTATCTGCGCTCCCTGAGCCTCTGAAGGCTGTACCGCGGCACCTCTCACTTCCCGGACGGCTCGGTCCAGGGCGCTCCGCTGCGGGCCAGGAGAGACGCGGCCGCGCTCGCGGCGGCCAGGACAGCCACCGCCAGCAGGAGCGGCAGCGCCGGCCGGCCGTTCAGGACGGCCACGCCTCCGGCAAGCGCCCCGAGCAGCATCGCGGCGGCCGACATGACCCGCCGCCCGGCACGGCTCCCGCCGCCCCCGGCCAGGCGGCTGTCCGAGGCGACGCCCGTGAGGGTGAGTGTCAGCACGGTGGTGGTGAGGTCGGGTACGGCGAGGGCGCGGGAGGCCGCGTTCTGCACACCGAGCCCGAGGCCGAGCAGCACGATGAGCGTGAACCTGACCCCTCCGGAGTACGGCGTGCCGGAGATCAGGGTGACGACCAGCGCGGCCGTCACGAACAGGGTCTCGGTGAGCAGCGTGTACTGGAGCATCCGGCCCCGGTGGGTGCGGGCGCCGGTGCGGTGGACGGTCAGGCCGCCGGCCAGTGCCCCGGAGGCGAAGGCGGCCAGCGCCACCAGGGAGGCGGCCAGGGAGAAGCCGGGGGCTCCGGCGAGGGCGAAGCCGGAGAAGACCACGTTGCCGGTCATGTTGGCGACGAAGACCCGGCCCAGCAGGAGATAGCTGACCGCGTCGACGAGCCCGGTGACGAAGGTCAGGGCGAGCATCAGGGGCGGCAGGGGGCCGTGCCGGCCGTTCGGATCCGGCACGACGGTGGACCACGCCTCGCGCAGGACGTCAGCCATGGGCACGCTCCGATCACTGGGTGTGGTCCGGATTGTGCCGTGTTGCACCTACGGTTCACGGCCACTGACGCGCGCCGCCCCCGCGTTGCGGCGGGGGCGGCGCGGGGGTCAGACCCTGGCTCCGTTGTCCAGCGGGTCGCGGCGCTTGGCCGGCGCGGTCCGACGGCCGCCCTTGGACCGGACCGGCGGCGGCGCCTTGCTGCTCCTCTCCAGCAGGATCGCGCCCGGCACGGCGGTGAGCACCGAGGAGTACGTCCCCACGCAGACGCCGATGAGGAGGGCGAGCGCGAAGTCGGCGAGCGAGTCGCCGCCCAGTACGGCGAGCGCGGCCAGGATGAACAGGGCGCCCATACCGGTGTTCACGGTTCGGGGAACGGTCTGCAGGACCGCCCGTTCTGCGACGGTGGCCAGCGGTGCGCGCGGACTTCTGGCCCACAGCTCCCGCACCCGGTCGAAGACCACCACCGAGTCGTTGACCGAGTAGCCGATGACGGTGAGCAGGGCGGCCAGGAAGATGCCGTCGACCGGACGCCCCAGCCAGGCGAAGGCACCGACCAGCACGATCACATCGTGGACGAGCGCGCCGACCGAGGCCACGGCGAACGTCCAGCGGAACCGGACCGCCAGATAGGCGAGTTGGACGAACACGGCGACGGCGAGGGCGATCAGGGCGTTGCGCCGCAGCTCGTCGCCGAGGCTGGGCCCGATCAGTTCGTCGCGCACCTTGGTGGTCTCGCCGCCCTCGGCGGCCAGGGCGGTGCGCAGCGCGTGTTCCCCGTCGTTGTCGAGCTTCCCGGTGCGTACGGAGAGGTCGCCCGCGCCCGCGGTGGTGACCTCGGCGTCGCCGAAGCCCGCGGCGGCCAGTGTGTCTCGGGCCGTGTCCACGTCGACGGGACGGCTGGTGGAGTACTCGATGAGCCGGCCGCCGGTGAACTCGACGCCGAGGTTGACGCCGCGCACCGTGATGCCGAGCACGGCGACGGCGACCAGCGCCGTCGAGAACAGCAGCCAGCGGCGGGGCGAGCGGAACAGCCGCGGATCACGGCGGGTCAGCCAGGTCCGTACCCGGCCGGGGCGGGCGATGCCGTTGACTCCCCGGTAGGCGCTGACGAACCGGGAACCCGCCGCGACCTCGGTGAGCGCGCGGGCGATGACGAGCGCGGAGAACATCGAGGCGAGCACCCCGATGGCCAGGGTGACGCCGAAACCCTTGACCGGGCCCGAGCCGAGGAAGAAGAGGAGCCCCGCGGCGATCAGCGTGGTCACATTGGAATCGGCGACCGCGCTCCAGGCGTTGCGGAATCCGGCGGTGAGCGCGGACCGCAGGGAACGGTTCGGCCGTAGCACGCACTCCTCCCGGGCGCGTTCGAAGACCAGGACGTTCGCGTCGACGGCCATCCCGATGGCGAGGACGAACCCGGCGAGTCCGGGGAGGGTGAGGGTGACGCCGAGCGCGACCAGGGCGGCGTACGAGATCACCCCGTAGGCGGCGAGGGCCACGGCGGCGAGGGCTCCGAAGAGCCGGTAGACGCAGGTGATGAACAGCGCGGTGGCGGCGGCTCCGATCAGCGCCGCCTTGGCGCTCGCCTCGATGGCCGCGGCGCCGAGGGTCGGGCCGACGGTCCGCTGTTCGACGATCTCGACGGGTACGGGCAGAGCGCCGCCCTTGATGAGCAGGGCCAGGTCACGGGCCTCGTCGGCGCTGAAGGAGCCCGTGATCTGTGTGTTCCCGGACGGGAGCCCGACGTTGCAGCCGACCGACGGGTCGACCTGCGGCGAGGAGATCACCTTCTGGTCCAGGACGATGGCGACCCGGCGCCGCTCGTCCTGGGCGGGGTGGCAGGCGGCCTCGCCCGTCAGCCGCGTCCAGTCCCGGCCCGCGTCCTTCTCGAAGTCGAGCGACACGGTCCATCCGGCGCCGCCCTGGGCGTCGAAGGCGGCGGTGGCGTCCTTGACCCCCGCGCCGGAGAGCCGCTCGGGGCCCAGCGCCAGGGAACGGCCCTGCTCGTCGGAGAGTGTCAGGGGTTCTCCGTCGGGGGTGTCCTTCCCGTCCGGGGTTTCCGTGTCCGGGGCTTCCGCGGCCGGTGCGGCGCCCGGTCCCTGTACGGCGTGGAAGGTCAGCTGGGCGGTCTTGCCGATCACCTCGGCGGCCTGACGCGGGTCCTGTACGTCGGGGAGTTCGACGATGATCCGGTCCTCGCCGGAACGGGTCAGGGTCGGTTCGGAGACGCCGAGGGAGTCGATGCGCTGCCGCAGCACTTCCAGGGTGCGGTCGGTGCTCTCCCGGTCCGCTTTGGTGGTGCCGGAGTCCTTGGCCTGGAGCACCATGCGGGTGCCGCCCTGGAGATCGAGGCCGAGTCTGGGTGACATGGTCAGCGTGATGAACACGGAGACGAGCAGTACGGCGGCAGCCAGTACCGCTCGCACCGCGGTGGCGCGAGACATGGGTAATCCTCCGGTGGGGCGTCCTGCGCCCTCACCTCAGCGAGGACGGGACGGCAGGTCTGTGGGACAGGACCGGTGACCGGTCGTCGGACCGGCCGCCGTCCCGGGAGGACCCCGTACGCCGGGGAGCGTGGCCGGACTTCCGTCGGGTAGCCGGAAGGCGGCGTGGCTGAAGCACACCGTGCGGGTGCCCGGAGCGGGCAGGACCGGCGCGTGCGGTGGCAGAACGCTGTGGCAGGGCGGAGGCGAATGGCTGGGCGCCTGGGCCCGGAGGACGCCCGCCCGGGGATGCGGGGCGGCTGTGGCCGCTGCCCGGGGGCGGTCGTCGGCGGTGAGCGCCGCGGTGCGGGTGCGGCGGCTGTCCGGGCCGGTGGCCACCGCCGTACGGACGTCGTGTCCGTGCGCCGCGGCCGGCCGGGCCCGGCGAAGGTCGTGGATCTGCCGGATATGCGCGGTGCGGTCGGTGTGCTGGGCGGGGGCGGACGCGCCGGGTGCGTGGGCGGCGACGTGCGCCGGCCCGGAGAAGGCACGGGCGGGGAGCGCCGCTCCGGCGGCCGCGGGCACGCCGCCGATCAGGGTGAGGACGGCGAGGAGCAGCAGGGCCAGGGTGTGCCGCGCGCGGCGTGCGGTTGCGTCCTGCCGTCCCTGCGGGGGTGCGCTGCCCCGGGGCGGCCCCGGGAGGGGGGTCACCTCGGGGGACCGGGCAGGGCGGCCGGCGTGGCGGCGTGCCGGAGGACCGAGCTGAGGATCAGTCCGGCGCCCCGTACGACCGTGGTCGACGGGTCGTCGGCGAGACGGAGCCGTACCCCGAGACGGAGGGCGAGCCGGTCGGTGATGTCAGGGCGCAGCGCGCCGCCGCCGGCCAGCACCGGTCCCTTGCGCAGGGCGCCGAGGACGGTGCCGTGCCGGTCCTGCCGCCACATGGACATGATCATGTCCAGCACGGTGCGGACGAGCGCCGCCGGCAGGGTCGCCGGATCCAGGTCGCTGAGTCCGGTCTCGGCCTGCCGGGCGTCGGCGACCATGCCGTTCACCAGCAGCGTCACCTCGGTCAGTTCGGCGCCCATGTCGACGACGAGCAGCGGCCCGCTGTCCTGCGGTCCGGCGTACGCGGCGGCGGCGCGGGCGCTGTTCAGCACGAGGACTCTCGTCGGGCCGAGCGCGGCGAGCAGCCGGTGTGCCTCGGTGCGGTGTCCGGCTCCGGCGAGGACCGGATGGCTCAGGACGATCACGCTGTCGCTGCGGTCCGGGCCGAGGGCCGCGTCGGCGATCCGGCCGAGCAGCCGGCCGCAGGACTCGGGGTCGACGATGCGGCCGCGCCGGACGGGCCGCCCGGAGGCGTCGTCCGGGACCGGGTCCGGCACGAGGCCGTGTCCGGGAACCCAGACGCGGGTCCGGGAGCTGCCGAGGTCGACCGCGAGGCCCCGCCGGGCGAGCGGCCGGTCGCCGGGTGCCGGGCACCCGGGGTGCTCCCGGTGGGCCCGGATCGCCGGGCCTTCCCGGTGGACGGGCCGGACGAAGCGCTGTCCGTCGCGCAGAGAACGCATCGCTCCTCACCCCCGGCCTGCCACCACAGCCGTCCGCATACCTATGTGACCCGCTGATAGCGAGGCATGACCGAGCCCTCACTATGCAATACCGCGGCAAGGAAAGCCACTTCCTTGCCCAATCAAAGGTTCCCTGATCAGGCCTCCTGCTCCAGGAACGCGGCGATCAGTTCCGCGAACTCCTCCGGTGCCGCGATCCGGACGCCCAGGTCCTTCGCCTTGCTCCGCTTCGATCCGGCCTTCTCCCCGGCGACCAGCAGGCTCGTGCGCTTGGAGACGCTGGAGGAGGACTTGCCGCCGGCCCGCTCGATGAGCTCGTTCATCTGGTTGCGGGACAGCTTCTCCAGGGTGCCGGTCATGGCACCGGTGACCACCACTGTCATCCCGTCCAGGGGCAGGCCCGAGGGCCCGTCACCGGGCGGGGTCCCCGGCTCCGCGTCCGCTCCAGCGTCCTGCTCCGCCCCGGGCTCCGGCGGCGGCGTGGCGCCGGGCTCCGTCATGTTGACCCCCGCCCTGACCAGCTTGTCGATCAGCGGGGCCAGCTCGGCCAGCTCCGCGACCACACCGGTGGCCTTCTCCTTGCCGATGCCGTCGACCAGCTGAAGCGTCTCGGTGTCGGCGGCGACGATCCGGTCCATGGTCGCGAAGTGGCGGGCGATCCGGCGGGACATGGAGCGCCCCGTGCCCCGTACTCCCAGGGCGCAGAAGACGCGGGACAGCGGGCGGCTCCGGGCGGTCTCGATGGCGGCCAGCAGATTGTCGGTGGACGTCTCGCCCATCCGCTCCAGGGTCAGCAGTTGCTCCCGCTCCAGCATGAACAGGTCCGCGAAGTCGCTGACGAGGCCCGCGTCGACGAGTTGGACGACCCGGGTGGCGCCCAGCCCCTCGATGTCGAGCTGGTCGCGGCCCGCGGCGTACGACACGGAGGCGACCAGCCGGCAGTCACGTCCCCGGGTGCAGCGCCAGCGCTGCTCGCTCGTGTCGATCCCGGAACCGCACTGCGGGCAGCTCTCGGGGAATTCGATCTTCTGCTCGTCGCCGGTCCGCAGATGCGCGACGGGCGCCTCGATGCGCGGAATGATGTCGCCCGCCTTGTAGACCATCACCTGGTCCCCGAGGCGCAGGTCGCGGCGGGTGATGTCGGCGGGGTTGTGCAGGGTCGCGTAGCTGACGGTCGACCCGTCGATCTCGACCGGTTCCAGCACTGCGCGCGGCGCGATGATGCCGGTGCGGCCCACGTTCCACTCGACGGCCAGCAGACGGGTGACCTTCTCCACGGCGGGGAGCTTGTACGCGATGGCCCAGCGCGGAGCCCTGGTCCCGGAACCGGCCTCGCGCTGGTCGGCGGCGAGGTCCGCCTTGATCACGATGCCGTCGATCCCGAACGGCAACGAGGCCCGCAGGGCGCCGATCCCGGCCACTCGCGACTGCACCTCCTCGACGGTGGTGACCGTGCGCGGCGCCACGTCCGTGTCCGCCGCCGTGTGCACGCCGAGCCCGGCGACGTACGACAGGACCTCGCTGTGCGGCAGTTCGGCCAGGGTCTCGGTCAGCTCCCCGGAATCGGGCAGCGCGAGCGCACCGTAGGCGAAGAAGGTCATCTCGACCCGGTAGGGCCGGTCCTTGGCGCGCAGGGTGCCCGCCGCCCCGTTGCGCGGATTGGCGAAGGGGGCACCGCCGTGTTCCGTACGCGTGGCGTTGGCCTGTTCGAACTGCTCGTCCGTCATGAGGATCTCGCCGCGCACCTCTATGGTGACCGCTTCGCCGAGCCGCTCGGGGAGGCCGAGGATCGTACCCACGGCGTGCGACACGTCCTCGCCCGCGGTGCCGTCGCCCCGGGTGATCAGCCGGTCGAGCCTGCCCTGCTGGTAACGGGCGGCGACGGCGAGGCCGTCGAGCTTGGGCTCCACGCTCCAGGCGGCCACCGGTCTGCCGATCCGCCGCTCCAGGGAGGCGGTCCAGGTGGCGAACTGCTCGGCGGAGAAGACGTTGTCCAGCGACAGCATGGGGACCGTGTGCGGTACGTCCCCGACGGCCGCGCCACCCGCGACCTTGCCCGTCGGCGAGGCCGCCAGCGCCTCCTCCGGGTGCGCATCCTCATATGCGGCGATCCCGCGTGCCAGCCGGTCGTACGCGTCGTCGTCGAGCGGGCTCTCACCCGTGGCGTAATACGCGGCGGCGGCCTGCGACGCCTGTTCGACGGCGGCGGCGTAGGCGGTGGCATCGGCGAGCACAACAGCTGAGTTCGTCATGACCACCATCCTGCCGCCCACCACTGACAACGCCCCGCGGACAGCTCAGCCCGGACTGCCCGGCACCGCCTCATCGGTGTCCGGTACGGGGGTGTCCGGTACGGGGCCGGCGGGGAACGGCTCGTCCGCCCGCTCCGCTCCGGCGAACCCCTCCGGGCTCACCGGCACCTGCGGCCCCGAGAGTTCGCTCAGCCAGCGGGCCAGCACCCGGTGCACGGTCTCGGCTCCGGCCAACTCGGTCCCGGACGCCCGGCTGCCACCCTCCGCGCCCTCCGCGGCGACGATGTCGAACGGGTCCGTCAGGGCGCGCGGCCACAGCAGGAAGGGGCGCGACTGCTCGCCCCCGAGCCCGCCGTGCGAACCGATCTGCTCCTCGAAGGCGTGCACGAAGCCGGTGTCGGGGTCATACATCGAGTTGACCATGACGTCCGCGACGTTCCGGAAGGTGTCGGTGCGCCGCACCGCGTCCGCCGCACCCGGGCCGAACCCGGCCAGCGGGCCCGTGCCGTCCTTCAGTTCCCGCACCGGGACCACGGCCCCGCCCCGGCCCAGCACCACCGAGCCGTGTTCCTCACTCCGGACGAGGAGGAATCCGATCCCCGGGTGGTTGGCGAGCGTGCTGAGCAGCGCGGGGTGGCGGCGGTCGAGCTGTTCGCGCGAGGCGCGGCCGAGGATGTCCGGGAAGGAGAGCAGGCCGAGGTTTCCGGAGGCGAGCACGATCGGGTCGGAGAGCTTGGCCGGGTGTTCGGCCTCCTTCTCCTTCACGGGGCGGTGCAGCGCGATCCGGACCGCGTCGCGCGCCTCCGAGGCGCTGCGGGTGCGCTGCGCCCGGCGCGGTACGGGCAGCCCGCAGCCCGCCCGTACCAGGTCCTTGAGGGTCAGCCCGTACATTCCGGCGAAGGTCTCCCCCGGGCTCTGGCCGTGGTCGGACAGCAGCACGATCCGGTAGGTGCGCGGGGTGTGCTCGGCGACCTTGGTGATCAGGGCGAGGGAGCGGTCGAGCCGTGCGAGGACCTTGTCCGCGTCGCGGCTGTGCGGCCCGGAGTGATGGGCGACCTCGTCGTAGGCCACGAGGTCGGCGTAGACGGCGGTGCGTCCGGCGAACATGTCACCGATGACGGCGGAGACCACCACATCGCGTTCGACGACGGTGGCGAAGGCCCGGATGAAGGGGTAGAGCCCGCCCCGCTTGATCCGGGGCGCCTCCTTGCGCACCCGGGCCAGGGTCGACTGGCCGATCTCTCGGCCGACCTCGGCGACGAAGGACAGTGCCGTACGGACGGCGTTGGCCGGATCGGAGAAGTACGCGAAGTATCCGGCGCGCGACCGGCGGCCCTTGCCCCGTCGGGCGGCCATCGACAGGACGAGCGCGAGCTGGTCGGCGCCGCCGCTGAAAAGGTTGCCGCGGCTCGCGCCGTCGACGGTGAGCAGCCCGCCGTCATGGGTGTGCGCTATGGCCCGGCGCTGCATGTCGAGGGCGCTCGCCGGTCTGCTGGAGACCATGACGGTCCCCGTCTCCTTCTCGTACCAGCGGAAGGCGGGCACGTCGTGGTTGCTGCCGTGCAGGATGGCGAGCTGGCTGGCACCGGTCTGGCTGGACCAGTCGGTGCGCCACGGGGTCAGCCGGTGACCGGATCCGTCCGCGAGACGGCCCGCCACGGTCGGCATCAGCCCGTCGGCCGCCGCCCTGGTCAGGACGTCATGGCCGACCCCGTCGAGCTGGAGGAAGACGATGCCGGGGGGTCCGCCGCGCCCGCCGTCCGCGGTGCCGGCCGTGCCGCTGCGGCGGCGGCGCCGGTCGGCGAGCCGGGAGAGCCTGCGCCGGTAGGCGTTGTCGTCCCGCACCGCGAGGGCGGTGGAGGTCGCGGAAGCGACGGCGGACATGACGGCGGCGACGGCCACCGCCGTCTCCGGGTCGGCCGCCCCGCGCCCGTCCGGGATGAGCCGCAGGGCGATCAGCAGCAGGGAGCCGTTGAGGAAGAAGACCAGCATGCCCAGGACCAGGGCGGGCACGATGAGCAGGGCCCGGACGAGAACGGGCCAGACCAGTGCGGAGAGCAGACCGAAGGCGCCCGCGCCCCACGCCGCGGTGAACGCGGTCTTGGTGATGCTGTCGCCGTCGTCGGACTGGAGCTGGAAGTCGGGCAGGATCCCGGCGAGCACCAGCATCGTCAGGGTGGACACCGCCCACACCGCGACCACCCGCATCAGGGCGCTGCCAGCCGTACGCCATCGCCCGTCACCCACGCCGTTCCACCTCACGTCCGGGTCCGTCCGTCGTGGACCCGGACCCAGCCTTTCACAGCGGGTCCCCCGGACGGCGGAGCCTGAGTGCGGAGCAGGGCCGCGGCCGCTCCCGGGGTGATCAGCAGCCGTCGTAACCGGCGGTGGGCATGGAGAGCCTGCGGTGGACGCCTGCCTTCGACCGTGCCGTGTAGTCCGGTTCGTCCAGACCGGCGAGCTCCAGGCGCACGCCCCGGCGCTCGCACTCCGCGGCGAAATCGGACACCGAGGTGATCGCCCGTGCGAGCACCCGGTCGTTGGGCGCCACGAACAGCTCGACCTGACCGTCCTCGACATCGCTCCACAGGGCGCGGTGGTCGAAGCGGAGCCCGTACAGGCGCAGCTGCCGGGTGACGGCGTAGCCGTGCCCCGCGGCCCAGCGCGCGCACATGGCGTGCTGACTGCGGGTGTCGACGAGGAACGGGTCGCCGTCGAGCTCCTCGAGCGGTGTGAGGCTGGCGATGGCCGCCACCCGTACATCCCCCATGAACGGCCCCCCGTAGGTGAGATCCCGGGCCCGACCCTACCCGGTCGGTAGCCCTCCGTAACCGGTCGTACCGCCGCGGAATCGGGCGACAAGGCGCACTCCGGCGTGCCACCGGCGCGCGGCGCTTACGCTCGTACCCGGAGCGCGGTTCACCGCGGCTCCCGGGCGACGAGCGAGGAGGCGGGACTGCCGGTGGAGGTCACCTGGTGGGGTCATGCCACCTGCACGGTCGAGGACTCCGGGGTACGGGTGCTGACCGATCCGCTGTTCGTACGGCGTCTGGCACATCTGCGCCGGCGCCGGGGCGAGCTTCCGCCGCCCCGGGCGACGGTGGCCGATGTGGTCCTGATCTCCCATCTGCACTCCGACCATCTGCATCTGCCCTCGCTCGCGCGGCTCGCTCCCGGCAGTCGGCTGATCGTGCCCAGCGGAGCGGTGGCCACCGTGCCCGGTCTGCGGATGCTGCGCCGGATGCGCGAGTTCCGGATCACCGAGGTGGCGCCGGGGGATGTCGTCCGGGTCGGCGAGGTACGCGTACGGGCGGTTCCCGCGCTGCACGACGGGCGGCGGCTGCCTGTCGGTCCGCGCCGGGTGCCCGCGCTCGGCTATGTGGTGGAGGGTGAGGTACGGACCTACTTCGCCGGGGACACCGGACTGTTCGACGCCATGGCCGAAGCGGTGGGGCCGGTGGACGTGGCGCTGCTGCCGGTGGGCGGCTGGGGCCCGAACCTCGGCCACAGCCATCTGGATCCGGCCCGTGCCGCCGAGGCGCTGACCCGGCTGGAGCCGAGTGCCGCGGTGCCGGTCCACTACGGCACGTACTGGCCGATCGGGCTGGACGGAGTCCGTCCGCACGAGTTCCACTCGCCGGGCGACGAGTTCGTCCGGAAGGCGGCGCTGGCGGCCCCGAAGGTCGCGGTGCACCTGCTGGGGCACGGCGAACGGGTACGGCCGGAGGCCGGCCCGTGATCCATGAGATCCAGGGGGTCGTGCGCGAGCTGCCGACCGAGTCGACGCAGCAGGTGGTCGGCTATCCGTCGTTGTTCCTGCTGGTGGCCCTGGGGTCGCTGGTTCCGGTGGTGCCGACCGGGGCTCTGGTGAGTTCGGCCGCGGTGGTGGCCTTCCACCAGACGGCGCCGTTCGCGCTGCTCGTGGTGTTCGTCGTGGCGTCGGCCGCGGCGTTCCTGGGGGACATCTGCCTGTACTGGCTGGGGCAGCGCGGGGTGCGTTCCAGGAACGGTTCGAAGTGGCTGGAGACGATCAGCCGCCGGGCCGCTCCGGAGCGGCTGGCGCAGGCGCGGCGGAAGCTCGACGAGCACGGTGTGGTGGTGCTGGTGCTGTCCCGGCTGGTGCCGGCCGGCCGGATACCGGTGATGCTGGCCTGCCTGCTCGGCCGGATGCCGCTGCGGCGGTTCGCCCGGGGCGACGTACCGGCGTGTCTGGCGTGGGCGGCGACGTACCAGCTGATCGGCATTCTGGGCGGTTCGCTCTTTCCGGAACCGTGGCAGGGCGTGGTCGCGGCGGTGGGGCTGACGCTGCTGATCAGCGGCGCCCCGGCGGTGTGGCGCAGGCTGCGGACGAAGAGCGGTCACTGAGACCGGCCGCCGGAACGGTTCCCGTCGGCGGCGCTCATCTCAGTTCGTCGAAGGCCGCCGCGAAAGCACTCAGCGCCTTCGCCACGTGCGGCAGTTTCAGGGGCTCCACCGCGGTGAGGGACTCCCGTTCCTCCTGCGGCGTCGCTCCGAGCAGCGGCCCGGTGCCCAGACGTACCCGCAGGGCGCCCAGCTCGTCCCCGAAGCGGTGTCCGCCGGGAGCCGGGGCTCCGAGGCGGCCCGTCAGGTACTCCTCCAGCTCCATCGAGTCCGTGACGCCCCGGGAGGCCAGCCGGGAGCGGAGCGGGCCTAGGTCGGCGTAGAGATGGCGGCCCGCCTGCGGGGGTCTGGCCAGTGCCCCGGAGGCCAGCACGGCGCGGTGCGCGGCGGCGGCGACCTGGGCCTGGAGCTCCGCGGTCTGCCGGATTCTGGCCGTGACCGACTCCGGCTCCCCCAGGGCGTGGGCCGCCGCGTGCGCGACGGGTCCCGCGACCAGTGCGCCCAGCGCGGTGAGGATGTCGAGGGTACGGGCATGGCGTACGGCGGCCCGCTCGGTGTCCGGGAAGCGGGCGACCGCGACGGGCCAGGCGGCCGGGGTCAGCGCACCGGCCAGGTCGCTGAGCACCGTGACCTCGCCGGGGAACATCTCGGCGGGGCTCAGCAGGACCGTGTCATGGGGCCGGTGCAGGGTGTCGCGCCAGGTCTCGTCGCTGATGATGTGCAGCCCCTCGGCGACGGCGGCCTCGCACGCCTCGTTGACCAGTTCGGGCGGTGCGACGGTGGCGGTCGGGTCGTCGGCCACGGAGAGCAGCAGCAGCCGGGGCCTGCCGCCCTCGGCCCGCACCCGGCGCACGGTCTCCAGCAGGGCGTACGGGTCGGGGATGCCGCCGCACTCGGCCGGGGTCGGCACATGGTAGGCGGGACGGCCGAGCAGCCGCGCCTGCGGCATCCAGGTGGCGGGGCAGGGTCGTGGCATCAGGACGTCGCCGCCGTGTGCGGCGATCAGCGCGAAGAGCAGGGGCTGCGCGCCGGGGGCGGCCGCGACGTGCCGGGGGCCGCCGCGCAGCCCGCGCCGCGACCAGTAGGCACAGGCCGCCTCGCGCAGTGCCCTTCCGCCGCCGGGAGGTTCGGGCCGGGCGCCGTCCGCCGCGGCGGCCAGGACCTCGGCCAGCTCGGGCAGTACTGGCAGGCCCGGGTCGGGGGCGGGCGGACCGAACCGGACGGGGCCGTGGTCCTCCCGCACATGATGCGCCACAGGCCCCTCGCGCCCGGCACTTCCGGTGCTTCCGGAACTCCCGTCGCGCCCGGTGCTCCCGGTCCCGTGCATCCCGGTCCTCCTCCGTCGTCCGCCTCCGCGGCCCCGCCCGCTCCTGCCCCCGTCCGTACGCGTGCCTGTGTCACGCCCGCTTCGTACCGTCGTGCCTTCGCACTCCGTGCCTGCCGTACCCGCGCTGCCCTCAGGGCCCTTTATACGGAGGTTCGGGGCGCGGCGCCCGTCCAGGTGTGCGAACAGGCCGAAGCCGGCCGGTCCCCCGGTCAGCCCGCGAACGGTGTGCCGGGCAGACCGAGTCCCGCGTCCGGCAGGACCAGCAGCGAGCCGGCGAGCGGGGGCGGGGCGTCGGAACCGGTCCGGGCGGAGGTGATGTACAGGTCACGCAGGTCCCGGCCGCCGAACGCACAGGACGTCGGGCGCGGCACGGGCAGGGCGACCGTGCGCTCCAGCCTGCCGTCGGGGGTGTAGCGGCGCAGGGCCCAGCCGTTCCACAGAGCGACCCAGACACAGCCCTCGGCGTCGACCGTCAGCCCGTCGGGGGCGCCCGCGCCGGGCTCGATCGTCGCGAACGGGCGGCGGTCGCGCACGTGCTCCCCGTCCACGTCCAGGACGTCGATCCGGAGGGTGGGCGTGTCGATGTAGTACATGAGCCGGCCGTCCGGGCTCCACCCGGTGCCGTTGCTGCACGCCACCGCGCCCAGCGTGTCCGTCACCGTGCCGTCGGGCGCGACGCGGCAGAGGCCGCCGCCGGTCTCGGCCGCGTCGTCCCGCATGGTGCCCGCCCACAGGGAGCCGTCCGGCGCCACGGCGGCGTCGTTGCCGCGCCGTCCCGGGACCGGGTCGTGGAACAGCCAGGAGAAGGTGCCGTCCGCGTCGTAGCGCCCGATGCCCTCGCGCAGATTGACGACCAGGCCGCCACCGGCGCGCGGCTTGGCCGCTCCGACGTGCTGCCCGGTGGCCATGACGGTGCGCCGGCCGGTCTCCGGTTCGTAGGTGTGGACGCGGCAGGAGAGGATGTCGACCCAGATCAGCCGCCCGGTCGCCGGGTCCCAGGTGGGTCCCTCACCGAGCTGCGCCTGTTCGCGCACGGCCACTTCCGGTCGGATGTTCATGACTGCTCCAGGTGATGTCCGGGCCGCTCCGCGCCCACCCTTGTACACGCGTTCGACGCCCGGTCATCGTACGGATTCGCTTCCGCGGCCCGGCTCCGCGGGGCGGCCACCGCCGGTGTGACCTTCGCCGCGGCGAGCCGGCCGGTTCATCACGGCCCGGCCGGGTATTCGCTGACCCATGCCCTCACCACGCGCCATGCCCTCCGTCCCCTCGTCCTTTCCCTTCCCCGCTTCCCTCCCCGGCCGGTCCTCCGGCCGGTCCTCCCTCCCCGCGTCGGTGGCGGTCCGGCTGCGCGGTCTGCTGCACAGCGGTGACCTCGCCCTCTTCCGGAACGTCGCCGCCCGGAGCTGGCCGGCCGGCGACACGGTGCTGCCCCGGCTGAGCCGCGGCGCCGATCACGGGCTGCTGTGGTTCGGCGCGGCGGCCGGGATGGCGGCGCTGGGCGGCAGCGCCCGCGCGCGCCGGGCCGCGTTGCGCGGCGTCGCCTCGCTGGCCGTCGCCTCGGCGGTGATCAACACCGTCGGCAAGCGGGCGGTGCGCAGGGAACGGCCGGTACTGGACCTGGTCCCGCTGGTGCGGCAGCTCAAGAGGCAGCCGTTCACCACGTCCTTCCCCTCCGGCCACGCGGCGTCCGCGGCGGCCTTCGCCACGGGGGTCGCCCTGGAGTCGAAGGGCTGGGGTGCTGTCGTCGCCCCCCTCGCCGCGGCTGTGGCCGCCTCCCGGGTCTACACGGGCGTGCACTATCCGGGCGATGTGCTGGCCGGCGCGGCGCTCGGCGTGGGGGCCGCCTTCGCCCTGCGCGGAGTCGTACCGACCCGGGGACAGCTGCCCCCGCCGGGGAGGCCTCCGGCCACGGCTCCGGCGCTGGCGTCCGGCAGGGATCTCGTCGTCGTGGTCAACGAGGAGTCCGGCACGGCCACCGCGACCGCGTCACTGGTGCGCGACGCGCTGCCGCTCGCCGAGGTCGTGGAGTGCGCGCCCGGCGAGCTGTCCGAGGCGCTGGACAGGGCGGCGGGCCGGGGCAGGGCCCTGGGCATCTGCGGAGGTGACGGCACGGTGAACCTGGCGGCGGCCGTCGCGGCGACGCACGGCATCCCGCTCGCCGTCTTTCCCGGCGGAACGCTCAACCACTTCGCCTACGACCTGGGCATCGAGACGGTCGACGACACGGCGGCCGCGCTCGCCTCGGGCGCTGCCGTCCGGGTGGACCTGGGACGGTTCCGGCCCGGTCCCGAGGGGCCCGACGGGGCGGACGGCTACTTCCTCAACGCGTTCAGCCTGGGGGTCTATCCGGAGCTGGTACGGACCCGGGAGCGCTGGGCACCGCGGATCGGAGGCTGGCCCGCCGGGGTGCTCGCCGCCTTCGAAGTGCTGCGCGGGCAAAGCCCTCTGGAGGCAGAACTCCAGGGCAGGCGGCGGCCGTTGTGGCTGCTGTTCGTGGGCAACGGGCTCTTCCAGCGGGTGGGACCCGCTCCCGGGCGCCGGCACAACCTGGCGGACGGCCTGCTGGACATCAGGGTGGTCCACGGCGGCCGGACACCCGGCCTGCGACTGCTCGCGACGGCGGTGGCCGGACCGCTGACCCGTTCCCCGATGCACGCGGCGGTACGGCGGCAGCGGGTGCGGATCGCCGGACTGGCACCCGGAACCCCGTACGCGTACGACGGCGAAGTGGCGCACTCCGAAAAGGAGTTGATGATCGACAAGCTGCCGGAAGCACTCACCGTCTACTGCCCGATGACCGTGTGACACAGCTGCTGCCGACCACATGGCGAGACGCCTATCTCAATATTCGACATCGCGGCGTACCGTGGCCGTACCGCTCGCGGGAGAGAACGCCGGAAGAGCCGGAAGAGATTGTCGAGAGAGGACGCACGGCCATGCCGAAGGAGACCGCCGTCTACACCCACGGCCACCACGAGTCGGTGCTGCGCTCGCACCGTTGGCGGACCGCCGCCAATTCGGCGGCGTACCTCATCGGCGAACTCCGCCCCGGTATGGCGGTGCTGGACGTGGGCTGCGGCCCCGGGACCATCACCGCCGATCTGGCGGCGCTGGTCGCACCCGGCCCGGTGACCGCCGTCGACAGCTCGCCCGGCGTCCTCGCGCAGGCCGCCGGGGCGGCCGCCGAACGCGGCCTGGACAACGTCACGTTCGCCACCGCCGATGTCCACGCACTGGACTACCCGGACGACTCCTTCGATGTCGTCCACGCCCATCAGGTGCTCCAGCACGTGGGCGATCCGGTCCAGGCCCTGCGCGAGATGCGGCGGGTCTGCCGGCCCGGCGGCCTCGTCGCCGCACGCGACAGCGACTACGCGGCGATGACCTGGTATCCGGAGGTGCCCGGTCTGACCGAGTGGCTGGAGGTGTACCGCCGTACGGCGCGCGCCAACGGGGGCGAGCCCGACGCGGGCCGCCGGCTGGTCTCCTGGGCCCGGCGGGCGGGCTTCACCGACCTCACCCCGACCGCGGCGGCCTGGTGCTTCGCCACACCGGAGTCCCGCGCCTGGTGGAGCACCATGTGGGCGGACCGCACCACCGGTTCGCCGTACGCGAAGCGGGCGGTGGAGGGCGGCCACGCGAGCCCGGAACAGCTGACGGAGATCGCCGGGGCCTGGCACGCCTGGGGTGCCGAGGACGACGGCTGGTTCATGGTCCCGCACGGCGAACTGCTGTGCCGCGCCTGACGCCTGCGCCTGCCGGCCGGACCGCGAACCGGAAAGCCACGGTCCGGCCGCACCGAACCGATCACACGCCCCGGGGCCGCCAACTACCCTCGTACGCATGGAAATCATCGGAACCACTCTGCGCATCTGCGTCGACGACCTGGAGGCCTCGGTGGCCTTCTACGAGAGCCTGACGAGCACTCCGGCGCTGCGCTTCGAGCGCGGCGGGGTCTCGGTCGCCGCGATCGGCTGCTTCCTGCTGATGAGCGGACCGGAGTCGGAGCTGGAGATCCTCCGCAAGGTGACCGCGACCATCGCGGTCAAGGACGTCGACGAGGCACACGCGGCCCTGACCCGCGTCGGCGCGCACATCGTCGCGGGCCCGGTCCCGACCCCGGCGGGCCGCAATCTCATCGCGCTGCACCCGGACGGTTCGGTCTTCGAGTACGTCGACCGCAACGTACCCGTCTGACCCGGCCGTCCGGGTTCCGTACGCTCAGTCCTTGGGGCGCATCCGGTAGTTGTACGCGTCCGGCAGCGGCTCCTCGCTGACCGCGGCCCACAGGTCGCCCAGGATCTCGGCTCCCTCGCGCAGGTCGGCGACCTCGAACCCGGCGTCGAAGAGCGCCCGCGCCGCCCCGGTCTCCCCCTGGGCGACCAGGATGCGGGCGTCGAGGAGCCGGAACCTGCCGCGCGCACGGACGGCGGGGTCCAGGGCCGCCCACACCGTGCGGGCCGCCGCCGGCCGCCCGGCGGCGAGCTGCGCCTCGATCGCCTCACGGGCCAGCGCCGGGGCCGCGACGGCCCAGGATTCGGACTCGTCGTCACGGCGTTCCGCGCACAGGTCCTCGAACGCCTCGGTGTAGAGGCCGGCGGCACGGTCGGCCTGACCGCTGTCCTGGGCGGCGACGGCGAGGCAGCGCAGCAGCGGCCAGCGGTACGTGGCGAGGGCGAGGCCGCGCTCCCAGCTCCGGACGGCCTGGGCGCGGTCGTCGGCGTGCCACTGGGCGATTCCGAGGTGGTATTCGGTGAGCGCGTCCGCGGGGGCGGTCTCCAGCATGTCGCGCCAGTGCGGGGAGACCAGCGAGGGTCCGGGCGGGCCCGTCCGGCGCGGCCGGGGCAGGACGCCCTGGTGCAGCAGCTCCAGCCAGGGGCCCTGCTCCTCACCGAGGGTGGACTCCGCGAAGGGGGTGCCGGGCAGATCGAGGCCGGCCCGCCGCACCTCCAGGGCGCCCCAGCCGGAGCCGGTGGCGAGCGCCTCCGCCGGCTCGGTGTCGGCGAACGGCAGCCAGGCCGCGTACGCCGCGTCGACATCGGTACGCGGCAGGGCGTCCGCGAGCCGCCGCTCCGTCTCGGCGCGGGCCGCGCCCCAGTCGTCGCCGTGCACGACGGCGGGGTCCGCGGACAGCGGTCCGTACGACTCCAGCCAGCTGAACTCGGCGCCGGGTTCGAGGGGGACGTGCTCCAGCTGGGTGCGGGCCAGACCGGCCTGGATCTCGGCGTAGCCGCCGGTGCCGGGTTCGGTCAGCCACTGCTGCCAGCGGCGTCCGCCCGCGCCGCTGCCCCAGAGGAAGAGCTTGCGGCCGCGCAGCAGATCGGTGGAGGTCTGCACCAGTCCGTGGCCGTCCTCGTCCAGGGCGGCGATCCAGCGGCGGGCGCCGTCGGGCACCTCGTAGAAGTAGTCGGCCGGATACTCGCTGCGCAGCGGGTAGGTGCGGTCGGTGCCGCCGGTCTCCGGGACGGGAACCCGGGTCAGGGTCCGCTCGTACCCGAAGTGCCAGGCCTCGTCGGCCGGGGCCAGGATCCGGGTGCCCTCGCTCTCGGGCACCGCGATGTTGGACCACCAGTAGACGGGCGCGGGGTGCTCGTGCGGGTTGCGTATCCGTACGCCGACATGGAGGAAGTCGGAGTCGTCGGGAAGCCACAGGTCCACCTGGAAGGGCAGGTCCCGCAGCCGCTCCCACTCCCAGAGCCGGACCATCCGGCCGCCGTCCGGGGCCGGGACCACGGCCGCGTGGACGGGGGCGCAGGAGAGGGTGGTGTGGCCGGTGGCACCGATGTTCCATTCGACGCCGCCGGAGAACCAGGCACCGTTGAGCGCGAAATCGGCGGGCTGGAGCACGGGGTTGCGGTAGACCAGCTCGCGGCCCGTCGGCTTGTGGTGCAGGGAGTGCAGCCGGCCGCCGAGGCCGGGCAGCACGGTGGCGCGCAGCCGGTCGTTCTCGATGACGATCGCGTCGAGGCCGGTGGGGGTGCGCTCACGCCCGTACCCGTCGAGGACGCGCACCGGCAGGACCGTACGCAGCGGCTCATGGCCGAGCTGGCGCGCCATGTCCCTGGGCAGTCCGGCCCGCTCGCGCTCGTCCACGGCATGCAGTTCGTCGAGCGTCCGCAGGGCGGGCAGCGGATTCTCCGGTCCCCGTGACGCCGCGGGCAGAGTCAGTACGGCACGTCGTACGGTCGTGGCCAAGACAACCTCGCTCCCTCGCGCGGGCCGCCACAGGTCCGGGCGCCCCCGATGACCATGGAACACGCTGGATGCCGCCCCGGCCAGGGGCGGAGCCGTCAGACTTCGGAAAAGGCGGACTGCCTCCCCCGGCCTTCCGGCAGGGGGAAATTCCCTGGGCCCGCCCGGCCGGCCCGCCGTACCCTTCGGTCCGCAAGGGTTCCGGACGGAGGGCAGGCAACAGGATGGGCACGCAGCACACCTACCGGGTGATCGTCCGGGGCACTTGGGAGGGGCTGACGGACAGCGCCCGTGCCCGGCTGCTGTCGGAGGTGGAAGCGCACGGTCTGACGGCGATGCGGTTCACCGAGGACGGCTCCCTGACGTACGACGCCGTGCTCAAGCACTTCAGCTTCCGCTATGTGGTGGTCTCCGACGCGGCGGACGGCGAGGAGATGGCGGGGGCCATCGCCGAGGACCGCGCGCAGACCGCGCTGCGGGAACAGGGCTACGGCCACGGCGAGCTGCGCTCCACGGTGACGGACATGGACACGATGAAGATCAATGACAAGGGGCGCCGGGGACCGGGGCGGGCATGACACCGTGGCCGGGGCGGGTCTGACACCGGGGGCCGGGGCGGGTCTGACACCGGGGGCCGGGCGGGCATGACACCGGGCGGCACGTTCCCGCCGGGGCTCTGATCGGGCCGTTCCCGCCGTTCGGTCTGCCATGGGCCTGCCCGGGGGGGTGCCCCGGCTCCGGGGACATCACGAGCCGGCGGGCGGCGATGCGGGAGCTCCGGCGGAGAACGACGCCTCCCCCGCGGCCAGGATCAGGGTCGCGTCAAGGTTGCCGTGCCGGGCCCCCCGACCGTCGTCCACGGCCGATCCTGATCAGCAGCACCCGTCGCCGCGGCCACGCGGGAACGCCCCCGCAACCGGCCGCGCGTGCGGCGCGAGGAGGCGCCTGCGGTGACGGAATCAGAAGTGGGACGGGGAAGACTCAAGGTCTTCCTCGGAGCGGCCCCCGGCGTCGGCAAGACCTACCGGATGCTCGACGAGGGACACCGCAGGGCGCGGCGGGGCACCGATGTCGTGGCGGCCCTCGTGGAATGCCACCGGCGCCCTCTCACCGAGGAGCGGCTCAACGGGCTGGAGGTCATCCCTCGCGCGGCGGGCGCGCACCGGAGCGGCGGGCGCGCCGAGTTGGACGGTGACGCTGTGCTGCGGAGGCGTCCTCAGGTGGCGCTCATCGACGAACTCGCCCATGCCAATCCGCCCGGCGGCCGGTACGCCAAGCGCTGGCAGGAGGTCGAGCAGCTTCTGAGCGCCGGCATCGACGTCGTCACCACGGTGAATATCCAGCACCTGGAGTCCCTCAGCGATGTCGTCGAGAGGATCACCGGTGTACCGCAGAGGGAGACCGTTCCCGACGACGTGGTGCGCCGCGCCGATCAGATCGAACTCGTCGACATGCCCGCCGAGGCGCTGCGCCGCCGGATGGCGCACGGGAACATCTACGAGGCGGAGAAGATCGACGCCGCGCTGTCCAACTACTTCCGGCCGGGGAACCTCACCGCGTTGCGGGAGCTGGCGCTGCTGTGGGTGGCCGGACGGGTAGACGAGGCGCTGCAGAAGTACCGCTCCGAACAGGGCATAGACCGCGTCTGGGAGACGCGCGAACGCGTCGTCGTGGCGCTCACCGGGGGTGCCGAGGGGGAGACCCTCATCCGCCGCGCGGCCCGGATCGCCGACCGCAGCGCGGGCGGTGACCTGCTGGCCGTGCACATCATCCGCAGCAACGGGCTGACCGGCGGTACGTCATCGGCTTCGCTGGCCCGCCAGCGGGCGCTGGTGGAGAGTCTCGGTGGCAGCTACCACTCCGTCGTGGGTGACGACGTGGCCGCCGCGCTCTCCGAGTTCGCGCGGGCCGAGAACGCCACGCAGCTCGTGGTCGGCACCAGCAGACGAAGACGCCTGGAGCGGTTTCTCACCGGTCGTGGTATCGGCGAAACGATCGTCGAACTGTCGCAGGACATCGACGTGCACATGGTGACCCATGAGCGCGTCGGCGAAGGCCGGCTGCTGCCTTCACGGCGGCGCACCCTGCCGACCGCACGACTCGTCGCAGGGCCGGTGTCGGGCCTTGTACTCCCGGTGGCTCTGACCTTCCTGCTGGACAACAGCAGGGGCAGCCTCAATCTGACGAGTGAGGCCCTGCTGTTCCTCGTGGTGGTGGTCGGGGTGGCCTGCGTCGGCGGGGTGGTGTCCGCACTCGTGGCATCGGTGACGGCGTCCTTGCTGCTCAACTACTGGTTCATACCGCCGGTCGGTGAGTTCACGGTCTCCGGGCCGAACAACATCCTCGCGCTCCTGGTGTTCGCGGTCGTCGCGGCCACCGTGGCCGCGATCGTCGACCGGTCGCTGCGGCTGTCGCGCCGGGCGGCCCGGGCCACCGCCGAGGCGGAGACGCTGTCCTCGCTGGCGGGATCCATCGTCCGCGGGGACCAGGCGGTGCCGGTCCTGCTCGAACGCACGCGGGAAACCTTCGCGATGGCCTCCGTGGAGCTGCTCGACCGGCCGGCGGCGGACGGCGGCGCCGTCAACCTGCCGGTCGGCCCGGACGCTCATCTGGTCCTGCGGGGCCGCACCCTTCCCGCGTCCGAACTGCGTGTCCTGACGGCCTTCACCGCGCATGTGGCCGCGGCCCTTGAGCGCGCGCGTCTCGTCGAGGCCGCCGCCGAGGTCGAGCCCGTGCGGGCGGCCGACCGCATGCGTACGGCGCTGCTCGCCGCCGTCAGCCACGATCTGCGCACCCCGCTGGCGGCCGGCTGGGCCGCCATCAGTTCCCTGCGCAGCACCGAGGTCGAATTCAGCGAGGAGGACCGGTCCGAACTGCTGTCGACGGCCGAGGAGTCCATGGCCCGGCTGAACCGGCTCGTCGACAACCTGCTCGACATGAGCCGGCTCCAGGCGGGGGCCCTCACTCTCGACCTGCGGCCCACCACTCTCGACGAGGTGCTTCCGGCGGCGCTGGACTCGCTGCCCTGCGACCCGGCCGGTGTGACGGTCCGTATCCCCAACGGGGTGCCGCCCGTCGTGGCGGACCCGCCCCTGCTGGAACGCATCATCGCCAATGTCGTCGGAAACGCCGTCCGGTACAGCCCGGCCGGCCGGCCGGTCGTGATCACCGCGAGCGCCCTGGCCGACCGGGTCGAGTTCCGCTTCATCGACCGCGGCCCCGGCCTGGCGGCCGCCGAGCGTGACCGGGCTTTCGTACCCTTCCAGCGGCTGGGCGACACCGACAACACGACCGGGGTCGGGCTCGGTCTCGCTCTCGCCCGGGGCCTGGCCGAGGCCATGGGCGGCACCCTGACGCCGGAGGACACCCCTGGTGGTGGCCTGACCATGGCACTGTCGCTGCCCGCCGCCGTGCAGGAGTTCCTGTGAAGCACGGGTTCGTGGCCGCCGGTGGATTCCGGGCTCGCAGGGCCTGGTGGCTGACACCTCGAAGGGGAACGAGGCGCGTGGTCAGCCGATCCCCGGTATCCCGGAAACCGCCAGGTCGATCAGTTTGATGCCGACGAAGGGAAGGACCAGCCCGCCCAGACCGTAGAGCGCGAGGTTGCGACGCAGCAGATCGTGAGCGGAGGCCGGGACGTAGCGCACGCCGCGCAGCGCGAGCGGGATGAGCGCCACGATGATCAGTGCGTTGAAGATGATCGCCGACGCGATGGCGGAGGTCGGGCTGTGCAGGCCCATGATGTTCAGCGCGTCGAGACCGGGATAGGTACCGGCGAACATCGCGGGAATGATCGCGAAGTATTTCGCCACGTCGTTCGTGATGGAGAACGTCGTCAACGCGCCCCGGGTTATGAGGAGTTGCTTGCCGATCTCGACGATCTCGATCAGCTTGGTCGGGTTGGAGTCGAGATCGACCATGTTCCCGGCCTCCTTGGCGGCCGAGGTCCCGGTGTTCATCGCGACACCGACGTCCGCCTGTGCCAGTGCCGGGGCGTCGTTGGTCCCGTCCCCGGTCATCGCGACGAGCTTCCCGCCCTCCTGTTCCCGCTTGATCAGCGCGAGCTTGTCCTCGGGGGTGGCCTCGGCGAGGAAGTCGTCGACCCCGGCCTCCCGGGCGATGGCCCTGGCGGTCAGCGGGTTGTCACCCGTGATCATGACGGTGCGGATACCCATGCGGCGCAGCTGGGCGAAACGCTCGCCGATGCCTTCCTTGACGACGTCCTTGAGATGGATCAGGCCGAGGATCCGCGGCCCGTTCCCGTCGTGCACCGCGACCGCGAGAGGGGTTCCTCCGGAGGCGGCGATGGACTCGGTGTACCGGAGCGCCTCGTCGGGGACATGCCCTCCGTAGGAGCGCACCCAGCCGATCACCTGCGTCACGGCGCCTTTACGGATGTGGGTCGCGGCCCCGTTGTCCCAGCGCAGGTCGACCCCGCTCATCCTGGTCCTGGCAGTGAAGCCGATGAACCTGGCCCTGCTCAGGTCCACCCCGGTGGGCTCACGCAGCGCGTGGCGCTCCTTCGCGAGTACGACAACGGAGCGGCCCTCGGGTGTCTCGTCGGCCAGCGAGGCGAACCGGGAGGCGTCGGCGAGATGGGTCTCCTCCACACCGGGCATCGGCACGAAACCCACGGCCTCCCGGTTGCCCAGGGTGATCGTGCCGGTCTTGTCGAGCAGCAGGGTGTCGACATCCCCCGCCGCCTCCACGGCACGGCCCGACATGGCGAGCACATTGCGCTGGACGAGCCGGTCCATGCCGGCGGTCCCGATCGCGGAGAGCAGAGCCCCGATGGTGGTCGGAATGAGGGTGACGAGGAGGGCGACCAGGACCGTCGTGGACTGGGCCGCGTTCGCGTACGAAGCCATCGGCTGCACCGAGACCACCACCAGCACGAACACCAGCGTCAGGGCGGCCAGCAGGATGTTGAGCGCGATCTCATTCGGCGTCTTCTGCCGGGAGGCGCCCTCCACCAGGGCGATCATCCGGTCCAGGAACGAGTGACCGGGGCGCGAGGTGACCCGGACGACGATGCGGTCGGAGAGCACCGTCGTACCCCCGGTGACACCGCTGCGGTCCCCGCCCGACTCCCGGATGACGGGGGCCGATTCGCCCGTCACCGCCGATTCGTCGACGGCCGCGACGCCGTCGACCACATCGCCGTCCGCCGGGATCATCTCCCCGGCCCCGACCACGACGAAGTCGAAGAGCCCGAGCTCGGTCGCGGCCACCGTCTCGGTCTCCGCGTACCCCAGATCCATGCCGACGCGCCATCCCCGCAGTCGCAGCGCGACCGTGTCGGTGCGCGCCCTGCGCAGGGACTCGGCCTGCGCCCTGCCCCGTCCCTCGGCAACGGCCTCCGCGAGGTTGGCGAAGATCACTGTCAGCCAGAGCCAGCAGCTGACCACCCAGGTGAAGACGGAAGGGTGGACAAGGGCCGAGACCGTGGTCAGCGCCGATCCGATGGCCACGACGAAGAGCACGGGGTTACGGGCCAGGTCCCGCGGATGCAGCTTGCGCAGAGCCTCGGGGAACGACGTCAGGAGTTGCATGGGGTCGAAAGGACCGCCCGGCTGAGTGGCCCGGCCGGATGAGCGCGCCTTCGGGGAAGGCGATTCCTCTGACGAGGGCGGGCTCTGGTGAGGTGCGGCGGGATGCATCGCGGAAGACCTTCTGAGGGGACCTGATCGGTCGATGGGGAGAGAGCCGCTGGTCCCTGCCGGTATGCCGGTTTCCGATACCGGCAGGGACGTGCGCGAACGCAGAGCGGGGTACGCCGCCGCGTTCCACCGCCGACGACGCCGGGGGCGGGGAGGGAAGGATCCCGGCCCCCGGCGATGTCGTCGGCGTTCGCCACCTTGAGCGGCGTACGAAATCTAGGCGACCGTCGGGCACCCGCCCGGATGCGGCCACGAGTATTGACACCCCTCTGACAACCCGGACAGCCCAGGAGCAGCGTTTTTTCCGCAGACGGGTGCGGCGGCGTAAGGGTCCCGTCAAAGACGCGCCAACGACCGTAAGGGACCTGTCAACAGAGAGCACAAACGCTCGTTTCGGGTCTTTGCTCAAGTTGTCCGAGTGTCCGAATCTCATCTAGGAGCTCACGATGGCCGATGTGGCCTTCGTCGTCACCATGATCGCGGTGTTCGCGTTGGTGGCTCTGGTCGCGCGGGGGGTGGCGAAGCTGTGACTGCCGAGAATGTTGTCGGTCTGGTCGTGGCCGTTGCCCTGCTGGGCTATCTCGTCCTCGCCCTTCTTTACCCGGAGAGGTTCTGAGCCCGAAATGAGCCCCGTCCTTGCTGGTGTGCTCCAGTTGCTCGCGCTCGTTGTGGCGCTGGGTCTGGCGTACCGTCCGCTCGGTGACCACATGGCCCGTGTGTATTCCTCTCCGAAGCATCTGCGGGTGGAGAAGTGGGTATACAAGGCGATTGGTGCCGATCCCACTACCGAAATGCGTTGGCCCGCGTATCTGCGCGGAGTTCTGGCGTTCTCGGCTGTGAGTGTTCTCTTCCTGTATCTGTTGCAGCGGGTGCAGGGGGTGTTGCCCGGTTCGCTGGGTTTCTCGTCGATCGATCCGGATCAGGCGTTCAATACGGCGGCGTCGTTCGTCGCGAATACCAACTGGCAGTCGTACTACGGCGAGCAGGCCATGGGCCACGTCGTGCAGACCGGTGGTCTGGCGGTGCAGAACTTCGTGTCGGCGGCGGTCGGTATGGCCGTCGCGGTGGCGCTCGTGCGGGGCTTCGCCCGTGCCCGGACGGGTGAGCTGGGCAATTTCTGGTCCGATCTGGTGCGGGGTGTTGTGCGCATCCTGGTCCCGATCGCGGTGGTGGGTGCTCTGGTGCTGGTCGCCTGCGGTGCGATCCAGAACTTCTCCGGCATTCATGAGGTCGGTCAGTTCATGGGCGGGTCGCAGGAGTGGAACGGCGGGGCGGTGGCTTCGCAGGAGGTCATCAAGGAGCTGGGGACGAACGGGGGCGGTTACTTCAACGCGAACTCGGCGCACCCGTTCGAGAACCCCAGCCCGGTGTCCAATCTTTTCGAGATCTTCCTGATCCTGGTGATCCCGTTCGCGTTGACGCGGACGTTCGGCAGGATGGTCGGGAGTGTGAAGCAGGGGTACGCGATCCTTGCCGCGATGGGTGTCATCTGGCTGGGTTTCAGCGGCCTGATGATGTGGACGGAGTTCGCCCACAACGGGCCGGCGTTCGATATTGCCGGCGGGGCGATGGAGGGCAAGGAGAACCGGTTCGGTATCGGCGGCTCCTCGCTCTTCGCGGTCGCGACGACGCTGACGTCGACGGGTGCGGTGAACTCGTTCCATTCCTCGTACACGGGGTTCGGCGGCGGGATCACGATGCTGGGAATGCAGCTGGGTGAGATCGCGCCCGGTGGTGTGGGTTCCGGCCTTTACGGCATGCTGATCATGGCGGTCATCGCGGTGTTCATCGCGGGTCTGATGGTCGGCCGTACGCCGGAGTATCTGGGCAAGAAGATCGGCACGCGTCAGATCAAGCTGGCGGCCTGTTACATCCTGATCACTCCGGCGCTGGTGCTGTGCTTCACCGCCGTGGCGATGGCGCTGCCGACACCGGGAAATTCGATGACGAACTCGGGGGCGCACGGTTTCTCGGAGATCCTGTACGCCTATACCTCGGGTGCGAACAACAACGGTTCGGCGTTCGCCGGGCTGAACGCGGACACGCAGTGGTTCAACAGCACGATCGGGATCGCGATGCTGCTGGGCCGGTTCCTGCCGATGGTGTTCGTCCTGGCCCTGGCCGGGTCGCTGGCCGAGCAGAAACCCGTCCCGGCGACCGTGGGGACGCTCGGCACGCAGAAGCCGATGTTCAGCGGTCTGCTGGTCGGCACGATCCTGATCATCACCGGACTGACCTACTTCCCGGCCCTGGCGCTGGGTCCGCTCGCCGAGGGGCTGGCGTCATGACCACTCGTCTGAACCAAGAGGACGCGATGTCCACCGTTACTCCCTCCCGGGCACCGCACCAGGACACACCCACCGGGCACCGGTCCGAAGGGCGTGTCGGCGGGGGTCTGTTCGACCCCGGGCAGTTGCTCAGGTCGTTCCCCGACGCGGTGCGGAAGCTGGATCCCCGGGTGATGGTGAAGTCCCCGGTGATGTTCGTCGTGCTGATCGGGTCGGTGCTGACGACCGTGCTCGCGGTGCTGGACCCGACGGACTGGTTCGGCTGGGCGATCACCGTGTGGCTGTGGCTCACCACGGTCTTCGCGAATCTGGCCGAGGCGGTCGCGGAGGGGCGTGGGAAGGCGCAGGCCGACACGCTGCGCCGGGCGAAGACCGACACGGTCGCCCGGCGGGTCATCGGGAAGAACGAGGAGCGGGTCCCGGGGACCGAGCTGCGTATCGGTGATCTGGTGGTGTGCGAGGCCGGTGACATCATTCCCGGTGACGGGGACGTCGTCGAGGGTGTCGCGAGTGTCGACGAGTCCGCGATCACGGGCGAGTCGGCCCCCGTCATCCGGGAGTCCGGCGGCGACCGCAGCGCGGTGACCGGCGGCACGAAGGTCCTCTCCGACCGGATCGTCGTGAAGATCACCACCAAACCCGGTGAGACGTTCATCGACCGGATGATCGCCCTGGTCGAGGGCGCGGCCCGGCAGAAGACGCCCAACGAGATCGCCCTCAACATCCTGCTGGCCTCGCTCACCATCGTGTTCCTGCTGGCCGTGGTGACACTCCAGCCGTTCGCGATCTACGCGGGCAGCGAGCAGTCGATGATCGTGCTGGCCGCGCTGCTGGTCTGCCTCATCCCGACCACGATCGGTGCGCTGCTCTCCGCCATCGGGATCGCGGGCATGGACCGCCTGGTCCAGCGCAATGTCCTCGCGATGTCCGGGCGGGCGGTCGAGGCGGCCGGCGATGTGTCGACCCTCCTCCTCGACAAGACCGGCACGATCACCCTGGGCAACCGGCAGGCCGCCGAGTTCGTCCCGGTCAAGGGGGTCACGGAGGCCGAACTCGCCGACGCCGCCCAGCTCTCCTCCCTGGCCGACGAAACCCCCGAGGGCCGCTCCGTCGTCGTCCTCGCCAAGGAGAAGTACGGGCTCCGCGAACGCCACCAGGGCGAACTCGCCCACGCCGAATGGGTGGTGTTCACCGCCCAGACCCGGATGTCCGGGGTCGACCTCACCGAGGACGGCACCGCGCGCAGGACCCGTAAAGGGGCATCGGGATCGGTGCTCGCCTGGGTCCGTGACCAGGGCGGCACGGTCTCCGAGGACGCCGGCCGGCTGGCCGACACCATCTCCGAAGCAGGCGGGACACCACTTCTGGTGGCCGTCCACGACGACCGGGGTGCCCGGGTCCTGGGTGTCATCCACCTGAAGGACGTCGTCAAGGAGGGGATGAGGGAGCGGTTCGACGAGCTGCGGCGGATGGGCATCAGGACGGTCATGATCACGGGTGACAACCCGCTGACCGCGAAGGCGATCGCCCAGGAGGCGGGGGTCGACGACTTCCTCGCCGAGGCCACCCCCGAGGACAAGATGGCCCTCATCAAACGGGAACAGGCCGGCGGGAAACTCGTCGCGATGACCGGCGACGGGACGAACGACGCCCCCGCCCTCGCCCAGGCCGACGTCGGCGTCGCGATGAACACCGGGACCTCGGCCGCGAAGGAGGCCGGGAACATGGTGGACCTCGACTCCAACCCCACCAAACTCATCGAGATCGTCGAGATCGGGAAACAGCTCCTGATCACCCGCGGCGCGCTCACCACGTTCTCCATCGCCAACGACGTCGCGAAGTACTTCGCGATCATCCCGGCCATGTTCGCCGTCGTCCACCCGGGCCTGGACAAGCTCAACATCATGGACCTCTCCTCCCCGAGGTCCGCGATCCTGTCCGCCGTGATCTTCAACGCCCTGATCATCATCGCGCTCGTCCCGCTCGCCCTGAAGGGCGTCAGCTACCGGCCCTCCAGCGCCGACAGCATGCTCCGCCGCAACCTCGGGATCTACGGACTCGGCGGACTGATCGCCCCGTTCATCGGCATCAAGATCATCGACCTGCTCCTCTCCCTCATCCCCGGAATCGGCTGAACCGCCATGAACAACTCCGCAGGAAACACGACCCGGCTCCTCGGGGCCGCACTGCGCGCCCTCCTCGTCCTCACCCTGGTCTGCGGCGTCCTCTACCCCCTCGCCGTCACCGGCGCCGCCCAGGCCCTCCTCCCCGGCAAGGCCAACGGCTCCGAGATCACCGCGGACGGCAAGGTCGTCGGCTCCTCCCTCATCGGCCAGCGCTACGACCTCCCCCTCAAGGACGGACAGGAAACCCCCGCACCCGACCTCGACTGGTTCCAGCCCCGCCCCTCCAACGGCCTGGGCACCAACAGCGTCAACACCCAGTACGAACTGATCCTCTCCGGCGCCACCAACCGCTCCGGCGACAACGAGGAACTCATCGACTGGGTCACCGCCGCCAAGGCCGCCGTCGTCAAGGACAACTCCGTCCCCGGACACACGATCGACCCCGACGACGTGCCGGCCGACGCCGTCACCTCCTCCGGCTCCGGCCTCGACCCCCACATCTCACCCGCCTACGCCCAACTCCAGACCCGCCGCGTCGCCCAGAACAACCACCTCGACATCAACCAGGTCCAGAAACTCGTCAAGGAACACACCGACGGCCGCGTCCTCGGATTCATGGGCGAACCCCGCGTCAACGTCCTCCAACTCAACATCGCACTCAAGAAGCTCGTCGAGCAGTGATCGGCTTACCGGAACGGGCGGGAGCCGAGACGGTGAGCGCAGTCGGCGGATTCCCGGCTCCCGCCCTCGTTCCCGGTGACCACGGCTCGCGCACGACAGAAAGGCGGCACGCCGTGACTCGGGTACTGGTGGTGGAGGACGAGCCGCAGCTCGTCCGTGCGATCGCGATCAATCTGCACGCCCGCCAATACGAAGTGGACGCCGCGCCCAACGGGAACACGGCACTCCGGCTGGCCGCGGCGCACCCCCCTGACGCCGTGCTGCTGGACCTCGGGCTCCCGGACATGGACGGCATCGAGGTGATGCGTGCGCTGCGGCGGTGGTCCCGGGCGCCGATCCTGGTGGTCTCCGCGCGGAGCGCTTCCGACGAGAAGGTCAGAGCACTCGACGCGGGTGCCGACGACTACATCACCAAACCGTTCAGCATGGACGAACTCCTCGCCCGGTTGCGGGTCGCGACCCGGCGGCGTACGGGCTCCGCCTCCCCTGCGGGCGGCGAGAGGACCGTCGTCACCGAGGGGTTCGTCCTCGACCTGGTCACGAAGGAGGCCAGACGCGACGGGCACACCGTCCGGCTGACGCCGACCGAATGGCAGTTGCTGGAGATCCTGATCCGCAACAACGGCCGGCTCGTCAGCCAGCGACAGCTGCTGGACGAGGTGTGGGGGCCCACCTATCGGACGCACAGCAACTACCTCCGCGTCTACATGGCCCAGTTGAGGCGGAAACTCGAACCCGACCCCGCGCACCCGCGTCACTTCATCACCGCCCCGGGCATGGGATACCGCTTCGTGCAGTGAGAAGCCGGAACACATCCCTGGAGACTCTCCTGCCCATCCAGTCGACTTCAGAGAACGGAACCTGTCGGAACCATGGGACGCGGGAAGCTCCGGATCTACCTCGGCGCGGCGCCGGGGGTAGGCAAGACGTACTCGATGCTGTCCGAGGCACACCGCCGGGTGGAGCGGGGCACCGACTGCGTCGTCGCGTTCGTCGAGCACCACGACCGGCCGCGTACCGAGGTGATGCTCCACGGTCTGGAGCAGATCCAGCGCCGCACGATGGAGTACCGTTCCGCGGTCTTCACCGAGATGGACGTCGACGCGGTCCTGGAACGGGCCCCGGCCGTCGCCCTGGTCGACGAACTGGCCCACACCAACGTACCGGGCTGCCGGAACGCCAAGCGGTGGCAGGACGTGGAAGAGCTTCTCGACGCCGGTATCGACGTCGTCTCGACGGTGAACATCCAGCATCTGGAGTCGCTGGGCGATGTGGTCGAGTCCATCACCGGTGTGCGGCAGCGGGAGACCGTGCCCGACGAGGTCGTCCGACGGGCCGACCAGATCGAGCTTGTCGACATGTCCCCACAGGCCCTCCGGCGGCGGATGGCCCACGGCAACATCTACAAACCGGACAAGCTCGACGCGGCCCTGTCGAACTACTTCCGTCCCGGCAACCTCACCGCCCTGCGCGAGCTGGCCCTGCTCTGGGTCGCCGACCGGGTCGACGAATACCTCCAGCAGTACCGCGGCGAACACAACATCCGCACCACCTGGCAGGCCCGCGAACGCATCGTCGTCGGGCTGACGGGCGGCCCCGAAGGTGCGACGCTGATCCGCCGGGCCGCACGGCTGGCCGAGAAGGGGGCGGGCGGCGAGGTGCTCGCGGTGTACATCACCAGGAGCGACGGACTGTCCTCCGCCTCTCCCCGGGACCTGGCCGTCCAGCGCACGCTGGTCGAGAACGTGGGCGGTACGTTCCACCATGTCATCGGCGACGATGTGCCGCAGTCCCTGCTGGAGTTCGCACGCGGGGTGAACGCGAGCCAGATCATTCTCGGCTCCAGCCGCCGCAGGGCCTGGCAGTACGTCTTCGGGCCGGGTGTCGGCGCCACGGTCGCCAGGGACTCCGGACCCGACCTGGACGTCCATATCGTCACGCACGAGGAGGTCGCCCGCGGGCGGAGGCTGCCCGTGCCCCGGCATGCCCGCCTGAGTACGGCGCGGAGCGTCTGGGGCTGGGTGGTCGGTCTGGCCGGCCCGGCCCTGCTGGTCGCGCTGCTCACCCACATCGACGCGGATCTCGGGCTCGCCAACGACATGCTGCTGTTCCTGGCGCTGACGGTGGCCGCCGCGCTGGTGGGCGGGCTGCTTCCGGCGCTCGGCTCCGCCGCCCTCGGGTCTCTCCTTCTGAACTACTACTTCACCCCACCGTTGCACCGGCTGACCATCGCCGATCCGAGGAACATCCTCGCCATCGCCATCTTCGTGAGTGTGGCGGTCTCGGTTGCCTCGGTGGTGGATCTGGCGGCCCGCCGTACCCACCAGGCGGCCCGGCTGCGCGCCGAATCGGAGATCCTCTCCTTCCTCGCGGGCAGCGTCCTGCGCGGAGAGACCACCCTGGACGCCCTCCTGGACCGGGTCCGCGAGACCTTCGCCATGGAATCCGTCGCCCTGCTGGAGCGGCAGAGCGAGGTGCGGCCGTGGAGCTGTACGGGGAGTGTCGGGCCGGCGCCCGTCGCCCGCCCCGAGGACGCGGACGTGGACATGCCCGTCGGCAGTCACATGGCGCTGGCCCTCTCGGGGCGGGTCCTGCCGGCCGAGGACCGCCGGGTGCTCGCCGCGTTCGCCGCCCAGGCCGCCGTCGTACTCGACCGCCAACGCCTGCGGGGCGAGGCCGAGCAAGCACGTGAGCACGCGGAGGGCGACAGAATCCGCACGGCCCTCCTGGCCGCGGTCAGCCACGATCTGCGGACTCCGCTGGCGACCATCAAGGTGTCCGCCACATCCCTGCGCTCCGCCGACGTGGAGTGGTCCGACGAGGACCGCGGCGAGCTGCTGGCCGGAATCGAGGAGGGCGCCGACCGCCTCGACCATCTGATCGGCAACCTTCTGGACATGTCCCGGCTGGACACCGGGACGGTTCGGCCGCTGATCCGTGCGACGGACCTCGACGAGGTCGTTCCCATGGCGCTCGGCGGCGTTCCGGAGGAGAGCGTCCGGCTGGACATCCCCGAGGAGCTGCCCCTGGTGGCCGTGGACCCGGGGCTGCTGGAGCGCGCCGTCGCCAACGTCGTCGAGAACGCGGTGAAGTACGGCCCACGGGGCGAAGCGGTGCTGGTGGCCGTCAGTGCCATGGCCGACCGCGTCGAAGTCCGGGTCATCGACCGCGGGCCGGGCGTACCGGACGAGGCCAAGGAGCGTATCTTCGCCCCCTTCCAGCGCTACGGCGACACACCGCGCGGCGCCGGAGTCGGCCTCGGCCTCGCGGTGGCCCGCGGTTTCGTGGAGGCGATGGGGGGAACGCTCGCCGCCGAGGACACCCCGGGAGGGGGTTTCACCATGGTGTTCACCCTGCGCGCCGCGGAGGGTGGTCCCCCGGTCAGACCCGATCTCCCGGCGACCGTGACGTCATGACACATCCCCCTTGCCGGGCCTCGGACGCACCGGGCCGGTCAGCTCCCGGGTATCCAGCGGCAGCCGCCAGACGATGCTGCGTCGCACCACCCCGAGCTCCTTCTCCAGCGGCGAGGGCGGAACGGCCAGCACCGGACACGACGCGTGTGCGAGGCAGTAACGTGCCACGGACGGGCTGAGCACGCGGTGCACCCATCGGCGCGATCCTGTGCCGACGACCAGGAGGTCGTCCTCCCGGCCGCCGGTCTCCACCAGTACCCGTCCCGGCGAACCACGCACGACCAGGCGCCGCAGCGGGACATCGGGGCCACCGCTGCCGAAAGCGGCATCGAGCGCCGTGCACAGCCGCTCTCCCGCCGAACTGCGGCACTCGGCCGGCTGCGGCGGACAGGGCAGGCTGCGGTGACCGAGTTCCCCGCCGGGCGGCTCCCAGGCGAGCACGGCCCACAACTCGCCCTCGATCCGCCGGGCTTCGGCCGCGGCCCGGTGCAGCGGGGCGAGGCTTCCCTGCGAGCGGCTCACCCCGACCACCACACGACGGCAGACGGTTTCGTCCATGGGCCATCACTCCCGAGTCGGTTCCTGTCCTCCCATCGAAGCGCCGATGTGCCCGCCGTTCACGGCTTGTTGCCGCGTCCCTGACGGAGGAGCCGGAGACTGATACGGGCTCCTGACGGACACCTTCGACGCCGGCCCGGCCCGCCCCGGCCGGTCAGGCGCAGCAGGCGCAGCCGGGTCGGCAGCCGCGCGCGTCCGCCCCGCTGTCGGCCACCGCCGTGTCAGTGGGGCGAGCGGGGGGTGCGCAGCAGCCCTTGCCCCGCCAGGCGTCGCGGCCTTCCTTCACGGCGACGACGGCGATGACCAGGGCGGCGACGGGATCGGCCCAGGACCAGCCGGGGGTGGCGTTGAGGACCAGGCCGACCAGCAGCACCGCGGAGAGATAGGTGCACAGGAGGGTCTGCTTGGAGTCGGCGACCGCGCTGGCGGAGCCCAGTTCGCGGCCCGCCCGGCGCTGGGCGGCGGACAGGAACGGCATGATCGCCAGGGACAGGGCGGCGATGACGATTCCGGGGATCGAGCGGTCGGCCTCCGCGGTACCGGCCAGGGCACGCACCGCGTCCGCCCCCACGTACACGGCGAGCGCGAAGAAGGAGACGGCGATGATCCGCAGCGTGGTCTGCTCCCGCGCTTCGCGCACCGTGTGGTCACGGGCGGAGAACTGCCAGGCGACAGCTGCGGCGGAGGAGACCTCGATGACCGAGTCCAGGCCGAAGCCGACCAGCGCCGTGGAGGAGGCGAGCGTCCCGGCGGTGATCGCGACGATCGCCTCGATGACGTTGTAGGTGAGGGTCGCCGCGACCAGCAGCCGTATCCGGCGGGCGAGGGCGTCGCGGCGGGCCGGCGACGGCTCCAGGGATATCGCGGTCACCTCAGCAGCAGCCCTTCGTCTCCGCGTCCGGGCAGGTCCTGCCGGTCTCCACGGCGATCACGACGTGGCGCAGGTCGTCCAGGGCCTGGCCGAGGCGTTCGTCGGCCAGTTCGTAGCGGGTGCGCCGCCCTTCGGGCACGGCGACGACCAGGCCGCAGTCGCGCAGGCAGGCCAGGTGGTTCGACAGCCGGGTGCGGGAGATGCCCAGGGCGTCTGCAAGGTCCGAGGGGTGGGCCGGGGCCTCGCGCAGCGCGAGCAGCAGTCGGCAGCGAATCGGGTCGGCGAGCGCGCGGCCGAAGCGGGCCAGCACCTCGATGTCGGGGGCAGCGGTGAGCACTCCACGAAAGTACACGCAAACCTGAATTCATGAAACCATGGACTATTGATGCGGCGGTCGGCGCCGGTGGCCGCCCCCGCGCCGGGCTTCGTCAGGCCTCCGGCGTACGGCCCGGCCGTCCAGCGCCCCGGAAGGTCCGGCGTTGCAGAGCGAAGACTGGATGAGCCGGGAGGACGAGCAGCACGCGGATCACGGTACTGACGGTTCCGGGGTGCCCGAACGCCCCGCTGGCCCTGTCGCGGGTCACCGCCGCGCTGGCGGGCCGGAAGGCGGAGGTGGAGCTGGTCGAGGTCCACGACGAGGCGCAGGCCGCCGAACGCGGGATGAACGGCTCGCCGACGGTCCTGCTGGACGGCGTCGACCCGTTCGCGCCGGCCGGAGCGGTGCCCAGCGTGTCCTGCCGGCTGTACCGGGAGGGGACGGCGCCGTGGCGGGAGCCCCGGGCGTGGCGGCACTCCGCGCGGCCCTCGACGGCGGCACCGGCCAGGAGGCTGCCGCGCCCCGATGACCGCCGCACGGCGACGGAGGCCGGCGGATGACCGCCGTCCCGCCCCCGGTCACCGACGGGCCGGCCATCACCCGGAAGCACTGAACGCGGATTCCCGGGGGCCGCGCCCGTCAGGACCTGTGGGACAGCCCTCACACCTTCCGCAGGATCAGGTGCCCCCGCCGGAATCGCTCGTTCTCCAGCGGCTGCCTCAGCATGCGGCCCACCTCCTGGAATCCGGCGGCCGCCGCCACTTCCGCGAGGTGGCCGACCGGCCACCGGTACGCGGTGGTGACCTTGTGGTCGAACGGCACCAGGGGCCCCTCCTCCGATTCGAAGAATGCAAGAAGAAGGTGTCCCCCGGGCGCCAATACCCGATGGAATTCCGCAAAATACTTGGGGATTTCCACCGGCGGGGCATGGATGATCGAATACCACGCGACAATTCCACCGAGAGTTTCGTCAGCATTGTCCAGTGTGGTCATCGAACCGACGGAGAACTGCAGATCCGGATAAATCCTGCGCGCATGCCCGACCAGCTCGGGAGAAGCATCGACGCCGAACACCTTGAGGCCGAGTCCGTGCAGGTAGGACGAAACATAGCCGGGTCCGCACCCCAGGTCGCCCACCGGGCCGGTGCCGTCCCGAAGGACGAGATCCGCAAATGCCGAGACAATGGATCGATCCAGCGGAAGCGAAGCGAGACCGTCCCCGACAAGGGTGACATATTCAGCAGCAATGGTGTCGTAGGCCTGGGCGGTGGTGCTCACGTGAGATTCATAGGTGCTGTCCACATCGGCATCGTAGCGCAGCAGCTCCACGCCCATCCGGGGTTTCCCGAACAGTCCGTGACGTCCACAGAGCGCACTAGCGAACAGTGAATTCTGGGCATATGGAACATGCCGATCGGCACCCGGCCGAACAGCACTTCGCCCCCGCCGGCCGGTACCTCAACGGGCCGTGATCGCCCACCGCTCGTGGTCGCGCCAGGCCCCGTCGACGAAGAGGAAGTCCGGCGAGAGACCCTCCAGCCGGAACCCGGCCCGCCGGACCAGCGCGATCGAAGGCGCGTTGCCGGGCTGGATGTTGGCTTCCAGGCGGTGCAGTCCGAGCGGCCCGAAGGCGTGGGCGAGGACGAGGCCGAGCGCCTCGGACATCAGTCCGCGGCCGGCCGCGTGCGCGAAGGCGCCGTATCCCAGGGCGCCGCAGCAGAATCCGCCGAGCACGATGTTGTTGATGTTGATGAACCCGGCGATGGCGCCGCCCGCGTCGGGTTCGCAGACGAGGAAGCCCTCCCTGGACGAATCGTCGGCGAGGTTCCCGGTGTAGACGGCGTACGTGTCGGGGTGCTCCGGCGGGAACAGCCACGGACGGTGGTGGGCGCGGCTCTCCCGGGCCCGGGTGGTGAACTCCTCGGCGTCCGCCGCCGTGAAGCGCCGCAACGCCGTTCTCGGCCCCCGGGCCAGGTACGCGGCGGCCGGGCGGAGGTCGGTGGTCTCGGGCATCCGGCCAGCGTACGACGGGGTGCCCGGCCGGTCCACACGCCGCCGCCGGTCACCGCCGCCCGGCACACCGCCGGGACCCTCACCGCCCGCCCGTGTGCCACCACGCCGCATGCCGATGCGTCTCATACCGTTGCCCCGCCCGTCGTTGCCCCGTGGGCCGTCACGTGACCCGCGCCCCGTCCCGCGCCCCGTTCACCGTCACTTTTCCCGCCGGCGGAGCACATAGCCGCCGCACACCAGCCCGGCCACGAACACGCCGAGCAGCGCGAGCCAGAGCGGCATCGAGACCTCGGGGATCAGCAGCCGGATGGTGACGTCCTCGGTGTTCACACAGATGAAGACGACCGCGAGTACGGCCACGACCGCCACCGTGACGCGCCCCGGCGTGACCAGTCCCGTACCGCCCTTGCCGCCGCTCGATACGTCCTTGGGGCTCATGGTCCGGCCCTTTCGCTGGCTCCTCGTGTCCGGCCCGGCGCCGTACCGCCCTACGACAGCCGCCCCCGGATCCAAGGATGTCTCCATCCTCGGTCCGGGGGCGGTCGCTGCGCGTCCGTTCGAGTGACGCGCGGCCGGTCAGCCGGCGGGCACCACCGGGAGTTCCAGCGTTCCCGTGTCCTCGGGCGCGCTGACGACGGTGACGGGCTTGATGCCGCGGTTGCCGAAGTACGCGGTGTCGCTGGCCGCGATCACGAATTCGAGCCGGTGCCCCGCCTCGTACCGGTGGACGATGCCCGGCAGCTCCACGGTGAAGGGCAGCGTGACGTCCGGCACCCGGACCGGCGAGACCAGCCGGTTGACGAGCTTCCTGCTGCCGTCGGGGGCCACGTCGTACACCTTGGCGAACAGTACGAGCTTGTCGGCCGCGTCACCGCTGTTCTGGACGCGTTCCGTCTTCGGCGAGACGACCTTCAGGGTGGCTTTCGGGGCACCGACGACATCGAGGGGCGCGGTCAGTGGGGCGCTGGTCCAGCCGAGGTAGGTGCCCTTGGTGTCGTACGGCTCCGGGTCGGGCAGGCCGATGAGACCGGCGAGCGAGTTCTCGGAATGGCTGGTCGGCACCGGCCAGTTGGAGTACTGGCGACTGCCGCGGATCACCTTGGACGTGTTGTCGACGAGTTTGCCGTCGCCGGAGAGATACATCTTCCGTGACAGGGAGGGCACTCCGGCCGCGGTGCCGTAGCCGCTCTGCCAGTCGCGGTAGTAGGCGAAGTCGGGGCCGGTGTCGGTGTCCGTCCGCTTCTGGAGGTAGCGGTCGAACCAGGCGAGGACCCGCTGTCCCACGTAGCTCGTCTCCAGATTCCCCTGGCCCAGGTCGAGTTCGCCGGGAGCCTGGCCGCCACTGTGGCCCCAGGCCTGCCAGATCATCTTCGCCGTGGTGCCCCGCGCCTTGAGCGTCTTGTACGTGGCGGTGGCCTCGTTCAGGTTGAAGAGGCTGTCGGCCTGGCCCTGGACCAGCAGGGTGGGCGCCTCGACCCGGCTCAGGTAGGAGACGGGGGAGACGCTGCGCGCGTAGGCGAGCATCGCGGCGGCCCGGTCGGCGGGGTAGCGGCCGGAGTTGAGCAGTCGGATGGTCTCGCAGGCGCGGGCGGCGAAGTGCAGACAGTCGAGACTGCCGAACCGGGAGGGATCGAGGCTCGGGTTGAGGATGGTCTGCCCCTCGCCCATCAGATAGAACCCGTTGGTCCACTGCCACTTGAAGACACCGGGAGTGTCGGAGGAGACCCCGGTGGTCGCCCCGGTGTTGTTCGGCGCGAGGGCGTAGCCGAGGTCGTTCCAGGTGATCAGCGGGACGAGCGCGTCCACCCGGCGGTCGACGGAGGCCGTGGCCAGCTGGATGGCGCCGCCGTACGAACCGCCGATCATGCCGACGCGCGGGTCGCCCGTACCGTCCTTGGTGATGTAGTCCGCCCGGGTGCCGTCGTCCGCCGCGCGGGTCCCGGCGAGGAAGTCGATGAGCCCGCTCGCCGCGCGGCCGTCCACGGCGGGGTCGTCCAGGGTGATCAGGCAGCCGGACTTGCCGAAGCCGAGGCCGGAGTAGACGAGGCTCACATAGCCGCGCCCGGCGAACGCCTTGCCGATCACATCCGTCGAGCCGTCCGACTTGCTGCCGCCGAAGCCGTTGGTGGCGAGCACGGCGGGGGCCGGATGGGTGGCGTCGACCCCGGCGGGCCGGTAGAGGTCGGCGTCGACGGTGCAGGAGCGCCCGCCCGCCTGGACGGTGAACTTCAGTGGGGTGACGGTGTACCGGCCGGCGTCGGCGTGGGCGGGCCCGGCGAGGGCGAGCGGTGCGGCGAGGGCCGCCCCCGCGACGGCGACGAGCGGCTTGCGGAATCCGGAGACAGCACCTGACACGTAGACCTCCACGCCGAGGACACCTTACCGACCGGTAAGTATTGGGCCGCGCTCATGGTGTGACAGGCGTCATAGCCGTGTCAACGCACAAGGCAACGTTTCTTGACGGATGTTCACCTTCTGCACACAGGACAGGACCGCCGATGCGAAGACGAGCGGGTGGGCCGGCCTCGCGGCAGGAACGCGGGCGACTTCGGAGAAGGAAGCGGAGACAGGAACGGGGGCCGGAGCGGGGGCCGGAACGGAGGCCGGAACGGAGGCCGGAACGGAGGCCGGAACGGAGGCCGGAGCGGGGGCCGGATCCGGCGTCGGCGCCCCGGTGCCGCGGCTGGACGCCGACGCCGGTACGGACGTCCCGCGCCGAAGGCTCAGACCAGGGCCGGGACCTCGGCCGTCAGCGTGCAACGGCCGCCGCCCGCCGGGGCGTCCAGCACCGCGGGGACGCCCAGCGGAATGGTCAGAGCCGTCGGCGAGTGCCCGAAGCCCAGCTCCTCCACCACGGGTATGCCGAGGCCCCCGAGCCGGTCGGCGAGGACCGCCCGCACCCGGTCGTAGGGCCCGCAGTCCTGCCAGGAGCCGCACACCACACCGGAGATCCCGTCGAGCGCCCCGGCCCGGAGCAGCCGGGTGAGGATGCCGTCGAGCCGGTACGGATCCTCCGTGATGTCCTCGATGACCAGCAGCCCGCCCCGGGCCGACGCCCTGGCCCGCGGGGTGCCCAGGTCGGCGGCGAGCATGCTGACGCAGCCGCCGTGGAGGATGCCCCGGGCGCGGCCCGGTACCAGGGCGCCCGCCGTGTCCAGACCCAGCGTGCGCACGGTCTCGGGCGCGAACAGCGTGGCGCGCAGGTGCTCCTGGGTGGCCGCGTCCTTCAGGAAGACCTCGGTGGCGGCCATCGGGCCGTGCAGCGTCGCGAACCCCGCCCTCAGCGCGAACGCCTCATGGAGCACGGTGATGTCGCTGTAGCCGACGAACACCTTCGGCCCGGCCGCCCGGATCGCGCGCCAGTCCAGCAGATCGACCATGCGGTGCGCCCCGTATCCCCCACGGGCGCACAGCACGGCGTCGACGGACGGATCGCACCAGGCGTTCTGGAAGTCGGCGGCACGGTGCTCGTCGGTACCCGCGAGGTAGTTCAACTCCGGGTGGACGTCGAGCACATGGGGTGCGACCACCGGCTCCAGGTCCCAGCCGCGCAGCAGGTCGAGGCCCACCTCCAGCCGGTCGGCGGGCACCGGACCGCTGGGGGCCACCACGGCGACCCGGGCTCCCGGCCGCAGCCGCGCGGGCCGGGCGAGAGGTTCCAACGGGGCTCCGGGGCCGGGCGCGGCGGTGGAGGCCGGCGGTCGCCGGGTCACTTCCTCAGCTCCAGCGGCGGTACGTCGGGACGGTCGATGCCGAACGTCTGGGCGTACAGGGAGAGTTCGGCCTCCAGTGCGCGGATCATGGTGTCCGCGCGCCTGAAGCCATGGCTCTCGCCCTCGAACGCGAGGTACGCGTGCGCGATGCCGCGCCCCGCGACCGCCGCGAGGAAGCGCTCGCACTGGGCGGGCGGGCAGATCACGTCGTCGAGCCCCTGGAGCAGCAGGAACGGTGTGGTGAGGCGGTCGGTGCGGTAGATCGGGGAACGCTCGCGGTAGCGCTCCGGCACTTCGGCGAACGGGCCGACGAGCGACTCCAGGTACTGCGACTCGAAGTCATGGGTCTCGTCGGTGGCCCAGCCCGCGAGGTCGAGGATGGGGTAGCTGATGGCCCCGCAGGCGTACAGGCCGGTGGCCGTCAGTGAGGCCGCCGCCGTCCAGCCCCCCGCGCTGCCGCCCCGGATCGCGAGCCGGTCCCGGTCGGCCTCGTCCCCGGCCGCCAGCGCCTCGGCGACCGCGGCGCAGTCCTCGACGTCGACGACGCCCCACTGCCCGCGCAGCCGCTCGCGGTAGCGGCGGCCGTAGCCGGTGGAGCCCCCGTAGTTGACCTCGGCGACCCCGATGCCGCGCGAGGTGAAGTAGGCGATCTCCAGGTCGAGCACGAGCGGGGCGTGTCCGGTCGGGCCACCGTGCGCCCAGACCACATACGGAGGGAGTTCGCCGTCGGGGCCGGTGCGGACGGGACTGTGCGGCGGGTAGACATGGGCGTGGATCTCGCGGCCGTCGGGGCCGGTGAAGGTGCGCTCGCGCGGGTCGGGGTAGTACGCGGGATCGACCGCGTCGCGGTGGGGTGCGCCGATGGTCAGGGTGTGTCCGGTCGCGGTGTCCAGCTCCACCACCTCGGCCCCGCTGCGCGGGCTCGCGGCGACGCCGATGACCCTGCTGCCCCGTACGGCGAGCGTGTCGGCCCAGGCCGTCCAGGGTCCCGCCACGTCGGCGAGTTCCCCGGTCTCCGGGTCGAGCACGCCGAGCCGGGTGGTGCCCCGGCCGTGGATGACGGCGATCAGCCCGTTGTCCAGCGGCCGGAACCAGCGCAGCCCGATCTTCCACAGCGGCCCGCCGAACTCCTCGCCCCGGCCGGAGCAGAGCCGGCTGGCCGGGACGGCCCCGCCCGCCACGGCGTCCGGCCGGATGCGCTGGAGCTCCCACCAGTCGCCGAGGTCCGAGACGAAGAGCAGCGTGCCGTCCCGGTCCCACTCGATCTGGCAGACCGACTCGTCGATGTCGCCGACGAGCGGGCGTACGCCGGTGAAGGTGCCCTCCTCGGTGACCTCGGCCAGCATCACCGTCGTCCCGTCCCACGGCATCCGAGGGTGGTCCCAGGCGATCCAGGCGGCCCGTCGCCCGTCGTGCGAGAGCCGCGGGCCGGTGACGAACCGGTGCCGGTCGTCGGAGAGTTCCCGTACGGCGGAGCGGTCGTCGGCGGCCGAGCCGTCCAGCGGAACGGCGGCGATGACCCGGCGCACATCGGTCGGCGCCTCGCCGGTGAACTCCTCCAGGACACACCAGACTTCGCCCTGTCCGCCCTGTTCCAGGCGCAGTTCCGGGTCCACCCAGCGCAAGCCGCCGCCGGTGTCCGAGACGGGAGTGAGCGGCCGGGGTTCGTCCGGGCCGTCGGGGGCGTAGGCGTACAGCCGCTGGTCGGCGAAGTGGACGAAGACGACGAGCGGGCCGCCCTCGGCGCGCGGGGCCCCGGCCCACGGCTGTCCGCCGTACTCGATGACCCGGCTGCGGGCGTTCCAGGGCGCGGGCAGCACGGCCTCGGTGCCGCCGTCCGCGCGGCGGCGCACCAGGGCGCGCCTGCCGCCCTCGGCCGGGCGCGGCTCGGTCCACCACACCTCCTCACCGACGGTTCCGACGTACTCCGGGCGTCCGTCGTGCGAGGCGGCGAGTGCCGCGTCGATCGGCGACGGCCAGGTTCCGTATGCGGCCGTGGAGGCGTTCTGTTCCGTGGAGGCGTTCTGTTCCGTGGACGCGTTCTGTTCTGTGGTCACGTTGGGCTGTCCCCCCGGTCGGATCAGGCGGTGCGCAGATAGCGGTCGAGGACGCGGACGCCGAAGTGCAGGGCGTCCACGGGCACGCGCTCGTCGACGCCGTGGAACAGCGCCTGGTAGTCGAAGCCGACGGGCAGCTTCAGCGGTGAGAAGCCGTAGCCGGTGATGCCGAGGCGGGAGAACTGCTTGGCGTCCGTCCCGCCCGACATGCAGTACGGGACGGCGTGCCCGTCCGGGTCGAAGTGCTCGACGGCGGCGCGCAGTTTGGCGTACGTGGGTGAGTCGACGGGGGCCTGGAGCGCGACCTCCCGGTGGTGGAACTCCCACTGGACGGCGGGCCCGGTCAGCCGGTCCATGGTCTCGCGGAACTCGTCCTCGCAGCCCGGCACGATGCGGCCGTCGATGAGGGCGGTGGCCCGGCGGGGGATCACATTGACCTTGTATCCGGCGTCCAGCATCGTCGGGTTGCTGCTGTTGCGGACGGTCGGCGCGACGAGTTCGGCGGCCGGGCCCAGCTTGGCCAGCAGTTCGTCCACGTCGAAGCCGGGGGCGTCCAGATCCACGTCGAAGCCGTGGAGTGCGGCGATCTCGGTGAGGGCGGCGCGCACGGTCGGGGTGAGCCGCACCGGCCACTCGTGCCGGCCGATGCGGGCGACGGCGTCGGCCAGGGTGGTGACGGCGTTGTCCCGGTTGACCTTGGAGCCGTGGCCCGCCCGGCCCTCGGCGGTCAGCTTCAGCCAGCCGGTGCCGCGTTCGCCCGCGGCGATCGGGTACAGCGAGAGACCGTCCCCGGCGTGGAAGGTGAAGGCGCCCGATTCGCTGATGCCCTCCGTGCAGCCCTCGAAGAGCCCCGGGTGCCGATCGGCGAGGAATCCGGAGCCGTCGTCGGCGCTGGCCTCCTCGTCCGCGGTGTACGCGATGACGATGTCGCGGCGGGGCCGGACACCGGCGCGCGCCCAGCCGCGGACGACGGCGAGCACCATCGCGTCCATGTTCTTCATGTCGACCGCGCCGCGCCCCCACACGACACCGTCGCTCACCTCCCCGGAGAAGGGATCCACGGTCCAGTCGGCCGCTTCGGCCGGCACCACGTCCAGATGTCCGTGCACGAGGAGGGCGTCGGCGGACGGGTCGGTGCCCTCGATCCGGGCGACCACGTTGGTGCGTCCCCGGGTGCGCTCCAGCAGGGCGGGCTCCAGGCCGGTGTCCGCCAGCCGCTCCGCGACGTACTCGGCTGCCGGGCGCTCCCGGCAGCTGCCGTCACCGTGGTTGGTGGTGTCGATCCGGATGAGTTCGGAGGTGAACGTCACCACTTCGTCGAGTGCCCGGTCGTCCACCGGTCCGAGCAGGTCGCGGGTCTCAGCCATATTGTTCCTCCACGGCGGACGACACGATGGTGGTCACCGCCTTGAACGTGCGGATGCCTTCGTACATCGTCGCGCTGGTGTAGGCGACGCGCCTCTCGCCGCTCGGCGCCACGCCGGGGACGACGGTCGCCGCGGCCGCCAGATGCTCGGCGTCGAACTCCAGCTCCACCGTGAAGGAGCCACCCGTCACCGGCTCGTGCCGGACGGCGAGCGCGGTGGCCTCCCGGGCAGCGGCCCGGATGTCGGCGGCGGTACGGGCCGGGGTGCGGCACACCGCCGCGTACCGCGAGACGTAGTCCTTGACGGCGACCTTGCGGGCCTCGGGGGCGTAGCCCTCGGCGTCCGCACAGGTGAGGTCGTCGCCGGTGACGAGGACGACCGGGACGCCGTACTCGGCGGCGACATGGGCGTTGAGCAGGCCCTCACTGGCGCGGACCCCGTTCAGCCAGACCCCGGTGATGGAGTTCGCCAGATAGGTGTGGGCGAGCACCCCCTCCGCGCCGGCCCCCGTGTGGTAGCCGACGAAGGCGATGGCGTCGACGTCGCCGTGCTGGATGCCCTCCACCATGGAGAGGGACTTGTGCCTGCCGGTGAGCATCTGGACGCGGTCGTCGAGGTGCTCCAGCAGCAGGTTGCGCATGGACCAGTGCGCCTCGTTGATCAGCACGTCGTCGGCGCCGCCGTCGTAGAACCCGAGGGCCGCGGCGTTCACGTCGGAGGTGAACATCGAGCGGCAGCGCTCCCACTGCGGAGTCCCGGGCAGCACATCGGCCGGCCAGGTCACTCCGGTGGCGCCCTCCATGTCGGCGCTGATGAGGATCTTCATGCCGCCACACCGTACGCGCCCGCGTACTCCCGGGCCAGGGGGTTCCGCACCTCCACAGGTCGAGTCCGCTGAAGGTCCCTCCGGCGGATGCGGGGGACGGGGTGGCCGGGGGGGCGGCTCGGCATCGCGTTCGCCGCCGCGGTCAGCCCATTGGAGTGGCGCGGCGAGCCGGTCCCCCGGCCGGGGAGCCCCGGACGGGGGCGTGGGCGGGGGCGTGGGCGGGGATGTGGTGCTTCGGTCCCGGTGAGCCCGGTCAGACGATCTCGCCGGCACAGGACCCGTGGGCGCCGCAGGCATAGCAGGTGTACCGCATGCATCCGGTGCACACGCCGATGTTCTCCAGCCGGAAGGTGTCCTGGCAGCTCTCGCATGTGGTCCGCAGCCGCAGCATGGCGTTCCAGCCGTCGCTGCCTCCGTTGAACCTGTACGAGGCGGTGACGAATTCCGCCTGTGCGATGTCGAGGCCGGTCCGGTGGCGGAAGTACCAGGAGTACACCGCGAAGAACGCCTTGCCGGTCAGCAGATGGCCGTGGTCGCGGCCCTCGCGTATCCATACCCCGACGGCCTGCCCGACGCGCTGTTCAAAGGGAAGACCGCAGCCGAGAACGACTTGATTGTTGCTCATCACGGCATTGTCCCGGCCGCACCCGCCCGTGTGGACGTCAGGCCCTCCGGCCGACGACCAGCCAGTTGGAGGGCAGCTCGATACGGGTGCCGTCGGCCACGTACTCCGTGGTCAGCAGGGGCAGTTCGCCCTCGGCGAGGACGGAGAGCCCCGCCTCGCGGAAGTACTGGGGCACGGCCGCGTCCCGGACCCGGCCTGCGGCGATGCCGTGCGTGAGGACCGGACGGAGCTTCGGCGGCGGCCCGGCGGGTCCCTGTGCGAGCACCGACAGTTCGGCACCCGCGGCCTCGGCCAGTTCGATGACGAAGGCCCGGCCCCGCTCCCCCACCAGGGTCGCGATGGAGTCGATCAGCGGCTGCCGGTCGGCGGGGTCGCACTGATGGAGCACGCTGCGCATATAGACATGGGTGTCGCCCAGTTCGCCGTGGAGGCGGCGCACGGCCTCCGGGTCCGCCGCGTCGAGTTCACGGAAGGGAACCGCGCCGAGCGGGTCGCGGCGCCGGGCGTGGGCGAGCGCCGCCGCGGAGAGGTCCACTCCGGTGACCCCGGGCAGCCGTTCGGCGAGGAAGAACGTCTGAGTGCCGTTTCCGCAGCCCAGGTCCACCAGGGGAAGGTCCGCCGCCATCAGGTGAGGCTCGAAGAGCGCGAGGTGGAGCCCCGATGTCAGAGCGGGTTCGGCGTCCCAGAAGACGGCACCGGGATCATCGGAGGCTTCGCTCCAGAAACTCTCCCAGGCACGTTTGTACCGGCTCGTCACACTCATGGCCTGCTCCCCAGGGCGTCCGCACAACTGTCATGACTCGTTGTCAGGGACGGTTTATCGCGCCCCGGTTGCAGCGACAAGCAACCGGCGCATTCCTTTACCGCGCGTTCGATCCTTACGCGCTCCCTGCGCGCCGTGTGCGCCCCGCGCACGGCACCGTATCGGACCGCGGGCGGGGCGACCGGGGCGGGTTCCCGGGGCGGGGGCCGGAGTCAGTCCTCGTGCCCGAGCTGGAGATCACGCTCGGTGCGCCCGCCGCCCGCGACCTGGAGCACGGTCGCCACCGGCGGATAGCCCGCGGCGATCACGGTGTACTCGCCGGACGACAGATCGACGAACCGGAACGCACCGTCCGGCCCCGTGGTGAGGGTGTCCACCACATTGCCCGCCGCGTCGAGGAGGGTGACCCGGGCGTCCTCGACCGGCCTGCCGCCGCTCGCCCGGACGATCCCGCGCAGGACCGCGCCGCCGGCCAGTTCGATGTCCTGACGGGTCTCCCTGGCGGCCTGCACACTGACCGGCAGCGCGGCGGGCCGGAAGGCCGGGGCGCTGGCGGCGAGGGTGTACTCACCGGCCACCAGCTCCGTGATCACATAGCCGCCCTCCCGGCCGCTGCGGGTGGTCGACACGACTTCGCCGCGTACGTCGGTGAGGGTCACCGCGGCGTCCCGCACCGGCGTCCCGTCGGCCGTGACGACCGTACCGGCGAGCCGTCCGGCGCCGCCGAGCACCACATCGAGCTCGACGGGCCGTTCGCCCACCGTGACACTGACGGCCTGCGGCTGGTGACCGCCCGCGGCGGCGATCAGCACATAGGAGCCGGCGCCCGGGACGCTCAGCGCGTACCGGCCGTCGTCACCGCTCGCGCCGCGTCCCACCTGCTGCCCCTGGACGTCGATCAGGGTCAGGGCCGCCCGGGGGACCTTGGTTCCGTCGGGGTGCTGGACGTTCCCGCAGACGGGCACGCCGGACAGGTAACCGACGGACGGCGGGGCGGAGTTGGTACGGGCGGCGGGGATCGGCGAGGGCTCGGCGGCCGCTTCGGGGCTGTGAGGGGACACCAACGGTTTCTCCTTGAGGAAGAAGGCGAGGAACAGGCCGAGCACGAGCACCGGCACGAGGTAGAGGAAGACGCGCGGCATCGCGTCGGCGTACGCGCGGATGTAGGCGTCGCGCAGCGCGGGCTCCATCGCGTGGACGAGCTGCGGGGTGATCGACTCGGGGTCGGGGAGGTCCGCGCCGGACGGCAGGCGCACGGCGAGGGCGTCGGCGAGCCGCCCGGCGAACAGGGTCCCGAAGACGGCGGCGCCGACACTGCCGCCGATCTGCCGGAAGTAGTTGTTGGCACTGGTGGCGGTGCCCAGGTCGGCGGGCCGTACGGAGTTCTGCACGGCGAGCACGAGGACGGGCATGACCATTCCGATCCCGAGCCCGAGGACGGCCTGTCCGAGGCCGCACTCCAGCCGGGAGGTGCCGGGCTCCAGCCGCGAGAGCAGCCACATGCCGACGGCGGACACACCGCTGCCGACGAGCGGGTGCATCCGGTAGCGGCCGGTCCTGGAGATCAGGTGCCCGGAAGCGACCGACGCCGCGACGATCCCGCCCATCATCGGCAGCATCAGCAGCCCGGACTCGGTGGCGGAGGCCCCGTCGACCATCTGGAGGTACGTCGGCAGATAGCTGGCGGCCCCGAAGAGCGCGACGCCCACGACGGCGCCCACCAGGCCGGTGATGTTGAAGATCGAGTCCCGGAACAGCCGCAGCGGGATGATGGGTTCGGCGGCACGGTGCTCGACGGCGATGAAGAGCAGGGCCGTTCCCGCGGCGCCCGCCGCGAGGCCCAGGATGGTGCGCGAGCCCCAGGCGTACTCGGTCCCGCCCCAGCTGGTGAGCAGGACCAGGAAGGTGGAGGCGGCGGCGAGCAGCAGTGCGCCGAGCACATCGAGGCGGGGGCGGACGGCGGGCTTGGGGAGCTTCAGCACGACGGCGATGACGGCGAGGGTGACCAGACCGAACGGCACGTTGATGTAGAAGCACCAGCGCCAGGAGGCGTGGTCGGTGAAGAAACCGCCGAGCAGCGGGCCCGCGACCGAGGCGAGGCCGAAGACGGCGCCGATGAGGCCCATGTAGCGGCCCCGTTCCCGGGGCGGGACGACATCCGCGATGATCGCCTGGACGCCGATCATGAGTCCGCCGCCGCCGATGCCCTGGACGGCGCGGAAGGCGATCAGCTCGTCCATGGTGCGGGACCAGCCGGCCAGTGCGGAGCCGATGACGAAGACGACGATGGCGAACTGGAAGACGCCCTTGCGGCCGAAGAGGTCGCCGAGCTTTCCGTAGATCGGGAGGCCGATGGTGGAGGCGAGCAGATAGGCGGTGACCGCCCACGACATCTTCTCCAGGCCTTGCAGCTCACCGACAATCCTCGGCAGGGCGGTGGCGACGATCATCTGGTCGAGCGCCGCGAGCAGCAGGGTGAGCATCAGCCCGAGGAAGATCAGCCGGACCCGGCGCGGGCCGAGCTCTCCGGCCGGGGCCCCGGCGGCACCGGCCGGGCCGCGTACGGGTGGTGACGCCGCGGGCAGGGCCACGGTCCCGGTGCCGTGGTCCCCCGCCGTGTCGCCCGGCCCGTCCTTTGTCAGCGTGACCCCGCCCACCACGTAACGCTCCCCTCGTCGCACCTGCGCCGCCCATTTCTCGCACCGCGCGGCGGGGCGGGGCAAACGCGGGCAGGGGCGCGTACGGCGCGTACAGAGGGCTTATGCGCCGGTCGGAGCCACTACGGCGCGCGACCGGCCACCCCGGAAGACCACCCGTTCCGGTGAGGCCGGCCGTCGAGCGTGCGGCCGGGCCGGACGTGGTGCCGGCCGGGCCGCGTCGGTGCCTACTTCTCGACCTCGTTGGCGAGGTTCTGGAGCAGTTCGTCGTAGATGCGGCCGAGGCCCTTGGGCGCGAAGGTCTTCTCGAAGAATCCGCCGATGCCGCCCGCGCCGTTCCAGACGGTCGAGACGACGGCCCGGGACGTGCCCTCACCGGCCGGGGTGACGGTCCAGGTGGTGACCATGGAGGAGTTGCGGTCCTTCTCGATGAGCTGCCCGTCGGTCGGCTCGGAGACCTCCAGCAGACAGTCGCGGACCCGCTTGCTGGTGGCCTGGAGCTTCCAGTGGACGAGGGTGCCCTCGCCGTCGCCGCCCTCGCGCACCTCGTACTCGCTGAAGTGGCCGGTCAGCACCTTGCCCCGGACCTCCTGGTAGTCGGCCAGCGCATCGAACACCGTCTCTGCGTCCGCCGCGATGATCCGCTCTGTCGTGGCCTCGACCTGCGCCATGGCTGTTCCTCCAGCACTCGGTTGTTCGGGGGGTGAGCTGAGCCAACCACCTCGGGTGCGGCCCCTCAAAATCGGGGTCCGCGTGCCGCCCCGCACGATCAAGGGAACAAGTGTTCTATTCTGTGCCCAGCTCTACCGAGGAGGCGTCCATGCGCTGGGACAATCTGGTCGAGAACGGCACGATGACCGGGAACAGCGCGCTCTTCGCCGCGGACGCGGTGACCACGCGCACGTTCGACACCCCCGAATTCAGGGGGATCACCTTTCATGAGATCCGGGCCCGTTCGATCGTGAACCGGGTGCCCGGGGCATCCCGGATGCCGTTCGAATGGACGGTGAACCCGTACCGGGGCTGCACCCATGCCTGCTTGTACTTCACTGCATGACCCTATTGAGCCCGGGAGGGCCGATGCTCAGCACTCCGAAAGCGGACAGGGCCTGGAAAGTCATGACAAAGTCATTCCCGGCTCCGGAGGCGCCAGGCCAGCATGCCGCCCCGAGCGAGGCGGAGAGGACGGCTTACACCGTGCTGCTGCGTGAACCGACTGCGCGCTCAGGCGGCGCCGACGCGAGTCAGTGGCTGCTGCTGCGCGACCGCACAGCGAAGCGCCTGTAACGACGCACCAGCAGCAGCCACTTCGGGAACACGTCAGTCGCCCAAGACGCCGTCGAGGCAGTCCTGCACCGGCCTGTACGGGCCGGTGCCGAACCAGCCCACGGACCATCGCCCCGCGAGCCCCGGACAGCCCCTGCGGCTCCCGTGATGCTCACCGCGGCGCCTCCGTGTGGACGCTCAGGTCAGCGTTGGCCGCCTGTGTCGTCGTGCTCTTCGTCGACTGGGGGGGCCGCCGGTCGCCCCCGGGGTTCTCGCTACAGATGACCGCGGAGGATGCTTCTCGGAAGTCGCACCTGAGCCGCTGTTCTGACGGCGCATCATATCGCGGGAAGGCCGGGTGACCGGCCCTCCCACCCGCAGATACGTCGGCGTCGCCGGCGGGGTCAGCCCATCCCCGGGAGCGGCTCGATCCGTACCGATCGCGGATCGAACGGCGCCCTGCCCGGACGGCCGGGCAGGAGCGTTACCGTGGCCAGCGTTACGACGACCGCGCGCTGCCGGTCCAGCGTCAGATCCTTCCAGGCCTTGGTGGGATCTTCGGCGGTCACGATGTCCACCAGGATGCGCGACCGCTGCGGGTGCGCCATCTGCGTCTCGACGTCAGCCAGCCGGGCCTTGATCCTACGGGTAGCGGCCTTGAATTCGGCGGCGTCCGCATCGTCGTCATCCGCGAACTCGTCGGTCAGGGAGCTGATCCGGGACCGCAGGGCAACGGCCTTCGCCCGCAGCTCCTCCGTCCCCGGTGCGCTCTCGTCGACGAGGAGATCGACGGCGTCGGGGCGCGACAAGCGCCGGATCACGTACTCCTCGACGGTGAGGTCGATCGGTTCCGTACCGCGCGCCAGGTGCTTTGTCGTCCGGCACCGGTACAGCGGCGTCGTGATGCCCCGCGTGCCTTTCGGGCCGCCCCGCGACCCGGACGTTACGGTCGTCCCGTCGTCGCAGACACCGCACCGGGCGATCCCTGACAGCAGCCACCGCCTTCCCGGTCCCGGGCTCGTCGCCCGGCTCTCGTCCTCAAGGACGTGCTTCGCCTCCCGCCATATGGCCTCGTCCACGATGACCGGCCACTTCCCCGGGTGCAGCTCGCCGCGGTACTGACGCAGCCCTGCGTAGCGCTCGTTCAGGAGTACGCCGCGGATGGCGTTGTATGACCAGGGTTTGCCGTTGCGGTTGAGGATGCCCCGCCCGTTGAGTCCGGCGGCCATGCCGGAGAGGGGCGCTCCGGCGAGCAGAGCGTGAAAGCAGTCCTTGACCTCGGCGGCCTCGTCTTCGACGAGTTCCGTGCCGTCTGCGGTGTAACCGAAGCAACGCGGCCCGCTCGGCGGCAGGCCGCGCTCGACGCGCTGGCGCATCTCCCGCTGCTCCCGCTCCGACATCTGCTCGACCTCGAACGTGTCGACCTCGCCGAGAAGGCCGGCGAGGAGGCGGCCAGCGGCCGTCGTGAGATCTAGCTCGGGTCCCTTGACGCACAGCACGGACACCTCGTGCTTGCGGAGAATCTCAATTCCCTCGGCCCGTTCGCGCCGGTTCCTCCAGAGCCGGCCGAGCATGTAGACGATGATGACGTCGACTTCGTCGCGCTGTGCGGCAGCCATGAGCAGCTCGTACTGGGGGCGGTGCTTGCCGTGGGTGGCCGACTTGTCGTTGTCCCGGAAGCGGCGCCCCTGCAGGGGGATTCCGCGCCGTTCGGCCAACTCTGCGGTGTCCTCGCCTTGACGGATGACACCGTCTTCGTCGCCATCATCCGCCTTGCTGATGCGCTCGTATGACGCACCCTTACTAAACGGGGTCATAGATTGAAGTATAGGTACAGGTCGGGGCATCCAGGGTGCGCCCGCCCCACCCCCAGAACTCCGTGCCCGGCTCCACCTGGACGTCCGGGGCCTTCGCGGCGTGCGCGTGGTGGGCGCGCATGCTCCGTTCGGTGTACGGGTCAAGGGGGGCGAGTACCTCGGTGATCGCCAGCAACTGGGTAGCGACCGCGTCGGGTTGGGCGACGGCGCTGGCCGCCTCCTTCCAGAGTGGCGCACCGGAGGCGGCGAAAGGGACGTTTGTCACCCCTCGGCAGGACGCGACGGCGAGGATGCACGCCTGTGCGGGGACGCGACGAGGCCGGGCTGACGGCTGCTGTACGCGCTCGATGCCTACACTCAGGCGCATGAGCTTCACAGCACTCCATCGCGCCGTCGGAGCGACACCAGGCCCACTGACCGACGATCTCCTCGACGCGGCCGTTGCTGCTGGTACGACGGAGGCAAACGACCTGGATTGGAAAGGCAAGCTGCCTCCGGCGAAGGGGCTGACGCAAACAGACTTCCCCAAGGACGTCGCAGCGATAGCGAACAGCGGCGGTGGCCTGATCGTCTACGGCGTGGAAGAGTCGCAGAAGGCAGCGACCGGGCGCGTCGACGCCGGCGAGTTCGATGAGACCTACGAACGGACGCTGCGCAGCGCCGCAATCACCGCCATCTCCCCGCCCGTGTTCGGCCTGAACGTGCACCGTCTCGAAGGTGGCGGCAAGCGGGCCATCGCCGTGGAAGTCCCCGCAAGCATCGATGGACCCCACCTGATCTACAGGAACGACTACTTCGGCGCGCCCATCCGGAATGACTCCGACACCGTGTGGATGAAGGAACGGCAGATCGAAGCCATGTACCGCGCCCGGTTCGAGGAACGCCGACACGCGAGCGAGGCGCTGGACGCACTGTTCAGTGAAGCGTCCGCTGAACGGGACTCCGACACGCGCGCCTGGCTGATAGCGGTCGCCCACCCCCGCATCCCGCGCTTCCGTGACCGGACGACACGCGACATGGCACGCTATGTGCTGTCCGAAACGGTGCCCCTGGCTCTGACCTACGCCTCGCGGAATGGCGGCGTGCACCCCCTGGAGAACGTCGACCGGAATAGCCCCCGCCCAGGTTTGCGCCGCTGGGTTGCCGTCAGCATGGCCATAGGCGATCGCTCGTCCTGGAAAGAAGCCTGGATGAGCATCCACCATGACGGCTCGGTCACCCTCGCCGCTGTGGTCGGCGGGCACCGCAAGAGCCACGACACCTACTTCGAGGGCTGGGAAGTCGCCTCCTCCGCCATCGAGTGCGCCATCGCGGATGTCATGGCACTCCTCCGCACCACTGCGGAAGTAACCGACAACGAGGAGTACGACGTTCGTGTAGGGATCGAATGGGCCGGCCAGGAACCGCTCACGATCCTCACTACGGATAATTTCGGGCGTACTTATGACGGCGCCTCAACCCCGCTGCATCGCTACACGCCTGTTGAGACCACTGTGAACGCGATGGAGCCCCCATTGGACTACCACTGGCACGTTCACGACCTCGCTCAAGACTGCGTGAATCAGGGCGGCATCTCGAACGTGCAGGTTATCCAGCCCCCGGCCCGCAGCGACCCGCAGTAGCCGGGCCAGCATTGGGCTCCGCAGGATCAGCCGTCCGATGGTGTCTGCGGGCGGGGAACAGCTTCCGGCATGCGGCCCGCCAGGACTGGGACAAGATCGCCAAGGTGCTCAAGCCCGTCTACACGGCACCGAACGAGGCCGCCGCGACCGAGCGGTTCAGCGAGTTCCAGGAAGCCTGGGGCAAGAAGTACCCGGCGGTCATCCGGCTCTGGGAGAACGCCTGGGCCGAGTTCGTTCCCTTCCTCTCCTTCGACGTCGAGATCCGCAAGGTCATCTGCTCGACGAACGCGATCGAGTCCGTCAACGCCCGCATCCGCAAGGCCGTCCGGGCCCGCGGGCACTCCCCCAACGAAGCCGCGGCCCTCAAGTGCGTCTACATGGCGCTGATGAGCCTGGACCCGACCGGCAAGGGCCGCAAGCGGTGGACCATGCGCTGGAAGGCACCGTTGAATGCCTTTCAGATCGCCTTCGAAGGCCGGCTCACCCCGGCCGCCCACTGACCCCTTACAAGAACTGGATCAGCCCTCTACTGGACACACCCCCTCACGGAGACAGCCCCGGCGGTCGTGCGGACTGCCGGGGCCGCTGCTGTGGACCGGTCGCCGACTGACCGCGGGCTCTCGACCCGCCCATCCTCAGCCCCCGGCATGAAAACGGTCCGCCGGCTCTGTCGGCGGACCGTCACGAGACTTTGAAGCGGGGTCGTACTTTTCCGGTCGACTACTCAGCCGATGATGGCGACCGGTGCGTCCCAGGAGTTGCGGTCGATGGTGATGGTGTGACCGCCGCGGGTTTCCTTGCTGTTGGCCTTGTACTGGTGACCGCGGCTGTGGTCGGTGTACAGCTTCGGGTTCCAAGGCCAGTCCTTGGTGGTGGTCTCCTGCCCGTTCCACAGGGCGTACCAGAGGTTGCCTGGTAGGTCCGTACGGTCCTTGGCGGTTGCGATCGCCTTGGCGCTTGAGCTGCTGAAGCCGTAGAGGCCAGCGCGGTAGGTCTTGGCGCGGAGCGTTCTAGTAAAGGACCGCACGTAGGTGAGGGTTGCGTCGTTGCAGGCCTTGTCGGCGGTGTCGTAGGACTCCATGTTGAGGTAGATGGGGCTTCCGGCCTTGATGCCGAGCGCTGAGGCTTTGGAGATCGCGTCGTTGGCGTTGTTCGCCCCGACCGAGGCCGCGGAGGCCGCGGTGAACCTCTCCTTGTTTGCGCTCTTCTGGCAGGGCGGTTGGGCGCCGACGTAGAGGGGGATGACGCGCCAGCCGCTCGTGTCGACCGATTTCACCCAAGACTTGGTCAGGTTGGGCTGCGTGCAGCCGCGGTTCTTACCACCGACGTAGACCGCGACTCCGCCGTAGTACGCGTCCTTCTTCCAGGCCTTCATCGCAGTGAGCGAGGGCGCTGTACAAGCGTCGAACGCGCGGCCCGTGTAGGTCTTCTGCGTCGGCCACGCCGGGGCGGCTATCGAGCTCTGCGCTGCGAACCCAGCACCACCTATGACGACGACGGCACTTGTCACAGCCAAGGCGATGTAGCGGTTCTTTCTGGACAACCGGTGCTTCGGCATTCCCCACCCCGATACGACGGCGTAGACCCCACCCCAGATAGTTTGGGGGGGCCAATTCCGGCTCAGTCTTGCAGATCGCACGGTCATCATTTCCCACAGCCGGATGCGGTGATGCCGTCGTCACAGTTCTTCCAGGTTTGTCCAGCCGGCTACTGAGGTTGAACGCATTGAGTCGTAGGTGCTGACAGCTCGTCGCCCGTGCGGTGGCACCGGAGCATGCGGTATCCACCAGTGGCGGGCCGCCCCTGCAACCGCGGAGATCCGGCGGGCGCGTTCCAGCAAGGTCTTGCCGACCATGTGTCCATCCACCACGGTGACGGAAGCCACCTGCGCAAACACCGCCCGGGCCGTCTCGCGCTCGCTCGCGGTCAGCGGTGGACCGCTCCTGCCAGTCGCCCACACCGGGGATCTTCTTCTCGATCTTGCCGGTGTTCGGGTGGATGGCGCCGTCAGCTTCGAGGGCCGATGCCTCGCCATACGGACCGCGGGCCAGGCCGATCTCCATACCGGCCCCCGTGTGCAAGGCTCTCGATCAGCTGCCGCGTCTTTCGGTCCAAGGCCGCGCCGCGCATTCCTGTGATCATGCCTTTACGGGGTGCATCGGAGATCCCGTCTTCTAGCGCAAGGTTGCAGCGACGGCAGGAAGCCGCCGTCACACCTCGGGCCCTGAAGGCTCAACCTGCCGCAGGAAGTACACGCACCTGGACTCGGAAATCGACCCGGCCCATGAAACACCGAAAGACCCCGCGGTCATGCACAGGCCCCCGGCCGTCCGCGCGGCCGGGGGCAGATTGTCACTGGCCGACCGAAGCCGAAGCTGACCGCCCCATCCGTCGCTTTGGGCGGCGTCATGCGCCAGCTGTGAAACCTCGGAGGTGCACTGGGGAGCAACGGCTCGCGAGACGCGGGTGGTGTCCATGGGGGCCTCCCATTACGCTGCGCGGTCGGGGAGGCACCCCTTCGCGGCGTCAGGCTGTCTAGGTGGTGTTAGGGCGGCGGCGCTTGAGGCCGAAAATGACTCCGGCACCGGCGAGGATCGCGATGCCACCGATGGTGGCGATGACGGGGAGGTTAAGAGCGACCGGCAAATGGTGGGCGGGGCTGCCCAGCCGGGCCCGAACGCAAGGCAGGCACGAGCCTGAGTGATCATGGAGTTCTTGACGCTCAGTGATCACCCGGAGGGCTCGTGCCTGCGGTCCCATCATGCCTTTTGGAACCCTTGTGGGACCAATTCGCCTCTCTGCTGCCCGTGCGGAACGAATACGCCGAGAGCCATCCGCTGGGTTGTCACCGGCGACGGGTTCCAGACCGGACCGTCTTCAAGTACATCGTGCTCGCGCTGGTCCACGGCTCCGGCTACGAGCGGATCGCTGGCGCCGGATGCTCCGACCGAACGATCCGACGCCGCGTCAAACAGTGGGCTGAACTGGGGATATCCGAGAAGGTCCATGCCCTCGCACTCGAGGCCTACGACCGCATGATCGGCCTCGGGCTGAGCGAGATCTCGGTGGACGGCTGCATCACCAAGGCCCCGTCCGGCGGTGACAAGGCCGGGCGGTCACCGGTGGACCGGGGCAAGCAGGGGCTGAAACGCTCCGTCGCCTCCGATGCCTGTGGTGTCCCGCTCGGGATCGTCTCCGACGGGGCCAACCGGCACGATTCACCCTTGCTCGGCCCCACCCTGGACGCGGCGCAGGCGCAGGTCGGCGCGATGCCGGAGACCGTCAACGTCAACCTCGACCGCGGCTACGACAGCGCCAAGTCCCGTTTACTGATAGCCGAGTTGGGTTTCACGGCCGAGATCGCCCGCAAGGGAGTGCCCGCCCCGATCCAAGCCGGCAAGCGCTGGGTGGTCGAGCGCACCCACTCGTGGACGAACGACTACGGCAAGCTCCGGCGCTGCACCGAGAGGAGCGGCGAGGTCGTGGACTTCTACCTCTACCTCGCCGCCACTCTCGTCACGCTCCGCATGCTCATCCGACGCTCGACGAGCCGCTACCGCTGGGACGGCCGCCCCACCACCCGACGCCTCAAGTGATCCATTTGCCGGTCGGTCTAAGTCGGATCCCGTCTGGGCGAGGGTGCCTTCGGGGCTGATCTCGGTCCCGCCTACCGGCTTGACCGGGAGGGACTGCTGTTGGTCTCGGCGGTGTGGTGCACGACGACCGCCTTGACCACGCCGCCCGGCAGGTACCCGGGAGCCTCTGGGCTGATCGACTCGTCCGCGCCCCACTCTGCCCGCGAGGTGATGGTCGGGGTCGGCACCGAGGGCGTCGTCGTGCTCGGAGAGGGCGTCGGTGTCTGGGACGGTGCGGGGCTCCACCTGAGCGACGGGGAGGGCGAACCCGACGGTGTGCTGCTCGGCGCCGTGGTGGTGCGTGCCGACCCGCTCACCGACGGAGCTGGGCTCAGCTCGTCACTGGCCGAGGGCTCGGGAGTCCCGGTGATGCCCGGCTCGGGTGCCGCCGACTGCGACGGTGAAGGAGCCTGGCTCTCCTCCATGCTGAAGGCCGCAGGCTCTATGGCGGACACGGTTCCCTTGCCGGGGTTGACCAGGTCCAGGCGCAGTCCTGCGGGCAGCCCGGCAGACGTTTTCCCACCGGAATTGACCCTCACTTCCACCCCGTTGGACGTGCTGACCCAGGTCGGCTCGGTCCCGCCGCGCTGCTCTCGCCCTGCCCCCTGTCACCGTCCAGCCGCAGCCACGATGACCACCGGCCACTGTCAGCACTACGGGTGCGGAAGTCCACCGTCCCGGTGACTCTCACCGCCGGGAACTGCGCTGCGGCCATCCCCGCCCGCAGCGCTGCGGTGCGGGTGTCGGGCTTCACTGGACCGGGCTTGGCGTCCGCTGAGGTACTTCCCGCAGGACTGCCGGTCGCCGAGTGGAACACCAGCACCCCGGATATGCCCGCCGCCACGACAACAGGTATACCCCCTGCGATTCTTCGCCGCTTCACGCAGCCCCGCCCCTTCAACTGATCCGGCCGCACCCAAAAGCAGCAGAGGCCAAATGCCCGCGCACGGCGCGCACCCGAGGGGACCGCGCATCCTCCACACGATCTTCTCGTGCGTGCCCCCCCGGGCTGATGTGACCCTGCGCGAGCATCCGCGAGCAAACGTAGAGGGAAAGGCTCATCCTACTGAAAGCGCATGAGATGAAAGTCACTTCACATTCAGGAACTCCGAAGTCGATCTTGACGTCCTTGTCTCAGTTACCCGTCTTTTATTCCCCGGTAGCTTCACACCTGCGTCACATGGGTGATGTAGATGTGTTTACGAGACTGAGGAATCATGACGATGCATAGACCTGCGCCGGAGGGGCGCGGGCGGCCTTGGTCCGGGGGAAGCCTGCGCTACGTAGCGGGAAGTCTTGCCCTGGCCCTGTCCGTCACGCTGCTCGATGGCACCGTCGCGATGGCTACCGAACGTGAGTCACCTGCAGTACCCGCAGCACCGGACAAGTCGACGGCCGTCACGCAGGCCCCGGACATTCCGTCTGCCCGCGTCGCCGCCCGGCTGTCGGGCAAGCGGGTCGAGGCGCTGTCAGAGCGTATGGAGACCTCCTCGACCTGGGCGAACAAGGACGGTTCGCTCACAACCGAGTTGACGGCCGGTCCAGTCCGCTTCGAGGACCCTGTGACCGGGAAGTGGCGCGATGTCGATTTGGACCTGGTCGCCGTGGCTGGCGGCGGGGTTGAGCCCAAGGCTCACCCTGAGGGGCTGAAACTGGCGGGCAAGACCGGTGCACCGGCCGCCTCGCTGAAGGCGGCGCAGGCGGTCAAGGCCGCCGATCTGGTGACCCTCGGCGAGGGCGACGAGCAGATCACCCTCCAGTGGAAGGGTGGACTGCCCGCCCCGAAGCTGGACGGGAACCGGGCTGAGTACATCAATGCGGTTCCCGGTGCGGATGTCGTGGTCGAGGCGACGCGTACCGGGTTCGACCAGTACGTCGAGATCAAGCAGAAGCCCACGACGGACGGTTACACCTACACGCTGCCACTGAGGGCCAAGGGCCTGAAGGCCCAGCAGCAGGCCGACGGCAGCGTGGTGTTCACGGACAAGAGGAACAAGAAGACTGCGGTGATGCCCGCGCCGGTGATGTGGGATTCCACCGTCGACGAGGCATCCGGTGAGCACACCCGCCGCGTGCCCGTGGCGATGAAGGTCGTGAAGAGGGGGACGTCCATCGACCTGGTCGTCACCCCTGATGCGGAGTTCCTCGCCGACCCGGCCACCGTGTATCCGGTGATCGTCGACCCGTCCACGTCGGCGCTCTCCAACGTTTTCGACACCTACGTTCAGCAGGGCGAGACTCGTGACTGGTCCACGGATGTCGAGCTCGACCTGGGCAACCCGGGCACCACGAACGCCGACGGCACCTTCCGTACCGCCCGGTCGTTCATCTCCTGGAACACCGCTCCGATCTCCGACGCGCTGGTGACGGACGCGAAGCTGTCCCTGTGGAACTTCCACTCCGGCAACTACACCGGCTCTTCGTGTCCCATCCAGCCGTGGGAGGTGTGGTCCGCCGGGGCCGCATCGACCTCGTCGCGATGGGCAGCGCCGAATCAGCCGGCGTGGACCGCGAAGAAGGCCACCTCCTCAGAAACCCGAGGACACGCGTCCTGCTCGGCCCAGCCCGACGGCTGGATCAACGCTAACGTGACCACGCTGGCGCAGGAGTGGGCCTCGGCCAAGGCCACCCGTGGCCACATGGGCCTGCGTGCTACGGACGAGAGCGTCACGGGGCAGTGGAAGCGGGTCAACTCCGCCAACGCCGTCTCCAACCCGCCCAAGCTGGTGGTCACGTACAACTACCGGCCTCGCACCGGCACCAAGCAGGAAGCCGGCCCCCCGTACTTCTCGTACGGCGGCGCCTACACCGTCAACACTGTGACACCGACGCTGCGCGACACCTTCGTCGATCCCAACGGTGACAAGGTCAACGGCACCTTCCAGATCTTCGACAACGTCACCAACACCCAGGTCGGCGAGGTCATCGTCTCCCCGTACGTGTCCTCCGGGCAGGTCGCCTCGGTGAAGGTCCCTACCGGTGTGCTGACCAACGGCAAGACGTACAAGTTCCGCACCTCACCGTACGACGGGGCTCACTACAACGTCGGCTGGTCGGCGTGGAAAAACTTCACCGTTGACACCACCACCCCCTCCGCCCCGACGAAGATCATCTCCACGGACTACCCGTCTGCTTCGTGGGTCAAGGGAGCGGGTCAAGCGGGAACCTTCACCGTCACCCCGCCCGCCTCGGACCACAATTGGCTGGAGTGGTCGCTGGATGGCACGACCTGGACCAAAGCAGCCACCAACGGCGCAGTCGGCGATAAGGCCCTTTCGATCAAGCCGCCCAAGGACGGCAGCCACACCCTGCAGGTCCGCAGTGTGGACAAGGCTGACAACAAGTCCGAGCCTCTCGAGTACGACTTCCATGCCGGTCCCGGGGGCTTCATCCAGCCGTCGGAGGGAGAGAGCACGGCCCGTCGTCTGCCGCTAATCGCCGAGGCGGACGGCAGCAAGTACAACGTTGTGTCCTTCTCCTGGCGCCGATCGGAGGCGGACCCGTGGGTGAAGATCCCCGCCGGGGACGTCACGTCCAGCGGCACCGCGCTCACCGCATGGCCGGTGCCACTAACCGGCGGCAAGAACAGCGGCCTGGTATGGAACGCCACCGACACCGTCGACCCCGACGGCACAGTGCAGATCAAGGCCGACTTCACAGGGCCCAGCAGCGCCGCCGGCAGCACGCAGCCACTGACGTTGGTCATCGACCGTAACGCCGAAGGCGCCGCCACCAACGAGATAGGTCCCGGCAGCCTCAATCTTCTGACCGGTGACTACTCCCTGACCGCGACCGACGCGTCCGGACTGGGTCTGTCACTCGCGCGTACGGCATCCTCGCGTGCACCCGATGCAGCCACCCGCCAGGACGGTCAGGCGCCGATCTTCGGCAAGGAGTGGGTATCCGGTATCGAGGCCGAGGTCACCGAGTCCGGCTACAGTCACATCCGCAAGATCTCCGACACCGCCGTGGACGTGGTCACCATCGACGGTGATTCCACTCACTTCACGGCCAACGCGGCCAAGAACGGCTGGGTTCCTGAGCCGGGCTCGGAAGCTCTGATCCTGACCGGCAGCGTCACGGGCAACTTCACCCTCAACGACACGGCAGGCACGATCACCGACTTCGCCAAGCCCGCCGGCGCGAGCACCTGGCAGGTCAGCAGCACCCGCAACAACGGCCAGGAGGACTCGACCACAAGTATGGAGTCCGAGACCGTCGCAGTGGACGGCAAGCAACTGGCCCGCCCGAAGAAGGTATTCGCCCCGACCTCTGGGGCCACTTTGGCAGTCTGCAAGGCCGATCCGGCCACCAAGGGTTGCCGCCTGATGGAGTTCGTCTACGCCAGCACTACGACCGCCACCGCCAGTACTCTGGGAGACGTCGCGGGGCAGGTCAAGGAGATTCGTCTGTGGTCGACAGCCTCCGGAGCGGCTAACGCCACATCAAAGGCAGTGCAGACGTATCTGTATGACGACAACGGCCGTCTGCGGCAGGCATGGCACCCACAGGTCAGCCCGTCGCTCAAGACCGAGTACAACTACGATAGTGCCGGCCGGGTCACCAAGATCACACCACCTGGTGAGCTGCCCTGGACGTTTACCTACGGCAAGGTGGGCAGCGGCGCGACTGCGGCCGACGGCATGCTGCTGTCCGCCGCACGCAGCGGACTTAAGCAGGGCACAGTCGATGTGCAGGAAGGCACGGCGGCCACCTCGGTGGTCTATGACGTCCCCCTGACCGGTACCAAAGCCCCGTTCCAGATGGGCGCCACAGATGTCCGGAAGTGGGGTCAGCTCGACGCTCCGACAGACGCCACCGCGATCCTCCCGCCTGACGTGGTGCCCTCGTCCCACGCTGGTGGCAGCCTGACCACGGCCGACTACCGAAGGGCCAGCGTACACTACCTCGGCGTCTCCGGCGAGGAGAGCAACAACGCCGCTCCTGGCGGCCACATCACCACGATTGAAGGTGACCGGTTCGGTAACACGGTCCGCCAGCTCTCCGCCTCCAACCGAGCCATCGCTCTGGGCCTCACCGCAGCTGACCGCGCGGCTCAGGCCGAGCTCGGCATAGCAGCACTGGCCAGCGACGAGCGTGCGGATCTGCTTTCGACCCGCTGGGTGTTCGATGACAAGGGTGCGCGAGAGCTGGAAGAACTCGGCCCTCTTCACCGCATCGACCTCACAGCAGATCTGAAGTCCGGCTCGACCACTCTCGCAGCCGCCGGATCCCCAGTGACCGCAAGGAGCTGGACGAAGAACGAGTTCGACGCCGGTCGGCCCACCGACGGCACGGCGGTGATCAAGGATCAGCTCACCACATCCACCACGGGCGCACAGGTGCGTGAGCACTCGACGGTGCAGGGTGAGCAGCGAGCCGTGCAGACCGTCTATGACTGGACCAAGGGGGTCAACACCCAGACCGTCCAGGACCCTGGAGGTTCGGCCATCACCGAGACCGCCCAGTACGACGCCCAAGGCCGGGTGACCAAGCAACTCCAACCCGGCGCCACTGGCACCGATGCAGGATCCCGTATCACCAAATACTGGTCCGCGACCGGAACCGGAACCTGCGCCGGTCGACCCGAATGGGCAGACCTGCCCTGCCAGACAAGCGCGGGCGGTGCGATCACTGGTGGAGGCTCGAACCCCACCGGACTGCCCACCAACACAACCGAGTACGACTGGTGGGGTAACCCCAACAAGGTCACCACAAGTGCCAATGGGGTCACCCGAACCGCCACCACGACCTACGACGGTGCGGGACGCCCGAGCAAGGTCACGGTGACCGGCGGCCTGGGCCAGGCCCTGCCAGAGACAACGACCGAGTACGACTCCACTTCCGGCAAGCCGGTCAAGACCGTGTCGATGACCGGGGGCACCATCTTCAGGAAGTACGACCAACTCGGCCGACAGGTCTCCTACACCGACGCAGACAACGGCACCACAACCATCGAGTACGACCTGCTCGATCGGCCCGTCAAGGTCACCGATGGCGCCCCCTCCACCACTGCCTACACCTACGACACGAACACCGACCCGCGAGGACTCACCTCCAAGGTCACCGACTCGATAGCTGGAAGCTTCCAGGCCACCTACGACTCGGACGGCAGCGTCAGCAGCGAAACACTGCCCGGCGGGTACACACTCACCCAAGGCCGGGACACCACCGGTGCCCTGGTCGAGCGGACGTACACGCGGGACAGCGACTCGGCCCTCGTCTACTCCGACAACGTGACCGAATCCGTGCACGGCCAGGTCACCTCACATGCTGGTTGGTCCGACCAGACCTACGCCTACGACAACGCGGGCCGGCTCAGCACTGTGCAAGACACAACCGACACCATTTGCACCCGACGCAGCTACGCCTACGACACCCGCAGCAACCGCAAGTCTCTGACCACTGCAGTCGCTGGCCCCGGCGCCGACTGCCCGACTTCTGGAGGCACTGCAGCCAACCACACCTACGACAGCGCTGACCGCCTTGTCGACACCGGGTACACCTACGACGCGTTGGGCCGCACCACAGCAGAGCCCGGTAGCACGCTCAGCTACTACGTTAACGACCTGATCCACCAGCAGTCCGCCGGCACCAAGCGACAGACGTGGCAGCTTGACGCCGCACAGAGACTGCGGTCCTGGAAGGTCGAGACCGGTAGCGGCACAAGCTGGACCCAGACCGCCGCAAAGGTGAACCATTACGGTGACGACGGCGACAGCCCTCGATGGATCGTCGAGGACACCGTCACCGGAGCCGTCACTCGCAACGTCACCTCCGCCACAGGCAGCCTCGGTGCCACCACGAGCAAGACGGGTGACACAGTTCTACAGCTGAGCACCATCCACGGTGACGTTGCCTTGCTGCTGCCACTGGACACCACGAAGGCGTCGGTAGCGCTCGACCACGATGAATTCGGTAATCCTCGCACTGGACAATCATCCGCCCGCTACGGATGGCTTGGCAGCAAGCAGCGTTCCACGGAGACGGTGACGGGCGACGTGCTGATGGGCGTACGCCTGTATAACCCGTCGACCGGACGATTCCTGCAGTCGGACCCCGTGTACGGCGGCTCGGCGACGGCCTACGACTACGTCAACCAGGATCCGGTCAACAGCTACGACCTCAACGGGCAGCGACGCTGGGTGCGCAAGTGCGGCACCGATTGGGGCTGGAGGGGGTACTCCTTCTGGTGCAAGTTCTACGTCACCCGTTACCACACGGAGATCCTCAAGGACGACATCAGCACCATGGGGGCTGCGGGCGCAGCCGTCGCCGAGGCGTACATGTGCTCCAAGCTCATACACCCCGTGGCTGCCGGGGCATGCACGGCCTACGCCTGGGCTTACACCTGGTGGTCAGTCAACAACATCAACGCGGCTGTCAAGCGGGGAGGTTGTTTCACCTGGAAGTTCGGAGCCACCGTGGGCCACGGAGTCTACGGTTGGGCACGTCCCGGCAACGTGAGCAAGAAAAACAAGTACTGCAAGCGCAAGTAGCGAGTCGGTGACTTCCCAGCATTGACTTGACGGGTGCCGGTGGTGTCCACGACACCACCGGCACCCGACCCAACTGTCCACTGAATCGAAGGCGTCATGCTGAATCGTCCAGGCCTCCCTGCTGTTCCGCGCTCACCGGGCGCCGAGGTCACTTTCCGGCTGGGTACTCTCCAGATCGCGCTCCCCGTCCTTGTCGGCACGTTGGTCGGCAGCGGCCTGGTCTACGCGGCCTCGGCGGCAACTTCATCACCGATGCAACCCACCGAACTCATCCAATGCCTTGTGGCTGCTGCGATTGCCACCGTGGTGATTCCTCTGCTGTCACGCCGCTACGGAGTGACAATCACTCGGGATGTCCTCATCGTCCTCGGAGACCGCCGCTCCCAGATAGCACGCGAGGACGTCCACGGAATCGAAGTACGAAGCACCCTGGGCGTACGGCAAGTATCGATAATTCTCAAGAGCGGTGGGCGAGCATCGCTGCGTGCTCCCATGTCACTCGCTGACCGACGCTTCGAGGAAAAAGTACGGATTCTCGATGACTGGTGCAGTAAGGGGCCCATAGCGGGCACTGATGAACCTCGGTGATCCCAAATGGCATCGGCCCCCGGCACTGCCCCCCGTTATGGTTTTCGCGGTCCTGCAATGGGGCCGCTGGCCTCCGGGCCCGGTATGACTGTGTCCCCTCTGTCGAACGGATGACCTGGGGGGGGGTGGTGTCGCCGGGCCTGTGGGGTGCCGTCGGAGACGCTGATGAGAGACCCGGCCACCGCCCGGTCCGGCGCAATGCCGGGCACAGACGTGGGCGGCAGGTCTGCATAACGTGGATGCGCGAGCACGGTGCCACCGCCATGGCCGGCATGGTCAACGACCCTGGAGAGGGTGCGATGTTCGACATCGAAGGCGTGGGCGTCTTCCTCGGGATGGACGTCGGCAGGACGGCCCACCACGGCCACGGGCTCACCCCGGCCGGGAAGAAGGTCTTCGACAAGCCGATGCCCAACAGCGAACCCAAGCTGCGGGCCGTCTTCGACAAGCTCAAGACCAAGTTCGGCACCGTCCTGGTGATCGTGGACCAGCCCGCGTCCATCGGCGCCCTGCCGCTGACCGTGGCCCGCGACGCGGGCTGCGAGGTCGCCTACCTGCCCGGACTCGCGATGCGGCGGATCGCCGATCTCTATCCGGCGAGGCGAAAACCGACGCGAAGGACGCCGCGGTGATCGCGGACGCGGCCCGGACGATGCCTCACACGCTGCGGTCGCTGGAGCTGACCGACGAGATCACCGCCGAGCTCACGGTGCTGACCGGCTTCGACCAGGACCTCGCGGCCGAGGCGACCCGCACCTCCAACCGGATACGCGGCCTGCTCACCCAGTTCCACCCCTCCCTGGAACGCGTCCTGGGCCCACGGCTCGACCACCCCGCCGTCACCTGGCTCCTCGAGCGATACGGGTCCCCAGCCTCTCTCAGGAAGGCCGGCCGCCGCAGACTCGTCGAACTCATCCGACCGAAAGCCCCGCGCATGGCCGCGCGGCTGATCGACGACGTCTTCGACGCTCTCGACGAGCAGACCGACATCGTTCCCGGCACGGGCACCCTCGACATCGTGATCCCGTCCCTGGCCGCCTCCCTCGCCGCGGTCCACAACCAGCGCCGGGCACTGGAAGCCCAGATCAGCACCCTGCTGGAGGCCCACCCTCTTCACCCGGTCCTGACCTCGATGCCCAGAGTCGGAGTCAGGACCGCAGCCGTCCTCCTGGTCACCGTCGGCGACGGCACCGGTTTCCCCAGCGCCGCCCACCTCGCCTCCTACGCCGGCCTCGCCCCCACCACCAGATCCTCGGGGACCTCGATCCACGGCGAACACGCACCCAGAGGCGGAAACCGGCAGCTCAAACGCGCCATGTTCCTCTCCGCCCTCGCCTGCATGAACGCCGACCCCGCTCCCGCACCTACTACGACCGCCAACGCGCCCGCGGTAAAACCCACACCCAGACACTGCTCCGCCTCGCCCGCCAACGCATCAGCGTCCTCTTCGCCATGCTCCGCGACGGCACCTTCTACGAGTCCAGAAGCCCCACCGTCACCCTCGCCGCATGACCATCCCAAACACCCGCACACCAGACACCACATCCTTGACGAAGGACATAGAGACACCCTCCCGACGCCCTCAGGATCTTGGTGGAACACTGCGCCGCAGCGCTGGGCGGTGGGAGGCGCTCTCCGTGGCCGCGGGTCTCGGGCTACGACGAGGAGAAGGCCCCCTTCGGTCGGCTCGTCCTTTCCCTGGACCGCACGCCCGTCCGGCACCGCGCGTCCTGACGGTGGCAGTCGGTCTGGCAGGCACGGTAAAAGAAGCGCCCCGTAGTCAGGCGTGTCCCCAGAGCCCGCACGCAGTGGCTTTCGAGAGAGCCCCCCGGTCGTGCTCAGGGGTGTGTCCTCGCTTCCGGCTGCCTGCCCCCGCGAGCGCACTCTGCGTCCGAACAGTACATACCGCGGTGCCGTCGGCCGCTGGAGGCTCGGTGGTCGCGCGGAGCGCCTGGGTGTGCTGATGTCCGGGATGCGGGGGATCATCGGAGAATGAGTGGTGATGATCCACTGGCGCCGTCTGGAGAGTGGGGCGGGCGGAGGCGATCGGAGACGGCCGCAGGCGGTGCCATGCCGTCGGCCTGGTCCTCGGGGTCGTCGGCCCGGCGGCGGAGGGGGCGGCCGTGAACGAGGAGCGTCTCCTCAGGCGGTACCAGGCGCTTATGGGGGCCGTGCCGCAGTCGGTGTGGGTGATGTCGCCCGGCGGTGTCGTCACCGTGTTGTCCGGGGGCGGGATCGCCGAGAAGCTGTGGACTCCCGGCGCTGACACCTCGTGGTTGGATGCCGTGCATCCCAAGGACCGGGACTGGTTCCAGCGGGCGTGGCGCAGGGCCACGCGGCAGCGGTCCCCTCTCGACACGATCGTCAGGGTGCGGTCGACCGTTTCCGCCACGTCAAGATCATCGCTGCGCCCGTTGTCGACGAGGACGGTGAGGTGGAGTTTGTTGGAACGGCCACCGACGCGGAGGAGCACTGGCGCGGCCGGATGCGGGAGAAGTTGCTGGCGCGTATGGCGGCGGTGCCTGCGGCCCGCGATCTTTCGGAGGCTTTTCTGACGACGGCGGCGGCTGTTGTGCCCGAGCTCGCTGATGCGGTGGCCATCTTCCGTGTCGTGGACGGCGTCGAGGCCGGTGTGCGGCCTTCCGGGGTACCGGCCGCGGCGTCGCAGGAGCGTGTGGGGCTTGCCCCCGGGCTGCCTTCCCTGCCCCCGCTGGACGCCGATTTTGTGCTGGGTCCGGTCGCCCAGCGGGCGATCGAGAGCCAGGAGGCCCGGCTGTTGGTCTTCCCGCCCGACGGGCCTCCCGGGGACGGGCTTTCGGACGTTTCCGTGCGGTGGCTGCGGGAGGCCGGGGCGACGGGTGTGGCGTTGGTGCCCGTGGTGGTGGACGGCCGGACCGTCGCTCTGGCGACGATTGCGACCTGCCGGGGCAACCCGCCCCCGGACGAGGCCGACCTCTCGCTGCTGCGGGACGTCTTCCAGCAGATGAGTGGGCCGCTGCGCCGGACGATGGAGTTGCAGAGCATCCGTGGCAAGGCGCTTGCGCTGCAGCAGAGCTTCCTGGCGGCGCCGCCGTCCATCGACGGTCTCACGATTACCGCGCTCTACCATCCGGCGGACTCGGCGGCGGAGGTCGGCGGGGACTGGTACGACGCCGTCCGGCTCTCCGCCGACGCCCTCGCCCTGTCGATCGGCGATATCGCGGGGCACGACCTCGACGCGGCCATGGCGATGGCACGGGTCAACAGCATGCTGAGAGGGCTCGTGTACGACAGCGGCCCGGCCGCCAGTCCGGCGGTCACCCTGAGCCGTCTCGACCGCATCGTGCAGGCCCTCGACAGTCCATCGATGGTCACGGCGGTTCACGCGGTCCTGCGCCGCCAGACACCCGGCGGCTGGCACATCGTCCTGTCCAACGCCGGGCACCCGCCGCCCCTGCTGATCCCGGCGGACGCGCCGTCGCGCTATCTGCACGGCCCCACGGCCCCGGACCCGCCCCTGTGCGTCACTGACAACCTCACCCGCGCCATCCTCCACGCAGACCTGCGGGAGGGCGACACCCTGGTGTTCTACACCGACGGGCTGGTGGAGACGCCGGACACGGACATCGGTGACAACCTGCTGCGGCTGCGGACACGCTCCGACGCGCTGGCCCGCCGGAACCTGCCGCTGCCCTCCGTGATCCGCGGCCTTCTGCCGCCTCTCCACCACCGCCGGGACGACATCGCCATCATCGCCCTGCAAGCCGGGCCGGCGGACTCATGACCCCGCCCGTATCGACCACCTCATCGTTTGCGCCCGGAACAGTGCCTCTATACCGTCGAGAAGGCCCGTCCCCGGACGAAAGAGGCTCTGTATGAACACGCCGAACGACCGTCAGAGCGGGCTGGCAACCACACGGGCCCACTCCGCCCGGGTGTACGACTACATCCTGGGTGGCAAGGACCATTACCCGGTGGATGTGGAAGCGGGCGACGCCATGGCCCGGCACTGGCCCGCCCTGCCCGTGCACATGCTGGAGAACCGCCGGTTCATGCACCGCGCCGCCCGCTTCCTGGCAGAGGAACGGGGCATCCGCCAGTTCCTCGACATCGGAACCGGCCTGCCGACGTCGCCGAACCTGCACGAGATCGTGCAGGAGGTGGCCCCGGAATCGCACGTGGTCTACGTCGACAACGACCCCATCGTCCTCGCTCACGCCCGCGCGCTCCTGCAGAGTTCACCCGAGGGCGCAACCGCCTACGTGGACGCGAACATGCACGACCCCGACGCCATCCTCGGCAGCCAGGAGTTCCAGGAGCTGATCGACCTGAGCCAGCCCGTCGGCCTCATGGTGATCGGCATCATGCACTTCATCCTGCCCCCGGACGACCGGCGCCTGGTCCAACGCCTGCTGGACCCGCTGCCGTCCGGCAGCTACCTGGCGATGACCATCGGCACCGCAGACTTCGCGCCAGAGGAGGTCAACCGGGTCGCCCAGGAGTACCGCCAGCAAGGCATGCCCTTCGTCCTGCGCGAACTCGCCACAGCCACCTCGCACTTCGACGGCCTGGAGCTACAGGACCCGGGGGTCACCCAGGTCCACTCCTGGCGGCCCGGACCGGAACAGAACGGCATCGACGGCCGCGACATCGCCATGTACGGGGCAGTCGCCAGAAAGCCCTGAGCGTCCGCGGCGTCGACCGGGTATGGATTCCGTCATCGCCGCCGCCACGTCAGCAAGCCCGGGCTCGTCGCACTCGGCATCACCGCCGCCGACGAGGAGAGCGCCCTGGCCCTGATGGACGGGCTGCAACAGCTCTGAGCCGCCTCCGGCATCACCGAGATCCGCGCGACCCCGCCCACCCCCGGCGTCCCCGCCAGAGTGCACGCGGGCATCCGGCGCACCAACCCCGGCAGCTAAGCCAGCCTCCCCCAGGACGAGGAGCAACCGGCCGCGACAGCGGACCAGTGACGGCCGAATAAAGGGCAAGCTAGGTCGCTTGCGCTACACGACGATTGCCCGGAAGCCAGCCGACGCAGTCGGCAGCGCGTCGTTCCTACCACTACCTGGACGGCGACCGCCCGGCCTGGGAGATCAGGGAGGCAATCGACACCTTGAACGTCCGCATGGCCGACGCCCGCCGGATACGGGGTCAAGGCCAACCTCCATGAGATCAGCGCGGCCGAGCTGCGGAAGGCGTGAAAGGACTACTCGTCGCCCGGAGGCAGTCGACGTACCGGGGCCTGAGCAGGGAGATCCTTATCCACCCCGCGACCCGACCTTTCAACGTGTGGAACCCGGACCGCGTCGAGGTGCTCTGGCGGTAGCGGGGGGCTCCGGAGCCTCGCTCATGGTGGCCTTGAACTCCTCGGACGGACCGTCGGGGAGGAGAAAACCTGCCGGGCCTCCGCTGATACGCATCTCCCTCAAACGCGGTTCCGGAAGAACGATGCCCTCCAGGTCGTCCTCAGGATGGTGAAAGACGGCGCCTCGCGCGCTGGCCGCCACTCGTTGATTGAGATCGCGCGCCATCGCCACGGTAGGCGTCGTCTCGCGGTCCGGCGCACCGCCAGGAAGCAACATCAACAGAGCGACGCGCCGATCGAGGGGCAGACAGACGGCGGGGACAGTCGCCATGCCCTGGCCAATCCAATCCGGTACCGAGGGGTCCCAGATCTGCACAACAGGATGGTCAGAGGTAATAAGCGTCTTCCGGCTGAACCTCACCAAGACCCACGTCCGGCTCATCAGCAACAGAGCTATCTCCGGGATCATCATCCCCATCAGGCTGAGATGTTCCGCGTTGTCGGATCGAACTTCATAGTTCGAGAAGTCGCTCACCTCAGCCCATGCACGCTCGACTTCGTCGTCAGCGACGGGGCCCTTCGCCAACTCCTCCATCCGACTCCGCAGGCCGGGCTTACCGCCCATCGCCATCGTGGTCTTGACCAAGTGGTCGGTGACCTCATTCCCGGCCTTTCGGTGAGCGGGGACCCTCAGGTACTGAAGCGCGACCCAGAGGGCCATGATCTCGCGGTCATCCCCGAACAGAGGCCATCGGCGCTCGTCTACAACCCTTCGCAGAACAGGAGCTGCTGCGTCCTCCACAACGGAGAGCTGGTTTTCGACCACATCGTCAAGGGATCCGTCTGGTCCTCTGAATGAGTAGAAGTCCTTGTGAACAGCAGCGTCGCCCACCCCCACGAGGCGGGCAGCGCTGCCATCGATGGGCACCCGTAGGAGGCGGCTGTCCGGCGCTGCGAAACGTCGCAGGTAGAAGCGCGGCACGGTGTGGTGGTGGCGCTTCGTCTTCCTGCCATCGGGCTTGCTCATCTATCGAAGATACGGCTGAGGGATGACAGCGTCACCGAGGTTTCAGGCGCGTGTTCGTACCAACTGCATCAGATCCGTCTTCATGCGCCGGAGCATCTGAGTCTGGGCCACGGTCAGGAGGGTGCGGTGGCCATCTGCCGCTCGACCCAGACGGCCTCCTGGCGGTCCCTCTCGGCCCAACGGAGCTGATGGGTCACGAGGTTGCCCACGAGCTTCCTCATCGGATTCAGTGCTGCTTAGCCTGACGCCAGATGTTCTGATAAGCCCGGTATAGATCACTCAAGGCGCCGGACGGTCTTTCGGGCCAGGCGGTCGTGATCTGCCGCTCCCCCCAGCAGAGGGTGACGATCGCACGGCCGGCCGCATACTGTCGAAGGAGGTCGGCACGCAGGTACAACAGTCCTCCCGAGAAGCCGGAGGGGGCAGCGAAAGACCGGGCGGCGTGTGCACCGGAGGGTTCACACTGGTCGAAGCCGACCGGGAGAGTACGCAGGTCGAAAGCCTGTGAGAACGGTCTGCTGGGGACGTAGGCGGTCGCCTGGTTTTGGCTGCTGTGGTGGGGCTCCCAGACGAAGTGGTGGGCCAGCCGCTCGAAGCGGAGGTCGGGCCGGTCGTAGCGAGGTGTGCCGCTGTACAGGTCCTCGGTGGTCAGTCCAGGTTCGGGTGCAGCGAACCGGGTGTGCCATGGGATCTCGCCGGCGAAGACGTAATACTCGGTTGGCAAGTCGATCGTGTCTCGGCCGGGGTGAGGCAAGGCATCGAACACCTCTAGGAGATCGGTCAGGTTCTCCTGGTCGATGAGGACGGTGTTGAACAGGCCGAAGGCGTCGCGTCCGGTGGTCACATCCTCGGTGTCGATCTCTGCGTGCACGAGTACCCATGGGCCTTCGTCCTCACCGAGCCGGGCCGGCGCAAGGAAGTCGTCCGGCACGTCGACGATTCCGTGGCGCAGCCATTCGAGGTCGTCGGCTGGGGTCCGCAGCGTCCATGTGCCAAGCGGGACCGGGACCGGCTGAGAGGGCTGGGGGAAGGTCGGGTCGATATCTACTTCGAGGTCCTCGGGTGGCTGGCCGCGGTCAGCGAGCATGCCCGCCATGGTGTGGAAGCCGACCCAGCCGTACTTCTTGCCGTAGCGGTCGGTCCGGCCGCCGGAGGTGCGACGCCGGAGGGAGGCTGCTGAGGTGATGCGGCGTTCCACCTCGTCGAACGGGTCAGGGCGCCAGCCCAGTGCGTGCACTACACCGAGGACGACAGCGGTGGCTTCCCGGTGGCCGGGATGGGAGTCGTCGTAGTTGTCGCGGTCCGAAAACAGGCGCCCGAGGGTGTAGTTACCGAAGTCCATGCCGATCGTCGAGCTGACGTCATCCCGGCGCGGGTCGCCCTCGGCCAGCGGGGTGATGGCCGGTGCTGGGCTGAAAGTCAGAGGCAGTTCGGCTGTGTCTGGCACCGTAGCGGGATACGAGCGGTGCGCGAGATCGAACGTTGAGGAGACGTAGTACCTGATCAGGGCGTGGAAGGTGGGGTGGGTCGCTTCGGCCCCGGTGTATGCGTTCAGTAGTCCTGCGAGGTAGTCAGGCAGGGCGGCATCCAGGTCCGGATTATGGAGCGGGTGAGCCGTCGCGACGCCGTAGCAGGCGGCGACCATACGTTCGCCGACGTAGGCATCGTTGATGGTGATCGCTTCCAGTGCGAGGTTGAACAGGCCATTGATGTCGCGCCGGCCGTACCAGTACAGGGCCGCCGTGGCGGCATCGCGGAGGTCACGGTCAGTGCTGGTCAGCGTCCACATCAGCCACCGGGCTCGCAGCCCGTCGGACTCCGCGCGGTGCAGATGCTCGCGCCAGCGTGTGGCCAGGGCGGCGGCGTCGACGAGGAGGCGGCGGCGGCGGCTGTGGCCACGCTGCCACTCACTCCACCGCAGGTCGCGGTCGGCGACGGAGCGGTTACGCAGAATCCGGTCGAGGAAGACCGCGTTGAGGGGATGCCGAGGGGCTGCGCGGGTGCTGTAAAGCCGTTGGAGAATGTCGCTTCTTCCCCGGAGGTCATCGCAGTGTGCGGCAAGGGCGTCCACGGTAGCGGAGTCGAGGTGGTCTGCTTCGAGCCGGGCGGACTGCAGGAGGGCACGCAGACGGAGGGGTTCGGCAACGGACTGCCACAATTGCGCTGCGCCGGCGCGGGGCAGAACACCTGCCAGGGCCTGGAAGATGTCGGTGGCGAGCGGATGGCGTTCCTCCGGCGTCCCGTTGAAGCGTGCCGTGGTGGTGTCTTCGTGCAACAGCTGGCGGATGCCTCTACTGCCGTGGGTGCGCACCAGACTAGTGGCGACGACGTGTCCGGCCATCAGGTCGTAGACGAACGACCAGGCCGCGCCGCCCACGTCGTCCGGGTGACGCAGGAGGACGCCCTCGTGTTCGAGTGCGGCGAGAAGGCTTTCCTGCCAGCGGCGATTGGTGTCCTGGCAGAGTTGCTTCGCCTGGGTGTCGGGAAGATCGCGGGCCTGCTTCTCCCACAGGGCGTCTCCCAGCGCGTCGAGGGCCTGGTTGACGTCGTTGGGGTGGATGGACGGGATGAGTTCGTAGACGCGGCGGGCGGCGAAGGTGAGGAAAGCGCTGAAGATTCCGGTGAGGGAGCTGGGCAGGCTCGCAGCACTGACGGGCTGTCTGCGCTCCCGGTTGGCTACGGTGCAGTAGATCTTCAGTGTCAGTGGATGACTGAGGAGTTCGCGCGGTAGGTCGGCGTCGCCTGGTTCGATTTTGTAGTGGGTGAAGTAGCGGGCGATGGCCTCGTCGAGGTCCTCGTCGAATCCGTCGAGCTCGTAAATGTCGTTCACGCCGGGGGGGGATGGTGTCGTCGAGGAATGCCTCGCGGACCGTGCAAACCACGAGTACGGACGGGTACCGCTTGAGAGTCACCTGCAGGCTGCTCAGCAACGGCGACCACATAGCAGGGGTTTCGGCCTCGTTGAGACCGTCGATGACGATGGGCAGCCGGCATCCGGCGCGCTGTGCAGCCGCGTCGACGGCGGCAAGGAGTTCCTCAAAGGAGGACAAGGGCTTGCCCGCTACGGTGATCTGACTGGCGAGGTTGTCGAGGCTCTGTCGGGCGCCCAGGCGCCTGCCGTAGAGCAGGACACCGGCGGGGCGTGCCGCGGTCGGCGCGGTAAGCGTCGCAGACAGTTGTGTTTTGCCGAATCCGGCGTCGCCGGTGACGACCGCGAGTCGGGTCGCCAGGTGATCGGTGACGTGGTGAGCGAGAGCGGCGGCGTCACGGATGTGGGCGATCAGGTTGGTCAGCGGCAGCGCGGCGGGATGCCGCAGGGCCCGCAGCCGCCGAAGCACGGTGGGCTGCGCCAGGGGAGCCGGGGGCACGGTGCGGTCGGTGGCGCCCAGCAGCGGGGAGGGCTGGCTGTTGCGGATCTGCTGGTGTGCCTCGTGCAGAAGTTCGGAGACGTCTCGTCCCGTGGCGATGATCGTCGCGGTCTGCTCGGCCAGCGGGGGAGGCATGGTTATGGCCGCGTCATCAAGGGCCGCTTCGAAGCGGGCGATGTTGTGGTGAGTGTCGCTCAAGTCGTCCCACGCGTCGGGTTCGGCGAGCATCCGCCGAAGCCGGCGTTCGGCAGCCGATGCCTGATGCACCTCGGGAATCCAGCGTTCGCCCGCCTCGGCGGCGGCCCGCTCGTGCTGTTCGGCCAGACGCTCCGGGGTCAGGACGAGGGAACCGAAGTAGGACTCGCGCAGCAAGATGGCATCTCCGACGAGGAGATGGTCGAGCTCGACCTCCGTGGCCAGGTGCAGCTTCATTTTGGTGGGCAGACCGCGGAACCACGCTTGGTCACCGGTGGTGAGAGGGCGCCGGGTCCACAGCACGAAGTCGGTGATGCCCGGGAAGTGCTTCTCGGTCTTCTTGAGGGAATCCTCGATATCGGCTCGGCGGGTGGCACCGATGGCGCGGCCCGAGGGGATGTCCCACCACTTGGTCTGCCACCCGAAGCAGCGACCGGGTTCACCCAGGGGGCAGGCGGGCTGGTCGATGTCGAGGTGGAACTCGACCCCAGGCTGCTGGGCCAGGGCGATGAAGCGACCGTAACGAGCGTATGCGTGGGTCACGGCCCCCCTGCACAGCAGCTCGAAGTTGTCCCGGCGGCTTCCTGGCAGCGCGGTGAACTTCTCCCAATCCAGACCGGTCATCGGATCGCTCGCCCCCTACTCGCCCCGGCCGTGGCCGGTGCCGGGGTAGTCGTGCGCGGAATACACCTCGATGCGGGCCCCCTTGTCCAGGAGGACCTTAAGCAGCGCCTGGACATCGTTCTCATCGGTGGTCACCACGATGGAGTCGCCCTCGCGTCGCATGGTGAGGTCGTACAGGAACTGCTCAAGCTCACGGGGTCCGACGCTGTGAATGTTGAGGTCGCTCAGCAGTTTCAAGACCTCGTCGCTGAATCGGTCGTCCGGCTCGCCGATAGTCAGGCGGCCGGCTTCCTCCTCCGCTTCCAAAGCCTTGGTGAACTCTTTGATGACAGCGTGGGCTCGTTCGGCGGCAGTGGCGTCCTTGAACCGGCCAATCATGACGAGATTCATGGAGTGCTCGGTCCCGTACCCGTACCAGACCTTCATGCGACACCCTTCTCCTGCAGGCAGTCGAGCGCGGCGAGAACGCCACGGTCGTCGACCGGTTCGCCGGCCGAGTGGTAGGAGGTGCGCCGCAGGGTTCCGACGGCGTCGATGTGGGCGTAAGCGCGCAGTCCCGTCTCGCCTGGCAACGGCTGGGCGGTCGGCAGAGCACCGCTGTCGCCCTCGCCGATGGTGAGGGCTACCGGCCCGCGGTAGTTGGTGATCCATTCGTGGAGGGCGGCCACGGTGTGCGGGGTGGAGCCTGGGCGTCCGCGTGCCGGTCGCTCGGGGAGCAGCAGGAGTTCCGCGGCCCCGGCCGAAGCCGCCAGGTCGGCGACGGCGTCGAGATCCGGCAACGTTTCAGCATTAACGACGCAGTTGAGCCCGAACCGAAAGGTCCGCCCGATCCAGGTGAGCCGCTGCACGAGCTCGGCGAAAGGGCGACCGCGCAGCTTCTCGTAGGTGGTGCCAGCTCCGTCGACACTGACGCGGACGAAGTTGACCGATCCGGCCAGCGCATCGATCAACTGGGGAGTGAAGCGGTGTGCGTGCGTCGTCATCGTCACTGCCAGCCCCGTGCGCTGCGCCGCGTGACGACACACCTGCGGAAGGCGGCGGTAGAGGGTAGGCTCTCCGCCGCCGAACCCGATGCCGAGGCAGCCCTCTGCGTCCAGTTCGTCGATCCATGCGCACAGCCGTTCGGCGTCGAGCACCGCAGCGGTCTTGGGCGCGTAGCAGAACGGGCAGGCAAGGTCGCACGCGTTGGTCAGGGCGATCGAAACCTGGCGGGGCGCACGGGCCCACTGCGTTTGAGGGGCATCGACCTCATCGAAGAGGACGTTCAAACCCGTGCGACGGTCAAAGAGATGTACCCCGTCGGGGCCGACACGACGTTTCACCAACAGTCCCGCATCACTCGCACTTCCCCTCCGCGTTTCCACTTCAAAGTATGGCTGATCACACCGGACCCAGTTACCCCTTTCCCCCACCAGCCACAGCATCCCCCCGACAACCTAACGAGCTCATGCCTGGTTGGCGGTAACGCGTCGAGACCTTGATCGTTGATCATGATCCGTGTGGCAAAGGACTGGGCGCGTACAGCAATCATCCGTAGCCAGCAGATCGCCGGGCTGACACCCGCTGTAATCGCTGAACTCGGCCCGTTATTGCACGAGCGGCACCAGGCCGTGTTGACGTCACACCCCCGCCGCCGGGCCATCGGTGCCGGAGCCAAGCACAAGCTGGTCTTCATTGACCGCCTGTTGGCCATGCTCGTGTACCTCCGCCATGCAACGGCGCACGATGTCCTGGCCTGCTGGTTCGGCGTGGACCGCTCCACCATTACGCGTGCGATCGGTGAAATGCGGCCCCTGCTCGCCGAGCGGGGCCGCCACGTCGGCCGTTCCAGGGCCCGCCACCGCTCTCCGGGCCGCCAGCCTTCCCCGCGGGGCGGCTCGCGCAGCTTGCCAACGCCGCCCTTGACTGTTGCCTTGATCGCCGTGATGACGATTCCCAGCTCCGGGTCGCGGTCCTTGTAGCCGTCCATCGCCGTGAGGAAGTCTTCCGGCGACAGGTCGGCGGTGACGCCGAGGTCGGCCATCGTGGCGAGGTAGGCGTCCCGCAGCCGCTGGTACCAGCCGTCCAGATAGCGGCCGTTGTCGTACCGTACCCACGCCTCGGTCGGCGTCACGTCATAGCCGAGCTCCTGGGCGTAGGCGACGGTCGGTGTCGCGTACCAGGCCGGGCCGGTGGGGCGGTCGCCCTTGTACGTGAACGGGGAGGGCAGCAGGCTGCCGTCCAGCTCTACCCACTCCTTGCCGCCTTCACGCGGGACAGGTCGACGTGGGAGAGGTCGACCAGCCACGAGCCGGACGGCTTCGGGTCGAACACCGGGTTCTTGACGTACGTCGGCTCACCGAGACCGACGGTCAGCCCGTTCGCGCCGGCGGCGAAGGCCATGTTCACGTCCAGGCCGACCAGGTAGCGCAGGGTGCACTCCTCGTCGGTCATCGGCTGCGCCCAGTCGTAGGCCTCCTCGAACAGCTTCTCCGACGGGCCGCGCACGTGGAAGCGCGGCAGGTTCAGCGCGTTGAGCACCGGGTGTCCGTCGGGGGCCTCAGGCGGTGCGCAGTCCACCGGGTCGTGCCGAGCGAGCCGGGTGTCTTGGTGTCGGCCTGCCGCAGGGCGCCGGTCTCCTCGTCTCGTACGGCGTGGGTCGGCGGGTGCAGCGCGGTCATCAGTTCCAGGCTGGTGACGGCGGTCGACCCGGGGGCGTCATCACCCGGGTTGCGTAGGTGCCCAGGACACGGGCGAGCTCCGCCGGGGACAGCTGCGCGGCGTGATCCCAGAACCGGGGGTCCAGCGCGTTCCAGGATGGGATGCACAGCTGTGTGTACTGCTTCGCCCGCAAGACCCACAGCTACCTCGATCTCGACACCGGGCTGGGCTTCGACTCCCAGATCGTCGTCAAGATCAACGCGGCGGAGCTGGTGCGGCGGCAACTCGCGTCCCGCCGCTGGCACGGCGACCACATCGCGATGGGCACGAATGTCGACTGCTACCAGCGGGCCGAGGGCCGCTACCGGCTGATGCCCGGCATCATCGCGGCCCTGCGCGATCACGCGAACCCGTTCTCGATCCTGACCAAGGGCACCCTGATCCTGCGGGATCTGGAGCTGCTGCGGCAGGCTGCCGAGGTCACCGAGATCGGGGTCTCCGTCTCCGTCGGCTTCACCGACCGCGAGCTGTGGCGCACGGTGGAGCCCGGCACGCCCTCCCCCGAACGGCGCCTCGACGTCGTACGCGCGCTCACCGCCAACGGCATCGGCTGCGCGGTCCTGATGGCCCCCGTGATCCCGTTCCTCGGCGACCGGCCAGACCAGCTGCGCGACACGGTCCGCGCGATCGCCGCCGCCGGGGCGACGTCGGTCACCCCGCTCGTCCTCCATCTGCGGCCCGGCGCCCGGGAGTGGTTCATACAGTGGCTCGCCCGGCACCACCCGCACCTGGTGGCGCGCTACGAGCGGATGTACGCGGACGGGTCGTACGCGCCGACGTGGTACCAGCGCCGGATCACCCGCCAGGTGCACGAACTGGCCACCGAGTTCGGGATCGGGCCGCCCGACTGGGGCGCCGCCCGCCGCGTCGCCGCGTCCGGGACACCGGGGCCCGCCGGGGAGGGGTCGCCCGGCCCGACCCAGCTGACGCTGCTGTGACCGGGGCCGCGCCGCCGCCGACCGGCAGGTGATCGTTCCTCCATGACCAATCGGGTCAACTCTTGGCGGAACATGTCCGTTTCCCTCGGAATGCGGGGACCATGCGGCGGGGGCTGTGCCACCCACAGCCGCGTTCCCTCCACCCTGGGAGGCCGTATGACGAATCGTGCAGGAATTCTGGTCGCCGTCGGCGCGACGGTCGCCGGTCTGGTGAGCGCCGCGCCCGCCCCGGTGAGCGCCGCGCCGTCCTCGGCGGGCGCCGGCGTGAACGCGCCGCCCGCGCAGCAGCTCACCTGGACCGGCTGCGCGACGGAGGACTACCCGGCGCTCCAGTGCGCGACGGTCCGCGCCCCGCTGGACCATGACCGCCCCTCCGGCCGCCAGGTCACGCTCGCCCTGTCCCGGATCCCGCACACCGCGAAGACCTCGCAGGGCCCCCTGCTGGTCAACCCGGGCGGCCCCGGCGGCAGTGGTCTCTCGATGGCCGGTTTCGTGGCCTCCGCACTGCCGGCGAAGGTCGCCGCGAGCTACGACGTGATCGGGTTCGATCCGCGCGGGGTCGGGAGGAGCACCCCGGCGCTGGACTGCGTACCCGGCCACTTCGATCCGGTACGCCCCGGCTCGGTGCCGGCGTCCTTCCGGGACGAGCGGGCCGGGCGGGACCGGGCCGCCGCGTTCGCCGGGGCGTGCGGGGAGAAGCACGGCGACCTGCTGCCCCACATGGACACCGTCAGCGCCGCCAAGGACCTCGATGTGATCCGCCGGGCGCTGGGCTCACGGCAGATCAACTACTTCGGCTACTCGTACGGCACCTACCTCGGTGCGGTCTACGCCAAGCTGTACCCCGAGCGGGTGCGGCGCCTGGTGCTCGACTCGGTCGTCGACCCGTCCGGGGTCTGGTACGACGACAACCTCGCCCAGGACTACGCGTTCGACGCCCGACACAAGGCGTTCGCCGCCTGGGTCGCGAAGAACGACGCCGCCTACGGGCTCGGCACCGACCCGGCGCGGGTCGAGGCCGCCTGGTACGCGATGCGCGCGGCGGTCGGGGAGCACCCCGCGGGCGGCAGGGTCGGACCGGGCGAACTGGAGGACACCTTCCTGCCCGGCGGGTACTACAACGGCTACTGGCCCTATCTGGCCGAGGCGTTCGCCGCCTATGTGAACGAGGGGGACCAGGAGGCGCTGGCCGAGACCTACGAGACCTTCGGCGCCGCCGACGCGGGCAGCGACAACGGCTACTCGGTCTACACGGCCGTCCAGTGCCGCGACGCCGCATGGCCGCGGGACTGGAGCACCTGGCGCGACGACTCCCGCGCGGCGCACGCCAAGGCGCCCTTCATGACCTGGAACAACACCTGGTACAACGCCCCGTGCGCGTCCTGGCCGGTGAAGCCGCTCGATCCGGTGCGGGTGTCCAACGACAGGCTCCCGCCGGCCCTGCTCTTCCAGGCCACCGAGGACGCGGCGACCCCGTACGAGGGCGGTGTCACCATGCACCGCGCGCTCAAGGGCTCCAGCCTGGTCGTGGAGCGGGGCGGGGGCAATCACGGGATCACCCTGAGCGGCAGCGACTGCCTGGACGCGTATCTCGCGGACTACCTCGCCACGGGCGCCGTCCCGCGCGGCGAGGGCGGCCGGGCCGGTGTGGACGCGGTCTGCTCCGCACTGCCCGACCCGACGCCGCTGCCCGCCGAGAAGGCGGCCGCGCAGAGCACGAACGGCAGCAAGGGCAGCCGCCTCCACGGGCTGCTGGGCTTCCGGAGCTGAACCGGCGCGGCGACCCGTCCCGGGCCGGGAGGTCCGGTACGTACGCGGGCTCAGCCGGCCGGGAGCCGGCTGAGGGCCTCGGCCGCGGCGGGGCCGAGGCGGGGGTGCGGCAGCGCCGCCCGCAGGACCGGGCGGGCGCGGTCGTCGCCCAGCGCGCCCAGCCCCTCCACGCAGGCGAGCGCCACCCGCCAGTGCGGCTCCCGCGGAGCCAGCAGCCGCTCCAGCGTTCCGACCAGGGCCGGGACGGACTCGGGTGCGCGCAGCGCGGTGAGCAGCCGCACGGGGTGCAGGGCGTAGGCCGTGCGCAGGGTGTTGGTGGCGAGCGCGGCGGCCGCCCGGGGCGTGCGGGGATCGCCCAGCCGCTCCAGGGCGTGGGCGGCGGAGACACAGCGCTCGGGGTCGCGGTGGTTGAGCAGCAGGACCAGCGTCTCGAAGGCCCGCCGGTCACCGCCGCAGCCGAGCCGGAACGCGGCGATCTCACGTGCCCACAGCGGACGTTCGGGTTCGACGAGGACCCGGGCCAGCTCCTCGTCGTCGTCGGTGCCGATGAGCCGGTCATAGGCCGCCGACCGCCCCGCCTCGTCCCGCAGCCGGTGCTTGAGCGACCGGAACTCCTCATCCATGACGCTCAGCGTATCGGCGGGTACGTTCCGTGTGGACCCCGGCGGCGCTCACTCCGGGGCGTGCGGTGTGACCCAGCACATACCGACGCAGGGCTGGCGCGCTCATTACTCGCCGGTTAACCTCATGTGAGCGGGGCGCACTCCCCGCAGGCTCCGATGGCCTGGTGACGCAGCCATCCGGAGTTGCTTGTCGGTTCGGCAGTTCCGCGAGACGCGACTTCGGGACGGAGTCCGTCGCCCCTTCCCGGCCCGGGTGCACTCCGAGCACCCCGGCCCCGTGCACCACGGCACGCACCTTCCGCACGCCCCGCGCCGGTCGACCGATTCCCGGCGCGCCGTGCTCCCTCAGTCGTCACTCACCCTGGAGTCCCGTGATGGACACCCCGCTCAGCACCATTGCCGTCGTCGGCCTCGGCACCATGGGAACCGGCATCGCCGAGGTCCTGGCCCGCGCGGGCCGCGAGGTCATCGGTATCGACACCAGCGACGCGGCGGCCCGGCGGGCCGTCGCCTCCCTCGAAGCCTCCACCGCCCGCGCCGTGCGGCGCGAGCGGATCACCGAGCGGGAGCGGACCGACGTCCTCGCCCGGTTCCGTACCTGCTCCGACCTCCGGGCCGTCGCGGAGGCGGAACTGGTCATCGAGGTCGTGCCGGAGTCGTACGAGATCAAGCAGCAGGTCTTCCGCGAGCTCGACGCGGTCGTCTCCCCCACCGCGATCCTGGCCACGGGCACCAACGCCCTGTCGGTGACCCGGCTGGCCGCCGAGTCCCGGTACCCCGAGCGCGTGCTCGGGCTGCACTTCTTCAACCCGGCGCCCGCGATGAAGCTGGTCGAGGTGGTGTCCTCGGTGCTGACCGCACCGCCCGCCGTCGAGTCCGTCACCCGGCTCGCCCGGGAGCTCGGCAAGGAACCGGTCGCGGTCGGCGACAGGCCGGGCTTCGTCGCGGACGGGCTGCTGTTCGGCTACCTCAACCAGGCCGCCGCGATGTACGAGGCGAACTACGCCTCCCGCGAGGACATCGACGCCGCGATGAAGCTGGGCTGCGGGCTGCCGATGGGGCCGCTCGCCCTGCTCGACCTGATCGGCATCGACACCGCCCGTACGGTCCTGGAGGCGATGTACGCCGCTTCGCACGACCGGCTGCACGCACCGGCACCCGTGCTGGGGCAGCTCGGCCAGGCGGGCCTGACCGGCCGTAAGGCGGGACGCGGCTTCTACACGTACGAGGCCCCGGGCAGCCGGACCGTGGTGCCCGACGCGCTGACGCCGCCGGAGGGCGCGGGGACGTCCGCCGGGCGCACGGTGCGGTCCGTGGGGGTCGCGGGCTCCGGAACGATGGCCTCGGGTATCGCCGAGGTCTTCGCCAAGGCGGGCTACGACGTGGTCCTGGCCGCCCGCGGCCAGGAGAAGGCGGACGCGGCGAAGGGCCGGATCGCCACGTCGCTGGAGCGTTCGGTGTCCAAGGGGCGGCTGACCTCCGGGGCGCGCGACGAGACGCTGGCCCGGATCACGGCGGCGGACTCGCTGGACGCCTTCGCCGGGGTGGACCTCGCGGTCGAGGCGGTCGCCGAGGACCTTGAGGTCAAGCGGCAGCTGTTCGCGGTGCTGGACAAGGTGTGCCGGCCGGGCGCGGTCCTGGCCACCACGACCTCGTCGCTGCCCGTCATCGCGATAGCGCGGGCCACCGCGCGGCCCGAGGACGTCATCGGGATGCACTTCTTCAACCCGGCGCCCGCGATGAAGCTGGTGGAGGTGGTCCGCACGGTGCTGACCGCCGACGATGTGCACGCCACGGTCCGCGAGGTGTGCGCGAAGGTGCGCAAGCACCCGGTGGACTGCGGGGACCGGGCCGGCTTCATCGTGAACGCGCTGCTCTTCCCGTACCTCAACAACGCGATCAAGATGGTCGGGGAGCACTACGCGACGCTCGACGACATCGACGCCGCCATGAAGCTGGGCGGCGGCTACCCGATGGGTCCGTTCGAACTGCTGGACGTCGTCGGTCTCGATGTCTCGCTCGCCATCGAGAAGGTCCTGCACAGCGAGTTCCGTGACCCGGGCCTGGCTCCGGCACCGCTGCTGGAGCATCTGGTCGCCGCGGGCTGTCTGGGCCGCAAGACGGGGCGCGGCTTCCGCGAATATGCCCGTCGCTGAGCCGGGGGCCGGCTGGGGCGGGCTGCTCGGGCCTCCGGGCGGCCCGCCCCCGCAGGCGCGCTCTCCTGCACGGATGCAGTACGTTCACACCATGTCCCAGCCCGCCAAGTCACCCCGTGTTTCCGCCGCGTCCGACGCCCCGGAAAGTGCCGCCGGCACGCGCGCCGCCGCCCAACGACTCAAGATGCGCCGAGAACTGGCCGCCGCGGCGATGGAACTCTTCGCCACGAAGGGCTATGAGGCGACGACCGTCGACGAGATCGCGGGCGCCGCGGGTGTCGCCCGGCGGACCTTCTTCCGGCACTTCCGTTCCAAGGAAGAGGCGATCTTCCCCGACCACGACGACACCCTCGTCAGGGCCGAGGCCGTGCTCAACGCCGCCCCGGCGCACGAGCACCCGCTCGACACCGTGTGCCGCGGCATCAAGGAAGTCATGAAGATGTACGCGGCCAAGCCCGCCGTCTCCGTGGCCCGTTACAAACTGACCCGTGAGGTGCCCACCCTGCGGGAGGCCGAGATCGCGTCGGTGGCCCGCTACGAGCGGCTGTTCACCCGCTATCTGCTGGGCCACTTCGACGAGCGCGACCATCACGTGGGCAATGACGACCCGCTGCTGGCCGAGGTGGCCGCGTCCGCCGTGGTCACCGCGCACAACCATGTACTGCGCCGCTGGCTGCGGGCGGGCGGCCAGGGTGATGTGGAGGCGCAGCTGGACCACGCCTTCTCGATCGTCCGGGAGACGTTCGGTACGGGCATCGGGGCCGGGCGGATCGCCGGGTCCGAGCCGATGGCGGCGCCCTCCGCGACGGTGGCGTCCGACGGCGAGGTACTGGTGGCGGTGGCGCGGACCGACGCGCCGCTCGACGAGGTCATGCGCACCATCCAGCAGGCGCTCAGCAAGGAACGCTGAGCCGGGCCGGTCCGTCCCGTTCGCCGGGGCGGGCCCGCCGTCCCGTGTTCCGGCCCGCGCGATACCTGGTTGCCGCCGCCCACCGCCGGTGCTGGGCTGGGCGGATGGATCACGATCAGCACACTCTGCTCGCTCTCTTCGACCACGGGATGCGGGAGAACGCCCGCCCCGACGGCCCCGGCGTACGGGTCGAGCGCGCCGGCCCGGTCGTCCGGCAGGTGGGCACCGCCGACGACTGGAACGGCGTCGTCTGGTCGGCCCCGGAGCTGGACTCCGAGGGAGCGGACACGGCGATCGCCGCGCAGGTGGCGTACTACACGGCGCTCGGCCACGACGAGTTCGAGTGGAAGCTCTACGCGCACGACCGGCCCGTCGATCTGCCCCGGCGGCTACGGGCGGCCGGTTTCGTTCCGGAGCCGCCGGAGACCCTGATGATCGCCCCGGTGGGCTCGGCGGCCACCGCCGTCGGACTGCCCGCGGGGATCGGGCTCCGCACGGTGACCGACGCGGCCGGTGCGGAGCTGATGGCCGCCGCCCATGAGCGGGTGTTCGGCTCGGACCCGTCGCGGCTGCGCCGTCAGGTGCTGGCCCGGCTGGAGCGGGACCCGGACAGCTTTGTCGGGGTACTGGCGATGGCGGGCGACGAGCCGGTCGGCTCCGCCCGGATGGAGCTGTACCCGGGCACGGGGTTCGCGGGGCTCTGGGGCGGCGGGACGGTGGTCCCGTGGCGGGGCAGGGGCATCTACCGGGCGCTGGTCGCCTTCCGTACGCGTATCGCCGCCGAGCGGGGCTACCGGTTCCTCCAGGTCGACGCGAGCGACCGTTCGGCCCCGATCCTGCGCCGGCTGGGTTTCACGGCCCTGGGTGCCACGACGCCGTACGTGTACCGCCCCGCACCGTAACGCGCCGCCGGCAGGACAGAACGACCCGTAACACCCATCGTATTGCTCATGCGTGCCCACCGGATGACAAGTGAGAGAAATTGTTGGCACTCGGTGCCTTGTCAGGTGTCACGGAGTGCCATACGTTGAAGGAGTCCGGGCGGCCGGCGTGCTGGGACCTCACGTACGCCGGCTGTCCCCGCGAACCACGTGTCCGCGCGCCCGGACGCCTGCGTCACAGGCACCCTTCTGCTCCACAGAGCAGGCCGAAGCTCCACCCGCCGAACCGACGGCAGCACCTCCACACCGCTCCCCCTGCCCCGCAGGGACCTCTCAAGCGTTCCCTCGACGCCAGCTTCGCCGGAGGCAACACCGTGAAGGAAATCCTGGACGCGATCCAATCGCAGGACAGCACCGCCGCGGACTTCGCGGCCCTGTCCGTCCCCGAGTCGTACCGCGCGGTGACCGTGCACAAGGACGAGACGGAGATGTTCGCCGGGCTCGAAACCCGCGACAAGGACCCCCGCAAGTCACTGCACCTGGACGAGGTTCCGGTGCCCGAACTGGGCCCCGGCGAGGCACTGGTCGCCGTCATGGCCAGCTCGGTGAACTACAACTCCGTCTGGACCTCCATCTTCGAGCCGATGTCCACCTTCGGCTTCCTGGAGCGGTACGGCAGGCTCAGCGAGCTCACCAGGCGCCATGACCTCCCGTACCACGTCATCGGCTCCGACCTCGCGGGCGTCGTCCTGCGCACCGGCCCCGGTGTCAACGCCTGGAAGCCGGGCGACGAGGTCGTCGCGCACTGCCTCTCGGTCGAACTGGAGTCCTCGGACGGCCACAACGACACGATGCTCGACCCCGAGCAGCGCATCTGGGGCTTCGAGACCAACTTCGGCGGGCTCGCGGAGATCGCCCTCGTCAAGTCCAACCAGCTGATGCCCAAGCCTGACCACCTCAGCTGGGAGGAGGCCGCCGCACCGGGCCTGGTCAACTCCACCGCGTACCGCCAGCTGGTGTCCCGCAACGGCGCGGACATGAAGCAGGGCGACAACGTGCTGATCTGGGGCGCCAGCGGCGGCCTCGGCTCCTACGCGACGCAGTTCGCGCTGGCCGGCGGCGCCAACCCGATCTGCGTGGTCTCCAGCGACCGGAAGGCGGAGATCTGCCGGAAGATGGGCGCCGAGGCGATCATCGACCGCAATGCCGAGGGCTACCGGTTCTGGAAGGACGAGCACCACCAGGATCCGCGCGAGTGGAAGCGCTTCGGCAAGCGCATCCGCGAGCTGACCGGCGGCGAGGACGTGGACATCGTCTTCGAGCACCCGGGCCGCGAGACGTTCGGCGCCTCGGTCTACGTCACCCGCAAGGGCGGCACGATCGTCACCTGTGCCTCGACCTCGGGCTACAACCACGAGTACGACAACCGCTACCTGTGGATGTCGCTCAAGCGGATCGTGGGCTCGCACTTCGCCAACTACCGCGAGGCCTGGGAGGCCAACCGGCTGGTGGCCAAGGGGAAGATCCACCCCACGCTCTCCAAGGTCTACTCCCTGGAACAGACCGGCCAGGCCGCGTACGACGTGCACCGCAACCTCCACCAGGGCAAGGTCGGCGTCCTCGCGCTGGCGCCCCGCGAGGGCCTGGGGGTGCGCGACCAGGAGCTGCGCGAGCGCCACATCGACGCCATCAATCTGTTCCGTGACGCTCCGTCGGAGCAGTCCGTCCCTTCCAGCCGGAACGTCTGAGGTTCACCAGATGACTGAGCGCCAGAAGGACCGGCCCTGGCTCATGCGGACCTACGCCGGTCACTCGACCGCCGAGGCGTCCAACGAGCTGTACCGGCGCAACCTCGCCAAGGGCCAGACAGGTCTGTCGGTCGCCTTCGATCTGCCCACGCAGACCGGGTACGACCCCGACCACATCCTCGCCCGGGGCGAGGTGGGCCGGGTCGGCGTGCCCGTCTCGCACCTCGGTGACATGCGACGGCTGTTCCAGGACATCCCCCTGGAACGGATGAACACGTCGATGACCATCAACGCGACCGCGATGTGGCTTCTGGCGCTCTACCAGGTGGTCGCGGAGGAGCAGGGCGCGGACCCGGACAAGCTCCAGGGCACCACGCAGAACGACATCGTGAAGGAGTACCTCTCGCGCGGGACGCATGTCTTCCCGCCCGGCCCCTCGCTGCGGCTGACCACCGACATGATCACGTACACGGTCGGCCGCATCCCCAGGTGGAACCCCATCAACATCTGCAGTTACCACCTCCAGGAGGCGGGAGCCACCCCGGTCCAGGAGATCGCGTACGCGATGTCGACCGCCGTCGCGGTGCTGGACGCGGTGCGCGACTCCGGCCAGGTGCCCGAGGAGAAGTTCGGCGATGTCGTCGCGCGTATCTCGTTCTTCGTGAACGCGGGCGTCCGCTTCATCGAGGAGATGTGCAAGATGCGCGCCTTCGGCCGCATCTGGGACCGCGTCACCCGGGAGCGGTACGGCATCACCGACGCCAAGCAGCGCCGTTTCCGCTACGGCGTCCAGGTCAACTCCCTCGGTCTGACCGAAGCCCAGCCGGAGAACAACGTCCAGCGCATCGTCCTGGAGATGCTGGCCGTCACCCTCTCCAAGGACGCCCGCGCCCGCGCCGTACAGCTGCCGGCCTGGAACGAGGCACTGGGGCTCCCCCGCCCCTGGGACCAGCAGTGGTCGCTCCGTATCCAGCAGGTCCTCGCCCATGAGAGCGACCTGCTGGAGTACGAGGACATCTTCGCCGGTTCGCATGTCATCGAGGCCAAGGTGGACGCCCTGGTCACCGAGTCGCTCGCGGAGATGGACCGGATCGAGCGGATGGGCGGCGCGATGGCCGCCGTCGAGTCCGGCTACCTCAAGTCGGAGCTGGTCTCCTCGCACGCCGCACGGCGGGCCCGGATCGAGGGCGGCGAGGAGAAGATCGTCGGCGTCAACATCTACGAGACGACGGAGCCCAACCCGCTCACCGCCGACCAGGACGGCGCGATCATGACGGTGGACCCGGCGAACGAGGCCAAGGTCGTCGCCGCCCTGCACCAGTGGCGCGACAATCGTGACGAAGCACGCGCCACCGAGGCGCTCGCGGCGCTGAAGAAGGCCGCCGCGGGCACCGAGAACATGATGGAAGCGACCGTGGAGTGCGCCCGCGCGGGCGTCACCACCGGCGAGTGGTCCTGGGCGCTGCGGGACGTCTTCGGCGAGTTCCGGGCACCGACGGGCGTCTCGTCGGCACCGGTCGCCGTCACCGCCGAGGCGGGCACCCCGCTCGCGCTGGTCCGCGAGAAGGCCGCCCGTACGGCGGCGGACCTGGCGGTGGGCCGGCTGCGGCTGCTGGTCGGCAAGCCGGGCCTGGACGGGCATTCCAACGGCGCCGAGCAGATCGCCGTACGGGCCCGTGACGCCGGGTTCGAAGTGGTCTACCAGGGGATCAGGCTGACCCCCGAACAGATCGTCGACGCCGCCCTGGCCGAGGATGTGCACTGCGTCGGTCTGTCCATCCTGTCCGGCTCGCACGCCGAGCTGGTGCCCGATGTGCTCCACCGGCTGCGCGAGGCCAGCGCGGCCGACATCCCGGTGATCGCGGGCGGCATCATTCCGCCCGCCGACGCCACCGCCCTGATCGGAGCCGGCGTCGCCGCCGTCTTCACCCCGAAGGACTTCGGCATCACGGAAATCATCGGCCGTATCGTCGACGAGATCCGGAAAGCGAACAAGCTCGACCCTCTGGAGGTCCCCGCATGACCACGCCCACGACGCCGGTGAACCGGCTGCGCCCGCGCCGTTCCTGTCTCGCCGTGCCCGGCTCGAACCCGCGCTTCCTGGAGAAGGCCCAGGGCCTCCCGGCCGACCAGGTCTTCCTGGACCTGGAGGACGCCTGCGCACCGCTCGCCAAGGAGGGCGCCCGCCACCACATCGTCGATGCGCTCAACAAGGGTGACTGGACGGGCAGGACCCGGGTCGTGCGGGTCAACGACTGGACGACGCACTGGACCTACCGGGACGTCATCACGGTCGTCGAGGGCGCCGGGCCGAACCTCGACTGCATCATGCTGCCGAAGGTCCAGGACGCCCAGCAGGTCGTCGCCCTGGACCTGCTGCTGACCCAGATCGAGAAGACGATGGGCTTCGAGACCGGCAGGATCGGCATCGAGGCGCAGATCGAGAACGCCAAGGGCCTGGTGAACATCGACGACATCGCCGCCGCCTCGCCCCGCCTGGAGACCCTGATCTTCGGCCCGGCCGACTTCATGGCGTCGATCAACATGAAGACCCTGGTGGTGGGCCAGCAGCCGCCGGGCTACGGCGCGGACGCCTACCACTACATCCTGATGCGCATCCTGATGGCGGCCCGCACCCACGATCTCCAGGCGATCGACGGGCCGTTCCTCCAGATCCGCGACGTGGACGCCTACCGCGAGGTCGCGGGCCGTGCCGCCGCCCTCGGCTTCGACGGCAAGTGGGTACTGCACCCCGGCCAGGTCGACGCGGCCAACGAGGTGTTCTCGCCCTCCCAGGAGGACTACGACCGCGCCGAGCTGATCCTGGACGCCTACGACTGGTACACCTCCGAGGAGGGCGGCAAGAAGGGCTCGGCGATGCTCGGCGACGAGATGATCGACGAGGCCAGCCGCAAGATGGCCCTGGTCGTCGCGGGCAAGGGCCGTGCGGCCGGAATGCAGCGCACCTCCACGTTCGACGTTCCGGAGGCCTGATCATGCAGTTCGGACGCACATACGAGGAATTCGAAGTCGGTGCCGTCTACAAGCACTGGCCCGGAAAGACCGTCACGGAATACGACGACCACCTCTTCTGCCTGCTGACCATGAATCACCACCCGCTGCACATGGACAGCAACTACGCGGAGACGACGACCGATTTCGGGAAGAACGTCGTCGTCGGCAACTACATCTATTCACTGCTGCTCGGCATGTCGGTGCCGGACGTCTCCGGGAAGGCCATCGCCAACCTGGAGGTCGAATCGCTCAAGCACATCGCGCCGACCTTCCACGGCGACACCCTCTACGGCGAGACCACCGTCCTGGACAAGACCCCGTCGAGGTCCAGGAACGACCGCGGAATCGTGTACGTGGAGACCAGGGGCTACAAGCAGGACGGCACCGTGGTCTGTGTGTTCCGCCGCAAGGTGATGGTCCCCACCGAGACGTACACCAAGGAGCGCGGCGGCGAACAGCCCGGCCGCCCGACGCCTTCCAACTGACCGCGTGAAGCCACAGGAGAAGCAGCCATGACGCGACTCGCCCAGACCGCCGGCCTGAATGACGTCCAGCGGGAAATCCTCTCCACGGTCCGGGATTTCGTCGACAAGGAGATCATTCCGGTCGCGACCCGGCTGGAGCACCGCGACGAATACCCCACCGAGATCGTCGAGGGACTCAAGGAACTCGGTCTTTTCGGGCTGATGATTCCCGAGGAGTACGGGGGTCTGGGTGAGTCGCTTCTCACCTACGCGCTGTGCGTGGAGGAAATCGCCCGCGGCTGGATGAGCGTGTCGGGGATCATCAACACGCACTTCATCGTGGCGTACATGCTCAAGCAGCACGGCACACAGGAACAGAAGGACACGTTCCTGCCGCGGATGGCTCTGGGAGAGGTGCGCGGCGCGTTCTCGATGTCGGAGCCGGCGCTCGGCTCCGATGTCTCCGCCATCACCTCCAAGGGCGTCAGGGACGGCGACGAGTACGTCCTGAACGGCCAGAAGATGTGGCTGACGAACGGCGGCACGTCGAATCTGGTGGCCGTGCTGTGCCGGAGTGACGAAGGCCACCCCGAGGGCACCGCTCCGCACAAGTCGATGACGACCTTCCTGGTGGAGAAGGAGGCCGGCTTCGGCGAGGTCCGGCCCGGCCTCACCATCCCCGGGAAGATCGACAAGATGGGCTACAAGGGCGTCGACACGACCGAACTCATCATGGACGGGCTACGCATTCCGGCCAATCGCGTACTGGGGGGCACCACCGGTCGCGGGTTTTACCAAATGATGGACGGTGTCGAGGTCGGCCGGGTAAATGTGGCGGCGCGTGGTTGCGGTGTCGCGCAGCGTGCATTCGAGCTGGGCGTTTCGTACGCGCAGCAGCGCCAGACCTTCGGAAAGCCCATCGCCCAGCACCAGGCCATCCAGTTCAAATTGGCCGAAATGGCCACCAAGGTCGAGGCCGCCCATGCAATGATGGTAAACGCGGCCCGCAAAAAGGACTCCGGGGAACGAAACGACCTGGAGGCAGGGATGGCGAAGTACCTCGCCTCCGAGTACTGCAAGGAAGTCGTCGAGGACGCCTTCCGCATCCACGGCGGCTACGGCTTCTCCAAGGAGTACGAGATCGAGCGCCTCTACCGTGAGGCACCGATGCTGCTGATCGGCGAAGGTACCGCCGAAATCCAGAAAATGATCATTGGTCGCCGCCTCCTGGAGGAGTACCGACTTCAGGGCTGAATGTCCCCTTAGGGGTGATTTAGTCGCGAAGAAGATCACACCCTGTCACCCTCGGCAGGTGCGCTCAAGCCGTCCGACTCGGCTGCTGGCTTGCCCAGTTGCGGCTCGCAACCGATAGCATCGCCGGAAAGCCGCCGTCCCCCGTTGCCAGCGCGGCATCATCCGCTACGAAGGTCATTCATGCCCGACAGCCATACCTCCGCACCACGCGGTGGGGTCCGCATCGCACGCGGAGCATCGCCGTGGCTCCTGCCGACCGTCGCCACCGCCGCACTCAGCCTCTCCCGGGCACGCAAGTCCGGGCGCTGGGCCGCCGTGGCCGTGCCCACCACCGCGCTCGCGGCGGGCATGCTCTGGTTCTTCCGTGACCCCGAGCGCGAGATCACCGAGGGCCGGGTCATCTCCCCGGCCGACGGTGTGGTGCAGAGCATCATGCCGTGGAAGGACGGGCGCACCCGCGTCGCGATCTTCATGAGCCCGCTGAATGTCCACGTCAACCGGGCGCCGCTGGCCGGCACGGTGACGTCGGTCGAGCACATCCCCGGCGGGTTCGTTCCGGCGTTCAACAAGGAGAGCGAGAACAACGAGCGCGTTGTCTGGCACTTCGACACCGAGCTCGGCGACATCGAGATGGTGCAGATCGCGGGAGCGGTCGCCCGTCGCATCGTGCCGTACCTCCCGCAGGGTACGAAGGTGGAGCAGGGTGAGCGCATCGGCCTGATCCGCTTCGGCTCGCGTGTCGACATCTACCTTCCGGAAGGTGTCGATGTCGCGGTCGAGGTAGGCCAGGCCACCACCGCGGGGGTGACTCGAATTGACCGTGATTGATCCTGATACTCAGGCGGGCTGGGTGCCGCAGGCCGCCGAGGAGAACGACTCCGACGGCACGGAGGACATGCCGCTCTCCATGCGGCTGTCGATAGCGGACACCCTCACTCTCGGTAACGCCACGTGTGGATTCATGGCGGTGTACTTCACCACCACGGGCATCCTCATCCCGCACCTCACGGGCAGCGACGAGTCGGGGATGGCCCGTCACTCGGCGGCGACCGCGGTGATCCTCATGCTCATGGCCGCGGTCTTCGATCTCTTCGACGGGCTCGTGGCACGCAAGCTGCGCTCCTCCCCGATGGGCGCCGAGCTGGACAACCTGTCGGACCTGATCAGCTTCGGGCTCGCCCCGGCCTACTTCGTGCTCGTGTACGGGATGGTCGCGGACGACGCCCACCAGCGGGTATCGGCACTGGCGGCGATCGTGGTGCTGCTGGCGGTCGTGCTCAGACTGGCCAGATTCTCCTGTGTGACCATGAAGGACGGCATGTTCCAGGGCATGCCGAGCCCCTTCGGAGCGCTGACGGTCGTCTCGATCGTGCTCCTGGAGCTGCCCTTCGTGCCGACGCTGCTCGCGATCGTCGGTGTGGCGTGGCTGATGGTGAGCCGGGTCGAGTACCCCAAGCCGCGGGGCATTCTCGCGGTGGCGATGCTCAGCTGGATCGTGGCCGCGATGGGGCTGCTCGCCGCATGGGCCTTCGACGCGCCCGGCGGTCAGCTGCTCCTCCAGACCGGCTGCGCACTCCAGGTCGTGCTGGGCGCGGTGATCCCGCTCTTCGCGACGGCCCGCCGTGTGAACACGTTCCGCGACAACCGGCGCGAGGCACGGGCGGCGCAGCTGCCGTAGCCGCGCTCGCGCGACACGCATGAGGGCCCGGATGCTCCCCAGCATCCGGGCCCTCTCGCGTGTGTGCCGCTGGTGCCGTGAAGGGCCCTACTCCGCCCGGCCGGCCGGATCGCGGGGTTCCAGACTCCAGATCCGTTCGGTGCGCAGCGGCCCGTTGCGGACGAGGAAGCTGCCGTGGCCTGGGACGAGTGCGGCGAGCTGCGAGGCGTGGCACAGGACCGCCTCGCGCTTCGCCGCCCACTGTTCGTCCGTCAGCCGCAGCTCGTGGCGGAGGGTGACACTGTGGTCGCGCAGGAGCTCCTGGTACGCGAGGCCGTACGCCTCGCTCCCGGCCAGCGCCTCGCACGCCTGCTCGGTGTCCCACTCGGGCAGATGCCCGGTGTACGGCAGGTCGGCGTACACCCAGGGGGCGGGGGCGCCCGCCTCGGCCAGGACCCGCGTGGCGCGCAGCCGTACGGCCCGGTGGTCGCGCTGATTGGTGCCGAGCGGGGCGAGGACCCGGGTGCCGGGGGCGAGGCTCCTCAGGAGGTCGTCCAGAGCGGTCGGCCCGAGCCCGTCGTCGCCGTCGAGGTACGGGCCGTCGGGATGGTCGATGGTCACCTGCTCGACGCCGAGCAGCGCGCAGGACCGCGCGTCCTCGGCCCGGCGGACCTCATGGGCCTGCGCGCCGGTGGTGAAACCGCCGAGGTCGTCCCAGTCGGAGGCCGGGACGCCGGGGGCCGGAGCTCCGCCGTGGACGGTGACCACGGCGGTGGGGCCCGGCAGTCCGGGCAGCAGTCCGGCCAGGGAGAGCGCGGCGTCGTCGAAGTGCGGCGAGAGGATGACGGTGCGCCAGGAGGGCGTGTGCGGCAGGGACATGAGGTGCTCCGGAAAGGGTGCGGCAGGGGTGAGGGGCGCGACGGCCCGGTGGGCCGGACGCGGGCCCGGTCGCCATGGAGCTAATCATCACCAGTGCGTCTTGGTCCAGACCAAAGACCGAGGCGTTACCGGGGAGCCCGCCGTCCGACCACGGCACCCCCTCGGCCGCTCCCCCTCGGCCGCCCCTTGCCGCTCCCCTCGGCCGCTCCCCCGGCCGGCCACCCCCGGCTACAGCTCGGCCAGGTGATCGTCCATCGCGCCGGACATCCGCGCCAGGAAGGTTCTGAACTCCTCCAGCTGCTCCGGCGCGTACTGGGCCAGCACCCCGTCCAGCCGCTCGGCGAGCGGGTCGAAGAACTCGGTGGCGCGCTCCAGGATGTGCGGCCGGGTGCGCAGGGTGACGATCCGCCGGTCGGTGTGCTCCCGGCTGCGGACGATGTGCCCGGCCCCTTCGAGGCGGTTGAGGAGCGCGGTGGTGGCGCCGGAGGACAGCAGGATGCGTTCACTGAGGCGCGCGGGTGACAGCGGGGCGCCCCGCTCCTCGGCGGCGACGATCTCCAGCAGGGCGTCCGCGTCGGTGGAGTGCAGGCCCAGCCAGACGGCGAAGCGGCGGCTGACCCGGTTGTAGCACTCACCGTAGGCCCTGAGCCCGTCCATCAACTGCTCGCGCCGCACCGCGACCCCGTCGAGCTGCGGTTCCTCCATGGGAGCCCACCACCTTCCCTCGTGTCCATGACCGGCGGTCCCTGCCGCCGAGCCACACCGTGATCCGCACCGCGTCCTGCGCCGTGATCCACACCGTCGGATCACTTTGACAACCTACCCGGCCCCAATTTACCTTCACCATCGAGATACTTCACCATGGAGGTAATGAGATGCGTGACCCGTCCGCCACTCGGCGCTGGCTCGGTCTGATCGCCATCGCCCTGGGGGTGGCACTGATCGTGGTCGACACCACGATCGTCAACGTGATCGTCCCCTCGGTCATCGAGGACCTGGACGCCGACTCGGCCCAGGCGCAGTGGATCCAGGAGTCGTACGCCATCGTCTGCGCGGCGCTGCTCCTGCTCGTCGGCCGCTTCGCCGACATCCTCGGCGCCCGCAGGATCTTCCTCGCGGGTGTCGTGCTGTTCGGCGCGACCAGCGTGATGGCCGGGCTGGCCCCCTCGGGCGGCCTGCTCATCCTGGCCCGCTTCCTCCAGGGCGTGGCGGCGGCGATGATCCTGCCGACCTCGCTCTCCCTGCTGAACGCGACCTTCACCGGCAAGGCGCGCGGCCAGGCGTTCGCCGTGTGGGGCTCGACCATCGGCGCCGCCTCCGCGCTGGGCCCGCTGCTCGGCGGCTGGCTCGCCGAACACGCCTCCTGGCGCTGGGCGTTCGGCATCAATGTGCCGCTCTCGGCACTGATCGTCGTCGGCGCCGTGCTGTACCTGGCGCCCTCGCCCCGTACCGGGGGACGCATCGACGGCATCGGCGCGGCCCTGTCCGTCCTCGGTCTGGGAACACTCGCGTTCGGCCTCGTCGAGGGGCGTACCTACGGCTGGCTCGGCACGGTCGAGCCGCTGCACGTCCTCGGCTTCACCTGGAGCGGCGGGCCTTCCCCGGTGCTGGTCGCGCTGGTGATCGCCGCGCTGTCCCTGTTCGCCTTCGTCCGCCGTCAGTCGGCCCTCACCCGGAGCGGCGATCCCTCCCGGGCCCTGATGGACGTCCGGCTGTTCTCCGTCGCCTCGTTCCGGAACGGCAACATCGCCACCCTGATCATCGGCCTCGGCGAGTTCGGCATCATCGCGGTGCTCCCCCTGTGGCTCCAGTTCACGCTCGGCTACAGCGCCCTGCAGGCGGGGCTCGCCCTGGTCCCGGTGGCGGTGGGGAGTTTCGTCGCGAGCGGCGCGAGCTTCGGCATGGCCGCCAGGGTCGCGGCGCTCGGCCAGGTCCGGATCGGTCTGGCGCTGGAGGTCGCGGGCCTGGCCGGACTCGGGCTGATCGCGGCCACGGACAGCCCCTGGTGGACCGTGGCGCTGGTCCTCTTCCTGTACGGGATCGGCGTCGGGTTCGCGACGGCCCAGGTCACCAATGTCGTACTCGCCGACGTTCCGCACCACAGCGCCGGCCAGGGCTCCGGGATCCAGAGTTCCTTCCGCCAGCTCGGCTCGGCCCTGGGCATCGCGGTGCTGACCACGGTGTTCCTCTCCGCGCTGAGCTCCAGGCTGCATGACCGGCTGGCCACGGCCGGGCTGCCCCCGGCCCAGGCCGACCGGCTCACCGCGGCGGTCACGGACAGCGCCGGCGCCGCCATCGGCCCGCTGTCGGCGCATCCGCAGACGGCCGCCGTCGCCGACGCGGCACGCTCCGCGATGACGGAGGGCCTCGCGCTGGGCAGTTACCTCGCGGCGGGCTTCGTGGTGCTCGGTCTTGTGGCCACCGCCCTCATCCCCGCCGCTCGGGGCACTCGGGCCACCGCGAAGGCCGGCGAGTCCGACGCGGCCGCGGCGCCGGCCGCAGTCACCGGCACCGGAACCGGCACCGGCACCGGCACCGGCACCGGCATCGGCCCGCACCCGGAGAAGGAGAGCGCACCGGCACGGCCGTGACCGTCGGGGCACGCGGCGCACCGGTGGATACGAGAACGCCCGAACGGGTCCGGCCGGGAATCGGCCGGACCCGCTCGGGCATTCGGCGTGTGCTCGGTTGTCCGGCGCCCCGCCCTGCCGGGCCTGCGGAAGGCTTCGGCGGGCGGGGCTTCACGGATCAGCGCTTCACGGGGCAGCGCTTCACGGATCGCCGCTCACAGGTCAGGACCCCACGGATCAGGGCTTCACGATCAGGGCTTCATCGTGAAGGACTCGGCCGCCGTGGCCACCGCGGCCGGGCGGATCACCTTGAGGCCACCGGGGATCTTCGCGTCGGGCTTCATGATGACGCTCTGCCGGGTGGACGGCGCCGCCGGGTCCGAGAAGTCGTGCGACATCCCGAACTCCGCTCCGTACCCCTTGATCGTGAGCAGCGCCTTGTCCACCCCCGCGCGCGTGAGGTCCTTGGACCCGCACGCCTTCTTCAGCGCCTCGCCGTAGAGGGACGCCGCCGTGTATCCGGCGACGACGCCGTTGTCGAGCCCGTCCTTGGGGTACTGCGCCGCGTACTCCTTGGCGAGCTTGGCCGGACCCGTGCCCGGGTCGCCGATCGGCAGGGTGGAGGCGGCGACGTAGTAGTCCTTGAGCAGGGCCGGGCCCGCCTGGGTCTTCAGCAGCTGCGGCGCGAACGCCGAGTTGTTGCCGACGACCGGGACATCGAAGCCGGTGGCCGCGGCCACCCCGACGAGCGAGGCCGCCTGGCGCGGACCGGCGCTCACGACGACCGCCTTCACGCCTGCCTGCTTGAGTGCGGCGACCTGGGCGGTCATGTCGTTGTCGGTCGGCTTGATCTTCTGCTCGACGACGGTGAGGCCCAGTTCCTTCGCCGCGTGCTTCGACCCGGCGAGGGCGTTCTCGCCGTAGTCGCCCTCGAAGTAGACATGGCCGATCCTGTCGCCCTTGGCGATGCGCTTCTCGGCGAGCAGATAGTCGATCAGGTTGATCGTCTCGATGTCGTACGTGGCCCCGATGACCCGTACGTAGCTGGAGCCGAGCAGGCTCGCCGACCAGGCCTGCGGAAGGACGAGTCCCTTGTCCTGGCCGTCGATGCGCTGCTCCACCGCGGCGACGAACGGGGAGCCGATGAACTGGGTGAAGCCCAGTACCTCCGGCTCCAGTTCGGTGTAGGCGGCGATGGCCTTCTGCGGGTCGTAGCCGTGGTCACGGACGGTCAGTTCGATCTTCCGGTCGCAGATTCCGCCCGCGGCGTTGGTCTGCTCCACCCACAGCTGCTGGGCCTGGGTGACGCTCTTGCCGAGCGAGGCGTAAACCCCCGTCATATCGGTCAGTGCGCCGAGGGAGATCTTCTCGGAGCTGACTCCCTCTCCGGTCTTCATCCCGCTCTTGTCCTTCTCGCCGCCGTCCCCCTCGGTGGCCTTTCCACTGCATCCCACGAGGGTGACGGTGAGGGCCGCGACCACGGCCGTGAGTGCTCTCAGTTTCATTTCTTCTCCCCAGAATTCTTCAGACGCGCGATGCCGCCGGGCAGGAACAGGACCACCGCGACCACCGCGGCGCCGTACAGATAGCGGGACGCCTCACCCGGTGCCAGCCCGCCCGTACCGGGCGCGGAGACGAGCGGGAGGGAGTCGCTGTAGTGAGTGAGCACCTGCGGGAGCAGGGAGACGAAGGCCGCGCCGACGACCGCTCCGGCGACGCTGCCGAGCCCGCCGATGACGATCATGGCAAGGTATTCGAGCGAGAGGATCATGCCGAAGTACTCGGGCACGGTCCGCTGGAAGAGCAGGGCGAGCAGGACGCCCGCCAGGCCCGCGTACATCGAGGACAGGACGAAGACCCCGGCCCGGTAGCGGGCCACGGGCACGCCCATCACGCCCGCGGCGATCCGGTGGTCCCGGATGGCGTTCATCGCCCGGCCCGGCCTGCCGCGCAGCACTCCGCGGGCGAACAGTCCGCTGAGGAGCAGAGCGAGCAGGGCGACGTACCAGAGCTTCTCGGCGGACTGGAACGGCACGGCGGCGACGACGAGTTCGCTGTCGTCGAAGGTGAAGCCGAACACCGAGAGCGGCGGTACGGCACGGCCGTTGAAGCCACCGGTGAACGAGCCCGCGTTGAACAGCACATGCTGGCCGATGAAGATCAGCGCGAGCGTGGCGATACCGAGGTACGCGCCGCGCAGCCGGCCCGCGATGGGGCTGAAGATCCCGCCCGCGGCCCCCGCCAGCAGCACGGCGAGGATCGCCGCGAGCCAGGTCGGAAGCCCCAGGCCGCTGAGCGCGTGCCCGTTCTCGGTGCCGCTCCCGCCCGCCAGGACGCAGTAGCCGTAGGCGCCCACGGCGAGGAAGAAGGCGTGGCCCATGGAGAGCTGGCCGGTGGCTCCGGTGAGCAGGTTGATGCCGATGGCCCCGATCGCGGCGGCCATCGCGAACAGCCCGGCCTGGAGCCAGAAGCGGTCCAGGTAGAACGGGAGGACCAGCAGCAGGACCGAGCCGATCAGCAGGACGTACGTACGGGGGCGGCGCAGCCGGCCGGTGAAGCTCTCCGCGGACCCGGCGGTGCTCCCCGCCGGGGGACGAACGTCCGTCACGGCGGGTTCGGCGATGGCGTCAGACACGGGCGAGCTCCTTCGTACCGAAGAGTCCCGCGGGCCGGATGAGCAGCACGATCACCATCACCAGATAGGGCGCCAGATCGCCGATGCCCCGGCCGAGGAAGGAGAGATCGCTCTGGTAGCCGGTGGCGAGCGACTCGGTGACACCGACGATGAGTCCGCCGGCGAGTGCCCCCGTCGTGGAGTCGAGTCCGCCCAGGATCGCCGCGGGGAACGCCTTGAGCGCGGCGAGCGAGGTGGCCCGTTCGAGGCCGGGGGTCGGGAACACGGTGAGGAAGAGCGCGGCCACGGCGGCGAGTGCTCCGGCGACCGCCCAGGCGGCGAGCGAGACCCGGCCGAGCTTGATCCCCATCAGTGCCGCGGTCTGCGGGTTCTCGGCGGCGGCCCGCATCGACACACCCCAGGAGGTGTAGCGGAAGGCGAGCAGGAACACCGTGATCAGCAGCCCGGCCGCGACGAACGCGGCGATGCGGGTCTGGGCGAGGGTGACACCTCCGACGGTGACGACCTCGTCGCCCCACGGGTCTCCGAGCGCCAGCACGTCCGTGCCCATGCGGCGGGTGAGTTCGGTGGTGAGGAGGATGTCGACGCCGATGGTGACGATGGCCAGGACGCTGTGGTCGCTGCCCCGGTAGCGGCGCATCACGAAGAACTCGACCGCCGCGCCGACGACCGCGGCACCAGCGATGCCGACACCGAGCGCCGGCCAGAAGCCGATGTCGTCGTGGAGCACGGCGGTGACATAACCGCCCGCCAACAGCAGGGACGCATGGGCGAAATTGACGACCTCGGTCGCCTTGAAGATGACGACGAAGCCCAGCGCGATCAGCGCGTAGACCGAACCGATCGAGAGCCCGCCGAGGAGGAGTTCGATGAACGTGGTCATTCCGGTGCCCCCAAGTAGGCCTGGACGACGGCCGGGTCGTTCTGGACCTCGGCGGGCGTGCCGCCGGCGATCCTGCGTCCGAAGTCGAGTACGGTCACCGCGTCGGCGAGCCGCATCACCACCCCCATGTCGTGTTCCACCAGCACGATCGAGATGCCGAGGCTGTCGCGCACGTTCGCGACGACGGCCGCCGTACGGCGGCGTTCGTCGGCGGTCATCCCGGCGATGGGTTCGTCCAGCAGCAGGACCTGTGGCTCCATGCACAGGGCGCGGCCGAACTCGACGAGCTTCTGCTGCCCGTACGGGAGGGCCCCGGCGGGACGGTCCAACTCCTTTTCCAGGCCGATGAATTCGGCGATCTCCCGGACCCGGTCCAGATGGCGACGCTCCTCGCGGGCGGCGGACGGCAGGCGCAGACCGGTGGCGAGGAAACCGGAGCGGGTGAGCCGGTGCCGGCCGAGCAGCAGGCTGTCGGCGACCGTGGCGTGCGGCGGCAGGGCCAGGTTCTGGAAGGTGCGCGCGACGCCGAGTCCGGCGATCCGGTGCGGCGGGAGGCCGGTCAGCTCGGTGGTACCGAGGTGGACGGTGCCCGAGGTGGCGCGGTAGACGCCGGAGAGCACGTTGAAGCAGGTGGACTTGCCCGCGCCGTTCGGGCCGATCACGGCGTGCACGCTGCCCGGTTCCACGGTGAACGAGACGCCGTCCAGGGCGGTGAGCCCGGCGAAGCGCACGGTCACGTCGCGGACGGCGAGGGCCGCGGGGGCGGGCGTGGGGCCGGGGGCCCCGGCGGCGTTCCCGGCGGCGTTCGGTGCGCTGGGTGCGCCGGGTGCGTTGGGCGCGTTCTTCACGCGGACCACCTGCTCAGGGTGCGGGCCGACCGGGCCGCCGGGTCGGTGTCCTCGGCGGCCGTCTCGTCGACGACGCCCAGATAGCGGCGGCGTACCTCGTCGGACGCGGCGAGTTCGTCGGCCGGTCCGGACAGGGCGACCTCGCCGACGTCCAGGACGTACGCGGTGGAGGCGAGCCGCAGGGCGATGGCCGCGTTCTGCTCGACGAGCATGACGGAGGTACCGGCCGCGTTGATCTCCTGAATGGTCTCGGCGATCCTGGCCGCCATCAGCGGGGCGAGGCCGAGGGACGGCTCGTCCAGCAGGAGCAGCCGGGGACCCGCCATCAGCGCCCGGCCCATCGCCAGCATCTGCTGCTCGCCGCCGGACAGCAGCCCGGCCCGCTGGTGCGCGCGCTGGGCGAGCACCGGAAACAGCTCGTGTACGCGGGCCAGTGCGGCGGTCACGTCCTTGCGCCCGCCGCGGGCCCCCAGTGCGCCCGCCCGCAGATTGTCGGCCACCGTCATCCGGGCGAACACCTGTCGCCCCTCCGGCACCTGGACCACTCCGGCGGCCACCACCTGGGCGGGCCGAAGCCCTTCCAGGGGCCTGCCGTCGAAGTGGATGGTGCCCGTGCCCGTTCCGCGGTGGAAGCCGAGGGTCCGCGATACGGCCCGCAGCAGCGTGGTCTTGCCGGCGCCGTTGCCACCGAGTACGGCGGTGATCGCGCCGGCCGGCACGTCGACGGAGACATCGCGCAGGGCCCGTACCGGGCCGTAGCCCACGGACAGTGCGCGGATCTCTAGCGTTGCCATGCGTCCTCCTCCTTCCGCCTTGTCGTGTTCGTGTTCGTGTTCGTGTTGTCGTTCGTGTTCGCTCTGGTGCTGGTGCTGGTGCTGGTACTGGTGCTGGCACTGGTACTGGTGTTCGTGTAGTGGGGTGCGTGCGCTGTGCCGCGCACGCACAGGGGGGCGGGCGCTGTGGGGGTGAGCGCCGTGGGACGAGCGCGGTGGGGCGTGCCATGTCACGTGCCACGTGTCGCGTCGTGCCACCTGCCGCGTCGCCGGGGTGCCGCGTCGCGGGGTGTGCGCCGTGTGGTGCCACAGACCAGCACCGGAGCGACCCGTGCGTCCACGGGGCGGGGCCGACTCGATGCGGGTGACCAGCGAGTGAAGGGCGTGGTTGTGCACGCGCACAGAGGACGGTGCCGCGCGTCGGCGCCCGCCGCGGCCGGTGGCATCCTCACCGCTCATGAGCGGCCGCGGAACGCGCGAACGGGATCAGAGGATGCAGCGGCGCAGGGACGAGCGGGGCCGGGCCCTGCTCGACGTACTGCTGGACGGCCGGGCGGTGCCGGGCCTCGCCCGGCGTACGGCGGCGTGCCTCGGGCTGCCCGAACGGGGGCGCTACGCGGTGGCGGTGCTGGGCGCCGGCCGGGGTGACCCGGTGGGGCGGCCGGCTCCCGTGCGGTGGGCCCTGGACACGGACGGCATGCGCTGGTGCTGGCGGACACGGGCGGACTGCGAGATCGCCGTCGTCGCCCTGGGCGAGGGGAGCCTCTCCGCGCCGGCCGCGCTGCTCGCGGAGCGCTGCGCGGGTCCGGCCGGCCTCAGTCCGGTGGTGGACGGTCTGGCCGAACTCGGCCTGGCCCGAAGGCTGGCCGGGTTCGCGCTGCTGACCTGTGCCCCGCGGGCGCGGGAGATCGTCCGGCTGGACGAGCGGCTGTCGACCGCACTGGTGGTGAGCCGGCCCGAGCTGTCGGCCAGGCTGGTCGGCGAGGTGTTCGGTCCGTTGCTGGCTCTGGCACCCGCGGAGCGGACACCGCTGGTGGAGACGCTGGAGGCATGGCTGGAGTGCGGCGGTTCGGTGAGCCGGGCGGCGAAGCGGCTGCGCTGCCACCGGAACACGGTGTTCAACCGCCTGCGCCGGCTGGAGGGGCTGACGGCGCGCTCGTTGTCGGTGCCGCGCGAGCTGACCGAGGTCATGCTGGCCCTGGACGCGTTCCGGCTGCCGCCGTCGTCACGGCCGTAGCCGACGGGGTACGGGGGTGGGTGCGCAGTTCGCGTGGACAGGAGCCCGGAAGCGGGCCCCGGACCCCGGCCCGGACCCGGCCCCTTCGGCCCCTGCGGCCCCTGCGGCCCCTGCGGCCCCCGGGGTTCACGGGTCCGGGCGCCCGTGACGCGGCGCGCCGCCCGGCCTCAGCTCAGGAAGTCACGGGCGATCGCACCGGCGACCCGCTCCAGCAGCGGCCCGGCCTGGGCCATGCTGACGGCCGGGTCGGGCTCCAGCTCGGTGAGGGCGTAGGCACGCCGGATGCCCGCCCTGCCCAACGCCTCCGGGGACAGCGCCAGCCTGCCGCAGACCGCGACGACCTCGATGCCGGCGGCGCGGGCGGCCGCGGCGACCCCCGCCGGAGCCTTGCCGTGCAGCGTCTGCTCGTCCAGCGAACCCTCGCCGGTGATGACCAGCGTGGCGCGGGCGAGCGCCGGGGCGAAACCGAGGACGTCCAGCATGACCTCGATGCCGGGCCGGAAGCGGGCGCCCAGGGCGACCAGTGCCCCGTAGCCGATGCCTCCGGCCGCGCCCGCGCCGGGCAGGGCCGCGTGGCCGGGGCCCAGGACCGAGGCGTAGTGGACGAGGGCCGCGTCCAGGACCGCGATGTCGTCCTCGGACGCCCCCTTCTGCCGCCCGTACACCTCGGGGGCCCCCTTCGGCCCGGTCAGCGGGTTGTCCACATCGCTGGCCAGGATCAGGTCGACCTCCGCGAGGCGCGGGTCGAGCCCGGAGAGATCGGCCTCCGCCAGGTCGGCGAGGCCTCCGCCGCCGGGGCCGACCGGCTTGCCGTCGGCGTCCAGGAAGCGGGCTCCGAGCGCGGCGAGCATGCCCGCGCCGCCGTCCGTGGTGGCACTGCCGCCGACCCCGAAGACGAGGGTCCGGGCGCCCGCGTCGAGGGCGGCCCGCAGCAGTTCGCCCGAGCCGTACGTGGTGGCGGTGAGGGGGGCGAACACCCCTGCGGGGAGGTGCTGGAGCCCCGAGGCCTCGGCCATCTCCACCACCGCGGTGGACCCGCGCAGCGCGTACGCGGCGGTCACCGGCTGCCCGAGGGGGCCGGTCACCCGCGCCTCGCGGCGCTCGAATCCGGCGGCCACCGCCGCCGCGACCGTGCCGTCGCCACCGTCCGCGACGGGCAGGGTCTCGACCCGCACACCGGGGACGACGGACCGCAGCCCGGCCGTCACCCGCTCCGCGACCTGTACGGCCGTGAGCGAGCCCTTGAACTTGTCCGCCGCGACGAGCACGCGGGCGGTCTCCATCTCTGCTCCGTCCGTCACCTTGCATCCCTTGCTTTCGAACAGGCAGTCGCGCCGCCCCGACCCTATCCGCACGACCCCTGATCTGCCCATGGGCGTCCAGAAGCGCACCCGATGCTGCCGCTACGCTGCCTGGGGTGACCTCCACCGACTACGCCACGTACATCGCCGGACTCCCCCGTGTCCTGGCCGCCGCCGCCTCACTGTTCCGCGACGGCCGGGGCCGGATCCTGATCGTCGAGCCCAACTACCGTGACGGCTGGGCGCTGCCCGGCGGAACGGTCGAGTCGGACACCGGCGAGGGCCCCCGGCAGGCCGCCCGCCGGGAGACGGCCGAGGAGATCGGACTCGACCTGGAGCCGGGCCGGCTGCTCGCCGTCGACTGGGCGCGCGGGGCGGCTCGTCCGCCGATCGCCGCGTATCTCTACGACGGAGGAGTGCTCTCCGAGGAGCAGTTCGCGGCGATCCGGCTCCAGGAGGAGGAACTCCTGTCCTGGAAGCTGGTGCTGCCCGCCGAACTGGACGGCCATCTGCCGAGCCCCCTGCGGCGGCGGGTGGGGGCGGCACTGGAGGTTCTCGCGTCCGGTGCCGGGACGGTGGAGCTGGAGGACGGCGAACCGGCCGGTTCCTGACGAGCTCTCCGGCTGTACGCACTCTCGCATCGATCACCATGCCCATGTCAACCTCGTGACGTGCCTCCGCACATGACGGACTCGCTCGTTCACGCGCCATTGGTCCGTCGTGCATCCATGCCCGGCATCATCCGAGCTCCACGACAGGGGAGGGGCCATGCGCACACTCATGGGACGTATCGGCACACTGCGCAGGACGGCGGCAACGGCACTGGCCTGCACGGCGGTTGCCTGCACAGCACTGGCCGGCGGCGGAGTGGGTACGGCAGCGGCGGCCGCGCCCGCCGCCGTACGCGACGCACCGTCGCCGCGGTCCCCGTTCCCGTCGCGGCCCACCGAGCCGCCCCGGCTGCCGTCCTCGGTCGACGGCGGCGCCTGGCGGTCGGGTCATGTCCAGGGCATGGCCATCGACCGCCGCAAGGGCTTCATGTACTTCTCGTTCACCGATCTGCTGGTCAAGACCGACCTCAGGGGCCGGCCGGTGGGCTCGGTCACCGGCTTCACCGGGCACCTCGGCGATCTGGACTTCAACGCGCGGGACGGCAGGGTCTACGGCTCGCTGGAGTACAAGGCCGCGAAGTCGTTCTACATCGCGATCCTCGACGCCGACCGCATCACCCGCATGGGCATGGACGCCCAGTCCACGGACGTCGTCTCGACCGTCCACCTCAAGGAGGTCGTACGGGACTTCACGGCCGACATGAACGGCGACGGGGTCTTCGACGGGGACACCGGCAACACTCCCGACCACCGGTACGGCTGCAGCGGCATCGACGGGGTGGCGTTCGGGCCGGAGTTCGGCAGGAAGCACGGCAAGCAACGGCTGACCGTGGCGTACGGCGTGTACGCCAACACCGGACGCGCGGACAACGACCATCAGGTCCTGCTCCAGTACGACATCGGCCGGTGGAAGAAGTACGAGCGTCCGCTCTCCGAGGCCGCTCCGCACACCAGCGGTCCCGCCCGGGTCGGCGGCAAGTACTTCGCGTACACCGGGAACACCACGTACGGCGTGCAGAACCTGGAGTTCGACGGGCACAGCGGCAACTGGCTGATGGCGGCGTACAAGGGCACCAAGCCCGGCTTCCCCAACTACACGGTCTTCGCGCTCGACGGCTCGAAGAAGCCCGTACGGGGCATGGTCCGCGGGCAGCGGGAGCCGGAGCGCGGACTGCTGCTGCCGCTGCTCCGCGCGGGTCTGCACGACGCGCCGACCGGAACGTACGGCTGGCCGGCTCCCGGGCAGTACGGCCAGTACGGGCTGGTCTCGCTCGACGACGGACGGTTCTACGTGGCCCGCAGCGGCACGGTCCAGGACGGCGGGGTCACCAAGCAGACCGCGCGAGCGGAGCTCAACACCTGGACGGGGCGCACCCCGTCACCGTTCGGTCCGGTCGTTCCCGCGGTGTGACACCGGCTGCCGACGGCCCTCAGTGATCCAGCTCGGCCTGGACGCGGCGCGAGGGCTTGAAGACGTAGAGGTCGAGGATCTCCGGGGCGTCCACGAGGCCGGGGCCGCCCGCCGCCGCCCAGGCCGAGATGTCCGCCACCGCGTCCGGGTCGTTGACCAGCCCCAGCCAGACCGGTCGTCCCCCGGCCCTGCGGCCCTCGGACGAGGGCTGGACGACGATGACATTGCCCTGCTCACAGGCGTCCAGGCACTCCACCGCGCGCACCGTGGCAGCGCCCCCCAGGGACTGCCGCAGCTGGGCCAGCTGGCCGGCGTGGTCCACTCCGGGGATCTTCTCCGTACCGCAGCAGCAGCCCCGGCAGACGCTGACGGTGGGCCGGGGCGGCCCCTCGGCGGGGGCGGCCTTGCGGGGTCGGCGGCTCATGCGGGGCACTTCCGGTAGGGCGATGCTGATGATCACCGGACTCTACCCAGCGGCCACCGCCTCGAACACCTGCACCCCCGACGGACGGGGTGGGGTAGTGTTGATGGCTGCGAAGGGGAGTAGCCCCGCAAACCGGTCGTCGACACACTGGAGCCCTCGGGTTCCCGGTGGCCGGGCCCGTAGATGCTTATGGGCGGGCGAGACCTTCGGTCAGGTATGACACGCCCGCGTCCTGCGGGCGCTGCCGTCATGCCGGGCCGAGTGGTCCTCCGAAAGCTCGAAACGGCACTTCGCGGAGACCCGGGGCCCGGCTCTCACAGAAAGCCACCCGGAATGCATCTCGACCCCCTGGCGATCCTCACCGCCTTCGGGCTGATCTTCCTCGCGGAGCTCCCCGACAAGACGATGTTCGCCTCGCTGGCCATGGGTACGCGTATGCGTCCCCTCTATGTCTGGTTCGGCACCTCGTCCGCGTTCATCGTGCATGTGGCCATCGCGGTCGGCGCCGGCAGCCTGATCGGGCTGCTGCCCGACTGGATCGTCAAGCTGGTCTCGGCCTCGCTCTTCGCCTTCGGCGCGTTCATGCTGCTGCGCAGCGGGAGCGGCGACGACGACGAGGACGGCGAGGTCAGGACGGTGACCGGCTTCTGGCCGGTCTACTCGACCGCGTTCATGGCGGTCTTCATCAGCGAGTGGGGCGACCTCACCCAGATCACCACCGCCAACCTCGCGGCGAGCAACGGCACCTGGTCCACGGCGATCGGTTCGGCCGCCGCCCTGATGTCCGTCTCCGCTCTGGCGCTGTTGGCCGGACGGTTCATCGCCAAGCGGGTGCCGCTGAAGACCGTTCAGCGCATCGGCGGTCTGTGCATGCTCGGCCTCGCCATCTGGTCGGCCGTGGAGATCTTCACCGGCTGACGCGGCTGACTCGGCGGGGGCGGCGGGGGCGGCGGGCAGGCGGACCGGTCCGCCCGCCTGCCCGCCCGGCCGCCCGGCCGCCGCCTGATCAGAACAGCGCCGGCACGTCGTTGTCCCTGCCGCTCTCGAAGGCGAGCAGCCGCTGCTTCCGGTCGAGCCCGCCGCCGTATCCGGTGAGGCTGCCGGACGCGCCGATCACCCGGTGGCACGGGACGACGATCGAGACCGGGTTCTTGCCGTTGGCGAGACCGACCGCCCGGGAGGCGTTGGGCTTGCCGAGCGATTCGGCCAGTTCGCCGTAGGAACGGGTCTCGCCGTACGGGATCTTCAGCAGCTCGTCCCAGACGCTCCGCTGGAACGGGGTGCCGGCCAGACGCAGCGGCAGATCGAACTCCGTCAGCTCGCCCGCGAAGTACGCCTCCAACTGGCGGATCACCTCGGGGAACGGGCGTGGGTCGAACGCGCCGAAGGTCTCCTCGGGCGGCCGGTGGCGCTGCTCCGTCATGTAGACGGCGGACAGGACACCGTCCGTGGCGACGAGCGTCAGCGGGCCGTACGGACTGTCGGTGACCGTGTGGCATCTGGTCGGCGAATCGGTGGCGGACATGGGAGAGGTCCTTCCGTGGTCAGGCGGGCAGGTGGTTGATGGGGTGGTCGTCGACGGTCCAGAGGTACTGGACGGCATACGCCCGCCAGGGCCGCCAGTCCGCGGTGCGCGCGGTGAGGGCGGCGGGGGTCGCCGGGAGGCCGAGCCGCTCCGCCGCCCGGCGGATGCCGAGATCGGTGGGCAGGAAGGCGTCCGGATCGCCCAGTGCCCGCATGGCGATCACCTCGACCGTCCAGGGGCCGAAGCCGGGCAGTGCGGCCAGATCGGCGCGTGCCTGCTCCCAGTCGGTGTCGGACCCCAGCCGGAGCGAATCCCCGGCGAGCGCGGCGACGAGTGTGGTGAGGGTCCTGCGGCGGCTGCGCGGCAGGGCGAGCGACTCCGGGTCGAGTTCCGCCAGCGCCTCCGGGGTCGGGAAGAGATGAGTCAGGGAGCCTTCGGGGTCGTCGACGGGGATGCCGTGCGCGGTGACGAGCCGGGCCGCGTGCGTGCGCGCGGCGGCGGTGGAGACCTGCTGGCCGAGGACCGCGCGCACGGCGAACTCCGCGCCGTCCACGGTTCGCGGCACGCGCCGCCCCGGGGCCGTGTCGACCAGCGGCGCGAGCAGCGGGTCGGTGCGCAGTCGCTCGTCGACGGCGGCCGGGTCGGCGTCCAGGTCGAGCAGCCGACGGCAGCGGCTGATGGCCAGGGTGAGGTCGCGCGGGTCGGTGAGGGAGAGCCGGCAGGCGATGTGGTCGGGCTGCGGGGTCAGGGCGACCGTGCCATGGCCGTACGGAAGGGTGAGCGTGCGGCGGTAGGCGCCGTCGCGCCATTCCTCGACCCCGGGGACGGCGGTCGCGGCGAGGTGCCCGAAGAGGTTGCTGGGATTGAGCGGCGCCCGGAACGGCAGACGCAGCGCTATGACACCGGGGACGGCGGGGACCCGGGCGCCCCGGGCGGCCCGGGTGCGCAGCTCGCCCGGGGCGAGGGCGAAGACCTCGCGCACGGTGTCGTTGAAGGTGCGGATGGAGGCGAAACCGGCGGCGAACGCCACCTCGGCCATCGGGAGCGTGGTGGTCTCGATCAGCAGGCGCGCGGTCTGCGCCCGCTGGGCACGGGCGAGTGCCAGGGGCCCGGCGCCCAGCTCGGCGAGGAGCTGGCGCTCGATCTGCCGGGCGGAGTAGCCCAGCCGGGCCGCGAGCCCGGGTACGCCCTCGCGGTCGACAACACCGTCCTGGATGAGACGCATGGCACGGGCCACCGAGTCGGCGCGGGCGTTCCACTCCGGGGAACCGGGGCTGGTGTCGGGCCGGCACCGCTTGCAGGCCCGGAATCCGGCCTGCTGGCAGGCGGCGGCGCTGGGGTAGAACGCCATGTTGCGGACCTTGGGCGGTACGACGGGGCAGCTGGGGCGGCAGTAGATCCGGGTGGTCAGGACCGCGGTGAAGAACCAGCCGTCGAAGCGGGCGTCCTTGGACTGGACGGCCCGCACGCAGCGCTCGGTGTCGGTGTGCATGGTTCAAGCATCGGCCACCGCCGGGGGCAGGGCTGGCGGAAATCCGACATCACGGTTGCGCGGAAATGCGACATGCGACATTGCACGGTGCCGTGCGATTCCCGGCTCAGCCCTGTGCCATGGCCCAGCCCTGTGCCACGTCTCAGCCCAGTGTCACGGCACAGCCCAGTGTCACGTATCAGCCCTCTTTCGCGAGGGCCTCTTCGAACTCCGCGTACGCATGCGCGTCGAACAGCACGAAGCGCACCTCTTCTACGGGTGCCACGGCCTCCGCCAGCACCGTCCGGATCGCGAGGCGCGCGCCGTCGTCCATCGGCCAGCCGTAGATGCCGGTCGAGATCGCCGGGAACGCGACGGCGCTGGCCCCCAACTCCGCGGCCACGCGCAGGGATTCGCGGTAGCAGGAGACCAACAGCGCTGAGCGGTCCTCGACTCCGCTGAAGACCGGGCCGACCGTATGGATGACCCAACGGGCGTCCAGCCGGCCGGCGGTGGTGGCCACGGCACGTCCGGTGGGCAGGCCCTTGCCGTAGTGCGAGGCGCGCAGGTCCCGGCAGGCGGCGAGGATCTCCGGACCGCCGCGCCGGTGGATCGCGCCGTCCACGCCGCCTCCGCCGAGGAGCGAGGAATTCGCGGCGTTGACGATGGCGTCGACGGACTGGGCGGTGATGTCGCCCCGGAACAGCCGGACGGCCACCGGCTCGGGCTCGGAGGTGCTCATGCGGACATCATGCCGTCACACCGGGGCCCGCGCCCTCGTTCACCGGGCCTCGCGCCTCGTTCACCGGGCCCGGAGCCGCCGCCAGACGGCCTTCGCCGCGTGGTGACCCGACATGCCGTGCACGCCGGGGCCCGGCGGTGTGGCCGATGAGCAGAGGAAGACCGCCGGGTGGGCGGTGGCGTAGGGGACACGGGCGAGCTTGGGGCGGATCAGGGTCTGGAGTCCGGAGAAGGCCCCGCAGGCGATGTCACCGCCGACGTAGTTGGCGTTGCGCGCGGCGATCTCGGGCGGTCCCGCGACCGCGCGGGCGAGCACCAGATCGCGGAACCCGGGGGCGAACCTCTCCAGTTGGCGTTCGATGACGTCGGTGGCGTCGCCCTCCCAGGCCGCCGGGACATGCCCGTACACCCAGAAGACATGGCGCCCCTCGGGGGCTCTGGACGGGTCGGTCACGCTCGGCTGCGCGGTGATCAGGAAGGGCACGTCCGGGTCCCGGCCCTGGACGGCGGCGCGCAGCGCGGTGTCGATCTCTCCGGCGGTGGGCCCGATGTGGACCGTGCCGGCGCGCCGGGCCTCCTGCGCCGTCCAGGGCACCGGGCCCGACAGCGCATAGTCGATCTTGAACGTGGCGGCGCCGTAGCGGTAGCCGCGGTAGGCGTCGCCGAGTCCGGCGATCCGGGCCATGGCGGTGGGTGAGGTGTCGAAGATGTAGGAGCGGGCGGGCGGGAGTTCGTCCAGCCGTCTGACCTCGGTGCCGGTGCGGATCGTGCCGCCCTGTTCGCGTACGTAGGAGGCGAGGGCGTCGGAGATGGCCTGCGAGCCGCCGCGCGGCACCGGCCAGCCGTTCTCGTGGGCGGCGAGCGCGAAGACCAGGGCGATGGCCCCGGTGGCGAATCCGCTGGTCGGCGCTATGGCATGGGCGGCGAGACCGGCGATGAGCCCCCGGGCCCGGTCCCCGTCGAAGCGCCGCGAGAGCCAGGTCGCGGGCCGCAGCCCGAGCGCGCCGAAGCGGGCCAGCCGGTACGGGTCACGGGGCAGTCCGTCCCACGGGGTGCGCAGGAAGTCGGCGGCGAGAGTGTCCCAGTGGCCGAGGAAGGGGGCGACGAGCCTGCGGTAGGCCCCGGCGTCCTGCGGCCCGAGCGACATCGCGCTCTCCCCCACCGACCGGTTGAGGACGGCGGCGGTGCCGTCCGGGAAGGGGTGCGCGAGCGCCAGCTCCGGCTGGAGCCACTCCAGTCCGTGCCGGGCCAGGGGCATCCCCCGGAACGCGGGTGAGCCGATCCCCAGCGGGTGGACGGCGGAGCACGGATCGTGCCGGAAGCCGGGAAGGGTGAGCTCCTCGGTGCGGGCGCCTCCGCCGACGGTCCCGGCCGCCTCGTACACCTCCACGGCGAAGCCCCGGCGGGTCAGTTCGGCCGCGGCGGTCAGTCCGTTGGGGCCCGCCCCCACGACGACGGCATCGAGCATCGACGGCACCTTCGGGCTCCTTCGTCAGCCGGTGGGCAAGGGGCCCAGGATATTCGGGCCCGCGGACAGCGTGGTGGCGGGGCGTCCCCGGCGGGCCGAGGGACGGCCGTGGACGGCCCGGGACCGCCGGGGTTGTCCGTCGGCGCCGGTACGGGTCAGGCTCCCGCGCGCAGCGCGGTCAGGACGCGGGCCGCGGTGGCCTCGTCGCGGGCCGCCGTGAAGGGCAGGTCGTTGCCGCCGGTGATCCGGTAGGGGACGCCGGAGAGGGTGGCCTGCGCGCCGCCCGCCTCGGTGACCAGGAGCAGGCCCGCCGCGTGGTCCCAGGCGAACTCCCAGTTGAAGGCGACCGCGTCCGACTCGCCGCGGGCCACGGCGAGGTACTCCAGGCCCGCCGAGCCGCAGGGGCGCGCGTCGATGCCGTCGGTGCGCAGGCCGAGCAGCGCCCGCTTCTGGGCGTCGGTGGTGTAGTCGGGGTGGGACATCGCCACCCTCAGGACGGCGTCCGGGGCGGGCGAGCCGGAACGTATCGGCACTCCGTCGAGCATGGCGCCCCGGCCGCGTACCGCGACGGCCATCTCGTCCCGTGCGGCGGCGTACGTCCAGGAGGCGAGGATCTCGCCGTGGTGCGCGAGGGCCACGAGCGTGCAGAAGCCCGTCTCGCCGCGGACGAACTGCCGGGTGCCGTCGACCGGGTCGACGATCCACACCGGGGCGTCGCCGCCCAGCGCGTCGTACACCGCCGCGTCGGCGTGGACGGCCTCCTCGCCGACGACGACCGATCCGGGCAGCAGTGCGGTCAGGGAGGCGGTGAGGTGTTCCTCGGCGAGCCGGTCGGCGGTGGTGACCAGGTCGTGCGGGCCGTTCTTCTCGATGATCTCGTCCGCCGCGAGCTGCCGGAAGCGCGGCATGATCTCGGCGGCGGCCGCGGCGCGGACGGCCGCCTCGACCTCGGTCAGCGGCCCGGTGTCCCCGGCGGTCTCGGCCAGAAAGTCATCGATCATGACTCCAGCTAAGCACGCGCCGCCGGGGACATCTCGGGCGGGCGGTCAGCGGCCGACCGCGTACCCCTGCATCCCGCGCGGATTGGCGGCGGCGGACAGGACGCCGGTCCCCGGGTCCCTGGCGACCGCGCACATGCGGCCCTCGGACCAGGCGCTGCCGACCGTGACGTCGTGGCCGCGGCGGCGCAGCTCCGCGACGACCTCCGGGTCCATGCCCTCCTCGACGGTGACACTGCCCGGACGCATGCCGCGCGGGAAGAAGGAACCCGGGAAGCTGTCGTTGTGCCAGTTCGGGGCGTCGATGGCGCCCTGGAGGTCGAGACCGCCGCGGACCTCGGCGCGCAGGGCGACGGCGAGGAAGAAGTGCAGCTGCCACTGGTCCTGCTGGTCGCCGCCCGGCGTGCCGAACGCCATGACGGGGACGCCGTCGCGCAGGGCGAGGGACGGGGTGAGCGTGGTGCGGGGGCGGCGGCCGGGGGTCAGCGAGTTCGGCAGCCCCTCCTCCAGCCAGGCCATCTGGAGCCGGGTGCCGAGCGGGAAGCCCAGCTCCGGCACGACCGGGTTGGACTGGAGCCAGCCGCCGCTCGGGGTGGCGGAAACCATGTTGCCCCAGCGGTCGACGATGTCGACATGGCAGGTGTCGCCCCGGGTGCCGCCGTCGGCGGCCACCACCTGCTCACCGGGCTCCGCGCCGTCCTTGGCCACGGTGGGCTCGCCGACTCCGGCCGCCGGGATGCCCATGGCGTCGAAGCCGGACTCCCCGGAGGCGACCGCGTGCGCGTGCGCGCTGAGGACCGGGGTGCGGCCGCCGGGGCTGCCGGGGCGCAGCTCCCGTGAGGCGGTGCCGGTGATCAGGGCGCGGCGTTCGGCGTTGTACGGCTCGGAGAGCAGCGCGTCGAGCGGTACGCCGGTGGCGTCGCCGTACCAGGCCTCGCGGTCGGCCATCGCCAGCTTGCAGCCCTCGATGAGCAGGTGGACGTAGTCGGCGGAGCCGTACCGCGGCAGTTCGGCGGGGAGCAGGGCGAGTTGCTGGAGGAAGGCGGGCCCCTGGCTCCAGCCGCCCGCCTTGGCCAGGGTCCAGCCGTTCCAGTCGTACGTGGCGGGCGCCTCGTACGACGCGGACCAGCCCGCCAGGTCGGCGGCGGTGAGGGTGCCGGTGTGGCGGTTCCCGCTGGTGTCCTTGGTGGGGACGGCGGCCTGGCGGACGAGTGCCTCGGCGATGAAGCCGGTGCGCCAGATCGCGCGGGCGGCCTCGATCTGCGCGGTGCGGTCCTCGCCGCCGGTCTCCTCGGCCTCCGCTGTCAGCCGGCGCCAGGTCGCGGCGAGGGCCGGGTTGCGGAACAGCTCGCCCGGCCTGGGCGACCTGCCGCCGGGGAGGTAGACGTCGGCGGAGGTCCGCCACTCCGTCTCGAAGAGCTCGCGGACGGTCTCCACGGTCTGGCCGACGCGTTCGACGGGGGCGTGGCCGTCCTCGGCGTAGCCGATCGCGTACCGCAGGACCTGGGCGAGGGTCCTGGTCCCGTGGTCGCGCAGCAGCAGCATCCAGGCGTCGAAGGCGCCCGGTACGGCGGCGGCGAGCGGTCCGGTGCCGGGCACCAGGTCGAGGCCGAGGGAGCGGTAGTGCGCGACGGTGGCGCCCGCGGGGGCGGGGCCCTGGCCGCACAGCACCTGTACGTCGCCGTCCTCGGGCGCCAGGATCATCGGCACCTCACCGGCCGGGCCGTTGAGGTGCGGTTCGACGACGTGCAGGACGAATCCGGCGGCGACGGCCGCGTCGTAGGCGTTGCCGCCGTCCTCCAGGACGGCCATCGCGGACTGCGAGGCGAGCCAGTGGGTGGAGGACACCATGCCGAAGGTGCCCTGGAGGGTCGGCCGGGTGGTGAACACGGGTGCGGCTCCTTGCTGCGACGTGCGAGGTTCTGGAGTGGGGGTGCGGGGAGTTCGGGTCGGGCGCGGTCGGTCCGGGGACGGTCAGGTCTGCGGGACGGTCAGGTCTGCGGGACCTTCGGGTCTCCGGGACCTTCGGGTCTCCGGGACCTTCCGGGTTCTTGGCTGCTGTGCGGATCGTACGTACGCGCCGTCGGCGGCTCCGCGGCCGAGGGTCAGGCGGCCGCGTCGGGGGCCGTGCCGTCGTCGGTCACGAGGTGGCAGGAGACCTGCCGTCCGCCGGGGATCCCGCGCAGTTCCGGCACCTCGGTGCGGCACCGGTCGGTGACCAGCGGGCAGCGGGTGTGGAAGCGGCAGCCGGGCGGAGGGTCGAGCGGGCTGGGCAGTTCGCCGTGCAGCACGATGCGTTCGCGTGAGCGCTGGAGCACCGGGTCGGGGACGGGCGCGGCGGACAGGAGCGCCTGGGTGTAGGGGTGCTTGGGAGCGGTGAACAGCTCCGCGGTCGGGGCCTGTTCGACGATCTGGCCGAGGTACATGACGGCGATCCGGTCGGCGAGGAACTCGACGGCCGCCAGGTCGTGGGTGATGAACAGACAGCCGAAGCCCCGGTCGCGCTGGAGGTCGGCGAGCAGATTGAGCACCGACGCCTGGACGGAGACGTCGAGTGCGGAGGTCGGTTCGTCGGCGATCACCAGATCGGGGTCGCAGGACAGCGCGCGGGCGATCGAGATGCGCTGGCGCTGCCCGCCGGACAGCTCGTGGGGGTGCCGGTCGGCGTGTTCGGGGCGCAGTCCGACCTGGCCGAGCAGCTGCTCGACCCGGTCCCGTACGGCGGCGCCGCGGGCCCGGCGGTGCAGTCTGATGGGTTCCGCGATGATCTGGCCGATCGTCATCCGCGGGTCGAGCGAGGACGACGGGTCCTGGAAGACCAGGTGGAAGTCCTTGCGCAGGGGGCGCAGGGCACGGCGGGACAGGTGGGTGACATCCGTGCCGTTGATACGGACGGTCCCGGCGGTGGGTTCGTCCAGGCGTACGGCGCAGCGCCCGACGGTCGACTTGCCGCTGCCGGACTCGCCGACGAGGCCGACGACCTCGCCGCGCCCGATGGTGATCGAGACCCCGTCGACGGCGCGGACGGTGCCGCCGCCGGATGCGGCGAAGTGCCGTTCCATGGCGCTGATTTCCAGCACCGGGGGGTGCGGGGTGCCTTCCTTGCCCTCGCCGCTTGCGCGCGGTGCGGGGACGGCCTGTGCGGTGGTCACTTTCCGGCCTCCTGGTCGGGTCGCGCGTCGGGGGCGGCTGCCGCTTCGCCGTCGGTGTACGGGTGCCAGCAGGCCGCCCGGTGCGGGGCGTCCGCGCCGGACCGCCGGTCGACGGACCTCAGACCGGGCCGGCCGCCGGTACAGATATCGTCGGCGCGGGCGCAGCGGGGGGCGAAGGTGCAGGCGTCGGGCTGGCTGTCGAGGCTCGGGACGAGGCCGGGGATCTCGGGGAGCCGGCGCTTGCCCTCGCCGCCGGGCCGGAGCACCGCGCCGAGCAGTCCGCGGGTGTAGGGGTGGCGGCCGGAGGCGAACAGGTCGTGGACCGGGGCCTGTTCGACGGCCCGGCCCGCGTACATCACGAGCACCCGGTCGGCGGCGTCCGCGACGACGCCGAGGTCGTGGGTGACCAGGACGATGGCGGTGCCGAGCCGTTCGCGCAGCGACTGGAGGACTTCGAGGATGCCCGCCTGCACGGTGACGTCGAGTGCGGTCGTCGGCTCGTCGGCGATGAGGACGGACGGGTCGCAGGCGACGGCGATGGCGATCATGACGCGTTGGCGCATGCCGCCGGAGAGTTGGTGCGGGTACTCGTCGATGCGGCGGGCGGGGGCGGGGATGCCGACGAGTTCGAGGAGTTCCACGGCGCGTGCCCCGGCCTCCTTCTTGCTCAGCCCCTGGTGCCTGCGCAGCACTTCACCGATCTGCCGGCCGATGGTGAGGACCGGGTTCAGTGAGGTCATCGGCTCCTGGAAGATCATCGCGATGTCCTTGCCGCGGATCTTCTGGAGCTCCTTCTCCGGCGCGCCGACCAGTTCGCGTCCGCCCAGCCTGATCGAGCCGCCGATCCTGGCGGTCGGCGGGAGCAGCCCCATGGCCGCCATCGAGGTGACGGACTTCCCGCAGCCCGACTCCCCCACCACGGCGAGGACTTCGCCGGGTGCGAGGTCGTAGGAGAGACCGTCGACGGCGTGCACGGTGCGGGTGTCGGAGCGGAAGGAGACCGACAGGTCGCGCACGCTGAGGACGGGTTCGCGGGCGGACTCCCGTACGGCTGCGGAATCGGGCACGGGCTCGGGCCCGGTCCCGGGAACGGTCTCGGTCATCGGGTCCCTCCACGGGGGTCGAGGACGTCCCGCAGTCCGTCGCCGAGCAGATTGAAGGCCAGCGTCGCCGCGACGATCGCCAGACCGGGGAAGACCGCCAGCCAGGGCGCGGGGGCCAGGAACGACTGGGCTCCGGAGAGCATCACGCCGAGCGAGGGGTCGGGGGGCTGGACTCCCAGGCCGAGGAAGCTCAGGAGTGCCTCGCCGATGATCGCCGCGGGGATGCCGACGGTGGCCTGGACGATGAGTGCGGAGGTGGCGTTGGGCAGGATGTGCCGGAAGAGGACGGTGGCGTCCCCGCCGCCGTTGACGATGGCCGCCCCGACGTAGTCGACGTGTTTGAGCCGGAGGGTCTCGGCCCGGGTGATACGGATGACGGCGGGGATCTGGGAGATGCCGATGGCGATGGTGGCGTTGGTCAGCGACGGGCCGAGGATCGCGGCGAGCCCGACGGCGAGCACCAGGAACGGGAACGCCAGCATGGTGTCGGTGAGGCGTGACACCGCACTGTCGGCGAACCGGCCGTAGTACCCGCCGAGCAGTCCCAGCGGTACGCCGACGACGAAGGCCAGGACGACGGCGACGAGGCCGACCTGCATCGAGGCGCGGGCACCGTGGACGATGCGGGAGAGCTGGTCGCGGCCGAGGTCGTCGGTGCCCAGCCAGTGTGCCCAGCTGGGCTCGGCGAGGACGTTGCCGAAGTCGGGCTGCGCGGGATCGTACGGGGCGATGAGCGGGGCGAACAGGGCGGCGAGGATGAAGACGGCGGCGATGACCGCCCCGGTCAGGGCGAGCCGGTTGCGGCGCAGGGCCCGCAGCTTGCCGCCGCCCCCGCGCCTCCCGGTGGCCGGAGGCGGGGTGGGGAGCGCTGTGGTCGCGGTGGTCACCGGGCACCTCCGAGCCGGATGCGCGGGTCGATGACCGAATAGACCACGTCGACCAGCAGATTGATGAGGATGTACGCGGCCGAGGTGCAGAGCACCACGGCCTGGAGCGTCGCGTAGTCACGGGTGAAGACGGCATCGATGGTCAGCTTGCCGAAGCCGGGCAGGACGAAGATCTGCTCGGTGACGACGGCGCCGGAGATCAGATGGCCGAGCTGGAGGCCGAGCACGGTCACCACGGTGACGAGGGAGTTGCGCAGCGCGTGGCCGCCGATGACGGAGCGCCTGGACAGTCCCTTGGCGCGGGCGGTGCGGACGTAGTCGGCGGAGAGCGAGTCGAGCATCGCGGCCCGGGTCTGCCGCATCACGACGGCGGCGAGTCCGGAGCCGAGCACGATCGCGGGCAGCACCATGCGGCGCAGGTTGTCGATCGGGTCGGTGCCGAAGGGGACGTATCCGGAGGCGGCGAACACCGGCAGGGCGATGGCGAATCCGAGAACGAGCACGATGCCGAGCCAGAACGTCGGGATGGAGAGGCCGATCAGCGCGATGACGTTGGCCAGCCACTCCTCCGGCTTTCCGCGCCGTACGGCGGCCACGACACCGGCACCGATGCCGAGGACGATCGCCAGGAGCAGGGAGAGCGCGGCCAGTTCCAGGGTGACGGGCAGGGCCTGCCCGATGGCATCGGCGACCGGGAGCCCGGTGCGGGAGGAGTTGCCGAGGTCGCCGGTGAGGGCGTGGCCGATGAACCGCCCGTACTGGACCACGACGTTGTCGTCGAGTCCGTAGCTCTCGCGGATCGCGGCGAGCGCCTCGGGGCTGCGCTCCTCCCCGGCCAGCGCGAGTGCCGGATCGCCGGGCAGCGCCCGGATTCCGGCGAAGACCACGACGCTGACGAGGAAGAGAGTGATCAGGGACTGGCGCAGGCGCGTCAGCAGGTATTTCGTCATCGGGTGTACCCCGCAGTCCTGACCCGGACCAGTCCGTCGCCGTAGACGCGGATGCCCGCGACGTCCTTGGTGGCGACGACGTAGTTCTTCTGCCGGTAGAGGTAGATCATCGCGTGGGCGTCCTGGACGCGACGGGTGAGTTCGTCGTAGATCTCGGTGCGCCGGGCCGGATCGGCGACGGTGCGGCCCTGGGCGATCAGTGCGTCGATCCGGGGGTCGCCGAGGCCGTAGGCGTTCATGGCGCCGGCGGTCTTGAGGAAGTTGGACACGTTGCCGTCCGGGTCGAGCCGGCCGGACCAGCCGCTGGTGAAGACGTCGTAGTCGCCCGCGTCGGTCTCCGCGAGCATGGTGGCGTACTCGGTGGGCCGCAGCGTCAGTTCGAAGCCCGCCTCCTTGACCATGGCCTGGAGGACCTGGCCGACGCGCCCCTGTTCGGGGGTCGTGGAGGTCTTCAGCTCGATCCTGACCGGGGTCCTCACTCCCGCCTCCTTCAGCAGCTTCCTGGCCTTGGCGACATCGCGCCGGGGGCAGTCCTCGGGCTTGACGCCGGGTGCGATGGCGGACTGCGGGGAGATCGGGCCGCAGGCCGGTTCGTACATGCCCTGGAAGACGACCTTGTTGATCAGGTCGCGGTCGATGGCGAGTTCGAAGGCCTCCCGGACGCGGACGTCCCGGGCGATCGGGGTGTCGAGCCTGCCGGGCTTCTTCCCGAGGCCGTTCACATTGCCGACGTTGAGGCCGATGCCCTGGTAGCCGAGGGAGGGCGAGTTGAACAGCTGGAGCTTCGGCTCGGTCAGTGCGCTGCGTACGTCGACGGGGCCCATCTGGTCGCCGACCTGGAGGTCGCCGGAGCGCAGGTTGGCGAGGCGGACGTTGCCGTCGGGGATGGGTTTGTAGACGACGCCGTCCAGCCGGACGTTGTCGGCGTCGTAGTAGTGGGGGTCCTTCTCCAGCACGATGCGGTCGCCGCCGACGCGCTCGACGAAGCGGAAGGGGCCGACGCAGGAGGGGTGGTTGGTGAAGTCCTTCCCGTACTTCTTGAGTGCGGCCGGTGACATCACCATCCCGGCCCGGTCGGCGAGTACGCCGGTGAGCGGTACGTAGGGGTGGTCGAGGGTCAGGCTGACGGTGAGCGGTCCGGTGGCCCGGATCCCGGTGACCGGGGCCAGTTCGGTGCCGCGAGCGGATCCGGGGAGATCGCGGTGGCGCAGCAGTGAGGTGACGACCGCTCGGGCGTCGAGCCGGGTTCCGTCGCTGAACGTCAGACCGGGGCGCACCGTCAGGGTGACGGTGCGGCCGTCGGCCGAGACGCCCGGGAGTGCCGCGGCGAGCTGCGGCACGACGGCGCCGTCCTCGTCGATGTCGTAGAGCTTCTCGCACATGCCCGCGAAGACCGTGCGGCCTACAAGGGTCTGGGCAAGGGTGGGGTCCAGTTTGTCGGGGTCGGAGTTGAGGGCGACGGTGAGTGTCCCGCCGTCGCGTACGGGCCGCTCATCGGTCTTCCGTACACCGCCGACCTCGGTCGCCGAGGACTGCAGCGACGCGCAGCCCGAGGTGAGGGACACCAATGCAACTGCCACCAGGGCAACCGCTTTTCGGCGCACGAGGGCCTACCTCCCGCCAGGGGGTGATCAAGGGAATATCGCAGACCGTATTTCGCATACAGTCCGCAAGGCAAGAGGTCCGCCCACATGGCGGACAAGATTTTCCTGACGATCGGATAACGGAGGGGACGCGGGACCGACGCACGGGGCCCGTACACCGGACCGACGCGCCGATGCCCGGAGCCCGACGCGCGGGGCCGATATCCGGGGCCGATGCGCGGGGCCGATGCGCCGCGCCGCCCGGACGGGCGCGGCCACCAGGGCGAACCCCTCACCCGCGAGGCGCACCGCCCCCGGGGCCCGCCGCAGGGCCGCGCCCCGGTGATGACCAGGAGACAAGGACACGCGGCTCCCCCGGGAACGGCTCCCCCGGGGCGGGCCGATCAGCCGCGCCCGCCCTCCGCCGGCCGCCGCAGCCGACTACGGTCGGAGTCGTCAGCGACGCCCCGGACCGCGGAGACATGTGACATGGCAAAGATCCTTCTCGTGCTGACCGGCGCCGACCACTGGACCCTGGCCGACGGGACCGAGCACCCGACCGGCTTCTGGGCCGAGGAGGCCGCCGCCCCGTACGAGGCGTTCACCACCGCCGGCCACGAGGTCGTCGTCGCCACACCCGGCGGAGTCGTACCGACCGTGGACCGCGGGAGCCTGGCCCCCGACGTCAACGGCGGCCAGGAAGGCGCCGCCCGCGTCGCCGCGACGCTCGACTCGTTCAGCGCGCTGCGGGAGCCGATCGCACTGGAGGACGTGGACCTGGACGCCTACGCCGCCGTCTTCTACCCCGGCGGCCACGGGCCCATGGAGGACCTCGCCGTCAGCGCCGCCTCCGGCCGGCTGCTCGCTTCGGCCCTGAAGTCCGGCAAGCCGCTCGGAGTCGTCTGCCACGGCCCGGCGGCGCTGCTCGCGGCGGACGGCCCGGACGGCACCAACGCGTTCTCCGGATACCGGCTGACCGGTTTCACCAACGCGGAGGAACGCCAGGCAGGGCTCGCCGACAGGGCGAAGTGGCTGCTCCAGGACCGCCTCGTGGAGATCGGCGCCGAATTCCAGGAGGGCGAGCCATGGGCGCCGTTCGTGATCGTCGACCGCAACCTGGTCACGGGCCAGAACCCCGCGTCCTCCGCACCGCTGGCCGCCGAACTCCTCAAGAAGCTGACCTGAAGCCGGACGGACGGGGACGAGGCGGGGACGGGGCGAGGCGGGACGGGGCGAGGCGGGACGGGGCGAGAACGGGGACGGGGCGAGAACGGGGACGGGGCGAGAACGGGGCGGGGACGGACGTGGCGGGGTCGACGGGGCGGGCGCGTCAGGTCCAGGCGTTGCACTCGGGCGGATCGCAGAGTTCGAAGACGACATCGTCCTCGCCCACCGCGCCCCCGCCCGCCCCCACGGCGGCGACGGGTCGGACCCGCGCACCGGCCGTCACCAGGTGCGGGGCGACACCCACGACCCGGCAGCGGAAGACGAAGCCTTCGGAGAACCGCACCAGGGACTCGTTGCGTGCCGCTTCCGTGTAGCGGTGCACGACCGCGGCCCGTACGACGACACCGTCACCGGCGCTGTGCTCGGGTTCCAGGTCGCTCGACGCGCAGACGGGACACAGCAGCCGCCGGAAGGAGGCGGTGCCGCACCAGCGGCAGCGGTGGTAGGACAGTCCGCACTCCTCGTGCGGCTTCCGGACGGTGCCAATTCCTGACTGGGACACGGCTCTACCCCCTGCGCTCGGATCGCACGCGCCGCACCTCGACGTCGGCGCGTCCGCACCATATGGCACTGAGTGCCGAGACGTAAAGGCACTGAGTGCCTAATCTCGGACTCACTCCTGGCCCACGACCGCCTCGATCTGCTGCACGACGCGCCACATCGGGGTGCCCCTCGGGGCGACCATGACGATCACCTCGTTGTCGCCGGACGCCACCGCCGTACGTTCGACGGGGCTCCCCCACACCTCCCGGACCAGGCCCAGCGCATGATCCACGGCAGCCTCGGGATCACCCGCACCGCCCGAACGCAGCCACTGGCGCAGCCCGTTGTTGTGCGCGGCGACCACCGAAGCGGCGATCACCTCCGCCCGCAGCGCCTCGTCACCCGTCTCACCGAACCGGCCCCGGAGATGACCGGCCAGCGTCTGCTCGTAGCGGCGCACCACGGAGAGTTCATACGTGCGCAGACCGGGAACCTCCCGGGTGAGCCGGTAACGCTGCACGGAGAACTCGGGGTTGGCGGCGTACATCCGCAGCACGATCCGGGCCGCGTCGCACACCGCCGCCACCGGATCGCTGTCGTCGACGGCCGCCAGAAAAGCGGTCACCTCGGCGAGACAACTCTCGTGATCCGGGAAGACCGCGTCCTCCTTGGAGGGGAAGTAGCGGAAGAACGAACGCCGCCCGACCCCGGCCCGCGCCACGATGTCGTCCACCGTTGTCTGCTCGAATCCGCGCTCCAGGAAGAGCTGGAAAGCCGCCTGTGCGAGCACCTCCCGCATGGGGGCCTTCTTCTCCGGTCTGCGCGCCTCGGTCATGCGGCGAAACGTAGCACCGGAACGACGCTTTGGCACTACGTACCTTTACAGAGGGTACTGAGTGCCATAATCTCGTTCTACGAACCACACCCAGGTAGGAGAGCCGGCGTGAGCTTGAGGATCGTTGTCTGTGTGAAGTATGTGCCCGACGCGACCGGTGACCGGCGTTTCGCCGATGACCTGACGGTGGACCGTGAGGATGTCGATGGTCTGTTGTCGGAGCTGGACGAGTACGCGGTCGAGCAGGCGTTGCGGATCGCGGACGGGGTGGACGGGGCTGAGGTGACCGTGCTGACGGTGGGTCCCGAGGACGCGAAGGACGCGTTGCGCAAGGCGTTGTCGATGGGTGCGGACCGGGCTGTTCATGTGGAGGACGACGCTCTGCACGGTACGGACGCGATGGGGACGTCGCTGGTGCTGGCGAAGGCGGTCGGGCGGGCGGGGTTCGATCTGGTGATCTGTGGGATGGCGTCGACGGACGGCACGATGGGTGTGCTGCCGGCGTTGCTCGCGGAGCGGCTGGGGGTGGCTCAGGTGACGTTGTTGTCGGAGGTGTCGGTCGGGGACGGTGCGGTGCGGGGGCGTCGGGACGGTGACACGGCCAGTGAGGTGCTGGAGGCGTCGTTGCCGGCGGTGGTGTCGGTGACCGACCAGTCGGGCGAGGCGCGGTATCCGTCGTTCAAGGGGATCATGGCGGCGAAGAAGAAGCCGGTGGAGTCGCTGGATCTGGATGATCTGGGGATCGGCGCGGACGAGGTCGGTCTGGGGGGTGCGTGGACGGTCGTGGACGCGGCGGTGGAGCGTCCGGCGCGGACGGCGGGCACGGTCGTGAAGGACGAGGGTGAGGGCGGCAGGCGGCTGGCCGAGTTCCTCGCGGGCCGGAAGTTCATCTGACGCGCTCCTCGCCCGCCGTGTCCGGCCGGTTGTGCCGGTTGTGCCGGTCCGGTTGATCTGGTTGATCCGGTTGGTCTGGTTGGTCTGGTTGGTCCGGCCGGGTCGTGCGGTGGGTGGTGTGTGTGTTCCTCTACCTGTTTCTTCGTATGTGCGGGAGATCTTGTCATGGCTGAAGTTCTGGTTTTTGTCGATCATGTGGACGGTGCGGTCCGTAAGCCCACGCTGGAGCTGCTGACGCTGGCGCGGCGGCTGGGTGATCCGGTGGCGGTGGCGGTGGGTGCCGGTGCGGCCGGGACGGCGGGGGTGCTCGCGGAGCACGGTGCGGTGCGGGTGCTGACCGCGCAGGGTCCGGAGTTCGCGGATTATCTGGTGGTGCCGCGGGTCGACGCGCTGGTGGCGGCGTTCGGGGCGGTGTCGCCGGTGGCGGTGCTGCTGCCGTCGTCGGCGGAGGCGAAGGAGATCGCGGCGCGGGTCGCGGTGCGTACGGGTTCGGGGATCATCACGGACGCGGTGGACGTGGAGGCGGGCGAGGCGGGTCCGGTCGCGGTGCAGTCCGCGTTCGCGGCGTCGTTCACGACGCGGTCGCGGGTCGTGAAGGGGGTTCCGGTGATCACGGTGAAGCCGAACTCGGCGCCGGTCGAGGCGGCTCCGGCCGCGGGTGCGGTCCAGGAGCTGGCGGTGGAGTTCTCGGACCTGTCGACGGCGGCGCGGGTGCTGTCGCGGACGCCGCGGGAGTCGACGGGGCGTCCCGAGCTGACCGAGGCCGCGATCGTGGTGTCCGGCGGCCGGGGGGTGAACGGGGCGGAGAACTTCCCGCTGATCGAGGCGCTCGCGGACTCCCTCGGCGCGGCGGTCGGTGCCTCGCGTGCCGCGGTCGACGCCGGGTGGTACCCGCACTCCAGCCAGGTCGGGCAGACCGGCAAGTCGGTCTCCCCGCAGCTGTACATCGCTTCCGGGATCTCCGGCGCGATCCAGCACCGGGCCGGGATGCAGACCTCGAAGACGATCGTCGCGATCAACAAGGACGCCGAGGCCCCGATCTTCGACCTCGTCGACTACGGGATCGTCGGAGACCTCTTCGACGTCGTGCCCCAGCTCACCGAGGAGATCAATACCCGCAAGGGCTGACCCCCACCACACACCAACACACGTACCACCACAACAGCACCACCCACAGCACCACCCCGGCCGGGGCCGCACGGTGACACCCACCGCGCGGCCCCGGCCCCGTTCCGGACAGGGGCACTCGACGGGGCCGGGGCGGCCCGGACGGCCTCGGTGATCAGGACCTGAGGGCTCCGCGGCGGCGCTGCCAGTCGGTGACGCCGTCGCACCAGTCGTCCAGCTCCGCCCTGAAGAGAGCGGCACAGTGGTCGACGAGTTCGGCGTCGAGCAGCCGTACCGGGAGCGGGGACGTGCTGAACCGGTCGAGTGCCTGCCAGGGGGTGGTGGGCAGCCGGTCCTGCTCCTTGCCCGGTGGGGGAAGCGGGAGGCCGTCCTCGATGCCCGAGAGTCCGGCGGCGAGCAACGCCGCGACGGCGAGGTGGGGTTGGGCGTCGGCCCCCGGGAACCGGCATTCGAGCCGCAGGGACGGTCCGTGACCGGCCAGCCGGACGGCGGCGGTGCGGTCGTCGGCACCCCAGCGGACCGAGGTCGGCGCGAAGTCGCCGGTGCGCAGCCGCACATAGGAGTTGACGGTCGGCGCCCAGATCGGGGTCAGGTCTCCCGCCGCCCGCAGCACTCCGGCGAGGAACGCTCCCAGGAGCGGGCCCGGGCGGCGCGGGTCGCCCGCGCCCGGCCCCAGATTGTGGCCGTCCACGTCGTTCAGCGAGAGGTGGACATGGCAGGAGCTGCCCTGCCCCGGGCCCTCCGCCGCGAGGTAGGAGGCGGTGACACCGTGGCGGGCCGCGGCCTGCCGTACGAGGGTCTGCTGGACCATCGCGTCGTCGCAGGCGGCCAGCGCGTCACGGTGACGGAGCACGATCTCGTACTGACCGGGGTGGCATTCGGCGCGCGCCGACTCCACTCCCAGCGCCGCCCCGCGCAGCGTGGAACGGATCTCGCGCAGCAGGGGGGCCAGGTTCTCCGTGCCGCCCAGCGCGTAGTCGATGCCATGGGCGGTGAGGGGCGAGCCGTCGGCGCGGTGAAATGTCACCTCGTGCTCCAGGCCGACGGACGGCACGATGCCCAGCGCCTCGGCGGCTGCGAGCCGCTGTCGCAGAACAGTGCGGGGCGCGACCGTGACGGGACGGCCGTCCGGCCAGGCCGCGTCGCACACGACGTACCAGCTGCCCTCCTCCGCGAGGCCGTCACCCGGGTCGGGCTGCGGCAGCAGCGTGGCCGGGTCCGGGCGCAGGACGAGGTCGGAGTAGGTGCCGTAGTAGCGCTGGAGCTCGGGCGCCGAGGAGGTACCGCGCTCCACGGTCCAGGCACAGAGATAGGTGCAGGCGCCGTAGCCGTCGTCGAGCACGGACTCCAGGGCGAAGGCTCCGTCGAGGTCGACGGCGGCGAAGCGGGCGTGCGGATCGGGAGCGAGGAGGGTGAGCCTCGAGGGCGCCCGCGCGGCCAGCTCCTCGCGGATCGTGGCCCCTGCCCCGGCACGGGCCGCGAGGGTGCGCGGGCCGGTCGGCCGCTGCCAGAAGGCGGCGGCCGCCGGGCGTGGGCCCGGGTTCACCAGGCGCCCTCCGGGTCGGGACCGGCCAGCGGGTTGGGTACGCGGCCGAAGCGCACATCGAACTCCTCGTCCCGGTCGACGCGTTCGAAGCCCTCCCCCGCGAGGTGCTCCCGGTTGAGACACACCCGCTCGACGTCCGGGGCGAACAGGTCGAGGTCCGGGTAGCGCCCGGCGTCCTCGGGGAAGCGGTCGGCGTAGGCGCGGACGACGGTGCGCACCTGCTCCCACATCGCGGGGCGGGAATGGCCGAGGTCGTCGTGGGCGATCTCGGCGAGGAAGCGGATCTGGCCGGAGAAGACGGACGAGAACAGGGACTGGGCCATCAGCGGCGCCGGCCAGCGCAGCATGTCCGTGCGGGCTTCCTCCGCGAGCGTGTCGTGGACGGGAAGTTCGGTGTCGACGAGGTCGACGCCCTGGGCGAAGTCCTTGATCATGACACGCAGCGGGCGGCCGTCCGGGTCGGTGATCAGGACGAGGTTCTGGCTGTGCGGGCAGAAGGCGACACCGTACCGGTGGAACCAGTGCAGCAACGGGGTGAGGATCAGGTCGAAGAGCCTGCCGAACCAGTCCTCGGCCGCCATGCCGGAGGTGTGGATCAGATGGGTGAGGACGCTGTCGCCGCGGTGGTCGCGGTAGGGAAGCGCGGCCAGCGACACGGCGCGTTCGCCGGGGGCGACCCGGGTCCGCAGCGGTTCGCGCCACAGGACGCCGAGCGTTTCGTGGAAGCGGTAGGGCAGCTCTTCCAGGGTGCCGAGGAGCGGGTGGGTGACGGAGACCGCGGCGACTTCGCCGAGCAGATCGAAACGGTACTCCTCGCGCAGCAGCCGATCGTTCCCGTGGATGCCGAGCAGCCATTCGGTGACGGCGGGCCCGGCGAGGGTGGCGGCGGAGTTCAGTCCGCGGTAGACGAGGGTGTTGCGCACCGAGCAGGCGGTCTTGACGTCCCGTCGGGCGGGGTGGCTGACATTGGCCAGCGTACGGACGGTCTGGTGCGGCACATAGGTGTCGGCCGAGTCCCCGAGGTGCACCACGCGGCCCGTGGCGAGCTCGGCCGCGTAGAGGGTGCCGACGATCTCGTCCCACTGCCAGGGGTGGACCGGCATCCACACATAGTCGGTCGGGTCGGTGCCGGCGGCGGCGCTGCTGTCGGTGAGGCGCTCGGCGAACGCCTGCCGGGTGGCCTCGTCCAGTTCCTCGGCGAGCAGGGTGGCCGCGTCGAGCCCGGCCACCGAGCGGAACGCCGCCAGGTCCCGGTGGACGGCGGCCCAGCGGACGGCGAAGGGTGTACGGGCCTCGGGGGCGAGCCGGGCCCGGTCGGCGGCGGAGAATCCGACCCGGCCCTTGTTGACGACGATGCGCGGGTGGCCGGGCAGATACCCCTCGGCGATGTCGTAGGGCAGGGCGGCGAGTTCGGCCGCGGTGATCGGGACGGTGAGGCGGAGCGCCTCGTTGGAGACGGTGGCGGTCAGCTCACCGAGGACGTCGGCGAGGCGCATTCCGGTGAGGCCGAGGACCCGGCGGGCGTCGGTGACGAGGATGCGCGGGTCGTCCGCCGCGGCGAAGGACTCCGTACCGTCGGGATGTGCACGGTGACGGGTGACGGACTTCGGGGTGACGACCCAGCAGCGGAAGGCTCCGTGCCGGGCGCGGAAGCGGTACGTGACCCCGTCCGGCAGTTCGAGCCGCCAGGCCGGGTCGCTGCCCTCGGTGACAGGAGCGGCGTCCGGGACCGGCTCGAAGAGGTACTCGTAGCTGAGTTCACCGAGCGTCTTCTCGGTGATCTGTCTTCCGGCCTCCCGCCAGGTGACGGCGGCCCGGCGAGCCGCTTCGCGAGCGGGCCCGGGGCCGGTCTCCTCGACGGCGGGATGGGGCTGCGGGTCTATGTACGCGGTCACGGACATCCTCCGGTGGTGCCGGTAGCGGGGCCGGTGCCGGTAGCGGGGCCGGCGGCAGGGGTGGTGGCACGGCTGGTGGCGGTAGCGGGGCCGGCGGCCGTGCCGGGCGTGGCCACGGGCTCGGTGGCGCCGCCGCATGCTCCCGAACGGTCCCCACCGCCGAGACCGAAGGTGGTGAAAGCGGTGCGCTCGGGCAGCGGATAGGTGTCCTTGCCGGTCAGCGCGTTGATGATGACGGCGGAACGCCAGGCCGCGAGGCCCAGGTCGGGACTGCCGACCCCGTGCGTGTGCTGTTCCGCGTTCTGTACGAAGACGGAGCCGCCGATCTCCCCTCCGAGCACCAGCCGTTGGGCCTCGTCGATCTGGGGGCGGCCGGCCCCGTCGCGCACGATGTGGGGATCCAGCGCGGCGAGGAGCCCGTCGACGGGCCGTTCCCGGTAGCCGGTGGCGAGCACGACGGCGTCGGTGCCGAACCGGCCCCGGGTGGCCTGCCGGCCGTGCTCGACGCGGAGTTCGATGCGCCCGCTGCCGGTGGCGTCGGCGCCGATGACCTCGATACCGGGTGTCAGGGTGACATCGGGCCAGCCTCCGTCGAGGCTGCGCCGGTAGAGCTCGTCGTGGATCTCGCCGAGCGTCTCCCCGCTGACACCCTTGTACAACTGCCACTGCCTCGGCAGCAGTTGATCACGGACGGCCTGCGGCAGGCCGTGGAAGTAGCGGGTGTAGTCGGGCGTGAAGTGCTCCAGGCCGATCTTGCTGTACTCCATGGGGGCGAACGCCGGGGTCCGGGCGAGCCAGGTCAGCCCCTCTCCCCCGCCGGGCCGCGAACGCAGCAGGTCCAGCAGCACCTCCGCGCCGGACTGGCCGGAGCCGACGACGGTGACATGCCGGGCGGCCATCAGCCGGTCCCGGTGGGCGAGATAGTCGGCGGAGTGCAGCACCAGGGAGCCCGGGTCCTCGGCGAGGGCCCGCAATGGCTCGGGGACGTACGGCGCCGTACCGACGCCCAGTGCGACATGGCGGGCGCGGGCGAGGCCGGCCGCGAGCTCTTCTCCGTCCGGGCCGAGCCGGGTGAAGCCGACGGCGAAGGACCCCCGTGCGGCGTCCCAGGCCACGGTGTCCACCCGGTGGCCGAAGCGGGTGGAGGCGAGCGCGCCGCTGACCCAGCGGCAGTAGCTGTCGAACTCGGAGCGCTGGATGTGGAAACGCTCGGCGAAGTAGAAGGGGAAGAGCCGCTGACGGTTCTTCAGATAGCTGAGGTAGGACCACGGGCTGGTCGGCTCGACCAGACTCACCAGGTCGGCCAGGAAGGGAACCTGGAGCGTGGAGCCCTCGATGAGGAGGCCCGGGTGCCAGTGGAATGAGGCGCGCTGCTCGTGGAACGCGGCACGCAGGCCGGGCACCCCGTCGGCCAGTGCGGCGAGCGAGAGATTGAAGGGCCCCACACCCACCCCCAGCAGATCGAGGGGCTCTTTTTCCGGTCGGGGCGTCATCGGGATCCTCCGGATGGGAGTGCGGGGATACCGGGCGCTCCCGCTTCGCGGAGCGGCAGCAGTCCCGGAACCATGTCGTGGCGGGCGCCGGGTTCGGCCGAGTCGCCGCCGGGGGCGGGCCTCTGAGCACAGGTCAGGCCGATCGCACCGCCCATGAACTGAGCACGCGGCATGGCGAATACCCTTCGGTCGAAGTGCACGGGTGCGGGGGTCGCCACCGGCCCCGCCGGGGGCGGCGGGAGGCCGTTCAACAGCTGCGCGGGCACGTCGCGCAGAGGCTGTCGGGGCGAATCGTGTAGTACAGACAGCAGCCCGTGCGGGTACGGGTGTACCCGCCGTCCGGGTCCGGGGAAGGGCGGAAACCCGCGCCGCCCATGTACGGAGCGGTGTTGCCCGGCAGCAGGGTGTCCGCCGCCCGGGTGGCGGCCGCCTCCTCACCCAGATGCCGCCCGATGTGCCAGATCCCACCGGCCAGTTGATCGGTGACCATGCCCCACAGGGCGCGCGGCCTGCGCCGCACCAGCGGCCGGAACGCGTCGAGCACCGGCCCGGTCTGGCGGGCGACGGAGGCGCGCAGTTCCGCGCGCAGGGCCTCCTCGCCGGACAGGACGCGCACACCGGGCAGAGCCGCCGCGCGGTCGCCGGGCAGACAGGTCAGCCCCAGGGGCCGGACGGCGAAGGCCCGGTTCTGCCACGCGTACCGGATCCGGTCCAACGGCAGCCACGGCACCCGGCGTTGCAGATACCAGGGCCCGCTGAGCGTCAGACACGCGGTGAACAGATAGCGCTGCAGCGCCCAGGTGGCGGCCACATCCCTCCGGGGCGGCTGCCCATACACCCCCCGGATGCGCTCCGCCTCCACATCCACCAGGTGCTCCACCCGCTCCGGTTCCGCGGCGATCCGGCTCCCCCGGACCCAGTCGTCGGCACCCCCGGCACCGGTGTCGCCGCCACCGGTATCCCGGACCTCGTGTTCCCGTTCGCCGTCCCCGGCCGCGATGCGCACGAGGGGCGAGACCGCCTCCAGCCGGGTGTAGGTGTCCGCGACGAGGGCGGACCAGGTGGGGGTGGCGACATCCGAGGCGCTGACGAGCGGCACTGCACTTCCCGGTTCTCCGAAAGCAATGAGGTTAGGCTTACCTTATATGGCCCGAGAGGCCGGGCGGCCACCGTCACCTCCGCGCCACGCCCGACGAGTTGGGGCGTGCGGGTGCTGCTGGCCTCACGGCGTACGCCGGGCGGTCGCCGCCCGCCGCGGGGGCCGGTCCTCGCACGGTCCCGGCGCGGAGGGATGATGCAGGTCGGACATGGCGTTGTGAGTGGGTATGACCGGCCCGGACGGGCCGGTGGAGATGTGGAGGCAGGACTGTGCACGGTGAGTACAAGGTTCCCGGCGGCAAGCTCGTCGTCGTGGACCTCGATGTCGAGGGCGGCGCGCTGCGCAACGTACGAGTGGCCGGGGACTTCTTCCTCGAACCCGACGAAGCCATCCTCGCCATCGACGCGGCCCTCGAAGGCGCCCCGGCCAACACCGACACCGCCGGTCTCGCGGCCCGCATCGACGCGGCGCTGCCCCAGTCCACGGTGATGCTCGGGCTGACCGCGGAGGGCGTCGCGGTCGCCGTGCGCCGGGCCCTGGCGCAGGCCACCGAGTGGAGCGACTACGACTGGCAGCTCATCCACGAGGCTCCCCAGTCCCCCGCCCTGCACATGGCCCTGGACGAGATCATCACCGCCGAGGTCGCGGCCGGCCACCGCCCGCCGACGCTCCGGGTCTGGGAATGGGCCTCCCCCGCCGTGATCATCGGCAGCTTCCAGTCCCTGCGCAACGAGGTCGACCGGGAGGCCGCCGAGCGGCACGGGGTCGACGTCGTACGCCGTATCTCCGGCGGGGGTGCCATGTTCGTGGAGCCGGGCAACACCATCACGTACTCCCTCTCCGTCCCGGACTCCCTCGTCTCGGGCCTGTCCTTCGCGGACAGCTACGCCTACCTCGACGACTGGGTGCTCGGGGCGCTCGCCGACATGGGCATCCGGGCCTGGTACCAGCCGCTGAACGACATCGCCACGGACGCCGGGAAGATCGCGGGCGCGGCACAGAAGCGCGTGGTGGGCCGGGAGGGCGCCGTGCTCCACCACGTGACCATGTCGTACGACATCGACGCGGACAAGATGCTGGAAGTGCTCCGGATCGGCAAGGAGAAGCTCTCCGACAAGGGCACGAAGAGCGCCAAGAAGCGCGTCGACCCGCTGCGCCGCCAGACGGGGCTGCCGCGCGAGGTCGTCATCGACAACATGATCGACTCGTTCCGCAACCGGCACGGCCTGACCCCCGGCAAGGTGACGGACGAGGAGATGGCCCGCGCCCAGGAACTCGTCCGCACCAAGTTCGGTACGGCCGAGTGGACGGCGCGGGTGCCGTAGGCCCCGCCCGCCACGCCTGCCTCTCCACTCCCTCTCCCGCGCCCCGCCCTTCTCCCGCCTTCTCCCTCCCTTCCCCCCGTTGCCCGCCCGCGTACGGCCGAACGGCGTCTCCCGGCGCGCGGCGCACACGATGGCGCGTCCTCATGGAGGTGCGGGGCCCGTCGTCCGGGCCCGCGCAGTGTGAGCCGCGGCCACCACCGGGGCCCGAGCGGGAACGAGGAGACGCCAGGATGAGAAGCATGGTCAGGAAGGCCGCCGCCGTGGCCGTGGTGGCACTGTTCGCCACCGCGGCCACCGGCTGCGGCGACAGCAACAGCGGCGGTTCGTCCTCCTCCGCTTCTCCGTCCGCCTCCAGGGCGTCGGCCTCTGCGTCCGCCTCCGGCACGTCGGCGGCCGCGGCCGCGGGGACCGTGGCGACCACCACCGGACCGCTGGGCACCCACCTCGTCGACGGTGACGGCCGGACCCTGTACCTCTTCGAGGCGGACACCTCCACCAAGTCCACCTGCACGGGTACCTGCGCCGCGGCGTGGCCGCCGTTCACCGTGACCGGCCAACCGGTCGCGGGCAAGGGAGTGAAGGCGGGTCTGCTGGGCACCACCACCCGTAGCGACGGCAACAAGGAAGTCACGTACAACGGTCATCCCCTGTACCACTTCGGGGGCGACACGAAGGCCGGTGACACGAACGGGCAGGGCTCCACGGCGTTCGGCGCCGCCTGGTACGTCGTCGATCCGTCCGGCGCCCGGATCACAGCCCCGGCATCACCCACCGGGAAGCCGTCCGGCGGCGGATACTGAGCGCCCCGGTGCCCCGGCCCGCCCCCGTCGCTCCGCGGCCCCCGCCGTCGTCCTCGGAACGGAGTACCGTGAAGAGATCGAGGGGATGCGCGGCTGTCGGCCCGTGCGTCGTGGCCGCTCTCGACGGTGTACGGGGCCGGAGGCGATGTCCTGTGAACGTCATCCAAGCGCGACCCTCCGCGAGGGCCCATGCAGTCGGCTGACGACTCGTCCCAGAGCCCGGTCGGAGCGGTCGGCCGGGTGACCGTCCAGATTCCGCCGGACGGCCCCGGCGAGGTTCTCGTGGCCGTACGCGGCGGCTCGGAGACCTACGCGGCCTGGTGCGAGTCCGCGACATCCATCGGCAGGGACGTACGGGTCGTCGTCGTCGAGAGCATCTCGGCGCGTTCGGTGATCGTCGCGCCGCTGCCGACCTGAGTCATGCGTGACACCACGAACCATCACGGCGGGAGTTCCCTCATGCTGTTCTGGCACGTTCCCGCGCCCAACGAGGCGATGCTGATCTCCGGGACGAAGCGGCAGGCGCAGGAGACACAGTTCCGGATCGTCACCGGTCACGGGAGTTTCGTACTGCCGGTGAAACAGAAGGCCCGCATGCTGTCCCTGGCCCTGCGGGAGGCCGAGATCGCCGAGGACTGCGTCACCCAGCAGGGCATCAGGCTGCGCGTGCGCGCGGTGTGTGTCTTCAAGGTCGGGGACGACGCGGTGTCGATCGCCAACGCGGCACGGCGCTTCCTCTCGGAGCAGGACCGGATGGAGGAACTGGTCGGCCGGATCTTCGCCGGACACCTCCGCTCCATCGTGGGCGGACTGACCGTCGAGCAGATCATCCGGGAACGCAGCCGGGTCGCCCAGGAGGTGATGGTGGGCAGCCACAGCGAGATGGAGAAGCTCGGCATCGTGGTGGACGCGCTCCAGATCCAGGAGATCGAGGACGCCACCGGGTACATCGACAACCTCGCGGCCCCGCACGTGTCCGCGGTGGCCAGTCAGGCAAGGATCGCGCAGGCGAGAGCCGATCAGGAGGCCAGCGAGCGCGAGCAGCAGGCGGCGGCACTGAAGGCCGAGTACGAGCGGGACACGGCCATCAAACGGGCCGGGTTCCTCGCCGAGACGGAACAGTACAACGCCCGGGCCGCGCAGGCCGGTCCGCTCGCGCAGGCCAGGGCGTCCCACGACGTCATCGAGGAGCAGACGGCACTCGCCGAGCGGCAGGCCCAGCTGGCCGCCCAGCGGCTGGAGGCGGAGGTCAGGCGTCCGGCGGACGCCGAGGCATACCGTCTCCGGACGCTGGCCGAGGCCGCCCGTGACCAGGCCAGGTTCGCGGCGGACGGCAGCGCCTACGCCGAACGGACGCTCGCCCAGGCGCAGGCGGACGCCAATTCCGCCCGCGCGCTCTCGCTGCGCGACGGGAACCAGGAACTCATCGCGGCCAACCGGGTCGTGGAGAACCTGCCCGCCCTCGCCGACGCCGCGGCCCGCGGCATGGCCGGAGCCCGGCTCACCGTGCTGAACGGGACCGACGGCGTCAACAGCCTGGCGGCGGGACTGGTGGGGCAGGGGCTGGCCATCCTCGACTCGCTGCGCAACACCAAGGATCCGGCCGTGGACGGAAAGCGCAGCCTGCGCGTCCCGGAAGACACGTGACCCGTCAGACACCTTGACCCGTCAGACACGACCGCCCCGGCCGGGCACAGGGCCGGCCGGGGCGGTGGAGCGGGACATCAGCTGAGCGGGCGTGACCGTCAGACGGGCGTGACCGTCAGACGAGGGTGGCGATCGCCTCGTTGAACGTCGCGGACGGGCGCATGACCGCGGCGGCCTTCGCCGGGTCGGGCTGGTAGTAGCTGCCGATGTCGACCGGCGAACCCTGCACCGCGATCAGCTCGGCGACGATGGTCTCCTCCTGCTCGGCCAGCGTCTTGGCGAGCGGCGCGAACGCCTCGGCGAGCTTGGCGTCGTCGGTCTGCCGCGCCAGCTCCTGGGCCCAGTAGAGCGCCAGGTAGAAGTGGCTGCCCCGGTTGTCGATCCCGCCGAGCTTACGGCTGGGCGACTTGTCCTCGTTGAGGAAGGTGCCGGTGGCCCGGTCCAGGGTGTCGGCGAGAACCTGGGCACGCGCGTTGCCCGTGGTCGTGGCCAGGTGCTCGAAGCTGACGGCGAGGGCGAGGAACTCACCCAGGCTGTCCCAGCGCAGGTAGTTCTCCTTGACCAGCTGCTGGACGTGCTTGGGAGCGGAGCCACCGGCGCCGGTCTCGAACAGTCCGCCACCGTTCATCAGGGGGACGACGGAGAGCATCTTCGCGCTGGTGCCCAGCTCAAGGATGGGGAACAGGTCGGTGAGGTAGTCACGCAGCACGTTGCCGGTCACCGAGATGGTGTCCTCGCCGCGGCGGATGCGCTCCAGGGAGTACGCGGTCGCCTCCTCGGGCGTCCTGATGGAGATGTCGAGGCCGTCGGTGTCGTGGTCGGCCAGGTAGGTGGTGACCTTGGCGATGAGGTTGGCGTCGTGCGCCCGGCCCTCGTCCAGCCAGAACACGGCCGGGTTGCCAGTCGCGCGGGCGCGGGTGACGGCGAGCTTGACCCAGTCCTGGATCGGCAGGTCCTTGGTCTGGCACATCCGGAAGATGTCGCCCGCGGCGACGGCCTGCTCCAGCACGACGTCGCCGTTGTTGTCGACGACCCGCACCGAACCGGTGGTGGGGATCTCGAAGGTCTTGTCGTGGCTGCCGTACTCCTCGGCCTTCTGTGCCATCAGACCGACGTTGGGTACGGAGCCCATGGTCGACGGGTCGAAGGCGCCGTGCGCGCGGCAGTCGTCGATGACCACCTGGTAGACGCCCGCGTAGCTGCTGTCCGGGAGGACCGCCAGGGTGTCGGCCTCGTTGCCGTCCGGGCCCCACATGTGGCCGGAGGTGCGGATCATGGCCGGCATGGAGGCGTCGACGATGACATCGCTGGGGACGTGGAGGTTGGTGATGCCCTTGTCGGAGTCGACCATCGCCAGGGCCGGGCCCTCGGCGAGCTCGGCCTCGAAGGACGCCTTGATCTCGGCGCCGACCTGCGGCACGGAGTCCAGGCCCTTGAGGATGCCGCCGAGGCCGTCGTTCGGGGTGAGACCGGCCGCGACGAGCACGTCACCGTACTTGGCGAAGGTGTTCGGGAAGAAGGCGCGGACCACGTGGCCGAAGATGATCGGGTCGGAGACCTTCATCATCGTGGCCTTCAGGTGCACGGAGAACAGCACGTCCTCGGCCTTGGCGCGGGCGACCTGCGCGGCGAAGAACTCGCGCAGCGCGGCGACGCGCATGACGGCCGCGTCCACGACCTCGCCGGCGAGGACCGGAACGGACTCGCGCAGCACGGTGGTGGTGCCGTCGTCACCGGTCAGCTCGATGCGCAGCGAACCGTCCCCGGCGATGACGGCGGACTTCTCGGTGGACCGGAAGTCGTCGACGCCCATGGTCGCGACGTTCGTCTTCGAGTCGGCCGTCCAGGCGCCCATGCGGTGGGGGTGCGCCTTGGCGTAGTTCTTGACCGACGCGGGGGCGCGGCGGTCGGAGTTGCCCTCGCGCAGGACGGGGTTGACCGCACTGCCCTTGACCTTGTCGTAACGGGCGCGGACGTCCTTGTCCTCGTCGGTCTGCGGGTCGTCCGGGTAGTCCGGGAGGGCGTAGCCCTGCTCCTGGAGCTCGGCGATCGCGGCCTTCAGCTGCGGGATGGACGCCGAGATGTTCGGCAGCTTGATGATGTTGGCGCCGGGAGTCCTGGCCAGCTCACCGAGCTCGGCGAGTGCGTCATCGATACGCTGGTCGGCCTTCAGCCGCTCCGGGAAGCCGGCGATGATCCGTCCCGCCAGGGAGATGTCGCGGCTCTCCACCGTGACCCCCGCGGTCGAGGCGTAGGCCTCGACGACGGGCAGGAACGAATAGGTCGCCAGGGCAGGGGCCTCGTCGGTGTGCGTATAGATGATGGTCGAGTCAGTCACCGGGTGCTCCGCTCCACGTCTGCTGCAACATTGCTTGACATCAAGATATCCCGTGGCCGCTCCTCTCTCCACAAGGCCCCCGTACTCGTTCTTCGCCGCTCGGCCCTTCAGCGCCCGTGTTCCCGGGCCTCCCCCGGCCTTCTCCGGGGTTCCACCGGCCCGGATCCGTACGCGGAGGACCGCCTTCAGGAGGAAACGGTGAAGCCGAGCGCGGCGGGGGCGGGCGGGCGGTGTTCGAACCAGCGCCGGTCGTCCTCCAGCTGGGCGGCGAGCGCGATCAGCCGTTCCTCGCTGCGGGAGGGGCCCAGGAGCTGTGCGCCCAGGGGGAGGCCGTCGCGGGTGAACCCGGCCGGAACGTTGATGCCGGGCCAGCCCAGGACGTTCCAGGGCCAGGCGTACGGGCAGGCCGCGGCCATCGTGAGGTCGGTGCGCCAGGCGCTCAGCCGGTCGAAGGTGCCGATACGGGGCGGTGGGGCGGCCGTGGTCGGGGTGAGCAGTACGTCGAACCCGGCCCCGGAGGCGTCGAAGAGTGCACCGATCCTGCGGTGCTGGTGCACCTCGCGGGCGCGGGCCGCCCGTACGGCCCGGCCGCCGAGGCGGGTACCGGTGCGCAGGGCGCTGCGGGTGCGCGGGTCCAGGAGGGCCGGGTCGGGGTGGCGGGCGGCGAATTCGGCGATGCCGGTGGTGGCGCGGGGGACGAAGGCGAGACCGATCAGCCCGTAGCGGGGGCGGGCCTCCTCGACGTGGTGGCCCAGGCGGGCCAGGGCCTCGGCGAGCGCGGTGACGGCCCTGCGCACCTCCGGGTGCGGGGCGGCGCGGGTGAGGGTGAGCGGGGGCCGCCAGGCGAGCGCGATGCGCAGCCGGCCCGGATCGCGCAGAGCGGCGGCCGAGGCGCTGACGGCGGGCGGGCGGTGCGGGTCGTCCGGGTGCGGTCCGGCGACCGCGTCCAGCAGGAGGGCGGCGTCGGCGACGGTACGGGCCAGGGGGCCGTTGACGGTGAGGCCCTGGAAGGAGTCGCTGTGGGGGTGGGTGGAGATCCTGCCGCGCTGCGGTTTGATGCCGACGAGGTGGGTCCAGGCGGCGGGGATACGGACGGAGCCCGCCCCGTCCGAGCCCAGCGCCGCGGGCACGAGCCCGGCGGCGACGGCCGCCGCGGAGCCTCCGGACGAGCCGCCCGGGGTGTGCCCGGTGTTCCAGGGGTTGCGGGTGGCGCCGAAGGCCGCGCCCTCGGTGAACGGCCACTGGCCCAGCTCGCAGGAGTTGGTCTTGCCGACCACGACGGCCCCCGCGGCGCGCAGTCTGCGGACCGCCTCGCTGTCGGACGCGGCCGGGGGCAGGTCGCCGTCGCAGCCGAAGTGGGTGGGCAGGCCCGCGACATCGGTGTCGTCCTTGACGGCGACCGGCACACCTAGCAGCGGCAGCCGCTCCCCCGCCGCGAGCCGCCGGTCGGCTTCCGCGGCCTCGGCGAGCGCGGCTTCGGCCCTCAGGTGCCGGAAGGCGTTGACGGTGCCCTGCGTCGCCTCGATCCGGGCGAGACAGGCCGCGACGAGTGCGATGGAGGTGGTGCGTCCCTCGGCCAGCCGCCGTGCGCTGTCGGCCAGACCGGGCGGCGCGTGCGCCGGTGCTTGCTCCGGTGCCGGTGCCGGGGTCCCCGCCGGCGGGGGTGAGGTGCCCGGTCCGGTGCGCTCGGTGGGTTCGGTTGGGGACATGGGCTGCCGCCTCCCTCGTGTCCGCCGGATCCACCGGTTCTCCCGGTTCCGCCCGCACGAACTTACTGGAGGGTAACGAAGCGGGGGCCGCCCGCTCAAGCGTTTCGCACGGCGGGCCGTGCGGGAGAGGAGCACGGAAGGAGCGGGCGAGGAGCACGGGTTTCGCCCGCCGTGCGCACCGTCGCGCGCCGCGCACCGCGCGGGCGTACTCTCGAAGGCACGGATTCACCCGGATCGCACACCCCGATCGCACACCCTGGACAGGCCCCGGAAACAGGCGCCGAGCAGGCCCGCGGAGGCCGTCGGCAGGCCCTTTCGAAGGAGGCGGCGTGACCGGTCACCGGATGGGCGTACGCAGAACCGTCACCGCGGCAGTGGTCGCGCTCGCCGCCCTCACCGTCACCAGCGGCACCGCGGCGCACGCCGACGACGACATCGGCTCGCTCAGCGCCCAGGAGATCGCCGACCGCTCCCGTGACGCGTTCCTCGATGTGGACTCGCTGCACCTCACCACCCGCGGCGACCTCGGCAGGGCGGATTCGTCCATGACGCTGGACCTCGTCCTCGACCGGGACGGCAACTGCGCGGGCGGCGTCGACCTCGGCGACGACGAGGGCTCCGTGAAGATCATCAAGCGGGGCGACGACGTGTGGCTGAAGCCTGACTCGGCCTTCTGGAAGAACCAGGTGCCCATCGGCGGCTCGGCCTTCGAGGCGATCCTCGACGGCCGGTACATGAAGGGCTCCGCCACCGACCCGCGGCTGCGCACGGTGAGCGACGCCTGCGATCTCGATACGTTCCGCGAGCTGGTCACGGACAACGCGAAGTCCGGCGCAGGCCGGGGCACCCTGGTCAAGGGCGAGGAGACCGAACTCGCCGGCTCCCCGGTGATTCCGGTGGTCCGGACCACGGGCGACAGGACGCTGACCCTGTACGTGGCCACCGAGGGCAAGCCCTATCCGGTGCGGCTCACGGTGAAGGGGCCGTCCGCGGACGCGGTCGTGGGCTTCTCGGCCTTCGACAAACCGGTGCCCGCGGCGACCCCCTCGGCGGACGAGACGGTCGACGTCAGCGCCCTGCTGGGGCGGACGACCTCTCCCGTCTGACCTCGCCCCGACGCGGCCTCACCGCACGTGCGGAACGCGCTCCTTGCGGCTGAGTACCGCGTACAGCACCAGCGAGGAGACCAGCCCGACCGCCCAGCCGTAGTCGGCCAGCGGCTTCAGGAACGGGATCAGCCCCTCGGCGGGGAAGGGCCCCTTGCCGGGGGCCGAGTGGGATCCGCCCACGGCCAGGATGCCGCCGAGGGCGAAGGCGGCGACGGCGCGCGGGTTCCAGCCGTTGGTGTACCAGTAGCGACCGCCGGGCCGGTAGAGGTCGGCGAGGTCCAGGACGGTGCGGCGGATGATCCAGTAGTCGGCGATCAGGATGCCCGCGACCGTACCGAGCAGTCCGCCGACCAGTCCGAGCCAGGTGAAGATGTACAGCTCGGGCGTCTCGGTGAGCTTCCACGGCATGATCAGCACGCCGACGACGCCGGTGATCAGGGCGCCGGTACGGAAGTTGATGAGCTTCGGCGCGAGGTTCGCCAGGTCGTAGGCGGGTGAGACGACGTTCGCCGCGATGTTCACGGAGACCGTCGCGATGAGGACGGTGACCAGGCCGAAGAGCAGCCCGAAGACGTTGTCGGTCCTGGCGACGAGCTGGACCGGGTCCCAGATGGCTTCGCCGTACACGGCCTGCGAACCGGAGGTGACGAAGACCGACAGCAGGGCGAAGAACGTCATCGTGGTCGGCAGACCGAGCGACTGCCCCCGGACCTGTGCGCGTTGGCCGGCGGCGAAGCGGGTGAAGTCGGGGATGTTCAGCGAGAGCGTGGCCCAGAAGGCGATCATGCCCATCAGCGAGGGGAAGAAGACCGGCCAGAAGTCCTTGCCCCAGCCGAGCGCCGACGGCTGGTCCAGCAGCGGACCGAATCCGCCGGCCTTGACCGCGACCCACACCAACAGGACGACGGCCCCGACGAGGACGAACGGGGCGGCCCAGTTCTCGAAGCGGCGCAGGGTGTCCATCCCCCGGTGGATGATGGCGAGTTCGAGCGCCCAGAAGAGGACGAAACAGAGCCACAGCGTCCACGGCTGGCCGCCGATCTCGGCGGCCTCCGCCCAGCCGCCGAAGATCTTGCCGAGCAGGGTGAAGATCCCGACGCCGCCGATCCAGGTCTGGATGCCGAACCAGGCGCAGGCGACGGCCGCCCGGATCAGGGCGGGCAGATTGGCGCCGCGCAGCCCGAACGAGGCGCGCGCCAGCACCGGGAAGGGGATGCCGTACTTGGGTCCGGCGTGCCCGGTGAGCAGCATCGGCGCGAGCACGATCAGGTTGGCCAGCGCGATGGTGAGAACGGCCTGTTTCCAGTCCATGCCGAGCGCGACCAGACCGGAGGCGAGCAGCCAGGACGGGATGTTGTGGGCCATGCCGATCCAGAGGGCCGCGAAGTTGTACGTCGTCCAGGTGCGCCGTTCCAGGGGGACGGGCAGCAGGTCCTGGTTGGCGAAGCGGGGGTCGTCGGGGATCTGGCCCGGGGCGAGTTCGACGCGGCCGGAAGCCGTGGGTATCGGTTCCTGCGACGGCGAGGGTGCGGGTGGGACGGTTGAGGTCATGGCGGACTGGACCCTTCGCTCGGGAGCGGTTCCGTGCGGGGCGGGGGTGTCGGGTGTGGCGCGTGGGACCGGGAGTGGCGCGTGGGTGTGTCGGGTGTGTCGGGTGTGTCGGGTGTGGCGCGTGGGGGCGCCGGACGTGCGGTGCGGGAGCCGACCGGTATCGCGGGCCGCCACAGAAGCGACGGCGCCGCGCGTGCGGTCAGGCCGACAGGGCCGGAATGATCTCGGAGCCGTAGGCGTCGATCGTCGCCTCGCGCGCGTCATGCATGTTGTAGACGGCGAACTGGTCGACTCCCAGGTCGCGCAGGGCCCGGAGCTTCTCGATGTGCGCCTCGGCGGGGCCCAGCAGACAGAACCGGTCGACGATCTCGTCCGGAACGAAGGCCGTGTCCGGGTTGCCGGTGCGGCCGTGGTGGCTGTAGTCGTATCCGGACCGCCCGGCGATGTACTCGGTGAGGGCCTCGGGGACCAGGCCCGAATGCTCGCCGTAGCGGGACACCAGATCGGCGACGTGGTTGCCGACCATGCCGCCGAACCACCGGCACTGCTCGCGGGCGTGGTCGAGGTCGTCGCCCACATAGGCGGGGGCGGCGACGCAGATGGTGACGGAGTCCGGGTCCCGTCCGGCGTCGGCCGCCGCCTGCCGTACCGCCTTGATCATCCACTCGGTGAGGAAGGGGTCGGCGAGCTGGAGGATGAATCCGTCCGCCTTCTGCCCGGCCAGGGCCAGCGCCTTGGGACCGTATGCCCCCATCCAGACGGGCAGCCTGCCGTCCTTCACCCAGGGGATCCGGACCGGCTGGCCGTCGACGGTGGCCTCCCGTCCCTCCGCCAGGTCACGGATGACGTCCATCGCCTCGCCGAGGCGGGCCAGGGTGTTGGGCCTGCGGCCCGCGACGCGCATCGCGGAGTCGCCGCGCCCGATCCCGCAGACGGTCCGGTTGCCGTACATGTCGTTCAGGGTGGCGAAGGTGGAGGCGGTGACCTCCCAGGTGCGGGTGCCCGGATTGGTCACCATCGGGCCGACGATCAGGTGCTCGGTGTGCTCCAGGATCCGGCTGTAGATGACGAAGGGCTCCTGCCAGAGCACCGCCGAGTCGAAGGTCCAGCCGTAGCGGAAGCCGTTGCGCTCGGCGCGGCGCATGAGACCGACGACGGCCGAGGCCGGCGGGTCGGTCTGGAGTACGAGTCCGAAATCCATGACAGGTTCTCCTAGTCCAGTTACTGACTGACTGACAGATGGCCCGAGAGGTGCGTGCCGTGACCGGTGCGGCCGGTTGCTCACGTGGTCGAGCAGTCGCCGTCGGCGGCTCCGGGATGCTGCCCTTGGGCTGACGCGCTTCGGAGAATCCTTCCATGAGGCCATGCCGAACCGGGTGCAACGACGCCTCGGACGCGAGTCGCGGAGGGACAATCGTGGACTGCTTTCGGGGCCGTGGGAAGAGGCTGTCCCGGACATGGTCATCGGAGAGCGCACCTTACGTTCGAACGCGTGATCGAGCGCACCGCATCGCCACTCCGTGCACATGGGCCTCTCTACGTCACACCGGTGCAGTGATACGGACCGCCGGGCAGCCGGTTCAGAGCCCTTGTGTTCACCGATTCGACGGCGCGGCGGGACCAGTCCAGCCAGTCCGTCCCGGCGCCGGAACCGGGTTCGTCCAGGAGCAGCCGGTGGAGCCCGGCCCATACCCCGGCCGTCGACCACTCCGTGAAGCGCCGGTGGGCCGTCGCCCCGGAGGGTCCGAACGAAGCCGTGGGCAGCTGCCGCCAGGTGCAGCCCGAGGTGGCCACGAACACGATCGCGGCCAGCACTTCCCGGTCACCGTGCCGTCGGCGGCCGCCTCCCTGAGGCCGTGACGGAGCCTTCGGCACCACGCGCTGGAACAGCTCCCACAGCTCGTCCGGCACCAGCCGCTCAACAATCCCCGCCACGGCCGGAAGCCTACTCGGCCGCCGGGATGCGGGACGGTGACCGCACGACTCGCGTGGCGTCGGCGAACCCGCCTGCCGGGAAACGCTGTTGGGGACCCCGGATCAGCCGCCGCCGAAGGCGACGACCAGCCCGACGACCAGGGCGAGACAGATCAGGGCCGTCGCGACCGGCCGGCGCCGGCCCGATCGGGAGCGACGCCGCGGCCGGCCCTTCGAGGGCTGCGATGTCCTCGCCCCGCCTGTGCGGGTGTCGGCCGTCTCGGCCAGCAGGCCGCGGCAACAGGCCGCGAGGCGGGCGATGTCGCCGTCCAGCGGGGCGATCGTCTCGGCGCGGGCCGGGGCCGTGGTGCCGCCGTCCAGGATCCGTCCGGTGCGGACCAGCGCACGGTCGAGCCCATGGGCGGTGAGGCTGATCCATCTGCCCGCGTCCTCGCCGCGGATCACCACGGTGCCGCCGCGCTCGCGGTAGACGGTGTGCTGCCGCCACAGCAGCTTCGCCAGCGGCCCGGCGATGTCACGCAGCGTCGGCGTCTGTCTCCTTTCGTCGTTCAACGCGGCGCGGTCCGTGCCTCGGAGGCGCGCGACGGCGCACCCTGGCAGAACAGCGGGGCGGCATGAGCACGACTGTGTTCCTGCCGGGGCCTGCGCCCCGGTATGTGTCTGGACAACTCGTCAGTCCTTTCGGGCATCACACCGGTCGGCGTGATCACCGCAGGACTCTAAGGCCTCGGCCGCGGCCCACAGTTGAGAGGGGCCGGATTCCCGTGAACCGCCGGTCACGGTTGCCCGGATCATCGGACGGACCGCGCCGCCCCCCAACGGGCCGAAGCGTCGAACCCGCCGCTCGGGAACGGTTCGGCGGCGGCCGAGAGGTGTCCCGCCAGGGATGACGGGACACCCTCAGCCCACCTTCTCCGCCCCGTTTCCCCGCAGCCCGGTGAGGGCGACCCCCACGCCGACCACGCCGACGAGCGATATCGCGGCCAGCGCGGTCCGCGGCCCGTCGTACCGGGTGAGCAGCGCGGCGACCGCGGGGAGCATGATGACCGATCCGGCCTGTACCCCGGTCTGATAGACCGACACCACACGTCCGCGCAGGGCCGGTTCGGTGTTCTGGACGGCCTGCATGTTCAGGGCCGCGAAGGACAGCACGAACGCCGCGCCCATCAGCAGCAACGACGGCAGCGGCCCGGTGAGGTACGGGGCGGACTCCGGGCGGGCCAGAAGGAACAGCTGGCCCGCCGACGCGCACACGGCTCCGGCGGCGATCGGCCGCGCGGTGCCGAACCGCTGGATCCGGCGCGCGGCGAAGGGCACCGGGACCGCCAGCGGGACACAGGCCGGCAGGAGCGCGAGCGCGGTCCGCCAGGGCGACCAGCCGTACTCGCCGCTCACCCGGAAGGTGATCAGCAACAGCAGACTGATGTAGGTGCCGTTGAGGGTGGCGGCACCCAGGGTCGAGCGGACCAGAGGCCCGTCGCGCAGTACCGCCCGGGTCAGCCGAGGCGGTGCCGTGCGTACGGTGGCCGGAATCACCCGCACCCCCCACACCAGCAGCCCCAGCGCCACCGGGGCGGGGAACAGGAACGTCCAGTGCCAGGCGTCCGCGGCCAGCAGGCCGGAGAGAAGCAGTCCGACGGTGAAACCGGCCGCTCCGAACAGTGAGTAGACCGACACCGCTCTGCGCTGCCGCGGCCCGCCGGGAAAGGTGGCGCCGATGAGCGCCAGACCGGCGGGCGCGGTCAGGGCCGCGCAGGCGCCCTTGACCACCCGGGACACGATGAGCACCGCGGTGTCGTCGCTCAGCCCCCCGACGACGGAGGCCGCGGCGAACAGCAGCATCGCGGCGAGGTAGCAGCGTCGCAGTCCCCAGCGGGCGCCGAGGACCGGTCCGTACATCAGCAGGGCGGCGAAACCGAGGGCGAAGCCGCTCATCAGCCACTGCACGGACATCAGCGGGAGACCGAGGTCCGCGCCGATCGACGGCAGCGCCACGAGGACGACCGAGACCTCAAGGGCGTCGAGGACCATGTTCCCCGACAGGACGAACAGCAGCGGCCACTGACCTCCCCCCGTACGGGAGGGGGAGGTCCGGGCGGATACCGGCGCCTCAGCCACCGGCCGACACCTTGTCCCGCTCCGTTCCCGGGGCCCCGTGGCCGGACAGCTTCGCGAGCAGGGCCGGCAGCCGTTCGCTGATCAGCTCGATGTTCCGGGCCACGAGGTCGTCGGGCATACCGGCGACGCTCGCCCAGAAGATGAGGTGCTTGACCGGAAGTCCCCTGGTCCGCTCATGGATCCGGGCGGCGGCGTCCTCCGGGGTGAGGATCTCCAGTGTGGCCCAGCCGTTGTCACCGGGGCTGTCCGGGAAGTCCTCCGGCCGGAGCAGCGGCGGCCTCGGCTGGTCGGTGCCCTGCACCGACAGCTGCCGGTAGCTGTTCATCTGATGGGCCAGATGCGGGGCGACCCGGGGCCAGGCCGCATCGGGGTCGTCGGCCAGGATGACCGGCAGCAGGTCCGAGACGCGTGCGTCGGCGGGATCATGGCCTCCCTCCACCAGACCCGCCCGGTAGTGCGGGAACATCTCGGTGGAGATGTGCAGCAGACCGATGCCGAGCCGGCCGGCGATGCGTGCGCCGCGCGGACCGTAGAACCCGCCCCACAGCGGCACCGGGCGCTGGACCGGGCCCGGGGTGATGCCGCCCTCCTCCCACAGCCTGCGCACCTCACGGATGTTCCGCTCGACACTGCTGAACCGGTGACCGAAGTCGGCGCCGAACAGGTCGTACTCGGGCACCCGGTAGCCGGCGCCCATCCCGAGCTCCAGCCTGCCGCCGCTGATCAGGTCCACGATCGCGGCGTCCTCCGCGAGCTGGGCGGGCCTGCGCAGATTCGGCAGCATCACGGCGGTGCCGATACGTACGTGGCGGGTCCTCGCCGCCGCGGCGGCGGCGAACGTCAGCGGCTGCGGCAGATAGCCGTCCTCGAAGAGATGGTGTTCCGTGAACCAGATGCCGTCCGCGCCGCGCCGATCCGCCTCCTCGCAGAATTCCAGTGAGCGGGCGTAGTGGTCGGCCCACGGCCGGTGCCAGGCGTCCGGGTTGCGCAGATCGAAGAGTATTCCGACGTGCATGCTGAGGTCTCCGTTCGTGGTGGGCCGGGAAGCGGTGGAGCGGGCGGCGGTCAGCCCAGGAGGGTTCCGCCGCTCGCGTCGATGAACGCCCCGGTGACCCAACGGGCCTCGTCGGTGGCCAGAAACGTCACGACGTCCGCGACGTCCACCGCCGCGCCGACCCTCTTGAACGCCGACAGCTGGGCCATCTGCTCGACGGCCTCGGGGATGGCGAACACCGGGCTGCCGTTGTCGGTGATGCCCGGCGCCACGCTGTTGACGGTGATGCCGCGCGGGGCGAGGTGCCGCGCGAAGTGCAGCGAGATCTGCTCGATCGCGCCCTTGGTCATCGCGTACGCCGCCTGGACCGGGTTGGCGAACCGGGTCAGTCCCGACGAGATGTTGATGACGCGACCGCCGTCGGAGAGCAGCGGCAGGGCACGCAGCACGATGAAGTACGGGGCCTTCGCGTTCACCGCGAAGAGCCGGTCGAACTCCTCGGGAGTGACATCCTCGGGCGCGATGTCCGGGGAGGTCCGGCCCGCGTTGTTGACCAGGATGTCGAGCGTGGTCCCGCCGGTGCGCTCCTTGAGCCCCCGCTCCAGACCGAGGAACAGCTCGTGCACATCGCCGGGCACTCCGAGTTCGGCCCGCACCGGGAAGGCCCGGCCGCCGTCGCGCTCGATCAGGCGTACGGTCTCCGCCGCGGCGTCCTCGTTGGAGGAGTAGTGCACGGCGACCAGAGCGCCCTCCTCGGCCAGCCGCTGAGCCGTGGCCCGGCCGATTCCCCGGCTCGACCCGGTCACCAGCGCGGTCTTGTTTGTCAGCCTGCCCATCCTGGAACTCCTGTTGTCCGAAGGGGTCGTGGAAGGTGGTGCGGTGGTGGGAGATGGTGCGGTGGTGGGACGTGGTGCGGCCCGTCGCCCGATGGGCCGGGAAGGCGGCGGGCTGTCGAGTCCGCTGATCACCCGGGACAGCCGCCGGCGGACGTCGCCGGATCCCATCAGCCCGGTGAAGGTCTCCCGGAGCCCCTCCACCTCGTGCCCGCCGAGCAGCAGGAACGACTGCGCCTGGATATGGGTGAGTGTCCGGGCGCCGACGGCATGGCGTATCCGGCCGTAGCCGTCGAGCAGTTCGTCACCGGCCGTCCCCGCGAGCCGGCCGGCCAGCCGGCCGCCGAGTTCGGCGGCGTCCTGGAGCCCCAGGTTGAGCGCCATCCCGCCGACCGGCATCTGCACGTGCGCGGCGTCCCCGGCGAGGAGCACCCGGCCCCGGCGGTAGTGCGTGACCTGGCGCAGGGCGTTGTCGAAGGCGTTCAGCCACAGCGGCTGTCCATGGCCGATGTGCTCCCCCGTCACCTCCGCCCAGGCCCCGGCGATCTCGTCGAAGCCCGGCTCACCCGTGCGTTCCTCGGGGGCGGCGCCGAACACATGCACCATCACCCGGGTACTGCCGTCCGGCCAGCGGTGGGCGGTGGCCAGGCCCTTGGGCAGCCGCTCGAACCGCCGGTCCGGGACGTCGATGCCCGCGACATCGGCGCGCAGCATCTCCCGGGTCGCCGCCCGGCCGGCGAAGTCGAACCCGGCGAGCCGTCGTACGGTGGAACGCCAGCCGTCGCAGCCGACCGCGTAGGAGCCCGTCAGCTGTTCCCTTCTGCCGTCCGCCGTGACGGTCCCGACCAGCACCCGGCCGTCCCGGTCGGCGAGACGGACCAGCCGCCGGTCGCGCCGTACGACCGCGCCGAGTCCGACGGCCCGCTCCTGGAGCACCGTCTCGACGCGGGTCTGGGGGCACTTCCACTGTCCGGCGTACGGATGGCCGGGGTCGGCCGCCCTCAGGTCGAGCCGGATGCCGCCGAAGTGTCCCGGCCCCCCGTCCGGGAGGGTTCCGAGCCGGTCCAGGATGCCGCGTTCGGCGAACAGTTCCATCGTGCGGGCGTGCAGGGTGGATGCCCGCGACTCACTCATCGGTACGGCCAGTTGCTCGACCACATGGACCCGTACGCCGTGTGTGCGCAGGTCCCCGGCGAGCAGCAGTCCGACGGGGCCGGCGCCGACGATCACCACATCGGTGTCGGCCCCGGTCCGGGGCGGCGGTGCGGACATCGGTCAGCGCCGTGCTTCCGCGTACGTCCGGGCGTGGGCGAGCGTCGCCCGGCTGTTGGTTCCGAGCGCTTCCCTGATGAACTCCCTGGCCTCGGGGATTCCGGCGTCGGGGCCGAGGATCGCGGTGATGTTCTCCTCCTTGATCACCACCGTGTGCTGGGAACTCGCGGTGGCGGTTCCGTCCGGCTCCTCGTCGAACCGCCAGTACCCGGTGTGCAGGGTCATCAGCGCGGGCAGCGTGGTCTGCTTGTACACGATCCGCTGGTGCGGGAAGCACACCCGGACCGATTCGGTGAGGTGCGTGGAGCCGTCCTTGGCGCGGGTGTGCATCCGCAGCACCTGGAGTCCCGGGGTGTCCTCGGTCAGTTTCACCTCGCTGACGTGCGGGAGCCGTTCGGTCCACAGCCTGGCCTCGTTGACGAAGTCGTAGAGATCCTTCGCGGACCCTTGGGCCCGTACGGAGTCCACGAACGAGAGCGTCAGCGCCCGGGCCCGCGTGGCCTCCTCCAGTCCGGCCTTGACGGCGGGGAGTTCGGCCCGGCTGTTGCGGTCCACGGCCTGGTCGATCCACCGCAGGCCCTCGGGATCGTCGTCGATCGCCCGGTACTCGTGCAGCAGCCGCAGCCGGGTCTCGTTGTCGCCGAGGGGCTCGATGACCCAGGTGCCGCTCATCTCGGCGACGGGAGGTGCGGAGACCTCCTGGCGGAAGGTGATGCGCAGTCCTTCCGGATCGAGTTCCCGGCGCGAAGTCCAGTTCTTCGCCTCGCCGTTGGCGGTGGCCCAGATACGTATCCGCTCCTGGTTCCCGTCCCGCTCCAGGTACTCGACGTACACCGACGGCGGGAACAGCCGCGGCCAGTTCTCGACCTCGGCGAGCAGTCGGTAGACCTCGGCGGCACTCGCCAGGACGGTGATCTCGTGGGCGGCCTCACGGCCGGCTTGCTCGGGCATGCCGTTCTCCCCTCTCATCCGTATGTCAGAAGTTGCCGAGCCCGCCGCACACGTTCAGCGCCTGGGCGGTGATCGAGGCCGCCGGATCCGAGGCGAGATAGCCGACCAGGCCCGCCACCTCCTCGGGCGTGGAGTACCGGCCGAGCGGGATCTTGGCCCGGAACTTCTGCAGGATGGCGTCCTCGGTGGTGTCGTACGCGTCCGCGTAGCCCTGCCGGACCCGCTGTGCCATCGGGGTCTCCACATAGCCGGGGCACACCGCGTTGACCGTGACGCCGGTCGGCGCGAGTTCGTTGCCCAGTGCCTTGGTGAAGCCGACGACACCGTGCTTGGACGCCGAGTAGGGGGCGCCGAGCACCACGCCCTGCTTGCCCGCGGTGGAGGCGATGTTGATGATCCGCCCCCGGTTCTTCGCCCGCATGCCACCGGCGTTGAGCACCTCGCGGGTCATCGTGAAGACACTGGTCAGATTGGTCGCGATGACATCGGCCCAGAGGTCGTCCGCGATGTCGGCGGTCACCCCGCCGCCGCTGCGGCCCGCGTTGTTGACCAGGACGTCGATCGTCCCGAACCGGGCGACCGCGGCCCGCACCACCTCCGCGATGTCCTCCCGGGACCGTACGTCGCCCGTCGTGCCGTCCACGTCGAGGCCTTCGGCCCGGAGGGCCTTGACGGTCTCCGCGACCGCTTCCTCGTCCCGGGCGCAGAGGAACACCCGGTGTCCCTGCTGGGCGAGCAGGCGGGCCGAGGCGAGACCGATTCCGCTGGTCGCACCGGTGACCAGGGCGACCCTGGCAGCGATGTCTGGCATGTTCCCCACAGTCCTTTCCCGGTCAGAGCGCCCGCGCGGCGGGCAGATGGGTGTTGACGAGATCGATCAGCTCGCGCGGGGTGCGGGCTCTGGCCAGTACCTCTTCGTCCAGGCTGATGGCGAGTTCCCGCTCGATCCGGCCGGCGGTCTCCAGCAGGGCGAGCGATTCGTATCCGAGGTCCTCGAAGGCGGTGTCGATGATGTCCGCGTCGAGGTCGACGCTCTCGTCCGTACCCGCGCCCTCCCGCAGGATGGTCTTGAGATGTTCGAGGGTGAATGCGTCGGCGGGCATGTCCGGTCCCTTCGTCAGAGGCGGGTGTGATCGACGGCGCGCACGACCATGGCGGAGTTGAATCCGCCCTGGCCACGGGCGAGTACGAGCGCGCTGCGCAGCTCCGCGGGACGCGCCGTACCGGTCACCAGGTCGATCTCGTACGTGTTCGACAGCGTGGAGCCCGCGGTCGGCGGGATGACTCCGTCGCGTATCGACAGGAAGGCGGCGGCGAGGTCGAGCGGGGCGGCACCGGAGTACAGCCGTCCCGTCGTGGTCTTCGGCGCCGTCACCGGCACCCCGCGGGGCCCGAAGACCTTGGTGATCGCCTCCGCCTCCGCCCGGTCGAGTTCCGGGACGGCCGCGGCGTCCGCGAACACCACCGAGATGTCCTCGGGCGCCGACTCCGCGTCCTTCAGGGCGAGTTCGATCGCGTTCTGCAGCGTCGGCGCCCGGTCGGCGCCGGGCCTGGGGTCCAGCGTGGAGGCGTGGCCCGCGATCTCCCCGTAGACGCGCGGCGCACCGCGCTCCAGGGCGTGTCCGGCGTTCTCCAGCACCATCAGCGCGCCGCCCTCGCCGGGGACATGGCCGCGGGCCCGGTCGTCGAAGGGCAGGTACGCGCGTTCCGGGTCGTCACTGGTGCTCAGCCGGCCGCTGGTGAGCTGGGCGACCCAGCCCCAGGGGCAGATCGACGCGTCGACCGCGCCGGAGATCACCATGCCGGTGCCCTTGCGGATCTGCCTGCGGGCCTGCGCGACCGCGTCGAGCCCGCCCGCCTGGTCGCTGACCACCACGCTGCTCGGTCCGCGCAGTCCGCCGCGGATGGAGATCTGTCCGCTGTTGACCGCGTAGAACCAGGCGAACGACTGGTACGCGCTGACGTACTGGCCGCCCTTGCTCCACAGCGCCCTGAGCTCGTTCTGGCCGAACTCGAAGCCGCCGGAGTGGCTGGCCGTGATGACCCCCACGTCGTAGTCGGGCAGTTCGGACGGGACGACACCGGCGTCCGCGAACGCCCAGTCGGCGCCGACCAGGGCGATCCGGGTCATCCGGTCGGTCTGGGGCAGCAGCCGGCCGGGCAGGTGCTCCGCGGCCTCGAACCCGCTTATCTGACCGGCCAGCCGGCACGGGTAGGGCGACGGATCGAAGTGGGTCACCCGGCCGATGGCGCTGCGGCCGGCCAGTGTGGCCGACCAGTACGCCTCGATGCCCAGCCCCGTGGGCGCGGCCACTCCGAGTCCGGTCACCCAGGTACGGGGAGTCATCGGAGCCTCCGGTCGGGTTTCGCCAGCACCACCGCGCTCTGGAAGCCGCCGAATCCGCTGCCCACCGAGAGGACCGCCTCGGTCTTCCAGTCGCGGGCGGTCAGCGGTACGTAGTCCAGGTCGCACTCCGGGTCCGGCGTGTGCAGATTCGCCGTCGGCGGCACCACGTCGTGCGTCATGGCCAGCACCGAGGCGGCGATCTCGATCGACCCGATGGCGCCGAGCGAGTGCCCGACCATCGACTTGATGGAGCTGACCGGGGTGCGGTGGGCGTGGTCCCCGAGGCTGCGTTTGAACGCGGCCGTCTCGTGCCGGTCGTTCTGCTTGGTCCCGGAGCCGTGCGCGTTGATGTAGTCGATGTCGTCGGGGTTGAGCCGGGCCTCGTGGAGCGCGACGCGGATGGCCTCGGCCATCTCCTTGCCGTCGGGGCGCAGTCCGGTCATGTGGAACGCGTTGGAACGCGTCGCGAAACCGGCCACCTCCGCGTAGATCTTCGCGCCGCGGGCCCGTGCGCTCCCCCACTCCTCCAGTACGAACACCGCCGCGCCCTCGCCCATGACGAAACCGTTGCGGCTCGCGTCGAACGGGCGCGAGGCGTGCGCCGGGTCGTCGTTGCGAGGGGTCGTGGCCTTGATCGCGTCGAAGCAGGCCACGGTGATGGGCGAGATGGGAGCGTCGGCCGCACCGGCGATCATCACGTCGGCCGAGCCCTCCCTGATGACGTCGGCGGCGTAGCCGACCGCGTCGAGGCCGGAGGTGCAGCCGGTCGAGACCACGGTGCTCGGTCCTTCGGCGCCCACGGCCCAGGCGACCTCGGTCGCGAACGAGCTGGGCACCAGGTAGTTGTAGAGATGCGGAACGGCGTACGTGTGGTCGACCAGTTCCAGCCGGCCGTCGTCACTGACGGTGCGGTACTCCTGGTCCAGGCCGGTGGTCGCGCCCACCGCGCTGCCGATCGTCACCCCGGTGCGGTGCGGGTCCAGCGCCCCGAACTCCAGCCCACTGTCGGCGACCGCCTCGCGTGCGGTCACGACGGCGAACTGCGCGGCCCGGTCCATCCGCCGGATCTCCTGCGGGGTCAGCCCGGACAGTTCGGCGTCGAAGTCGACCTCGGCGGCGACCTGGGAGCGGAAGGGCGAAGGGTCGAAGAAGGAGATGCGGCGGGTGGCGGTCCGGCCGTCGGTGAGCAGCTTCCAGAAGGCCTTCGCGCCCTGGCCGCCCGGAGCGGTCACACCGATGCCGGTGATCACGACGCGACGGGCGCCGGTGGTGCTGTGCGCTCCGCTCATGACTCCCGCCAGTGGTAGAAGCGCCGGGCCACGGCGTCCGCGGGCGAGCGCCAGGTCTCGGGGTCGTAGGCCTCGATGTGCGGCTTGAGGTCCTGGCTGATCCGGACGAACCGGGAATCGGTCTTCGCGTCCTCGATCAGTCCGGCGCCGTTGTCCTCGTCGAAGTCCTGCAGATGGAAGTAGAGGCCCCGGTACGCGAAGAGCTGGCGGCGGCGGGTGCCCATGCGGCCGGGCATGTCGGTCGCGTCGAAGGCGCCGAAGAGTCCGGCCACCTCCTCGGCCGATGCCGATGCCATCCTGGCCACGATCAATGTGCTGTGCATCGTTCCCTCTCGTGTGCTCGTCGGCCCGTACTCGTCGGGCTCGTGTCCATCGGGCGGCGCGTGCTCATCGCGCGGGCCCGAACCAGCGGTCCAGGGCCATCGGCAGGTCGTGGTGACTGCCGGGGGCCGCCCAGGCGACATGCCCGTCGGGCCGCACCAGGACGGCGGCGGTGCCGGCCAGCGGGCTGCCCGCCGGGATGTCGTGCGAAGTCGCCGTCACGATGTCGACCCGGTCGCTCCATCCCTGCGCGCGCCGTCGCAGCCGGGCGTTGTCGTCGAGGTCCAGGAGCACGCCGCGGGCGGGCCGCAGCAGCGTTCCGCTGTCGGTGCGCCCGCCGCCGCGGAGCAGTGCGAGCCGCGGCATGCGCGCCCCCAGCAGGGGGTGGCCGCCGCCGCCCACGTCGTAACGGATGTCCAGGCCGCTGACCCGGGCGGCGAGATGGCGTTCCACCTCCGCGTGGTCCAGCAGTTCGCCGAGCACCTCCCGCAGGGGTCCCACCTCGTCACCGCCGAGGATGAGGGTGCTCTGGGCCCGCGTGTTCGCCAGCAGTCTGCGGCCGACCTCGTGCCGTTCCCCGTGGTAGCTGTCCAGCAGCGCCTCGGGCGCCGTGCCGCGCACCACGGCGGCGAGCTTCCAGCCCAGGTTCACCGAGTCCTGCACGCTGGTGTTCATGCCCTGCCCGCCCGCGGGCAGATGGACATGCGCCGCGTCTCCGGCCAGCAGTACCCGGCCGCGCCGGTACTCGGTGACCTGGCGGGCGGCGTCGCTGAACGCGCTGACCCACACCGGCTCGGCGGCGGAGATGTCGATGCCGGTCAGGCGTTTCCAGACATCGGCCACCTCACCGAAGCCGGGCGGCTCGGTGCGCCTCTCCGGCGGTGGCGTGCCGCGCTCCCCGACGATGATCCGGTGGATTCCGCCGGGCAGCCGCGCCACCATCACCATGCCGCCGGGGGTCTGCTCGCCGATCGTGCGGGGTTCCAGTTCGACGCCCCGTACATCGGCGAGAAACAGTTCCGTGGTGGCGGGCGTGCCCGGGAAGTCGAAGCCGGCGGCCTTGCGCACCGCACTGCGTCCGCCGTCGCAGCCGACCAGATACCGGGCCCGCAGCGCCCGTTCACCGCCGCGGACCGTCACGGTCACTCCCTCGGCGTCCTCCACGAAACCGGTGAACTCCTGCCCGCGCCGGATGTCCGCGCCCAGCTCCCCGGCCCAGCCTTCGAGCACGGCCTCCGTCCTCGACTGCGGGACGGCCACGGCGGACCGGTGCGGGGCACCCAGCAGTCCGAGGTCCAGCGGCAGACCGCCGAAGTGGCCCGCCTCGCTCGTCCGGATCTCGCCGAACCGGGGAAGCAGACCCCGCTGGTCGAACACCTCCATCGTGCGGATGGTGAACCCGATGCCCCGTGACTGCCCCGTCGGTGCGGGCAGCCGGTCCAGCACGATGACGTCGATGCCCGCCAGGCGCAGTTCTCCGGCCAGCATGAGCCCGGCGGGACCGGCACCGACGACGATGACTGAAGTGTCCATGCGTTCCTCCGGAGATGTCAGCGAGGTGGCAGAGAGAAGGCCATCAGGAATTGCGGCGCAGGCGCTTATTTCTTGTCAAGATTCTCGGCGATCCGCGCGAGGACCTCGTTGGCCGCGAGAAACTCGGCCTCCGAGATCCCGCCGAGCGATTCCGCCGCATGCGCGTTTACCACCAATTCGGCCCGCTCGTGCGCCGCCTCGCCCGATTCGGTGAGCGTCACGGTTTCCTCCGTCACCGTGACCCAGCCCCGGACATCGAACTCGTCGACGACGGACTGATACGAGTCGACACCGTCGGCGACCAGGAACGGAGCGAATGCGGCGTCGATCCCCGCTACGGAGTCCACCTTGATACTGAGGGCGTGCAGCACTTGCCACTGCCGCCGGGTCAGCTTCTGACCTGCGAGGGATCTCCCGGTGGACGCGTCGAACTGCTGATGGAGAAGGAGGAGCCAGTAGCCGAGGCGCTTCGTCGTGTTCTGCTGGAGCATAGAGCGCACCCTCCCGGGGTTCACGGGCCGATTACCCGGCCACAACGACCCTGACAGCCGGCCGCAGTTCCGTACAAGGGAGGACGGGAGATCCTACGGTGAACCCGCAGGATTCCTTTCGACGGACCGGCCGATTGTTTCGGCGGTATTACCTGAAAGCATTCCCTTGTTTACGGGAAGCGAAAGCGCCGCCCACCTCGGTGCGGTGGGCGGCGCTCCGGGCCGGGTCGGTCCCGGGGCGTGCGGGTGCTCAGGACATGTCGGTACTCAGCGCGGCGACCAGCTCCCGCCGACCGGAAATGGAGAGCTTCCGGTACACGTTCGACAAGTGGAATTCCACCGTCCGGACCGTCAGGAAGAGCGTCTCCGCGATCCGCCGGTTGCTGTAGCCGGCTCGGGCGAGCTGCGCGATCTTGACCTCCTGCCGGGTGAGCCCACGGATGTCGCGGGCGGCGCTCAGCCGTTCCAGGGCGGCCGTGACCCGGTCCGACCAGAAGGTGTTGCGGCACTCCCTCGCCACCACGGAGGCCGCCTCCAGGTGGCGTCGCGCACTGGTGACGTCCTTGTGTTCGACCCTCATCACGGAGAGGTCGTAGAGCGCCCGGACCAACTCCGTACGTGCGCCGCCGAGACAGAGCAGCGCGACGGCCTCGTCGAGCAGGGACACCGATGTCTCGTCCCGCCGCGCCACCGCCACCGCGTGCAGCGCTGTGCCGACGCTGCGCGGAGAACCCCATTTGCGGGCCGCGATCAGCTCGTTCTCGGCCAGTGCGAGCGCCAGGTCGAATCTGCGCGCGGCCAGTGCGCCGAAAGCGGCCTTCGAACGCCAGGGGATCACCGCGGGGTTGACGACATGGAACGCGGAGAGGATCCGGCCGCAGGCCGTGAAGTCGTCGATGGCGTGCGCGAACTGGCCCGTGGCGGTGTGCAGGGCACCCCGGGCGGCCAGAATGTGCACCCGGTCCGGCAGAGCCTCGTCGAGCCGGCCCGCCAGCTCGTGTTCGAGCAGCACCTTGTGCGCCCGTTCGTACTCACCGAGGTCGACCAGCGCTTCGACCAGCCAGGAGGCCGCCAGCGACTCCAGCGACCCCGGCATCGTGTGGGTGAGTACGGACCCGAGGAGATCCGACGCCCAGCGCGCGTCACCCAACAGAAGACTGCTGCGCGCCTGGAGCAGGGTCAGCAGATCGTGACGGCGGGACGATCCGGCCCACAACGGATCCTGGGCCAGCCGCGCGCACTGCGCGCTCGCGGACACCACATCGCCCGTGTAGAGCAGCGCGAGGATCGCGCGCCACATGCACCGGGCGTCGGCGCGCGACTCGGCCTCGTCGAGCACGCGCTCCGTCCGCTCGATGACCGTCACACGGCTCGTTCCGCGGTTGGCCAGCTCCATGGTCCGCACAACCGGGCAGGTTTCCGGGGACAGCACGCGGTGGCCGGGCCCCACCCCCGCTTCCCCCGGAATGTACGGGGACGTGCCGCCGCGCCGGCCCGGTGCGGCCCGGTGGTCGAGGTTCTGGATTCCGGGAAGATCCGCTGTCAGGGTTCCGGGTGCGTCGAGAACGTAGGTGTCCGCTGGTATGTGCCTGCCGTAGTCCTTGGCCATTTCGCTGCTAACCCCCATCGCTGATATCGGTCTCACATGGCAACGCATGGTGAATGGCTCGATCTCGGCCGAAGCGAGAATGCTCCACGCTGTGGCACACCGCGTCCGGCACCCGATACGGGCACGGGAATCCGGGGCGGGTCGCGAGGGCGGAGCGGGGACGGCCGAGTGAATCACGGATCGGCGCCTGCGGACCCGCCGTCCGCGTGCGGTGGCGGCAATCCTTCCCGGCAACGTCCGGACGGCACTGTCCGGCGTGACCGAGCGGCTGTTCGTGGTGGTGGTCCGGGTCGGCCGGATGAAGAGCTCGGGACCTTGACAGCCGCCTTAGACCGTACGCGGATCGCGCCGGGGACGGAAACTTTTCCGGCCACTGTCGACGATCTCATTTGGTGCCGCCGGCGATGCGGCGGGATTCACGAACCCCCGGAGAGGAGTGGAGATGGCATGAGGGTGATCACGACTGACGGCGGGGTGTGAACCATCCGTCCGGGTCGTGTCCCCACGGAGGAATCCCGGACAACTCCCGGGGCTTCGGCACGCGCCAAATGAGATTGCACAGGGAACGGACGATACAGGCTTATCCGGCAGAGATTTGGCCGGAGTGAGAATTACCCCTATCAGGCCCTTCACATGCGATGGCCGAAAACTCTCACAGATTGGCACAATATCGCTGCCCGGATCTGTTCCGCATCCCGCCAAGCACCCCGCAAGAAGCCCTCGTTCGCTTCCGACCGGTCAGGGGAAAAGGCGTGGAATGGGGAGAGGAATGGTGGGGGCATCGGGACGAGCGCGCCGAACCCGCAGGCAGGGAAGCGCAATTCGGGGAATGGGGCGATGGGGTGTCCCGCTGCCGCAGGAAGCCGGAGCATCGCATGACGCGCCTGCGGGGGCGCATCGGCGGGAGCGCCTGCCGACCGCATCTCGGCGGATCCGGGCGGGCGGATCCGGGCGGGCGGATCCGGGCGGGCGCCTGCGGGCGGGCGCCTGCGGGGGCGGGATCCGGGCCGGCGCGGCCCCACAGCCACGAGCGTGCCGTGACGTGCCCTGCCACACCGTGCTGTGCCCTGCCACGCCGTGCCGTGCCACGCCATGCCGTGCCGCCATCGACGGAGCAGGCCGTCGACCACCGGCCGCCGTCTCAGCCGATCAGCAAGGCCGCTGTCACCAGCTCTTCGCGCCCGGAGATACCGAGCTTGCGGTACGCGTTCGACAGGTGGAACTCGACCGTGCGCGCCGTCAGGTGCAAGCCGGTCGCCACCTCCTTGTTGGTGCGGCCGGCGAGAGCGAGCCGGGCGACCTTCTTCTCCTGCTCGGTGAGCGACGGCGTCCAGTGGCCGTCGGCCATCCGCCGGAGGGTGGCCGCGGCACGGTCGGACCACGGCCGCAGACCCGTGTCGGCCGCGGCGGAGAGGAATCCCCCGGCCTGTTCACGCCGTCCGAGCGACAGCAGCAGGCACCCGAGGCCGAAACGCACCTTGGCCACCTCCAGAGTGTCGGGGGCCCCGGAAAGCAGCGCCTCCGCTTCGCGGACCGCCTCGACCCCCCCGGCGTCGTCCCGCCGGGCGATGCCGAGCGCGTTCAGAGCGATCCCGCGCGCGCGTCTCGTTCCCCAGCGCCGGGCCAGTTCATGTTCCTGACCTGCGAGGACCGCGGCGAAGTCGGACCGCCCCAGCCCCGACGCGCACACCGCGGCCCGGGAACGCCACGGAAGTACGGCCGGATTGTGCACCCCCCACATACCGACGCACTCGCCGCTGGCGAGCGCGTCCTCAAGACCCAGCCGGAAGTTCCCGGCGGCGAGATGCGCGGCGCTGCGGGCGGCGAGGAGCTGCGGGCGCTCGGGGTGACTCGTACCGGCGCCGTCGAATCCGCTCTCGTGCAGGGCGATGTACGCCTGGCGGTGCTCTCCGACCGCGCTGAGTGCCTCGGCGTGCCACGCGGCGGCCACACCGACGAGCTCCGGACTCACGTCGCGGTCCCGCCGGACCCGTCCGAACACCGAAACGGCCTTCGGTACCTTCCCCGAAGCCGCCCAGATGCGCCCGCGCAGCAGCGCCAGCGCATCCCGGTGAAGGGCCGACCGGGTCCACTGCGCCACGGTGGCCGCCCGCGCGCAGGCGCCGTTCGCGCCCGCCAGCTCGTTCGCGTAGATCAGGGTGAGCACGGCCGCCCAGAACCCGCCGATGTCGTTCCGCCCGGGAGAACCCAGCACGATGCCGGCCTGCCGGACGGCCTCTGCCCGGTTCAGCCCCCGGTTGGCCAGGAGCAGCGCGCGTACCGCACCCGCGCGCGCCGCCGTGCTGTACCCGAACCGTCCGTCGCCCTCCGCCGAACCGAGCATCCGGGCTCCCGGTACGTACGTCAGGTCGGCCAGGTCCGGTCCACGGACCGCGCACGCGTCGCGCAGGGTTTCCCGCAGGGCTCGCTCGACCAGGACGTCCGCCTCCTGCCAGCGCCCGCGGGAGACGAGTTCGTGCCGCTTCCGTCTGGCCTCCGCCAGCAGGTGCCGCGGTTCGGCCACGGCATTCCGACAGCTCAATTCCGACGCGGTCATATCCTTGTCCCCCATCACACGTCCGCGATGTCTGGTTCCGGGTGTCCGCCGAGGCGCCGGTGGCGGGGCCCGCCGGGCGACACCGGACCGGGTGCCCGGACGCGGCGCCGGTCCGCGCCCCGGCCGGTGCGCATCGGCCGCGGGTGTGCGCTCGGCCCACCGCACGGTCTCATCAGCGCTTCGGGGGAAACAAGGGAAGGCCGCAAAACCTACGGTCGGCCCACAGGATCGGGCCGCGGCGTACCGCACCGGCTGCCGATACCGGTGCACAGGACCGCCACCGGGGGTGTCGGCAGTGGTGGAGGTGTCGTGTACGGGCGTCAGCGGAAGCTGTCCGCCAGCGGGTGCAACTGCTGGTCCATGACCTCGAACCCGCCGTCGACGCGGATCACCTGGCCGGAGGTGAACCCGAAGCCGTCGTCGGCCACGAGGGCCACGGCGCGGGCCGCGTCCTCAGGTTCCACCTTGCGCCCCGCCACGGAACGGTCGGTCGTGTACTTCCAGAAGCCCTCGGTGAACTCCGAGGTGGCGTCGGTGTGCACGGCACCGAAGGCGACGGTGTTCACCGTCACCCCGTACTGGGCGGCGATCCCGGCGATATGACGGCTGAATGTGTTCAGGGCCGCCTTGGCGACGGAGTGGGCCATGGCCATGCCGATGGTGTCGGACGCCGTGCTGGAGATGTAGATGATCCGCCCCGCCCCCTGGCCGCGCATGACCGCGAGCGTGCGCTGGGTGAGGAAGAAGGAACCGGCCAGCTCCCCGGTGATCTTCGCGGCGAACGCGTCCCATTCCAGTTCGGCGAAGGGCACGAAGGGCGGGGTCACGGTGTTCGCGTTGCAGATCAGCAGGTCGATACGTCCATGGCCGGCCCGTACCTTCTCCACCAGCGCGGTGACGTCGTCGGCGTCGCAGACATCTGCCCGGACCGCCTCGGCGGTGCCGCCGCTCGACTCGATCGCCGTGACCACCTCCGCTGCCGCACCGGCGTCGCTGCGGTAGTTGACGATCACGTGGTATCCCCGGCCGGCCAGCTCCCTGGCCGTCGCGGCTCCGATGTTGCGGCCCGCACCACTGATCAGGGCGACTCGCTTCGGCTGATTCACGGTTTCTCCCGTTCGGTGTCGCCGGCATTGCCTGCCCGAGGGCTGTCCCGACCCTAATCGGGCCGGCGAATTCACCGGTTTCGGAATGGCCCCAGCAATGGAGGACGGGCCTTGCTCCGCCCGTCGCACGACTGCGAACCTGAGCGCGGTTTCGGCAATGGACGGAAACGGATCCGGCAGCGCTCGAAAGGAATCACATGGCGGACGGCGTGGGCCCGGAGGCCCGAATGGACGAACTGTCGGCCAGAGTGCGGGAGTTGGAGGCGGTCCGCGAGCTGACCCAGCTGCGCAGCGCGTTCCATCACTGCCTCAACGGCCGGGACTGGCCCGGCCTCGGCGCCGTGTTCACGACGGACGCCCACCTGGACTACGGAAGCTTCGGCGACGCCCGCGGCCGCTCGGCGATACAGGAGTACTACAGCACTCTGCTGCCGAAGATGGTCGAGCTCCAGGGTGCCTCGGAAGTGGTGCTGATGAACTTCGGCCAGGCCCACCAGGTATCGGTCGACGGCGACCGTGCGACCGGCGTCTGCTTCTTCGAGGAGCACGTCAGGTTCGACAAGGAGGACGTGGTGCACCAGAGCATCGGCCGGTTCTCCGACAGCTATGTGCGGGAGGACGGGCGATGGCTGATCGACGGGGTCCGGCTCCAGCACTACTGGGTCGTCCCGGAGAACAAGGAGTGGCGCTGGCCGTGGTGACGGCGCACGGGCGGCGGCGTCCGGCGCCATCAGAGGAAGCCGGTCATCGCCAGGAACAGGTGCCGCCGGTCGGGAAGCCGGAACTTCCGGTAGACCGCCGACAGATGGTGTTCCACGGTGCGGCGCGTCAACGACAGCCGACCGGCGATCTCGGCGTTGCTGTACCCGGCCCAGACCAGTTTGACCACGGCCGTCTCGTGCTTGGTCAGCACCGGTTCGCCGTGCAGTGACAGGAATCCGGACAGCGCCTCGGTGGCCCGGCCGGCGGCGTGCGGGTTCCCGCCCCGTCCCGCGAGATCGCTGATCCGCCGCAGGATCTGCCGCGTCCACACCTCGTCCCGCCGGAGCCCCGGTACGGCGCCGATGACCTGGGCCGCGTACGTGACGTCACCGCGGGCGTCCGACGCGGCGAGCAGATCGACGCCCTCGGTGACGAGATCCCTGACGTCCGGGCCCTCCCCCAGCAACGCCGTGGTGAGCAGGGCCCTGCCGATCTCCCGGGGGGAGCCCCACCGCCTCGCTCCGTCGAGCTCGGCGCGGGCGAGCGCACGTGCCGGTTCGACCTGCCTGAGCTCCCGCAGGCACAGTGCTGCGCCGGTGCGCCACGGGATCACCGCGGGGTTGGCGAAGTCGCAGGCGGCGACCTCGGCCCCACAGGCCAAGAAGTCCCTCAGCGCGTGGTTCGAGCGGCGCAGGGCGAAATTGAGCTGTCCTCTGGCGTGGAGCAGCAGCGCTTTGCCTGGCAGGTGCGCGGGGAGGTTTCCCGCGTAGCCGCGGACGTTCAGCAGGTTCTCCGCCGTGTACGGCTCGCCCAGCTGGACCAGCGCCTCGGTGAGCCAGCCGACCACGACCGCGTCCAGCGATTCGGCGATGGGGCCCTGCACCAGGTCGCCGAGGACGCGCCGGGTGCTTCCCGGATCCCCGACCAGGAAGCCGATCCGGCCGCGGACGATCTGTATCACCTGCGCGGCGGGGCCGGTGCCCGACCACCGGGGCTGCTCGGACAGGCGTGAGCAGTGCAGGTCCGCCAGCAGCAGATCACCGGCGAGGACGAGCGCGAGCAGGGAGCGGTAGACACAGCCGGAGTCGGGGCACCGGTCGGCCTCGTAGAGCTGGGCGTCGGCGTGGGCCACGACCTCGGCCCGGTCGGTGCCGAGGCTGAGCAGCGCGGGGCAGTCGCGCATGCGGGTTCCCCGGCATCCGCAGGTCCGGGGGGCCCGCTCGCTGCGGGGGCCGCCGAGGAGACGGATGAGATCGGGCGATTCCGGCCGGGCGGGCGGGCCGGGAAGCGATGCGAGGATCGAGCTGGTGACCCGCTGCACAGGCGTACCTCCTGGATCCGGTCCGGGGAGTCCCGGCGTATGCCCGAAGGGCGTGGCCGGCGGCCGGCCCCCCGGCGTCGGCACATCACGCTACTGGACGGTTTCCCGCTGTCATTTCGGAGCGCCCGCAGTTTCTTCTCCCTCCGGAGCGCGGCCCGTCGGTCCGCCGGCGCGTTCGTGCCTGGCCACGCAGGGTCCCGCATTGACACGCGGATCGAACTGTCACTAGCCTGGTTACAGTTCGGTCGGCGAGCGTCGGCCGAGGGAAGAGGATCACGGTGAGCGTCAGCAGCAGAAGCGCGGTGGCGATTCACGCGCTCACGATGCTGGCGCGCTGGGGTGATCACTCGCTGACCTCCGCGGAGATCGCGGAGAGCCTGGCGAGCAACCCCGTTCTGGTACGGCGGATCCTCGGCAGCCTGCGGGATGCCGGTCTGGTCTGGTCCACCGAGGGGCGCAACGGCGGCTGGTCGCTCGCCCGCCCCGCACGCGAGATCACGCTCTACGACGCCTACACCGCCGTCGAGGCGGGCCCGGTCCTGTCACGCCATCCCCATCCACCGAGCGCCGAGTGCGAGGTCGGGCGCAATATGCAGGCCCTGCTCGAAGTGGAGTTCCGGGACGCGGAGCGGGCGATGGAGGAACGGCTCGGCCGGACGACCATCGCCCATCTGGTCCAGCAAGTACTGGCCGGCGAGCGCGAGCTCGCGCAGCGGAATCACTAGGGACTTCCTCCGGGGAAGGCCCCTGACCGACCGGTGGCGGAGGCTCGGCCCTCCGCCGCCTTTATGCCCTAACTGTAACTACGATGGTGGCAGAAAGTCACCCGAAGGACGTGTCGAATGACTTCCACGTCGACAACGACCGAACGGACCGGCTCGGGACTGGCCTTACTGGCGGTGCTCATGCCGGCGATCCTCGTCACGGTCACCGCCAGCGACATGGTCGTTCTGATGCTCCCGACGATCGGGGCGGAGTTCGGGGCCACCGAGGCGGAACTCGCCTGGGTGGTCACCGGGTTCCTGCTGGTGTTCTCGGTCGGGATCCCCCTCTACGGCCGCATCTCCGACCGGGTGAGCCTGCGGCGCCTCTTCGCCTTCGCGCTGGTGACCTACGCCGTCGGCAGCCTGATCTGCGCGCTCGCCCCGAGCCTGCTCGTGCTGGTGACCGGGCGGATCGTGACGGGCATCGGCGCGGCCGCGATCCCCGTGCTCTCGATCATCGCCGTCACGCGACTGCTCCCGCCGGAGAGGCGCGGCGTCGGGATCGGCGTCGTCTCCGCGGGCGCGGGCATCGGCACCGCCGCCGGACCGGCGGTGGGCGGTGGCGTCGGCCAACTCCTCGGCTGGCCCGCGCTGTTCTGGATCATGCTCGTGGTCTCGCTGCTGCTGCTTCCCGCGGCCCTGCGCGTACTCCCGGACGAGAGTCCGGCCGGCCAGGGCCGGCTCGACCTTCCCGGCGGCATCCTCCTCGGCTTCGGAGCCGGGCTGGTCCTGTTCGGCATGACCCAGGCCCAGGTCAACGGCTTCTCCGCACCACTGTCCTGGGGCAGTCTGCTGGTCGCGGTGGCGGCGCTCGTTCTCTTCGGGTGGCGTACCGTCCGCGTCGAGCAGCCCTTCGTGCCGCCCGCGCTGTTCTCCAACCGGGTCTACCGGACCGGCATCCTCGTCGCGTTCCTGGCCATGATCGTGAACCTCGGCGGGCTGGTGTTCGTCCCGCTGCTGGTCGTCGAGGTCAACGGTCTCACTCCGGGAGAGGGCGCCCTGGTCATGATCCCGGCCGGAATCTCCGTCGCCCTGCTCTCGCCGCTGATCGGCCGCCTCGCCGACCGCGTCGGCACCCGCCCCATGGTGCTCACCGGACTCACACTGATCGGTGTGTTCTCGCTGTGGCTGTCGAGCTTCACCGACGGCTCCTCGGTGATCCCCGCCGGTGTGGGGGTCCTCGGGCTCAGCATCGGCTTCATCCTCGTGATGACCACCATCATCGGCGCCGCGGCGGGCGAACTGCCCCCGGAACAGGCCGGCGTCGGCCTCGGCATCCTCCAGGGAGCCCAGTTCCTCGGAGCCGGCACCGGGCCCGCCGTGTTCGGCGTACTGGTGTCCGCGAGGCAGCAGAGCGGCAGCGACGCCTTCAACCCCTTCTACTCCGATCACGACGGCTCCGCGTACTCCGACGTCTTCCTGGCCATGGCCGGGCTCGTCGTCCTCACGCTGATCGTCGCCTCCCGGATGCGTCCCGCCGCGGCACCCTCGGCGGCACCGGTCAAGGAGGCGAGCGGCGTCCAGTAGGCCGGAGCGTCCTGTGGCAGCGCGCGTCGGCCCCTGCGCCGGCGCGCGCCGGTCCGGAGGCCGGCCGCACACGCGGCACGGAACCGATCCCCACGGGACAGCCCTCGACGGCCGGGCGGCCGATGACGATCGCCCGGCCATCCCCGTATACAGGGGGCCCACCAGATCCACCGGCCTTCGGTGGACGAGCTGACGAGCTGACGAGCGACAAGGGGACCGGCATGGCCACGGAAGAACAGACCTTCTCCCGGGAGAACATGGAGTTCGACGCGCTGTACGCGGGTCGCGCGGCGTTCGGCGGTGTGGAACCGGGCGAGACGGTGATCCCCTGGGACATCGGCGAGCCCCAGCGGGCCGTCGTGGACCTGGTGCGGGCGGGAGCCTTCGCCGGCAAGGTGCTCGACGCGGGCTGCGGACTGGGCGAGAACGCCATCCTGCTGGCCCGCGAGGGCTATGAGGTGACCGGTGTGGACGGTTCGCCCAGCGCGATCGAGCAGGCGGCACACCGTGCCTCGGTCCACGACGTCCAGGTCCGCTTCCTGGTCGCCGACGCCACCGAACTGACCGGCATCGGGACCGGTTTCACCACCGTACTCGACAGCGGTCTGTACCACTGCCTGAACGGCGAGCAGCGGACCGCGTACGCCGCGGCACTCCACCGGGTGAGCGGGCCGGACGCCACGCTCCACCTGTTCTGCTTCGCGGAATCCATGCCGTCGGGGACCCCCATCACCGAGGAGGCCCTGGTCGGCAGGGACGATCTGCACGCGAACCTCGGCCCGCACTGGCAGATCCTGGACATCACCGAAGCCGTCTTCGCCACGGCCTTCACCCGCGAACTCCTGGCCAGGATGGCAGCGGCCGGCTCCCCGGACACCACCACCGCGAAACCGGGTCCCGACGCCGTCCAGGTGGACGAGCACGGGCGGGTCCTGACCCCGATGTCCTACGTACGCGCCCGGCGGCGGTAACCGGAGACGCGACGCACCGACCGGTGGCGCGACGTACGGAAGGCCGGGGAGAGAACTCCCCGGCCTTCCTCATGAGCCTCTTCCCCGCCGGGTCACCCGGTCACCGGTAGAACTTCGCCGTGCTGTGCAGCTGGTGTTCGAGCACGTCGTAGCCGGCGTCCACCCGGATCACCTGGCCGACCGCCGCGCCGAAGCTCTCCTCGGCGACGGCCACCACGGTCCTGGCCGCGTCCTCGGGGGTCAGCATCCTGCCCAGTACCGACCGCTCCTCCGTGTACCTGCGGAGTTCGTCGTCGAGCACACCGGCCGAGGCCTCCGTCGCCACGGTCGCGAAGGCGACGGTGTTGACCGTGACCCCGTGCTCCGCGGCCGCGGCCGCGACATGGCGGCTGAAGGTGTTCAGCGCCGCCTTCGCGGTCGAATGCGCCGCGACACTGCCGACCCAGTCCGCGGCGGTGCTGGAGATGTAGACGATCCGCCCCGCCCCTCGCCGCTGCATCTCGGGCACCACGTTCCGGGTGAGGAAGAACGCGCCGGCCAGCTCCCCGCCGACCTTCCCGATGAAGGTGTCCCACGACAGCGAGAGCAGCGGCTCGAACTGCGGGTTCACCGTGTTGGCATTGCAGATCAGCACATCGATCCGGTCGTGGTCGGCATACACCTTGCGGACCATTTCGCCGACCTGCTCACCGTCGCGGACATCGGCCTGCCGCGCCTCCGCGGAGCCACCGGCCCTCTCGATGTCGTCGACCACACCCTCCGCGGCCGCGGTGTTCTCGCGGTAGTTCACCACCACGTGGTACCCGCGCCGCCCCATCTCCCGGGCGGTCGCCGCGCCGATGCCCCGGCTCGCACCGCTGATCAACGCCACCCGGCGTGGCTCACTCATGTGTCCTCCAGATCGCTCGCACCGCGGGAAATCCCTGCTCTTCACGCTAATTCCGGGGGGTGTCCGCCGTCCCTGTGGCCGTCCCACAGGGTTCCCCCGCGGATCACCAGACGACGGGAAGGCGCTTGACCCCGAGCACCAGTGATTCGGTGCGGTACTCGATCTCCTCGAACGGCACCGCGAGCCGCAGGTCCGGAAAGCGGCGGAACAGCGCGGGCAGCGCGAGCCGCAGTTCGAGCCGGGCGAGCTGCTGGCCGACGCACTGATGACGGCCGTAGCCGAAGGCCAGGTGCGGTACGGGCCTGCGCCGCAGATCCAGCTCGCCCGCGGGCGGGGTCAGGCCCGTACCGTGATTGGCCATCAGGGTGGAGATGACGACATGCTCACCGGCATGGATCACCTGGTCGTCGACCGACAGATCCGTGGCCGCCCGCCGGACCAGCGGGGGCGCCACTGCCAGCAGCCGCAGCAGTTCCTCGACGGCGCCGCCGGACAGCGAGTCGTCGGCGTCGTCGCGCAGGAGCGCGAGCTGTTCCGGGTGCGACAGCAGCGCCAGCGCGCTGAGCCCGATCATGCCGGAGAGGGTTCCGTGTCCGGCCACCAGGACGTCCAGGCCCATGCCGACCAGTTCGTCGTCGGTCAGCTCCGCGCCGTGCTTGCGCACCAGGTCGCCGAGGATGTTGTCGCCCGGGTCCCGCCGGTGCGCCGCGACCAGTTCGGCCATGTAGCCGGTCATCGCCGCGAAGTTGTCCTGCTGGACCTCCAGCGTGGTGTCGATGCTGCTCGCGGTCGAACTGCGTTCCAGGATGGCCGCCCGGTCCTCGGCCTGCGCCCCCAGCAGCTCGCAGATCACCATCAGGGGCAGCGGCTCGGCGAACGTCCGGATCAGGTCCACCCCCGGCCCCGCCTTCTCCACGGCGTCGAGATGCTCCTCGACGATCCGCTCGATCACACCGCTGAGCGCCCGGATCCTCTTCATCGTGAAGGCTCCGGACTGCATCCGGCGGTAGCGGGTGTGCTCGTCACCGTCGTAATTGAGCAGGACGCCCGGCTGGTTCATCACCGAGCGCGGGCCACTCCAGTCGGGGTCGAAGGCGAACCCGACCTCGTAGCGGGCGTCGGAGAGGACCGTGCGGGCGTCGTCCTCCCGGGTGATGAGGACGGCCTCGACCTCGCCGAGCTGCGAGTTCGGCACCGGGACCCGGCGCAGCGAGGGGTCCTGGTGCATCGCGACGAGGTCGGGTCCGGGCCGGAACGGACAGGTGGCCCGGCGGTGGTTGTGGGGCATCGACACCGGATCGGTCATGGCGTTCGCTACCTTCCTGACGACGTGAGGGTCATTCAGCAGATTGCGCGTACGGTCGGGCACCGGCCCACCGAAGATAACAGACCGATCGGTCCGGCACCAGATTCCCCCTCACGGACACCCTCACGGACACCCGCCCGGGGCCCGTGTGTCAGGAGGTGCCGAGGACGGTTGCGTCAGGAGATGCCGAGACGGTCACGCAGCAGCTCCCGCGTCACGCCGTCCAGCCGCGCCGCCGCACCCTTGTCGAAGGCCGGGCGGAGGAGACTGAGCGGCATGCCCTCGACGAAGGCGCTCAGCGGCTCCCGGGGCGGGGAGTCGATGATCGCGGCGATCGGGGGGATGGCCAACTCGACCGGCTGCGCGGCCTGTTTCATCTGATCGACGTACGCGGCGGTGGCGGGGTCGAAGTCGCCCGCGAAGCCGGTGCGCGTACCGCCGGGGAACAGCAGCACGTACCGGGCGCGGTGCCCCCCGCCCCCCTCGGCGAACGCGACACCGAGAAGGTCGTTCAGCCGTCCCCCCTGGAACATGGCCTGCCAGCCGTCGTAGCCCCGCTCCAGCCCGAGGTCGTCCCACCGGATGCCCGCCGCGCCCGCACCCGGGCCGGCGATGTTCATGATGACCGGAGCGTCGGCCTTGTCCATCAGACCGGCCAGACCGTATCCGAGCAGATACCGACTGAGGTAGTACAGCGCGAAGTTGTGCTCGAAACCCTCGGAGGTCACCGCCCGGAAGCTACGGAAGTACCGCGCGCACAACACCAGGGCGTCCACCGCCGCGAACCTCGCGCCGATCTCCCCGATGACACGCTGGTTCTCGCTGACGAGGCTGAGGTCGGCCTCGATGAAGAAGGCCCGGTCGCCCGCGCCCGCCTTGCGCGCCGCGTCGAGGAACGTCCTCCCCTTCGCCGGATCCGGACCGAGGACGACCACCTGATCCCCCCGGCCCAGATAGGTGTACGCGAGCGCCTGCCCGATACCGGAGGTGCCCCCTGTCACAACAATGGTCTTCACTGCGGTCCTCCTGGAGAAGAACGATGCGCGGATGGTTCGGGGCAGCCGAAACGCCGCCCCCTGGGCGGACTCCACCCTGGTTCCGGGCAGACTCCACCCCTGGACGTGAGGGAGAGAGAGGAATCAGACGGCCGCGGCGGCGATACCCGACCGGACCACGTCCCGGGCGAGCCCGACGGCCGTGGCCGCGGCGCCCGTGGGCCCCAGGGTCGAACCGCTCACATAGAGCCCGTCGATGATCAGCATGATCCGGTCACCGAGCATGTCCGGGTCCGCGGCCGGGGTGCGGCGCGCGAGTTCACGCAACTGCTCACGCACTTCCTGGAAGTGCTTCAGGGACACCTGATGTGCCGGATGATCGGGGTCGGGGAATTCCGCGTGCGTGTTGCGCAGCGGGCAGCCCCTGGTGTTCGGCGCCATGCCCTGGACCGCCCGGACCAGTTCGACGAGCTGGTCCTCCGGTCTGTCGACCGCGGCGCACACCTCCGCCACGGTCCGCTCCCAGGCCAGTGCCGACCGTTCGAGATAGGCCACCACCAGCTGGTCCTTGCTGGGGAACTCCCGGTAGAGCAATTGCTTGCCGCACCCGAGTTCATCGATGATCTGCTGCATTCCGACCGCGTGCACGCCGCGCCGGTCGAACAGGTCGGCAGCGGCGGCCAGGATGCGCTCGCGGGTACCGGGAGCAGGGGTCCGGGGCATGCGACGACCTTAGCAGACCAATCGGTCCCGTACGAGGAAGTCCGGGCCAAGCCCGGAGGGGTAGCCCGCAAGACCGACGTGGCCGATCGGCCCGGACGGCCGGCCCGGTGGCGGGGCGCGGAGGGCCGGCCCGGCATCCGCCCGGCAGGCCGCGGGTGTCCCACAACACCCGCGGCACCGATCCGCGGAGCGGCCCTCAGTTCACGAACTGGCAGATTCCGCGCGGCAGATACGTCCCGTGCCCCGCGTGTCCCACGTAGTCGCGTCCGTCGATCACGGGAACACCGCGCGACAGCACCGTCTCCACCTGTCCCGTCACCCTTTTGCCTTCGTAGGCCGAGTAGTCGACGTTCATGTGGTGCGTCTCGGCGGACATGATCTGCTCGGCGTGGGGGTCGTAGATGACGATGTCGGCGTCGGCCCCCGGGGCGATCGTGCCCTTCTTCGGATACAGGCCGAACATCCGGGCCGGCGCCGCGCAGGCGATCTCGATCCAGCGGCGGCGGCTGATGTGGCCGTCGACAACGGCCTGGTGCAGCAGGTCCATACGGTTCTCGACACCGGGCATTCCGTTGGGAATCTTCGAGAAGTCCCCCCGGCCCCGCTCCTTCTGTCCCGTGAAGCAGAACGGGCAGTGGTCCGTGGAGACCACCTGGAGGTCGTTCGTCCGCAGCCCACGCCACAGCGCCGCCTGATGCTCCTTCGGGCGCAGCGGGGTGGAGCAGACGTACTTGGCGCCTTCGAAGCCGGGTTCCGCGAGATTGTCGGTCGACAGGAAGAGGTACTGCGGGCAGGTCTCGCCGAATACGGGAAGGCCCTCGTCCCGGGCCCGCGCCAGCTCGGCGACGGCCTCCTGCGCCGATACGTGCACCACGTAGAGCGGGGACCCCGCCACCTGGCTCAGCTTGATGACCCGGTGTGTCGCCTCCGCCTCCAGAAGGGCCTTCCTGACCTCACCGTGATAGCGCGGATCCCTCTCCCCGCGCGCCAGCGCCTGTTCCACCAGTACGTCGATGGCGAGACCGTTCTCCGCGTGCGTCATGATCAGCCCGCCGTTGGAGGCGGCGCGCTGCATGGCACGGAGGATCTGGCCGTCGTCGGAGAGGAAGACGCCCGGGTACGCGGTGAAGAGTTTGAAGGACGTGATGCCCTCCGCCACCAGGAGGTCCATCTCCTTGAGCGAGGACTCGTTCACATCGGACATGATCATGTGAAAGGCGTAGTCGATGGCGCAGTTGCCGTCGGCCTTGGCGTACCAGGCGTCGAGGCCTTCGCGCAGTGACCCGCCCCTGCTCTGGATCGCGAAGTCGACGATCGTGGTGGTGCCGCCCCAGGCCGCGGCCCGGGTTCCGGTCTCGAAGGTGTCCGAGGCGTAGGTGCCGCCGAACGGCATCTCCATATGCGTATGCGCGTCGACGCCGCCGGGGATGACGTACTTTCCGGTGGCGTCGATCCTCCGCTCGGCGCTCCAGCTGTCGGCGGCTTCGGTGCCGTGGGCGGCGAGTGCGGCGACGCGCCCGCCTTCGATGAGTACGTCGGCCTGGATTTCGTCGGACGCGGTGATGACGAGGCCACCGCGGATGACGGTGCGGCTCATGTACCCCTCCTCACTGTGGCGGAATGGGTCTACGCACGTAGACGAGGTGCGTGGGAAGAACGTAGAAGTCGGTTGCCCACTGTGGCAATACCACTGCCGTCAACCGATGAAGACGTTTCGGTTTCCCGCCCGCGACACCCCACCGGCCCAACGCGCGGCGCGGCGCGATGCGAGGCGATGTGGGGCGGGGCGAGGAGAGACGGGGCGAGGAGAAGGGAGGAGAACGACGACGCCCCATGTGCTTCTGGCGCCCCGGGTGCTATGCACGGCCTTCAGCCGTCCCATCGGCACGCCTCGATAACGAAACGATTAAGGGTCTGGTCCAAATGTAGGGTGCGGTTCATCGACTGGCCCCGCAACCGGCGCGAGGCGCTCACCACCGACGGCGAATCTCTGACACGCAGCCGGACACCCCGAAGTCCGGTGCGTCCCACCGATCCCGGAGGATCACGTGCACATCTCGCGCTCCGCGCGTACCGCGGTGGCCGCGGCCACCGTCGTGGCCGTCGCCCTGCCCCTGGCCACCGCCGTCGCCCACGCCGAGGAGTCCAAGGCCACCCCCGCCGCCCCGTACGCCGGTCTGCCGTCCGGTACGAAGCAGGCGAAGACCCTGGTCATCGGTGTCGACGGCGCCTCGATCGACGCCTTCGGCCGGGCCTCCGTACCGAACCTCGACAAGCTGATGTCGACCGGGCTGACGGCCCGCAGCAACCTGTTCGCCAACCCCATGGCCCCGACCGTCTCCGGTGCGGGCTGGTCCTCGATCGCCACGGGCGTCTGGCCGGACAAGCACAACGTCAAGGACAACGACTTCACCGCACCCAACTACGGTCAGTACCCCGACTACGCGACCCGTCTGGAGACCGCCGACCCGGCCACCTCCACGCTGGTCGTCGGCACCTGGAACCCGATCCCCCAGATCGTCTTCGGCGCCGCCACCGACCTGCGCGTCGCGGGCGGCAACGACGCGGGCACCACCGCGAAGGCCGAGGACTACCTCGCACACGGCAACCCCGACTCCGCCTTCGTCCACCTCGACGAGGTCGACGGCGCCGGCCACAGCTCGGGAACGGGCAGCGACGCCTACCTCAAGGCTCTGGGGGTCGCCGACGCCCGGATCGGACGGCTGCTCAACGCCGTCACCTCCCGTCCCACGTACGCCCAGGAGGACTGGCTCGTCGTCATCACCTCCGACCACGGCCACACCCCGACCGGCGGTCACGGCGGCAACTCCCCCGGCGAGCGCGGCACGTTCGTGATAGCGCAGGGCAAGGGCATCGCGCCCGGCTCGGTCCGGCACGATGTCAGGATCACCGATATCGCCCCCACCGTCCTGCGCCACGAGGGCGTCGCCACCGACCCCGCCTGGAACCTGGACGGCACCGCGCTCGCCGAGCCGAAGCCCGATGCCTTCGACGCACTGCGCGGCTCGCTGCGCGCCCCGGTCGACGAGACGAAGCTCCCGGCCGGGACCAAGGGCTGGACGAACGCCGCGCCCGCCGGCTGGAGCATCGACAACGCGCGGATGCCGGCCGGGGGCGTCACCGAGTGGCGCGGCTGGTCCTTCGCGACCGACGAGTTCTGGACGAACGCCGAGCTGGGCCAGGGCCGGGAGACCAATGTCCGGGCCCGCGACGTCTTCGCGGTCGCCGACTCCGACGAATGGGACGACAAGGCGCACGACGCCGGGCAGTTCGACTCGACCCTGGTCAGCCCCGCGTACCGGCTGAACGGCGCGGCGACGGCGAACCTCTCGTACGCGACGGACTACCGCGTCGACGGACCGCAGACCGGCGATGTGTACGTCTCCTACGACGGCGGCGCCCCGCAGCTCGTGAAGTCCTACCGGGCGAACGCCAACACCGTCGAGCGCGTGAAGCTCGATGTCCCGGCCGGGGCGGGGACGGCGCGGTTCAGCTTCCGCTACACCGGCACGAACAGCGCGTTCTGGACCGTCGACCAGGTCGCCTTCGGCCAGCCCGCCCCGCCCTCGCAGCTCGCCGTCGCGTCCCTGAAGGCGCACACCAAGCTGCTCGGCAGGCCGGGTTCGGCGTCCCCGTGGACGGTCACCGCCGAGGGCGTCGTCAGGACCGCCGAAGGCAGGCCGGTGCGCGGGGCCAAGGTCACGGCGGAGCTGGCCTCCGACGGCACGGTGCGCAGGCTCACCGGCACCACCGGCAAGGACGGCTCGGTCCGCTTGCGGGCCGTCGTGGGCCGGGGCGTCGCCAAGGCCGCGCTGACGGTCACCGATGTGCGCTACCGGGACCTCGGCTACTACGGGGAGCTGGACCCGGTCCGCACCCTGGACCTCACCCGCCCCACCGGTCACCGGGGCTGATCCGACGGCCGGGGCGGCGCCGGTACTTCGGTACGCCGCCCGGCAGTGAGCCGGGTCCCGGGGCCGCACCGCCCCGGGACCCGGTCCCCTCAGTCCGCCGCGTGCAGGGCCTCCGCCAGGATCTCGGCGCCCTCCTCCGCCTCGGCCACGGTGAGCGACAGCGGCGGGGCGATCCTCAGCACGCTGGTGCTGTGGCCGCCGCCCTTGCCGATGAGCAGCCCGCCCTCACGGGCCGCCTCCAGCACGGCCGCCGCGGCTTCCGGGTGTGCCTCGTCGGTGCCGGGCTTCACCAGTTCGACGCCGATCATGAGGCCCCGGCCGCGCACCTCCCGTACGCACGAGGAACGCGCGCCGATCGCCCGGAGGCGTTCGATGAGCAGTCCGCCGACCCGCCGCGCGTTGCCCTGGAGATCGTGCTCCAGGAGGTACGAGAGGTTGGCGAGTCCGGCGGCCATGGTGACCGGGGAACCGCCGAACGTCGAAATGGAGTTGGCGTCCAGGCAGTTCATGACCTCGGCGCGGGCAACGACCCCGCCGATCGACATGCCGTTGCCGATGCCCTTGGCGAAGGTGAGGATGTCCGGCGGCCCGTGCTCGCCGTGCGCCTGCCAGCCCCAGAAGTGGTCACCGGTGCGGCCCCAGCCGGTCTGCACCTCGTCGGAGATCCACAGGATGCCGTGCCGGTCGAGGACTTCGCGGAAGGCGGCGAACAGCCCGTCGGGCGGCGAGGTGAAACCGCCGACACCCTGGATGGGTTCGGCGATCAGCGCGGCGGCCTCCCGGGTGTGTCCGAGCAGATCCTCCAGATCGGCGACGCACGCCTTGATGAACTGCGCGTCGCTCAGCTCCGCGTACGGGCCGCGGCTGCGGACGCCGCCATGGACGTACAGCGTCTGCAGCGGTGACAGACTCGTGGGCGACCAGGCGTGGTTGCCGGTGATGGAGACCGCGGCGAACGAACGCCCGTGGTAGCTGTTGCGCATCGCGAGGACCTGGTTGGACCTGCGGTACGCGGTGGCGAGGAGCAGCGCGGTGTCGTTGGCCTCGGTGCCCGAGGTGGTGAAGAAGACGCGGGCGTCGGGGATGCCGGAGAGCGTGGCGACACGCTCGGCGAGCTCCACCATCGGGCGGTTGAGGTAGAGCGTGGAGGAGTGGATGATGCGCCCGGCCTGCTCGGCGACCGCCTTGGTGACCTCGGGCAGGGCGTGCGCGGTCATGGTGGTGAGGATGCCGCCGAAGAAGTCGAGGTACCGCTTGCCCTCGGCGTCCCAGACGTGGCGCCCCTCGCCGTGGGTCAGCTCCAGTGGGCGCCGGTAGTAGAGCGCCATCCAGTCGGGGCTGACCGCCAGATGGCGCTCGTGCAGACCGGTCACGGCTCCACCAGCCCGTCGTACGCGTCCGGCCGGCGGTCCCGGTAGAACGCCCACTGCTGGCGGACCTCCTCGATCAGGCCGAAGTCGAGGTCGCGGACGAGGAGTTCCTCCTCCTTGTCGCCGGCCACATCGCCGACGAACTGACCGCGCGGATCGACGAAGTAGCTCGTGCCGTAGAAGTCGTTGTCGCCGTACTCCTCCTGGCCCACACGGTTGATCGCGGCGATGAAGTACTCGTTGGCGACGGCGGAGGCGGGCTGTTCCAGCTGCCAGAGATGGCTGGAGAGACCGCGCGAGGTGGCCGACGGGTTGTACACCAACTGGGCGCCGTTGAGGCCGAGTTGGCGCCAGCCCTCGGGGAAGTGCCGGTCGTAGCAGATGTACACGCCGACCTTGCCCACGGCCGTGTCGAAGACCGGCCAGCCGACGTTCCCGGGCTTGAAGTAGTACTTCTCCCAGAAGCCCTTGACCTGCGGGATGTGGTGCTTGCGGTACTTGCCGAGGTACGAGCCGTCGGCGTCGATCACCGCGGCGGTGTTGTAGTAGAAACCGGTCTGCTCGATCTCGAAGACCGGCACGACGATCACCATGCCGGTCTCGCGGGCCAGGTCCTGCATCCGCCGGACGGTCGGCCCGTCGGGCACGGCCTCGGCCCAGCGGTAGTGCTCGGGTTCCTGCACCTGGCAGAAGTAGGGGGCGTTGAACACCTCCTGGAACCCGATGATCCGCGCCCCCTGCCGGGCGGCCTCGCGCGCATGTTCCTCATGCTTGGCGATCATGGATTCGGTGTCGCCGGTCCAGGTCGCCTGGACAAGTGCGGCGCGTACGACGTGGGACATGAACTGCTCCTTCGACGCGGCGTCCGAGAGCCTCTACGCATTTCTACGCACGTAGACATGTGCATTGGAGGAGAACGTAAGCCCCGCCACACCGCGGGGCAAGACCATCGCCGTGAACCGATGGAGTCGATCATGATTCGCACCCGAGCGGTCCATACAGGTCAGACATGATCCACAAGGCGGCCTCCCACGGACAACGCCGCACCGATTCCGCTTGTGCTGGAGTGCGGTGTCGCTGGGCTTCCCGCACGAGTCGCTGCGCGAACCGGGCGTCGGGGAGACGGTGTACGGGGACCGCTGGGCGGACATCGACGACCGGCGGTCGACGTACCGGCGATCGACGTACCGGCGCGCGACCGACGACGTGCGGTAGCGGCGGGTCCGCGCGACGGGCGGGGTGTGCCGGGAAACGGGTGTGCCGGGGAGCGGGTGTGCTCCCCTACACCCCCGCGACGCCCGCCACCCGCAGCGCGTGCGCCAGGTCCCATTCGCGTTCCGCCGAGACCGTGCGGGCCGCGGTGAGGAGACGGGGTACGAGGCGTACCCGGCCGCCCCCGGCGATACGGGCCGCGTCCTGCGGGGTCCGCACGCGGACGAACGCGCCCAGCAGCGCCTGCGCCTCCGGCTCCCGGCCCGCGCGGTCCAGCGCGGCCACGGCGTCGGCGATCTCGGCCGCGGGGCGCGCCGCCCCCAGGCGCAGCAACCGCCCGCAGTCCTCGGTGCGGCCCGCGGCGGCCAGCGCGCCCACCGCGGCGGCGAGCCCGTCGGGCGGCAGCAGGGACACCTCCCACAACAGGGTCGCCCAGTCGGCGGCGAGCCCCGCGCGGTGCAGGGCCGAGGCCAGTACCGGCAGCCGGTCCCCGGGCCACGCCGCCGCCTCGCAGAGCACCACATGGGCCTCGCCGGTGTGCCCCGCCGCGCGCAGCCGTACCAGCTCCGCGACGGCAGTGGACGCCACGCGCACGGCGACCGGGTCGGGGGCCGGCTCGTGGTCCGGACGTGTGACGGTGTCCGGTACGGCAGCGGGGGTGACGGCCTCCCCGGCCGGCGCACCACCGAAGCGGGCGCCGCGCGGCATCGCGGCACCGGCCGGCAGGGACGGGGGCACGGGCAGGGGTACGGACGAGGGGGCGTACCCGGTCTCCTCGCCGTCGGCATCGAGACCGGCGAACCGCGCACCTCGGGGCTTCCGGCGCCGAACGGCGGCAGCGGGGACGGAAGCGGGCGCGGGAGGAGGGTCGGGCGCGGGGACGCGCATGGGGCCGGGAGCGGGTGCGGGCTCGGGGCCGGGTGCGGGCTCTGGGCCGGGGCCGGAAGCGGCCGGGCCGGCCGCCGCGACGGCGGCCATCCGCTCGCGCAGGTCGGCGCAACGGGCCGATGCGCGTCGATGGTCGTCCCGGGCGCGGGCGAGCGCGTCGGCGTCCGGTGTGTCCGCTCCCCCGGCCGCGCGCATCCGCCCGGCCGCCCGGCTCTGCTCCCGGAGCATCAACTCCAGCCGATGGACGAGAACTTGACGCCCACCGGGCCGCCGGTCGTGCGCGGCGGCCGACGCGGAGTACAGCGCGGCGGCCCGTACCGATTCCCGCTCCGCGAACGCGGTGCCACAGGACATGGCGAGATCCGACAGCAGGGACTCCACCACGTCCCAGGGCGGGATCTCGACGCCTTCGAAGCAGGCCCTCATACCCTCGGGGTCGCGGCGGGTGAAGACGCCGTACCAGCCGCCTCCGGGGTCCAGCCGGGCCGCGAGGTCCCGGAGATACCGTGCGAACGCCCCTGCTTCCACCGCGTGTTCATGCACCGTCATCGCCGCCCTCGCCGGCCGTCGACCGGAGCCTTCCGGTCCGGAGGCATTCGACCGCAGGCGTGTTACGGCCGGGTCACACGCGGCTTTCCACCGTGATGCGGCCCTGCGGGCCTCAGAAGGTGACGGCGATGCCGGTGTGCGGGCGCTTGCCGAGCCGTACGGCCGTCGCGGGCCAGTCGACGAGCCAGAACTTCCAGGTGTACTTGCGGGCCAGCACCTTGCGCACCGCCCGGGTCCCCGCCTCGTCCAGCAGCCTCGCGGTGCCCTCGGCGCTCGGCGCACCCTCCGCGATCCGGCCGCGCACATCGCAGACGGTGACGCGGACCCGGGTGTCGTTGCGCAGCCGCTTGACCTTCCACGAGTCGGAGCGGGTCCAGATGTACAGCACCTCGCCGTCGGCCGCGGCCCAGACGGGCGTGGCGACGGGGGTGCCGTCCTTCCGGTAGGTGGTCAGGCTGACGTACTCGCTGCGGGCGAAATCCTGGAGGGTCACACGCGTGACCCTAACGGCTGCCCCGCGGTCCCCGGCGGGCGCGCGGCGGCAGCCTTCAGGCGGTCAGGGGCACCGCGTCCGGTTCCGGTGCGCAGCGGGTGAGCAGTTCGTCCATCGAGAGTCCGAGCGCCCCGGCCAGTGCGGCGACGGTGAAGAAGGCGGGGGTCGGGGCCCGGCCGGTCTCGATCTTGCGGAGGGTCTCGGCGGAGATTCCGGCGCTCGCGGCGACCGCGGCCATGCTGCGTCCGGCGCGCGCCTCGCGGAGCAGCGAGCCGAGCCGTTCGCCGCGAAGGCGCTCTTCGGGTGTCAGTGGCGTACGTACCATGCCGTCATTCTAATACCGCTCTGACCGGTATAGTAATTGGCATGGTGCAACTCAAGACAGACACATCCATCGAAGCGATGCGTGAGACCGGCCGCGTCGTCGCACAGCTGCTGACCCGCGCGAAGGAGGCGGCGGCGGTCGGTGTCAGCCTCCTCGAACTCGACGAGACGGCCCGCGACGTCCTGCGCGAGGCGGGGGCCACCTCGCCGTTCCTGAACTACCGGCCGCACTTCGCGCCCACCCCGTTCCCCGCCGTGATCTGCGCGTCCGTCAACGACGCCATCGTGCACGGCATCCCCACCGGATACCGGCTGCGTGACGGCGATCTGCTGAGCATCGACGCGGGCGCCGTCCTGGACGGCTGGGCCGGCGACTCGGCGATCAGCTTCACCGTGGGCCGCGCGCGCCCCGCCGACACCCGGCTGATCGACACGGCGTTCGCCGCGCTGGAGGCGGGCATCGGAGCGGCGGTCGTGGGCAACCGGATCGGTGACATTGCCCATGCCATCGGCACGGTCTGCCGGACGGCCGGTTACGGCATCCCGGAAGGATTCGGCGGTCACGGTATCGGCCGTTCGATGCACGAGGACCCGGGCGTACCGAACGAGGGGCGGCCCGGACGCGGTATGCCGCTGCGGCACGGAATGGTGCTCGCGATCGAGCCGATGCTGATCGGCGGCGGTCAGGACGTGTTCCATCCGGACCGGGACGGCTGGACGCTGCGGACCGGCGACGGCAGCCGGGCGGCGCACGCCGAACACACGGTGGCCATCACCGACGACGGACCCCGCATCCTCACGGCGCTGTGATGCGGCCCGGGTGAACGGTCACCGCGCTCAGTCGCCGTCGAGGAACTTCCTGGCCAGAGCCTCACCCTCGGCAACCGCCTTCGTGCGGCTCTCGATCGGCGAGACCCGGGAGTTCTTGAACACGAGGTAGGTGACACCGGAGTCCGTGCCACCGCTCCGGGGATCGGGGTCGATGCCGAGCGCCTCGGCGGTGGCGTACGAAGCCTCCCCGATGACACCGCCGGGTCCCGTGTCACCGACGACGGCGTAGCGCACCAGGTCCCGGTGGACGACGGCGACGACGCTGCCGCCGGAGATCCCGGACCTGCGGTGGTCCCAGACCGGACCGGGCGCGGGCACCACCACGTACGGCAGCGCGGCCGAGTCCAGCGGCTTGCCCCGGGACGTCCGGAAGGCCGTCTCCGGCAGGAAGTACGGGTCGGTCTTCCGGTTGCAGGCCTCGGTCTTCCGGCCGTCACAGTCGATGTCCATGTCCGCCTTCCAGAACACGGCGTCCTTCGTGCCGCACACCGGAACGGTCGCCTTCGGCCGGTGGGCGTCCGTACGGTAGAGGCCTCGGGAGATCCGCGTACAGGACATCGTCCCGGCCAGCAGTGCCGAGGCGGTCACCGGGGCCGCGTCCCCGGAAACGGCCGGCCGGTGGGCCGGACCGGTGTCGCCGGTTCCGGGACCGGCGCCGGGGCCGGTCCCGAGGCCGGTCGCCGTGGCGGGCAGCGCCACCGGGCCGAGCAGGGCGGCACCACAGGCCGCGGTCAGAGCGAGCGTTCGGGTACGCACCGTGCGAGAGGCCTTTCCGCTGGGCCGAAGGGCTCCTGGGAGCCCTTCCTGAGCTGCCGCCGCCGAGGCTGCGGGGCCGGTACTTCGCGTGGTGCCGCTCCGTACCGGCCCCGCCGGCCGTGACTCGTCCGGGCGGAGGTCAGCGCCTGCCGCTCGGATGCACCACCATGGCCGAGCCACCGCCACGCCGCACCTTTTCCGCCGCCGCCAGCCACCGGCCGTCCGGCAGCCGCTGCACTCCGGTGGCCGCACCGATCTCCGGGTTCAGCTTGAAGACGTGTCCGAGCGCCTCCAGTTCCGCCCGCACGGGGCTGTCCCAGAGTCCCGGCTCGATCTCCGTGGCCGGCGAGTTGCGCTGGCTGGCGCGCGGCGCCGCGATGGCATCGACCAGCGGGAGCCCGCGGTCGAGGTGGCCGGTCAGCGACTGGAGCACGGTGGTGATGATCGTCGCGCCGCCCGGGGAGCCCAGGGCCAGCACCGGCCTGCCGTGCTTCAGCACGATGGTCGGCGAGATCGACGACCTCGGGCGCTTCCCGGGCCCCGGCAGGTTCGGATCGTGAACCGCGGGGGCGGCGGGCGCGAAGGAGAAGTCGGTCAGCTCGTTGTTGAGCAGGAAGCCGCGGCCCGGCACCGTGATGCCGCTGCCGCCGGTCGACTCGATGGTCAGGGTGTACGCGACGACGTTGCCCCACTTGTCGGCGGTCGTCAGATGGGTGGTGTTCTCCCCCTCGAACGTCGTCGGAGCCGCCGTCCCACCACTCGCGCAGGCCTTCGGATCGCGCGGGTCGCCGGGGGCCAGCGGGCTGGTCAGCACCGCGTCGTCCTTGATCAGGCACTCCCGGGAGTCGGCGAACCGCTGGCTCAGCAGTCCTCGCGTGGGTACGTCCTCGAACGCCGGGTCACCGACCCAGCGCCCCCGGTCGGCGAACGCGATCCGGCTCGACTCGATCAGCCGGTGCAGATACTGGACCTTGCTCGCCCGCGAAAGGTCCGTGGACTCAAGGATGTTGAGCGCCTCGCCGACACTCGTACCACCGGACGAGGACGGCGCCATGCCGTACACGTCGAGCCCCCGGTAGCCGACCTTCGTCGGGTCCTGCCGCAGCACCCGGTACGCCTTCAGGTCCCTGCCCGTCAGATCGCCCGGCCGGACCGCACGGGTGGCCCCCGGGTCGACGGGGGGCCTGCGGACCGTACGGACGATGTCGTCGGCCAGGTCGCCCCGGTACAGCTCGTCGATGCCCTCCCGGCCCAGCTCCTCGTAGGTACGGGCCAGGTCGGGGTTCTTGAAGACCGAACCCACCACCGGCAGTCGGCCACCGGGCAGGAACAGTTCGGCGGAGGCCGGGAAGTCGGCGAACCTGGCCTGATTCCCCGCGGTCTGCGAGCGGAACGTTTCGTCCACGACGAATCCGTCGCGGGCCAGCCGCTCGGCCGGTTTCAGCAGTGTGCGCAGCGACTTGGTGCCCCAGGTGTCCAGCGCCTTCTCCCAGGTCGCCGGGGTGCCGGGGGTACCGACTCCGAGGCCGCTGGTGACGGCGTCGTCGAACGGGATCGGCTTCCCGTTCTCCAGGAAGAGCGAGGAGTCCGCGCTGCGCGGTGCGGTCTCCCGGCCGTCGATCGTCTGTACGGTGCGCCTCTTCGCGTCGTAGTGGACGAAGTAGCCACCGCCGCCGACACCCGCCGAATACGGCTCGGTGACACCGAGCGCGGCCGCGGTCGCCACGGCGGCGTCCACGGCGTTGCCTCCCTTGCGGAGCACCTCGATACCGGCCGCCGACGCGTCCTCGTCGACGCTGGAGACGGCGCCCCCGTACCCCACCGCCACGGGCGACTTGGACGGACCCGGATGCGCGGGGGCCAGAGGCGCGGAACCGGCGGGGGCGGCTGCCCCGACCGAGGCGACAACCGCGAGGACGGCTAAGAACGTCGTACTACGCCCGACTGAACGGCGCATGCGAACCTCCAGTAAACGACAGTCCGCGCAGGGTAGCCCCGTGCCGCCCCGATCGTCAGGACCGCCTCGGGCAAGAACCCGGATGCCCGTACCTCCGTCGCACTGCGGCCCATGTCACACACGGAATTCCGGAATATCCGGGGATTTACGGAACCCGGAGCCGGGGGCGATGCCTCTCTCCTGGCGAGAAGCACATGTCCTGGAGGTTTTTCCGTTGAGCTCTGCACGCCGGCGCATACGCCGATCCGTTCCGGCCGGCCGCCCGGCCCGGCACACCCTGATCGGCCCGGTCGTGGTGCTCGGCGCCGCACTCACCGCCTGTTCCGGCGGATCGGCCTCCTCCTCGGAGCAGGTGGCCGGATCGGCGAAGAACCCGGACACCAGCATTTCGGTGAATCTGACGGGCACGCGAGCCGCGGCGGGACAGCCGGTGAAGGTGACGCTGGCGCGGGGCGAGCTGAAGAAGGTCACGGTGACCGGCGCGAAGGGCGAGGCGCTGGACGGGCGGATATCGGCCGACGGCAGGAGCTGGACGTCAGCGCGGGTCGCGGCGCCCGGCACCGCGTACACCGTGGCGGCGGAGGACAAGGACGGCGGCAGCGACCGGGCCGGGTTCACCACGGCGGCGGCGGACAAGGTCAACAAGCTGACCCTCGCCCCGGGGAAGAACACCACGGTCGGCATCGGTCAGCCGCTGTCGATCGTCTTCGACAACCCGGTGAAGGACAAGGCCGCCGTCGAGAAGGGTCTGAAGGTCTCCACCTCGGACAACACCGAGGGCTCCTGGGGCTGGCTGCGGGACTACTCCGGCAAGGACCGGGTCGACTGGCGGCCGAAGGAGTACTGGAAGCCCGGTACGAAGGTCACCCTGGACGCGGAACTGAACGGGGTCGACACGGGTGCCGCGGGCGGCTGGTTCGTACGCGACTACGCCACGACGTTCACCATCGGCTCCGCCCAGGTGGTCAAGGTCGACCTCGACAGCCACCGCCTCGCTCTGCACCGCGACGGCAAGCAGGTCCTGGACGTCCCGATGTCCGCGGGCACCCCGGGCGGCGACAAGGCGTCCTGGCGGGGCACGGCCGTCCTGATGTCCAAGGAGGGCACGATCAACATGCGCTCCGAGACGGTCGGGCTGGGCGACGCCTACGACAAGATGGTCGACTACTCGATGCGCCTGACCTGGTCGGGCATGTACGCGCACGCCGCACCGTGGAACACCGCCTACTTCGGCCGCGCCAACCACAGTTCGGGCTGTGTCGGCATGAGCGACGCGAACGCCGCCTCGCTGTACGGGCAGGTGCGGGTCGGCGACCCGTTCGAGATCACCGGGGCCGACGCCAAGGGCACGGTGGCCGAGGGCAACGGCTACGGCGCGTGGAACGTCTCCTGGGCCGACTGGCAGGCGAAGAGCGCGCTGAAATGATCGTGGGTGCCGCGGTTCCGCCGCGCCGCCCACCGCGTCACCGCACCGGGGAGAGCGGCACCCTCGTCGCCCGTTTCCACGACGTGGGGCCGCCCGGCCTCGGCGAACCGGTCGGCAACGCCCCCGCACCTTCCCCGGGCGGACCCCGGGCCGGCCGTTCCCCGTGGACCTGGAGCAGTTCTCCACGGCCTACGACGTCCCGGCCGGTCACCGGCTCGCCCTGGTGATCGACACCGTCGATCCGCTGTACATCGAGCACAACCCGACCGGCGCGCAGCTGACCTTCTCCTCGCCCGGCACGGATCCGAGGTGCCTCTCGGTCCCGCCGCGCGAGAAGTGATCACCGGCTGCCGCCGGGCGGGCACTGCCCGGCTACTGCCCTCGCGGCAGCAGCGTCCCTGGTTCGGCCTCGGCAACACCTACCGCCTCGGTCTTCGGATTGCGCCGCTGCCGTTTCGCCACCCAGGTGGCGAACCACGACAGCAGCATGCACATCCCGATGTAGATGGGTGAGATCACCATCACCACAGGGATGAAGGGGAGATCGTAGTCGAGATTCGACGCGATCAGCTTTCCCGCGTGGAGGAATTCCTCATAGGTGATCAGATAGCCGAGCGAGGTGTCCTTCAGGGCCACCACCAACTGGCTGATGATGGTGGGCATCATGGCGCGTACCGCCTGGGGTGCCAGGACGAAGGTCGTGACCTGCGTCTTGCGCATGCCGAGCGCGTACGCGGCCTCCCCCTGGCCGCGCTCCACGGAGTTGACGCCCGTGCGGAACACCTCCGCGAGGACGGAGCCGTTGTAGAGGGTCAGTCCGGCGACCAGGGCGGGCAGTGGCTGCACCTTCAGTGCCACGAAGATGAAGAAGATCATCACCAGCACCGGCATGGCCCGGAAGAACTCGACCAGCAGTGTCGCGATCCAGCGCACCGGCCGGTGCGCGGAGAGACGGCCGACGGCGAGCACCGCGCCCAGTGCCAGCGAGAGCACCGCGGCGTACGCGAACGCCTTGAGGGTGTTGCCCAGCCCGCGCAGCAGCAGTTCCTGGATGCCCTTGTACTCGAAGGGCGTCCACTTCTCGCTGGTGAACTGGTCGGTGTCGAAGAGCAGATAGACGACCCAGCCGACCAGCGCCAGGATCAGGACCGTGGAGCCGACCCCGTACAGGAAGTGCCGCTTGCGGGTCAGCGGGCCCGGGATGTCGTAGAGGGCGGTCGCCGAGGGGGTGGAGTGGGTGGTCATCGGGCGACTCCCCAGCGCTTCTCCAGCACGTTGAACAGCGCACTGATGGACAGGGTGATGATCAGATAGCCGACGGCGATCCAGATGAACGTCCAGATGATGCTGTAGCCCAGCTCATTGAGCGTCTTGTAGGTGCCGAGCAGTTCGGTGACGCTGAACGCACCCGCGATCGCCGAGTTCTTGGCCAGGGCGATGAGGGTCGAGCCGACCGGCGGGATCACCGAGCGGAAGGCCTGCGGCAGCACCACGCCGCTCAGGGTCTGCCCGAAGGTCATCCCCAGGCTGCGCGCCGCCTCGCCCTGCCCCGTGGGCACGGTGTTGATGCCGGAGCGCAGCACCTCGCAGATGAACGCGGAGGTGTAGCAGCCGAGCGCGAGGACCGCGAAGACCTTGAACGGCAGGACCAGTCCGAAGCGCGGCAGTCCGAGCAGGACGGCGAAGAACAGCAGGGTGAGCGGGGTGTTGCGGAGCACGGTGACCCAGACCGTACCGAGCGCCCGGAAGGAGCCCACCGGAGCGACCCGGCAGGCGGCCATGACGAATCCGAGGACCAGTGCCAGGACCGAGGCGTAGACGGTGAGTTCGACGGTGCCGAGGAAGCCCTCGCCGTAGAGCGAGAAGTTCTCTGTCAGTACATCCATGTGCGGCCGTCCCCTCAGGTCGCCGGGTAGCGGTCGATGGGCGGCGGCTTCGGCGCGGGCACTCCGGACAGGCCCAGCGTCGCTTCGAACGCCTTCTTCCAGTTGCCGTTCTTCTCGTTGGCCTCCAGCGAGTCGTTGATCGCGGCGCGCAGCGCGTTGTCGCTGCGGGGCACGCCGATGCCGTACGGCTCCTCGGAGAACGGCTTCCCGACGACCTTCATCTCGTCCGGTGCCTTCGCCGCGAAGCCGAGCAGGATCGCGTCATCGGTGGTGACGGCGTCGACCTGGTAGGTCAGCAGGTTGTCGACACAGATCGAGTACGTGTCGTAGGCGACGAGGTCCGCCTCGGGGTAGTCGGCCGCGATGCGCTGGTACGGGGTGGAGCCCGCCGCCGAGCACACGGTCTTGCCCGCCAGGTCCTGCGGTCCGTGGATGTCGTTCTCGTCGGTGCGCACCAGCAGCCCCTGGCCGGCCATGTAGTAGGGGCCGGCGAACCCGACGAGCTTCTTGCGCATGTCGTTGATGGTGTAGGTGCCGACGTAGTAGTCGATCTGCCCGTTCTGGAGGGCGGTCTCGCGGTTGGCGGAGGCGATCGTCCTGAAGCGGACCGACTTCGGTGCGAAGCCGAGCGAAGCCGCTGTCATACGGGCGATCTCGATGTCGAAGCCGGAGTAGATCCCGCTGGCCGGGTCCTTCTCGCCCAGGTAGGGCTGGTCCTCCTTGGCGCCGACCACCAGGTGGCCCCGCCGTTTGGCCTTCTCCCAGGTCGGGGAGTCGGGCAGGTCGAAGCCGGTGTCGACCGTGTACTGGGGCAGCGCCTCCGGCTTCGGGCCCTTGACCGGCGGGCTGCCCTCCTTGCCGCACCCGGCCGCGAGCGCGGCGAGCAGGAGACCGGCCAGAGCGGCGGCCTTCGTCCCGGTACGGGACCTTGCCGTACGGGACCTTCTCGTACGCGAGTTCGTGGTACGCAACACGGAGCCTCCCGTCAGTGCTTGAGGATCTTGGACAGGAAGTCCTTGGCGCGGTCGCTCGACGGGGACGTGAAGAAGTCCTCCGGCGTGCGGTCCTCCACGATGCAGCCGTCGGCCATGAACACGACGCGGTTGGCGGCGGAACGGGCGAAGCCCATCTCGTGCGTGACCACGACCATGGTCATGCCCTCCTGGGCGAGCTGCTGCATGACCTCCAGCACCTCATTGATCATTTCCGGGTCGAGCGCCGAGGTGGGCTCGTCGAACAGCAGGGCCTTGGGGTCCATGGCCAGGGCGCGGGCGATGGCCACACGCTGCTGCTGGCCGCCGGAGAGCTGCGCGGGGAACTTGTCGGCCTGCGAGGCGAGACCGACCCGCTCCAGCAGCTCCCTGGAGCGTTTGTCGGCCTCGTCCTTCTTTCGCTTGCGGACCTTGAGCTGGGCGAGGGAGACATTGGCCAGCACGGTCTTGTGTGCGAACAGGTTGAACGACTGGAAGACCATGCCGACTTCGGCCCGGAGCTGCGCGAGCCCCTTCCCCTCCTCCGGGAGGGGTCTGCCGTCGATGCTGATGTGGCCCGACTCGATCGTCTCAAGTCTGTTGATCGTCCGGCAGAGCGTTGACTTGCCGGATCCGGACGGGCCGATGACCACCACCACCTCCCCGCGGCCGACGGTGAGATTGATGTTCTGCAGGACGTGCAACTCTCCGAAATGCTTGTTGACGTCCCGCAGCTCGATCAACGGATCGACGGCCATACGCTGCCCTACCCACTTGTCGCTGTGTCGAGGTCAGCGCAAACTATCCATCCCGATAAGGGACTTCGCACCCGACACGCGTAAATGGTGCATAAGGCTTTTTATCTCGGCCGGGCCGCGGGGTCAGCCTTCGGCGGACTCCGCGTACACCTGGGAGAGCTCGGGGCTGCCCGCCATCGCCCAGTCGAGACCGGCCTCGACGACATCGATCTCGCGCCCGGAGGCCAGGCGCACCACGGGCCGGCCGCTCGGCCAGATGTCCCACACCGCGCCGGGGACGGTACGCACGAGGACGGTCCCGAGGTAGAGGCCGGCGTCGTTGCCCAGCCAGGGAAGTTCCTCGGGGTCGTCGCGCCAGCGGGGCGGCAGCTGGTCGAGCGCGGTCAACGAGGCAGGACTGTCGTCGAGTTCGAGGCCGTTCTGCCCTGCTCGGACGCGCAGCAGCTCGCATTCGGCGAGCAGCTCGGCCACGCCGTCGGGATCCGCCTCGACGGCGGCCGCGAGCGCCGCTCCGTGCGTACCGCCCTGACGCTTACGCCAGTTGTCCAAGAAAGGGATGTTCATACCACTAGGGTCCCACCCCCGCCACGTTCCGCACCACAAGGCGCGCGGCCGTTGCCGATCCGACACCCGGATCGGGTTGCGCGGGACACCTCGCCCCGTCACGCGACCCGGCATCCGGGCTCCCGGGACAGCCCTTAGGGTGCGGACATGATCTCGCAGACCTATCTGTCCGAACTGTTCTCCCTGGAGGGCCGGGTCGCCGTGGTGACCGGCGGCAGCTCCGGCATCGGCCGGGCGATCACCGGAGCCCTCGCCCGTGCGGGGGCGAGCGTCGTCGTCGTGGCGCGCCGCGAGGCGGAGCTGGCCGCGACGGTGGACGAGCTGACGGCCGAGGGCTGCCGGGCGGCCTGGGTGAGCGCCGATCTGAGCACCGCCGACGGTGTGCGCGGGGGTGCCGAGGCGGCGGTGGCGCCCTTCGGGGAGCCGGACATCCTGGTGAACTGCGCCGGGATCAATCTGCGCCCACCGATGGGCGAGCTGGGCGAGGACGTCTGGGACACCACGATGACCGTGAATCTGAAGGCGCCCTATCTGCTGGGGCAGCGCTTCGGGCCGGGCATGGCCGAGCGGGGCTTCGGACGGATCATCCACATCACCTCGCAGCAGGCCCACCGCGCGTTCGTGCAGAGCGGCGCGTACGGGGTGTCCAAGGGCGCACTGGAGTCGCTGGCCCGCTCGCAGGCGGAGGCCTGGTCGCCGTACGGCGTCACCTGCAACACGCTGGTGCCCGGCTTCGTGATGACCCCGCTCAACGAGCGGCTCTCCGCCGACCCGGAGAAGGTTGCGGCCCTGGCCGCCCGCACGATGACCGGGCGCAACGGGCTGCCCGAGGACTTCGCGGGCGCGGCGGTGTTCCTGGCGGGCCGGGGCTCGGCCTATGTCACCGGCCAGTCGGTCTTCGTCGACGGCGGGTTCTCGGTGCACTGAACCCGCCGTCGCGCGCGTCGGTCAGGATTCCTGCTGCCACAGGGCCGCGGCCGCTTCGGTCACGGCGGTTTCGACGGCGGCCGAAGCGGCGTCCTTGCCGATGCCGAGGCCGGTGAGCACACCGGAGCCGTCCTCGAACTCCAGCAGGGCCAGCAGGACGTGCTCGGTGCCGACGTAGTTGTGTCCGAGCCGGAGCGCCTCACGGAAGGTCAGCTCCAGGACCTTGCGGGAATCCGCGTCGTACGGGATCAGCTCGGGCACCTCGTCGGCGGCGGGAGGCAGAGCGGCGGCCGCGGCGGTGCGGACGGCGTCCGGGCTCACCCCCTGGGCGGCGATGACCCGGGCGGCGATACCTTCGGGCTCGGCGAGGAGGCCGAGTGCCAGGTGGGCCGGGAGGATCTCGGCGTGCCGGGCGGCCTGGGACTCGTTGTGGGCGGCCATGACGACGTTGCGGGCGCGCTGGGTGAAGCGGCCGAATCCCTGGCTCGGGTCCAGGTCGGAGGCGGAACCGGTGCTCGCGTCGGTCTTCTTGGGGACGAAGCGCTTCTGGGCGGCCTGCCGGGTCACCCCCATGCTCCGGCCGATGTCCGTCCAGGAGGCGCCGGAGCGGCGGGCCTGGTCCACGAAGTGGCCGATGAGGTGGTCGGCGACGTCGCCGAGGTGGTCGGCGGCGACGACCGCGCCCGACAGCTGTTCCAGGGCGTCGGTGTGGCTGTTCTTGATGGCCGCGATCAGGTCGTCGAGGCGTACGGACGGCGTGGCGGGAAGAGGCTGCGTCATGCGTCAACCTTAGGTTGACACCTGCGAGGTGTCAACCTAAGGTTGTCAGCAGATCCGGCCGCGGCCGGTCAGAGATCGAGGTCGACGACGACCGGGGCGTGGTCGGACGCGCCCTTGCCCTTGCGCTCCTCGCGGTCGACGTAGCTGTCCTTGACCGCCGCCGTGAACGGGGCGTTTCCGTAGACCAGGTCGATGCGCATGCCCTTGTTCTTCGGGAAGCGCAGCTCGCGGTAGTCCCAGAAGGTGTACGGACGGTCGTACTTGAGCGGGCGGGGCATGACATCGCTCAGCCCCTCCTCCCTCAGCGCCGCCAGGGCCGCCCGCTCGGCGGGGGTGACATGGGTGGCGCCCTCGAAGAGGGCGGGGTCCCAGACGTCCTCGTCCACCGGGGCCACGTTGAAGTCGCCCAGCACCGCGAACGGCAGCGAGCCCGCGGCGTCCGCGGCGACGGCCTTCCGGAGCGCCTCCAGCCAGCGCAGCTTGTAGGCGTAGTGCGCGTGCTCGACCTCGCGGCCGTTGGGCACATAGACCGACCAGACACGGGCCGGACCGCAGGTCGCCGAGATGGCCCGCGGCTCCTGCGCCCCGTCGTACTCCGGGCCGTCCGGCAGCCCCATGACCACGTTGTCGAGGCCGACCCGGGAGAGCAGCGCGACCCCGTTCCACCGGCCCGTGGCGTTGACCGCGGACTCGTAGCCCAGCTCCCGCAGCGCGTCGGCGGGGAACTGCTCGGCCGTGCACTTGGTCTCCTGGACGCACAGCACATCGGTGCCGGTGCTCTCCAGCCAGGCCAGCAGCCTCGGCAGCCGGGCAGTGATCGAATTGACGTTCCAGGTGGCGATGCGCATGGCAGCAAACCTAGCCGGTCCCACTGACAGTCGCCCCCGTGCCGGGCGGTGCGGCCGGCCGGGCGCTCAGAGCTCCGTGGTGTCCCCCGGCGCCATCCGGCCGTGACCGGCCCCGCCGAGGCGGCCGATCTGGTTGTCGTAGATGGGCCGCGCGAGATCGGTGAGCAGGGCGTCGTGGATGTCGATGGCGCGCCGCGGCTTCACCTCCCGTACGTAGTCGATGACCTCCGAGATCTTGTTCCACGGGGCCATCACCGGGAGCAGCAGGGTGTCCACCGCCCGGTCGGGGACGGTGAGCGCGTCCCCGGGATGGAAGACCGAGCCGTCCACAAGGAAGCCGATGTTGGTGATCCTGGGGATGTCCGGGTGGATCACGGCGTGCAGTTCCCCGTGTACGGCCACCTCGAACCCGCCTGCGGTGAACGTGTCTCCGTGACCCACGGTGTGCACCCGTCCGGGAAAGGCCGCCGAGAGCTGTCGGGCCACACTGTCCAGCGTCCAGATCGCGGCCGCCGGATCGGCCTCCAGTCCGGCCCGCAGCCTCGCCTCGTCGAAGTGGTCCGGGTGTTCGTGCGTGACCAGGATGACGTCGGCGCCGATCGCGGCGTCGTCCTCGGAGAAGCCGCCGGGGTCGATGACGAGCGTCCGCCCGTCCTTCTCGATCCTGATGCAGGAGTGCGTCTTCTTGGTCAGCGTGAGAGGCGATGCGTTCATGCCGCCCATCCTGCTACGCGGGCGGCGTGGTTTCCTCCTGGATCACGGACCGCGCGATGGCGAAGGCGGCCCCCGCGGCCGGAATGCCGCAGTACACGGCGGTCTGGAGGAGGACCTCCTTGATCTCGGCGGGCGTCAGTCCGTTGCGCAGCGCGGCCCGCGTATGGGCGGCGAGGCCTTCCATCCGGCCGGAGGCGACCAGCGCGGTGAGCGTGACGCAGCTGCGGGTTCTGCGGTCCAGGCCCTCCCGGGTCCAGATCTCACCCCAGGCGTAGCGGGTGACCAACTCCTCGAAGTCCTCGGTGAACGCGTCGGCCGAGGCGTTCACCGAGTCGACATGGGCGTCGCCCAGCACCTCGCGGCGCACCTTCATGGCGTTGGCGTACGCCTCGCCGCCGCCCGCCGCGCCGGCGTCGGGACGGACGGCGGCGGGGGCGATCTCCGCGACGGGCATGACGGGGGCGGAGAGCGCCGGGGCGACGGGCGGCGCCGGAATGGCGGCGATGGTGTCCTGCCAGGACGTGGAGAAGTGCATCAGGAGCAGGTCGCTGACGGCGGCGGGCTGCTCGACGGGGGCGAGGTGGGAGGCGCCGGGGACCAGGGCGAGCCGGGCATCCGGTATGCCCGCGACCAGGGTGCGCGCCTCGGCGGGGCCGGTCACCTGGTCCTCCGCGCCGACCAGGACGAGGGTGGGAACGCCGATGCGGCCGAGTTCGGTACGGATGTCGAAGGCGGCGAGCGCCTCGCAGGCCGCGATGTAACAGCCGGGGTCGGTGGTGCGGACCATCTGCACGGCCCATTCGACGATGGCCGGCTGGGCCGCGGCGAAGCCGGGGGTGAACCAGCGCTCCGGGGCGGTACGGGCCATCGGCTCCAGCCCGTTGGTGCGGACGATCACCCCGCGCTGGCGGAATTCGTCGGCGCTGCCGAACCGGGGCGAGGCGGCCACCAGGGCCAGCGAGGCCACCCGGTGCGGGTGCCGCAGGGCGAGGTCGGCACCGATCGCGCCGCCGATGGAGCAGCCCGCGTACCCGAAGCGCTGGACGCCGAGGCCGTCGAGGGTGGCGAGCAGCCGGTCGGCCAGGTCGCCGACGGCGGTGGCCGGGTGGGCGGGGGCACCTCCGTGGCCGGGCAGGTCGTACCGGAAGACGCGCCAGTGCTGGGACAGCTCGGGTATCTGGCGGTCCCACATGTGCCAGGACGTCCCCAGGGAGGGGCCGATCACCAGGATCGGCGCGTCCTCCGGCCCGTCGAAGCGGTACTGCAGGGTTTCAGTCGTCGTCTTACTCACCCGCTCACGCTCCCATATCTCACATTTTCCGAACGGAGGGGGTCGGGAGACGTGCCGGACCTCCCCATATTTCCGCCGCCGGACATCCACAGGCCCGCGTGCCCCGGTGACGTGCGCGCGGGGCCGGGCGCCCGCCCGCGGCCCGGCGTCAGGGGGTCGCCGCGGAGACGACGTAGACGACGGGGTTAGCCGGGTCGGTCATGTTGACCGTGATGTTCTGGGTGGGACGCGGATCCTTGTTGGTGTGGGTCGTGCCCGCCCAGTTCGCGCCGGGGCCGAAGTACCAGCCGGTGATCTTGAGGTCGCGTTCGCCGATGGTCACCTTCCCGGTCTCCAGGGCCGCGCGGCCCGTTCCGACCCCGGTGAGGAACCGGTCGAGCCCGGCGGAGGTCGTACGGAACTTCACGTACATCCGACTGGCTTTCCAGTTGTTGGTCTCGTAGTACTGGACGCCCGTGGCGTTGCCGGGGATCGGTACCTCGAAGATCCGGCGCTGCATGCCCGACGGCCAGTCCTCCCGCAGGCCCTGCGCGGACGCCTCCGCCTCCTTGTCCTTGCCGGAGCGGCGGCTCTGGCCTGCGGAGATCAGCAGATATCCGGCCGGGATGCCGATCAGCAGCACGATGATCGTCGCCGTGATCAGCCGTCGTCTGATCACCCGGCGGCGGTCCTGCGGGGGCTTGCCGTCGCCGTCGCCGTCGCCGGGCGGAACGGGCTGGCGCGGCACGACGGGGTGCTCGGCTGCGGTCATGTTCGGGTGTCCCTTGGTGCTGCGGCTGCTGCGGATGCGGTCACTGGTGCGAGGACGCCGCCCGGTGCGGCCGCGGTTCAGTCCGCGGTGCGGGTGGACCGCGTGCTGCGGATCGTGCTCGCGGCCTGGTCGTAGATCTGCGCGTACCGCTCGTACCGTTCGACGCGGCGGCGGTTCGCGCGGCGGAATCTGCGGGCGACCAGACGGGCCAGGTCCGCGGCGCCGACCATACCCGCCTCGGGGCCGAGCTGGGCCTTCGCGATCCGGGCCTCGGGACGGTAGCCGCGCCCCGTGAGGTGGCGCTTGAAGGCGTCCCGGGCGGGGCCGATCAGCAGGTCGTCGGCGGCGCTGACGCCCCCTCCGATGACGAAGCAGGAGGGGTCGAGCGCGGCGGCCAGATTGGCGATGCCGACGCCGAGCCACTGGCCGATGTCCTGGAGGAGCTCGATGCACATCGCATCGCCCTCCCGGGCCAGTTCGGTGATGAGCGGTCCGGTGATGTCGGGGATGTTCCCCTTGACCCGGTCCAGCAGGTAGTGCGCGACCGGGGAGTCCGCGGCGGCCAGTTCCCTGGCCTCGCGCACCAGGGCGTTGCCGGAGCTGTACTGCTCCCAGCAGCCACGGTTGCCGCAGGGGCAGCGGTGTCCGCCGGGCACGACCTGCATGTGGCCGAACTCACCCGCGACCCCGTACTTTCCGCGCTTGACCTGGCCGTCCTCCAGGATCGCGCCGCCGATGCCGGTTCCGAGGGTGATCATGACGAGGTGGTCCTCGCCCCGGCCCGCGCCGAAGCGCCATTCCGCCCAGGCGGCCGTATTGGCGTCGTTGTCGACCATGACGGGGACGACGAGGCGGGAGGCGATGGCGTCGCGCAGCGGTTCGTCGCGCCAGGCGAGATGGGGGGCGAACAGGACCTTCGAGCGGTCGGCGTCCACCCAGCCCGCCGCACCGATTCCCACCGCGTGCACATCGTGCCGGTCGGAGAGGTCCAGGACCAGCTCGACGATGGTGTCCTCGACGACCTTGGGGCTCTTGGACTTGTCGGGCGTCTCGGTGCGCAGTTGCTCCAGGATGTTGCCGTCCGCGTCGACGACGCCGGCCATCACCTTCGTCCCGCCGATGTCGATGCCGACGGTCGGGACCCGGGGCGCTGTGAGGTGCGAGCGCCGCTCCCTGGTGCCGACGGTCTTGAGGACGGTGGCGCGGGCGGAGCCGCGGTGTGTGAAGTCGCGGTACGTGCTCATCGTCCCTGCGGGGTCTGGGGGGCCGGTCACGTGCTGCCCGGCGGCGGACGGCGCCCACCACGCCCGATTCTGCCACTGCCGGACCCCGGCTGCCGTTGGACGGGGCCCGGCAGCGCCGGAACGCTCAGCTCCGCTACGGGGCGCCGTCGGCGGCCGGAGGACCGTCGGGGCGCCCGGGGGCGGGGGCCCGCTCCAGCTCGTGGCTGAGCTCCTCCAGCTCGCTGCCGCCCGCCATCTGGCGGGTGAGCTCGTCCAGGGTGATGTCGTCCTTGGTGTGGCTGCCGGACATGGCGCCGCGCTTGAGCAGCACGAACCGGTCGCCCACGAGATAGGCGTGGTGCGGGTTGTGCGTGATGAGGACCACGCCGAGTCCGGCGTCCCTGGCGGCCGCCACGTACTTGAGGACGACCCCGGACTGCTTGACGCCGAGCGCCGCCGTCGGCTCGTCCAGGACCAGGACCTTGGCGCCGAAGTAGACGGCGCGGGCGATGGCCACGCACTGGCGCTCGCCGCCGGACAGGGTGCCGATCGGCTGGTCGACGTCGCGCAGGTCGATGCCCATGCGCAGCAGCTCGGCGCGGGTCGTCTCGCGCATCCGCCGCACATCGAGGCGCTTGAACGGCCCGGCGCCGGTCGTCGGCTCGGAGCCGAGGAAGAAGTTCCGCCAGACCGGCATGAGCGGGACGACCGCGAGGTCCTGGTAGACCGTGGCGATGCCGCGGTCCAGGGCGTCGCGCGGGTTGGCCAGGGTGGTCTCCTCGCCGTCGATCAGGAAGGTCCCGGCGTCGTGCCGGTGCAGCCCCGCGATGATCTTGATGAGGGTGGACTTGCCTGCCCCGTTGTCGCCGAGGACGCAGGTGATCTCGCCCGCGTGGACCACCAGCGAGACGTGCTCCAGCGCCTTGATGTTGCCGTAGAACTTGGCTACGTCGGCCAGCTCGACGAGGGCCCGGTCGGCCGTCACTTTGTCGCCTCCGCGCGCTTGCGTACCCATGCGTTGAGCAGGGTGGCCAGGAGCAGCATCGCTCCCAGGAAGAACTTGAACCAGTCCGGGTTCCACTCCGCGTACACGATGCCCTTGCTGGTCATGCCGAAGATGAATGCACCGACCGCGGAGCCGATCGCGGAGCCGTAGCCGCCGGTGATCAGACAGCCGCCGATGACGGCCGCGATGATGTACGTCAGCTCGTTGCCGACGCCCTCACCGGACTGGACGACGTCGTAGCTGAACAGCAGGTGCTGGCCGGAGACCCAGGCGGCGAAGGCCACTCCGAGGTAGAGGCCGATCTTCGTACGGATCACCGGGACGCCGACCGCGCGGGCCGCGTCGGCCTCACCGCCGACGGCGAAGATCCAGTTGCCGAAGCGGGTACGGAGCAGGATCCAGGTCGCGACCGCGACGAGCGCCGCCCACCACAGGATGGTCACCTTGAACTCGACGTCGCCGATCGTCAGCTGGGAGGCGAAGACCTTGCGGGCCGAGTCGAAGCCCTCCATGTCGCCGATCGCCTTGGTCGACACGGTGCCGCTGATGAGCTTGGTGAACCCGAGGTTGAGCCCGGTCAGCATCAGGAACGTACCGAGCGTGATGATGAAGCTCGGCAGCTTGGTACGGGTGAGCATGAAGCCGTTGAACGCGCCGACGGCCAGGGTGACCAGCAGGGACACGAAGACGCCGACCCAGACGTTGGCCGTCATCTGGTAGCTGAACATCGAGGAGATCAGTGCGGAGCTGGTGACCAGCACACCGGCGGAGAGGTCGAACTCGCCGCCGATCATCAGCAGCGCCACGGGCGCGGCCATGATCCCGATGGTGGAGGCCGCGTACAGCACGGTGCCGAAGCTGGAGGCCTGGAGGAAGCTGTCGGCGACGATCGTGAAGAAGAGGAAGACGGCCGCCGCGCCGACGACCGAACCGAGCTCGGGGCGGCCGAGCAGCCTGCGCAGCGGTGAGGTGCGCAGCAGCCGTTCGTCGGCCCGGGCGGCGGACGGGGCGGGCGCGGGGGACGGAGCCGGTGCCGCGGGCCGGCCGGATCCGCTCATCGGGTGCCCCGCTTGGTGTACTCGGCCAGCGCGTCGGCGTCGTCGGCCGTGATGACCTGCGGGCCGGTCAGGACAGGGAGGCCGCCGCCGAGCACATTGCGGTTGTAGCGGTAGAGCCAGAGCAGGTCGACGGCCTCGTAGCCCTGGAGGTAGGGCTGCTGGTCGACGGCGAAGCCGAGCTTCTTCTCCTGGAGACCGGTGGCGACCTTGGCGTTCAGGTCGAAGGTGTCGATCTCCGCCTCGCTGCCCGCGGTCCGCTTGGCCTGGACGGCGGCGTCGGCGAAGGGTGCGCCGAGGGTGACGACCGCGTCGATGCTCTTGTCCGCCTGGAGCTTGGCCTCGATGGACGCCTGGACATCGGGCATGTTGGTGCCGTCGACGTACAGGTTCTGCATCGTGCCGGCGAAGGCCTTCTTGGCCCCCGCGCAGCGCTGCTCGTGGCCGACGTTGCCCTGCTCGTGCAGGATGCACAGGGCCTTCTTGCGGCCCCGCGCGTCCAGCTCGTCGCCGACCGCCTCACCGGCGATGGACTCGTCCTGGCCGATGTGGGTGAGGGCGCCGAACGCCTTGGACTCCGCGGAGCCCGAGTTCACCGTGATCACCGGGATACCGGCCTTGACGGCCTTGGCGACGACGGCCTTCATGGCGTCGGGCTTGGCGAGGGTGACGATCAGTCCGTCGACCTTCTTGTCGATCGCGGTCTGGACGAGCTGGGCCTGCTGCTGCGCCTCGTCGTTGTGCGAGTACAGGAAGTTGATGTTGTCCTTGACCGCCGCCTGCTCGGCGCCCTTCTGGACGATGTCCCAGAAGGTGTCGCCGTCGCCCGAGTGGGTGACCATGGCGAACGTCCAGCGGGGTGTGTTCACCGCGGCCCGGCCCTCGGCGGCCGCGGCCGCCGCGCGTTCTTCCGCCCGCTTGCCACCGGTGCTGCTGCATCCCATGAGGGAGGCGCCGAGCACCGCCGCCAGCACGGCGCCCATCGCGCGTACCCCTGTCCGAACCGTTGCCACGACGCCGTGCCCTTCTTGTGCTGCTCGCTGTGCTGCTGTGTGGGGCCTGGGAGAGTTCCGCTCCCGGCCCGGCTGCCCAAGTATCCCCGAGCCCTGCCCGTCATCGCCCGGCAGGGCGGCTGTGGGAGTTGTAGCGGCGTTGTATGACCACCGTCAAGAGTGTGTCCGGGCAGGCGGCCGGCGCGCCTTGCCGGCCCGGGGCTCAGGGACGTACGAGCAGCTGGAACTCGAACGCGTAGCGCGAGGCCCGGTAGACGTGCGAGCCGAATTCGACCGTACGTCCGGAGTCGTCGAACGTGACCCGCTCCATCGTCAGCAGTGGCGCACCCACCGCCTCGCCGAGCCGGCCGGCCTCCCGCTCGTCGGCGGCCCGCGCGCCGACGGACTGACGGGCGCTGTGCAGGGTGATGCCCTCGGCGCGCATCATCCGGTACAGCCCGGTGGTCTCCAGCCGTTCCGTGCCGAGGTCGAGCAGCCCCCGGGGCAGGTGGTTGCGCAGCAGGGCCATCGGTTCGCCGTGCGCGTACCGCAGCCGCTCCACGAGGTGGACCTCACTGCCCTCCTCGACCCCGAGCGCCGCGGCGACCGCGGCGGTGGCGGGTTCGAGGGCAGTGCGCAGCACACGGGTGGCCGGCTGCCGGCCGGCCGCCTCCAGGTCGTCGTAGAGCGAACTGAGCTCCAGCGGGCGCCGGACCCGGCTGTGCACGATCTGGGTGCCCACGCCCCGGCGGCGCACCATCAGCCCCTTGTCGACGAGCGACTGGATGGCCTGGCGCACGGTCGGCCGGGACAGTCCGAGGCGGGCGGCGAGCTCGATCTCGTTGCCGAGCAGGGTGCCGGGGGCCAGCCGGCCCTGTTCGACGGCCGCCTCCAACTGCTGCGCCAGCTGGAAGTAGAGCGGCACCGGGCTGGTGCGGTCCACGCTCAGCGGGAGCGGCTGGTCGGTTCCACGTTCGGTCACGGGCCGAGCGTAGTTCGATTGTCCGGACAAAGCCATGGCGGTGAGGGGGAGCGGAGGCCGGGCGGCGGGCGACCGGGCCGCCATTTGTCAGGACAAACGCTTGACATGACGACAGGGCAAACGTCACCTTGGGGCCATGCGCATCGGACTCATCGGAACGGGACGTATCGGCACTTTCCATGCGGTGGCGCTGAGCCGCCACGACGCCGTGGACTCACTGGTGGTGGCGGACGCGGACCCGGGCCGGGCGGCCGCGGTCGCCGCGCGGACCGGCGCGGAGGCCGTGGCGGTGGACGAGGTGTTCGCGTCCGGCGCGCGGGGCGTCGACGCGCTCGTGATCTCGTCGGCGACCTCCGCCCACGCCGGACTCATCGCGCGGGCCGCCCGCGCCGGGATCCCGGCGTTCTGCGAGAAACCGATCGCCCTCGACCTGTCCGCCACCCTGGATGCCCTGGCGGCCGTCGAATCGGCCGGCTCCGTACTCCAGTTGGGCTTCATGCGGCGCTTCGACGCCGGGTTCGCCGCGGCCCGCGCCGCCGTGCGGGAGGGCCGGCTCGGACGGCTGCACACCGTGCGGGCGGTCACCTCGGACCCGGCGCCGCCGCCCGCCGCCTATCTCCCGCTCTCCGGCGGCCTGTACCGGGACTGCCTGGTCCACGACTTCGACATGGTGCGGTGGGTGACGGGCAGCGAGGTCACCGAGGTGTACGCCACCGGGTCGGACGCCGGACCTCCGGTGTTCCGCGAGGCGGGCGACGTCGACACGGCGGCCGTTCTGCTGACCCTGGACGACGGCACGCTGGCCACGGCCACGGCCACCCGGTGCAACGGCGCCGGGTACGACGTACGGATGGAGCTGGCGGGCGAGCACGACCAGCTCGCGGTCGGCCTCGACGACCGCACCCCGCTGACCTCGGCGGAGCCACAGGGGCCCGGCGCCCCGCCGAAGCCGTGGCCTGGCTTCCTGGAGCGGTTCGCCCCCGCGTACGAGGCGGAGCTGGACGCGTTCCTCGACGTGGCCCGGGGCGAGCTGGTCAATCCGTGCGACGGGCGGGAGGCACTGCACGCGCTGCGTATCGCCGAGGCCTGCGAGCGCTCGCGCCGCGAGCACCGGCCGGTGAGCCTGCGGGAGATCCCCGGGGGCTGACCGGCCGCGCGCTCCGGACCGGCGGGGGCTACGCGCTCACCAGGCCACCGGCAGGCTCATCGGCCCCCGCATCAGCATCCCGGTGCGCCAGTTCAGTGTCGCCGGGTCCGCGGCCAGGCGCAGGTCCGGACAGCGCTCCAGCAGCGACCTGATGGCGATCCGGGCCTCGATACGGGCCAGTGGCGCGCCCAGGCAGTAGTGGATGCCGTGACCGAAGGCGACATGGCCGCGGGCGTCGCGGGTGATGTCGAAGCGGTCCGCCGCCTCGTACCGCGCGGGGTCCCGGTTGGCGTCCGACATCGCCACGAGCACCAGCTCCCCGCCACCGGGGATGACCGTGCCACCGACCTCGATCGGTTCGGTGGTGAAGCGGTACGTCGGGGTCTCCACCGGGCCCTCGAAGCGCAGGATCTCCTCGACCGCGTTGTCGATCAGGCCGAAGTCCGCGCGCAACGCCTCAAGTTGGCCGGGGTGGGTGAGCAGATTGAGCACCCCGTTGGTGACGAGATTGACGGTGGTCTCATGGCCCGCGACGAGCAGCAGCCAGGCCATGCCCATCAGCTCGTCGGCCGAGAGCCGGTCACCGTCCACGTCCGCCGTGTGGATCAGCGCGCTCATCAGATCGTCGCCCGGCTGCTCGCGCTTGTCGGCGAGCAGACCCTCCATATAGGCGGTCACCTCCGCCGTCGAGGTCTCCCGGGCCTCGGTATCGATCGCCGAGACGGCGTTGTTGGACCACTCGCGGAACGCCGTCCGGTCCAGGAACGGCACCCCGAGCAGTTCACAGATGACGGACATCGGCAGCGGGAACGACAGCGCCTCGACGAGATCGGCGCTCCGGCCCGGCGGGGCGAGCATCGCGTCGAGCAGCTCGTCCGTCATCTCCCGCACACGCGGGGCGAGCTGCTCCATGCGACGCGGGGTGAACTCCCGGGTCACCAGCTTCCGCAGCCGGGTGTGGTCGGGGGCGTCCACACTGAGCATGGACGTTCCGGCGGAGACCTTGGCGATGCCCAGTGCGGGCGAGGCCTTCTGCCACGCCTTGGACAGCCGCTGGTCGGCCAGGAGTTCCCGTCCCACGTCGTAGCCGACGACGAGCCAGGCGGGCGCGCCCTCGGGTATCCGGACCCGGTGGACCGGGCCCTGGGCCCGCAGCCGGGCGTACACGGGGTAGGGGTCACGGGTGAAGTCCTCGCCGAGCGCGGCGAGGTCGAGTACGGCTTCGGTGGTCAACGCGGTTCCCTTCCGGGTGGCGTGGCGAAAGGTGCGGATCACGGAGCGGAGGTACGGGCCGACGGGGACGCGTCAGCCCGTACCGGGTGGAGTCACCAGCACACCGGCAGCCGCCGCACTCCGCGGAACAGCAGGCCGGACAGCCACTCCGGCTCCCCGGCGTCCGGGTCGCGGGCGAGGTCGGGGCAGCGCTCCAGCAGGGCCCGGATCGCGATCCGGGCCTCCATCCGGGCCAGCGGCGCGCCCAGGCAGAAGTGCACCCCGTGCCCGAAGGCCAGGTGCCCCTGGGTGTCCCGGCGGATGTCGAAGGTGTCCGGGTCCGGGAAGCGCTCCGGGTCGCGGCCGCCCGAGGCCAGCGCCACCAGGACCGGCTCGTCCTTCGGGATCACGGTGGGGCCGATCCGTACGTCCTCGCGGGCGAAGCGGAAGGTGGCGGTCTCCACCGGGCCGTCGTACCGCAGCGTCTCCTCGACCGTGCCGTCGATCAGTCCGTCGAGATCGGCGCGGAGCAGGGCCAGCTGTTCGGGATGGTCGAGCAGCGCCCGCACGGCGTTGGAGATCAGGTTGACGGTCGTCTCGTGTCCCGCGACGAGCAGCAGGAAGGCCATGCCGACCAGTTCGTCGGGGGACAGGCGGTCGCCGCCCTCGTCGCGCGCCCGGATCAGCGCGCTCATCAGGTCCTCGCCCGGCGATCCGCGCTTGGCCTCGATCAGCTCGACGAGATAGTCGCCCATGGCGCCGACGGGGTCGCCCTCCCGCTGTTCCTCGGTCGGCGAGACCACCCCGTTCGACAGCCGGCGGAAGGTGTCCCGGTCCAGGTCCGGGACGCCGATCAGTTCGCAGATGACGGTCATCGGCAGCGGAAAGGCGAGCGCGTCGATGAGATCGCCGCTTCCCGTGGCGGGCAGCGCGTCGAGGAGTTCCCGGGTGATCTGCTCGACGCGCGGGCGCAGCGACTCGATCCGCCGGGAGGTGAACTCACGGGCCACGAGCCTGCGCAGCCGGGTGTGGTGCGGTGCGTCCAGCTCCAGCATGTTGGTGCTGATCGCGTTGTCGCCGTCCGGCCAGTGCCCCGTGGGCCGCCAGTCCTTCGCGAACCGCGCGTCCGCGAGAGCGGCCCGGCTCTCCTCGTACCCGACGATCAGCCAGGCCCGTTCGAGCTGATCGGTCCGGATGGCGTGGACGGGTCCCTCGGCACGCAGCTTCGCGTAGTACGGATACGGGTTGGCCCGGAATTCCGGCACATCACTCAGATCGATCACGGACACGGTCCGCCCCCTTCAGCTCCGGTTCGCTCAGCGTATGCCGACCCCGCCCCCGCCCTCCTCGTCGAGCAGCCCCGCATCGTGGATCAACAGAGCAATCTGGACACGGTTGTTGAGTTCGAGCTTGGCGAGAATCCGTGACACATGCGTCTTCACGGTGGCCACGCTCAGATACAGCGAGCCCGCGATCTCCGCGTTGGAACTGCCCCGTCCGACGGCGAGCGCGACCTCCTTCTCCCGCCCGGCCAGCTCGTCGAAGCGCCTGCGCGCCCGGTCCGCGCGGCTGTTGCGGTCGTCCTGCGCGCCGCCCGCGGCGCGGGCCATGAGCTGTCGGGTGACGGCGGGTGAGAGCACCGGGTCACCGGCCGCGACCCGCAGGACCGACTCGACGATCTGCGCGGGCGGGGTGTCTTTCAGGACAAATCCTGCGGCTCCGGCGCGGATGGCGCGCAGCACCTGTTCATCGGCGTGGAAGGTGGTCAGAACGACGACTTCGGGCGCCGAGGGGCGGCGGCGCAGTCGCTCGGTGGCGGTGAGGCCGTCCATGCCGGGCATCCGGATGTCCATCAGCACCACATCGGGGTGCAGCCGGTCGACCAGACCGGCGACCTCGTTGCCGTCGGCACCCTCCCCCACGATGTCGATGCCGTCCGCGCCACCGAGCATCAGGGTGAGCCCGGCCCGGACGAGGGGGTCGTCGTCGACGATGAGCAGCCGGACCGGTCGAGCCACCGGGGGCGTGGGGGACGTCGGGGTGTTCATGACGGCCACCGTAGCCAGGTCCTTCGACGGTCCCGTACCCCACCCCGCGTCATCCGGGCACCGCTCCCGCGGACGGGCGCCGGCCGCCTCACGCGGCGGGCCAGGGCAGCCGGGCGCGGACGGCGAACCCGCCGCCGGGCTCGGGTCCGTGGTCCAGATGTCCGCCGGCGAGCGTGGCGCGCTCGGTGAGGCCGATGAGCCCCTGGCCGGAGCCGGGCACCCGCTCGAAGGGCTCGGTGGGGGCCGGGTTGCGGACCTCGATGGTGAGCCCGCCGCCCGGTCCGCCGGTCACGGCGACGGTGACCCCGGCGCCGGGCGCGTGCTTGCGGGCGTTGGTGAGGCACTCCTGCGCGATGCGGTAGACGGTGCGGCCGGTGGCGGCGGGCGCGGCGGCGGGATCGGCGACCCGGTTGTCGAGGGTGACCTTCATCCCGGCCGACCGGGACTCGGCGATCAGCGCGTCCAGGGTGACGAGGGTGGGCTGCGGCCGGTGGCCCTCGTCGCCGTCCCCCGGTCCGCGCAGCACGCCGATGATCTCGCGGAGGTCCTGGAGCGCCTCGTGCGCGCTGTCCCGGATCACCCCGGCGGCCCTGGCGACCTCGGCCGGGGGCGCGTCGGGCCGGAATTCGAGGGCCCCGGCGTGCACGCTGAGCAGGGTCAGCCGGTGGGCGAGGACGTCGTGCATCTCTCGGGCGATGGCCTCGCGGGCCAGCCGCTGGGCCTGCTCGGCGCGCAGTCCGGCCTCCGCCTCGGCCCGGCGGGCCCGCTCCCGCAGGGTGAGGACCAGCTGGCGTCTGGACCGTACGACCATGCCCCAGCTGAGCACCAGCAGGATCAGCAGTACGCCGATGATGGTCGAGGCGATGAGCGAGGTTTCCGGATCCGGGCGCAGATAGGGCTGCAGGGGGGCAACGGCGAGGGCGCCCGCACCGACGATCGCGACGGGTCTGAAGGACCGGTGCACGGCCAGGCTGAACAGCGCGACCAGCAGAGCGCCGGCCGCCACCGGCTCCACGACACCCACGAGGGTCAGGACCACGGCCAGTCCGACGGGCCAGCGCCGGCGGACCCAGAGGGCACAGCAGGCGGCCGCGCCGAGCACCGAGTCCACGAGGACGACCACCTCCGGCGTCGTGCGGTCGGCCTCGATGGCGGCGAGGGCGAGCATCCCGAAGAACGCGGCGCACAGGAAGGCCGTGATGTCGACGGCCCAGTCCCGCACGGTACGGCGCGACCGTGCCCGGTCCTCGGGCAGCTCCGGGTCGGCCATCGCCGACGGCAGCAGCCAGCTGTACTCAGTGCGCGTCATACCGACAAAATACGCAGGTGAGCGGCCCGGAACGGCTGTTCCGGAGCAGGAAGCGACCAAAGTCGTACGGTCCCGAGACCTTCGGCGCGAGGAGTCAGACCGGTGGCCGACGCGGAGCCCGCGGGGCGGACACGAGGCTCGGCGCATGAAGAAAATCGTCGAAACGATCGGGTTCCTCGTCTTCGCCCAGGGCGCCGCCGGGCTCCTCCACGAATGGACCGGGTGGTTCCGGCTGTGGACGCTGGTGCGGCGGCTCGACTTCATGAGCGAGTACGGAGTGTTCGTCAACATCGTGCTGGTGGTGACGGGCGCCGCGGTGATGATCGCGGCGGACTCGATCAAGTCGTGACGCCGGTGCGGACGGGGTGCCGCGGTTGTCAGGACGCGGCCGGGGCGGCGTTGGCACTGCGCCGGCACCCCGGACCGCGGCGACCAGCAGTACGGGCAGGTCGGTGACCCGGGCCCGGTGCGGCGGTGCGAGGGCGGGCACGGCGACAGAGGGCACCTGGTCCTCCTGGTTCTCCGCGGGGGAAGCTCTGTGGAGACCTCGCCGGCCCGCACGCGGAACGATCACGCTGCCCGGCGGGAACCGCCCACGGGAACATCTGTCCCCGCGCCCGTTCACCGACAACCGGGCGTCCGCACCGGCCGCGCTCCTAGAATGGCGGAGGGACCGGGCGGACCGAGCGGACCGGACGCGGCAGGTGGATCCAAGGGGGTCGGGAGCATCGGACGGAGCGTGCGGATCGAGCAGGGGGCGGACACCCGGGAGCAGGTTCTCGGGTGTGCGGTGCAGGTCGCCTCGGCACAGGGGCTCGAAGGCCTTTCCCTCAGAGGGCTGGCCGGCCAGCTGAAGCTGAGCACGAACGACGTGTTCGCCCTCTTCGGCTCGAAGGAGGAGCTTCAACTCGCCACCGTCCAGCGGGCCGTCACCATCTACGTCGAGCATGTGCTGAAACCGGCGCGGGCCGCGCCCGCCGGACTGGGCCGCTTATGGATCCTGTGCGAGAGCTGGATCTCCTATTCCCGGGGGCGGGTGTTCTCCGGCGGCTGCTTCTTCTACGCCACCATCGCCGAGTTCGACGCCCGGGAGGGCAGGGTGCACGACGCGCTGGCGTCCGCGCAGACCGGCTGGATCACCTTCGTCGAGCAGACGGTCGAGGAGGCCCGTGCCCTCGGCGAGCTCGCGGAGGACACGGACGTCTCCCAACTGGCCTTCGAGATCATCGCGTTCCTCGAACTGGCCAACGCGGAGTCGGTGCTGCACGACAACACGATCGGATACACGAAGGCGGCGCGCGCCATCCTGGGGCGTCTGCGCTCCTGCGCGACGGACGCGTCGGTCCTGCCGTCGGCACCGTAGCCGCTGAGCCGGTGGGGCGATGTCCCGGGGTGCCGGCTCATTCGCCCGGGGCGAACGTCCCGTGGTCCGGCCGGCCCGTGGGCCGGTAGGTGTTGATCGCGACCCCCGTGGAGGTGGTGCGGGTGGCGGTCAGCTCGAAGGCGGTCGGCAGCCCGCCCTCCGGGAGGAGCCGGAAACCTGCCCCCAGGACGACGGGGTGCACCAGCAGGTTGTACTCGTCGATGAGGCCGTGCGCCATCAGGGACTGCGCGAGCCGGCCGCTGCCGTGGATCTGGAGTTCCCCGCCCCGCGTCCGCTCCTTCAGGCGCGTCACCTCGGTCACGAGATCGCCGTCGATGACGGTGGTGTGCTGCCACCGCGGGTCCTTGAGCGTCGAGGAGACGACGTACTTCGGGAGCCCGTTGAGCTTGCCCGCCACCGGGTCGTTCTCATCGGTGACCTTGGGCCAGTACCCGGCGAAGATGTCATAGGTACGCCGCCCGAGCAGGAAGGCCGCGGGGCGCCCGAACACCTCGGTGATGAACTGCCCGAAGTCGTCGTCCGCGAACGGGACCATCCAGCCGCCGTGCTCGAACCCGCCGCTCCGGTCCTCGTCGGGGCCTCCGGGTGCCTGCATGACTCCGTCGAGTGTCACGAAGGTGGTGAGAGTCAGCTTGCCCATGGCGATGCTCCTTATGGTTCCGCGTCCGGACCGGTCGACGGGGTCCGGCCTGCCCGTCTATGACCCCACTCTCGCCCCTGACTCATCGGTCCACCCGTCGAGCGGGGGCGTACGGGGGTACGGGGTACGGGAAGGGGCGCGTGCGGGAGCGGGAGCGGGTGACCGGTGCGGGCGTGCCGAGCGGCCATCCGGAGTGGGCGTCCGTTTCCCGCCGGTCTCCGGACCGCCGGACGGCTTTCCTTGTCCTTGTCACCGGCCGGCCCGTGGACAGCGGGACGTCCGGCCGGTGCGACACCACTCCCCCAACGGCAAGGAATCCGCCATGTCCAGCACCACCGTCGCCGCCGTCACCACCGGCTCCCCCAGGGCCGCTCTCGTCACCGGCGGCAGCCGCGGCATCGGCGCCGCCACCGCCCTGCGGCTCGCGCGGGAGGGGGCCGATGTGGCCGTGACCTACGTACAGGACGAGGAGGCCGCCCTGGCGGTCGTCCGGAAGATCGAGGGCTACGGGCGCCGCGGCGTCGCCCTGCGCTGCGACGCCGCGGACGCGGGGGCCGCCGCCGGGGCCGTCGGCCGCGCGGCGGACGCGCTGGGGAGACTCGACATCCTCGTCAACAACGCGGGCATCGGTGTCCTCGGACCGATCTCCACGCTCAGTACCGCCGATGTCGACCGGGTGCTGGCCGTGAACGTACGGGCGGTCTTCCTCGCCTGCCGGGCGGCGGCCGGCCGGCTCGCCGACGGGGGGCGCGTCATCACCGTCGGTACGGCCCTGAGCCGCTACGCCGGTGGCGCGGGCGGCACGCTCTACGCGATGAGCAAGTCCGCGCTGGCCGGTCTCACCAAGCCGCTCGCCCGGGAACTCGGTCCGCGCGGCATCACGGTGAACCTGATCCAGCCCGGTCCCGTCGACACGGACCTCAACCCGGCCGACGGCCCGTTCGCCGAGGGCCAGCGCTCCGCGACCGCACTCGCCAGGTTCGGCACGACGGACGAAGTGGCTTCCCTGATCGCTTACTTGGCGAGTGCCGACGCGGCGTACATCACCGGGACGGAGGTCGTGGTCGACGGCGGCCACGCGGCCTGACCTGGCGGCCCTCACGGGCGAGGGGGGTCACCGCTTGCGCGGGGTGACCTCCGCCATCCGGGACCAGCCCTCGCCCGGCACCTCGACATTGATGATCTCGGGCACCTCGGCGACCATGTCCGACATCGTCCCGATCGCCGCCGTGAAGTGGTCGGACTTCACATGCGCCTCGCCCGCCGTCGCGTCGGCGAAGGCCTCCAGCAGCACGAACTGGTTCGGGTTCTCGACGCTGTACGACCACTCGAAGAACACGTTGCCCGGCTCCGAACGGGTGGCGACGGTGAAGTCCTCCAGCGCGGAGAGCCAGTTGTCGCGCTCGGCGACGAGGACGGTGAACTTGACGGCGATGAAGATCATGACAACTCCTGGTCGGGACGTCCGAAGGTGCGGCGCCGCGCCCCGTGGGGCACCTCGCCGCACCTCGACCAGGGTGACACAAGCCCGCGTATCCGGACTCATCGGGCACACCCCGACGCTCCGGGTCCGGCCCGGCCCGCCGCGCCCGTGTCAGCCGCCCAGTTCCTCGTGGCGGGCGGCCAGCCGCGCCGCGCCCTCGGCGGTGAGCGAGCCGAAGAGCCGGAGCCGGGAGATGCCGCCGTCCGGGAAGATGTCGATCCGGACGTGGCTGCCCCGGACGGCCCGCTCCAGGACGAATCGGTGGTTCGTGTCGGGCTGGAGCCGGGTCCTGGGCAGGATCTCGGTCCATTCCCCGCCGCCACCGCCCTCTTCCCCGGCCTCTCCCCCGATGGCGCTCGCGTCCCCGCCGCCGTCACCGTCCCCGTCGCGTACGGAAAGGCTCGCCCAGCCCGCGGAGTTGCCCACCAGATACGCGGTGTCGATCTCGACGGCCCGGATCTCCGCCTCGGCGGCGAGCGCGTAGCGGATCCAGTCGTTGCCCTTGTCGCGCCGGCGCCGGGTCTCCCAGCCGTCGTCCATCTTCCGGGAACGGCCCGGCTGGATGGTGTTGGTGGCCGGGGAGTAGAAGCGGTCGGAGGCGTCCTCGACCTGTCCGCCGTTCTCCAGCGCCGCGAGGTCGAAGGTGCCGAGCGCGGCCAGCCAGGCGGGGTCCGGGACGACCTCTCCGTACACCCGGAGCCGGGCGATTCCGCCGTCCGGGTGCTGGTTGACCTTCAGGTGGGTGAAGCGGGCTCCGGCCTCGACCACGAACCCGTTGGCGGCGTGGCCGCCGACGGCCGTACGGGGTACGAGGGTTGTCCACGCGACATCGGGGGCGAGCAGCTCACCGGGGGCCGGGGAACCGGGGACACAGGCCGCCTCGATGGAGACCGCCTGCGGGTAGTTGCCGCGGAAGTGGGCGGTGTCGACGACGATTCCCCGGACGACGCCGGGTGCACCGAGGCGTACCAGCGCCCAGTCGTGGTCCTCGTCGGTGGGGTGCGGCTCGGTGGCGCTCGCTCCGCGTCGGCGGCGGGTCTCCCAGCCGTCCATGACCTTGCCCTTGTGGCCGAAGCGCTCCGGGTCGAACTCGGCGGGCTCCGGCTTCAGCAGGTTCTCGCGCTCGGCGAAGAACTCGTCGTTGGCGGCGATCACACCGGCACCGAGCCGCCGGTCGGCGAGGTCGACGAGGTGGCTGAAGGGGAAGTCGGCGCCGCGGTGGTCGGCGTACGGGTCGCCGCCCGCGTAGGGGCTCGCGTCTCCGGTGAAGCGCGGTATCGCCGAGTCCGTCATGGTCAGTGATTCCTTTCGAGGAGGCGGCCGGTGGGCTCGGCCAGGACGCCGTCGGCCGCGATGCGGACGCCGCGCAGCCAGGTGGACCGCACGACCCCGTACAGGGTCCGGCCCGCGTACGCGGTGACCTGGTTGCGGTGGAAGAGTTCGGCCGGGTCGACGATGAAGGTCTCCTCCGGGGCGAGGACCGCGAAGTCGGCGTCACGGCCGGCTTCGATGGCGCCCTTGCGGGTCAGTCCGGCCAGGGTGGCGGGCGCGGCCGACATCCAGCGGGCCACGTCGTCGAGGGAGTGACCGCGCCTGCGGGCCTCGGTCCAGATGGCGGGCAGGCCGAGCTGGAGGGAGGAGATGCCGCCCCAGGCGGAGGCGAAGTCGGGGGTCTTCAGATCGGTGGTGCAGGGCGAGTGGTCGGAGACGACACAGTCGATGGTGCCGTCGGCGAGCCCGGCCCACAGGGCGTCCTGGTTGGCAGCCTCCCTGATGGGCGGGCAGCACTTGAACTCGGTTGCCCCGTCCGGGACTTCCTCGGCGGTGAGGGTGAGGAAGTGCGGGCAGGACTCGACGGTGACACGTACGCCCTCGCGCTTGGCGGCGGCGATCAGCGGCAGGGCGTCGCCGGAGGAGAGATGCAGTACGTGGACGCGGGCGTTCAGCCGCCCGGCGTGGGCGATCAGGCCCTCGATCGCGGTGTTCTCGGCGTCGCGCGGACGGGAGGCGAGGAAGTCCGCGTACGCCGGGCCGCCGCGCTGCGGCGCGGCCGCCAGCCGGTGCGGGTCCTCGGCGTGCACGATGAGCAGCCCGTCGAATCCGGCGATCTCGGCCATGGAGCACGCCAGTTGCTCCTGGTCCAGCTCCGGGAACTCCTCGACCCCCGAGGGCGACAGGAAGCACTTGAAGCCGAAGACCCCGGCCTCGTGCAGCGGTCGCAGGTCCTTGGTGTTGGACGGGACCGCACCGCCCCAGAAGCCGGTGTCGATGTGCGCCTTGGGAGCGGCGACCCGCTGCTTGGTGCGCAGATGGCCGACCGTGGTGGTCGGCGGCAGGGAGTTGAGCGGCATGTCCAGGAGGGTGGTGATCCCGCCCGCCGCGGCCGCCCGGGTGGCGGTGAAGAAGCCTTCCCACTCCGTGCGGCCGGGGTCGTTCACATGGACGTGGGTGTCGACGAGGCCGGGCAGCAGGACATCGTCGCCGAAGTCCTCCAGCCGGGCGCCGCCGGGTACACCGGCGTCGTACGGCAGCACGGCCTCGATCGTCCCGCCGGCGACGGCGACGGCCGCGGGGCGCGTACCTCCGGGGGTGACGACGCGCGTCGAGCGCAGTACCAGGTTCACGTCCGGACCGGACACCCGTGCTCCTCACTCAAGAGAATTCAACGAACTGTTGAACGAGTCTTCACTCGGGGATCCGGCCCGTCAAGCCCCCGCCCATCTCGCCGGACGGCCGGCGGACCATGCGGCACCCACCCGTCAGCCCGACTGGAGATTTCCACAAAGTAAAAGTCCAATTTCGGAGGGTGGAACGTAGCATGGGCCAGGAGCGGCACCGCCCCACCCCCCGGCCGACCGTCGGCACCTGGACAGAACAGGCCCTGACCGGCAAGGACGCCGCACCGGGAGCAGTGGGCCGATCCGGAACAGCCCGGTAGGCTGCTGCCTTGCCTTCCGCTTCGAAAGGACCGTTGACGTGCCGCCGTCCCACGCCAGCACATCCGACTCCAAACCCACCGGGTCCAGCGGTGGGGTGCAGTCCCTTGAGCGCGCCTTCGATCTGCTGGAGCGGATGGCCGACGCCGGGGGCGAGGTCGGACTGAGCGAGCTCTCCGCGAGCAGCGGGCTTCCCCTGCCCACCATCCACCGGCTGATGCGCACCCTGGTCGTCTGCGGCTATGTCCGCCAGCAGCCCAATCGCCGCTACGCGCTGGGCCCCCGTCTGATCCGGCTCGGCGAGTCCGCGTCCCGGCTGCTCGGCACCTGGGCCCGCCCCTACCTCCAGCGTCTGGTGGAGGAGACCGGCGAGACGGCGAACATGGCGCTGCTGGACGGCGACGAGATCGTGTACGTCGCCCAGGTCCCCTCCAAGCACTCGATGCGGATGTTCACCGAGGTGGGCCGCAGGGTGCTTCCCCACTCCACGGGGGTGGGCAAGGCGCTGCTCGCGAACACGCCCGCCGAGGAGGTACGGGCTCTTCTCGCGCGCACCGGGATGCCGGCCGCCACCGAGAAGACGATCACCACCCCGGACGGTTTCCTCGAAGCGCTGGAGCAGGTGCGCAGGGCCGGGTACGCGGTGGACGACAACGAGCAGGAGATCGGCGTCCGCTGCCTGGCCGTGTCCGTGCCCAACTCCCCCACTTCGGCCGCGATCTCCATCTCGGGCCCGGCGGGACGGGTGACGGAGACGGCGACGGAGCGGATCGTGCCGATTCTCCAGCAGGTCGCGAAGGAGCTCTCCTCGGCGCTGGCGAGCAGCGGTTCGGCCGGCTGACCAGCGGGCGGAACCGGGTCCCCGCCGGGGCCACCGGCGGGGGCCCCGGCCTCCGTCGGGCCACCGGCGGGGGCCCCGGCCTCCGTCGGACCACCGGCCGCCGGCGGGCGCGGTTCCGGGCCGCCGGCAGCGGGCGCGGGTTCGGGAACCGCTGGCATCGGGGCCGGTCAGACGGCGGGCGCGGTTCCGGGCCGCCGGCAGCGGGCGCGGGACCGGGCCGCCGGCAGCGGGGCCGGTCAGACGGCGGGATCCGGTACGGTCAGCCGCCCGTCGTCCATCGTCACCGTCCGGTCCATCCGGTCCAGGTGCGCCCGGTCGTGCGTGACCAGCACCGTGGCGGTGGACCTCTGCCGGGTCAGGGTGGCCAGCAGGTCGAGCACGGCGGCCCCCCGTTCGTGGTCGAGCGCGCTGGTCGGCTCGTCGACGAGCAGGACCGCCGGTTCGTTCATCAGGGCCCGCGCGATATTGATCCGCTGACGCTGGCCGCCCGACAACTGGTGCGGGCGGCGGTGCGCCCGGTCGGCGAGACCGACCGCGTCGAGCAGTTCGAGGGCCCTGGCGCGGGCGGTGCGGGCCGCCCGGCCCGACAGATGCGCCATCACCTGGAGCTGTTCGGCGGCGGTCAGTGAGGGCAGCAGGTTCGGCTGCTGGAAGACAATGCCGATCCGTTCCCGGCGCAGCGCCGCCTGCTCCGCGCGGCTGAGCCCCGAGGTCTCCGTACCGGCGACGACGACGTTCCCCTCGTCCGGGGTGACCAGGGTGGCGGCCACCGCGAGCAGGCTCGACTTCCCGGAGCCGGAGGGTCCGACGACCGCGGTGAGCGAGCCCGCGGGGACGTCCAGCGAGACCCGGTCCAGTGCGGTGAGCCTGCCGTCGCCGTCGGGGTAGGTGAGGGTGACATGTGACAGCGTGAGGGTCATCGGGCACTCCCGAGCGCGGTGAGCGGGTCGACGGCGGTGATCCGCCGGATGGACAGGGCGGCCCCGAGCGCGCCGAGTGCGATCATGACGGCGGCCGGGACGAGGACGGTCGACGCGTCCAGGACGAACGGCACGGCACCCCCGCTGATCAGAGCGCCGAGCCCGGAGGCGAGCGCGGTGCCCAGCCCCGTACCGAGGGCGAGCATCACGACGGCCTGCCCGAGCGCGTCGCGCAGCAGATACGGGGTCGAGGCACCGAGCGCCTTCAGGACGGCGACATCGCCGCTGCGCTGGATCGTCCAGACGGTGAAGAAGGCGCCGATGACGAGGGCGGAGATGGCGAACAGGAAGCCGCGCATCAGCTGGAGGGAACCGTTCTCGGCCTGGTAGGAGCCGATCGCGGTCAATGAGCCGTCGAGGGTGAAGGTGCGGGTGCCCGCCGCCTTGTCACCGGCCGCCAGATCTGCGCCGCCGGCCGTGGTCAGGGCGATGACCGTGGCCTCCTGGGCCGGTCCCGCGCCGTCGTGCCCGATGCGCTGCCAGTCGTCGAGGGAGGTCCAGACGACCGGCGTGTGGCTGTAGGAGTCGTCCGCCGCGACGGCGGCGACCCGCTGCTCCAGACCGCCCAGACGGATCCTGTCCCCCGCTCCGATGCCGAGGTCCTCGGCCGCACCCTCGGAGAGCACCACCTCCCCGGGGGCCACCCGGGACCCGGCGGGCGCGAGTCCGCCGTCCGGCTCGACACCGAAGGCGGACACGGCGGCCGTACGGTCACCGGCGGCGGCGTTCAGGGTCCGGATGCCGAGCGGTTGCGCGGCGGTGACACCGGGCTGCTCCGCCCAGCTCCGCCAGGCGCTCTCCCGGACGGTCGAGTCGGTGAAGGACACCGACCGGCCGTCCGGTGGCGCGGCGAACGCGAGGTGGTCGGCGTTCAGCCCGGTGACGGCCGAGGTGTTCTCCCGGGCCAGCCCGGCCGTCAGACCGGACAGCAGCCCCACCAGCAGCGTGATCAGCACCACGACCGATCCCATGAGGGCGAAGCGGCCCTTGGCGAACCGTAGATCTCTCCATGCGACGAACATGGCTCCAGCCTCGGGCACCGGGCCCGCGGAAACATCGCGCGGCGGAGGGGCCCGACATCAACCTTTCGATTGACCGGCCACGCGCGGGGCGCGTCTACGCTGGACGGACCATGGATTCGCGTTCGCACACCCCGGTCACCGCCGCCCTGCGGCTGTGCCTGCACGCCCTGCTGCTGGGGCTGCTGGTGCTCGGCGCGGCCCGCGCCCTGAGCGAACCGGTCGCGCACGCCCCGGCGGCCGTCGCCCTGACGGCGGCGATGGCCGCGGTGTACGCGGCGGGCGCCCTGGCCCCGTCCGTCCGGCCCCGGACCCGGGCCGCCGCGCTCTGGCTGGCCGCGCTGGGAGCGGTGTGGCTGGGCCTGCTCGTCCTGTCGCCGGACGCCCTGTGGCTGGCCTTCCCGCTCTACTTCCTCCAGCTCCATCTGCTGCCGACGCACTGGGGCCTGGCCGCCGTGACGGTCACCGCCGGGGCCGCGATCACCAGCTTCCTCCTGCACGGGCAGGAGATCAGCCCCGGCGCGTTCATCGGCCCGCTGCTCGGGGCCGCGGTCTCGGTCGCCACCGTGTTCGGGTACGACGCCCTGTTCCGGGAGAGCGAGCGGCGCCGCGAGCTGATCGAGGAACTGGTCTCCACCCGGGCCGAGCTGGCCGGGGCGGAACGTACCGCGGGCACGCTGGCCGAGCGGGAACGGCTGGCCCGGGAGATCCACGACACCCTCGCCCAGGGGCTGTCCAGCATCCAGCTGCTGCTGCGGGCCGCCGAGCGCTCGCTGCCGGCGGACGCGCCGGCCGCCGCGCATGTGCGCCGGGCCCGTGAGGCCGCGCAGGACAATCTGGCCGAGGCCCGCTCCTTCGTACGCGCGCTGACACCCCCGGACCTGGAGCACGGCTCGCTGGCCGCCGCCCTGGAGCGGCTGTGCGCCCGCACCACGTCGCCCGGTCTCACCGTGCACTTCGCGGTCAGCGGCACCCCGGTGGAGCTGCCCACCCCCTATGAGGTGGCGCTGCTGCGTACCGCGCAGTCGGCCCTGGCCAACGCGGTGCAGCACGCGCGTGCCGGGCGGGCGGAGGTCACCCTCAGCTTCATGGACACCTCGCTCTCGCTGGACGTCGTCGACGACGGCCGGGGCTTCGACCCCGCGTCCGGGCCGCCCGACGAGGCGGGGAGAAGCGGTTTCGGGCTGCCCGCGATGCGGTCGAGGGCGCGTTCGCTGGGCGGCACCCTGAGTGTGGAATCGGCTCCCGGGCAGGGCACGGCGGTAGCCGTCACGCTCCCCCTCCCGCAGGCCCGGCAGACCCCGACGGAGGCGAACACCGTATGAACGACCCCATCCGGCTGCTGCTCGCCGACGACCATCCGGTGGTACGGGCGGGGCTGCGCGCCGTCCTCGACACCGAGCCGGACTTCCGGGTCGTCGCGGAGGCCGCCACCGCCGAACGGGCCGTGGCCCTCGCCTCGGCGGGCGGCTTCGACGTCGTCCTGATGGATCTGCAGTTCGGCCCCGGGATGCACGGCGCCGAGGCCACCGCCGCGATCACCGCGGCGGCGGGCGCGCCCCGGGTGCTGATCCTCACCACGTACGACTCGGACGCCGACATCCTGGCCGCGGTCGAGGCGGGCGCCAGCGGCTATCTGCTCAAGGACGCGCCGCCGGAGGAACTGGCGGGCGCGGTCCGCACGGCGGCGGCCGGCCGCTCGGCGCTCGCCCCTGCGGTCGCCCACCGGCTGATGGACCGGATGCGCACCCCCGCGGAGGCGCTCACCAAGCGCGAGCTGGAGGTTCTGCAGCTGCTGGGCGAAGGGCTGTCCAACCAGCAGATCAGCAAGAAGCTGTTCCTCAGCCAGGCGACGGTGAAATCCCATCTGGTGCACATCTACGCCAAGCTGGGCGTCGACTCCCGTACCTCGGCGGTCGCGGCGGCGACGGCACGCCGGCTGATCCGCCGCTGACCCCCGGGTCCTTCGAGGCCGGTCCCCCACCGGCCCGCACCCGTGTTCAGCGGCGCGGCGGCTCCCCGAAGAGATCCACCGCGTTCCGTACGTCCCTCAGCCCGGCCGCCAGCGCGCTGACCGAGCCGATCGCCCCCGCGATCAGCAGCAGCGAGCGGCGCAGCCGGGGAATCTCCGGTGTGCCGCTGATCGCCATGGCGTCCAGCGCCGCCAGCTCGTCCTCGGCGATCCCCCGGTCCGGGAACTCCGCCGGGTGACCGGCCAGTTCGCGGCGGAGCCGGGAGACCGCCGTACGCAGCTCCGCGACTCTCGGGTCCTCACCGCTGCCGGTGACCCGCTTCTGCCCCACGCTTCGCAACAAAGCACTCCCCCTCGCACGTCTTTGTGCACGTGTATCGACCAGGCCCCGGACCGTGGTCAAGTGCCTGGGGTTGCCCGCAAGTTAACGCCATGAAAGGTGGCGTGCGCCACTCCGGGGACAGAATTCGGGGTTACCCCTGAGGGTGACATTCTTTTCGCCTGTGCGAACCCAGCGGTGGTATCCAGGGGCCATGGCTCCTACAGACGAGAACCCCGTGGTCGCCGGAGTGCTGCTCGCCGCCGGCGGCGGCCGCCGGCTCGGCGGCAGGCCGAAGGCGCTGCTCGGGCACCGCGGCCGTCCACTGGTCGAACACGCCCTGCGGACGCTGCGCGACGGCGGCTGCGGACCGCTGCACGTGGTGCTGGGCGCGGCGGCCGACGAGGTGCGGGCCCGTGCCTCGCTGGCGGGGTGCGCGGTGACCGTCAACACGGAGTGGGAGGAGGGCATGGGCTCCTCGCTCCGGGCCGGGCTGGCCTCCCTCGCGGGTACGGGCGCGGACGCCGCGCTCGTCCTCCTGGTGGATCAGCCGGGGATCGGCGCGCGGGCGGTGGCGCGGGTGCGTTCGGCGTACACGTCGCGGGCCGCTCTGGCGGCCGCCTCGTACGGCGGGGAGCGGGGTCATCCGGTGCTCCTCGGCGCGGACCGGTGGGCCGATGTCGCCGCGGCGGCGGTGGGCGACCGGGGCGCCCGCACCTATCTGCGGGCGCACCGCGATGCGATCACGCTCGTCGAGTGTTCCGATGTGGCTCAGGCGTACGACATCGACACCGCGGAGGATCTGGCGCGTCTGGAATGAACGGTCCGCAGGCGTCCTGGCACGGTGGGCCACCGGGGCGCGCTTGTGTCGACCCGGAGAATCTCGATATCAACAAACCATTGAACTTCCACCATGAGGAAACTACTATCCACTGGTCAGAAGCCCTCTGCACCTCGAACGGCGCCCACGGCCGCATCCCGGAGCCATGGCACGCCGTGCCGTTCCGGGCGCTCCGGCGGCCCCGGCACGCCGTCCGCACCACCCGCTGAAGGAGTGACAGCTCATGTCCGCACCAGCGCCGTCCCCGCTGGCCATCGTCGATGCCGAGCCCCTGCCCCGGCAGGAGGAGGTCCTGACCGACGCGGCCCTCGCGTTCGTGGCCGAGCTGCACCGGCAGTTCACGCCGCGCCGCGACGAGCTGCTCGCCCGGCGCGGCGAGCGCCGCGCCGAGATCGCCCGTACGTCCACCCTGGACTTCCTGCCGCAGACGGCGGCGATCCGCGCGGACGACTCCTGGAAGGTCGCACCGGCCCCGGCCGCGCTCGACGACCGCCGGGTGGAGATCACCGGTCCGACCGACCGCAAGATGACCATCAACGCCCTGAACTCGGGCGCCCGGGTCTGGCTCGCCGACTTCGAGGACGCGTCCGCCCCCACGTGGGAGAACGTGATCCTCGGCCAGCTGAATCTGATCGACGCCTACACCCGCGCCATCGACTTCACCGACCCGAGGTCGGGCAAGTCGTACGCCCTGAGGCCCGCCGACGAGCTGGCGACGGTCGTCACCCGGCCGCGCGGCTGGCATCTGAGCGAGCGCCACCTCCAGCTCGACGGAACCCCGGTGCCCGGTGCGCTGGTCGACTTCGGCCTCTACTTCTTCCACAACGCCCAGCGCCTCATCGACCTGGGCAAGGGACCGTACTTCTACCTCCCGAAGACGGAGTCGCACCTGGAGGCCCGCCTCTGGAACGACATCTTCGTCTTCGCCCAGGACTACGTCGGCATCCCGCGGGGAACGGTCCGCGCGACGGTCCTGATCGAGACGATCACGGCGGCGTACGAGATGGAGGAGATCCTCTACGAACTGCGCGACCACGCCTCCGGCCTGAACGCCGGCCGCTGGGACTACCTCTTCTCCATCGTCAAGAACTTCCGTGACGGCGGCGCCAAGTTCGTCCTCCCGGACCGCAACGCGGTGACGATGACGGCCCCGTTCATGCGGGCGTACACCGAACTCCTCGTCCGCACCTGCCACAAGCGCGGCGCGCACGCGATCGGCGGCATGGCCGCGTTCATCCCGTCCCGCCGCGACGCCGAGGTCAACAAGGTCGCCTTCGAGAAGGTCAAGGCCGACAAGGACCGCGAGGCGCACGACGGCTTCGACGGCTCCTGGGTCGCCCACCCCGACCTCGTCCCCATCGCCATGGCCTCCTTCGACGCCGTTCTGGGCGAGAAGCCGAACCAGAAGGACCGCCTGCGCGAGGACGTCTCCGTGGCGGCGGGCGACCTGATCGCCATCGACACCCTCGACGCCAGGCCCACGTACGACGGGCTGCGCAACGCCGTCGCGGTCGGCATCCGTTACATCGAGGCATGGCTGCGCGGCATGGGCGCGGTCGCCATCTTCAACCTGATGGAGGACGCGGCCACCGCCGAGATCTCGCGGTCGCAGATCTGGCAGTGGATCAACGCGGACGTGGTCTTCGAGAACGGCGAACACGCCACCGCGGAACTGGCACGCAGGGTCGCGGCCGAGGAACTGGCCGCGATCCGTGAGGAGACCGGCGAGGAGGCCTTCACCGCGGGCAGGTGGCAGCAGGCCCACGACCTCCTGCTCCAGGTCTCCCTGGACCAGGACTACGCGGACTTCCTCACCCTCCCCGCGTACGAGCAGCTGGACTGACCCGAGTCACCACAGCCGCACGGCTCCGCCCCCGGTACCGCACAGTGCCGGGGGCGGAGCCGTGCGGCAGCGAGAACGGACAGCATCTCACCCGACATTTAGTTAGGTTAGGCTAACCTCGCCATGATCACCGTGACGGAGGGGTTGTCGACGTGCGCACGGACGAGAACGGAACCAGGCGGATACGGCTCGCCGGGATCGCGGGCATCGCGGCCTCGATCGCCTGGCTCATCGGGGACATCCTGCTCCTGGGCGAGCCCGTGGCATCACCCGGGGACCATCTCGTTCTGAAGGGCTACGACGGAACGGCGGGCGACTCACTGGCGGCGATGCTGTCGGCGTCCTCGGCACAGCTGGCGTGGGGAGCGCTGCTCGGCGTACTGACCGGTCCGCTCTATCTGGTCGCGTGCTGGCATCTGTACCAGGGACTCCGGCCGGCGCCGCGGCTGCTCTCGTCGCCACCGATGGTGCTGCTGACCACGGGATTCGCCCTCGCCCCGTTCGTTCACGGCTCCTTCTACTACTGGGGGCAGGCGGCCAGGGCGGTCGACGCCTCCGGCGTACGGTCCGCCGCGCTGGACGCGTTGCCGGGCGACATGGCGGACGTGCTGTTCATTCCCTACGGCGTGCTGCTGTTCTGCTGGGTGCTGGGTTCCGCCTGGATGGCCGTATCCGTGTTCCGGGGCGCCACCGCGTTCCCCCGGTGGATGGGTGCCGTGAACCCGTTGGTCTGCATCCTCGCCGGAGGGCTCGTCGCCGCGCTGACGCCCGGCCCGGTGGGAACCGCGATCCAGGGCGCGCAGCTGAGCATCGGCAATCTGCTCTTCTTCTCGCTGTCGACCGCCGTCCTGTGGAACGCCCGCACCGGCGCCGGGGCGCACCTGCCCGTGCCGAGCACGGCCGCCGGAACCTCTGCCGGGACGGCTTGAGCGCCCCACACCCCCCCGCCGCCGGTCCGGGGCGCTCAGGCCGTCCCGGCCACCTCCGCCTTGGCCGCCGCGTCGTCCAGCGACTTGAGCACCGAGACGGGATCACCGTTGTCCAGCACGGCGCGGCCCACGTCCCTGCGTATCGCGCCCCGGACGTCGGGCCAGGACCGCATGCCCACCGGGGCGAAACGGGCCTGCGGCAACTGGTCGATGAAGGGCCACAGCGGGCGCTGGGCGGGCTGGTCGCGCACCGCGTCGGACGCCGTGTACGTCACCGGGAGCGCGGACTGGCTGCCGCCGTAGGCCGCCGCCGACTGTCCGCTGTACAGGAAGTCGAGGAACGCCCCGCACTCCTTGCGGTGGCCGTTGCGCTTGAACGCCATCAGCCAGTCGCTCAGTCCGATCGGCGCGGGAGTGCCGCCGTCCTTCGCGGGGAACGGGGCGTGCGCGTACGGGAGTCGGGCCTGGTCGGCCGCGCCCATCAGTACGGGGTGGGCGATCATCATCCCGATGTCGCCGCGGAGGAACTGCTCGTAGGCGTCGGTCCGGTTGAGCTTCGCCGGGGCCTCGCCCGCCAGCTTCCCGGCGACCAGCTCGTCACGCAGCCAGGTCAGCGCGTCGATGTTGGGCTGCGTCTCGAAGTCGTAGCCGACCAGGTCCGTGAAGCCGCCGCCCGCCGCGAGCATCCAGGAAAGGGCCTCGTCCTCGGCCGCCTCGGGCCCCAGCTGGAGCCCGTACGGCGTCTTCACCCCGATCGCCTTCAGCGCCTCGGCGGCGGCGCGCACTTCGTCCCACGACGCGGGGGCGTCGCCGACGCGCGCGCGGCGGAAGAGCTCCTTGTTGTAGAAGAGCCGGGGCGTGCTGGCCAGGAACGGGAACCCGTACAGCTCACGGTCGACGGTGCCCGCATCGGCGAAGGAGCGGATGAAGTCGGCCTGCGTCGAGATGTTGAAGAGCTCGCCCGCGGTGTAGAGCCGGTCGTCCTCACCGTAGGGGGCGAAGATGTTCGACTGAGCGATGTCGGGCTCGCGGCCCTCCTCGACCCGTCGGGCGAGTGTCTTGTCGATCTTGTTGAACGGAACCCGCTCCAGTTTGACCTTGATACTGGGGTGCTTCTTCCGGAAGGCGGCGATCAGTTTGTCCCACTGATCCCCGAGCGAGGCTCCCACGCTCTTGTCGTAGCTGGCCACGAGCACATCGAGCGTCGCGCCCGAACCGGCGGAGCCGCAGCCGGCCAGCCCGAGTCCGGCCGTGGCGCCGGCGAGGCCGGCCGTCTGGAGAAGAAACCGCCGCCGACGCACCGCTGTTGCCACCTTTTGCTCGTACCCGCACCGATTGAGTGACAGATTCTGCCACATAGGCACCTTCTGCCAATCGGGCGAGGGTTCCCTATGGGCATAACCTGCCTCGCATGCAAGGTGCTTCGTTGACAGAGCGGCGCAAGGCCGCCACCCGGTGGGACATCGCCCGTGCCGCGGCCACACTGTTCGTGGAGAACGGTCTGCGGGCCACCCGCGCCGAGGACATCGCGCGGGCCGCGGGTGTCGCGCCGCGCACCCTCTACCGCTACTGCGCGACCAAGGAGGAGGCCGTCGCCCCGCTGTTCGCCGTCGGAGCCCGGCAGTGGGTGGAAGCGGTGCGCGACGCCCCCCGCGCCCTGCCCCTGCCCGACGCGCTGCGGCACGCGGCGGCGCGGGCGCTGGCCGCGGCGCCCGGTGACACGGAGAACAAGGAGTCGCTGGAGTGGGTGCGTTCGCTGCTGAGGATGGCGGCGGACAGCCCGGCGCTCCGGTCGGTCTGGAACGACGCGTGCCGCGAATCGGAGTCCACGCTGGCCGCGGTGCTGGCGGCGCGGACCGGACCGCCCGCCGACGCGGGCGCGCTGGACATCCGGCTGGCGGCGGCCGTCGCCGGAGCCGCGGTGCGGGTCGCGGTGGAGACCTGGGCCGCGGGAGACGCCCCGGCGGAGGGAGCGGAGGGTCCTGCCGCGCTGGCGGAGCACTGTCTGACGTCCATGGCGGGTGGGTTGACCCGACGTCCATGACAGGTGGGCCGACCCGACGTCCGTGGCGGGCGTGTTGACCCGACGTCCCTGGCGCGGCCGGACCCACCGCGCCCCGTCTCAGGTCCAGACCGCGCCCAGTGCCACGAACCCGCAGATCAGCACGAAGAGGATCGCCAGCAACGGCCAGACGAACCGCAGGTACTTGTCGTAGCCCACCTTCGCCAGCGCCACCCCGCCGATGGTGACGGCCGTCGTCGGCACCCACAGGTTCATCCAGCCGCTCGCCGCCTGCCAGGCGGTCACGACGACCGCGCGCGAGACGCCCGCGAAGTCGGCGAGCGGGGCCAGGATCGGCATGGCGAGGGTGGCGTGGCCCGAGGTCGAGGGGATCAGGAAGGCGAGCGGCAGGTTGACGATGAAGACGAAGACCGCGAATACGGCCGAGGACGTGCCCGAGACCAGGCCCTCGATGGAGTGCAGCACGGTGTCGGTGATCTGCGAGTTGTTCATGATGACCGTGACACCGCGGGCCAGCACGATGACCAGCGCGGGCGAGATGAAGTCGGCCGCGCCCTGGATGATCGTCGCACTGAGTTTCTGTTCGCCGAAGCGGGCGACGACCCCGACCACCACGGCCGCGACCAGGAAGAGCGCCGCCAGTTCCGGGAAGGACCAGCCGAGTTCGAAGCCGTACGGAACGGCTTCGGCGTCACCCGTGATGGCGCTGGACCAGGGCACCACCGAGAAGATCATGAAGGTGAAGACCAGGGCGACCAGCACCAGGATGGCCTTGTGCAGGCCGGTCAGGTCCGGGGGCTCACCCGCGTCCGCCGCCGTGTGGTCACGGTCGCCGGGCAGGAAGCCGGAGAGCGAACGGCCGGGGTTCCCGCGGACCCGTGTCGCGTACCGGATGACGTAGGCGATGGTCACGGCGGTCAGCACGACCCACATGACCGCGCGCAGCACGATGCCGTCGCCGAGCGAGATGTCGGCCGCGGACGAGGCGACCCCGGTCGCGAACGGATTGACCGTGGAGCACAGCACTCCGATGCCCGCACCGAGGATGATCGTGCCGGTGGCCACCATCCGGTCGTAGCCCAGGGCCAGCATCAGCGGCACGATCAGGCCGTAGAAGCCGAGGGTCTCCTCCGCGAATCCCTCCACGGTGCCCAGCAGCGAGAAGACCAGCATCACGCCCGCGATGAGGAGCGCTCCCCGGTCGCGGAGCCGGTGGGCGAGGCGGCCGATGCCCCGGTCCAGGGCGCCGGTGGCGAAGACCACCGTGATGAACGCGCCGATCGCGATCACGAACAGGAACACGCCCGCGCTGCCGTACAGCTCACCGGCCAGGTCCGGCCCGACCTGGCCGGTCTTCTCGTCCTGGACGCCGTAGAGGCCGTTGACCGGCGAGAGGAAGAGATCGTTGAGGCGGTCGACGAAGCTCTGTCCGGAGTCGACCCGGTGGTACGTGCCCTGGACCGGCGAGCCGTCCTCGTCACGGTCGTAGGCGCCGGAGGGGATCAGGAAGGCCAGTGCCCAGACCGCCAGTGTGACGACGGCGAGAATGGTCAGGGCACTGGGGAAGATGAACTTCTTCTTCGCCGGGGGTTTCTCCTCCGGGGCGGCCCGGGTGTCCGCGTCGCTCATGCGGCGCCCCCGCCGCCGCCGTGCGAGGCGGCGAACTCCCGCAGGAAGGCGGCCTCGGCGATCACCGCCGAGCGCAGTTCGGAGAACAGCACCCGCTCATTGGGCGCGTGGAGGTTGCACATGCTGTCCTGGGCGCCGAAGAGCAGCACCTCGGCGCCGGGGACCGCCCTGGACAGCCCGTTGACCAGGGGGATCGAGCCCCCGCTCGCGACGAACGCGGGCTCCGCGCCCCAGCCCTCGCGCAGGGCGGTGAGCGCGGCGCGGTAGGCGGGGCCGCCGGTCGCGGGCTCGAATCCGGGGCCCGTGTCGCCGGGGGTGACGGTGAGCGGAATTCCGAACGGGCGCAGTGACTCCAGATGGGTGACGAGCAGGCCCCGCGCCTCCCGGGGATCCTGCTCGGGATGGAAGCGGAGGTTGAGCTTGGCGCGGGCGTAGGGGACGACCGCGGATGCCGCGTGGTCGACGCTCGGGGCGTCGATACCGATCACGGTGATCGCCGGCCCGCTCCAGAGCCGTTCGCCGAGGCTGCCGGAGCCGATGAGCGGAATGCCGTCCTGGACCCCCGCGAGGCTCCGGAACTCCTCCTCCGTGTACGTGGTGCCCTTCCACTCCTCGCGGCGCAGCCCCTCGACCGCGACATCGCCGTGCACATCGTGGAGGGTGGCGAGGGCCTTGAGCAGAACGAGCAAGGCGTCCGGGGCCGCTCCCCCGAATTCGCCGCTGTGGCGCGGTTCGGCGAGCGTGCGGACCTCGACGACGACTTCGGCCGCCCCTCGCAGGCCCGTGGTGAGGGTGGGACTGCCGGGGCGGAGGTTGCCCATGTCGGCGATGACCATGGCGTCGCAGGCGAACCGGTCGGGATCGGTGGGCGGGTAGTCGTCGAAGGCGCTGCCGTACTCCTCCTGCCCCTCGATGACGATCTTCAGCCCGACCGGCGGCCTGCCCCCGTACGCCCTCAGCACGCCCAGATGGACCAGGAGATTGGACTTGTCGTCGGCGATGCCCCGGGCCCGCAGTCCGCCCTCGACGGCGGTGGGCTCGAAGGGCGGTGACAGCCACAGGCTCTCGTCGCCGGCCGGCTGCACGTCGTAGTGGCCGTAGAGCAGCACGGTGGGGGCGTCCGGGGACGGCGGGGGGATCTCGGCGACGATGATCGGCGCGGTGTCGGGCAGGTCCAGCCGTTCGACGCGCTCGACGCCCGCGCCGCGCAGCAGGTCCACGAGAAGGTCGTGGGCCTGCCGCACGGGCTCGGGCGGGAAGCCGGGGAAGGCCACCGACGGAATCGCCGTCAGCCGTTCCAGATCCGAGACGAGTCCGTCCATCAGCGCGTCGACCCTGGAGCTCAGGTCCATCGTCCAACCCCTGTTCCTCGTCGTGCTCAGTTCTGAGGGTTCCGGGATCAATGGACCATATGGGGCGGCTCCCCGCACGCCTGAGAAGCGGTCAGTCCCCGAGGACGACGGTGCGCCGGGCGGAGAAGTCGCCCCACTTGCCGTCCGGAAGCTTGGCGCGCAGCTTCAGCGAGTACCGGGTGCCCGGCGGATCGGCGAGCGTCAGCCGGTAGGTGGCACGGCCCCGGGGCGGGGTGCCGCCCCAGACGATGGTGGTGGTCATCCTCCCGTTGAGATACAGCTCGTACGCGGGGATCTCGCCGCCCGTCCGGGGCTGGTCCCAGGACAGGTCGACGACGAACTCCTTCCCCTCGGCGGAGGTGGTGGTGCGAAGACCGGTGGGGGCGGTGCTCGCGGGGGCGCCGGGGGCGGAGTCGGTGGTGAGGTCGAAGGCGTTGCTGTCCGGCGAGGACTTGTCGGAGGCGTCCCGGGCCCGGACGGTGAAGGTGTAGACGGTGCCGGGGTGCAGCCCGGTGAGCCGGGCGGTGGTGGCGGCGCCCGGAACGCTGTGGATCCGGGAGTCCTCCTGGTAGATGTCGTACGAGGTGACGCCGACGTCGTCCGTGGAGCCGCCCCAGGTCAGGGTGGCGGCACGGCCGCCGTCGGCGGTGCCGCGCAGCTTCACCGGGGCGGTGGGCGCCCGGTCGTCCTCGGGCGGGGCGGCCTGGGTGGTGACGGGTACGGCGGGGCTCGGCTTCGAGAGGTTCCCGGCGGCGTCCCGGGCCCGGACGGTGAAGGTGTAGGCGGTGGAGGCGGTCAGCCCGTCGATGTCGATCATCCGCTTGGCCGCCGGGACGGACTTCACCTTCCTGCCCTCGCGGTAGATCTCGTAGCCGGTGATCGCCTTGTTGTCGGAGGCGGGCTCCCACATGACGTGCACCGATGTGGAGCTGCTGGCCTGGGCGGTCACGCCGTGGGGGGTGGTCGGACTCTGTGTGTCCGCTTCGGCGGAACCGCCGCACGCGGTGAGCGTGGCGAGGAGCAGGGCGGCGGAGCAGGCCAACGCGGCAGGTGCGTGGGGGCGTTGCACGGTCTTGCCTTCCATCCGGACAGCAATGGTCCAGACCTGTATGCCATGGTGCGGGGGTCGCCGACAAGGGGGCGGAGAGGAACGTTCCGCAATGTGCCGGTGTGCACCCGGCAGGGGGGACCGGCCGGCCGGCGATGAGTTTTCCGGACCCGGACGGTCAGAACTGTATGAACCCACACAGCGCACCCGCCCCTGCCCTCGATCTGGAACCGGCCGCCCGGCAGATGGCCGCGCTGCTCGGCTCCGTCGACGACCACCGGCTGACCGCCCCCACCCCCTGCCCGGACCACTCCGTGCGGGAACTGCTCGCCCATGTGGTCGGGCTGACGACGGCCTTCCGTGACGCGGCACGCAAGGATCTCGGACCGGCGTCGGACGTCTCCCCCGGTTCGGTGCCCCTGGTGCTCGGCGACGACTGGCGCGAGGTCCTGCCCCCGCTGCTCGACGAGTTGGTGGCGGCGTGGCGGGCACCCGCCGCCCGGGAGGGCATGACCCGGGCAGGCGGGGTGGATCTGCCCGCCCCGGTGGCGGCGGCGGTCGCGCTCAACGAGCTGGTCGTCCACGGCTGGGACCTGGCCCGGTCGACCGGGCAGCCGTACCGGGCCGACGAGGCGGATCTCCGCTCCTGCGAGGCGCTGCTGGCGCCTGCCGAGGACCGCGCGGGCGACGGCGCGGTCTTCGGCCCGCCGGTCCCCGTCCCGGCCGGCGCCCCGCTCGTGGACCGGGTCATCGCCCTCAGCGGCCGTCGCCCGGACTGGCGGCCGGCGGACTGACGTCAGCCGGCGCTCGCGGCTCCCCCGCCCAGCGCCCGCGCCGCCGCACGGGCCCGCACACGCGCCCGCTCATCGACGAGGACGGCGGTGCCGAGCACACCGGACACCTCCAGCCTCAGGTCCTGCCCGGCCAGCCGGACGAGCCGGCCACGGACGTCCTCGGTCCCCGCCTCCGGGCCGAGGGCGACCAGGGCCTCCAGCGCCTCGACCGGGGCGGTGCCGGACTCCGCCGCGTCCAGCAGCAGCCCGGCCGCCCTGCCCGCGTCGAGCCGGCCGGGGGCGAGGGCGAGCAGGGCGAGCACCGCACCCGGCGCCTGCGCCGGATCCGTCAGCAGCGCCTCCAGCGCGGGGACGAGCGGCCCGTCTTCAGGGACCGTGCCGAGTCCGGCGGCGACCCTCGTCGCCTGGACGAACGCCCAGCGGGTCCAGGTCATTTCGGTGTCGGAGAGCACCCCGGTCAGCACCGGAACGGCTTCCGCCGGGTCGCCGGTGATGCGGTGCAGGGCCGCGGCGATCTCGATGTCCGCCTGCATCTCGGGGATGTTGCGGTGCGCGTCGGGGGCGTTGAACGCGGCCCGCAGCGCGGGCACGAGCCCCGCCGCGGCCGGTCCCAGCTCCGCGGCGGCGGCCGCCGCCTCGCGTATCCCGTTGCGGTCGTCCGCCAGCCGGGCGGCGACGGTGGCCAGCAGCAAAGTGTCGTCCCCGGTCAGGGCGTACAGGGCCCGCGCGGCCTCGAAGCGGTCCTCCGCCGGACCGGACCGGGCCGCCGTCCGCAGCACTTCGCCCACAGCTCCCCGCTGTCCGGGCGGGCAGACCGCGGCCAGCACCTTGGGCACCAGCTGCGGGAACCGGGGCAGCGCGGCGCACAGTTCGGGCACGGCGTCGGCCGCGTCGGCACCCCAGGACTCCAGCAGGGCCGTCAGCCGGAACGGGCTGTTGCCGCCGGGTCGCAGTGTGGTGAGCCACTGCCGGAGCGCCGCGAGCAGTCCGGAGTCGTACGGCAGGACCGGTGCGGCCTCGAAGTGCCCGCCGCACGCCGCGTCGAGGGCGCGCGGACGCTCCGCCGGATTCCGGGCGAGGAGCGGCGCGGCCCGCTCCGGAGCCACGGCGACCAGCACTGCGAGCGCGCCGTCGGCCGCGTCCCCCTCCCCCTCCGCGAGCCGGGCCAGCGTGTCGGCCGCCGGTGCGGCGAGTGCGCCGAGCAGCTTCAGGGCCTGCTGTGCGGACGGGACGTCCGCGCCACGGGGGCCGGTGGCCAGGGCGAGCAGGGGTGCGGCCAGCCGCTGTGGCGCGCTGCGGGAGAGCTGACAGGCGGACTCGGCCGCCCGCACCGCTTCCTCGCACGCCTCGGGCGAATCGCTGCTCAGCGCGGCGTCGAGCAGGGTGAACGCCGCGTCGCGGTCCTCGTCGGTGTCGCGGAGCAGCAGGGCGTCGGTGACATGGAGCAGGGGTTCACCGTGGTACTGGACGACCCGGCCGGTCATGAGGCCCTCGGCCGGGAGCAGCGACAGCATCGCCCCGTGGTGGCTCCGGCCCCAGGGCAGCCCGGTGTCCACACAGGCCAGCAGTGCCGTGATCCGCAACTCCGCCGGCTGGTCCGGGCCGATCGCCTCCGTCGCCGCGGACGCCGTGCCCGCCGGATCCAGCTGCGCCAGGGCCGACAGCAGTTCGGCGCGCACGAGCGGGACCTTCTCGACGGCGGCCCGCTCGCGGAGCACCGGCAGCACCCGCCCGGCCGCCCCGGTCATCGCGGCCGCCCAGACGGCGCACTGCCGCACTTCGGCGTCGTCGGAGCCGACCGAGTCGAGCAGCAGGGGCAGTTGGCCGACGACGGCTCGACGGCACGCGGCCTCGTCGCTCTCCCCCGGTCCGTCGCCCTCCCCCGCCTCCGCGCTCGCGGCCGCCCCGTCGTTCCGGCCGTCGCCGTCGCCGTCGAATTCCGTACCGCCCTCCGCGATTCCGCCGAGCAGGGCCAGCAGGTCGGCCGTACGTATTCCCATGGCGGCCAGCCGGGCCAGGAACGGCACCGCCTGCGCGGACGCCTCGTACACCGAGCCCTGGTGGAGGATGCTCGCGTAGAGATCACCGAGCGCTTCGTCCGCCGCCTCCTCGTCGTCCCCGGCGAGCGCCCGCAGGCAGTCCGGCACATCGGCGGCGCTGCCGTAGGCGTGTTCGTAGCCGGCCCAGGGCCGTGCGTCGAGATCGGCGAAGAACTGTGCGAGATCCATGGCCCGATCATGGCAGCGGGGACTGACAACGCCGCCGGGCGCATGGCCCGGCGGCGTGGAGGACGAGCGGCGGGGTCAGCTGGTGAAGAACTCGGTGATCTGCTGCGCGACCTGATCGGCCCGGGTCTCGTGCATCCGGTGGCCGCCGGGGACCGTGATCAGCCGGCAGTCGGGGATCAGGGACGCCATGTCGGGCAGGCGGTCCTGCGGCATGCCGCTCTCCGGGCCGCCCGAGATGAGCAGCGTCGGCGCGACGATCTCGCCGAGACCCTCCGCCCACCGCGGGTCGGGGTCGGCCAGCTGGGCCCGGACGGCGGGCACGGCGTTCTCGTCGTAGTCCACGGGCCCCTCGGGCCGCCCCGCCGGTCCCGGTTCCCCGGGCCATGGCGCGGGGGTCTCCACCAGGACGAGCCGCTCCACCCGGTCCGAGTGCTCCTCGGCCAGCAACTGGGCGACGACTCCGCCCATGCCGTGACCGGCCAGGCCGACCCGGTCGAGCTCCAGTTCGTCCAGGAAGCCGAGCACATCGTCCCGCATCAGGTCCAGGCCGTACTCGTCCGGCCAGTCGCTCTCCCCGTGCCCGCGCAGGTCGAGGGCGAACACCCGCCACTCCTCGCCGAGCAGGCTCCCGGCCGCCTCCCAGTTCGCGGCGGAGCCGCCGAGACCGTGCAGCAGGACGACCGGGGAACCGTACTGGTCGCCCCAGGCCCGGTACGCCAGCCGCACATCGCCGACATCCACAACAGACTGATCTTCCATACCCCTGACGCTACAGGCCGGGCAGCCCTCCGGTTCCCGGCCCCGTCCCCGTCCCGTCCGGCGGCCGGCCCGACGGTCCCTGGGGTACGGAGGACGGGGTCCGAGCCGGCGGGTGTACGGCGACAGGTGCGCGTCGATGTGGCCGAACCCGGCCGGGGCGGGCGCGCGGCGCACCCGGTGGACGATCCGCGTGCGCCGGTTCAAACAGCGTACGACCTGTGCTTTCGTCCGCTCCCGCGCTGTCGCGCCCACCCCGTGCCCCCGGGGCGAGCCGTTCCGTTGAGGAGGCGGAGGCGCACGCTTGGGTGCGCCCCGGAGCGTCAGGATGAGTACAGACATGCTGAAGAAGATGCTGCTGAGCGCCATGGTCCTGGGCGCGGGTCTCGGGCTGGCCGCGGGCCCGTCCGCCCAGGCCGTCACGGCCCCCGCGGCGGCCGTCCGGGCCGCGGCGCCCGTGCAGTCGCCGCCGCAGGTCTGCACGGTCAACGACAACGGGGTCAACTTCCGCGGCGGTCCGGGCACGGGCTACGCGGTGCTCGGGACCGTGAACCGGGGGCAGAACATCGAAGCCCGTGGCCAGGAGGGCAGCTGGGTCATGGGTGACCTGTGGGGCGGACCGACCGGCGTCTGGATCCACGTGGCCTACCTCAACTGCTGAGCGTAGCCATCCACCGGCCCCGCACCGCGCGTCCCCCGCGCGACGCGGGGCCGTTCCGTATCCGGATTCGCGGCGGGACCACCGCCCTCAACTCACTTGCGCCGAAGGGGTGTACGGCACACCTACCACTCTGATAGTAAAGCTTCCTAACAGAACTCCGGCACGGCGAACTCCCCTGGAGGACAGGTGCACAACCCCCAACACGGCACCGCACGTCGCACCACCCGGCTCACCCGCCCCGTCGGCATCGCCGCCGTGACGCTCGGGCTGGCTCTCACGGCGATCCCCATCGCCGCCCACGCCGGCGACGCCCCCTCCCGCCCTTCGGCCGACCGGCCCGCGCGGGCCGCCCAGCCGCTCAGGGCCGCCGCGAGCGGGCTGGACGATCCGGCGAAGAAGGAGATCGCCATGCAGCTGGTCTCCAGCGCGGAGAACTCCTCGCTGGACTGGAAGTCGCAGTACAAGTACATCGAGGACATCGACGACGACCGCGGCTACACGGCGGGCATCATCGGCTTCTGCTCCGGCACCGGTGACATGCTCGACCTGGTCGAGCTGTACACCGACCGCAAGCCGGGCAACGTCCTGGCGAAGTACCTGCCCGCGCTGCGCGAGGTCGACGGCACCCCCTCGCACGAGGGCCTCGACCCGAACTTCACCAAGGACTGGGTGAAGGCCGCGTCCGACTCGGCGTTCAAGCAGGCGCAGAACGACGAGCGCGACCGGGTCTACTTCAACCCGGCGGTCAAGCAGGGCAAGGCCGACGGTCTCGGCACGCTCGGCCAGTTCACCTACTACGACGCCATCGTGATGCACGGCGACGGCGGCGACAGCACCAGCTTCAGCTCCATCCGCAAGCGCGCGCTGGCCAAGGCCAAGCCGCCGTCGCAGGGCGGCAACGAGACGACGTACCTCAACGCCTTCCTCGACGCCCGTGTCTGGGCGATGGAGCAGGAGGAGGCCCACTCGGACACCAGCCGGGTCGACACCGCCCAGCGGGTGTTCCTGAAGAAGGGGAACCTCAACCTCGACCCGCCGCTCGACTGGAAGGTGTACGGGGACAGCTTCCATATCGGCTGACCTGACCACTGCACCACCCGCACCACCCCGCACAACCACCGCACCACCCCGCACCGCAGCGGCCCCGACGGGAACCCGCCCGTCAACACCTGTGGCGCGTACGAGCGGCCCCCGCAGGGACCGCCGTACGCGCCACGGCGCCATGGGGGCCGCTCAGTGGACGCCCGCCCCGGCCGCGGCGGGGACCACATGCTCCCCGTTCGCGGTCTCCTCCTCCATCCCCTCGGGTGCGCGCCCCAGGTGGTTGAAGGCCAGGTTGAGCAGGATCGCCACGACACAGCCGGTGGAGATGCCCGAGTCCAGGACGACGAGCAGGTCCTCGGGGAACGCGTGGTAGAACTGCGGCGCGGCGATGGGTATCAGGCCGATCCCCACGGCGGCGGCCACTATCAGCGCGTTCTCGCCCTTCTCCAGTGCGGCGGTGGCCAGCGTCTGGATGCCGCTCGCCGCGACCGAACCGAACAACACGATGCCCGCACCGCCGAGCACCGGCAGGGGTACCAGTGCGATGACGGACGCGGCCACCGGGACCAGACCGAGCACGATCAGGATGCCGCCGCCCGCGGCGACGACGAACCGGCTGCGGACCCCGGTCATCGCGACCAGCCCGATGTTCTGGGCGAAGGCACTGCACATGAAGCCGTTGAACAGCGGGCTGATGGCACTGCCCAGGGTGTCGGCCCGCAGCCCGCCCTCGATGGTCCGTGCGTCCGCCGGGCGCCCGACGATCTTGCCGAGGGCCAGCATGTCCGCGGTGGACTCGGTCATGCAGACCAGCATGACGATGCACATGGAGATGATCGCCGCGAGCTCGAACTGCGGGCCGCCGAAGTGGAACGGCGTCGGGAAGCCCACCAGTCCGGCGTCCTGGACGGCGCCGAAGTCGGTGATGCCGACGGGTATCGCGATCAGCGTCCCGATGACCAGGCCGAGCAGGATCGCGATCTGCTGGAGGAAGCCGCGCAGGATCTTGCGCAGGGCCAGCACGATCACGAGGGTGCCGGCGGCCATGATGATGTTGGTCATCGAGCCGTAGTCGTCGGCCGCGGCGTTTCCGCCCTGGGACCAGTTGAAGGCCACCGGGAGCAGCGAGACGCCGATCAGGGTGATCACGGTGCCGGTGACGACCGGCGGGAAGAAGCGCACCAGCTTCCCGAAGTACGGGGCGAGGACGAATCCGAGAAGGCTGGCGACGATGATCGCGCCGAAGATCACGGCGATCCCGTCGTGCCCGCGGTCCTTGCCGATCGCGACCATCGGGGTCACTCCGGCGAAGGAGACCCCGTTGACGAACGGCAGCCGGGCGCCGATGCGCCAGAAGCCGAGGGTCTGCAGCAGGGTGGCGATGCCCGCGGTGAACAGGCTCGCCCCCATCAGGAAGGCGGTCTCCTTGGCGGTGAGACCCACGGCGGGCCCCACGATCATGGGCGGGGCCACCACTCCGGCGTACATGGCGGCCACGTGCTGGAGCCCGCTGGTGAACATCTTCAGTGGGGGGAGTGTTTCGTCGACCGGGTGCTTACGGTCGGTTCCTGCGACTGCGTCGTTGCGAAACCTGGGCTTAGCGGCCACGGCGGTTCCTCCGGTCGGGTGCACGTCGTCGGCGACGTGGGTGTCAGGGAGGTGGAGCGAAGTGGTGCGGTGGTGCGGCTCTCGGCAGGTTGTGCGGTACCACTGCTGTGGCTGTGCGGCCTTCAACAGGAGCTGGGATTCCAGCAGTTGATGGTCGGTCACTGAGGGTGCGGGTGCCCATGGGTATGCGGTGGGGGTGCGCCGCGCGGTCTCGCGGGCAGCGTTCTTCACCGGTCCGCGGGGCGCGCGCATTCGGGCGCGCGCCCCGCGGACCGGCTTGCCGTGGACCCCGCTCGGGTCCGCGGCGGCCGGACGCGGGCCGTCCCCCTCGTCCGGCCGGTCGGGGGGCCGCGGAGCGTCAGGCTCCGGCGGCGATCCGCGCGAGGCGGCGGGCCTCGTCGCGGGTGGCGCGGGCGATCACGTCCTCGTCCACCGTGATCAGGCGGTTCCCCTCGACGACGGGCTTGCCGTCGATGAGGGAGAGGGTGACGGGGGCCGCGGCACCGAGGACGAGCGCGGTCACCGGGTCCGCGATGGAGGCGTGGGCCAGGGTGTCCAGCTTCCAGAGCACCAGGTCGGCGAGCTTCCCGGCCTCCAGCGAACCGATCTGGCCGGCCCGTCCGAGGACCTGGGCACCGCCGTACGTGGCCAGGCGCAGCGCCTGACGGGCGTTCAGGGCCTTCTCGCGGTGGGCGCCGAGGCGGTTGATCAGCAGGGCGTTGCGCAGCTCGGTGTGGAGTTCGCCGGACTCGTTGGAGGCGGTGCCGTCGACGCCGAGGCCGACCGGAACGCCCGCGGCGAGCATGTCGGGCACCCGGGCGATGCCCGCGGCGAGGCGGGCGTTGGAGGACGGGCAGTGGGCGACGCCCGTTCCCGTACGGGCGAAGGCGGCGATGTCGGAGTCGTTCATGTGGACGCAGTGCGCCATCCACACATCGTCGCCGAGCCAGCCGGTCGACTCGAAGTAGTCGGTCGGCCCCATCCCGAACAGTTCCTTGCAGAACCGCTCCTCCTCGACCGTCTCGGAGCCGTGGGTGTGCAGCCGGACGCCGCGACGGCGGGCCAGCTCGGCTCCCTGCCGCATCAGTTCGGTGGAGACGGAGAACGGCGAGCAGGGGGCGACGGCGATCCGGGTCATCGAGCCGAACGAGGCGTCGTGGTGTGCGTCGATGGCCGCCTCGGTCCCGGCGAGCGCGCCCTCCAGCGTCTCGACGGCGAAGTCCGGCGGCAGCCCGCCGTCCTTCTCGCTGCGGTCCATGGAGCCCCGGGCGAGGGTGAAGCGTACGCCCATGTCGCGGGCGGCTCCGATGATGGCGCCGGAGAGGTCGCCGGAGCCCTCGGGGTGGACGTAGTGGTGGTCCATCGCGGTGGTGACACCGCCGCGGGCCATCATCGCCAGGGAGCCCTGGGCGGCGGCGCGGACCATCGGCTCGTCGATGCGCGCCCAGGTCGGGTACAGCGCGACCAGCCAGTCGAAGAGATTGTGGTCCGTCGCCAGACCGCGGGTGATCCACTGGTAGAAGTGGTGGTGGGTGTTGACCAGGCCGGGCGTCGCGAGGTGTCCGGTGCCGTCGACCCGGCGTACGACGCCGGCCAGGCCCTCCGGTGCCCTGCCCGCGCCGATGGACTCGATGCGGTTGCCCGCCACGACGATGTGCCCCGATGCGTACTCGGTGTCGTGGGCGTCGACGGTCGCGATCGAGCAGTTCTCGATGACGATGCGCTGAGGGTCTGCCGAAGCTGCCATGGGGCTTCCTTCTTCTCTCATCGGCGGTGTGGGCACGGCAGGACCCTAGGAGGATTTGAGTGCCACAGCGTTGCGGCTGTGGGTGCCGAGATGGTGGAAGAACAGGGTGATGGCACCGCTGTTGACCAGGGGCGGAGTGACGGGGCCCGCCTGCACGGCGGTGCCGCGCTGGAGCACGGCGGGGGCATGCCGCGAGGGCGGGAACTCCTCGTCCACCGGGTGAGCCGCCGTACCGGCAGCTGCCGGTGGAGCGGAACACGGACCTTTCGCCGGCCCCGTTGCGGGCTGTGCCATGGGGGCTCCCTCCGGGACGGCCGGCCCCCGCCCGGCTGCGGGCGGACGGGGGCGGGCTCAGTTCCGCGTCAGAGGTTGGTCATGTCGACCGGGATCTGCGGCTCGACGCCGTCCCGGAGCACGGTGGCCTCGATCAGGCCGTACGGCCGGTCCGCCGCGTAATAGACCTCGTTGTCGTTCTTGAGGCCGAACGGCTCCAGGTCCACCAGGAAGTGGTGCTTGTTGGGCAGCGAGAAGCGGATCTCGTCGATCTCGCTGCGGCTGTTGATGACGCGCGAACCCATCTGGTACAGGGTCTGCTGGAGCGAGAGGGAGTACGTCTCGGCGAAGGCGTGGAGCATGTGCTTGCGCGCCTGCTCGTAGGACTTCTCCCAGTTCGGCATCCGCTGTTCGTCGCTGGTCCAGTTGTACCGCCACTTGGCGGACACCTCGGTCGCGAGGATGCGGTCGTGCGCCTCCTTGAGCGTCGTGTACTGGTCCTTGACGTAGCCCCAGAACTCGGAGTTGGTCGAGTTCATCACGGTGAGGTCCTTGAGCCCCGAGATGATCTGCCAGTTCTCGCCGTCGTAGGTGATCTGGGTGGTGCGGGTCTCCTGTCCCTTGCGGACGAAGGAGTGCTTGACCTCGTCGGCGCCGATGAACCTGGAGTTGGCGTCAGAGGTCGCTATGCGCTCCCAGGAGTACTCCTCGATCCTGATCCGGGCGACCTTGATCGGCTCCTGCGAGGTGAGGAAGTGCCGGGCGAGATGGATGCCGAACTGTTCGGCGGACTCTATGCCGTGCTTCTTGGCGAACGCGTACACCGTGTTCTTCGTGGTGTCGGTCGGCAGGACATGGGCGTTGGAGCCGGAGTAGTGCACATCGTCCATGTCGCCGGAGAGCGCGACCGAGACGTTCAGGTCCTTGATGTGGTGGGTGTCGCCGTCCCGCGTGATCCTGACGACGCGGTTCTCCGCTTTGCCGTACTGGTTCTGGCCGAGAATCGTGGGCATGTCTGCTAGCTCCCTCGGTAAACGGAGTAGCCGAACGGGTTGAGCAGCAGCGGTACGTGATAATGCTCGCCCGGTTCGACGGCGAACGCGATCGCCACCTCCGGGAAGAACGCACCGCTGTCCCTTACGCGGGGGGCGTCCTGCTGCGCCTCGGCTTGCTTCTGGGAAAAGTACGACCCGGTGTCGAAGACGAGCCGTACATGGGTGGTGCCCTCCGGCAGTGCCGGCAGGTCCTTGCAGCGCCCGTCCGCATCGGTCGCGGACGCGCCGAGCGTCACATACTCCGTTCCGGTGCCGCCGCGGGCGGCGAGGGAGACGGTGACGGCCCCGGCGGGGCGGCCGATGCTGGTGTCCAGGATATGCGTGGACACCGATGCGGTGGTATCGGTGCTCAAGACCGTTGCTCCTTGTTCTCAAGAGTCCTGTACGAGGCCGCTCTCAGGAGTCCTGTACGAGGCGGGTCAGCCGGATGCGGTTGATCTTGCCCAGTTCGGTGCGCACGATCTCGCGCTCCCGCTCGGGAGGGTTCCCGGTCCGGGTCTTCAGCGCGTCGCGCATCTGCTCACCGGTGGCGCCGGTGGCGCAGATCAGGAAGACATGTCCGAAGCGCTCCTGGTAGGCCAGGTTCAGTTCGAGCATCTCGGTCTTGAGCTCCTCGGAGGCACCGGCCATCCCCCGCTGTTCACGGGAGGAGGTCGGGTCCCCGGGCTTCGGGCGGCCGATCGGCGGGTGACCGGCCATCGCCTCGGCCAGATCCGCCGCGGTGAGCTGGGCCGTGGCGGCGTCGCTCGCGGCGAGAAGGGCGTCGGCCGTGGCGTACGGGCGCCGGGAGAGGATGGCCCTCCCCCAGGCCGCACTGGCACAGACCTCGTGCAGCGCGGCGATGGCCTCGTTGTCCGCCAGGGTGTTGAACCGGGCGAGGCCCGGTGTGGAGCTCGAAGTCACGGGAGCCTCCGTGGCTGTATTTCGCTGTGCGTCGTACGGGCTGCGGATAGCTAACGCCCTCGGCAACATCACGTCAACACTTTGTTGAAATATCGCGAACGAAGAAAGCCGCCGTCCCGGCATGCGGACGGCGGCTTTCCTTCGGTGTTCGCTCAACTACTCACCCTTGGCGGCATTTTCCCTATTCAAGTAGTTGTAGACGGTGAAGCGGCTGACCCCCAGGGCACCCGCCACGGTCTCCACTCCATGCCGTACGGAGAAGGCTCCGCGCGCCTCCAGGGCCCGGACGACGGACTGCTTCGTCCGGCGGTCCAGCTCGGCGAGCGGCATCCCGTGCCGTCGTTCCATCGCGGCGAGAATGCGGTCCAGCGAGTCGGAGAGCTGCGGCAGCCGTACGGCGACGACGTCCTCCCCCTCCCACGCGAGCACCACATCGTCCGCCTGCGCCAGCTCGGGGCCCAGCAGTTCGGCGCCCATGGCATCGACGAGCGGCTTCACCGCGGCGACCAGGGGGTGGTCCACCGCGTCCAGGTGCTGATCCGCCGATCCGGTCACCGCGCCTCCTCCCCGATCACGTTGACCTGGAGCGAGACCCGGGTGGCACCGGAGGCCAGGGCCTCGCGCAGCAGGGAGCCCACGGCGGTGAGCACCTCGTCCGCGCCCCCTTCCGCCGTATTGCCGAACGGGCCGACGTCCACCGCGTCGAGTTCGGCCGACTGGATGACCTCGCGGGCCACCACCGCGTGGGCGGGTGCCTCGTCGAGATCGAAGGGCTCGGTGGTGAATTCCACCCTCAAGCGCACGGTGCCTCCCTGATGTCCTTGCCGGCAGCCGCCGCGGAGGCGGGCCTCCGCGGTCCGGCCACGACCTTAACCCGCTGGTGACGGGCGGCGGACGGTCGCGGGCCCGCCCTCAGAGCGGCAGCACGCAGACGGCCACCGGGGCGCTCACCGGTTCACCCGCGGCGCTCAGCGTGCCGTCGGCCCGGTCCACCCGGAAGACGGTGACGGTGGACGAGCGCTGATTGGCGGCGAAGAGCAGGGCACCGTCCGGGGAGAAGGCGATCTGGCGGGGGAAGTCGCCGCGGACCGGCACGGTGTCCAGCAGCCGGAGCGCCGCGCCGTCCCGCTCGACCGCGTAACGGGTGAGGCTGTTGTGCCCCCGGTTGGCCAGATAGGCGAAGGCGCCGTCGGCGGTCACGAGCAGTTGGGCGGGATAGCTGGTACCGGGGCCGGTTCCGGTGGACTGGCCGGCTCCGGGTGTCAGGGTGCCGGTGGCGGGGTCGTACCCGCAGACGACGGTGGTGTTGTCCAGCTCGCAGGCCAGGTAGGCGAAGTGACCGCCGGGGTGAAATGTGACATGCCGCGGCCCCGCCCCCGGCTTCAGCGCCGCGCGGGAGACCTCGGTCAGGGTGCCGGCGGCCGTGTCCAGCCGGTAGGTGTACACGGTGTCGTTGCCCAGATCGACGGCGAGGACATGGCCGCCGTCGGGCGAGGTGAGGATCTGGTGGGCGTGCGGCCCGCTCCGGCCCGGTCCGGGCGGCGGTGAGGTGTGTGCGACGAGGTCCGTGCGTTCACCCAGCGAGCCGTCACCGGCGATGGGGTGCACCGCGACACTGCCCGAGGTGTAGTTCGCGCTGAGCAGCCACTTTCCCGTGGGGTGCACGGACAGATGGGTGGGACCGGCGCCGCCGGTGCCGCGGGTGCCGAGCACCCGGTGGGCCCCGTCCGGCGCCAGGGCGATCGCCGTCACACCGCCCTGCTGCTGCTCGTCGACGGCGTAGACGGTGGTGCCGGAGGGGTGCGCGGCGAGGTACGAGGGGTTGTCGACGCCGCTGATCACGGGCCCCGTGGCGAGGGCCCCGGTGGTGGTGTCGTACGTGGCGGTGCCGACCCCGGTGCCGCCGCCCTGCTCCGAGGTGTACGTCCCCAGGAGGAGCGGCCGGGTGGTGCGCGGGTCGGCCGGCGGGACGGCCGCGGGCAGGGAGCCGGCCGCCGCGGCACGGGTGGGCGCCGCGGGGACTGCGGACAGGGCGGCACCCGCCAGCAGGGCTCCGAGAAGGCTGCGGCGGGTCGTGGCGGTGTGATTCATGCGAGGCACCTCGTGTGGGGGGCGGTTGCTTCGGATGCGCAGCCACCCTGGCCCGGTCCGGGGCCCGTCAGCAAGGGGACCCTCCCGGCCGCCGCCCCGCGGACAGTACGCGGAGGCGGCGGACGCCAAATTTCGGGCACCCCCTTGACAGCCTCATCGCCCGCCGGGCAATCTTCCGTTAAGCAGAAACTAACTTCCGCAATACGGAAGGAGCGCCGAACCCCTCATGGGATACCCGGACCAGCGCTTCGATGTGAACCTTTCGATCCTCTTCACGGAGCTCCCGCTCCTGGAGCGCCCCGCGGCGGCTGCCGCGGCGGGCTTCACCGCGGTCGAGCTGTGGTGGCCCTGGACCGAGACCCCCACCCCGCCGCAGGCGGAGCTCGACGCGCTCAAGAAGGCGCTCGACGACGCCGGCACCCAGCTGGTGGGGCTGAACTTCTACGCCGGACAGCTGCCCGGCCCCGACCGCGGCGCGCTCTCCGTGCCCGGCCCGGAGTCGGACCGCTTCCGCGCCAACATCGAGGTGGCGGCCGCTTTCGCCGCCTCGGTCGGCTGCAGGGCCCTCAACGCGCTGTACGGCAACCGGGTCGACGGCGTGGAGCCGGCCGTGCAGGACGAACTCGCCCTGGAGAACCTGGTGATGGCCGCGCGGGCCGCCGGCCGGATCGGGGCGGTCCTGCTGATCGAGACCCTGAACGCGCCGGAGTCGCCGCGCTACCCGCTGGTGAGCGCACCGGCCGGGATCGGGATCGTCGACAGGGTCAACGCGGCGACGGGCCTGGGGAACGCGAAGTTCCTGCTGGACCTCTACCACCTGTCGATGAACGGCGAGGACCTGAGCCAGGTGATCAAGGCGTACGCCGCGAAGACCGGCCACGTCCAGATCGCCGACAACCCGGGACGCGGCGCGCCGGGCACCGGCTCGCTGCCGCTGGAGCGGCTCCTGGACGAGCTGACCGAGGCCGGCTACGCGGGCTGGGTCGGCCTGGAGTACAAGCCGGGCGACCGGCCGAGCGCCGAGTCCTTCGCGTGGCTCCCCCGGTAGGGGCCGCCGAACCCCCTCACGTACACCCGTTCTCCAGGAAGGCACCCTCATGAGCAACAACCTCCCCAAGGTTGCGTGGATCGGGCTCGGCATCATGGGCTCCCCCATGTCCGAGAACCTGATCAGGGCCGGCTACGACGTCACCGGATACACCCTGGAGCAGGACAAGATCGACCGCCTGGTCGCGGCCGGCGGCAAGGGCGCCTCCTCGATCGCCGACGCGGTCGCGGACGCCGATGTCGTCGTCACGATGGTGCCCGCCTCCCCGCAGGTCGAGGCCATCGCGTACGGCCCCGAGGGCATCCTGGAGAACGCCAGGCGCGGCGCGCTGCTGATCGACATGTCCTCGATCACCCCGCAGACCTCCGTGGACCTCGCCGGCAATGCCCGGGACAAGGGCATCCGCGTACTGGACGCCCCGGTGTCGGGCGGCGAGGCCGGCGCCGTCGAGGCCGTTCTGTCCATCATGGTGGGCGGCGAGCGGGCCGACTTCGACGCGGCCGGGCCGCTGCTCGAAGCGCTCGGCAGGACGATCGTCCTCTGCGGCCCGCACGGCTCCGGCCAGACGGTGAAGGCCGCCAACCAGCTGATCGTCGCGGTCAACATCCAGGCGTGCGCCGAGGCCGTGGTCTTCCTGGAGAAGTCCGGGGTCGACCTCGCCGCCGCGCTCGACGTCCTCAACGGTGGACTGGCCGGTTCGACCGTGCTGACCCGTAAGAAGGACAACTTCCTCAAGCGCGACTTCGCGCCGGGCTTCCGGATCGATCTGCACCACAAGGACATGGGCATCGTCACGGACGCCGCCCGCGATGTCGGTGCCGCGCTGCCCGTCGGCACCGTCGTGGCCCAACTGGTCGCCTCCCTGCGCGCGCAGGGTGACGGCGGGCTGGACCACTCGGCCCTGCTGCGCTCCGTCGAGCGCCTCTCCGGCGCGCAGGTCTGACCCCCGGCCCCGCCCGGGGGCCCCTGAACCCCGGGCCGCGGTGGCGCTGACACCTGTCCTGTCGCGCCCAGGCGCCACCGCGGCCCGGACCATCTCCTTCAATTTCAACAAACTGTTGACGTGCTGTTCCCGGCGAACCTACGCTCCCCAAGCCGTCAGCAGCTCCGTACGGAAGGTCATCCCGACATATGGCTAAGCGTGTGCTCACGACCGAGTCAGGCGCCCCGGTCGCCGACAACCAGAACTCCGCCACCGCCGGCGTCGGTGGGCCGATCCTCCTCCAGGACCAGCACCTCCTGGAGAAGCTCGCCCGCTTCAACCGTGAGCGCATCCCGGAGCGCGTGGTGCACGCCCGCGGTTCCGGCGCCTACGGCTACTTCGAGGTGACCGACGACGTCACCGGCTTCACCCGCGCCGCCTTCCTCTCCGAAGTGGGCCGCCGCACCGAGACGTTCATACGGTTCTCCACGGTGGCCGACTCCCTGGGCGGCGCCGACGCCGTCCGCGACCCGCGCGGCTTCGCCCTCAAGTTCTATACGGACGAGGGCAATTACGACCTGGTCGGCAACAACACCCCGGTGTTCTTCATCAAGGACCCGGTCAAGTTACCCGACTTCATCCACTCGCAGAAGCGCGACCCGTTCACCGGCAGGCAGGAGCCGGACAACGTCTGGGACTTCTGGGCGCACGCCCCCGAGGCCACGCACCAGGTCACCTGGCTGATGGGCGACCGCGGCATCCCCGCCTCGTACCGCCATATGAACGGCTACGGCTCGCACACCTACCAGTGGACGAACGCCCAGGGCGAAGCCTTCTTCGTCAAGTACCACTTCAAGACGAACCAGGGGGTGCGCTCCCTCTCCGCCGACCAGGCCGCCGAACTGGCCGGCAAGGACGCCAGTTCGCACCAGACGGATCTGCTCCAGGCCATCGAGCGCGGCGTCAACCCGTCCTGGACGCTGTACGTGCAGGTCATGCCGGCCGCCGAGGCCGCCGGATACCGCTTCAACCCGTTCGACCTGACCAAGGTCTGGCCGCACAGCGACTACCCGCTCCAGCGGGTGGGCCGGCTCGTCCTGGACCGCAACCCGGACAATGTCTTCGCCGAGGTCGAGCAGGCCGCGTTCTCCCCGAACAACTTCGTGCCCGGCATCGGCCCCTCCCCCGACAAGATGCTCCAGGGCCGGCTGTTCGCCTACGCGGACGCCCACCGCTACCGGCTGGGCGTCAACCACACCCAGCTCCCGGTCAACGCCCCCAAGGCCGCCACCGCGGACAACTACGGCCGCGACGGCCTGATGGCCACCCGCAACGGCTCGCGCCACGACAAGAACTACGAGCCCAACTCGTACGACGGTCCCGCGCAGACCGGAGGGGCACTCGCCGCCCCGCTCGCCGTCCACGGCTGGACCGGCACCCACGAGGCGCCCGCCCACACCAAGGACGACGACTTCTTCCAGGCGGGCGAGCTGTTCCGGCTGATGTCCGAGGACGAGAAGGGCCGGCTGGTCGCCAACATCGCCGGGGGCCTCTCGCAGGTCACCCGCGACGATGTGATCGAGAAGAACCTCGCCCACTTCCACGCCGCCGACGCCGACTACGGCCGGCGCGTGGAGGAGGCGGTCCGCGCCCTGCGCGAGGACTGAGCCTCCACTCCCGAGCCCTGCCCGCGCCGCGCACCCGGATGAGGGGTCCGCACGGCGCGGGCAGGCCGGGGCCGCGGCGGCCGGGCGACGCCAGTGCGGTGGTGACGGGTCCGGGCCCCGCCCTCCGACCTGAAGGAGGCGGGCGCCGCGGACCCATCGCCGGCGCCGCGGTCCCTGTTCCGCCCGCTCCGCACCGTTCCCCATCTGTCCGCGCGAGGGCGCGGAGTACGGGTGTCATCCGTACTCCGCGCCCTCGCGTCGTTCCCGGCGCCGGACGGATGCCCCGTGGGCAGCGGAGAGGCCCCTTCCCCCCGGGATCGCGGGGGGAAGGGGCCGGGTGCGGCTCCGGGTCAGGACACCGCGAGGGGACGGATCGCGGTGGGCGCGTGGGCCGGCTCCGTCGCGATGTCCTCGAACTCGTTGACCGAGGCGATGTCGGTGCCGCTCATCGCGATGTTCGTGACACGCTCCAGGATCGCCTCGACGACCACCGGCACCCGGAACTCCGCGGCGAGCTTCTTCGCCTCCTCGAAGGCCGGCAGCAGCCGGTCCGGCTCGGTGACCCGGATCGCCTTGCAGCCGAGGCCCTCGACGACCTTGACGTGGTCGACGCCGTAGACGCCGAGCTCCGGCGAGTTGAGGTTCTCGAACTCCAGGTTGACCTGGAAGTCGATGTCGAAGGTGCGCTGGGCCTGACGGATGAGCCCCAGGTAGGAGTTGTTGACCAGGACATGGACGTACGGGATGCGGTGCTGCGCGCCCACGGCCAGTTCCTCCAGCATGAACTGGAAGTCGTAGTCACCGGAGAGCGCGACCACCGAGCCGTCCGGGTCCGCGGTGGCCACACCCAGCGCCGCCGGGATCGTCCAGCCGAGCGGGCCCGCCTGGCCGCAGTTGATCCAGTGGCGCGGCTTGAAGACGTGCAGCATCTGCGCGCCGGCGATCTGGGAGAGCCCGATGGTGGTGACGTAGCGGGTCTCGGGCCCGAACGCCCGGTTCATCTCCTCGTACACGCGCTGCGGCTTGAGCGGCACGTCGTCGAAGTGGGTCCGGCGCTGGAGCGTGGCCTTGCGCTCCTGTGTGGAGGCGGCCCAGGCCGAGCGGTCCTTGAGCCGGCCCGCCGCCTTCAGTTCCTGTGCCACCTCGACGAAGAGCTTCAGCGCGGCCCCGGCGTCGGAGGCGATGCCGAGATCGGGGGCGAAGATCTTGCCGAGCTGGGTGGGCTCGATGTCGACGTGGACGAACGTACGGCCCCGGGTGTAGACGTCCAGCCTGCCGGTGTGGCGGTTGGCCCAGCGGTTGCCGATGCCGAGGACGAAGTCGGACTCCAGGAAGTTCGCGTTGCCGTAGCGGTGCGAGGTCTGCAGGCCCACCATGCCGGCGTTCAGCTCGTGGTCGTCGGCGAGGACGCCCCAGCCCATCAGGGTGGGGACGACCGGGACGCCGGTCAGCTCGGCGAACTCCACCAGCAGCGCGGAGGCGTCGGCGTTGATGATGCCGCCGCCCGCGACGAGCAGCGGGCGCTCGGAGGCGTTCAGCATCTCGACGGCCCGCTCGATCTGCCTGCGGGACGCGGCGGGCCGGTGGACCGGCAGGGGCTCGTACAGATCGGGGTCGAACTCGATCTCGGTGAGCTGCACATCGATCGGCAGGTCGATGAGGACCGGGCCCGGCCGGCCGGTGCGCATCAGGTGGAAGGCCTGCTGGAAGACACCGGGGACCTGGGCGGCCTCCAGCACCGTGGTCGCCGCCTTGGTGACCGGCCCGGCGATGGACGCGATGTCGACGGCCTGGAAGTCCTCCTTGTGCAGGACCGCGGTCGGGGCCTGGCCGGTGACGCAGAGGATCGGGATGGAGTCGGCGATGGCGGAGTACAGACCGGTGATCATGTCCGTGCCCGCCGGGCCCGACGTACCGATGCAGACGCCGATGTTCCCCGCCCCGGCGCGGGTGTACCCCTCCGCCATGTGGGACGCGCCCTCGACGTGCCGGGCCAGGGTGTGGTGAACCCCGCCGGACGCCTTGAGGGCCGCGTAGAACGGGTTGATCGCCGCACCCGGCACACCGAACGCGTGACGGACACCTTCGCGCTTGAGGATCTCAACTGCCGCTCGGGCAGCGGTCATACGAGGCATTGAGTGCTCCTGCTCGGGCTTGGTGGAGTCGGGCTCTGTCGCGCCACCTGAGAGCACCAATTCCGCATTACGGAAGTTCAGTTCTGCTATACGGAAGTAATCTAGGACGCGGCCCGCGCGCCGTCAAGGCGGTGCACCGTCAGGGCGGTGCGCCGGCGCCGGGCCGCGTGAAGTCGGGCGATTCCCTCCCCAGGGCCTCGCTCTTGGTAGACGATGGGCGGGACGAGGGCATGACGCGGCGGACGCGGCGGCAGGCGTGCCGCCGAAGCCGCGGAACGCGGGCGCCCCGCAGGCCCGCGCCGGAGGGAGACGATCGTGGAGTCCGTGCAGCTGCGGTGCCCGGCCTGCGGACGCGGCCACGCGTACACCGCACCGGCCTACCCCTGTCCGTGCGGCACCCCCGTCGTGCCGCCGCTGCTGCGGGACGCGCCGGTCGAGCCGGTCACGCACCGCACCTGGGACGACGACTGGGTGACGGCGCGCTGCGCCGACTGCGGTCGCCTGGACCAGTGGCCGCAGCCGGAACTGTGCTGCCCGTGCGGGGCAGTTCTGCGGGTTCCGGTGCGCCCGGTGACGACGACGGCGGTGGAGCCGAGCACGCCCGACGCACCCGGGTCCGGCACCACCGCACCCGACGCCGGGGCCGGCCCCGCCCATATCCCGCTGCCGCGCACGGCCGCCCATCCGCGCCCGTCGTTCCACCCGCTGACGATCCGTACCGGCCGGGACGCGGTGAGCGCGGCCGCCCGGTATCTGCAGTGGCTGGGCTACCACGACGTCGTCCAGCCCGAGAAGCGGCCCGCGTCCCGGATCGACCTGCGGGCCGCCGGAGTCGTCGCCCAGGTCGACGCCGGCGCCCGGCCGACCGGCCTGCGCGATGTCGAGTGCCTCTGGCTGAACGCCCTGAGCGCGTCGGTGGCGGGCGTGTTCTTCTCCCTGGCCGGTTACACGGAGGACGCCAGGTCACGCGCGGACACCCTGGGCGTACCGCTCTTCCTGATGGATCCCACCGGGACACCGCAGCCGGTGAACAGCCCGGCGGACGAGCTGATCAGCACCGGCGCCTGAGTCCGGCACCCGTCACCGGACACCGGCGGCCGCTCGCCATACTGGACGCATGCGTATCCGCCTCGCCAGAGGTTCCGACCTCCCCCTGCTCCAGGACATCGAACGTGCCGCGGGCGAACCCTTCCGCACCCTCGGCATGGCATCCATCGCCGATGACGACCCGCCACCGCTCGACGTCCTGGACGGATACCGCCGCGCCGGCCGCTGCTGGGTCGCCACCGACGCCCTCCCGGCGGCCGACGACCGTCCGGCCGGGTATCTGATCGCCGACCCCGTCGACGGCGCGTTCCACATCGAACAGGTCTCGGTCGATCCGGCGGCCGCCCGCCGGGGCGTCGGCCGCGCGCTCATCGGACACCTCGCCTCCTGGGCGGCCGAGCGGCGGCCGACGGCCCTCACCCTGACCACGTTCACCGACGTCCCGTGGAACGCCCCGTACTACACGCGCATCGGTTTCCGGACACTCGGGGAGAGCGAACTCACCGACGGCCTGCGCAGGATCAGGGCGGAGGAGGCGGAGCACGGCCTGGACCGCTGGCCACGGGTCTGCATGCGCCGCGAACCCTGAACCGTTCCGGACCGGTTCAGGACGTCGGGGCACGGCGATGATGTCGCTGTCAGTGGCGGCAAGTAAGCTCAGCGCATGGTCTTAACTCCTCGGCGCCCGATACCGTCCACCCCCGCCCGACCGGCGTCCCCGTCCGCTTCCGCGTCCGCGACCGCCGCCGGGCTCCTGCCCGCGCCCGCGTCCGCCGACGCGGCGAACGAGGCCATTCGCGCGCTCGTCGACGCGCGAGCGGGTCAGGAGTGGTCGTCCGTGGAGTCCGCGAAGTACGAGGTCCTGCTGATCGAGTGGGCGGCGGCGACCCGGACAGGCGGCCCCGACGTCATCGAGGCCGCCTGATCCACCGGTCCGCCCGTCCGCCCGTCCGCCCCCTGTGACGGGACGGTCCTCAGCGGCCGTAGGTCTCGCGCAGTTCGATCTTCCGCACCTTCCCGCTGACCGTCATCGGGAAGGAGTCCAGGATCCTGAGTGCCCGCGGGACCTTGTAGTGCGCCAACTGCTCGCGGCAGTACGCGTCCACCTCCTCCAGCGTCGGCGGATCGGCCGGGTCGCGGGGGATGACGCAGGCCAGGATCTCCTCGCCGTACCGCTCGTCCGGCACCCCCACCACCTGGACGTCGGCGATCTTCGGATGACCGTAGAGGAACTCCTCGATCTCCCGCGGATAGACGTTCTCGCCGCCCCGGATGATCATGTCCTTGATCCGGCCGACGATCTGGACATAGCCGTCCCCGCGCATCACCGCGAGATCCCCGGTGTGCATCCAGCGGCCCTCGTCGATCACCTCGGCCGTCCGGTCGGGCTGCTCCCAGTAGCCGAGCATCACGCTGTAGCCCCGGGTGCGCAGCTCACCCGCCTCACCGCGCGGCAGGGTCACCCCGCTCACCGGGTCGACCACCTTGACCTCGATGTGCGGCAGCACCCGCCCGACCGTGCCGGTGCGGCGCTCCAGATCGTCGTCGCGGCGGGTCTGGGTGGAGACCGGGGACGTCTCGGTCATCCCGTAGCAGATGGACACCTCGTCCATGTGCATCTCGGCGACGACCCGCTTCATCACCTCGACCGGGCAGGGGGACCCGGCCATGATCCCGGTGCGCAGCGAGGAGAGGTCGTACGAGGCGAAGCCGGGCAGGTTCAGCTCGGCGATGAACATCGTGGGGACGCCGTAGAGCGAGGTGCAGCGCTCCTGCTGGACCGCCGTGAGGACCGCGGCGGCCTCGAAGGAGGGGCCCGGGATCACGATGCAGGCGCCGTGCGAGGTGATGCCGAGATTGCCCATCACCATGCCGAAGCAGTGGTAGAAGGGCACCGGCAGACAGACCCGGTCCTGTTCGGTGTAGGCGATCTGCTCCCCGACGAAGTACCCGTTGTTGAGGATGTTGTGGTGGGAGAGCGTCGCGCCCTTCGGGAAGCCGGTCGTGCCCGAGGTGTACTGGATGTTGATCGGGTCGTCGCAGGACAACTCCGCTTCCCGCACGGCGAGCTGACCGGAGGATATGGACGGCGCGGCGGACACGAGCGCGTCCCAGGAGGGATCGCCGATGTAGTGGACGGCGCGCAGGGCCGGGCAGTTGCCGCGTACCTCGTCGACGAGCCCGCGGTAGTCGCTGGTGCGGTGGGCGAGCGAGGCGACGAGCAGGGAGATGCCGGCCTGGTTGAGGACGAACTCCAGCTCGTGCGCCCGGTAGGCGGGGTTGATGTTGACCATGACGGCGCCGATGCGGGCCGTCGCGTACTGCACGAGCACCCATTCCGGGCAGTTGACGGCCCAGATCCCGACCCGGTCGCCCTTGGCCACCCCGGATGCCATCAGCGCGCGGGCCAGCTCCTCGACATCGGCGCCGAATTCGGCGTACGTCCAGCGCCGGCCGGACTCCACGTCGACCAGTGCCTCGCGCGCGCCGTGCGCCTCGATCGCCCGGTCGAGGTTGCGGCCGATGGTGTCGCCGAGCAGGGCGGTGGTGCCGGTGCCGTGCGCGTAGGACGGTTCGTTCATCGCAGGTCCCCCTCGGCGAATTCGGTGCCGGTGCCACGGGCGGTGCGCTCGCGCAGTTCGATGCGGCGGATCTTGCCCGAGACGGTCTTCGGCAGCTCGGCGAACTCCAGCAGGCGGATGCGCTTGTACGGGGCGAGCACCGACCTGGAGTGGTCGAACAGCACCTTGGCCGTGTCCGGTCCGGGCGCCCAGCCCTCGGCCAGCACGATGTACGCCTTCGGCACGGCGAGCCTGACCGGGTCCGGCGCGGGTACGACGGCGGCCTCGGCGACCGCCTCGTGCTCCAGCAGCGCGCTCTCCAGCTCGAACGGCGAGATCTTGTAGTCGGACGCCTTGAACACATCGTCGGCGCGGCCGATGTAGGTGATGTAGCCGTCCTCGTCCCGGGCGCCGATGTCACCGGTGCGGTAGTAGCCGCCCGCCATGGCCTCGGCGGTACGGTCCGGGTCGCCGTGGTAGCCGGTCATCAGGCCGACGGGGTGGGTGGAGAGGTCCAGGGAGATCTCGCCCTCGGCGGCGCCGGGCTCACCGCTGACCGGGTCGAGGAGTTCCACCGTGAAGCCGGGGCTGGGCCGCCCCATGGACCCGGACTTCAGGAGCTGGCCGGGGGTGTTCGCGACCTGGACGGCGGTCTCTGTCTGGCCGAAGCCGTCCCGGATGGTGACGCCCCATTCCCGCCGCACCGTCTCGATGACCTCGGGGTTGAGCGGTTCGCCGGCCGCCACGACCTCGCGCGGCGGCGTCTTCAGCTGGGAGAGGTCGGCCTGGATCAGCATCCGCCACACGGTGGGCGGCGCGCAGAAGCTGGTGACGGCCGAGCGGTCCATCTCCGCCATCAGCCGGGCCGCGTCGAAGCGGGTGTAGTTGAAGATGAAGACGGTGGCCTCGGCGCTCCACGGGGCGAAGAGGTTCGACCAGGCGTGCTTGGCCCAGCCGGGCGAGGAGATGTTCAGATGCACGTCGCCGGGCTTGAGGCCGATCCAGTACATCGTCGACAAGTGCCCCACGGGGTAGGAGACATGGGTGTGCTCGACCAGCTTGGGGCGGGCGGTCGTGCCGGAGGTGAAGTAGAGCATCAGCGGTTCGTCGGCGTCGGTCTCCCGGTCCGCCGTGAACGTCGTGGGCAGGTCGTCGGCTCCCGCGTACGACAGCCATCCCTCGACGCCCGCTTCCGTGCCGCCCCCGGCATCGTCCTCGGTGGCGCCGCCGACGGCGATCCGGGTGTAGCCGCCGGGGACCTCGTCGAACTTCGCCGTGTCCGCCGCCCGCACGAGCACATGGCGGACCCGGCCGCGCTCGACGCGGTCGCGCAGGTCGACGGGGCCCAGCAGCGGTGTGGCGGGGATGACGACGGCGCGCAGCTTCATCGCGGCGAGCGCCGTCTCCCACAGCTCGACCTGGTTGCCGAGCATGACGAGGATGCGGTCGCCCTCCCGGACGCCCTGGGCACGGAGCCAGTTCGCGGCCTGGTTGGAGCGGGCGGACATCCGGGCGAAGGACACCTCGGTGCGCCGGCCGTCCTCCTCCACGATGTGCAGGGCGGTGCGGTCGTTGTTCTCGGCGATGACGTCGAACCAGTCGAGCGCCCAGTTGAAGTGATCGGACCGGGGCCAGCGGAAGCCCTCGTACGCCTTCGCGTAGTCCTCACGGTGTTCCAGCAGGAAGTCCCGGGCGGCCCGGAACGTCTCCGTCGCACTGGTTGCCGACATGTGCCCTCCTCATTGCGGACCGGACCGGTCGCTTAACATCATGTAAACAGTGACCCAGGTCTCACCACCCCCGGACGGGGGTGGTACGAACAGGGCGGAGAGACGTCAACGTGCCCGAATCGGTGGATACGGTCGAGATGCAGGCCGCGCTGCTGCGGCTGCGACGCTCCAGCGGGCTTCCGGTGGCCTTCGGCGGGCTGCTGTCCGACGCGCGCCACGCCCGCATCATCGAGCTGAACGGGGCGCAGACCAGCGCGCTGCGGGGGCTGGTCATCTCGGCCGGCAGCGGGCTCGGCGGCAAGTCGATCGCCTTGTCGCGGCCGTGCGCGGTGACGGACTACGCCTCCTCGCGCCACATCAGCCATGAGTACGACACGGCCGTCGCGGCCGAGGGCCTGCGTTCGGTCGTGGCGGTGCCGGTCGTGGTGCGCCGGAAGGTGCGGGGCCTGCTGTACGGGGCGCTGCGGGAGCCGGTCACGCTCGGGGACCGTACGTTCGACGCGGCGGTGGCGGCGGCCCGCGATGTGGAGCAGGCGCTCGCGGTACGGGACGAGGTGCAGCAGCTCCTGGCCGCCACCCGGGAGCAGGTGACCGATCCGCATACGGGCCCGGGTGCCTGGGAGAACGTCCGCGAGGCGCACCGCGAGCTGCGTGCGCTGGCCCCGAGGATCGCCGACCCGGTGCTGCGGGAGGAGCTGCTCACGGTGTGCGGGCGTCTGGCCTCGGCGTCCGGGGCGCGGGTCCCGGCGGCCCGGACGGTGCAGCTGGCGCCGCGCGAGGTGGACGTCATCGCCTGTGTGGCGGCCGGGGCGACGAACGCTGCGGCGGCGGAGCGGCTGGGGCTGCGGCCGGAGACCGTGAAGGGATATCTGCGCTCCGCGATGCGCAAGCTCGGGGCGCACACCCGGCTCGAAGCGGTGGTGGCGGCGCGCCGGGCGGGGCTGCTGCCCTGAGCGCACCCCGTCGGCGGTCCGTGCGGCCCGGTGGGTCCCGTCAGTCCCCGAAGTCGAGGAAGGCGGCGAACCGGACGTCGTACGCCGTCGCCTCCGTCATCACCGACAGCATCCGTACGGCCTCCTCGGTGACGGCGTCCCGTTCCGCGCTCCCGAGCCTGCCGAGCGGCTGCACCGTGAGGGTCGCGGTGTCCCCGGTCCGGTCGACGCGCCAGACGGCGGCGAGGAACCCGTCGACGAGGACGGTTCCGTAGGACTGGTTCCCCACCCCGTTGCGCCCCTTGTACGCGGGCGGGATCACACGGGCCCGGTCGGCGTGGCCGAGCAGGACGTTGTCGAACTCGGGCAGGAAGCGCGGCGGTGCCGGGGTGGCGGGGTCGGGGCGCGGGGCGTCGGGAAGGTCGAAGAGTTCGACGCCGTTCTCGTCGCGGAAGGTGCGCAGCCCGGGCCGCAGCCGTTCGAAGACCTCCCGGAGCCGGGTCAGCCCCGCCCAGGTCTGCATGTCCTTCACGGAGGCGGGTCCGAAGGCGCCGAGGTAGCGCAGGACGGTGGCGTCGGGTGCGGGGACGGGCCGCGCGGGGCGGCCGAGCCAGTGCTCGACGGTGGTCAGCTCGACCTGCCCGCTTCTGTCCCACAGCCCGCGCGGGGTCACCTGGACCAGGGGCAGGGTGCACCGGGCGGCCACCGAGAGGGCCTGCGGATCGGCGTCCGGCCATTCGGTGAGCAGGGCCGCGCGCAGTTCCTTGTTGGTACGGGGCCGTTCCTCGACGAGTGTCCGGCTGATCGCCGCGAGCCGGCCGATGTCCACTCCGGCCAGGCCCCGGCGGAAGGTCTTCAGCTCCCGGTCGCGTGCCGCCTGGACCAGGGGGCGCAGGGTGAGGGCGTCGTCGGCGGTGTGGGTGTGGATGGTGGACCGGAGGGTGACGATCCGGACCACCTCGCGGGACTCCATCAGTGCGGAGAGCTCGGCGGGGTCGAACCCTTCGAGCCGGGCGAAGAGCTGGAAGTAGGGCGGCCTGGTGTTCTGGGCCTGGAGCCCGACCAGGTGCGCCACGGCGTCCCCGGCGGACAGGGCGGCCCGGCGCAGCAGGAGCTGGCGCTCCAGGGTGGCGCGGTTGAGTGCGCGGACGGAGAGCACCGGGGAGCGGTCGGGCGGGTTCGTCGTGGCGGCCATGTGCGCACGTTACGCGGGCCGCCGCCGTGCGGCGGCGAGGGGCATCCCGCGTTCCGGGCCGTTCGTGAACCGCTGTACGCGCGCCTCCTGTTCCGGTCCGCTCGTCAATCGCTGTACGCGCCCCGCGTTCCGGGCCGGCCGCGCGCCGGGACCTGTTCGGCGGGCGGTACGGGTCCCGGTGCCGTTCCGTCGCCGAACGGACGGCCGCCCAGCTCCTCCCGGTGGTGCGGGCCCAGCCAGCCGGACAGGTCGGGGCCGAGCGGCACGACGCCGGTGGGGTTGATGCCGGTGTGCACCCGGTAGTAGTGCTGTTTGATGTGGTCGAAGTCGACCGTGTCGCCGAAGCCGGGCGTCGTGTAGAGGTCCCTGGCGTACGCCCACAGGACGGGGTCCTCGGTGAGCTTCGTACGGTTGCACTTGAAGTGCCCGTGGTAGACGGCGTCGAAGCGCACCAGGGTGGTGAACAGCCGGATGTCCGCCTCCGTGATCGTGTCGCCCACCAGGTAGCGGCGGCCGGCCAGGCGCGCGGAGACCTGGTCGAGGCGGCGGAACACATCGGTGTACGCGGCTTCGTAGGTCTCCTGGCTGTCGGCGAAACCGGCCCGGTAGACACCGTTGTTGACGTCCCGGTAGATGCCGTCCATGACCTCGTCGATCTCGTCGCGCAGGGGCTCCGGGTAGAGGTCGGGGGCGCCGGGGCGGTGCAGTGCCGTCCATTCGGTGGCCAGGTCGAGGGTGATCCGCTGGTAGTCGTTGGTGACGAGCTTGCCGCTCGGTACGTCCACGACGGCGGGCACACTGACCCCGCCGGGATAGCCGCGCTCGCGTGCGTCGTACGCCTCGCTCAGGTAGCGGATGCCCAGGACCGGGTCGCGGCCGCCCTCGTCCAGGGTGAAGCGCCAGCTGCGGTCGTCCTGGAGCGGGTCGGTGACGGCGAGCGACAGGGCGTTCTCCAGGCCGAGGAGGCGCCGCGAGACGAGCGCCCGGCTCGCCCACGGGCAGGCGCGGCTGACGACGAGCCGGTAGCGGCCCGCCTCCACCGGCCAGCCGTCGCGGCCGTCGGCGGTGATGCGGTCGGCGAAATGGCTCCGGGAGCGTTTGAAGGGCTTGTGGCCGTACGAGGTGTTCCCGTTCGGGCCGCCGTCCTGGGTGGTGCTCATACCGCACTCCTCGATGGGTTCGTGGCTTTCTCCGCACGGCGGCCTGCCCGTCGCGCGGACCCCACATCGGCCAGGGCGACGATGAGCGCGGCCAGGACGAACACGACCGAGACGACGAGGCCGTGATCGTAGGCGGTGGCCCAGCCGTCGGTGCCGACCTGGGAGAAGAACACCGAGCCGACGGCGGCGATCCCGATGGCGGAGCCGACGCGCTGGCCGGTCTGGAGCGTGCCCCCGGCGCTTCCGGCGTGGGCCACCGGCACCTCGGCCAGGGTCAGCGTCTGGTTCGGGGAGATGACCAGTCCGCTGCCGACTCCGGCGAGGAGCAGCGGGGCCGCCATCGCCCAGCCCACGGACCGTCCCGGCACCAGATGGGCGGCGAGCGCGGCGGCCGCGAGCCCCACCGCGACCATGACGAGGCCGGTCACGATGAGGGGACGCCCGTAGCGGCCGACCAGCCGGCCGCCGATCCCGGCGGACACACCCGAGCCCAGGGCGAAGGGGGTGATGGCGAGACCGGCCTCCAGGGCGGAGTAGTGCAGCCCCGACTGGAGGTAGAGGGTCGTGATGAAGAAGATCGAGGTGAATCCCGCGAAGTACACGAGGATCATCAGGCAGCCCAGCCAGTAGGACCGCAGCCGGAACAGCGACAGATCCAGGACCGGTTGGACGGAGCGTGCCGCGCACCGCGACTCCCAGGCGGTGAACGCCGCCAGCAGCACGGCCGCCAGGACCACGAAGAGCCACTTGACGTTGCCCGGCCACTGCTGGGCCTGTACGAACGGCAGCAGCAGGGCCAGCACCCCGGCACCCAGGAGGACGACTCCGACGGGGTCGAGGTCGCGCGGCCGTACCCGGGACGCGGAAGGCGTGTCCGGGAGCAGCCGCCGGGCGAGCAGATAGCAGACGACGCCGAGCGGGAGGTTGACGTAGAACACCCAGCGCCAGCCCCCGGACGCCCCGGCGACCTGGATCAGCAGGCCGCCGAGCAGCGGCCCGACGGCGGTGGAGATCCCGACGACGGTGCCGAACATGCCGAACGCCCGGCCCCGTTCCCGGCCGGAGAACATCTGCTGGATCAGTGCGGAGATCTGCGGGGAGAGCAGACCGCCCGCCATGCCCTGGACCAGTCGGGCGATCACCAGCCAGAGGCTGGACTGGGCGGCCCCGCAGGCGGCCGATGCCAGGGTGAAGAGCGCGAGTCCGGCCAGGAACACCGTCCGGCGCCCGCGTGCGTCCCCCAGCCGGCCCGCGGGGATCAGGAAGAGCCCGAAGGCGAGGGCGTAGCCGGAGAGCACCCATTGGAGGTCGGACTCGGGGGTGTGCAGCCCTTCCCGGATCGACGGCAGGGCCACATTGACGATGGAGACGTCCAGCAGCGTCATGAACCCCGCCACCAGGCAGACGGCGAGTGCGCGCCAGCGCCGGGGGTCGGGGCCGCCGGAGTCGGTGCCGGGCCCCGCACCGCGCCCCGCCGGCCCAGGGTGCGCCGTGCTCTCTGCCATGTTTCGCACCCTAGGGCGCGGCCCGGTTTTCCTCCATACGGGGCGACCGGATCGGCGCAGTCCGGTTAATGGTTAGGAAACTTTCCCAACACTGTTGACGGGAATCGGAAAGGACCTTTACTTTCAGTCTGCCGACATGGCGCCTCCCCTCCACCGACCCCCGATGGGAGCACCACCATGCACCAGCGCACCAATCCCCCCACCCAGCGGCCGGCCGCGTCCCGACGCCACGGCCGCACCCGGACCGCGCTCCTCGGCGCGGCCGCCCTCGCACTCGGCACCGCCCTGCTGGCCCCGGTCCCGGCGGGCGCCGCCCCGGCCCCCGCACCCGCCCCCGGCGCCGCCGCCGCGACGCCCCTGGCCGCGAACGGCCAGTTGAAGGTCTGCGGCCTGCAGCTCTGCAACGCCTCGGGCCAGGCGGTCCAGCTCAACGGCATGAGCACGCACGGCACCCAGTGGTACGCCCAGTGCGTCACCAACGGCTCGCTCGACGCGCTGGCCACCGACTGGCGCGCCGATGTGCTGCGGATCTCCACCTACGTACAGGAGGACGGGTACGAGACCGACCCGCAGGGCTTCACCGCCCGTGCGCAGAAGTTCGTCGACATGGCCCATGCGCGGGGCATGTACGCGGTGATCGACTGGCACATGCTCGACCCGGGCGACCCGAACTACAACCTCAGCCGGGCGAAGACCTTCTTCACGGCGATGGCGAAGAAGTACAAGGACAACCCCGGCGTGCTCTACGAGATCGCCAACGAGCCCTCCGGGGTGAGCTGGTCGACGGTCAAGTCGTACGCGGAGAAGATCATCCCGGTCATCCGGGCCCAGGATCCCGACGCGGTGGTCCTGGTCGGCACGCGTGCCTGGTCCTCGTTCGGCGTCTCCGAGGGCGCGGACGAGCAGGAGGTCGTCAACAACCCGGTCAACGCCTCGAACATCATGTACACATTCCACTTCTACGCCGCCTCGCACCAGGACGAGTACCTGGACACCCTGGACCGGGCCTCCGACGAACTGCCCGTGTTCGTCACCGAGTTCGGGACGCAGAACTACGCGGGCGAGGGTGCCGACGACTTCGCGATGTCGCAGCGCTACCTCGACCTGATGAAGCGCAAGAAGATCTCCTGGACCAACTGGAACTACTCGGACGACAACCGCTCCGGTGCGGTCTTCAAGACCGGCACCTGCGACGGCACCCAGTGGACCGGCACTTCGGTCCTGAAGCCGGCCGGGGTCTGGATCCGCGAGCGCATCCGCCAGTGACCTCTGGGCCGGACACGCTCCGGGCGGACACACCTTCAGGCACACCCTCGGACAGGACCCCGGACAGGGACCCGGACAGGGACCCGGACAGGGCCTAACCGCCGAGGCGCTCCGCGAGGTCGTCGAGGTCGGTCACGAACCACACGTGCCGGCCTCGGCCGGCCTCGCGGACGAGGTCCCTCAGGGCCGAACTCGCCCGCAGATGGGGCGAGATGTCCCCGACGACGGCCAACTGGAGCCGGTAGTTCGCGAGCTTCTGGAAGATCTCCCCGGCGAGACCGGTACGGAGGTCGTAGAAGCCGGGGTCGAACCGGTCCGCCGGAACCGCGACCACCTCCGCCCGGCAGAAGGCCGGGGCGACGAGGTGGTCCAGCGCGTCCTGCGCACCGGCGATCGGCGCCCCCTCGGGGTCACAGACGAGCACCGGCACTCCGTGGTGTTCCACGACGAGGTCAGCCACGGCGCACCGCCTGCCCGCCGTCGGCCAGGAACATGCCGTTGCCGGGGCCCAGCGCCCCCTCGATCAGACGCAGCAGATCCGCCGTGGCGGCGGCGCCGCCGAGGATCACGATCTTCATCCGGGCCAGCTTCGCGTCGTGGACCGTCTGGACGCGCAAGGGCTCGGCCGTGTCCCGCCCCGACCGCGCGGCGGCGGTGACCAGGGTGCTCAGTCTGCTCGCCCCGTCCTCACCGATCGCGTCGATCTGCACGATGCTCGACACCTCCAGATGGCCGCGCGGGGAGGCGCCCTCCGGAGACGCGCCCTCGCCCGTGAGCCCGGCCAGCGCCGCCAGGTCCGCGCGGCTGACGCGGTACTGCTTGCCGATCCGGACGGCCTTCAGCCGGCCGTCGCGGACATAGTTCCGGACGGTCCGCACATGCAGCCCCAACAGCTCGGCCACCTCGCCCACCGAGTACAGCTCGCGTTCAGCGCTCTCCATAGGATGGAACATTACCCTGAACAACCCTCTGAAGAGGGTGATAGGGAATGATGAGGAGTGATAGGGAACCATCGAGAGCAGCCGCACGGCCTTCTGCCGCATCGGCGCAAACCCCCCACATCGACTCCGCATCGACACGATGCGTGGAATTAACCTCTGATGCCTTGTCATGCCCCATCTACGCGCATAGTTTTCAGCCCTCACTACACAGTTGGGGGCACCTCACGTGCGCATATCCAGACCCGGTTCCGTCCTGCTGACCGGCGCCGTCGCCGTCGCTCTCTCGGTGACCGCCCTGCCCGCCGCCTTCGCGGCACCGTCCTCGTCGGCCGTGATCTCCGAGGTGTACGGCGGCGGCGGCAACGCGGGCGCGACGCTCACCCGGGACTTCATCGAGCTGGCCAATGCCGGTTCCACCCCGTTCGACCTGGGCGGCTTCAGTGTCCAGTACCTGCCGGGCAGCCCGTCCGCCGGTTCACTGTGGCAGGTGTCCGCGCTGAACGGAGCCGTCGCCCCCGGCGGCCGTTACCTGGTCGCCCAGGCCGCGGGCACCGGCGGCACCGTGGCCCTGCCGACCGCCGACGCCACCGGTACGGTGGCGATGTCCGCGGCGAGCGGCAGCGTCGCCCTGGTCTCCGGCACCACCCCGCTCACCTGCAGGACCACGGCGGACTGTGCCGCCGACACCAGGATCGTGGACCTCGTGGGCTACGGCTCCGCGGTCGTACGGGAGGGCGGCGGGCCCGTGCCCGGCGCCTCCGCCACCGCGTCCGTCGCCCGCGCCGCCTCGCTCGCCGACACCGACGACAACGCCGCCGACCTCGCCGCGGGCACCCCGACCCCGGTCAACGCCGCCGGTGACACCTCCGGCGGCACGGACCCCGGGGAGCCCGGCGGTCCGACCGAGCCCGGCACCGTACGCGTGCACGACATCCAGGGCACCACGCGCCTCTCGCCGTTCACCGGCCGGGCGGTCGACGGCGTCCCGGGCATCGTCACCGGTGTGCGGAGCACCGGCTCCCGCGGATTCTGGATCCAGGACACCGCGCCGGACGCCGACGCCCGTACCGGCGAGGGGCTGTTCGTCTACACCGGCTCCGCCGCACCGGCCGTGGCCGTGGGCGACTCGGTGCTGGTCAGCGGCAAGGTGGCCGAGTACTACCCGTCCGCCACCGCCCAGTCCCTCACCCAGCTCACCTCGCCGCGGACCACCGTGCTGTCCTCGGGCAACAACCTGCCCGCGCCGGTCGTGCTCGACGCGGCCTCGGTGCCCGGCGCCTACGCGCCCACCGCCGCGGGCGGGTCGATCGACGCGCTCCCCCTCGACCCGGCGACGTACGCGCTGGACCTGTACGAGTCGCTCGAAGGCACCCGGGTCAGGGTCGCCGACACCCGTGTCACCGGCGCGACGACCAAGTACGACGAGGTCTGGGTCACCGTCAAGCCGCAGGAGAATCCGACGAGGCGGGGCGGCACGCTCTACGCGTCGTACAACGACCAGAACACCGGCCGCATCAAGGTGATGTCCCTCGACCCGGCCGGGCCGGTCCCCGCGGCGAACGTGGGCGACGTGCTCTCCGGCACCACGACCGGCGTCCTGGACTACGCGTCCTTCGGCGGCTACAACCTCCAGGCCACCGAGCTGGGCACCCTCACCGACAAGCGGCTGAGGCGTGAGGTCACCCGGAAGCAGAAGCGCAGGGAACTGGCCGTCGCCACGTACAACGTGGAGAACCTGGACGCGCTCGACGAGCAGACCAAGTTCGACACACTGGCCGAGGGCGTCGCGGTCGCTCTCGCCTCTCCCGACATCGTGTCGCTGGAGGAGATCCAGGACGACAACGGCGCCACGAACGACGGCACGGTGGGGTCCGAGGCGACGCTGAAGCGGTTCACCGACGCGATCGTCGCGGCGGGCGGTCCGCGCTACGCCTGGCGCTACATCGCGCCCGAGAACAACAGGGACGGCGGCGAGCCCGGCGGCAACATCCGCAACGTCTTCCTCTTCAACCCTCAGCGCGTCACGTTCACCGACCGGGCCGGCGGCGATGCCACCACCGCGGTGAAGGCCGTGGACACCCGCAAGGGCGTCGAGCTCTCCGTCTCGCCCGGCCGGATCAACCCGGCGAGCGCCGCCTGGGACGACAGCCGCAAGCCGCTGGTCGGCGAATTCCGCTTCCGCGGCAAGCCGGTCTTCGTCATCGGCAACCACTTCGCCTCCAAGGGCGGCGACCAGCCCCTGCACGGCCGCTACCAGGAGCCGACGCGCGGTTCGGAGACCAAGCGGGTGCAGCAGGCGGCGGAGGTCAACACCTTCGTCACCGCACTGCTGAAGGCGGACAAGTCGGCGCGGGTCATCACCCTCGGCGACCTCAACGACTTCGCGTTCTCCCCGACGATGGACGCGCTGACCCGCGGCAGGGTCCTCAAGCCGCTGATCAGCACGCTGCCCGCGAGCGAGCGGTACAGCTATGTCTACGACGGCAACTCGCAGACGCTGGACCACATCCTGACGAGCCCCGGCATCCGCCGCTTCGACTACGACGTGGTGCACATCAACGCGGAGTTCGCCGACCAGGCGAGCGACCACGACCCGCAGGTGGTGCGCGTGGACGTCGGCGGCAACGGCCACGGACACGGCCACCGGCGCTGAGGCCGGCGCCCGGTCCGGGCGGACCTGTTCGCTCAGGTCCGCCCGGCCGGGGCGGGGGTCGTCTGCTGCCGGGGGACGGCGGGCGGCCCCACGGGGAGGTCGGTGAAGAAGCGGGCGACCAGCTCGGCCACATCGTCGGCCCGCTCCAGCACGACCCAGTGGTCCGACTCACCGATCGTCAGGAAACGGCTGCCCTCGATGGTCGCGGCGAACTCCCGCTGCCGTTCCGGTGAGGTCACCGTGTCGTGCTCCCCGGCGAAGACCAGGGCCGGTACGCCGGACAGCCCGCCGGAGAAGTCCCGCCGGTCCGTCAGGGCCCGTTGCAGCGAGTCCGAGACGTGCGGCGAGTGGGTGAGCGCGTGCAGGAACGAGCGCCGGACATAGCGCCGGGCCAGCTCCCTGCGGTGCACCGGGCGCTCCGGGTCCAGGCACATCAGGGCGTCGGCCGCGAACGCCGCGAAGCCCTCGCGGTCCCCGCCGGCCAGCAGGTCCACCGCCCGCAGCCAGCCCTCCCGCTGGTCGGCACCGATGTGTACCGGTACGCCGCCGAGAGCCAGGCGGGCCACGCGGTGCGGGTGGTGCCGGGCGAAGTCGAAGGCGATGGCGGTGCCGTACGAAAAGCCGAAGAGGTTGACCTTCGGGGCGCCCAGGTCGTCGACGATCCGCAGGACCGCCTCGCGCAGCACCCCCGCGCTGGGCCCGGCCGGCAGCGGGTCGGCCGTTCCCATGCCGGGCAGATCGGCGGTCACCACATCGGCCAGCGGTCCCAGCCGTTCGTCCATCTGGGGCCAGCCGAACATGCCCTGAAGGGCGCCGCCGATGACGAGCACCGGTTCCGTGGCGGGCCCGCCCGCGTCCTCGGGGCGGGTCAGCACCCGATAGGCGTAGCGCATACCGCCGACCGACAGGGGCCGGATGATCTCCTCGGACATGATCCTTCTTCCCTTTCCCCTCAGGCCCTGGTGAGTACGAGCGCCGCGTTGTGGCCGCCGAAACCGAGCGAGGTCTTGACCGCGCAGTCGAACACGGCCCGCCTGGCTTCCTTGCTGACCACGTCGACCGGGATCGCGGGGTCGGGCGTGTCGAGGTTGACGGTGGGCGGCACCAGTTGGTGCTGGAGGGCGAGGACGGTCAGGGCCGCCTCGATGCCGCCCGCGGCTCCGAGGGTGTGCCCGGTCATCGCCTTCGTCGAGGTGACGAGCGGGCTCTCGCCCAGGACCCGGCGCAGCATGGTCGCCTCGATCAGGTCGTTGGACACGGTCGAGGTGCCATGGGCGTTGACATGGCCGACGTCCGCGGGCGAGACGCCGGCGTCCGCGAGCGCGGTGCGCAGGGCCCGTTCGATGCCGAGGCCACCGGGGTCGGGGGCGACCGTGGAGTGGGCGTCGCTGGAGGCGCCGTAGCCGTCGACATGGGCGCGGACGGTGGCACCCCTGGCACGGGCGTGGTCGGGGTGTTCCAGCACGAGGAGGCCGGCGCCCTCGCCGACGACGAAGCCGTCCCGGTGGGTGTCGAAGGGGCGGCAGGCGGCCTCCGGGTCCTCGCGGCGGGTGGAGACGGCCTTCATCTGGCAGGCGCTGGCGAGCAGCAGCCGGGTGCAGGACGACTCGGCGCCGCCCGCGATGACGATGTCGCAGGCTCCGGTGCGCAGCATCTGGTGGGCGGTGCCGATGGCGACGGTGCCGGAGGAGCAGGCGGTGGAGACCGCCTGGCTGGGGCCGTGGATGCCGAGGTCCAGGGTGACGCTGCTGGCGGCGCCGTTGACGACGGTGAGGGGCGCGAGCTTGGGGGAGACACGCCGGGGGCCGCGCTCGGTGAGGGCCGTGTGCTGCTCGTCGTAGAAGGGGAGTCCGCCGTGCGCGGAGCCGATGACGACGCCGACCCGGCCGCTGTCCCAGACCGAGATGTCCAGTCCCGCGTCGGCGACGGCCTCCCGCGCGGCGATGACGGCGAGCTGGGTGAAGCGGTCCATCAGCCGCTGGACGGCCACCCCGAGGACGGCCTTCGTGTCGAGGCCGGTGATCGTGTAGAAGAAGTCGCAGGGCAGGCCCTGGAGCTCGGGCCGCCGCAGGACGGAGGGCGCGGTGGCGGCCTCGCTGACACCGCGCCAGGCCGCCTCGGCACCGACCCCGGCGGCGGTGACCAGGCCGATGCCGGTGACGGCGGCACGGAACGGCTCGGTGCGCGGACGGGTGAACGGCCGTGTGGACCGGGCGGGTGACGGTTCGGTGTGCGGGCGGGCCGTCACGCGCGGGCCCTCTCGTGCACGGCCGCCACCAGTCGGCCCACGGTGTCCCGTGAGGTCAGGGCGACATCCTCCAGGTCGATGGCCAGCCGGTCCTCGATGAGCAGCCGCAGCTCCTCCAGGGCGAGGGAGTCCAGGCGTAGCTGACGGAGCGGCACCTCGGGGCGGATGGCCAGGGGGTCGGTGCCGAAGTTCGCTACCAGCAGGGCGCTGATCTCTTCCGAGGTTCTCATCGAGGTCGCTTCCGAGGTGCTCATTGAGGCGCTCCTCCGCTCAGTGACGCGGTGACGCCGGCCGCGTGGGGGGTCAGGTGGCCATCGGGGGACGCCGGCTGCTCCGGAGGGACCATTTATACGCCTTCGCGGCCCTGCTTCCGGCCCTCGTTCCCCCGTGCGGTGGGGGGTTGTCCAGGTGTACGAATCCACGGGTTCCGGCAGGGTGAGTGCCAGGATGGCGCGCGACGCACCGTACGAGAGAGGGAGAGTCCGGATGACGGCGGAGCAGGACGGCGAAGCGGCGGTACGGATCAGCCCGGCCGACTGGGTGGCCCGGCAGGCCGAGCTGTACGAGTCCTCCGGCGGCACGCAGGGCACCACGCAGCTCGGGGTGCCGTGTCTGCTGATGGACTACGTCGGGCGGCGCAGCGGGGCCGTGCGGCGCACGGTGCTGATGTACGGGCGCGACGGCGAGGACTATCTGATCGTGGGATCCAACGGCGGGTCCGACCGTCCTCCGCTCTGGTATCTGAACCTTCTGGCCGACCCCGAGGTCGAACTCCGCGTCGGGACCGAGCGCTTCGGCGCACGGGCCGAGACGCTTCCGGCCCAGGAGAAGGCCCGGGTCTGGCCGGGGCTGGTCGAGCTGTTCCCCCGGTACGCCCAGTACCAGGCGGGCACCGACCGCGACATCCCCGTCGTCCGGCTCACCCGACGCTGAGCGATGCCCCTCCCGGACATCGGACCGCCGATGCGCCACCCCCTCAACTCCTTTGACATCAAAGGGAATTAGCAGCACCGCTTCAACGCGCCCGATGTCGTTGTCATGCTCCATTCATCTCGATAGCCTGGGCGCGCTCAACGGCCCTCGGCCCACCCCACCCGGGTCCGAGGGCCTTCTTCTCTCCCCCCATGGAGCCCCACCGGGCTCACAGAGACCCCACAGAGCAGGAGCACCCATGCCCCGACGACGTACCGCCGTCCACCGCAGAGCCCGCGCGTCCGTGCTGGCGGCACTCACGGTCACGGCCCTGGTCGCGGCCGGCCACCCGGCGGCCGCGGCCGGCCCCGGGACCGCGGCCGACGCCACCGCCCCGGCCACCGCCACCGAGCCGATGAACCGGGCCTTCGCGCAGGCCGCCGAGGAGTTCGGCGTACCGCGCGACCTGCTGGCCGCCGTCGGCTACGGCGAGACCCATCTGGACGGACACGGCGGAGCGCCCAGCCAGGCGAACGGCTACGGCGTGATGCACCTGGCGAGCAACCCGGCCAACCACTCCCTGGAGAAGGCCGCCGCGCTGACCGGCGAGTCGCTCCCCCGGCTGCGCCGGGACACCGCGGCCAACATCCGGGGCGGCGCGGCCGTGCTGCGCGGCCACGCCGACGCACTCGGCCTGGACCGCGCCGAACGCCGGGACCTCGACGCCTGGTACCCGGCCGTCGCCCGCTACAGCGGCGCCCGGGGACCCGCCGCGGCGCTCTACGCGGACGCGGTCTACACCTTCCTGGCCGAAGGGCTGCGGACGACCGTGCCCGGCGGCGAGGAGGTCACGGTCACCTCCCGCCCGGTCGCCCCGGCCAAGGGAGGGCTCGCCGCGGCCGGCGTCACCGCGCAGAGCCCCGACTACCCCTCGGCGCTCTGGGTGCCCGCCCACGCCAACAACTACGCCACCGGGCGGTCGGCGACGGTCGACAAGGTGGTCGTCCACGTCACCCAGGGCTCGTACGCGGGCTCCATCAGCTGGTTCCAGAACGCCACGTCCCAGGTCAGCTCCCACTACGTGGTCCGCTCCTCGGACGGCGAGGTCACCCAGATGGTGCGCGACAGCAACACGGCGTACCACGCGAAGAGCGCCAACGCCTCCTCCCTCGGCATCGAGCACGAGGGCTGGGTCGACGACCCGTCGTGGTTCACCGACGCGATGTACCGCTCCTCGGCCGCGCTGACCCGCCACCTGTGCGACCGCTACGGGATCCCGAAGGACCGGGCGCACATCATCGGCCACAGCGAGGCTCCCGGGAACGACCACACGGACCCCGGCGTCAACTGGAACTGGACCTACTACATGCAGCTCGTCGGGGGCGCCCCCGGCGACGGCACCGGCAGCGACGCGCTCGACTTCACCTCGTACACGACCCAGCAGCAGGGTGCGTCGGGGGCGCGGGTCACGGCCGTCCAGCGGCTGCTGAAGGAGCAGGGGTACGAGCCGGGCGCCGTGGACGGACAGTTCGGCCCCGCCACCAAGAGCGCGGTCCAGGCCTTCCAGAGCGCCCGCGCGCTCACCGCGGACGGCACGGTCGGACCGAGGACCTGGACCGCCCTGCTGTCGGCCGGAACCGCCCCGACGCTGACCCTGGGCAGCTCCGGCGACGAGGTGAAGCGGCTCCAGCGGAGTCTGACCGCCGCGCTCGGCTCCACGGTCGGCATCGACGGGACCTTCGGCCCCGCCACCGACACCGCGGTGCGCGCCTACCAGACCGCCCGCAAGCTCTCCGTCGACGGGAGCGTCGGACCGGCCACCTGGTCGGCCCTCCAGGCGGGCAGCTGACCCGTCCGGAGCGAAGCGGGGCGTTCCGTGGCACACCGCCACCGGAACGCCCCGGTGCGCGGGAAGTCTCCCGCCAGGCACGTGGGGCACATGGGACACATGAGGCACACGCGTCACGTTTCGGTAACCTGCCGGAAACCCTTGACGTTTGTCCTGACACGTTCTTAACCTCACTGCTTAGTACCGAAGTACCGGACCGGGTCCCTGGGGATCCGGTGGTTCGCCGGATCGGCAGTTCAGCAGTTCACGTGCTGCGGCGCTTTCCGCAGTGTTTTGACAGGCACAGACATAGACCACCTGTCGGTGGTTTCGTCATGCCTGTTTCTTGTGCTCCCCGTGCCGCCGATGGGTCTTCCTCGAAGGCGGATTCATGGCACAACGTCCGAGCGTCAAAGGCGTCGGCGACGTCGTTGCGCTCATCGATGGGCTGGGAAAGATCACCGGCCGGGCGCAAGTCATCTGGTTCCTCGTGTTCGGCGGGCTGTTCCTCGACGCCTATTCGAATGCCGCGCTGAGCGCGGGCCTGGGGCCCATGACGTCCCAGATGGAGCTGACCAGCACGCAGGTCTCGGTCCTCACGGCCACCGCTCCGGCCCTGGCGATCCTCTTCAACCCGATCGGCGGCTGGCTCGCCACCCGCTTCGGCCGGGTCCCCCCGCTGCTGCTGGCCAAGGTCTTCGCCATCGCGGGCGCCCTGACCGCCGCGTTCGCCGACGACTTCGGTGTCGTCTGGGTGGGCCGCGTCATGGTGGGCATCGCCTACGGCATCGACTTCGCCGTCGCCATGGCGCTGCTCGCCGAGTACACCCCCGCCAAGCTCGGCGGACGGCTGAACCTGTGGCAGGCGGTCTGGTACGTCGCCACCACCAGCAACCTCGCCCTCGCGCTCCTCTTCTTCAACATGGACGTCGGCGCGGACATCTGGCGCTGGTCGGTCGGCTCCGCCGCCGTCGTCGCCATCGCCCTGCTCATCGGCCAGTGGCTGATGCTCCAGGAGAGCCCCACCTGGCTGGCCAGCAAGGGCCGGCTGGACGACGCGGTCCGCAACCTGGACAAGATCTACGGGATCAAGGCCGTCGCCGGACAGCCCGACGCGGCCACCCGGGCCGCCTCCGCCGCCCCCGCCATCGGATTCCGCCAGGCCGGGGTGCTCTTCAAGGGCGACTACCTGCCGCGCACCGTCCTGTCCTCGGTGATCTCGCTCGGGCAGTCGATGCAGTACTTCGCCGTCGGCTGGTACCTCCCTCTGATCAGCCTGACGATCTTCGGCGAGAGCTTCGAGAAGGCCACCATCGGCTCGATGGTGTTCAACGCCTTCGGTATCGCGGGCGGTCTGCTCTCCGCCTACTTCGGCCGCCGCCTCGGACTGCGGCTCAGCTCCGCGGCCGGTTTCGCCGGGGTGTTCGTCGCCCTGCTCGCGATGGGCCTGACCTTCGAGAAGGTCCCCACGGCCGTGGCGTTCCTGCTGCCGGTGCTGTTCATCCTGTGCCACTCCACGGGCCCCGGCGCCAACGGCAAGTCCATCGCCGCCCTCTCGTACAGCAGTGATGTGCGCGCACTGGGCACCGGTGTCACCGGCATGGTCGGCAGCTTCGGCAGTGTCGCCGGGCTGTACCTCTTCCCGCAGATCAAGGAATCCCTCGGCCTCGCCGACACCTTCCTGGTGCTCTCCGTGGTCCCGCTGCTCGGCATGATCACCTGCCTGGCGATCAAGTGGGACCCGATGAAGGCCGGCCAGTCCCCGGACGGGGCTGCCGCCGCGGACGAATCCGGCGTGGGCCCGCAGGCCGATTCCCCCGAATCCGCGAAGGCCACGACCGCGCGCTGACCGTCGGCCGCGCCTGCCGCATCACACGATGGTCCCCCTCCCCTCCGTACCGCCGGATCCGTACGTACCGCTCCGTACGGCCGGCTCCGTACAGCTCGCGATGCTCGCAATGAAAGGGCTGCAATGACGCAGACGTTCCCCGGCGCCGCCCCACGGCGCGGAGTGCTGGCGATCGACGAGGGCACCACGGGCACCCGGGCCGGAGTCGTCCTCGACTCCGGCGCCGCCCACGAGGTGTTCTACCGGCCGATCAAGGTCAGCCATCCGGACGACCTCTCGGTCGAGCAGGACCCGATGGAGATCTGGACCGCCACCCTGGAGGTGGCGCGCCGCGCCGTCGGCCGGGCCCGCGAGGACGGCATCACGATCACCGCGGTGGCACTCTCCACCCAGCGGGCCACCGCGATGCTCTGGGACCGGGTCACCGGGCGGCCGCTGCTGCCCGCGGTGGTGTGGCAGGACCGGCGGTACGCCGCCGAGCTCACCTCGTACGAAGCGGAGTGGGACACCGCCCTGCTGGCCCGCCAGGGCCGGCCGGTCGGTGCCCGCGCACCGTTCCTCTGGGCCGCGCGGCAGATCGCCGCGCACCCGGAGGTGTCCGCCGCGCACCGCGCGGGCCGGCTGCTCTTCGGCACCGTCGACACCTGGCTGATCTGGCGGCTCACCGGTGGCGCCGTGCACGCCACGACGCCCACCAACGCCGCGTCCAGCGGTGGTTATCTGCTGGAGCGGCACGCCTGGGACGAGGAGTGGATCGGCCGGCTCGGCTTCCCGCTCGACCTGCTGCCCGAGCTGCGTTCCGACGACGCCGGGTTCGGGCACACCGACCCGGCCGCCCTCGGCATCTCCGTGCCGCTGGCCGCCTCCATGGGCGACCAGCACGCGGCCCTGCTCGCGCTCGGCGGTCTCACCGCCGGGCAGGGCATGATCATGTACGGGACCGGCGCCTTCGTGGACGCCGCGACCGGCACCGTGCCCGCCCTGCCCCGGCCGGACATCTCCGGGGTGCTCGCCCAGCCCGGCCGGCGGCAGGGCGACACCAGCCACTACAGCCTGGAGGCCTACACCTCCACCGCGGGTTCGGCGCTGCGCTGGCTCTGTGACGATCTGGGCCTCTTCGCCTCGCCGAAGGAGCTCGGTGAGGAGGCGGGCCGGGTCCCCACCCGGCCGGGCCGCACCCCGCGTTTCGTCCCGGCACTCGCCGGAGTACGTACGCCGGTCTGGCACCCGGAGGCCACCGCCTCCCTCACCGGGCTCACCCTCGCCACCACCCGCGCCGACCTCGCCCGCGCCGTCCTCGACGGGATCGCGCACTCCGTGTGCGACCTGATCGACGGGGTCGCCGACACGATGGGCGCGCCGTTCACCCGCCTGCGGGTGGGCGGCGGGGTCTCCGGCAGCGACCCGCTCATGCAGATCCAGGCCGACCTGACCGGTCTGCCGCTGGAGCGGGTCGCCGACTCGGCCACCGCGAGCCTGCGCGGGACCGCGTATCTCGCCGGCGTCGCGCAGGGGCTCTGGTCCTCGCTGGAGGAGGTCGTCGAGGCCCAGCCGAACGGCCGGGTCTTCACGCCCTCCATCCCGGCGGCCGAGCGCACCGCGCAGCGCGCCGCCTGGCGGGACGTCCTGATCGGCCATCTCAAGGACCCGGCGCTGCGCCCCCTGGAGGCGCCCGAGACGTAACCGCACACCCCCCACCGACGGCACCCTCACCGTCGCCCCGGCGGACCCTTCGACCACGCGGCCGCCGTACCGAAACACCAGGAGTTGATGTTGTGATCACCTTGCCCGCCCGGAAACCACGGCGCAGCGCCGCGGCGACCCGCCGAACGCCGCTGCTGCTCGACCGCGCCGGGATCAAGCGCCGGCTGGCCGACGACACCTATGACGTCGTCGTCATCGGCGGCGGGATCACCGGGGCGTACGCGGTGCTGGACGCGGCCTCGCGCGGGCTGCGCGCCGCGCTGGTCGAGAAGGACGACTTCGCCTCGGGCACGTCGTCGAAGTCCTCGAAGATGGTGCACGGCGGCCTGCGCTACATCGAGCAGGGCAACGTCAATCTCGTACGTCACTCGCTCCTGGAGCGCCACCGCTTCCGCAAGAACGCCCCGCACCTGGTGCACCGGCTGCCGTTCCTCTTCCCGATCCTGGAGAAGGAGGGCATCTTCGACGCCCGCCTCGCCAAGGGCTTCGAGGGTCTGCTGTGGACCTACGACCTGGTCGGCGGCTGGCGGATCGGCAAGCTGCACCAGCGCCTCAGCGTCCCCGAGGTCCTCGCGCAGGCGCCGACGCTGCGCGCGGAGAACCTGAAGGGCGGGCTGATGTACTTCGACGCCCGCACCGACGACGCCCGGCTCGTGCTCACCATCGTCCGCACCGCGGCGGCCCTCGGGGCGACGGTCCTGAACGGGGCGAAGGCCGAGGGTCTGCTGACGCAGATGGGCAAGGTGGCCGGGGCCCGGGTCTCCGTGGACGGCGACACCATCGACATCCGCTCCCGGGCCGTCGTCAACGCCACCGGGGTGTGGACCGACGAACTGGACGCGAAGGCCGACGACGGCCACAAGCCGCAGGTCCGCCCGGCCAAGGGCGTCCACATCGTGGTGCCGTGGGAGAAGGTGCGGATCAACTGCACGGTCACCGTCCCGATCCCCGGCCGGGCCCGCCGCGCGACCTGCACCCGCTGGGGCAACAGCGTGGTGCTCGGCACGACGGACGAGGACTACCAGGGCTCCCCCGACGATGTGCACTGCACACGCGAGGAGATGGACTTCCTGCTGGAGGGCGCCAACACCGCGTTCGAGGGGAAGCTCACCCCGGACGACGTGGTCGGCTCCATCGGCGGGCTGCGTCCGCTGGTCGGCGGCAAGGAGGGCGCGACCCTCGACATGCGCCGCGACCACCACATCACCATCGGTCGCACCGGCATGGTGACGGTGACCGGCGGCAAGCTCACCACCAGCCGGCACATGGGTGAGCTGGTCATCGACAAGGTGATGACGGTGCTGGGCCGCAAGGGCTCCAGCCGCACCGCGAACCTCCCGCTGCTCGGCGGCGCCGGGTACGACGCCGAGGCGGTCGCCGCCTCCGGCGGCATCGCCGCGCACCTGGGCGAGCGCTTCGGCACCGAGGCCCGCTTCGTCGGCGACCTGATCCAGGACGACCCGTCGCTGGCCGCGCCGATCGTCGCCGGACTCCCGTACACCGAGGCGGAGGTCGTGTACGCGGCCCGCGCCGAGCTGGCCCGCTCGGTCGACGACGTGCTCTCCCGCCGGCTGCGGGCCCGGCTGTTCGCCCGGGACGCCTCCGCCGACGCGGCCGCCGCGGTCGGCGCGATCCTCGGCCGGGAACTGAACCTCACACCGGCCGAGGTGGAGCGCTCGGTCTCCGAGTACCTCGCCGCCGTCCGTCACGAAAAGTCCGTACTCCTCGAAGGGGCAGCAGCATGATCAGCCGTCAGACCATCACCCACCCGTTCAACCGGGGCAACTACACGATCGGCGCCCCCAGCTTCGCCAAGTGGGCGCAGAACACCCCCATCGGCGACGGCGAGGCCGCGCTCCAGAGCGACCCGGTCGAGGTCCCCGAGAGCGTGATCGAGGCGCTGCGCGGGGCGGCGCACGCCGTGCACACCGCCCGGGACGAGGTCGTCACCCGGACCCGTGACTGGTGGGCCGGGTCGATGATCGGTGAGACCGAGGGCCGTCCCGCGACGCCGGACGCCGTGGTCGTCGAGGCCGCGGACGCGGACCAGATCGCGGCCGTGCTGCGGATCTGCCACGAGGCGGGCATCCCGGTCACCCCGTCCGCCGGCCGCTCCAACGTCACCGGTGCGGCGCTCCCCGTCTTCGGCGGGGTCGTGCTGGACGTCTGCGCGCTGAACCGGATCACCGGCTTCGACGCCGAGTCGAACCTGGTGGACGTCGAGGCGGGCATGTTCGGTGACCTCTTCGAGAAGCAGCTCCAGGAGGAGTACGGCGTGACGACGGGCCACTGGCCCTCCGCGTTCGCCGTCTCCACGGTCGGCGGCTGGATCGCCTGCCGCGGTGCCGGTCAGCTCTCCACCCGGTACGGCAAGATCGAGGACATGGTCGTCGGGGTGGACGTCATCCACGCGGACGGCACCCGTGCCACGTACGGCGACTACGCCCGCGCGGCGGTCGGCCCCGACCTGCGCCAGCTGTTCATCGGCTCGGAGGGCACCCTCGGCGTCATCGTCTCGGCCCGGCTGCGGGTCCACCCGCTGCCCGAGTACGCCAACGCCGTCGCCTACGGCTTCGCGACCTTCGCGGAGGGCCTGGACGCCTGCCGCAAGATCATGCAGCGCGGTGCGACGCCGGCCGTTCTGCGCCTGTACGACGCCCTGGAGTCGGGCACCCACTTCGGCCACCCCGACACCAATCTGCTGCTCATCGCCGACGAGGGCGACCCGGCGATCGTCGACGCGTCGATCAAGGTCGCGTCCGAGGTCTGCGCCGCCTACGGCCCCGAGCTGGACAGCAAGGCCGTCTTCGAGCGCTGGCTGGACGAGCGGATGCTGGTCGGCAAGTCGGCGGACGGTTTCAAGCCCGGCCCCGGCTTCGTCGCCGACACCCTGGAGATGGCCGCCTCCTGGGCCGACCTCCCGGTGATCTACGACGAGGTGGTCGCCGCTATCCAGTCGGTGGACGGCACCCTGGCGGCCTCGGCCCACCAGTCCCACGCGTACACCGACGGTGCCTGCGTCTACTTCTCGCTGCGCGGCGATGTGGCGCCCGAGTCGCGCCGCGACTGGTACCGCTCGGTGTGGGACGCGGCCAACGCCGTACTCATCAAGCACCGGGCGGCCCTCAGCCACCACCACGGCTGCGGTCTGCTGCGCGGCCCCTACCTGGAGGAATCCCTCGGGGCGGGCTTCGCGACGTTCGTCGCGGTGAAGGCGGCCCTGGACCCGGCCGGGATTCTCAACCCTGGCAAACTGGGCCTTCCCAGCCGATTCGGTACGTCTCCGCTGAACTGACCCAGCAGCCGCGAGGACCGGCCGGCCCCATGAGCCGGCCGGTCCGACCCCTTCCCAGGCAGGCCCTTGCCATGACCCCTTCCCCGTCCCGGTTCAGCGCCCCGCTCGATCCCCGGCTCGCCTCGGCCTTCGCCGAGGTGCCGGTGATCGCGTCGGTCGTCGGCACCCAGCCGCTGCGGCAGTTCCTGACCGCACCGGCGAAGGTGTGCATCCTCGCGTCGTTCGCGGTGGGGCAGCTGCCCCAGGTCGTGCCGGCGCTGGGCCGGGCGGGGAAGACCGTGTTCGTGAACGTGGACAGCAGCCCCGGTCTCGCGCAGGACCGGGGCGCGCTGGAGTTCATCAAGAACATGGGCGCGCACGGCGTGGTGAGCACCCGGCTCTCCCTGATAGAGAAGGGCCGCCCGCTCGGCCTGCTGACCATGATGAAGGTGTTCGTCACCGACCGGTCCAACCTGCGCCGTTCCACGGACGCGATCTCCCGCGGGGCGCCGGACCTGGTCGAGATCATGCCCGCCCCGATCATCGGCCGGATGACCGCGCAGGCACAGCGCGCGATGTCCCCGTCGGTCGCCGCGGGCTTCGTGGAAACCCCCGCGGACGTGGCGCTCGCCCTGGCCCTCGGATCGGCCGCGGCCGCCACCTCCGACCCCCGCCTCTGGCATCTGCGCCGGGACCAGCTTCCGCCGGTTCCGCCGTCCGCCCTCAAGAGGCCCGCCGCACCACAGGAGTAGTCCCCGTGAGTTACGTGATCGTCGCCCGCTACCGCACCAAGCCCGGCGAGGAGGACACCGTCCTGCCCCTCCTCGACACGATGGCCGCCGCCTCCCGCCAGGAGCCCGGCAACCTCGCCTACCGGGTCCACCAGGGCATCGAGGACCCCCGCGCGATCGTGCTGTACGAGGAGTACGCCACCGAGGCCGACTTCACCGCGCACTGCGCGACCCCGCACTTCCAGGACATCGTGCTCGGCCAGGTCGTCCCGCTGCTGGAGAGCCGCGACGTGCTGCGCTGCGCCCCGCGTGAGCAGGTGCGGGCATGAAGACCCGTGCGGTGGTGCTGCGCGGGACGTCGACGTCCCGCCCCTACTCGGCGACCCGTCCGGTCGAGGTGGAGGAGCTGACCCTGGGCGCGCCGCGCGAGGGGGAGGTGCTGGTCCGTATCGCGGCCGCGTCCCTGTGCCACTCCGACCTCTCCGTGGTCAACGGCGACCGGGTCCGCCCGCTGCCGATGGCGCTGGGCCACGAGGCGGTGGGTGTGGTCCAGGAGGCCGGCCCCGGTGTGCGCCGCTTCTCCCCCGGCGACCACGTGGCTCTGGTCTTCGTCCCGAGCTGCGGTTTCTGCGCGGACTGCGCGGCGGGCCGCCCCGCCCTGTGCGCGCAGGCGGCCGCGGCGAACGGTTCGGGAGGTCTGCTGCACGGTCCCTCGCTCCTGACGGACGCCGCGGGCCGGACGGTCCACCACCAGCTCGGCGTGTCCGCGTTCTCCGAACACGCGGTGCTGGCCCAGGAGTCACTGGTCCCGATCCCGAAGGACGTGCCGTTCGCCGTCGCCTCGATGTTCGGCTGCGCGGTCCTCACGGGCGCGGGCGCGGTCATCAACACGGCGGCCCTGCGGCCCGGTCAGTCCGCCGTCGTGTACGGCCTCGGTGGCGTCGGCCTCTCCGCGGTCCTGGGCGCCCGTGCGGCCGGGGCGTACCCGGTCGTCGCGGTCGACCCGGTGGCGGAGAAGCGTGAGCTGGCCCTGCGGCTGGGCGCGACCCACGCGTACGCCCCCGAGGAGGCGATGGCTGCCGTGCGCGAACTGACGGGCGGCGGAGCCGAGTTGGCGGTCGAGGCGGTGGGCAGCCCGCGGGTGATGGCGGACGCCCTGGCGGCCGTCGCCCGCGGCGGCAGGGTCGTCTCGGTGGGTCTGCCCGCCCCGGACCGCGTCCTGGAGGTCCCGGCCCTGGCCTTCGCGGGCGAGGGCAAGTCCCTGCTCGGCTCGTACATGGGTGACGCGGTTCCGCGCCGGGACATCCCGCGGTTCCTGGACCTGTGGCGGGCGGGCCTGATGCCGGTGGAGCTGATGCACACGGGCACGCTGCCGCTGACCGGCATCAACGACGCGATGGAGGAGCTGGCCTCGGGCCGGGCGATCCGTCAGGTGATCGACACATCGGGCCTGCTGGGGAGTTGAGCCCGCGCGGGCGGTTCCCGCGGCGGGCGCCGGGCGCCCCCCGGGAGCGCGCGGATGTGGCCGGGGCGTTGTGCCGGAGTGTGAGGCGGGTGCGCCCGTGCTGCCGCGGGAACGACCGCCGTGCGCCTGTCGCCCGGCTCCCACACCGGGTGATTCTGGGCGGGACCGGCACACACCGACGCGCTCAGAGGCGGTTCAGCATGGCTCGTACACAGTCCATCTGCGGGGCACCGACGACGAAGGGCACCCGGTGCCGAAGGCTGGCGATGCTGGGTGCCTCACGGTGCGACCGCCATCGCGGGGACTGGTCGAAGTACACCGTCGAGCGCCGCAAGGCGATGGAGAAGCGGGCCAGGTCCCGCCGTGAGCGCAGGAGGTAGCGAACGGCGGAGCCCTGTGCTCGCGGTTCACCGCCAGGGACCGGGATGTGCCCGCGGGCATGTCCCGGTCCTGCCGCTTCCGGGCCCTCCGCCGCCCCGGACCGGGTCCGGTAGTGTGGCGGGCATGTTCCTCCCCCGTGCCTAGGACACGCGCCGACCGCACCCACCGCGTGGGTGCGTCGCTCCGCTGTCCCCGCACGTTCCGGCGCCCCGACGGCAGCCACGCACGAGCCCGTCGGCCCGGCGCCGCCTCTTCGAGGAATGTCCCCATGTCTTCACCGACACCTTCGCCGTACCCTTCCACGCCCCCGTCCGCCTCCCCCTCGTACGCGGCCGTCCTGCGCACGCGCCACGCTCCGAGCACCTTCGGCGCCGCGCTGCTGGGGCGGCTCAGCTACGGGCTGCTACCCCTCTCCCTGCTGCTGGCGGTCAAGGACACCACCGGCTCCTACTCCGTGGCGGGGGTGGTCATGGCCCTGTTCGGAGCGGCGAGCGTGCTGCTCTCCCCCGTCCGCGCCGCGCTCATCGACCGGTACGGACCACGCCGCTCACTGCCGTTGATGGCCGGCGCGTACGCGGCGATGCTGGCGGTGCTGGCCCAGACCACCTGGCAGCCCGGCGCGCCGGGAATCCGGCTGGGCGCGCTGGCACTGGCCGCGGGGGTCTGCACACCGCCGCTCGGGCCCGTCATGCGGAGCGTGTGGAGCGGCCTCGTACCGGATCGCGCGCTGCTGCGGCGGGCCTACAGCCTGGACGCCGTGGCCGAGGAACTGCTGCTCGTCACCGGGCCGCTGCTGGTCGGGCTGCTGATCGAGTACGCCCGGCCCGCGGCGGGTCTGGCCATCGGCGCCGGGCTCGTACTGGCCGGCTCGCTCGCGCTGGCGTACTCCCCCGCCGTCCGGGGCATCGGGGAGCGCCCGTCCGGTCCGGCGTCCGCGCCCGGCGGGTCCGGCGGCGACAGGTCCGGCGGGCGGACACAGCTCCTGCGCCGCACGGCCGGGCTGCGGCACGCCGTTCTGGTGATGGCCGGTGTGGGGCTGTGCGTCGGAGGGCTGGATCTGCTGGTGGTGGCCTTCGCCGAGCAGCGCCACCAGGGCTCGGCGGTGGCATGGGTGCTGGCCGCCCTCTCGGCGGGCAGCGCGGTCGGCGGTCTCGTCAACGGCGCCGTCCCCTGGCGGGTCCCCACCCGGGTGCGGCTGGGGGCGTTCGCCGGTGCGCTGGGGCTGGCCCTGTTCGCCGCGGGCTTCTCGCCGGACGTTCCGGTGCTGATGGTCATGATCGCGCTGGCCGGGCTGTTCGTGGCCCCGGTCCTCACCACGGCCTATCTGCTCGCCGACGAGTCCGTCGCGCCCGGTGGCCGTACCCAGGCCGGAGCCTGGGTCAACACGGCGCTCAACGCGGGGATCTCGGCGGGCACGGCCGGGGCGGGGCTGCTGGCGGGCCGCCTGCCCCTGGCCGTGTGCTTCACCGTCGCGGCCCTCCCCGCGCTGCTCGGTGCGGCGGTGGCGGTCCGCCGGACTCCGGCCGGCGGACCGGCGGAGCCGGACGAGCCGAACGAGCCGGACGAGCCGAACGAGCCGAAGCAGCCGGCCTAACCGACCGGGTAGCCGATGTCCTTGATGTCCTCGGCCAGCTCCGCGGGCACCCGTTCGGGACTGAGTGCCGCGACGACCTCGTCGGTCAGCGGGCGCAGCGCGAACACATGGCGCACCGCGTCGAGGTCCACCGCCATCTCGAAGTAGTCCTCGGCCCAGTCCTGGTAGCTCTCCGGGCTCCGGGCCACGAGGAGCTGGAAGAGCCAGTCCGCGCCGTCCGACTCCTCGCCGTCCTCGGGGAAGTCGATGGCACCGGCGTGCCACCGGTCGTCGTCGCGCTGCCTCCACAGGCACGCGGTGACGACCGGCATGCCGTGCTCGTCCGTGAACGAGGGCTCGTCGATGTACGCCCGGAAGACCGGCGGGACGTCGTCGAGCACACCGGGCCAGGGCACGTCGTCGACGTACGGGCTCATCGGTGACTCGTGGTCGAACCCGCGGAGGTAGGCGCCGGCGGGCGAGATCACGAGGGAGTACTCGTTGCCCGATCCGTCCCGCATCGAGGCCATCGCCTCCGTCGCGGACCACCGCGCGTCGAAGCTGTGCCACCGGTAGTCCCATTCCGGGCACAGGATGGCGTCAAGCATCGCCATCGAGCGGCAGAGGTCGGTGAGGACGGGTATGTCCGGCAGCCTGCGGGCCACGTCATGAACGCTCATACGGCCATCCAACCGCACCGGCCCGGCCGGTCCTTCAGGCGGCACCCCCGGTTCCGCTTCCGCGGTCGCCGCGGCCCGGCGCGTCGGCCGCCGGTGCCGTCCGCCAGGTCTCCCAGACGTCCGCCAGATCGGCCTCCATCTCCGGGGCCACCGTGTCCAGCAGCCGCACCTGTGCTCCGGGGCCCGCCAGGCGGGTGCCGTAGGGGTGCGGCGGGGCCGCGGGGACCGTGCCGAGCGCGGTGACGGAGCCGATGACACGGTTCGGGCCGAGGATGCCGGGCAGTTCACGGATCTCCGCGTCCCCGAGGTCCAGGTCCTCGACCAGCAGCTCCCGGCCGTCGTACGTGGCGTGGGTCCGCGCCCGCAGGCGCCCGCCGCGTTCGCCGCTGCGGCCCAGGACCAGGGTCTCGCGCCAGAGCATCCGGGCACCCGCGGCCATGTCCACCACCATGTGGCGCTCCACGTCCGCTCCGGCCGAGATCACGAACGGCTTCGCGTCCCAGTGGAGTTCGCCGCCCTCCGCGATCTCGATCCGGGCCCGCCAGGTCGAGGTACCGCCGCGGTGGTCGTACGCGACCAGGCCGGACGGTTCGACCAGGCGCAGCCGTGCTCCCGGTCCGACCCTGACGCGGAGGACCAGGTCGTCGCCCGCGAGGAGCCCGGCCCGGGTGCCGACGAGGGCGATGTGCAGGGCGTCCGGGTCCGGGAGGAGGGGGCGGGGGGCCAGGAAGGCGCCGGGCGTCAGGTCCCGGGCGAGGTGGCGGCCCGTCCCGTCGCGCTCGACGGTGAGCACCGTCGGTTCGGCGGCGCCCCCCGCCCGCTCGCTCACGGGTGCGCGTGGCTGTGCGGCGCCATCGGGCCCGGGTCGGTGGGGATATGGGTGCCGGAACGGTGGCGGACGAGCAACGCCCGTACCCAGTCCGCTAGTTCGGCGACCGAGACCGGGTCCTTCTTGGACAGTGCCAGCACCGGGAGGCCGTCGCGGGCCGCTTCGGCGTCGGCGACCATAGCCGCCACATCGACCTCCACGTACGGCGCGAGGTCGGTCTTGTTGATGATCAGGAGGTCCGCGCCGGTGATGCCGGGGCCGCCCTTGCGTGCCACGTCGCCGCCGCCCGCGACATCGATGCAGAAGAGCTGCGCGTCGGCGAGGGCGGGGCTGAAGGTGGCGGTCAGGTTGTCGCCGCCGCTCTCGACGAGGACCAGGTCGAGCGGCCCGTACGCCTCCTCCAGGTCCTCGACGGCGTCGAGGTTGGCGCTGACGTCGTCGCGGATGGCGGTGTGCGGGCACGCTCCGGTCTCGACGGCGCGGATGCGTTCGGTGGGCAGGACCCCCGCCGAGCGGAGGAAGCGGGCGTCCTCGTCGGTGTAGATGTCGTTGGTGACGACGGCCATGGCCAGTTCCCCGGCGAGCTCGCGGCAGAGGGTGGCCAGGATCGAGCTCTTTCCGGTGCCGACCGGGCCCGCGACGCCGAGCCGCAGGGCCCGGGGCTGGTTCAGGGGCTCGTGGAAGTGGGGGTTGGCGCGGTCGTCGGGGCTGCCGGTGGGGGCGTGGGTCGGCGCGTGGGCGTGGGAGTGGGCGTGGGCATGGTTGTCAGGCAAGGAAGAGTCTCCGTTCGCGTCGTTCGTGTTCGAGTGCCCACTGTTCGGTGAGCAGGGCCGTGCGGGCGGGCAGTTCGCCCGGGGTCCGTACGGCGAGGGCCGCGGTCACCGCCGCTGCGGCGTCCGGCTCGGCGGCGAGGATCCAGGCCACCGAGTCGAGCGGGTCGCCGGGCAGCAGTTTGAGCGCGGCGGAGGTGATGGTCTGGAGTTCGTCGTAGACGACCGCGTGGGCCAGTTCGGCCTCGGTCGCCCCGACGACGGCGGCGAGCGCGCCGAGCGTGACGGGCCGCAGCGGGCGCGGGTGGAGCGCGGCCAGGGCGTTGACCGCCGGGTGGTCCGGGGCGAGGCGGCGGGCCAGGCGGTGCACGCCCCGGCCGAGCGTGGCGGAGGCCTCGCGCAGCGGGGCGGCCGGGGTCCGGGCCGCGAGGGCGTGCTGTACGGGGCCGTAGTCCACCGGGTCCTGTCCCGCGGCGCGCAGGGCGAGGACGGCGGCGGCCGCTTCGGTGACGGCGGTGGTGTGCAGCCGGGCCCGCAGGAGTGCGGGGATACGGTCGCGGGTGAGTCCCGCCGCGACGGCCGGTTCGAGGCCCGCGCTGTAGGTGTACGCGCCGACCGGGAGGCGCCCGTCGGCCAGCAGGAGCGGGGCGAGCACCCCCATCAGAACATGCTGTACCGCTGGGCCAGCGGCAGTTCGGCGGCGGGGGCGGGCTCGACGAGTTCCCCGTCGATACGGATGGCGAAGGTCTCGGGGTCCACGTCGATCGCCGGGAGCGCGGTGTTGTTCGGCAGGTCCGCCTTGGTGAGGTGGCGGGTGGGCCGTACGGCGACGAGTTCCCGTCGCAGGCCGAGGCGTTCGGCGAGTCCGTCCTCCAGCGCGGCGGGCGCGACGAAGCTGACGGACAGATGGGGGGCGGCACCGGCCGCCGCGGTGGGGCGGAGCAGCACCGGCTGGGTGGTGGGGATGGCCGCGTTGGCATCGCCGAGCGGGGCGTACACCACCATGCCGCCCTTGATCACCGCTGCCGGGCGGATGCCGAAGAAGGCGGGGTCCCAGAGCACGAGGTCGGCCAGCTTGCCGGGTTCGACGGAGCCGACGACATGGTCGATGCCATGGGCCACGGCGGGGCAGATCGTGTACTTGGCGACATAGCGGCGGGCCCGCTCGTTGTCGGCGGGGAGTTCGGAGCCCCGGTCGCCGAAGCGCCGCTTCATCACATGGGCGACCTGCCAGGTGCGGCAGACGACCTCACCGATCCGGCCCATGGCCTGGGCGTCGGAGGAGGTGATGGAGAGGGCGCCGATGTCGTGCAGGACGTCCTCGGCGGCGATGGTGGTGGCGCGGATGCGGGACTCGGCGAAGGCCAGGTCCTCGGGTACGCGCGGGTTGAGGTGGTGACAGACCATCAGCATGTCGAGGTGTTCGGCGACGGTGTTGACGGTGTGCGGGAGCGTGGGGTTGGTGGACGCGGGCAGCACATGGGGGTGCGAGGCGACGGTGATGATGTCGGGTGCGTGGCCGCCGCCCGCGCCTTCGGCGTGGAAGACGTGGATGCCGCGTCCGGCGATCGCGTCGAGGGTCCCCTCCACGTAGCCGGCCTCGTTGAGGCTGTCGGCGTGCAGCGCGACCTGGAGGCCGTAGGCGTCGGCGGCCTTCAGCGCGGCGTCGATCGCGGCGGGGGTGGCGCCCCAGTCCTCGTGGACCTTGTAGCCTCCGGCGCCGCCGAGCGCCGCCTCGCGCAGGGCTTCCTCGCCGACGGTGGAGCCCTTGCCGAACAGCATGATGTTGAGCGGGACGCTGTCCAGGGACCGGTGCATCATCGCGAGGTTCCAGGCACCGGGGGTGACGGTGGTGGCCTTGGACGCCTCGGTGGCCCCGGTGCCGCCGCCGATCACGGTGGTGGTGCCGGTGGCGAGCGCCTCGTGGAGGGTCTCCGGCATCAGGAAGTGGACGTGGGTGTCGACGGCCCCGGCCGTCAGGATGCGGCCCTCGCCGGAGACGACATCGGTGCCGGGGCCGATGACCAGGTCGGGGTGGACGCCGTCGCTCATGTCGGGGTTGCCGGAACGGCCCAGGGCGACGATCCGGCCGTCCCGGATGCCGATGTCGGTCTTGACGATGCCCCAGTGGTCGAGGACGACGACATTGGTGATGACGAGGTCGAGGGCGCCGTCGGCGCGTGACGTGGTGGCCTGGGCCATCGACTCGCGGATGGACTTGCCGCCGCCGAACACGGCCTCGTCGCCGCCGAAGCAGCGGTCCTCCTCCACCTCGATCCACAGATCGGTGTCGGCGAGGCGGACGCGGTCGCCGGTGGTGGGTCCGTAGAGCGCCGCGTAGGCGGCGCGGGTCATCTGTGCCATGTCACACGGCCTCCGTCTCTGTGGTGCGGGTGCCGGGCACCACGATGCCGGGCACCCTGCGGCGGCCGCCGAGCTCGACGAGCGTGATGTCGGCGCCGACGCCGGGTTCGAAGCGCAGCGATGTGCCCGACGGGATGTCGAGGCGGAATCCCTCGGCGAGAACACGGTCGAAGGAAAGCGCGGGATTCGCGTCGGAGAAATGCAGGTGCGAGCCGACCTGAATGGGCCGGTCGCCGTCATTCACTACGGTGAGCTGCAATTGGGTAAGCGTGTCATTGATTTTCAGTACGCCGGATCCGGTCCGGATCTCGCCGGGGATCACGGAATCGGCGAGGTGATCGTGACGAGCTTGCGCCCGTCGGGGAAGGTCGCCTCGACCTGGACGTCGTGCAGCATCTCGGGGACACCTTCGAGCACGTCAGCGCGGGTCAGGACGGTGCGGCCCGCGGTCATGAGGTCGTGGACGGGAGCGCCTTCGCGGGCTCGCTCCATGGCCCAGCAGGCGAGCAGGGCGACGGCCTCGGGGTAGTTGAGACGGACACCGCGCTCACGCCGGTCCCGGGCCACCATTCCGGCGACGCTCAGCAGCAATTTCTCCGTGTCGGACGGAGTGAGAAACATGGGAAACCTCCATGGCGGCAGTCCCCGGAATTCCCGGAATCGCCGTGACCACGTTCCTCTTATAAGCCTCCGAGTGGCTCCGTGGCAACTCGCTCCACACCGCAAAAAGTCCCTTTCTGGGGTTATCGCCCGCCATATACGGGCAAAGTAGACAAATTTCAAGCTTCAAGAGAACGTAAAGAGAGGTGGTTCCGCAGCCCCCGCCGGGGCTGCGGAACCACCTCAAATGGGTCTCTCAGCAGGTCACTTGGTTCTCTCGGCAGGTCACTTGAGGCCGAAGGCCCTGATGATCTCCTGGTCGACGGCCAGGCCACCGGGGCCCTCCGCGTGCACCTTGAGGGAAACCGAGGCGGCACCCTTCTTCGGCGTCCTGAACTTCGCGGTCCACTCGCCCGACGAGCCCTTGCGCAGCTCCGCCGCGCTCCAGGACGCGCCCTCGTCGTAGCTGACCGACAACGAGGCCCTGGTCGCCTTCACGGCGCCGTCCAGCCACGCCTGGGTACCGGCCTCCAGACCGACCTCGGTCCACTTGCCGGCCTTGACGTCACCGGCCAGGTCGGTGTCCACGTCGTAGTCCAGCTGAAGCAGCGGGATGTCCGCCTGCTGCGGCCCGTTCTCGTCCAGGGCACCCGAGACGAAGTTCCACTCGGTGTGCGTACGCGTCGAGGTCTTCCAGGTCCCGGCGTCCCGGACGGAGTCGATCACCAGGCGGTACGGCAGCTTCTCCGCCGACAGGTCCCCGGCGTATCCGGCCCGGCCCGCGCCCTTCCTGATCAGCTTGTCGCCCTGGTAGAAGCCGTACGAGGTGGTGTCGTACTCGTTCTCCATCGAGCCGGAGTGCCCCTCGCCCGAGTCGGTCCACGGCGTGATGTTGAACTGGATGTCGTTGCGGGCGGTACGGAACGGCCCCCAGTAGCCGGTGCCGAGACGGGGGCCGGTCACCGGGGCGAACCACTCGTCGCGGTAGGTCCTGCCCGCCTTGTAGTCCAGCTCCGCGCTGCGCATCTCGTGCGCCCGGTCGGAGGCCTCGGCGTTGAGCACCGAGTGGTTCTCGTACCAGAAGGAGTCGCCCGGAAGCGGGGTGACCCACTCGGTGCGGGTGCCCGGGAAGCTCTCGTACTCCTCGAAGCCGACGCCGGGCCCGTAGTCCGGGATGTCGTAGCGGTATCCGGCGCCGAGCGCGGCCTTGTGGCCGTAGAAGGTGTTCTCCACCTTCGCCAGCTGCCGGGCCGACGGGGCGAAGGCCAGCGAGCGGTCCGGGATCGCGCCGTCGTGCCGGTCGACCAGGTCGTAGACGTAGTCGGCGAACTTCTTCTGGTCGACGGAGAGCTTCTTGCCGCGCTGCGCCGCCTTGACCAGGGTCTCGCCCGCGGTCTTCTGCACCGAGGCGACCGGGATGGTGGTCTGCTCGCCGTAGGGGGCGTATGACTCCATCGCGACCCCGCGGTCGTCGTTGACGACGAAGAGCGCCTTGGCACCCGCGGCGAGGGCGGCCGCCAGCCGCTCCGCTGGGGTGACCGACCCGCTGCGGTTGACCACGACGGCCTTGCCCTTGGCGTTCAGGCCCTTGTAGTCGGCCGCGGCGCCGTTGCCGGCGAAGACACCGGTCAGCTTCTGCTCACTGTCCTCGGCGACGACCGAGCCGCCCTGCACGAAGGCCGGGACGTCATGGCCGTCGGCCGTGAGGTCGATCAGCTCCTCGCCCTGGCGCCAGCGGGTCAGGAAGCTGAAGCCGCCCTCGGTGACCTTCTCGGTCGGGCTCGCCCACAGCTGGTCGTACGTCAGCGGGATCTGGTACGCGTCGCGCTGGACCGTGCCGTCCGGGGCGGTGCGTGCCATGTCATACCGCAGTTGGCGGGTCTCGGTCTCCTTGGGCGTGCGCACGCCCACCTTGCGGGCCTTGGAGGCGTCCAGGGTGACGGTGGTCGCCTTGTTCAGGATCGTCTCCGGGGCCGCGAGGAACGCGACGCCCTTCGAGTCCGCCCGGTCGCCGTCGATCTCGGCGGCGGTCCAGGCGGTGTAATTGCCCGGCGGCAGCCGCAGTGTCGTGTCACCCGAGACATTGACGACATTCAGCTGCGGGTCGCCGAGCGCGGCGAAGACGACCTGTCCGTCCATCGGCTTGCCCGCGCGGTCGCGGAGCTCCAGGGTCAGGTCGTACAGCTCCTGCTCCTTGTGGAGCGCGAAGCCGGTGTGCGCGACGACGGTGCCCGCCACGTCCTTGGCGAGGACCTGGCCGGAGAACTGGGTGTTGTTGGCGGCCTCGGACGGGTCCAGCGACAGCACGGCCTGGGCGGTGGAGCCCGCCGGGACGGTCAGCGTGGAGGTGGACAGGGTGTACGCGCCGGAGTCCGTGTCGGTGGCCAGGCTGAGCGTGACGTCCTTGTCCCCCGTGTTGCGGTAGGTGATGGTCCGCTCGGAGACCGGATCGGCCGGGCTGTGCGGCCAGTCGTACGAGGCGACCGCGACGGAGCCGGTGGCCTCGACCGTCGTGTCGATCGCCGCCTTCACGTCCAGCCGCCCGGTGCCCTGCTCGTACGGGGTGTAGCCGGGCAGCGCCTTGGACGAGCTCATCAGCGCGTCCTTGATGCGCTGGCCGGACCAGTCCGGGTGACGCTGCTTCAGGATCGCCGCGGCGCCCGCGACATGCGGGGTGGCCATCGACGTACCCGACATCGACTGGTACATGCCCTCGATGCCGGGGACCGACTGCGAGGCCGCCGCGTTGATGTCGACGCCGGGGGCGGACAGGTCGGGCTTGAGCCCGTGGGACCTGACGAGCGGGCCCATGGAGGAGAAGTCCGCGCGGCCGTCCCGCTTGTCGACGGCCGCGATGGTGAGGGCCTTCTCGGCCGAGCCGGGTGAGCCGATGGTGCCCGCGCCGTAGGCGTTGCCCGCGGCGATCACGAACAGCGGACCGCCGTCGGCCGACAGGGCGTTCACGGCCTGCGACATCGGGTCGGACCCATCGTCCGGCACCGGCGAGCCGAGACTCATGGAGACGACATCGGCGCCCTCCGCCTTCGCCCACTCCATGGCTTCGATGATCCCCGAGTCCGCACCGGATCCCTCGTCGCTGAGAACCTTGCCGACGAGGAGGTCCGCGGACGGCGCGACGCCCTTGTTGGCGCCCTCGGAAGCGGCACCCGAACCGGCGATGGTGGACGCGACATGCGTGCCGTGGCCGTTCTTGTCGTCGACCTCCTCACCGGGCACGAAGCTCCGGGAGCCGGCGATCCGGTCCTTGACGTCGGGGTGGTCGGCGTCGATGCCGGTGTCCAGGACCGCGACCTTGGTGCCCTTGCCGTCGAATCCGGCGGCCCATGCCTGCGGGGCGTTGACCTGCGGCACCGACTCCTTGAGCAGCGCCTCCGAGCGGCCGTCGAGCCACAGCCCGGCGATGCCGTTGTCCAGCGAACGGGCCTTCTCCGTGCGGACGATGTCGCTCCAGAAGGAGCGGGCCTCGTCCTTGTCTGCCTTCAGCGCGGCGCCGTGGATGGATTCGAGCGTGCGGACCTTCTTCGCCCCGCGCGGGGCCGCGGGCAGTGACGTGGCCCTGCTCGCCGGGTAGGTGGCGATCAGCGGGATGCCGCCGGTGGAGCTGTCGTCGTACCCCATCTTCACCAGGGCCGAGACGTTGAACAGCCGCCGGTCCAGCTTTCCGGCCGCGAGCAGCGCGGTGGCCTCGTCGGGCAGGACGTACAGGTCCTCGCCCGCCTGCTGGACGTGGACACCGCCCGTCGCACCCTCGGGGCGGTCCACGGTGACCGTGTCCTGGTTGCCGGGACCGTCCACGAAGTGCACGACGTCCCCGGTGAGCAGGGTGATGTCGTGGCTCTCGACCCGGGCCTCGTGGCGGCCTTCGGCGGAGCGTGGCTGGGGGGCGGCGGCGGCCGAACCCGCGACGGGAAGCACGGCGCCGCTCACGAGTGCGACGGAGGTCGCTATGAGCAGAGCTCTGCGTCCCGTGCGAGCGGGTCTCGCCCTGCCGGGAGCGGAGGAGGGAGAAAATGTCATGCGGCTGATCTACCGGTAAATGCGCGGCCACGAACGGGTTCCGGGCTGGCAGGAATGCGCCGTGGCGGTAATCCGCCCGTCGGCGGACAGCACCGCGGGACGCGATTTCAGGCCGTATCCGGGGACTCGTCCCGCACTTCCCGGGCCCGGCTCCGGCCCTGCTCCGGGGCCGGGCCGGGCCGTGATGGTCTCTTTCAGACCACCGGGACGAGCGGGGAGCCCTCCTCGTGATGGATCGGGGTGTGGGCGCCGGTGAGCGGGACACCGCTGCCGCCGCGCCGTACGGCGACGATCTCGGCGGCGATCGACAGCGCCGTCTCCTCCGGCGTACGGGCACCGAGGTCGAGGCCGATCGGTGAGCGCAGCCGGGCCAGCTGGGGCTCGGTGACCCCGGCCTCACGGAGGCGTTCGTTGCGCTCCAGGTGGGTGCGGCGCGAGCCCATCGCGCCGACGTAGGCGACCGGCAGCTTGAGTGCCGCCTCCAGCAGCGGTACGTCGAACTTGGCGTCATGGGTGAGGACACAGAGCACGGTTCGCGCGTCCACCTCGGTGGCGGCGAGATAGCGGTGCGGCCAGTCGACGACGATCTCGTCGGCCTCCGGGAAGCGCGCCCGGGTCGCGAACACCGGCCGGGCGTCGCACACGGTGACCCGGTAGCCGAGGAAGGAGCCGGCCCGCACGAGTGCGGCGGCGAAGTCGATGGCCCCGAACACGATCATGCGGGGAGGCGGAACGCTCGACTCGACGAGCAGTTGGACGGGCCGGCCGCAGCGCGAGCCCTCCGCGCCGATGGTGAGCGGCCCGGTGCGGCCCGCGTCGAGCATGGCGCGGGCCTCGGCGGCTGCCGTACGGTCCAGCGCCGGGTGACCGCCGAGCCCGCCCTCGTACGTCCCGTCGGGGCGCACGAGGAGCGGGCGGCCGAGAAGTCCGGCGGGGCCGTCGGTGACGCGGGCGACAGCGGCCGCCGCCCCCTGAGCGGCGGCCGCCAGCGCGGCGGCGAACACCGGGCGGGCGGGATCGTCCACCCGCACCGGTGTGACCAGGATGTCGATGATGCCGCCGCAGGTCAGACCGACCGCGAAGGCATCCTCGTCGCTGTAGCCGAACTGCTCCCGGACGGTTCTGCCGTCGTCGAGGGCCTGTTGACACAGCTCGTACACCGCCCCCTCCACACATCCCCCGGAGACCGATCCGACGGCCGTGCCGTCGCGGTCGACGGCGAGGGCGGCTCCCGGCTGCCGGGGCGCGCTGCCGCCGACCGCCACCACGGTGGCGACGGCGAACTCGCGTCCCCGCCCGACCCACCGGTGCAGCTCTTCGGCGATGTCCAGCATGGCGTGTCTCCTTGGGCGAAGGGGGAGGGGCGGACGTCAGTGGATGCCCAGCCAGCTCTCGATCGGGTTGAGGGCGAAGTACACGATGAAGATCACGGTCAGGCCCCACATGAAGGCCCCGACCTCGCGGGCCCTGCCCTGGGCGAGCTTGATGGCGGCGTACGAGATGACACCCGCGGCGACGCCGGTGGTGATGGTGTACGTGAAGGGCATCAGGACCACGGTGAGGAAGACCGGGATGGCGACGGAGCGGTCGCCCCAGTCCACGTGCCGGGCGTTCTGCATCATCATCGCGCCGATGACGACGAGGGCGGCGGAGGCCACCTCGGTCGGCACGATCGCGGTGAGCGGGGTGAAGAACAGGCAGGCGGCGAAGAAGAGTCCGGTGATGACGGAGGCGAACCCGGTCCGGGCCCCCTCGCCGACCCCGGTGGCCGACTCGACGAACACGGTCTGCCCGGAGCCTCCGGCGACTCCGCCGATCGCGCCGCCCGCACCGTCGATGAACAGCGCCTTGGACAGGCCCGGCATCCGGCCCTTGTCGTCGGCGAGCCCGGCTTCCGTACCGACTCCGATGATGGTGGCCATCGCGTCGAAGAAGCCGGCCAGCACCAGGGTGAAGACGATCATGCCGACGGTCATCACCCCGACATCGCCCCAGCCGCCGAACTCGACGTCCCCGAAGAGCGAGAAGTCGGGTGCGGAGACCGCGCTGCCGTTCAGCTCCGGCGGGCCGCTGCTCCAGGACTTGGCGTCGATGTCGGCGATCGCGTTGACGGCGATGGCGATCACGGTGCCGACGACGATGCCGATCAGGATCGCGCCGGGGATGTCGCGGGCCTGGAGCATGAAAATCAGCAGCAGGGTCACGCAGAAGATGAGTACGGGCCAGCCGGAGAGTTCACCGGCCGGGCCGAGCGATACCGGGGTCGCCCTGCCCTGGTGGACGAAGCCGGCCTTGTAGAGGCCGATGAGGGCGATGAAGAGCCCGATCCCCATGGTGATGCCGTGCTTGAGCGCGAGCGGGATCGCGTTCATGATCATTTCGCGCAGTCCGGTGACCACCAGGAGGCAGATCACCACACCGTAGATCACACACATGCCCATGGCCTGCGGCCAGGTCATATTGGGCGCGACCTGCGAGGACAGCACGCCGGAGACGCTCAGTCCGGCGGCGAGCGCCAGCGGGACCTTGCCGACGAAGCCCATCAGCAGGGTGGTGGCGGCCGCCGCGAGCGCGGTCGCGGTGATCAGGCCGGGCTGGCTGAGGAGGTTGCCGTCGACGTCCTTGCCACCGAGGATCAGCGGGTTGAGCAGGAGGATGTACGCCATGGCCATGAAGGTCGTGACGCCGCCGCGCACCTCGCGCGCGACCGTGGATCCTCGTTCGGATATGTGGAAGTACCGGTCGAGCCAAGATCTTCCGGCGGGGACGCGCGAGCCGGAGCCCGCGTCCTCCGCACCGGTCCCGGGCTCGACTGACTGCTGGGTCATGATGCCTGACTCCCAAGGTTCACAGGGGCACCCGCGTGGTGAGTACTGAGTGCGGGATTTGGGATGACTGCGCTGGCGGCACGACCCGGGGGACGGCCCGAGGCGAACTGTTCATGCAGGTAAGGATGTACTGAGGCCTTACGAAGAGCCGTGAGCGGTACGGCACTTGGTGGTCTCCGGACGGTGCGGTACGCGGGGAAGTGTGACGTTCACGGCACTTCGCACCGCCCGGAGAGTTCAGGGGGAACGACGACTGGGGCGCTTCCGGAGCGTCCGGAGAGTCCGGAACATCCGGAGAGTCCGGAGCGTCCGGAGACCTCGGAGAGTCCGGCGAGTTCCGGGCGTGCGCCCGGGAGCAGGGGCGCGGGCGCACGCCGGCCGGGCGCACGCCGCCGACGGGACTCTCCGGGCGCGGCCGCCCGGGAGCCGTGTCCGGCGGCGGACCCTCAGGCGCCGGTGAGGTGCTCGGGGCGCACGGGCGTCCTGTTGAGCTCCAGACCCGTGGCGTTCCGGATCGCCGCGAGGACGGCCGGGGTGGACGAGAGGGTCGGGGCCTCGCCGACGCCGCGGAGCCCGTACGGGGCGTGGTCGTCGGCCAGTTCGAGCACGTCGACCGGGATCGTCGGGGTGTCCAGGATGGTGGGCAGCAGGTAGTCCGTGAAGGACGGGTTGCGCACCTTCGCGGTCTTCGGGTCGACGATGATCTCCTCCATGACGGCGATGCCCATGCCCTGGAGGGTGCCGCCCTGGATCTGGCCGATGACCGACAGCGGGTTGAGTGCCTTGCCGACGTCCTGGGCGCAGGCCAGTTCGATGACCTTGACGAGGCCGAGTTCGGTGTCGACCTCGACGACGGCGCGGTGCGCGGCGAAGGAGTACTGGACGTGGCCGTTGCCCTGTCCGGTGCGCAGGTCGAACGCCTCGGTGGGGCGGTGGCGCCACTCCAGCTCGATGTCGATCGCCTCGGTCCCCAGCACGTCGGCCACATCGGCCAGTACCTCGCCGCCGTCGGTGACGACCTTGCCGCCCTCCAGCAGGAGTTCGGCGGTGGCCCAGGCGGGGTGGTACGTACCGAACTTGCGCCGGCCGAGCTCCAGGACCTGTTCCCGGACGGCTTCGCAGGAATTCTTCACGGCGCCGCCGGTGACGTACGTCTGGCGGGACGCGGACGTGGATCCGGCCGAGCCGACCCGGGTGTCGGCCGGGTGGATGGTGACCTGGCTGACGCCGAGTTCGGTACGGGCGATCTGTGCGTGCACGGTGACGCCGCCCTGGCCGACCTCGGCCATCGCGGTGTGCACGGTGGCGACCGGTTCGCCGTTGATGACCTCCATCCGGACACGGGCGGTGGAGTAGTCGTCGAAGCCCTCGGAGAAACCGACGTTCTTCAGGCCGACCGCGTAGCCGACGCCACGGACGACGCCTTCGCCGTGGGTGGTGTTGGAGAGTCCACCGGGCAGGGCGCGGACGTCGACGGAGCTGCCCGCCGCGTCGGCGGACAGCCACTGCTGCGCGGGCGGCATCGGCCGGGACTTGACCCGGCGCAGCAGCTCGGCGACCGGGGCCGGGGAGTCGCAGGGCTGGCCGGTCGGCAGCAGGGTGCCCTGCTCCATGGCGTTGATCCGGCGGAACTCCACGGGGTCCATGTCCAGCTTCGCCGCGAGCTTGTCCATCTGTGCCTCGTACGCGAAGCACGCCTGGACCGCGCCGAAGCCGCGCATGGCTCCGCAGGGCGGGTTGTTGGTGTAGAGCGCGATCGCCTCGATGTCGACGTCCTCGATGGCGTACGGGCCGGCCGAGAGCGAGGAGGCGTTGCCGACGACCGCCGGGGAGGCCGACGCGTAGGCGCCGCCGTCCAGGACGATGCGGCACTTCATGTGTGTGAGCTTGCCGTCCTTGGTGGCGCCGTGCTCGTAGTGGAGCTTCGCCGGGTGCCGGTGGACATGCCCGAAGAAGGACTCGAACCGGTTGTAGACGATCTTGACCGGCTTGCCGGTGCGCAGCGCCAGCAGGCAGGCGTGGATCTGCATCGACAGGTCCTCGCGGCCGCCGAAGGCGCCGCCGACGCCGGAGAGCGTCATGCGGACCTTGTCCTCGGGCAGGCCGAGGACGGGGGCGATCTGCCTCAGGTCGGAGTGCAGCCACTGGGTGGCGACGTACAGTTCGACGCCACCGTCCTCGGAGGGCACGGCGAGGCCGGACTCCGGGCCGAGGAAGGCCTGGTCCTGCATGCCGAAGGTGTAGTCGCCCGTGACGATGACATCGGCCCGCTTCGCGGCCTCGTCGGCGTCGCCGCGGATGATCGGCTGACGGTGCACGATGTTGGGGTGCGGGACATGGCCGACGTGGTGGTCCTCGCGGCCCTCGTGGACCAGGACCGCGCCGGGGGCGGTCGCGGACGCCTCGTCCGTGATGACCGGCAGTTCGGCGTAGTCGATCCTGATCCTGGCGGCGGCCCGGCGGGCGGTCTCCGGGTGGTCGGCGGCGACCAGCGCGACCGGCTCCCCGTGGTGGCGGACCTTGCCGTGGGCGAGAACGGGGGTGTCCTGGATCTCCAGGCCGTAGTTCTTCATCGCGGCGGGCAGGTCGTCGTAGGTCAGCACGGCGTGGACACCGGGCATCGCGACGGCCTCGCCGATGTCGATGGACCTGATCTCGGCGTGCGCGACGGTGGAGCGGAGCGTGTGGCCCCACAGCATGTCCTCGTGCCACATGTCGGAGGAGTACGCGAACTCTCCGGTGACCTTGAGTGTGCCGTCGGGGCGCAGGGTCGACTCGCCGATGCCGCCCTTGGTGGGCGAGCCCTGGGTGATCTTGATGGGAGTGCCGGCCGGGACGGTGGCGGCTCGTGGATGCGGCGTCATGGTCATCGGGCCGCCTCTTCCTGACGGGCGGCCGCGAGGCGGACCGCGTCGAGGATCGTCTCGTAACCGGTGCAGCGGCACAGGTTTCCGGAGAGCGCCTCACGGATGTCCTGGTCGGACGGGGAGGGGTGCTTCTCCAGCAGGTCGTCGGCGGCGATCAGCAGGCCGGGGGTGCAGAAGCCGCACTGGACGGCTCCGGCGTCGATGAACGCCTGCTGGACCGGGGACAGCTCGGTGGCCCCGCCGCTCTGTGCGTCGGTGGGCCTCGCCTCCCATCGCCGGGCGGCGTCGAGCGTCGTACCGCAGGCCCCGGAGGCGCAGCCGCTGCCCGGATGGGCGTCCTCGCGGTGCCTGGCGTAGTCGGCCAGGCCCTCGACGGTGACGACCTCGCGGCCCTCCACCTGGCCGGCGGCGACGAGACAGGAGCAGACCGGCACACCGTCCAGCCGGACCGTGCAGGAGCCGCACTCACCCTGTTCGCAGGCGTTCTTCGAACCGGGAAGACCCATGCGCTCACGCAGGACGTACAGGAGCGACTCGCCCTCCCAGACATCGTCGGCTTCCTGCTGACGGCCGTTGACCGTGAAATTCACTCGCATGGTTATGCAGCTCCTTCAAGCGTGCGGCCCTCGCCCCGGTACTGCTCCCAGGTCCAGCCGAGCGTGCGGCGGGCCATGATGCCGACCGCGTGCCTGCGGTACTTCGCGGTGCCGCGTACGTCGTCGATCGGGTTGCAGGCACCGGCGGCGAGCTCGGCGAACTGCTTGGCGACGGACGGGGTGATGATCTTTCCGCTCTCCCAGAAGCCGCCCTCCTCCAGCGCGGCGTTCAGGAACTCCTCGGCCTCCCTGGCCCGGACCGGGGTCGGGGCGGCGGAGCCGATGCCGGTGCGGACGGTGCGGGTCGCGGGGTGCAGCGCGAGGCCGAAGGCGCAGACGGCGATGACCATCGCGTTGCGGGTGCCGACCTTGGAGTACTGCTGCGGCCCGTCGGCCTTCTTGATGTGCACCGCCCGGATCAGCTCGTCCGGTGCCAGTGCGTTGCGCTTGACACCGGTGTAGAAGGCGTCGATGGGGATCATCCGGGTCCCGCGCACGGACGCGGCTTCCACCTCGGCTCCCGCGGCGAGCAGGGCCGGGTGGGCGTCACCGGCGGGCGACGCGGTGCCCAGGTTGCCGCCGACGCCGCCGCGGTTGCGGATCTGCGGGGAGGCGACGGTGTGCGAGGCGAGCGCCAGGCCGGGCAGCTCGGCCCGGAGGTGCTCCATGATGGCGCTGTACGGGACGGAGGCGCCGAGCCGTACGTTCTCCCGGCCCGCCTCCCACTCGGACAGCTCACCGATGCGGTTCAGGTCCAGGAGGTACTCGGGCCGCCGGTGGTCGAAGTTGATCTCGACCATCACATCGGTGCCGCCCGCGATGGGCACGGCCGTGGGGTGCTCGGCCTTGGCGGCGAGCGCCTCCTCCCAGCTGGCGGGGCGAAGGAAGTCCATGAGTGGCTCTCTTCTTCTCAATCGGTCGTTCGCTGGGGCGGGGGACGGCCGGCCCTCGACTGGCTCGTTCATGTGCTGTTCACGTGGTGTGACCCAGTACACAAGCCGCCGCTCCGGCCGGTGCAGTCACCGAAACACTGAAGGAGTTGGCTGGTCTCCTTCCTCGTCTTGTAGATTCGAACGAATGGTGGGAATCAGTAACCTCACCGCAACTCACAGGTACCCCCGCTATCCCTCCGTCTCTCCCGCCAACCGGTCGGTCCCCCGATCGGTCCGGCCACCGATCCACCCGGTCCGCCCCCTCGAAGAACCGGTCCGTCCCCTCGGCCGGTCCACCCCACCGTCCGGCCGCCCCACCGACCGGCCGCCCCACCGAAGAACCGATTCGTCCCACCTACCGAAAGAACGGCGGCAACGAGATGCGGCTGCGCGCACTGCTGGACACCGAGGCGCTGGGCCTGCGGCTGCTCGGCGGCGAGGACGAACTGGACCGCGCGGTCCGTGGCGTCATGACCACCGATCTCCGCGACCCCAGCCGCTACCTCTCCGGCGGCGAGCTGGTCCTCACCGGTCTCGCCTGGCGCCGTGACGCCGCGGACTCGGAACCGTTCGTCCGGATCCTGGCGGGGGCCCAGGTCGCCGGACTCGCGGCGGGCGAGGCGGAACTCGGCGACATCCCCGAGGATCTGGTCGAGGCGTGCCGGCACCACCGTCTCCCACTCTTCGCCGTGAACGAGACCGTGGCATTTGCAACGATCACCGAGCACGTGGTGCGTCAGGTCTCCGGCGAGCGGGCCGGGGACCTCGCCGCGGTCGTCGACCGGCACCGCAGGCTGATGACCTCGGGCCCGGCGGGCGGCGGCCCGGAGGTGGTCCTGGACCTGCTCACCTCCGACCTGGACCTTCGCGCCTGGGTACTCTCCCCCACCGGCCGGCAGATCGCGGGGGCGGGTGAGCCGCTGCCCGCACGGACCGGGGCCGAACTGGCCGGACGGCATCTGGCCGCGACCCGCACCGGACGCCGGGCCCCACACCGTGCCACGCTGGACGGTACGACGTATTCGCTGTTCCCGATCCGGAACAGCGGCCGAGGTGCCCTGCCGGCGTCCCGCGATGTGCGCGAGTCGGTGCTCTCCGACTGGCTGCTGGCCGTCGAGGCCGACGCGGGCGACTGGCCGGCCGCCCGGCTCGATCTGCTCCAGGGCGTCACCCAGCTGATCGCCGTCGAACGCGACCGGCGCGACGCCGCCCGTACGGTACGCCGCAGGCTCGCCCAGGAGGTTCTGGAACTGGTCCAGGCGGGTGCGCCCCCGGCCGAGATCGCGGCCAGGCTGCGGGTCGCCGCGCCGGTCCTGCTGCCGGGCCTGGGGACCGCCCCGCACTGGCAGGTCGTGGTGGCCCGGGTCGACTGGACCGCCGAGGGCGGACCGACCGCTTCCGGATCCGCCGCGGACATCGCGGGCGGCCCTGTCGCCCAGGCGCTGCTGGAGGAGATCCTGGTGGACCCGGCGGTCAGCGGCCCGGACACCGCCGACCGGATCGCGGTCGCCCACACGGGTGACGAGGCCATCGCCCTCGTACCGCTGTCCTCGGCGAACCCGGCCGGACCGGACGCGGCCGGCGGTGCCGACGGTGCCGACGGGGAGAGGGGCGGCGCCGGTGGGACGCCGGAAGGGCACGGTCAGGCGCTGCACGCCGACGTGCTGCTGGCCGCCGTCCGCGATCCGCTCTCCGCCGGGCTCGCCGACGACGGCCGGCTGACACTGGGTGTCAGCGCGGCGGTGCACTCCGCCGAAGGTCTGCGCGGCGCCCTGGAGGAGGCCCGGCACGCCCGCCGGGTGGCGGCGGCCCGGCCCGGCCGGGTCTGCGCGGCCGGACACCACGAACTCGCTTCGCACGTACTGCTGTTGCCGTTCGTGCCCGACGACGTGCGCCGGGCCTTCACCGCCCGGCTGCTGGACCCGCTCCGCGACTACGACCGGCGCCACCGCGCCGAGCTGATCGAGACGCTGGAAGCGTTCCTGGACTGCGACGGTTCCTGGACCCGCTGCGCGGCCCGGCTGCACCTGCACGTCAACACGCTGCGCTACCGCGTCGGACGGATCGAGCAGTTGACGGGACGTGATCTTTCCCGCCTGGAGGACAAGCTCGATTTCTTCCTGGCCCTGCGTATGAGCTGATCTCCCGGGCCTCCCGGACCTCCAACAGGGCCCGGCCGATTGTGAATTATTTCACCTGACATCGGCCGGACCCCTTGGCCCGGCGTGCCAATCCGTGCTGAGATGCGCCCAGACTCAACAGCTCAATGGCGCGCTCGGGGAGGGCAATGTGGCGCATACCGCCATGTCTGGTTCCGGAACGACAGCAGATGACGATCCGCCGCTCCAGACAGCGGTATGGCGCCTGCGGTCACGCGCCTGCTGGACGGATGCGGCGGCGCTGCTCGAACCGCACGCGGTGACCGACCCGGCCGCCGCGCTCCAGCGCACTTCATTGCTGACCGAGCGATGTCTCTACACCGGCCAGGGCTGGACCGACGCGGAGGACGCGCTGCGCACCGCCGAGGCACTGGCCCGGAGCGACACGGAGCGCGGGGCGGCCGCCTGCGAACGCGGCTATCTCGCCTATGCCTCGACGCTCCTCGGGACGCGTGACCGGGCGGACGAGGCCAGTGTGGCACTGAGCAGGGCCGCCGCCCTGCTGGCGCCCGCCGCTCCGGGACGCCCGCTGCTGGATTTCCGCCGCGGGCTGATCGCCCAGAACATCGCCGACTCCCCGCAGTCCGCGCGGGCGGCGTACCGAAGGGCGCACGCCGGTGCCACGGCCCAGGGCGACGAGCTGCTGCTCTCGTTCACCTGGCGGCACCTCGCCTCGCTCGCGCTGCGCGAGGGCGAGCTGGCCGAGGCCCGGCACGGCTTCGCGGAGTCCCTGCGGATAAGGGAGGAGCTGGGCTATCTGGTGGGTACGGCCCCGGCGCTCATCTCCCTCGCGGACGCCGAACCGGAGCCGGAGGCGGCGCGGCTGCGGGCCGAGGCGGGCCGGCTCTTCCGGCTGCTCGGCGGCGTACCGACCTGGCTGGCACCGCGGCTGGAACCCCCTGCGCCGGAGACGGCCGGGGCGAACTGAGCCGACGCCGTGCGATCCGGTGGGCGGGGAACGTGCCGCCCGCCGGGATCAGCCGCCCGCACCCGCGAAGTGCTCCCGCACGAGGGACTGCACGACGGCGGTGTCCTGGGCGATGAGGGCGTCCAGCAGGGCGGTGTGTTCGGCGGCGTCGGCGAGCAGTTCGGCCCGGCGGGTGGCCGGGTGGCTCACCAGCGGCCACTGGGAACGCCGGTGCAGATCGTCCGCGACCGCGACCAGCTGCTCATTGCCGGAGAGCGCGAGGACCGCACGGTGGAAGGCCCGGTCGGTCTCGGCGTAGCTCGCCCGGTCGCCGACCGCCGCCGCCGCGACCGTCGCCTCCGCCAGCGGACGCAGCGCGCTCCAGCGGCCCGCCGGGACGGTGCGGGCCAGACGGAGCATCACCGGGACCTCGATCAGGGCCCGTACCTCGGCCAGCTCCGCCAGCTCGCGCGGTCCCCGTTCGCTGACGCGGAACCCGCGGTTCGGCACGACCTCGACGGCACCCTCGATCGCCAGCTGCTGCATCGCCTCGCGCACCGGGGTCGCGGAGACACCGAAACGGGCGCCGAGCGCGGGCGCCGAGTAGACCTGACCGGGTGCCAGCTCACCATCGACGAGGGCGGCGCGCAGGGCCTCCAGGATCTGGCCGCGCACGGAGTGCCGTTGCACGGCCCGCGCCACGGGCGGGGCAACCGGCGGCGCGGTGGGCGGGGCAGCGGGCGGACGGGCGGGAGGCCGCACGGCCAGGGGGGCGGGCGGCTCGCTGTGGGTGTGCTCGCCACGCGCCTGTTCGGGCACCCGGACGACCCGCAGGGCGTCCCCGTACGCGGCGGGCGTGCACGGCGGCCGTACGCCCTCGCGCGCTCTGCCCTGCTCCACCCGGACCTCCTCGGCCTGCCGCGGGCCCGGCTCGCGTGTGCCATGCCCCCTGTGCACGATAGGCGGAGGACGCCACAGTTCAAACATCGATCCCTCGGGTAAGGTAAGGCTTACCTGTAAACGATCGTGATTCGGTGGCCCGGCATGACCGTCTCCACTCTGCTCTCCAGCACCGCGGCGTCCCCTGTGACGGCCGCGTACGCACGCCTGACCGAGGTGTTCCCCGGACTGCGCGCCGAGCTGCTCGCGGAGGGCGTGGCGGCGCCTTCGGGAGCCGGATGGGTGGGTGCCGCCGAGCTGGCCCGGGGCGGCGCCGCCCTGGACACGTTCCTCGCCTGGGACGACGCCCAGGTGCTGCGGGACCACGGGCAGCGGGCCCGCCCCGACGTGGTGGCCAGCTTCGGGCTCCACCGCTACGCCTGGCCCGCCTGTCTGCTGGTCACGGTGCCGTGGTTCCTGCACCGCCGGGTACCTCGGATCCCCGTCGGGGATGTCGCCTTCCAGCGGGCACTCGGTCATTTCACCGTCCGGGTGCGGGAGTTCGCCTGCCTGCCGGACGACCCGGCGGCCGCACTGCCCGGCGCCCGGGTGGTCCCGGACGAGGCGGCGCTGCGGGCGGAGGTGCTGGACGCCGTGGCCGAGCACATCGGCCCGGTGCTGGAAGGGTTCGGGCCCCGGATGCGGCGCGGGAAGCGGGCACTGTGGGGCATGGCGACGGACGAGATCGTCGAGGGCCTCTGGTACATCGCCCATCTGCTCGGCGAGGAACGCCGTGCGATGGCCGAGCTCGAACTCCTGCTGCCGGGCACCACCAAGCCGTACGTCGGAAGCGCCGGATTCCGGGAGCTGACCGGACCGGACGGCGAATCGCTGCCGACCCGCGACCGGGCCAGCTGCTGCCTCTTCTACACCGTGCGCCCCGAGGACACCTGCGTCACCTGCCCGCGTACCTGCGATGCCGAGCGGGTACGGAAGCTCACGCCCGCCTCCTGATCCACACCGCCCGTCCGGATGACGCAATTCGAACGCAACCGGTCTTCTTCGTCAGGGCATTCGATCAGATTCCGTCCATACGTATGCTGTGTCACCCCAATAGCGTGCTCTTGTCCCGAAACCCCCTGACCGGGGTGGGATTTCCGTCACGATGGCGCCCGAAACGCCCTACGTGACGCAAGGGACCGCGCATGAGACTGACCGACATATCGCTTGACTGGCTGCTTCCGGGCGCCGTGCTGCTCGTGGGGGTCATGGCGGCGGTGACGGTGGTCGCGCGCGGCAAGCGCGCCGCTGGAAAGGCCGCGGCCGACGACAACTGGGAACGCAGCGAGGAACGCCGGAGGCGCAAGGAGGCGCTCTACGCGACCGCCTCGTACGTCCTGCTCTTCTGCTGCGCGGCGGTCGCCGCAGCCCTGTCCTTCCACGGGCTCGTCGGCTTCGGCCGGCAGAACCTCAACCTCACCGGGGGCTGGGAATACCTCGTCCCGTTCGGCCTCGACGGCGCCGCGATGTTCTGTTCGGTGCTGGCCGTCCGCGAGGCCAGCCACGGCGACGCGGCTCTCGGCTCCCGGCTGCTGGTGTGGACATTCGCCGGCGCCGCCGCCTGGTTCAACTGGGTGCACGCGCCGCGCGGCATGGACCACGCGGGCGCCCCGCACTTCTTCGCGGGGATGTCCCTCTCGGCGGCCGTGCTCTTCGACCGCGCGCTGAAGCAGACCCGCCGGGCCGCCCTGCGCGAACAGGGCCTGGTCCCCCGGCCGTTGCCGCAGATCCGGATCGTACGGTGGCTGCGGGCGCCCCGGGAGACCTTCGGCGCCTGGTCGCTGATGCTCCTCGAAGGCGTACGCACGCTGGACGAGGCCGTCGACGAGGTACGGGAGGACCGGCGGGAGAAGGAGCAGGACCGGCTCCGCCGCCGGGACCAGGAGAAGCTGGACCGGGCCCGTATCAAGGCGCTGAACCGGCAGAACCGGGCCTGGGGGCGCGGTGGCCGCGAGAGTGTCCGGGCGGCGGCGGACGTCCCGGCCATCGCACCGGCTTCGGGCTCCGCGCAGTCCGTCGCGGAGCCTGCCATAGCAGAGCCGGGTCAGCTGCCTTTGCGACCCCGGCCATCCCTGCAAGCCGTTCGCGGCCCGAAGCGGACCGCGAGCGGCTCGAACTCGAAGGATCCCGCCGCACCGCCCCCGGGGAATGACTCCCGGACCGTCGACCTCACCGCCGAGGACGACACCCAGGCCCTGCCCCGGCTCGACTCGCTGGAGCAGAAACTGAAGGACCTGGAGCAGCAGTTCGGCTGAGTACATGAGTGGGTGAACGAGTGAATCGGGTGGGTGATATTGAGTGGGTGACAAGGGATGAGTGGGTACGTGGGCGGGTAGACGAGGGGAATCACGCGTGGACGTGTTCCGTGCGTACGCCCGCCCATGTGCCCGCGGGCGCGGAGGGCGGGTCCCGCTCGCTCACGGAACGGTGAGGCGCCCGGTCAGGGCCTCCCCCCCCTCAGCTCGAACCAGACCACCTTGCCCAGCATCTGGGTATCCACACCCCAGGCATCGGCGAGGCTCCGCACCAGGATGAGGCCCCTGCCGTGCGTACCGTCGTCGGCGTTCGGTACGTACGGCGCGGGCAGGTCCGACATGAAGTCCCTGACTTCCACCCGGATGCTCCCGGGTCCCGCGGTGGCCGTGACCACCGCACCATGACGGGTGTGGATGAGTGCGTTGGTGACCAGCTCGCTCGTGAGCAGTTCCGCCTCGTCGATCCGCTCGGCCTCGGCGTGCCGCCCGAGGAATTCCCTCAATTCCCGGCGCACCTCCCCCACGGCGGATCTGTCCGTATGGCCGATTCTGCGGCGCATTCGGTCGGGCGGATTCCCCGCCCCGGCCCGTCGGCCATCCGGCTTCCGGTCCGCGGCATCCGTGGTTCTTCCCTGCCGCTTCGTCATTTCCCCCGCGCGCACTGTGAACCGACCTCCCCTGCTCCGGCAATTCCTCGAACAGCTTCACGGAATGCATGCCCCGCCCGAGCGTTGTCACGCTTGTCGATTCATCAACAAGGAACCGGAGGCCGCGCGGAGCCGCGCCGGTGAACGCGGTGGCGGCACCTCCTCACCGCGTCCACCGCCGGGAAACGTGTTCGTCATACAGACGCACCTGCGGTTAACTTCCGCAGAATTCACACGAGTTGGTGTTGACGGAGGCAGATCTACGCGCGTCATCATGGTGGGTATGCGAATCCCCCCACGGATCACCATGCTCGGCGGCACCGCCGCCCTCCTGTCCGTCCTCTTCGCCTCGGGTCCGGCTTCTGCGGACACCGCCGCACCCCCAGCCCCCACCACCACGCTCTCCACCTCCCCGTTCCTCACCGCCTCGTACGTCACCAACTCGTACGTCACCAACTCGTACGCCGCCTCCGCGCGATTCGCCCCCGCGCCCTTCGCCGCCGCCTCGGTCGGGAGCATCTGCTACTCGGATCTGCCGTCCCAGGCGCACGACACCCTCGATCTCATCGATGCGGGCGGCCCGTTCCCGTACGACCAGGACGGCACCGTCTTCCAGAACCGGGAAGGCATCCTGCCGGACCGGAGCACCGGGTACTACCACGAGTACACGGTCATCACCCCCGGCTCGCCCAACCGCGGCGCCCGGCGGATCGTGACGGGTGAGGAAGTCCAGGAGGACTACTACACCGCCGACCATTACGCGTCCTTCGACCTCGTCGACCACGACTGCTGATCCCGCACCCACCGGTCCGGTCCGCGCCGTCGCTCCCCCACCTGCGGCGCGGATCGGATCCCCGGCCCGGACCGGCCCCGCCCCGCCTCCGTGAGCCGGGGCGGAAGCAGGACGGAAACGGGCCAGAGACGGGGCAGAGACGGGGCGGGGCGGTGGCCGCTCCCGCAGCCACCGCCCCGCCCTTCACGCGTCGTTCAGCAGATCGGTCAGAACTGAGTCGCGACGGTGGCTCCGTCGAATCCCTTGACCGAGTAGAGGCTGATGAAGTGCCTTCCGGCGCTGGGGTTCTGGACGGTCAGGGTGTGCTCGTTCCCGTCCCCTGCGGCTCGGCTGGTGTAGTCGCCGGTCATCGCCCATTGGCTGGCGTTGTAGTAGAGATCGGCGTCACCGTTGCCGCCCGTCATCGTGATCTTCAGCTCAGTCGTGCCCGAAGGAATGTCGATGTAGTGGTAGGAGTAGTTGCCCTCGGTGGCCGAAAGGTTGCTGCGCTTGCAGTTCTTCGCCAGCTTCCTGACGTCGCTCTCGGTGCACTCGGGTCCCAGATCCACCGGCGGGTTCGTGAGAGTGCCGCACTTGCCGGCGGCACACGCCGTCAGCCAGGAGCTCCAGTCCGCGTCGTACCGATTGCCGATGGTCGAGGTGAGCAGAGTGCGGGCACTCTCCCAGTCGCCGCTGCGGTAGAGGCCCAGCAGCTGGTCGACGTCGCCGCGATGCGACTGGAGCATGTAACGGGCGGCCAGGTAACCCCAGTTGTAGATGCGGGTCTGGTCGGCGTTCTCGTAGGTGCTGTCGAAGAGCGAGCGCAGGGTGTAGGTACCCTTGCCGGCCTGGCTGATCGCAGCGTCATAGGTGACATTGCGGTACGAGTAGGAGATGTACTCCGCGAAGCCCTCGACCCACCAGATGGTCGGGGTCGTGAGACCCGCCTCGAAGTCGCCGTGCATGTTGAACCGGCCGTCGAGATAGTGCGTGTACTCGTGGTTGAGGTTCCAGATCTGGAATTCCGGCCTGACCCACTCCGCTTCGTAGGCGATGAACCGCGGCTGGTTGCCCTCGACGGACGGGTCGCCCTCCAGGTACATCCCGCCGTTGTTCGTGTTGATGCCGTAGATCGCGCCGGCGTAGGTCTGGTAATCGGTGCTGGAGTCGAAGACCACGACCTCGATCTTGTTGTTACGGTCGTCGGCGACCGGCCCCTTGTCCCGTGCGACGTCGTGGAAGTAGGCGTCCTGGTTGCGCAGGCTGGTGCAGCTCGCCTCCAGGTCGGTGGTCGAGATCTCCTGGGCCAGGATGTTGATGCTGTCACTGCACGTGTGCTTGACCGGCAGGACGGCTTCCTTGAGGCGGGCGGAGAGGTCGCAGGTGTCGTATGTGGAGCAGTTGGCCCGGTCGTAGTAGTCCGCCATCTCGGCCACACCGACCCAGAGCGCGGCGGTGGGTCCGGTGATGGAACTCTTCTTGAGCAGCGAGACGGCCAGGGGGCTCGCCTTGCCACGCAGCGACGGCTCCTGGAGGAAGCGGCCGAGCTCCCGGCCGGCGTTGGAGGCCAGGTAGGACCGCTCGGTGCCCAGCAGATCCAGGTGGTTCGCCGCGAAGTCGTGCAGCGCGTCGATCAGGCTGGGGTCGGCCTCGACCGCCGAGATGAACTCGGGCACCTGGTGACCGCGGAATGTCACGGTGTACACATTGTTGACAGCGTTGAGCATGTACCAGGAGCTGTTGTAGGAGGAGTCGTATCCCGCGAGCAGCCGCTTGACGACACTCAGGTACCGGGCGTTCTCCACGGCGCTGTCGATAAGGATGACCGCTTCGGACAGGGTCTCACCGTTGGCGTCGGTGACGTCCGAGGAGTGCGGGGAGGCGAAGAATCCGTCCAGGGCTCCCTGGATGGCGGAGCGGAGCGCGGGGCCGTAGGTACCGACCGTCGACGGGTCGTAGTACTGCACGAAGTAGCCGGCCCTGAGGAAGAGGACCAGTTGCGGCATTCCGGTGCTGCTGTCGCCGGGGTAGGCCGCCGTACGCGCACGCATGGCGTCGGCGATGGTGACCATCTGCGCCTCGCGGAAGACGTTATAGCCGTCCTGGCCCTTGACGGTGAACAGGGTGTTGACGCATTCGGTGGTCGACGAGATCACCTGCTGGACGAGCGCGTCACCGGTGCGGCCGGCGAAGTCGCTGACATTGCACGCCGCGGCGGCGGTGAGACCGCGCGACTTGGCCGCGAGGCGTGCCTTGTCGGACATCGAGGGGGCGCGGCGGCTCGGTGCGGCGGTCGCGGAGTCGTCGTAGTCCCGCTTGAGCGCGTCCTTGTCCGCGGACTGGGGCGCCCGGTCCGCGGGCTTGAGGGGCGCGGTGCCGACATGCTCCGGGTCCTCGGCGGCCGGGGCCGACGACCGCGCGGTGGGACCGTCCGGGTCCGGGGCACCGGTGGCCGGGGCGCCCGGCGCCTTCGCCTCGGACTTCGCCCCGGCAGCGAGGGCGAACGACGGCTGGGCGGACTGGGCCGGGCCGGCGAGCAGCCCCACACCCAGACAGGCCGCCAGTACCGCGGCTGAAACACCGGCGGATATCCGGGCTGGTGACCGGGTGGATGTCCCGGTTTCTCTCTGTCGAACCGATCGGTTCTTCACGTGCCGCCTCCCAGCGGAGTGGTGGCCGCGCCGGGGAACGCGCGGCCTGTGGAGGGTTGAGCAGGGTGGGGAAGCAATGGAGTTGACGGGCCCTACCGAATGGCATGAGCACGACTCCACGTCCCTGCGATCAGTACAATGGCACATGTCACATGTCCTTCGGAAGCCGTTGAACCCACATTCATTGCCCCGCAACTCAGCCGGGCGGCAGGCGAATCGGCCGGGCCCACGGCGGACGGCAGGGATGAGCACGGCGGGGCCGGTGCGAAGGGCACGGTCATGAGTCCGGTGGTCACGTGGCCGGCGATCGCCGCCCGTACCCGGCTCCGGCCCATCAGCCCGCCGGTCACCGCCCGCCAGTGGTCCCGGGAGAAGCCGGCCGGGCGGGACAGACCGGCTCCCGCCCCATCGGGTTGGATCACAGCGTCGCGTGACGCGACCGCGGCCACGGGCAAAGGGGAAGTCGGTTGTTCATGTTCGTCGTGCCGGCCCGCGCTCAGCCCCGTTCGAAGCTGTGGGAGCGGCCGATGACGGAGAACCCGCGGCGCTCGTACCAGTGCCGGGGCCAGTCCGCCGCGTCGGCGGTCAGGAAGCGGGTGGCGCAGCCCGTATCGGCCGCCAGGCGCAGGGCAGTGGTCAGGACCGCGTCGCCATGGCCACGGCCGAGGTGGGCGGACGCGGTGATCAGGTCCTCGATCTGGGCGATGCCGGTTGCCGGGTCCAGATAGAGGTCGGCCCATGAGGCGACCTCGCCCGCCCGGGTGCGGGCTCCGATGAAGTGGACCGTGTCGGCCCCCCGGTGGCGAGCCTGACGTCGGTCGACGAGGTGGCGTACGACCTCGTCGTCGACGTCCGGCAGGAAGCCCCGCCATCGCCGGGTGAGAGGGACACGCAGCGCGTCGAGGCCGACCTTCTCCGCGTTTCCACCGGCCGGTACCGGGCCCGTGTGCACCATGATCAGATAGGTGGAGTGGGTGTAGCCGGCCCGGATCAGCGGCTCCGCGCAGGCCTGCGCGACGCTGTCGTCGAGGACCGAGACCAGCCGGTGCGGCAGATGCCCGAGTGCCTCGTCCGTGAGGGCGGGCAGCGACTCGGCTTCGACAGCCGTGTCGATGACCACCTGGTTGTTCGCGCGGGAGTGTGCGTAGGCGTCGTCGTATGCGGCGAACCCGCCGGGAAGGTCGACGACCCGCGCGGCCTGACGGCGGGCGAAGGTCGACAAGAAGGAAATGATCGGCTGCAGCTCCGAGTTCGGCATGGCAGGAGCGTAGGGCGTAGGCGTCGGACGCCCAACAGCCCCTGCCCCTGCCCCTACCCCTGCCCCACCCTGCGGTGCGTGATGCGTTCGACGCCCTCGCCCTTGTCCGTCTCTCCGCCATCGGCCCACAGGGACCGGACATGTGACATATGAGCGAGCATGCAGGCCTCGGCGCGCTTCGCGTCTCCCGCGACGATCAGATCGAGCAGTTGGATGTGTTCCTCGGCGGAAGTGATCAACTGCCCTGTCTCTGCCAGCCGGTTGAGGCCGAAGAGTCGTGAGCGCTTGCGGAGGTTCCCGACCTCCTCGACCAGCCGGCGGTTGCCGGCCAGGGCGAGCAGCTCCAGATGGAAGCGCCGGTCGGCCTCCAGATAGCCGAGGATGTCGTGTTCGCGCGCGGCGTCGACGATCGCCAGCGCCAGCGGCCGCAGGGCCTCCAGCTGCCGGGTCTTCCCCAGCCCGGCGATCCGGCCGACGGTGGGAACCTCGATCATCGCCCGGAGTTCGGTGAAGTCGTCGAGGTCCTGCTCGGTCAACTCCGTGATCCGGAAACCCTTGTTGCGCACGGCCTCGACCAGACCTTCACGGGCCAGGTCGAGCATGGCCTCACGGACCGGGGTGGCGGAGACTCCGAACTCCGAGGCGAGCGCGGGCGCGGAGTAGATCATCCCCGGGCGCAGATCACCGGCGATGAGCGCCGCCCTCAACGCGTGGGCCACCCGGTCCCGCAGATGCTCCTGGGCCGAGATGGTGTTGAGGGATGAGAGGCGGGTCATGGTGTATTCCTCCAGCACCGAGCGGGGCCTCAGGATACAATGTCACGTTGCGCGCGTCCCCCTTTCGGCCGTCCACCGGACCTGCCGTGCGCCCCGCCCTGGGCTTCTCACAGCAGGAATCCTTCGGGGAACGGATCTGTCGGGTCCAGGAAGAACTGCGCCGTACCGGTGATCCAGGCCCGGCCCGTCACCGTGGGAACGACGGCCGGGGTACCGGAGACACTGGTCTCCTCCACGAGCCTTCCCGTGAACGAGGTACCGATGAAGGACTCGTTGACGAAGTCGGTGTTCAGGGGCAGTTCGCCCCGGGCGTGCAGCTGGGCCATGCGCGCGGAGGTACCGGTCCCACAGGGCGAACGGTCGAACCAGCCGGGGTGGATGGCCATCGCGTGCCGGGAGTGCGAGGCATCGGAGCCCGGGGCGAGCAGCTGGACGTGCTTGAGACCGCGGATGCCGGGGTCGGCCGGGTGGACGGGCGGGTCGGTGGCGTTGATCGCGTCCATCACGGCGAGCCCGGCCGCGAGGATGTCGTCCTTGCGTGCGCGGTCGAAGGGGAGCCCGAGGTCGGCCAACGGCAATATCGCGTAGAAGTTGCCGCCGAAGGCCAGGTCGTAGCGCACGGTGCCGTGGCCGGGGACGTCGACCTCGCGGTCGAGACCCGCGCTGAAGGCGGGCACGTTGGTGAAGGTCGCCGAGGTCGCCGCACCGTCCTCGACCCGGACCTCGACGCTGACCGGACCGGCGGGGGTGTCCAGCCTGACGACGGTGAGCGGTTCGGTGACGGCCACCATGCCGGTCTCGACGAGGACGGTGGCCACGCCGATGGTGCCGTGACCGCACATCGGCAGGGCGCCGGAGACCTCGATGTAGAGGACGCCGTAGTCGGCGTCCGGCCGGGTGGGGGGCTGGAGGATCGCGCCGCTCATGGCCGCGTGGCCTCGGGGCTCGTACATCAGCAGCGTACGCAGGTCGTCCTGGTGCTCCATGAAGTACCGTCGCCGCTCCGCCATCGTGGCGCCGGGAATGGTGCCGACCCCGCCGGTGATCACACGGGTGGGCATCCCTTCGGTGTGCGAGTCGACGGCGTGGAAGATACGGCGTGTACGCAAGGTTCCCCCTTGGACGGCCCCGTGGACGCGGGGCGGAGACGGGCACGGAGCGGCAGCAGGGCAGGGGCACGACGGCCGCGGGTATGGAGCATTCGCCGGTGCGGCGGTGGCGCGGGCGCAGCAGTAGCAGTAGCAGTAGCAGTAGCAGGTACGGATACACACACGGGTGCGGGTACGGGTACGGGGCAGTGGCGCGTACCCGTACGCACCCGTCGCCACCGCCGTACGCGGCGGTGGCCGGTCCGGAAGACCGGAGGGCCGGAAGACCGGAAGGTCAGTTCATTCCCTCGGCGAGGGCCTTCTCGGTGTCCGCCCGGACGGCGGCGACAGAGGTTTCGGGCAGCGGGAACCGGGGCGGCCTGGTGGGGCCACCGTGCCATCCGACGCGATCCATCGACGCCTTGATCGCCTGGACGAACTCCGGCTTGGAGTCCCAGCGCAGCAAGGGGTGCAACCGCCGGTAGAGCGGCAGCGCGGTCTCCAGGTCTCCGGCGACGGCGGCTCGGTACAACGTGACACAGCTCTCGGGCAGCATGTTGGGACAGCCCGCGATCCAGCCGACAGCTCCCGCCAGGGCCAGTTCGAGCAGGACGTCGTCGGCGCCCACGAGGACATCGAGACCGGGGGCCAGTTCCGCGATCTCGTACGCACGGCGCACATCACCGCTGAACTCCTTCACCGCGACGATGCTGCCCTCCTGGTGGAGGCGGGCCAGCAGTGCGGGTGAGAGATCCACTTTGGTGTCGTACGGGTTGTTGTACGCGACGACCGGCAGGCCGGCTTCGGCGACCGCGGCGTAGTGGGCGCCGATCGCCGTGTCGTCGCAGCGGTAACCGTTGGGAGGCAGCAGCAGAACGGATCCGGCGCCCGCGTCCGCGGCCTGTTCGGCCCAGCGCCGTGATTCGTCGCTTCCGTAGGCGGAGACCCCGGGCATGACCCGGGCACCGTCGCCCGCGGCCTCCACGGCCACCCGGACCATGCGGTCGCGCTCGTCGTCGGTGAGCGTCTGGTACTCCCCCAGGGAGCCGTTGGGGACCACACCGTCGCAGCCTGCCGCGATGAGGCGGCTGACATGTTCGCCGTACGCGTCGAAGTCGACGGACCGGTCCTCCCTCAGAGGCAGCGGCGTCGCGACCATGATCCCGTGCCACGGACGGGACCGGAGAGGGGTGTGCGTGTCGTTCGTCTGCATCAGGACTCCTTGAGAAGAGATGTGACATGTCACTGGTGACCGCGGTCCGGGGTGCGAGGCGGGGCCGGGTGTGGGTGTGACAGGAGGCGTGGCAGGGGGTGTGGCCTCAGCCCGCCGTCCCGGACTTGTGCGGTTCGCCGGCCAGCGCGGACAGGAGAACCGGGCACGCCAGGGGCCGCCTTCCGGGACCCGCCCCGCCGGCCGCCGGGCCGACGAGTTCCCGTACCGCGAATCCGCAGGTCTGCCCCTGGCACCAGCCCATTCCGGCCCGGGTGAGGAGCTTGACCGTACGGGCGTCCCCGGCGCCCAGTTCGGAGACCGACGTCAGGATCCGCCCGGCGGAGACCTCTTCGCAGCGGCAGACCTCCGTATCGCCGGACAGCCACTGCCGCCAGCCGGGACGTGGCCGGTGTACGGCGCCCATGAGCTCGGCGAACCGGCGCATCCGGGTCCGGGCCCGGTGCAGCGCCACCGCCCGCCTGCCCTGTGCTCCGCCGCGGAACACCTCTTCCGGGCAGGCCTGGCGGGCCACCGAGAGAGCAGCCAGTTCGCCCTCGATCAGGGCCAGTTGCACCCCTCCGATGCCCCCCGTCTCCCCCGCCGTCCAGACCCCGGGCACGGTGGTGCGCAACTGCGCGTCCACGACCACCCCATGGGTGCCGTCAGCACGCTCGCGGGTTGCGCAGCCCAGCGCGGTGGCCAGTTCGATGCGCGGCTCCAGCCCATGGCCGAGGGCCACGGCATCGCAGGCGTGGCGGCGCTCCGTGCCCGGCACCGGCCGCCAGTCCCGGTCCAGACGGCTGACGGTGACACCCTCCACCCGGTGACCGCCGTGCACCGCCGTCACCGCGCTGTGCGTCCGGATACGCACCCCGTGGCACAGCAGTTGGAACGCGTTCCGGGCACCTTCCGCGGCCTTGGCCGGGTTGGCCGCCAGGGTTGCCGGGGCCCGCGCGTAGGACTCGTACCCCGCCGCCTCGACGAGCAGCGGGACCTCGGCCCCGGCCCGGACCAGGGAGACCGCGACCGCCTGGAGCAGTGGGCCGCTGCCCGCGACGACGATCCGCCGGCCCGGCAGAACCAGGCCGGACTTGAGCATGGCCTGCGCCCCCGCGGCACCGACGACACCCGGTGTGGTCCAGCCCGGCGACGGCAGATGCCGCTCGTGCGATCCGGTGGCGATGAGCAGCCTGTGCGCGTCGACCTCCGTCCGGACGTCTCCCTCGGTCCCGGTCAGCGCATGCAGCCGCCACCGGCCGTCCGCCCGTTCGACGGTCCAGACCTGGTGCCGCGCGAGGTGCCGTATCCGTCCGGTGTGTATGTGCCGGTCGAACCGCGCGGCGAGACCGGTGAACACCGGCCAGCCGTGGTGCAGGGCCTCGGGCCGGGTGGCCCCGAGCCCCGGTTCCGGGGAGCGGTAGAACTGCCCGCCGGGGCGCGCGGCCGCGTCCAGTACGGTCACATCGACTCCGTGGTCGGCCGCGGTCACCGCCGCCGCCATCCCGGCGGGCCCGGCGCCCACCACCGCCAGTCCGGCCGCCCCGCCGGAAGAGGGGTCCGCCTCCGGTGCCGTTGTCGGCGGTTCACCTGGTGAGCCGTCTCGCATGACCGTCCCCCTCCTGTGTGGTGATCTCGTCGCCGGGTGCGGCGGGGATCAGACAAGCCCGTTGGTTGGGGCGTCCGTTGACGGTGGCGAGGCAGTCGAAGCACGATCCGATTCCGCAGAAGGCCCCGCGCGGGCTGCCGTTCACACGGGTCGTGCGCCAGCTCAGGATTCCCGCGCCCCACAGCGCCGCGGCGATGCTCTGTCCTGGCAGGGCGCGGATCGGGCGGGAGTCGATGGAGATCGTGAACTCCAGGTCGGGTGTCGCCTCGACCAGCTCGGCCGGGGTGCGTGCGGCCGGGTGTCGCGGAAAGCGTTTCACGAGGACTCCCTTCGCCTCTGCCGTGGAATCCGACGGCGGGGCTCTTCCGAATGCCCGGACTCGTCCGACGGGCGGGACGCCTCCGGCTGGCTGGACGCTTCCGGCCGACGGGACACGGCCGATTGGCCGGGCTCCGCCAACTGGGCGTACGGTCCCTGCCGTTCGAACCGGTCCGGGCTGAACGGGCGGGCGTCCACAGCGGGTTCCTCCCCTCGGATCGCCGCCACGACGAGCTGTCCGGTGGCCGGGGCCAGGCCGATCCCCGCCCCCTCGTGACCGCAGGCGTGATAGAGGCCGGGGGCGCGGGAGTCATGGCCGATCGCGGGCAGGTGGTCGGGCAGGTAGGGGCGGAAGCCGTGGTAGGCCCGCAGCACCCGGACGTCGGCCAGGAAGGGGAAGAGAGCGGCGGCCTGGGCGGCCAGACGGCTCAGGACCGGGACGGACAGCGACCGGTCGAAGCCGACGCGCTCCCTGCTGGCTCCGATCAGCACCGGTCCGGAAGGGGTGCCTTCGACCACGGCGGACGTCTGGAGTGCGGCGGACTCGCTGGACACGCCCGCCACGTATTCCGCCGCATACACCTTGTGCCGGATCAGCTGCGGCAGGGGCTCGGTGACCAGGACGAACCCGCGTCGCGGCAGGACCGGCAGCCGCACCCCGGCCATGGCCGCCAGCTCGCCGCCCCAGGTCCCGGCGGCGTTGACCACGGCGGGGGCGCGCAGCTCGCGCCTGCCGGTCCGGACGCCCCGCACGGCGCCACCCGGCCCGGTGAGTACGGCGGTCACTTCCTCGCCGGAGTGCAGCGACGCCCCCGCGTCGCGTGCCGCACGCATCAAATGGGCTGCCGCCAGGGCTGGTTGGACCTGGACGTCCTGAGGGTAGTGGAAGCCTCCGGCGAGTCCGGGTGCCAGGTGCGGTTCGAGCCCGGCCAGCCCCTGCGAGGTGACGGGGTGCGCCTCCACCCCGGCCGCCCGCTGGTCCCGCGCCGTCGCGGTGAGCTGCGCCAGCGACTCCTCACCGGCCGCCACCACCAGTCCGCCCTTGGTCTCGTACTCGATGTCCGGCGGCAGGCGGTCGGCCAGTTCCCGCCAGAGCACGGACGACAGGAGCGCGAGATCCAGCGCCGGGCCGGGCATCTTGTCGGAGACCAGGAGGTTGCCCTCACCGGCTCCGGTGGTGCCTCCGGCCACCGGCCCCCGGTCGACGACTGCGACGGAGAGTCCGGAACGGGCCGCGTAGTAAGCGCAGGCGGAACCGACGATGCCGGCGCCGACGATGACGACATCCAGGGACTGTCTCGTGAGCACGGCAGTAATATGTCACATTGCTCAGAGGGTGCCAAGAGAGCGTGCGACAGGGAGATTTCGGCGGTTGACGGGCTATCGGAAGTCCTCACCGGGCATGCCCTCGCGTGACGTTCCACGCGCACAGATCCGGAGGCACCCGATGCATGACGACCGCTCCCTGGTGGAGGGCCGCCTCGAACGAGCGCTCCACCAGTTCATCCGCCCCGCGCAGTACGCGGCCCGCACCCCGCTGGCCCTGTCCGTCTGGCACGCCCCGGGCGAACCCGTGCCCGTGGCCGAGGCCCTCCAAAGGACGTACGAGCCCTTCACCACCGGTACGGAGTGGGGCAAACCCTGGTCCACCAGCTGGTTCCGGCTCGAAGGGACGGTGCCCGGAGAGTGGGCCGGGCGCCGGGTGGAAGTGGTCGTCGATCCCGGGTTCTCCGGCCAGGGGCCGGGATTCCAGGCGGAGGGCATGCTGTACGACACCTCCGGCGTCCCGCTCAAGGGCATCCACCCGCGCAACCGCCACCTCACCGTCGCCGGAGCGGCGGCGGGCGGTGAACGGGTCGCGCTGCTCCTGGAGGCGGCGGCCAATCCCACCGTGCTGGAGCACGGCTTCGAACCGACCCCACTGGGCGACGTCCTGACGGCCGGAGACAGCCCTCTCCACCGGTTCGCCTCGGCGGACCTCGGCGTCCTCGACGAGGAGGTCTGGCATCTCGTCCTGGACATCGAGGTGTTGTCCGAGCTGACGCGGGAACTGCCCGCCGACCGTTCCAGGCACCACGAGATCCTGCGCGCGCTGGAACGGATGCTCGACGCGCTCGACCTGCACGATGTCGCGGGCACGGCGGCGGCGGGCCGGGAGGAACTGACGGAGGTGCTGTCCCGCCCCGCGTCGCCGAGCGCGCACCGTGTCTCGGCCACCGGGCACGCGCACATCGACTCGGCCTGGCTGTGGCCGCTGCGCGAGACGGTGCGCAAGGCGTCCCGGACCTTCGCCAATGTCACCGCGCTCGCCCGGGACTATCCGGAGCTGGTCTTCGCCTGTTCGCAGGCGCAGCAGTACGCCTGGGTCAAGGAGCACCAGCCGCACATCTGGGAGCGGATCAAGCAGGCGGTCGCGGACGGGCAATGGGCGCCGGTCGGTTCGATGTGGGTGGAGTCCGACGCCAATATGCCGGGCGGTGAGGCGCTGGCCCGCCAGCTCGTGCACGGCAAGCGGTTCTTCGAGGAGGAACTGGGCGTGGAGACGGAGGAGATCTGGCTGCCGGACTCCTTCGGCTACACGGCCGCGTTCCCGCAGCTGGCCCGGCTGGCCGGGGTGCGGTGGTTCCTCACCCAGAAGCTCTCGTGGAACCAGCACAACAAGATGCCGCACCACACCTTCTGGTGGGAGGGCATCGACGGGACCCGCGTGTTCACCCACTTCCCGCCGGTCGACACCTACAACGCCCAGTTCCACGCGAGCGAACTCGCCCATGCCGAGCGGAACTTCGCCGAGAAGGGGCGGGCCACCCGCTCCCTGGTGCCGTTCGGATGGGGCGACGGCGGGGGCGGGCCGACCCGCGAGATGCTGGAGAAGGCGCGCAGGCTCCGGGACCTGGAGGGATCGCCCCGGGTCGCGATCGAGAGGCCGTCGGCGTTCTTCGCGGCTGCCGAGGAGGAGTACGGGGCGCAGGCGCCCGTGTGGTCGGGCGAGTTGTATCTGGAGCTGCACCGGGCCACGTACACCACTCAGGCCAAGACCAAGCAGGGCAACCGGCGCAGTGAACACCTGCTGCGTGAGGCCGAGTTGTGGGCGACGGCGGCCGCCCTGCGGTCCCCCGGCTACCGCTACCCGTACGAAGCGCTGGACCGGGTGTGGAAGACGGTGCTGCTGCACCAGTTCCACGACATCCTGCCCGGCTCGTCGATCGCCTGGGTGCACCGCGAGGCCCGTGACACCTATGAGGAGGTACGCGCGGAGCTGGCGGACCTCGTCGCCGAAGCGGTGGCCTCGCTCGGCGCCCCGGCGGGACTGGTGGCGCTCAACTCCTCGCCGTACGCGCGGGGTCAGGTGATCGAACTGGACGCCGAGGCGGTCGGGGTGCTGCCTTCCGGAGCCCGGGTGCAGGAGCTGGGCGGTGGGCGTGCGGCCGTGGCGGTCCGTACGCCGGGGCTGGGCGCCGGGCCGCTGGACGGCTCGGCCGTTCCGGGCGAGCCGGTCACGGCGGCCGGAGCTCCGGACGAGGGGACCGTGCTCGACAATGGGCTGCTGCGGGTCACCGTCGACCGGGACGGGCTGGTCTCCTCGGTACGCGATCTGACCGCGGGGCGGGAGGTGCTGGCCCCGGGGCTGCGGGCCAATCTCCTCCAGCTGCACCCGGACCACCCCAATCACTGGGACGCCTGGGACATCGACCGGCACTACCGTCGTACCCGCACCGATCTGACCGGCGCCGACTCCGTGTCCGTGGTCGAGGAGGGGCCGCTGCGGGCGGCCGTACGGGTGGTGCGCTCCTTCGGGAGGTCCACGGTCGTGCAGGAGCTGCGCCTCTCGGCCGGGAGCCGGCAGCTCGACATCGAGACGGAGGTGGACTGGCGGGAGTCCGAGAAGGTCCTCAAGGCGGCGTTCCCGCTGGACGTCCACGCCGAACGGTCCACGGCCGAGATCCAGTTCGGCCATGTCCACCGGGCGACGCACGACAACACGGGGTGGGACGCGGCACGCTTCGAGATCTGCGCCCACCGCTGGCTGCGGGTCGCCGAACCGGGCTACGGTGTCGCGCTGCTCAACGACTCGACGTACGGCCACGAGGTGACCAGGACCCCGCACACGTCGGGGCTCGGCACGACGGTACGGCTGACGCTGCTGCGCGCCCCGCACAGCCCGGACCCGGACACCGACCTCGGCATCCACCGGTTCCGTTACGCGCTCGCCCCGGGCGCCGACGTCACCGACGCCGTACGGGAGGGGCTCGCGCTCAATCTGCCGCTCCGGGCGGCGGTGGCACCGGCCGTGCCGTCCCTCGTGGAGACCGGGCATCCGGCGGTGACGGTGGAGTCGGTGAAGCTGGCCGAGGACCGTGGCGGCGATGTGATCGTACGGCTCTACGAGTCGGCGGGCGGACGGGCCGAGGCCCGGCTCACGGTCGGGTTCCCCGTCGTCCGGGCCCACATCACCGATCTGCTGGAGCGTCCGCTGCACCCGGCGGACACCGACGGGAACGCACTCGTGCTGGCCCTGCGGCCGTTCCAGATCCTCACCGTGCGGCTGACCCCGGCGTAACGGCGGCCCGCGGCGTCACCCGCCCGCCCGCCGCCCGCCCGGCCCCGCCCCTCACGCACCTCAGGCCTCGCCCCCCGCCCTTCTCACCCCGGCGCGACCCGGAGGTGTCAGGGGCGCGGGACGTTGCGCAGGTTGGAGCGGGCCATCTGCAGCATCCGGCCCACTCCCCCGTCGAGCACGATCTTGCTGGCGGACAGCGCGAAGCCGGTCACCATGTCCGCGCTGATCCTGGGCGGGATGGAGAGGGCGTTGGGGTCGGTGACCACGTCGACGAGTGCGGGACCCTTGTGCTTGAAGGCGTCCTTGAGGGCGCCCTCCAGTTGCTTGGGCTTCTCCACCCGTACCCCGTACGCCCCGGCGGCGCGGGCGACGGCGGCGAAGTCCGGGTTCTTGTTGGTCGTGCCGAACGACGGCAGGCCCGCCACCAGCATCTCCAGTTCCACCATGCCCAGGGAGGAGTTGTTGAACAGCACCACCTTCACCGGCAGGTCGTACTGGACCAGGGTGAGGAAGTCGCCCATGAGCATGGTGAATCCACCGTCACCGGACATCGAGACGACCTGCCGGTTCCGGTCGACGAACTGGGCGCCGATGGCCTGCGGCAACGCGTTGGCCATCGAGCCGTGGCTGAACGAACCGATCACCCGGCGCTTGCCGTTGGGCGAGAGGTAGCGGGCCGCCCATACGTTGCACATCCCGGTGTCCACGGTGAACACCGCGTCGTCGTCGGCGAGTTCGTCCAGTACCGAGGCGACGTACTCCGGGTGGATCGGCACATGCTTGTCGACCTTGCGGGTGTACGCCTTGACCACGCCCTCCAGCGCGTCGGCGTGCTTCTTCAGCATCCGGTCGAGGAATTTGCGGTCGGTCTTGGGCTTCACCCGCGGTGTCAGACAGCGCAGCGTCTCGCGTACGTCGCCCCAGACGGCGAGGTCGAGCTTGGAGCGCCGCCCCAGGTGCTCGGGACGCACATCGACCTGGACGATCTTCACATCGTCCGGGAGGAAGGCGTTGTACGGGAAGTCGGTGCCCAGCAGGATGAGCAGATCGCATTCATTGGTCGCCTCGTAGGCGGCGCCGTAGCCGAGCAGCCCGCTCATCCCGACGTCGTACGGGTTGTCGTACTGGATCCACTCCTTGCCGCGCAGTGCGTGACCGACCGGGGCCTTCACCCGCTCCGCGAACTCCATCACCTCGGCATGCGCGCCCGCGGTGCCACTGCCGCAGAACAGCGTCACCCGTCTGGCCTCGTCGACCATCCGGCAGAGCTTGTCGATCTCCTCGTCCCCCGGCCGCACCGAGGGCCGCGAGGTGACGAGGGCATGCTCGATCGACTTCTCCGGCGCGGGCTGCGACGCGATGTCACCCGGCATGGAGACGACGCTGACGCCGCCGCGTCCGATCGCGTGCTGAATGGCCGTCTGGAGCAGCCGGGGCATCTGCTGCGGGTTGGAGATCATCTCGTTGTAGTGGCTGCACTCCTGGAAGAGCAGCTCCGGATGGGTCTCCTGGAAGTAGCCGAGCCCGATCTCGCTGGAGGGAATGTGCGAGGCGAGGGCGAGCACCGGGGCCATGGAGCGGTGGGCGTCGTAGAGACCGTTGATGAGGTGCAGATTGCCGGGGCCGCACGAGCCGGCGCAGGCGGCCAGGCTGCCGGTGATCTGGGCCTCGGCACCGGCGGCGAACGCCGCGGTCTCCTCGTGCCGGACCTGGATCCAGTCGATGGCCGCGTTACGCCGGATGGCGTCGACCACCGGGTTCAGGCTGTCGCCGACCACCCCGTACAGACGCTTGACCCCCGCCCTGACGAGGATGTCGACGAACTGCTCCGACACGTTCTGCTTGGCCATGGGTGCGCACCCTCTCTGCCGTGTGCTCCGTGCACGCTCGGCTTACCGGACTCCGGAGAACGAAACACCGTCCGGGCGGTCTCCGGAGTCCATCAACCCACGGCACGCGGGGTTACGCCTCCCAGACGGCCGCGCTCGTACGGTCGTCGGCGTACCCCTTCACCCTGAGCTGGGTGTCCGCGAGGAAGGCGGGCAGTCCCGGTGGGCCGGGCCGGGCCCAGCGCTCGGCGAGCTCCGCGGCGAGCGCCGGCTCCCCGCGCATCGGCTCGGCGAGCCCGTTGCCGCACAGCAGGAGCGTGTCCCCGGGGCGGGCCACGGAGGCCCGGAACCGGAAGGGCTCGGCCCCCGGGGCGTCCTCGGCCCGCTCACGGCCGTCCGGGGGGAGCGCGATCCGCGGCTCCAGGTCGTGCCAGGCGCCGTCCCGGAGCCGGAAGAGCCCACCGCTCCCGACGCCGAAGAAGACCCGGGTACGGCACTCGGGGTCGGTGGGCAGCAGCAGGCAGCGCAGCCCCGCGGTGTACTCCTCCGGTTCGAGGCCCAGTTCGGCGGCGCGGGCGCGGAGCTTTCCGTAGGTGCGGTCGATGAGCCGGTGGAGCCCCGATTTCAGATCGCCCCGGCGCCCGGCCCGTATGTCCTCGGCGAGCCGGGCGTGACTGCGCCCGACGGCCCCGCCGATCCAGCGGCACGCCTCGGCGGCCGCGCGTTGTGTCCCGTCGGCGGTACGTGCGCCGCCGGCCACCGCGACGAGGACCAGGGCGCTCTCGCCGGACCCGAATCGGGCGGTGAGCAGGGCGTCCCGCCGGGGTTCGCCCCGGAAGCGCGCCGAGTCGCCCCGGACGGAGGCCGTGCGCAGGGTGTACGTGCCGTACCGGGCGCCGTCGAGCACGGTGTCGGGGACGAGCGCGTCCAGGTTGTGCGGCGTGGCGGCGGGCAGGGCCGCAGGGTCGGAATCGTAGGTGGGCGGCCGGTCGCCGAGGTGCCCTACGACCGGGCGGGGCGCGGGGACGACGACGGGTGCGGCGGCCGCGTCGGGGGCGGGGACCACGTCGGGTGCGGCGGCCGCGACAGGCGCGGGGGCCGGCGCCGGTGGGTGTCCGGCGGCATCGGGCCCGGTGGCCCGGCGGGGCAGCGGCGGTCGGGACGGAGGCGTCGGAGGGGGCGTCGGAGGGGGCGGGGGTGGGGGTGGGACCGGCTCGGCGAAGGTCCGCGGCTCCGGCGGTCCGGACGGCGGCTCCCAGGGAGCGCGGAACGCCATGGTCCGAAGGGGCGCCGGGGACGGCGGGGGCGCCGGGGGCGGGCCCCCTGACGTCACCGCGTCCGACACGGAGTCGAAGCGCTCGTCGAGACTGTCGGCAGCGCCGCTCGGACCGGTGTCCGGCGCGGCCTCGTCGTACAGCTTGCGCCACCAGTCGTCCTCATGGGCGGCGGGTGTCTCCCCCTGCTGACTCATGCCCCTATTGTCGACCGCGAGGCACCCGCGAAAACGGGGCATCCGGAAAACGTGGCGCGTAAAAGAGGTCCGCCGGGCGGCCCCACCCCCCAAGGGAAGGCCGCCCGGCGGACCGGTCGGTGTGTGTCCGGCAGTACGTCCGGCCAGTGCGTCCGGGTGCTACGTCCAGCCGCTTCGTCCTGCCGCGGTGATCAGCGCACCACGTACGCGTCGTTCACGGTCTGGACGACCGTGCTGCCATTGGCGTCCGTCAGTTCGGTCCTCAGGGTGACCGGTTTGCCCGACGCGCCCTTGTGGTTCACGGTCGCGGTCCAGCGCCCGCCCTGCCGGCCGGTGACGGCCTCGGACCAGGTCTCGCCACCGTCGTACGAGAAGGAGACCTTGGCGCCGGTGAGCTTGCCGGGCGTGTAGCCGGCGTGGCCGGTGACCGTGAGGCCGATGCGCTGGCCGTCCGTGGCAGGCAGCGTCTTCATCCCGTCCGACGGGACGTCGTAGCGCGGGAAGAGCATCGGGATGCTCTGCGAGTAGACATCGGCCTTCCGCTCGGAACGGAACTTCCAGGTGGTCTCCGTCGCCGTCGAGCGCTTCCACGCCGCGGCCGGCTGGCCGATCTTCGTGGTCGACATGGTGAGTTCGTACGCACGGTCCTCGGCCGGGACGGTGAACGCGCCGTACGGGTTGCCGCTGCTGCCGATCACCTCTCCGCCGCTGGAGAGCGTCATGTTGCCGATGTCGCCGAACGAGCCCTGCTCTCCGACGTGTTCGGTGTCGGACATGAACCCGGGGGCGAACCCGACCACATTGTCCTGCCGTTCACCGGCGAGGGCTTCCTTTCCTGCCGCGTCGCGCGGGGTGCCCGGTGTCAGCAGACCCCGGTACCACTCCTCGGTGCGCTTCTGTCCCGCCTCATAGGTGCGCGTCCGGTCGGTCATGAACTCGCCCCAGGGGAAGCTGGAGGAGAGCATCTTGCGCCAGGTGCTGTCGCCCGCCGAGTAGTACTCGGTGCGCTTGCCCGGTGTGGCGAGCGTGTCGAAGCCGGCGGCGGAGTAGGTGCCGCCGTACGGCCGGGTGACCAGCAGCGTGTCCACGAAGTCGGCGGCCACACCCATGGAGTCGTGCGTGGCGGTGACCGAACCGAGCTTCCTGTCGCGGACCTTGTAGGTGCGGTCCGAGGTGATCTGTCCCGTCTCGGGGAAGGCCAGGTTGTAGACGAACGGGCTGACCGCCGTCGCCTTCCAGGACACCTCGGCCGGGCCCTCGCCGAGCGCGGCGGTGAGGACGGCGGCCTCGTCGGCCGTGAGACCGAGGACCGGCAGCGGAGCCGTACCGTAGCCGGTGTTCGGCTTCCAGTCACCCGCGGCGGAGCGGTGCACCAGGAGTGCCTTGGCACTCGCGGCCTGGGCGGCACGCGCCTGGGCGGTGACACCGGCTTCCGCGACCTTCACCAGAGCGATCTTGCCCTTGACCCCGGCGGCCGCCAGCTCGGCGGCGGTGCCGGTGCCCGCGTCGACGACCTCGGCCCTGCCGGTGCCGTCCAGGTTGACGGAGCCCGTTCCCGCGGGGCGCGGGTGCAGTGCCGGACCGCCGACGAGGCTGAACCGGTCGATCTGCGGCGCGTAGGCGCGCCAGAAGCTGTCGAACTCGAAGTCGCCGTCACGGGGCTTGCCCTGGACGTCGACCAGGTAGTTCTTGATGATGCCGGTACCCGAGATGGAACCGGAGTGCAGCCAGGTGTCGTCCCACGAGCGCCCGAACGCGAGCGTGGTGGTACGGGTCTCGGTGGCGCGGTCCTCGGTCTTCACGGTGAGCTTGTGCGCCTTGCGGGCGTCCAGCACCACGGTGGTGTCCTTGGTGACGTTCAGCTGCGGCCTGGCGAGATAGCCGAGGGACTCGACGAGCTGCCCGGTGGCGTCCTTCGGGTCGGGCGAGGCGATGAAGCCGGAGACGAGGTACGCGCCGGGGCGCACCTGGTACGTCTGGTCGGCCGCGCCCTCGTTGAAGCGGCGTTCGCCGGATGACGTGTCGGTGCCGATGACGTCGAGCGAGGACACGCCGTCTGCCGGCTTGCCGGTGCGGTCGATGAGCTTGACGCGCAGGGTGACGGTCTCCGGGGCGACGTACAGGGAGAACGGGGTGGCGACCTTGACACCGTCTGCCGTGGCCAGGACCCGTCCGGTGACATCGCCGTACTGGCTGCTGTCCAGACGTGCGTCCGGGGCGAGTTCCAGCGGGACGTGGACGGTGGCGCCGGCCGGTACGGTGACGGACTTCCGGCCGAGTCCGGCGATGCCGGAGCGGACGGCCGAGCCGTCGTTGCCGGTGACGCCCGCGACCTTCAGCGACAGCTTGACCGGCTTCTTGCCGAGGTTGGTGTAGGGCACGTCGACGGAGGTGCGGTCGCTCTTGTCCTGCGGCCAGTCGAACGTGCCGCCCTGGAGCGCCGGGGAGCCGAGGACGGACGTGTCGATGGCCCGCGCGACATCGAGGCGGCCCGCGCCGGTCTCGCGTACGTCGCCGGGGACGGCGCTCTTCGCGGAGGAGACCAGGGCCGCCTTGACCTGCTGGGCGGTCCAGTCGGGGTGACGCTGCTTCACGATCGCGGCGGCGCCCGCGACATGCGGGGTGGCCATCGACGTACCGGACATCGACCGGTACGCGTACGGGCCCCGTCCGCCCGCGGCGGCGGCCGAGATGCCGACGCCGGGGGCGGCGATCTCGGGCTTGAGGGTGTGCGAGACGATCGCCGGGCCGAGGCTGGAGAAGTTCGCGGTGGAGTCGTCGCGGTCGACGGCGCCGACGGTCAGCACGCTGGGGGCGCAGCCGGGCGAGGAGACGGTGTTCAGCGTCGGACCGATGTTGCCGGCCGCGACCACGAACAGGGTGTCCTTGTTCTTCCCCAGCTCCTCCGCGGCGAGGCTCATCGGATCGGTGCAGTCGGTGGGGGCCGAGCTGCCGAGGCTCATCGAGACGACGTCGGCCTTGTTGTCGACGGCCCACTGCATACCGGCGATGATCCAGGACGCGGCACCGGAGCCGCTGTCGTTGAGGACCTTGCCGACGAGGAGGCCGGTGCCGGGCGCGACGCCCTTCTTCTTCCCGTCGCTCGCCGCGCCGGAGCCGCCGACCGTGGACAGCGTGTGGGTGCCGTGGCCCTGACGGTCGTCGGTGGAGTCGGAGTCGGTGAAGTTCTCCGAGGCGGTGATGCGGCCCTTGAGGTCCGGGTGTTCGGCGTCGGCGCCAGTGTCGAGCACGGCGACCTTGGTGCCCTTGCCGTCGTAGCCCGCGGCCCAGGCGAGGTCGGCGCCGACCTGCTTGGTCGACTTGTCGAGACTGGCTTCGACCTTGCGGTCCAGCCAGAGCTTCTCCAGCCCGGCGCCGGAGCGCGACCGGGGTGCGGTGACGTCGGCCCAGAAGGCGGCGGTCCGCTTCTTGTCCGCCTTGAGCGCGACTCCGTCGATGACATCGAGGGTCATGCCACGCTCGGCCCCGCGCGGGGTGGGCGGGGCGCCGCGTGCGGTGTCCTCGCGGTAGGTGGCGATGAGCGGGACGGTCGTGGAGTGCGCGTCGTCGTAGCCCTGGCGGATCAGTCCGGTGACGTTGAAGAGTTCCTCGTCGACCGTGCCTGCGGCGAGCGCCCCGACTGCCGTGTCCGGGTAGACGTACAGGTCCTTGCCGGACTGCCGGGTCTGGACGAGCGGTACGGTGCCGTCCTCGCGGGGCAGCGCGGTGGCGGACGAGGCCCCCGAACTGTCGGTGCTCACCAGCACCTTGTCGCCGGTGACGAGGGTCACGGTGACCGGCCCGCCGTCCTTCGCGGCGCTGGCCGCACTGCCGGTCAGCGGCTTCTTGGCGGTCGCGTCGTCCTGTGGTGCCGCCACGGACGGGGCGATCGCGGTGACGGCCAGGACGGCGACGGTTGCCGCTCCCAGTGCCGTACGCGATATCGGGCGCATCGTTCTCCCCTGATCAATCCGGAATGAAGCAGCACAAGGCATGACATTCCAGAGGTTGTTGGTGCTGCGGTGGCGCCACATTGGCAGAGGTGCCACCGGTACGGGGATGATGTGAGCGGCGGGTTTACGCCGTGGCCTCTTCCCGCCACGGCCGGTCGGCCGGAGCAGGCGCGGCGATGCGCGATCACGACGCCCGGGGAGGGCCGGAGAATGCTGGGTGCGATAGGTCTCGACGAGATCCAGGAGGCGGCGTACCGCGCGCTCGTCGCGGCAGGGGCCGCCGAACTCTCCGATCTCGCGCACCGGCTGGCGCTTCCCGAGGCGGACACCGAGCGGGCGCTGCGCCGGCTGGAGCAGCAGGGGCTGGCGGCCCAGTCCTCGGCGAGGCCGGGACGCTGGGTGGCGGCGCCCCCGGCGGTGGCGCTGGGGGCGCTGCTGATCCAGCAGCGGCACGAGCTGGAGCAGGCGGAGCTGGCGTCGGCGCTGCTGGCCGAGGAGTACCGCGCGGAGGCGAGCGAGCCCGCGGTGCACGATCTGGTGGAGGTCGTGACCGGGGCGCGCGCGGTCGCGCACCGTTTCCATCAGTTGCAGCTGGGGGCGACCTCGGAGGTCTGCGCCCTGGTCACCGGGAATCCGATCGCGGTGAGCGGTATGGACAACGAGTCCGAGGAGCGGGCGGCGACGCGCGGGGTGTCCTTCCGGGTGGTCGTGGAGCGCGAGGTGCTGTCGCTGCCGTCCGGGATCATGGAGCTGTCGGCCGCGCTGAGCCGTGACGAGCAGTGCCGGGTGGTGGACCGGGTACCGACGAAGCTGGTCGTCGCGGACGGCGGGCTGGCGATGGTGCCGCTGACCGGGCGCGGTGCGGAGCCTGCCGCCCTGGTCGTTCATGCCAGCGGTCTTCTGGAGTCGCTGATGGGGCTCTTCGAGGCGGTGTGGCGGGAGGCGATGCCGCTGCGGCTGGGCGAGTCCGGCTGGGTGCGCGAGGACGGGGTTGGGCCCGATCCGACGGATCTGGAGATCCTGTCGCTGCTGCTGGCGGGGCTGACGGACGCGAGTGTGGCGAAGCAGTTGGAGCTGGGGCTGAGGACCGTTCAGCGCCGGGTGAAGGGGCTGATGGAGCTGACCGGGGTGTCGACCCGGCTCCAGCTGGGCTGGCACGCGTACGAACGGGGCTGGGTGTCGCGCACCCCGCGCGTCTGAGACGGCCGGCGGGCCCCGGGCGTACGCGGGCGGGTACGGGAGTCCGCGCAGGTGGCGGGGGCTGTGCTGACGGGCGGGAGCCGCCGGTCTCCGGCAGGCTGGTGGGATGAGTGTGTGGCAGCTCGTCGCCGTCGGCCTGGTCATGCTGCTCGGGCTGGTCGGTGTGCTGGTGCCGGGCGTGCCGGGGCAGGCGATCGTGTGGGCCGCGGTGCTGTGGTGGGCGCTGGCGGACACGACTCCGGTCGCCTGGAGCGTACTGATCGGCGCAACGGCCGTACTGCTGCTGAACCAGGCCCTGAGACCTCTGCTGCCACCGCGGCGCCCCGGCGAGTCGGGAGCGCCCCGCAAGACGTTGATGATCGGCGGGGTGACCGCGATCGTGGGGTTCTTCGTGCTGCCGGTGGTGGGCGGGATCCTGGGGTACGTCGGTGCGATCTACGGCGCCGAGCGGCTACGGCTCGGCAGCCGGGGCGCGGGCTGGACGTCGGTCCGCTCAGTGATGCGGGCGACCGGTTTCTCGGTACTGGTGGAGCTGTTCGCCTGCCTGCTGGTCGCCGGGGCGTGGCTGGGCGCGGTGCTCTGGGGCTGAGCCCCGGGTCCGCGGTGGACGCCCCGCGCTGGGGCTCGCCTGCCTGAACCGGCGGGCGGGCCAGCACGGCCGCGGCCTCGCACAGCCGCGGCGTCACCGCTCTTCGAGCTCCAGATGGCGTACGGCGTACGAGCGCCAGGGCCGCCAGGACCGCCGCGCCCCGCCGTCCGGCGCCCCGTCCGGCGCCCCGCCCTGGTCAGGGTCCGCGTCCGGATCGACGTCAGGATCGATGTCGGGGTCGCCGAGTGCCCGCATCCGGATCAGCGCCGCGCTGCGCGGGTCCATCCCCGGCAGCCGGCGCAGCGCCGCTTCCGCCTCGTCCCGGTCCGCGCCGGCGTCCAGCCGTACGCCGCCGTCGGCCAGCGCCGCCGCCAGCGCCACCAGCGCGGGTTCCACCGGGGCACCGGCCAGCACGCCCGGCTCGGGAAACACATGGGTGAGCCCGCCGCACGGCACATCCAGCACCTTGCCGTACCGCTCCACCAGCTCCTCCGCCCGCGCACGCCCCACCAGCGTCCGTACGGCGAACTCCTCCGGGTCCACGGTCCCCGGCGACCGCAGCCCCGGCCGCGCGGCGACGAGCGGTGCGAGCCGGGGGTGAGCGCCGAGCGCCTCGTCGACGGCGTACGGATCGGCGTCCAGATCCAGGAGCCGGCGCAGCCGCTGCACGGCGGTGGTGAGGTCGCGCAGATCGGTCAGCTGGATCCGGGCCTGGAGCCACGGCCCCGGCGACGCCTCGTCGACGGCGACGATGCCCGTCCCGTACGGCAGCCGGAGCGTGCGGCGGTAGGTGCGGTGACCGGGCGTCCCGCTGATCTCCTCGATCCGTGCCACGGTCGTGGAGCCGAGCAGGTCGAACATCTCCCGCGCGGCGTACGGGCCCCGGTGGGCGAGCCGGAGCGGTATCCCGGCCCGGCGGCCCTCCCGCTCCGCCGCCCCCAGGCCCGTACCGGCCTCGGTCCGCAGTGCGCTGGGCGTACGGGCGTAGATCTGCCGGATCGTGTCGTTGAACTGGCGCACACTGGCGAAGCCGGACGCGAAGGCGATCTCGGTGACCGGCAGGCCGGTGGTCTGGAGGAGCAGCCGGGCGGTGTGCGCACGCTGGGCGCGGGCGAGCGCGACGGGCCCGGCCCCCAGCTCGGCGTTGAGCTGACGCTGGACCTGCCGCGGGCTGTAGCCGAGGCGTCCGGCGAGACCGGGGACGCCCTCCCGGTCCACCACGCCGTCGCTGATCATCCGCACGGCCCGGCCGGCCATATCGGCGCGGACGTTCCACTCGGCCGAGCCGGGGACGGCGTCCGGACGACAGCGCCGGCAGGCCCGGAAGCCGTGGCGCTGGGCGGCTGCCGCGGTCGGGTAGAACCGGACGTTCTCGCGCTTGGGGGTGACGGCGGGGCAGCTCGGCCGGCAGTAGATGCCGGTGGTCGCGACGGCGAAGAAGAACTCTCCGTCGAACCGTGCGTCGCGGCTGCTCACCGCCTCGTACCTGCTCTCTTCGTCCATCACACCGTCCAGTGTGCGGCAGCCCCCGCTGCCGCACTCGCGGTATTCGGACATCGAACCACCGGCCCCGGGACCGCCGGACCCGGCCCGGGTGGCGGTGACTACCGCACCCGGCCGCGCTTGGCCTGCATCGCCGCCCGCCCCTCCGCGCCCTTGCGCTTCCAGTCCCGCAGGATCTCGGAGCGCATCCGGGCATCGGTCTTGGCGACGATGCGCTGGTTCTCGCGCAGCAGCTTGCGGTAGCTGTCGAGGCGCCGCTCGGGCAGCGTTCCGTCCTCGAGCGCGCCGAGCACCGCGCAGCCGGGCTCGGCCTCGTGGGCGCAGTCGTGGAACCGGCACTGCCGCGCCAGGTCCTCGATCTCCGAGAAGACCTGGCCCACCCCCTGTTCCGCGTCCCACAGCCCGACGCCGCGCAGCCCGGGGGTGTCGATGAGGACACCGCCGTGCGGCAGCACGAGCAGGTTGCGGGTCGTGGTGGTGTGCCGGCCCTTGCCGTCGACGTCGCGGGCGGCCCGCACCGTCATGACGTCCTCGCCGAGCAGGGTGTTGGCGAGGGTCGACTTGCCCGCGCCGGAGATCCCGAGCAGCACGCTCGTGCCGCCGGAGACGACGGCGGAGAACACATCGAGTCCCTCGCCGGTGGCGGAGCTGACCGGCAGTACCTGGACTCCGGGCGCGATGGACTCGACGTCCTCGACGAGGTGGGACAGCGTGGCCACGTCCGGGACCAGGTCGCACTTGGTGAGCAGCACGATCGGCTGGGGATCGGTCTCCCCGGCCGTGGATCCGTCCCGCAGCAGCGCGTCACCGCTGGAGCTGGACATGGCGAGCGCGAGGAAGCGCTCAAGACGCCCGAGGTCGAGTTCGACGGCGAGCGAGACACAGATGGCGATGTGATCGATGTTGGTGGCGAGCACCTGTCCCTCGGAACGCTGCGAGGACGTCGAGCGCACAAAGGCGGTACGCCGCGGCAGCAGCGTCCGTACGAACAGGGGGTCGCCGTGGGGATCGACAGCCACCCAGTCCCCGGTGCAGACGATCCGCATCGGGTCGCGGGGCACCACGAACGCGGTGTCCGCACGGAGTGTGCCGTCGGGAGTGACCACGTCGCACTGACCGCGGTCCACCCGCACCACGCGGCCGGGCAGGAGTCCCTGTTCGGCGTACGGGGCGAAAGCGTCCGCCCAGTCGTCGTCCCAGCCGTAGGGAGCCAGCGGGTGCGACGAGGACGGGACGGAAGGAATCGGGAAAGACAAGGGGGAACCCTTCACAAGGGTGGCCCCGGCACCGCGCGCTCGGCGCGGGAGGTTCGGAAGAAGGTCAGCCGGTGGCCACGGGGGTGAGAACGATGCTCATCTGGTTGTGGGCAGTGCCCATCGCAATGACAGTCATCAATGTCCTCACCTCCTGGTTCCTCACGTAGGTCGCCCCGCGGCGCGGAACGTCGCCCACCATAGCCCGGCCCCGCCCGGCACCGTCAACAGCTTTTCCCGGGCCCGGCGGGAGAGGACGCTGGCCGGTTCGGCGCCCGACCGCGGCCGGACCGCGAGGGGACGGCAACCGGAACGGGCCCGGAATCGGGTTCGCGCCGGGGTGCCGGCCGGAGATATCACTCAATCTCCCTCGATCAGGTGATACGCATGTACATCGACCGGTCTCGGGCCGTTAGGGTGCCGAGCATGACCTCACCCCAGACCGCCACCGGCACGTTCACACAAGCCCAGTTGGGCACCCAGATCCTGATCGGCTGGAGCGGCGAACACCCCGACCAGGGCCATGACGTCGCCTTCCTTCTCACCTATTCGCTGGGCGACGGGCAGGACGGCCCGGAGGCCGGGGAGGCCGCCCTGCGTGTGGCCCTGGAGCGCGCGGGCCTCCAGGTCGGCGGAGGCGTTCAGGACGCCTCCGAGACGCCGGGCATCCAGGCGAAGCTCCTCGTCCAGGCCGGTCAGGCCGTCCTGACGCTTCCTCACTTCAAGGCCCAGTACACCGTCCCCGCGGAGTGGCTGGCCGCCGCCGAGGCGCAGGGTCAGGTGTACGTGATGTTCGCGACCCGCCCCTGGCCCGAGGCCGTGCCCGGACAGCCCGTCAGCGAGGAGCAGTTGCGGGGCTTCGCGGCGAACCCGGAGGTCGTGAGCACGGCCGCCCACTGCCTCCTCCCTGTACGCGCCCTGGGCTGAACCCTCCCCCGCACCGTCCGCCCGCGACGATGCCCACCACCCCCCGTGGAGTGGTGGGCATCGTCGTGTGCGGTGCCGGGGCACATGAGTACGGGCGGCCCCGAGGGAGAACCCTCCGGGCCGCCCGCGCTCAGCGGTGTCAGTTGTTGCCGACGCCGTTGCCCGAGAGGACCGGGATGTCGTCCAGGACGTGCGACAGCGGCTCGTCGCCCTTGGCCTGGGTGGAGTTGTCGGCGCACTGCTGGTTCTGCGGGTTGGACAGGACGTTGATGTCCTGAACCGTGATCGGCACCAGGCCGATGAGCGAACCGACATTGGCCTTGGCCGGGAGACCGATGCAGAGCTTGTTCAGGGTGCCCTGGACGAGCTGGTTCTGCGGGCTCCAGTCACCGTGCGTGGCGGCGTTGCCAAAGGCCTGCGTGGCACCGTTGCCGTTGAGCGTGGTGGTGCCACCGTCGTTGCCGATCGCCATGGCCGTGGGGGCCGCGGCTGCGGACAGACCGATCAGGGACACAGCCACTGCCGCGCCGGCCATCATCTTCTTCATCAAGCTTCACCTTTCGGAGCGTTCCGTTGTGGAACGTACTGATCAACCCCCGCCGGAGCCATCGGTTCCGCACTACCACTCAAATGGGTGTGATCCGGCGTGAGGTCGACGCGGCGCGGTCATGTCCCGGTGATCTCGTGCGATGTGCGCGCCGCCGGGACGAGGCCGCCCCGGACCACCGCGGGCTCATGGGACGCGGCCGGCCCGGAGCCTCGCCCGGCCGCCCGCCACTCGGCGACCAGCCGGTCGTAGATCGGTGTGCTGTCCTGTGCGGGCTGTTGTCCGCCCCGCGATGGTCGACTGTCGTACTCATCCATGGAGAGGCCCTACCCGCGTGCGGCGGAACCGTCAGCCGCTGCTGCGGCATCCGGCCCAACCACGCACCGCCCGGCCCCGCACCGCCCTGTCACGCGCCGCCCTGTCACGCGCCGTACACCGGGCGCGGAGTTCACCCACGACGGAGGCTTCGCTCACGACAAAGGGGCCAGCGCATCCGGGCGACCGAGGAACTGTCGCTGTGCGGATGGACTGGCCCCACCTGTGGTCAGGCGTTGCGGACAGGCAGATTCCGGGCCGCTCCCCGGGAGTTCGGAGAAGTCAGCGGCGAGGGACCGGAGTTACGCGGCCTCAGTTGTTGCCGACACCATTGCCCGAGAGGATCGGGATGTTGTCCAGGATGTGCGACAGGGCCTCGTCGCCCTTGGCCTGGGTGGAGTTCTCGGTGCACTGCTGGTTCTGCGGCGACGACAGGACGTTGAGGTCCTGGACCGTGATCGGCACCAGGCCGATGAGCGAACCGAGGTTGGCCTTGGCCGGGAGGGCGATGCAGGGCTTGTTGAGCGAGCCCTGGATGAGCGCGAACTGCGGGCTCCAGTCACCGTGGGTGGCGGAGTTGCCGTAGGACTGCATGGCGCCGTTGCCGTTGATCGACGTGGTGCCGCCGTCATTGCCGATGGCCATGGCGGAGGGGGCAGCCGCAGCGGAGACACCGACGACCGAGGCAGCGACCGCCGCCGAGGCCAGAATCTTCTTGATCATAAAAAAGCCCTTCTGGGAAATTCTTGTGCCCGCCTATCCGGAGCGTCCTGACCAACTCTGTCCGGCGGGAATGGGTTGTGCTCATTCACTCGAACGATTCCACTGCCTCACGGAAATTCGAAAGGACTCCTGCGAGGCAGCGGGCATCGGAGGGAAGGTGAAGCGGTGGGGAAGTGATGCCGTACGACGGTCAGCCGCCGATGGGCATTCCGCCGAGCATCGGGGCTGCCGCCTGGGCCACGCCGGTGGCCTCGCCCGCCAGCTTCCCGACGGTGCCGTCCTTCTGCACCGTCTCGGTGGCCGCGCCGACCGTGTCGACCAGCGGGTCCACCATCTCCGGGGTGCTGGCCATCAGCTGGTTCAGGCCACTGTCGAGGCTGAAGTTGGGGGCCGTGTCAGTAACGGCGAAGGCGGGAGCAGCCGTTCCGAGAGCGACCACGGAACCGGCAACGAGCGCAGCGGTCTTCGCGTACTTCACTTTCAGGTTCCCTTCTGCGCGGCATCTTTCGGTCACGTTCCCGTGCCGCACACAAGCTCTCTTTGCCTGTGACTTCTGCCGCTTTCCTTGAACAACGATCAGGCCGCGCACGGGAAACTACGCGGCCGCAGGTTTTTCCCGCCCGCACGGGGACCGACCGAAAGTCCGCACGATGTCCGCGCGGGGAAAGGGGAAGGCCCCGGATCGACGATGGACGATCCGGGGCCGACCGAGGCCGAGCCAGGGCTCAGCCGGTCATCATTCAGCTGTTGATACAGGTGTTGCCGAAGGTCGGGTTCAGCAGACCGATGATGTTCACGCTGTTACCGCAGATGTTGATCGGAACGTGGACCGGGATCTGCACGACGTTGCCGGACAGCACGCCCGGGGAACCAACGGCGATGCCCTCGGCACCCGCGTCGGCCATGGCCGGCGCGGCGAATCCCAGCGCCATGAGGGCTCCGACGGCGACTGAGGCAACCTTGGTGTACTTCACTTTCATCCCTTTCTGCGGCGGGGTCTGGAGCGGTACGACTTTCGTATCGCCCGAGCGGAGTCTCTCGTGCTCGTGACTCCGACGCTGTCATTCGTAACGATTAACGACCGAGATTGAAACCGCTCAAGGAGAAGATTCTCGGATTCCGCCCGAATGACGCAGTATCAGTCGATCCACATCACTGGCCGGTTCATATGACCAGCCGATGTACGGCCACCCATGGAGGCAGCAGCAGGCCCGGACCGCTCGGTGGAGGAAAGCCGGCGGTCCGGGCCTGTGGTCGCGGTCCGGTCAGCCGTTGTGGGCGCCGTTGCCGGAGAGGATCGGGATGCTGTCCAGGATGTGCGACAGGGCCTCGTCACCCTTGGCCTGGGTGGAGTTCTCGGTGCACTGCTGGTTCTGCGGCGACGACAGGACGTTGATGTCCTGGAGCGAGATCGGCACGGCGCCGATCAGCGAACCGGCGTTGGCCTTCAGCGGCAGACCGATGCAGGGCTTGTTGAGCGAGCCCTGGATCAGGCCGAACTGGGGGCTCCAGTCACCGTGGGTGGCAGCGTTGCCGAACACCTGCGCGGCGCCGTTACCGTTGACCGAGGTCGTGCCTCCGTCGTTGCCGATCGCCATGGCCTGCGTCGCGCCGAGACCGAGGATGGAGGCGGCGACAGCGCCCGTAGCCAGAACCTTCTTGATCACGATTAACCCTTCTCGAACCCGTTGCCCCGTACCGGAGCCTCCTGACCAACTCGCGGCCCGGCATTTGGTTCTCTCCAATCACCCGAATGCCTGAAAGCCGGAACTCGTTGACGGAGGGCCCGCCCTGCGTCCACCCCGTCAGGGTGACTCCCTGTCCGTGTGTGCGACGCACCCCCCGGAGGCTAATTCGGGAAGTCGATTAGGTGATTCGTGAAGGAATTGCGACCATTCTCCACGGAGGAACCGCCGCCGAACGCGTGAAAGTTGCCGCCCGGACAAAGGCTGGGAAATATCGGAGGACCGAAGGGACGCCTTCGCTTCCGCCAACTTTCAACCAGCCCCTCCAGATCAAATGCGAACGTTCGTACGTCACTCGTTCGGCTGGTTACAAGATTTCCACTGACTTCCAAGTTTCCCTCACAACCCAGGGTCGTTAGGGGTGTCGTCCAGCGCGCACGTGCGTCTCGGCTCGAACGCGACACCGCTCGGTGGCTCTGCGGGCGAATCGCCCACGCGAAATGTCCTAAGGAAGGGCAAGTAATGCGACAGGTTCTGAACAAAAGCATGATCGTCATGGCGGCGGCGTCGGGCATCCTGACCGCGGCCGGCGGCTCCGCGTACGCCGATGCCTCGGCCGCCGGTGCCGCCGTCGGTTCACCGGGGGTCGGCTCGGGCAACGCCGTCCAGGTGCCGGTGCACATCCCGGTCAACGCCTGCGGCAACACGGTCAACGTGATCGCCCTGCTGAACCCCGCCTTCGGCAACGCGTGCAAGAACGTGGACTCCGGCGGCCACCCCGGACAGCAGAGCGGATCCAGCGCCCAGGGCGTGACGGCCGGCTCCCCCGGCGTCCTGTCGGGGAACCTGGTCCAGGCACCCGTGGACGTCCCGGTCAACGCCTGCGGCAACAGCGTCAACGTCGTCGGTCTGCTGAACCCGGCCTTCGGCAATCAGTGCGCGAACGTGAGCGGCCCGGACCACCACGAGCCGCCGACCGAGCCGCCGACCGAGGAGCCGCCCACGGAGGAACCCCCGGTCGAGGAGCCCCCCACGGAGGAGCCCCCCGTCAATGAACCGCCGGTCAAGGAGCCCCCGGTGAATGAGCCGCCGGTCGAGGAACCGCCGGTCGACGAGCCGCCGGTCGACACCCCCCGGCCGGTCCAGCCCGGTTCGCACCTCGCCGAGACCGGTGCCGCCGGCCTCGGCATGGCCGCCGGGGCGAGCGCCGCGCTGCTGCTCGGCGGGGCGGTCCTGATGCGCCGCACCCGCGGCACGCGGGTCTGAGCCCGGCCCCTCCGGGCGACAGAGGCCCGGCCGGGCGGTTGAGACCGTCCGGCCGGGTCCTCGGCGGGCGACGGGGACACCGTGCCCGGACGTCGGCGTCCGGGCACGGGTGCCGTACGGGACCAGGGTGGGACGATGGGCCGGTTCGGCAACTCCGCATCCCCGCATCCCGGACCGACGGCGAAGGTGGTAGCGACGTGGCAGCAGCAGCCTTGCGCGTAGGAGTGATCGGCGGCAGCATCGCCGGCTGCGCGGCGGCCGTCGCGGGAGTCCGCGCCGGGGCGGATGTCACGGTGTACGAGCGCAGCGACGGCGAGCTCCAGGACCGGGGGTTCGGGATCGTGATCCCGCCGCCCCTGCACGAGGAGCTGGTCTCGGCCGGTTATCTCGACGCGGCGATGCCCACGGCTCCGGTGGCGTACCGGGCCTGGGTCACCCGGCAGCCGGAGGGACGTTCCGCGCGGGAGTTCGCACGACAGGACGCGGCGGTGACTCCCTGCAACTGGGGTTTGCTGTGGCGGTCGTTGCGCGGAAATGTGGGTGGAGCACGCTATCTGCGGGGCCGGCCGGTGACCGCCGTACGGCAGGAGCCGGACGGGCGGGCGGTGATCCGCACCGCGGACGGCGAGGAGACGTACGACATCGTCGTGGGGGCCGACGGGTACAAGTCCCCGACCCGACAGGTGCTGGCCCCCGGACTGCGTCCGACGCCCGCCGGATATCTGGTGTGGCGCGGCACGATTCCGCTGAGCGCCCTCGCCGGTCATCCCCGGGAGCTGGAGCTGCTGCGCGAGGCTTGGGTCACCGTGGGCTTCCGGGGCGGTCATGGGATCTTCTATCTGATTCCGGCCGGTCACCGGGACGGCGCGCGGACCCACGGGGCCGGCGACCAGGTGATCGCGTACGCCGTCTACGGCCGGCCGCCCGCGCGGGGCACCGACGCCGACGCCCATGTACGCACGATCGCCGAGGAGCACTTCCCGGATTCATGGGCCGACATCGTCGCGCGCGGCGAGCATCTCGCCATGGCCTGTCACCCGGTGGCCGATGTCCAGGTTCCCCGCGCCGCGCGCTCCCCGCTCCTGCTCGCCGGGGACGCGGCGGGAGTGACCCGGCCGCACACAGCCAGCGGCGCGGTCAAGGCGCTCCAGGACGCGCTGTGTCTGGAACGGGCGCTGCGGGAGTCGGCCTCACCGGCCCGCGCGCTGGAGCGGTACGCGGACGAACGCACGGCGGCGGGCGCCCGCCTGGTGGAGCTGGGACGCAGGCTGGGACACGCACAGGTGGAGGCGACCCCGGACTGGGCGGCCATGGGCCAGGACGAGGTGGACGAATGGTGCCGGGTCACGCTGGCGGGGACCCGGCACTATCTGTACGGGGAACTGGGACAGGCCGCGCACCGGGGCGAGCGGCGCCGTGCCATGTGACATGCGGCGGCGCGGCGCTGTGACATGCGGCGGCGGCGCGAGGGTCACATACGGGTTGACGCGGGGGTGGCATGCGCGGTCGCGCGGCGCGACGGCGGTGGTGGCGGCGTGTGACATTCCGTCAAGCCGCCCGCCCTTCCGCGCCGTACCGCGCCGCACCGGGATCCGGGCCGCACCCACGCCCAACGCCCCCGCCCCGCGTCAGGGGGCGATGCGCTCGAAGACCGCCGCCAGGCCCTGGCCGCCACCGATGCACATGGTCTCCAGGCCGTAGCGGGCCTCCCGGCGGTGCAGTTCCCGGGTCAGCGTGGCGAGGATGCGGGCGCCGGTGGCACCCACCGGATGGCCGAGCGAGACCCCGGATCCATTGACATTGATCCGCTGCTCATGGTCGGTCTCGCTGAGCCCCAACTCGCGTGTGCACGCCAGCACTTGCGCGGCGAAGGCTTCGTTGAGCTCGATCAGGTCGAGATCGGCGAGCGTGAGCCCGGCGCGGGCGAGCGCCGCGCGGGTGGCGGGGACGGGGCCGATGCCCATCGTCGCGGCCGGGACTCCGGCGCGGGCGAAGGAGACCAGACGGACGAGCGGTGTGAGGCCGAGTCGTTCGGCGGTGGCCGCGCCGGTCACCAGGCAGGCGGCAGCCGCGTCGTTCTGGCCGCTGGCGTTGCCCGCGGTGACGGTGGCCCCGGGATCGGACTTGCCCATGACCGGGCGGAGTGCCGCCAGTTGCTCGGCGGTGGTGTCGGGGCGCGGGTGCTCGTCGGCGGTGACGGTCGTATCGCCCTTGCGGCTCCGTACGGTGACGGGGACCGTCTCCGCGGCGTACCGGCCCTCGGCGGCGGCGGTCGCGGCACGCCGCTGCGAACGCAGGGCCAGCGCGTCCTGGTCGGCGCGGCTGATCCCGTACGCGCGCCGCAGGTTCTCCGCGGTCTCGATCATGCCGCCGGGGACGGGGTGGTTGACACCGCCCGCGGTGACGCGGCCACGGGCCAGTGAGTCGTGCAGTTGGAGGCCGGGGCCCTTGATTCCCCAGCGCCCGTCGTGCGTGTAGTAGGGGGCGGCGCTCATCACGTCGACACCGCCCGCGATCACGACCTCGCTGAACCCCGCCCGGATCTGCATCGCCGCGTCGAGGACGGCCTGGAGGCCGGAGCCGCAGCGCCGGTCGATCTGGGCACCGGTGACGGACTCGGGGAGTCCGGCGTCCAGCGCGGCGACCCTGCCGATGGCCGGGCCCTCGGCGGACGGGTAGGCCTGCCCGAGGATCACTTCGTCGACGCGGCCGGGGTCGATGCCCGTACGGGCGACGACCTCGGCGATGACGCGTGCGGCGAGGGAGGCCGGTGTCTGCTGCGCGAACGCCCCGCCGAAGCGGCCGATGGGGGTGCGCAGCGGTTCGCAGATGACGACATCGAGCGGGTCGGGCACGGCGGGGCCTTTCGCGAGGGGCGGCGGGGACGGTGGGTGGGGTGTCGGGGCGACCTTCGCATCCGGCGACCGAGCCGGTCCAATATCGAATTCACCCCGGTTCGAGAGGCGGCACGTCTCAATGGGGCACCGGTCCGGTTCGGCGGACCGGTGTCGGCAGCGCGTCCTCGGCGACGGCGAGCACGGCGCGCAGTGCGGCGGAGGGGTTGTCGGCCCGCCAGGCCAGGGCCGCCTGGCGGCGGATGGGCGGTCCGGCGAGGGGGCGGTAGACGAGCCCGTTCTGCTGGATGTGCCGGCAGGAGGTGACCGTGAGGGCGACGCCGACCCCTGCGGCGACCAGCGCCATGATCGTGTACGAGTCCGGGGCCTCCTGCACCACACGCGGGTTGAACCCGGCGCCCTCGCACGCCTCGACCATCGCGTCGCGCACGGTGGAGCCGGTGTTGGCCGGGAAGGAGACGAAGGGTTCCTCGGCCAGGGCCTCGATCGGCACCGTCTCCCGCCGGGCGAGCGGGTGGTCGGAGGGCAGGGCGCACAGCAGCTCCTCCTCGTCGATCACCCGGTACGCCACGCCCGGCCGGGTCACCGGCAGCCGGACGAAGCCGAGGTCGAGCGTGCCGTCAGCCACCCGGGTCAGCGCGACGTTGGCGTACGTCTGGCCGGTCATGACGAGTTCGAGGCCGGGGTGGGCGGCGCGCACGGCGCGGGTCAGCCGTGGCAGCGTCTCGTGGCTGGAGGCCCCGGCGAAGCCGATGGTGACCCGGCCGTACTCGCCGCGGCCGGCCGATCTGGCGGCGCGTACCGCCGTGCCGAGGTCGTCCAGGACCGTCCGTACCGGTTCGAGGAACGACTCTCCCGCACTGGTGAGCCGTACGGAGCGGGTGTTGCGCCGGAAGAGCTGGACGCCGAGCTCCTTCTCCAGCTGGCGGATCTGCTGGCTCAGCGGAGGCTGGGCCATCTGGAGCCTCCTGGCGGCCCGGCCGAAGTGCAGTTCCTCGGCCACGGCGACGAACGCGTTCAGATGACGCAGCTCCATACCGGCGCCGCCTCCCATCCGTTCCGGTCGGTGTTTCCGGCGATTCATACGCGGGACGTCCTGATCCGACCTTAATTCGGTATTGGACAGCGATCAATGGCCGCTGACACGGTAGGGCGGCCGCACGCACACACCGAACGGCACGCACGCGCCGAACCGCAGGCCTATGCCGAACCGCACGCAGACGCCGAGGAGCATCGTGGACCGGACGGACAAGGTCATGTCGATGAAGGCGGCCGTCGCCGCCTTCGTCCATGACGGGGACACCATCAGTCTCGAAGGTTTCACCCATCTCATCCCGACCGCCGCCGGACACGAGATCATCCGGCAGGGCCGCCGCGATCTCACGGTCGTCCGGATGACCGCGGACATCGTGGTGGACCAGATGCTGGCGGCGGGCTGTGTCTCGCGGCTGGTCTCCTCCTTCGTGGGCAACTCCTCCGCCGGTTCGCTGGGCGAGCTGCGCAGGCGGATCGAGAGCGCGGATCCGGAGCCGCTCGCGTTCGAGGAGTACAGCCACTACGGGATGATCTGCCGCTATCTCGCCGGGTCCCAGCGGCTGCCGTTCTATCCGCTGCGTTCGTACGGCGGCAGCGACCTGCCGTCCGTCAACCCCGGTCTGCGCAAGGTCACCTCGCCCTATCCGGGCCCGGACGGTGAACCGGAGCGGATCTATGTCGTCCCGCCCGTCAATCCGGATGTGACGATCATCCACGCCCAGCGCGCGGACCGCCGGGGCAACACCCAGATGTGGGGGCTGACCGGCGTCCAGGCCGAGGCGGTGTTCGCCGCGGGCAAGGCGGTCGTCGTCGTGGAGGAGCTGGTCGACGACGAGGTGGTCCGCTCGGACCCGAACCGCACGCTGGTGCCGGCCCACGCGGTCGACGCGGTCGTCGTGTGCCCGCGCGGCGCGCACCCCTCGTTCGCGCAGGGGTACTACGACCGGGACAACGCCTTCTACCGGGCCTGGTCACGGATCAGCAAAGACCCAAAACGGCTCCGGGCCTGGCTGGACGAGTGGGTCCTCGGCACGGCCGACCACGCCGAGTACGTGGCCAAGCTCGGTGAGGAGTTCTGGGCGGGGCTCGCGGTCGGCGAGGCGCTGAGCGAGCCGGTGAACTACGGACGACGGCTGTGAGCGCGGGACACCGGAAGGAACCGATCATGCGGACGGGTACCACCGGAACCACAGCCGCGGCAGCCGCGGCCTCCGAGGACGCCCCGGCGCCCGCCGTCACCTCCTCCGAGCTGCTCGCCGTCGTCGCCTCCCGCGAACTGGCCGCCCGGCGCACCGTGTTCGCCGGAATCGGCCTGCCGACGCTCGCCACCGAGCTGGCGCATCTGACCGTCGCGCCGGACATCGAGGTGGTGTACGAGTCCGGGGTCTGCGGCGCCCACCCCTCGCACCTTCCGGAGACCATCGCCGACGCGGTCCTGATCACCGGTGCCGAGGCGGTGCTGCCGATGCCCGCCCTGTTCGGCTGTGTCCTTCAGGGCGGCCACATCGACGTCGGGTTCCTGGGCGCGGCCCAGATCGACCGGTGGGGCAACCTCAACACCTCCGTGATCGGTGACTGGGACAGCCCCTCGGTGCGGCTGCCCGGCTCCGGCGGGGGTGTGGAGGTGATGGCCAACTCCCGCGAGGTGTTCGTGGTGATGCGCCGCCACACCCCGCGCTCCTTCTCCGCCACCCTCGACTTCTGCACCACCCCGGGGCCCGACCGGGCACTCGCCGAGGGTATCCGGCCGCTCGGCATCGGTGTCACCCGGGTCATCACCGAGCTGGGCATCCTGGCCCGTGCGGGCATCGGCGGCGAACTGCGGCTGGTCGCCGTCCACCCGGGCGTCACCGTCGAGCGGGTCCGGGCCGCGACCGGCTGGGACCTCCAGGTGGCCGATACCGTCACCACGGTGCCGTCCCCCACGGCCGCGGAGCTGCGGCTCCTGCGCGACGATGTCGACCCCGACCGTGTGTACCTCCGCTGAAAGGGCCTCAACTGCCATGCGTATCAGGATTGTCGGCGCCGGAGCCATGGGGCGCGGGATCGCCCAGTGGGCGGCGAGTGCCGGGCACACCGTCGAGCTGGGCGACGTACGGGCCGAGGCGGTGACGGAGGCGCTGGACTTCGTCGCGTCGATGCTGGAGCGTGCCGTGGCCAAGGGCCGGATGACCGCCGGGGAACGGGCGGCCGCCGGGGAACGGCTCGTCCCCCTCGCGGACCCCTGGGCGGCCGGGGAGGACGTCGAGCTGGTCATCGAGGCCGTACGGGAGGATCTGGACACCAAGGCCGAGGTGTTCGGCAGGCTGGAGCGGGCGCTGCCCGCCTCGGCCGTCTTCGCCACCAACACCTCCTCCCTGTCGGTCACCCGGATCGCCGCGACGCTCCAGGACCCCTCGCGCCTGGCGGGGCTGCACTTCTTCAACCCGGTCCCGCTGATGAGGATCGTCGAGGTGGTGCCGGGCGCGGCCACCCGCCCGGACATCCCGCCCGCGCTCACCGCGCTCGTCGAGAGCTGCGGCCACCGGGCGGTCACGGTGGCCGACACCCCCGGATTCCTGGTCAACCACGCCGGACGCGGTCTGGTGACCGAGGCGCTGGCGCTGTTGGAGGAGTCGGTCGCCGACCCGGCCGGTATCGACCGGATCGCCCGTGACGTACTGGGTCTGCGGATGGGCCCGTTCGAGCTGATGGATCTCACCGGGCTCGATGTGACGGCCGCGGTGATCGACTCGATCTGGCAGGGCTTCCGTCACGAGGACCGGCTGCGCCCCTCCTACCTCACACCGAACCGGGTGGCCGGCGGGCTGCACGGACGCAAGACCGGCCGGGGCTGGTTCGCGTACGGGCCCGGGGCGCCCGGCCCCGCCCCGGAGGCGCCGGTCACGGGCGACGCGGACCGGCCGGTGCATGTGCCCGGCGACGGGCCGCGGGTCATGGCGCTGCGCGCGGCGCTGACGGCGGCGGGCGCCACCGTCGGGGCGGGCCGGGAACCTTCGGCGGACGCCGTGGTGCTGGTCCCGGTCTGGGGAACGACGGTCGCCGCCGCGGTGGCCGCGCAGGGGCTGCCGGCCGACCGCACCTTCGGTGTGGACCCGCTGCCCCCGGTGGGCCGCCGACGGGTGCTCGCCGTGACCCCGGCGTCCGGTCCGGCCGCCGCGCGGGACGCCCGTGCGGTGCTGGCGCGTGCCGACGACGGCGCGGAGCCGTATGCCGTCTCGGTCGTGCGGGACACCGCCGGTTCCGTCGCCCAGCGGCTGCTGGCCTCGGTCGTGTCCGTCGCCGCGTCGATCGCGGAACGCTCGCTGGCCACCCCGGCCGACATCGACCTGGCCGTGACGACGGGGCTCGGCTACCCGGTGGGACCGCTGGCCTGGGGCGATCGGATCGGCGCCGGACACATGCTGGAGCTGTCCCGGTCGCTGTACACCACGACGGGTGACCCGCGCCACCGGCCGACCCGCTGGGTCACCGAGCGGGCGCAGCTCGGGCTGGCGTTGACGGACCCCGGTACCACGCCCGAAGCCTGCGCGGACTGACGGGAGGGCCCCGGGCCGTACGCGGAGGGGCGCCCGGCGCCCGCCTCGACCGGCCCGGGCCCCACCTCGGCACGGTCCGGGCCCGCCTCAGCCCGTCAGCCGGATGACCGTCAGCAGTACGGCGGCGATGAGCGCTCCGAGTCCCAGGACCCGTCTCTCCGGGCGGCGCGGCTCGATGCGTTCGGCCGGGGTTGCCCGCTGTTCCAGGTTCTCGGCCCGCCGGGACAGCTCCTCCGGTACCCGCACCGGCACGCTCACCCGACAGGGCTGCTCCGGGTCGTACCGGACCACCATGGACCGCCGGTTGCGGGCGTCCTGGAGGTCGAGCGGATGCCGGACGGTGACCCGGTACGGGGGCCGGGTGCCGGGCATGACCGTGATGTCGAACGCGAACACCGTGTCCGGCGACCTCGGGTCCAGCGCGGGCAGCCCGGCGTCCTTGCTCACCACCCGCACCGCGTGGACGACGGCGGGCGCGAAGGCGCTCGGGCCGCCGGACCTCAGGTCCAGTGCGGTGCCCGCGGGGGCCACCCGGGAGACCAGGTCGACGGCGACCAGGACGAGCACGGTGAGGTTCAGTCCGACCAGCAGCAGCCAGCGGGGGCCGTCGAGTGCCCCGTGCGCCAGGGCGGTCAGCGCGCCGCCGCTGAGCACGGCGGCGAGAAGGGCGCGCGGATTCACGGCCTGCCCTTCCGCGGGGTCGACACCCGGGAACTCGTCGCGTCGCCGGGGTGCTCCGCGTCGTACAGGACGAGTGCCGGGCGGCCCAGGGCGTACCGGTCGACGACGGCCGGGAACTCGTGGCGTACACCCTCCCCGTCGTCGAAGCCCACGACGACCCGGCCGCGGTCGCGTCCCGCCCGTTCCCACCCGGTCAGCTCCGCCTCGGCCACGGCGAGCCGGCGTCCGAGCGCGAGCCGGTGCAGGACCTGGGTCCGCCGGAGACCGACGCGCAGGCCCCGGAGCGCGTACAGGCATCCGGCGACGGTGACCGCCTGCGACGCGACGATCCAGTTCGACGGGGTGAACCAGCCCAGCATCCACTCGGCGGACTCGTCGGCGCGCACATCCCCCGCGTCGATGGCGTCCCGCCAGCCCACGCCGAACGCGGCACCGGCCAGCGCGACGGCGACGCCCGGGGCGGCCCGGTGCAGATAGCGCGTCGAGAGCAGGCTCAGCGCCACCACGGCGGCGGCGCCCATCATCGGTGCCCCGCCCGCCAGGTCATCGGTTCCGCAGCTGCTGACCCCGCAGCTCCACACCACCCGTGAGCCCTCGGCCGCGGCGACATGGAAGAGCAGCCACACCTGCCAGGCCATCAGCACACAGGCCGACGCGAGCGGCAGCTGCGCCGCGAGCTTTCCCCGTGTCATCGCTCCCGTACCCCTCGTTCTCCTCTTTCCCCTGGTCGTCCCCGGTCCGAAGCCGAATCCATGTCACCGGTTCCGGGGCGCAGGAGGCAGGTCGGGGGGCAGGAGGCAGGTCGGGGGGCATGACCGTTTCGTACAAGACCTGGGTGGGACACCGCGCCTACTGTCGGCCCATGACTCCACGACTCGACGCCATCAGCATCATCACCGCGGACCTGGCCGCGTCCCTCGCCTTCTACCGGCGGCTCGGCCTGGACATTCCGGCCGGTGCGGAATCCGCGCCGCATGTCGAAGTGACCCTGCCCGGCGGGGGGCGGCTGCTGTGGGACACCGAGGAGGTCATCCGCTCCTTCGACCCGGACTGGCAGCGGCCGGCGGGCGGGGAGCGCCTCGGCCTCGCGTTCCTGTGCGACAGCCCGGCCGAGGTGGACGCGGTGTACGCCGATCTGACCGGGGCCGGACATCCGGGGCATCTGGAGCCGTGGGACGCGGTGTGGGGACAGCGCTACGCCGTCGTGCTGGATCCGGACGGCTGCGGGGTGTCGCTGTTCGCGGGTGCCGCGTAGCCGGTGCGGGCCAGGTAGCCGCCCAGCGTGGTGCCCGCCAGCGCCCGTACCTCGCGGGCGAGGTGCGCCTGGTCGGTGCAGCCGGCGGTGAGCGCGGCCTCGGCGTACGGCGTTCCCGCCCGTACGAGGGCCAGCGCGCGCTGGAGCCGCAGCACCCGGGCCAGGGTCTTGGGCCCGTAGCCGAACGCGGCCAGTGAGCGGCGGTGCAGCTGGCGGGCGCCGAGTCCGGCCGACCGCGCGGTGGCGGCGACCGACCGGCCGCGCCGGAGCTGCGCGGCGACGTGCACCGTCAGCGGGTCCGGGGGGCCGGTGTCGGCGGCCCGGCGCAGGGCGAGACGTTCCAGCGCCGCGGCCGGGTCGGGGTCCTCGGTGATCCGTTCGGTGAGCCTGCGGACCTCGGCGCCCGGCCAGAGCGCGGCGAGGCCGACGCGGCGGTCGCGCAGTTCGTCCGCCGGGACGCCGAGCAGGGAGGGTGCGGTGCCGGGGGCGAAGCGGATCGCCGCGCACCGTCCGCGCTGTTCCCCGGCCACCTCGAACGCGTGGGTGTCGGGTCCGGCGACGAGCAGTCCGCGCCGGGTCCAGATCAGGTCCATGCAGCCGTCGGGCAGGACGGGCCGGGAGGGCTCGTCGGGCCCGTTCCAGGTCCAGAGGACCGCGCCGTCGAAGCGCGACGCCCGTTCCGCGTACCCGTGGGGCGTGTCCACGACGCTCATCCGCGGTTCCCGCAGCGCGTCCTCACGGGGCCCGGAGCCCCGGGTTCTCGCCGGTGTCCGTCCGCCCCGTGTCCGGGGTGTGCCACAGGCCGGTGGTGTCCTGCGGATCCCGGGCGGCCTCGGAGGCATCGGCGTCCTTGGGTTCCTTCGCTCCCTTGGGTTCCTTCGCTCCCTTGGGTTCCTTCTCCCGGCTCGCGTGCAGCCGGGACTTCACGTCGTCCGGCGGCAGGAAGCGCGACCAGCGCTCCGGGAACTCCGAGGGCATGTACGCGTCGTCGTCATCGTCGTCGTCCCCTGTGCCGTCCCAGGCCGTGTAGCGGGTACGGGCGACGAACTCGGCGGCCTGCGCGGCCCGGACGAGCTCGTTGGCCTCGCGGGCGGCGGCGGTCGCGAGCGAGGGCCACACCCGGTCGATGGCGGCGTTGACCGCGGCGCCCACCAGCACGGCGAACGCCGAGATGCCTATCCACAGCAGGACCGCGATGGGCGCGGCCAACGATCCGTAGATGGTGGGGCCTTCGACGGTGCTGGTCAGATAGATCCTCAGCAGGAAGCTGCCGACCACCCACATCCCGAGGGCGACGAGCGCTCCCGGTACGTCCTCTATCCACGGCGAACGCACGGGCACGGACACGTGGTACAGCGTCGTGAGGAACGCGATCGTCAGCAGGATGACCAGCGGCCAGTACAGGACGGCGATGACCTCGGTGCCCCAGGGGACGAACTCCACCACCCGGTCCGGGCCGACCACCAGCAGCGGCAGCACCACCGCTCCCAGCAGCAGCGCGACGATGTACAGCAGGAAGGCGAGCAGCCGGGTCTTGACGATGCCGCGTTCGCCGTCGAGCCCGTACATGACGGTGATGGTGTCGATGAAGACGTTCACCGCCCGGGAGCCGGACCACAGGGCGATCGCGAAACCGATGGAGATCACATCGGGCCGGGCACCGGTCGTGATGTCCGCCAGCAGGGGTTTGGCGAAGTCGTTGACGCCCCGTTCGGACAGCACGGTCTGCGCGGCGCCGAGGATGTTGCGCTCGATGGAGGCGACCGTGGTGGTGGCCGTCCACTCGTCGACGTAGCCGAGCAGTCCGATCAGACCGAGCAGCAGGGGTGGCAGGGAGAGCAGGGTGAAGAACGCCGCCTCGGCCGCGAGTCCGAGGATGCGGTACTCGATGCACGAGTTGACGGTGTCCTTGAGCAAGTGCCAGGCCATCTGCCGCTTGGATACGTTGCGGTAGAGGGCTCGGGCCCGGTGGAGCCGGCCCGGTGGCCGCTCGGGTGTTTCATTTGCTGCCTGCACCTCCTTACCGTATCGGCATGGCAGCCACCACTCACACAGTGACCAATCAGGTTCCGCCGCTGGTCGGCTATGACGTCTTCGCCGCCGACCGCGCCCTCACCGAGGCCGTGGAGCGGCACGTCGCGCCCGGCGTCCTTCCCGAGGCACGGGAGGAGCTCGGAGCGCTCGGCCGGTCCGCCGGTTCCGCACAGGCCCAGGAATGGGGTGCGCAGGCGAATGAGAATCCGCCGAAACTGCGTACCCACGACCGCTACGGGCACCGTATCGACGAAGTGGAGTTCCATCCGTCCTGGCACCGGCTCCTGGGCCACGCGGTCTCGGCCGGTCTCACCGATGCCTGGGGCCGGCCGGCCGGTCATGTCCGGCGCGCGGCCGGGTTCCTGGTGTGGACGCAGGCCGAGGCGGGGCACGGCTGCCCGCTGTCCATGACGCACGCGGCGGTGCCCGCGCTGCGCACCGACCCGGTGCTGGCCGCCGAGTGGGAGCCGCGGCTGACCTCGCACGTGTACGAGGAGGGACTGCGGCCCGCCGCGCAGAAGTCCGGGGTGCTCTTCGGGATGGGCATGACGGAGAAGCAGGGCGGCACCGACGTACGGACCAACACGACGCGGGCCGAGCCGCTGCCGGGCGAGGGGGAGTATCTGCTCACCGGTCACAAGTGGTTCTGTTCGGCGCCGATGGCGGACGGCTTCCTGGTGCTGGCGCAGGCACCGGGCGGGCTGAGCTGCTTCCTCGTGCCGCGCGTCCTGCCGGACGGAACCCGAAATGTGTTCGGTATCCAGCGCCTCAAGGACAAACTGGGCAATAAGTCCAATGCGTCCGGCGAGATCGAGTTCGACGGGACCTGGGCGCGCCGGGTCGGCGACGAGGGACGCGGCGTACGCACCATCATCGAGATGGTGGCGGCCACCCGGCTGGACTGTGTGATCGGTTCGGCCGCGCTGATGCGGCAGGCGGTGGCGCAGGCGATCCATCACACCGCGTACCGCAGTGCGTTCGGCGGTCTGCTGATCGAGAAGCCGCTGATGCGCAACGTCCTGGCCGATCTGGCCCTGGAGTCGGAGGCGGCGACGGTCCTGGGCCTGCGGCTGGCCGCCGCGTACGACGCGGACACGGAGGAGGAGCGGGCGTTCCTGCGGCTCGCGGTGCCCGCGGCCAAGTACTGGGTGACCAAGCGCTGCACGGCGGTGGTGGGCGAGGCCCTGGAGTGCCTGGGCGGCAACGGGTACGTGGAGGAGTCGGGCATGCCCCGGCTGCTGCGCGAGGCGCCGCTCAACTCGATCTGGGAGGGCTCGGGGAATGTGCAGGCCCTCGATGTGCTGCGGGCGCTCCAGCGTGAGCCGCAGGCCCTGGACGCGTATCTCCAGGAGGTCGGCAAGGCACGCGGCGCCGATCACCGGCTGGACGCCGCGATCAAGGACCTGCTGACCGAGCTGGCCGACCTGGAGGCCGTGGAGGCGCGGGCCCGGCGGATCGTCGAGCGGATGGCGCTCGTGCTCCAGGGGTCGCTGCTGGTGCGCTGGGCGCCGCCGGAGGTCTCCGACGCGTTCTGCGCCTCGCGGCTGGGCCGGGACTGGGGCATGGCGTTCGGGACGCTGCCGCACAGTCTGGATCTGGCCTCCGTGGTGGCGCGGGCCCGGCCCGTCTCCCGGTGAGGCGGTAGCGAAGCGACGGAGGGTGGTGCTGCGCCGACACGGCACCACCCTCCATGCTTCTGCGACACCGGCGACGGGAACAGGCCCGTCATACGGTGTTCCGTCACTCTCGTACGGGCCCGCGGCACATCACCAGAGTTGCAAAGGGTTGCAACCATTGTGTGGAGTGCGAGGTACGGGGAGCCCGGCGGCGTCAGGATGGGGTTCCTGGGGCTGAAGGCTGTCCGGAATTCGTCGTCGTACGCCCGCCAGGGGCTACGGGGCAGCCTTTGAGGTCGGCTTTTTCTGGGGGGAACCCATGAGGGATACAGGGCCTGTCGAGGTGGCGCGGCGCACCGCGCAGGAGGCGGACCGGGCGGCGACCCGGCTACTCCACGGCGCGCGGGACGCCCGGCTGACGGGCGAGCGTGCCGCGTTCGCCCCGCGTGCGGAGATCGACGCTTCCTGGGACCGGGTGGTGCGCAGCGGGATCGATCCGGAGCAGTCCCCCGGGAGCGAACTGCTGGAGGCGGACGAGATCGAGCACCGGCGCCGGAGCACGGTGCTGGGCGAGGTACTGCCGGTGCTGCGCGAGGGGCTGGGCTCCATCGCCGACGCGCAGCAGATCATGGTCGTCTCCGATGCCGAGGGCCGGGTGCTGTGGCGCCAGGGCAATACCGCCGTGATGCGCCGGGCCCATGACATCTGCCTGGAGGAGGGTGCCGCCTGGACGGAGGCCTCGACCGGTACGAACGCGATCGGAACGGCGCTCGCCGCCCGCGCCCCCATCCAGGTGCACTCCGCCGAGCACTTCATCCGCGCACTGCACTCCTGGACCTGCGCGGCGGCCCCGGTACGCGATCCGCGTGACGGACGGCTGATAGGGGTCGTCGACATCAGCGGTCCGGCGTCCACCTTCCATCCGACGGCGCTCGCCCTGGTCGGCTCCGTCGCCAGGCTCGCCGAGGGCGAGGTGCGGACGCGCCATCTGCTGGCGATAGAACGGCTGCGCGCGGTGGCGGCGCCGATCCTGTGCCGGCTGGGCGGCCGGGCGCTGGTGGTGGACACCCGCGGCTGGCTGGCGGCGGTCACCGGGATGCCGCCGGTGGACCGGCTGCCCCTGCCCAAGGCGCCGCAGCCGGGCCGGGTGTGGCTGCCGTCGCTGGGCATGTGCCGGATGGAGCCGTTGCCCGGCGGCTGGCTGGTGCAGGTCGCGGACGGCTCGTCGGACGGTCCGCCGCGCCGGGTGGTGCTCGATCTGAGCCGGGCACGGGGGCTCTCGATCCATGTGGTCAGCCCGGTCGGCACCTGGACGCAGCGGCTCTCGCCCCGGCACGCGGAGCTGCTGTACGCGCTGGCGCTGCACCGGGAGGGGCGGACCGCCTCGGAGCTGGCGCGGGACATCTTCGGCGATGCGACCCGGACGGTGACGGTGCGGGCCGAGATCTCCCGGATGCGGCGCCATCTGGCGGAGGTGCTGGCGCACCGCCCGTACCGCTTCGGCGAGGACGTCGAGGTGGAGGTGGTCCACCCGGAGCATCCGGGCGATCTGCTGCCGCACTCGAAGGCTCCGGTGGTGGTCGCGGCGCGGCGGCCGGCGCGGCGGGGGTGAGCCGGGAGGAAGGGGCCGCACCGCCGGGTGTCCACCGTCCGGGCGGGGGCCCGCTTTGGGCCGGAACGGCAGGTCGTGGTTTTCTGGCGGCCATGAGCAATGCCGCGAATCCCGACAGCCCCACCACCGAGGTGACCATCTGGTCGCTGGAGCAGACCTCACCCGCCGACCTGCGGCCCGCCGCCGTACCGGAGGGTGATCTGCGGATCGTACGGTCGGCGGTGCCACTGCCCGAGTTCAGCCGGTTCCTCTATACGGCGGTCGGCGGCGACATCCAGTGGACCGACCGGCTCGCCATGACGTACGCGCAGTGGCAGGAGGCCCTGGATCGGCCCGGGGCCGAGACCTGGGTGGCGTACGAGAACGGGACCCCGGCCGGCTACATCGAGCTCGACCCGCAGGACGACGGGGTGGTCGAGGTCATGTACTTCGGGCTGATCCCGGCTTTCCGGGGCCGCCGCATAGGTGGCCATCTGCTCTCGTACGGCGTGGCGCGCGCCTGGGACCTGGCCGAGCGCTGGCCGGAGCGGACGGAGACGAAGCGGGTGTGGCTGCACACCTGCTCCAAGGACGGCCCGCACGCCATGGACAACTACCTGCGGCGCGGCTTCCGGCTCTTCGACACGAGGACCGAGCGGGAGCCGGACGTGGCGACGCCCGGCCCGTGGCCCGGCGCACACGCTTCCTGACGGCACACCACCGCACACCACCGCACACGACCACACACGGCAGCGCGCGACGGCACGGCGACGGCACACACGCATACGCACCCGTCCGGGGCGGCGCGGACCCCGCCCCGGGGTGCCGCGCGACACAGCGTCTCGCCCCTCGGGACCATCTCGTCCACATACCGGATAGTGGTGGACTGGCCCGAGATTCGCGTGACACGCTTCCGCCATGTCCGGAGCTGGAATTGCCTTGGTGAGTCGACGCCACGTCGACCTCGGCCGCATGTCCAGCGCCATCTGTCCGGCGGGCTGAGAGTCCCAGCACCGCCGCGATCCCCTTACCTCTGCAACTCCCCGCGCACCGCCGCGCCTCAGCGCGAGTGTGCCGTTCAGAGCCGCCCTCCCGCAGTCCCGAAGGACGTATTGTCATGGCCGCTACCCCGGAACAGCCTGCGACCACCACGCCCCGCCGCAAGGCCGGACGTCACCGTGGCGAAGGCCAGTGGGCGATGGGTCACTTCACCCCGCTCAACGGGAACGAGCAGTTCAAGAAGGACGACGACAGTCTCAATGTGCGGACACGTATTGAGACGATCTACTCCAAGCGCGGCTTCGACTCGATCGACCCGAACGACCTTCGTGGACGTATGCGCTGGTGGGGGCTGTACACCCAGCGCAAGCCCGGCATCGACGGCGGCAAGACGGCCGTCCTGGAGCCGGAGGAGCTGGACGACCGCTACTTCATGATGCGCGTCCGCATCGACGGCGGCCGGCTGACCACCGCACAGCTGCGCGTCATCGGTGAGATCTCGCAGGAGTACGCCCGCGGCACGGCCGACATCACCGACCGGCAGAACATCCAGCTGCACTGGATCCGCATCGAGGACGTCCCGGCGATCTGGCAGAAGCTGGAGGCCGTCGGGCTCTCCACCACCGAGGCCTGCGGCGACTGCCCCCGCGTGATCATCGGCTCCCCGGTGGCGGGCATCGCCGCCGACGAGATCATCGACGGCTCGCCCGCGGTCGACGAGATCCACGAGCGCTACATCGGCAGCAAGGAGTTCTCCAACCTGCCGCGCAAGTTCAAGACCGCGATCTCCGGCTCACCCGTGCAGGACGTGGTGCACGAGATCAACGACATCGCCTTCGTCGGCGTCGACCACCCGGAACACGGTCCGGGCTTCGACGTCTGGGTCGGCGGCGGCCTCTCCACCAACCCCCGGTTCGCCGAACGCCTCGGCGCCTGGGTCCCGCTCGGCGAGGTGCCCGACGTCTGGGCCGGAGTCGTCGGCATCTTCCGCGACTACGGCTACCGGCGGCTGCGCACCCGGGCCCGGCTGAAGTTCCTGATGGCCGACTGGGGGCCGGAGAAGTTCCGCCAGGTGCTGGAGGACGAGTACCTCAAGCGCCCGCTGCTCGACGGACCCGCGCCCGAGCAGCCCAGCTCCCGCTGGCGTGACCACATCGGTGTGCACGAGCAGCAGGACGGCCGCTTCTACGTCGGCTTCGCCCCGCGGGTCGGCCGGGTGGACGGCTCCACCCTGGCCAAGATCGCCGACCTGGCCGCCGCCCATGGCTCGGACCGGCTGCGTACCACCGTCGAGCAGAAGATGATCATCCTCGATGTGGAGCGGGACCAGGTCGAGTCGCTGTCCGCCGGTCTGGAGGCGCTGGACTTCCAGGTGAAGCCCTCCCCGTTCCGGCGGGGCACGATGGCCTGCACCGGCATCGAGTTCTGCAAGCTGGCGATCGTCGAGACGAAGGCGCGCGGCGCCTCGCTGATCGACGAACTGGAGCGCCGCCTGCCGGAGTTCGAGGAGCCGCTCACCATCAACATCAACGGCTGCCCCAACGCCTGCGCCCGCATCCAGACAGCCGACATCGGCCTCAAGGGACAGCTGATGCTCGACAGCGCGGGCAATCAGGTGGAGGGCTACCAGGTGCACCTCGGCGGCGCACTCGGCCTGGAGGCCGGCTTCGGCCGCAAGGTCCGCGGCCTGAAGGTCACGTCGGCCGAACTGCCCGACTACGTCGAGCGGGTGCTCGGCCGCTTCCAGGAGGAGCGCGAGGACGGCGAGCGCTTCGCGACCTGGGCGGCACGGGCCAGTGCGGAGTCGCTGTCATGAGCGGACGAGCCGCACCCTTCTACTGCCCCTACTGCGGTGACGAGGACCTGCGCCCGCACGAGACCGGGCACGGCGCCTGGGAATGCGCCTCCTGCAATCGCGCGTTCCAGCTCAAGTTCCTGGGCCTGCTGACCCGGGGACTGCAGCGCAACGACGGGAAGGGGGACGGGATATGACGGACACTCTGTCGTCCGCCCGGCTCACCGACGGCCAACTCCGGGAGCTGGCCGGGCGGGCGGGCCGTGAGCTGGAGGACGCCTCCGCGCTCGACATCCTGAAATGGGCCACCGACACCTTCGGCCCGCGGTTCTGTGTCACCTCCTCCATGGAGGACGCCGTCGTCGCGCACCTCGCCTCCCGGGTCCTGCCCGGCGTGGACGTGGTGTTCCTCGACACCGGCTACCACTTCCCCGAGACCATCGGCACCCGGGACGCGGTGGACGCGGTGATGGACGTCCATGTCATCACGCTGACCCCGCGCCGCAGCGTCGCCGAGCAGGACGCCGAGCACGGGCCGAAGCTGCACGACCGGGACCCCGACCTGTGCTGTGCCCTGCGGAAGGTCGCCCCCCTGGAGGACGGCCTGACGCCCTACACCGCCTGGGCGACCGGGCTGCGCCGCGACGAGTCCCCCACCCGGGCCGGCACCCCGGTCGTCGGCTGGGACGAGAAGCGCCGCAAGGTGAAGGTCTCGCCGATCGCCCGCTGGACCCAGGACGACGTGGACACCTATGTGGCGGAGCACGGCGTACTCACCAACCCGCTGCTGATGGACGGCTACGCCTCCGTCGGCTGCGCGCCCTGCACCCGCCGGGTGCTGGAGGGCGAGGACGCACGCGCCGGCCGCTGGGCCGGGCGGGGCAAGACCGAGTGCGGGCTGCACGGCTGATGACGACTGATCAGGAGACTTCGATGAGCGTGACGGAGACGGGAGCCACCATCTGGCTGACCGGTCTGCCGAGCGCGGGCAAGACCACCGTCGCGTACGAACTCGCGGGCCGCCTCAAGGGCGAGGGCCACCGGGTCGAGGTGCTCGACGGGGACGAGATCCGGGAGTTCCTCTCCGCGGGGCTCGGCTTCTCCCGCGAGGACCGGCACACCAACGTCGCGCGGATCGGCTTCGTCGCCGAACTGCTCGCGGCCAACGGTGTGAAGGTGCTGGTGCCGGTCATCGCCCCCTTCGCGGACAGCCGGGAAGCGGTCCGCGAGCGGCACGCCGCCGAGTCCACCACCTACCTGGAGGTGCACGTGGCGACGCCCGTGGAGGTGTGCTCCGTACGCGATGTGAAGGGGCTCTACGCCAAGCAGGCGGCGGGCGAGATCAGCGGCCTCACCGGGGTGGACGACCCCTACGAGGCACCCGACTCCCCCGACCTGCGGATCGAGTCGCACCAGCAGACCGTGCAGGAATCCGCGGCGGCGCTGCACGCGCTGCTCACCGAGAGGGGTCTGGCGTGAGCACTGTCACCACCGTGCCCGAGGGCACCGTCAATCCGTACGCGCTCAGCCACCTGGACTCCCTGGAGTCGGAGGCGGTGCACATCTTCCGTGAGGTGGCGGGTGAGTTCGAGCGGCCGGTGATCCTGTTCTCCGGCGGCAAGGACTCGATCCTGATGCTGCATCTGGCGCTCAAGGCGTTCGCGCCCGCGCCGGTGCCGTTCGCACTGCTCCATGTGGACACCGGGCACAATTTCCCCGAGGTCCTGGAGTACCGCGACCGGACGGTCGAGAAGTACGGGCTGCGGCTGCTCGTGGCCTCCGTACAGGAGTACATCGACGCCGGGAAGCTCCGCGAGCGGCCCGACGGCACCCGTAACCCGCTCCAGACCGTGCCGCTGACCGAGGCGATCCAGCGGCACCGCTTCGACGCAGTGTTCGGCGGCGGGCGGCGCGACGAGGAGAAGGCGCGCGCCAAGGAGCGGGTCTTCTCGCTGCGCGACGAGTTCTCCCAGTGGGACCCGCGCCGACAGCGCCCGGAGCTGTGGCAGCTGTACAACGGCCGGCACGCCGCCGGTGAGCACGTCCGGGTCTTCCCGATCTCCAACTGGACCGAGCTGGACGTCTGGCAGTACATCGAGCGCGAGTCCATCGAGCTCCCGGAGATCTACTTCGCCCATGAGCGCGAGGTCTTCAACCGCAACGGCATGTGGCTGACCGCGGGCGAGTGGGGCGGCCCCAAGGAGCACGAGCGGACCGAGACCCGCCAGGTGCGCTACCGCACGGTCGGCGACATGTCCTGCACCGGCGCCGTCGACTCCGACGCCACCACCCTGGACTCGGTCATCACCGAGATCGCCGCCTCCCGGCTCACCGAGCGGGGCGCGACCCGGGCCGACGACAAGATGTCCGAGGCCGCGATGGAAGACCGCAAGCGCGAGGGGTACTTCTAAATGACCGGCATCAGCACCACCGAGCAGTTGTCGGCCACCACCCTGCTGCGGTTCGCCACCGCCGGGTCCGTCGACGACGGCAAGTCCACCCTCGTGGGGCGGCTTCTGCACGACTCCAAGTCGGTCCTCACCGATCAGCTGGAGGCCGTCACCCAGGCTTCGCTGGGCCGCGGCCAGGAGGCGCCCGACCTCGCGCTGCTGACCGACGGGCTGCGGGCCGAGCGCGAGCAGGGCATCACCATCGATGTCGCCTACCGCTACTTCGCCACCGCCCGGCGTCGGTTCATCCTCGCCGACACCCCGGGCCATGTGCAGTACACGCGCAACATGGTGACGGGCGCCTCCACCGCGGAGCTGGCCGTCGTCCTGGTCGACGCGCGCAACGGCGTGGTCGAGCAGACCCGCCGGCACGCCGCCGTCGCCGCGCTGCTGCGCGTCCCGCACGTGGTGCTCGCCGTGAACAAGATGGACCTCGTCGAGTACGCGGAGCCGGTGTTCGCCGCGATCGCCGAGGAGTTCACCGCGTACGCCGCCTCGCTCGGCGTCCCGGAGATCACCGCGATCCCGATCTCCGCACTGGCCGGGGACAACGTGGTGGAGCCGTCGGCCGACATGGACTGGTACGGCGGCCCGACCGTGCTGGAGCACCTGGAGACGGTGCCGGTCAGCCACGACCTCACCGGCTGCCACGCCCGCTTCCCGGTGCAGTACGTCATCCGGCCGCAGACCGCCGAGCACCCCGACTACCGGGGGTACGCGGGCCAGATCGCCGCCGGGGTCTTCCGGGTCGGCGAGAGCGTCACCGTCCTGCCCTCCGGACGTACGACGACGATCGCCGGGATCGACGCGCTCGGCGAGAGCGTGGACATCGCCTGGGCCCCCCAGTCGGTGACCGTCCGGCTGGCCGACGACATCGACGTCTCGCGCGGCGACCTGCTCGCGCCCACCGACGACGCACCGGCCGTCACGAGGGACGTCGGGGCGACCGTCTGCCATGTGGCCGACCAGCCGCTCTCGGTCGGCCAGCGGGTGCTGCTCAAGCACACCACCCGTACGGTCAAGGCGATCGTCAAGGACATCCCGTCCCGGCTGACCCTGGACGACCTCTCCCAGCACCCGGCCCCGGGCCGGCTGGTCGCCAACGACATAGGCCGGGTCGTCGTGCGCACCGCCGAGCCGCTCGCGCTCGACGCGTACGCGGACTCCCGGCGCACCGGTTCGTTCCTGCTGATCGACCCGGCGGACGGCACCACGCTCTCGGCCGGGATGGCGGGCGCCTCGTTCGCGGAGGTCGCGCTGCCCGGTGCCGGTGGGGGCCCCGCGAACGACGACGCGGAATGGGACTTCTGATGGGAATCGACGTCTTCTCCACCTTCGCGAAGGAGGGCGGCCGTGTCGGCAGCGGCGCCCTCGGCAGCGGCCAGGGCGGGGTCGGGCGATGTGCGTGATGACGTACGCGCACTGCCTGCGCGCCCGCCCGTACCCACCGCACCGCCGGCGCGGCACGTATCGCCGGCACATCCAGCGCCACCCGTCCGACCCGAACAGCCGGTTCGGACGAAAACCTGCCGACCGCCCGGCCGTGTCCCCGGACTTCCGAGGGACGTGAGCACCGGGCCGACGAGAGGAAGACCTCCCGTGCCTGCCCCACGTACCACCGCCTCCCGCAGCCTCGCCGCCGCCGTCGCCCTGCCGCTGCTGGCCGTGGCACTGACCGCCTGCGGTTACGGATCCGAGGCGAAGGACGACGACGCCGGGAGGGCGAACGTCTCCGCCGACGGCAAGAAGCTCTCCGCGGACACCGTGAAGATCGGCTACTTCCCGAACCTCACGCACGCGACCGCCCTGGTCGGCATCCAGGAAGGCACCATCCAGAAGGAGCTCGGCGGTACGAAGGTCGTGCCCTCGACCTTCAACGCGGGCCCGTCCGAGATCGAGGCGCTCAACGCGGGATCGATCGACATCGGCTTCATCGGCCCCTCCCCCTCGATCAACGGCTACGTCAAGTCGAAGGGCAAGGGCCTGCGGATCATCGGCGGTTCGGCCTCCGGCGGGGTGAAGCTGGTCGTGAACCCGAAGAAGATCAAGACCCTGGACGACCTCAAGGGCAAGAAGATAGCCACCCCGCAGCTCGGCAATACACAGGACGTGGCGTTCCTCAACTGGATCTCCGAGAAGGGCTGGAAGGTCGACGCCCAGAGCGGCAAGGGCGACATCTCCGTGGTCCGCTCGGACAACAAGGTGACGCCGGACGCCTACACGTCCGGTTCGCTGGACGGTGCCTGGGTTCCGGAACCGACCGCGTCCAAGCTGGTCTCCGAGGGTGCGAAGGTGCTGCTCGACGAGTCGACGCTGTGGCCGGACAACAAGTTCGTGATCACGAACATCATCGTGTCCCAGAAGTTCCTCTCCGCACACCCCGATGTCGTCGAGGCGGTGCTGCGCGGCTCGGTCAGCACCAACAAGTGGATCAACGCCAACCCGGATCTCGCCAAGGCGTCCGCCAACAAGGCGCTGGAGGCCCTGAACGGCAAGCCGCTGGCCCCGGAGATCCTCGACCCCGCGTGGAAGTCCATCCAGGTCATCAACGACCCGCTGGCGGCGACGCTCGACGCGCAGGCGGCGCACGCGGTGAAGGCGGGCCTGCTGGAGGAGCCGGACCTCAAGGGCATCTACGACCTGGGGCCGCTGAACAAGATCCTCAAGGCCGGGGGCGAGCCCGCGGTCGACGACGCCGGTCTCGGCGTCAAGTAGGCCGCAGTCCGGTCCGACGGCCGTCCGCACGACGGCTGTCCGCACGACGGCTGTCCGTCCGATCGCCCGCATTCAGGATTCCAGGATTCCCAGGAGGTGACGACCATGGCGACCACCACCCTCACCAAGGCCGAGGACCGCGCGACGGTCGAGCACGCCGCTCGTCTCACGCATGTCTCGAAGTCCTTCGCCGGACCCACGGGGCAGCAGCTCGTCCTGGACGACATCACGCTCGATGTCGCTCCCGGCGAATTCGTCACCCTCCTGGGAGCCTCCGGGTGCGGGAAGTCGACGCTGCTGAACCTGGTGGCCGGACTCGACCGCCCGACCGCGGGGTCCATCGAGACCCCCGGCGGGCGGCCCGCCCTGATGTTCCAGGAGCACGCCCTCTTCCCGTGGCTGACCGCGGGCAAGAACATCGAACTGGCCCTGCGGCTGCGCGGGGTGCCCAAACCGGACCGCCGGACCGAGGCGGAGCGGCTGCTCGAACTCGTACGGCTCGGCGGGGCCTACGGCAAGCGGGTGCACGAACTCTCGGGCGGTATGCGTCAGCGGGTGGCGATGGCCCGCGCGCTCGCCCAGGACAGCCGGCTCCTGCTGATGGACGAGCCGTTCGCCGCTCTCGACGCCATCACCCGCGATGTGCTGCACGACGAGCTGACCCGGATCTGGCACGAGACGAACGCCTCGGTCCTCTTCGTCACCCACAACGTGCGCGAGGCGGTACGGCTCGCCCAGCGCGTGGTCCTGCTGTCGTCGCGGCCGGGCCGGATCGCCCGGGAGTGGACGGTGGGCATCGAGCAGCCGCGCCGGATCGAGGACAAGGCGGTGGCGGAGCTGTCCGTCGAGATCACCGAACAACTGCGTGGGGAGATCCGCCGACATGGCCAGCACTGACATCACGTCCGACCGGGACCGGAAGGACGGGCCGGCCGGCGCGAACTCCGACGACCTGGCCGGTCTGGAGGCCGGACTCGACGCGCTGGACGCCGTCCAGGTGCGCCGGACCCCGGTGCGCGAGATCCTGCTGCGCAAGGTCCTGCCGCCCGTGGTCGCGGTCGTCCTGGTCCTGGTGATCTGGCAGCTGCTGGTCCGGGCCCAGGTCACCGAGGACTACAAGCTGCCGCCGCCGTCCGCGGTGTGGGACAGCGCGGTCGACATGTGGTTGCGGGGGACTCTGCTGGAGGTCGTCTGGACCAGTGTGTCGCGCGGCCTGCTCGGCTTCCTGCTGGCGGTGGCCATCGGTACGCCGCTGGGTCTGCTGGTCGCCCGGGTGAAGCTGGTCCGGGCCGGCATCGGCCCGATCCTGTCCGGGCTCCAGTCGCTGCCCTCGGTGGCGTGGGTGGCCCCGGCCGTCATCTGGCTCGGGCTGAACGACAGCATGATGTACGCGGTGATCCTGCTGGGTGCCGTCCCTTCGATCGCCAACGGTCTGGTCTCCGGGGTCGACCAGGTACCGCCGCTGTTCCTGCGGGCCGGCCGCACGCTCGGCGCGACCGGGCTGCGCGGGACCTGGCACATCGTGCTGCCGGCCGCGCTCCCCGGCTATCTGGCCGGGCTGAAGCAGGGCTGGGCCTTCTCCTGGCGTTCGCTGATGGCCGCCGAGATCATCGCCTCGTCCCCCGATCTCGGTCTCGGCCTGGGGCAGTTGCTGGAGAACGGCCGCAACAACTTCGACATGCCGGGGATCTTCCTCTCCATCCTTCTGATCCTCTTCGTCGGCATCGCGATCGACCTGCTGATCTTCAGCCCGCTGGAGCGGTGGGTGCTGCGCAGCCGCGGCCTCCTCGTCAAGAACTGACAGGACCGCGAGGACCGCGGAACCGACGGAACCGAGAGAGCCGAGAGAACGAGTACGCCGATGTCCACCCCTGTCCTCCTCGTGATCGCCCACGGCAGCCGCGACCCGCGGCACGCCGCGACCGTGCACGCGCTCACCGCGCGAGTACGGGCGCTGCGGCCCGGGATACGGGTGGAGACGGGCTTCCTGGATTTCCACGCGCCGTCCGTGCCCAGGCTGCTGGAACGCCTGGCCGCGGAGGGCGCGGGCGAGATCGTCGCCCTCCCCCTGCTGCTCACCCGGGCCTTCCACGCCAAGACCGACATTCCCGCGGTCCTGCGCGAGGCCCGGACCCGGATGCCGGGGCTCGACATCCGTCAGGCCGAGGTCCTGGGCCCGTCGCCCCTGCTCAACGCGGCCCTGGACCGGCGGCTGCACCAGGCCGGGGTCTCCCCCGGCGACAAGAGTTCGACCGGGCTCGTCCTGGCCTCGGCGGGCTCCACAGACCCGGAGGCGATCGCAGTGATCGCTGAAATCGCGCGGGAGCTGCGGCACACCGGTTGGTGCGCCGTGCGGCCTGCGTTCGCCTCCGCTGTTTCCCCGGACCGCCCCCGCACCGAGGACGCGGTGCGGGCGCTGCGGGCCGAGGGCGTACGCCGGGTGGCGGTCGCCCCGTACGTCATCGCACCGGGACGGCTCCCGGACCGGATCGCGGCGGGTGCCGGGGCGGCCGGGGCCGATGTGCTGGCCGATGTGCTGGGCCCGGCACCGGAGTTGGCACGGCTGCTGCTGACCCGGTACGACGAGGCACGGCTCACGGCCTGTGCGTCGCTGACGGCCTGAGGCGACCGGAACCGGCCGGACGCGACGGTGCGGGTGCTGGGGAAGACCCTGGACCGCGTCGATCTGCCTCCACCACCCACGCGATGCTCAGACCTCGGCGAACGGGTCGTCGATGAACGGGGTGGCCTGGTGGAAGTAGAGCAGCCAGCCCGACTCCTCCCTCCGCCACAGCGAACTGCGGTGGGAGCGCAGCCCCTTGGACTCCGTGTCGAAGGTGAGGTGCACCAGGTCGGTGCAGAGCTGGACTCCCCGCATCCGGGAGGCGGTCAGCGGCCCGGGGTTCGGGGCGTCGTCCGCGGTCAGCGAGGCGATGATCGTTTCCCGGCTCCAGAGGCGCCCGCTGGTGCCGATCTCGCGGAACTCCGGGTGCAGCAGAGTGGCGAGAAGATCCGCGGAGGCCCGCACCAGTGGGTCCAGGAGGCGAAGCTCGCCTTCGATGGCGGCGGCCACGGCGGGCGACGGCTCAGACACGTGTCATCTCCACGAGTTTTGCAACGGTGTTCCAGTTACGGCTGGTGGCGGTGAGGCCCTTGTTGAGCGCGGGCCTCGACAGGGCGGCGGCCAGCTTGGAGCGGCCGAGCCCGTCGGGAGCGTACAGGTAGAGCGCGCGGTCCCCGAGCCCGAACCTCTCGGGGAGGAAGGAATCCGCGTCCAGTGCGGCGAAGCGCGCGGCGTCCACGGGTTGCCCGAAGTAGGTGACGTGCACCTGCTTGCCCTCCAGCTCGGCGGCCGGGAACGGGCAGGCGTCGGCGACGGCCGCGAGGTAGGGGCCGCTGCGGACCAGACAGCTGACATGGAAACCGAACCGCTGCTCGATCGCCTTCTCCAGCGCTGCGGCGAGTGCGTCCTCGTCGTCACTGTCACTGCTGAAGACCGCGTTGCCGCTCTGCAGATAGGTGGCGATGTCCTGGTGGCCCAGCTCCCCCAGCACGGTGCGCAGTTCCGCCATCGGGACCCGCTTGTGGCCGCTCACGTTGATCCCGCGCAGCAACGCCGCGTACTTCATGGTCATGGGCACACCATAGGACGATCTTTCCGAGCTGTGCGGCCGCCGCGCCCCGTGGGGGAGGGCGCGGCGGTCGTGGGACACGCGGATGCCGGACGGTGGCGGGTGAGCGCCGCCGCCCGGCATCCGATCGGGCCGGTGACTACTCGACGACCTTGAGCAGCAGGTTCGCCGTGCCCTCGGTCGCGTTGGTGATGGCGTCCGGGGTGGCTCCCTCGGTGAGCGCCGTGGCGACCTCCTCCGGGGTGGCGTCCTGGTGTCCGCCCAGGTAGACGGCGGCGGCACCGACGACGTGCGGGGTCGCCATGGACGTACCGGAGATGGTGTTCGAGCCGTCGTCGCTGTCGTTCCAGGCGGACGTGATGTCCGAGCCCGGGGCGTAGATGTCCACGACGGAGCCGTAGTTGGAGAACGACGACTGCTCGTCGTCCACCGTGGACGAGGCGACGGTGATGGCCTCGGGGACGCGGGAGGGCGAGCCCTCGCCGGCGTCGCTGGAGTCGTTGCCCGCGGCCACCGCGAAGGTGACGCCGGAGGCGATGGCCTTCTGGACGGCCGCGTCGAGGGCCTCGTCGGCGCCGCCGCCGAGGCTCATGTTGGCGACGGACGGGCCCTCGTGGTTCTCGGTGACCCAGTCGATGCCGGCGACGACCTGCTCGGTGGTGCCCGAGCCGGAGTCGTCCAGGACGCGGACGGCCACGATGTTGGCCTTCTTGGCGACGCCGTACGAGGCACCGGCGATGGTCCCGGCCACGTGGGTGCCGTGGCCGTTGCCGTCGTCCGCGTCGTCGTCGTTGTCCACGGCGTCGAAGCCCGAGGTGGCCCGGCCCTCGAAGTCGCTGTGGGTGACACGGACACCGGTGTCGATGACGTACGCGGTGACACCCTCGCCCGCCGCGTCCGGGTAGTTGTACGCGTCGTCGCCCGTGGTCTCGGTCTGGTCGATCCGGTCCAGGCCCCACGACGGCGGGTTGTCCTGGGTGGCGTCGATGTGGAACTTCTTGTTCTGCACCACCTTGGAGACGGCCGGGTCGGCCGCGAGACGCTTGGCCTCGGTCAGCGAAAGGCCGCTGGCGGAGAAGCCGTTGATGGCGGAGGAGTAGTTCCGCTTGAGCTTGCCGCCGTACTCCTTGGCGAGCTCCGCCTTGTCCGCCTTCTGGTCCAGCATCACGATGTAGCTGCCGGAGACGGCGGTCGCCGCGTCCGCGCCGTAGACCGTGCCCATCGCGGGAGCCGGCGCGGCTCCGGCGAGCGTGGTGTTGAGAAGGGTGACTCCGGCCGCTGCCGCCACGGCGGTTATCGCGGCGGTGAGCTTGAACCGGCGGGTGCGCTGCTGAGTGGTCATGAAGAGGGAGCTCCTCGTCATTCTTTGTGGGGGGATTGGCCCTCGGCCGGAAGATCTCCGGGGGCTGGCTCGAAACCCTGACCGATTGACGCGCGCAGATCAAGGCCCTCCCGTGGCTGTGACTTATGCAACAAGGCTTCTTAATAAGAAATCGGCCACACCCCGCCGGCACGGGCGGCGTGCGCCCACGGATCGGCCCCCTAGGCCTCTCGCACCGCCATCACCGGCCACAACGCGCGCAGCCGGCACCTGGACAACTCCCGCCCGGCGTGCGGCCGGGCGTGCCGAGATGGCTTGTTTTCACCCCTGAGGGCTCACCGTGCGCACGGCCCCGAAATCGGCGGAACACTCCTCGGGAACGGGTGAAGACCCAGGTGAATCCGCGAAGGTCCCCGCGCACGCCATGAAGGTGAACGACGGCACGTGAATGCGACGCGCAGCTGTGTGAAATCACGAGGAGACACGTGAAGATACGGAAACCGGAGCCGCCACGACCTGTGGCAGCTCCGGTTTCCGGCACCGCGGCCCTTCCGGCACCCCCGGGCGGGGGCACCGGTCCGGCGGCTCAGGAGGCCAGTTCGGCCTCGATGAGATCCGCCGCGCGAAGCGTCCCGCCCTCCGCCGCCATCCGCCGGCGGATCTCGGAGGACCTCGCCGCCACGTCCGGGTCGTCCACCAGGGCGAGTACGGCGGCGCGCAGGGTCTGCGCGTCGGCCTCCTCCATCGAGAGCCGGCGTGCCACGCCGAGCCCCTGGAGCATGTCGGCGTTGGCGAACTGGTCGACGCCCTGCGGGAGCGCGACCATCGGCGTACCGGTGGCCAGCCCCTCCTGGCTGCCGCCCGCGCCCGCGTGGGTGATGAAGGCGTCCGCCTGCTTCAGCACGGACAGCTGCGGCACCCAGGAGTGCACCTCCACATTGGCGGGTACGTCGCCGAGCTCGGACGGGTCGACGAACGCGCCGATCTGCAGCACCACGTGCCAGCCGGGCAGATCACCGAACGCCTTGACGCACTCCCGGTAGAAGGCGGGGTGATTGGTGTTCGCGGAGCCGAGCGAGACCAGCAGCACCTTCTCGGCATCCGCCGGACGCTCCCACTCCCCCTGGTCGGCCCGCTCGCCCTGACAGGCGCCGACGAAGGTGTACACATCACGGTTCACCCGGTCGGCGTTCGGCTGGAGCACCTCGGGGATCAGGACGAGCCCGCGGCGCGGACGGGCCACGAAGTCGTCCGAGGAGAGATCGCCGAGGCCGTTCCCGGTGAGCCAGGCCGCGAACCGGGCGTAGTACTCCCGGCCCCGCTCGCTCTGCCTGAGCTCGGCGGTCATGGGCTCGGCGACCTCTTCCTCGTACCCCTCCCAGGGCACGAGGTTGGGCCAGAGGGAGACGGCGGGCACGCCCCAGCGATGCGCGAGAACGCGGGCCGGATAGGAGGTGATGTCATGCAGGACGAGGTCGGGTTCATCACCCGCGAAGGCGTCGGCCAGCTGCGGGAGCGCCTGGACCGCGTCGTTGAGGAAGGGCTCGATGTTGTCGATCCATTCCGTGCCCCAGGCCTCGTGGTCCTCCTCCGTCGGCAGGACCGAGCGGTAGATCACCGGCCCGGCTCCGGTCGTGGCGATCTTCTCGGCGAAGGAGGCGGGGATGGCGTAACTGACGCGGTACCCACGGGCGACGAGCTCCCGGATGACTTCCAGGCTCGGGTTCACGTGCCCGTGGGCGGCGATGGAGAACATGGCGATATGGGCACGCGGCGATTCCGTCATGCCGCTCAACTTAGGCGAGACGATACGTATCGTGCAAGTACATTCCCGTGGGGACGGCCCCCGCCGCTCAGCGCTGATAGCGGGCCAGAACCCGGTTCCCGTCCTCGACCAGGCGTTTCTCCAGCTCGTCGATGCCGATCGCCCCGCTGTAGTACTCCTGGAGCGCGGGGGTCGCCACCTTGTCCTTCCACTCGGGGTAGCCGCGTACGGACTGCGCGGGCGCCGGACGAAGCCCCTGGGCGAGCGCGGTGCCGGTCGCCCACCCGTTCTCGGCGGTGTGCAGGGCGGGATCGGCCAGGGCCTCGGTGCCGGTGGGGAGCATCCAGTCGCCCCTGGCCAGCCGCACCATGTTGCGCGGCTGGAGCAGGAAGTCGATGAACCGCACCGCTTCCTTCTTGTGCGGGCTGTCCTCCGCGACCGAGAGCGTCTGCGGGCTCACGCCCTGGGTGGCTCCGGCGCTTCCCGCCGGGGCGGGCAGCACCGTCCATTCGAAGCCCTCGGGAGCCTGCTCGACGACCTGCTGACGGTAGGAGAACCCCAGCGGCACCATGGCGTACTTGCCGCCGAAGAAGCCGGGCAGCGTGTCGGAGCCGCCCATGCCGAGCGCCGTCCGGGCGGCGCTGCGGTCGGTGTTGACCTGGTCGTGGATGGTCCGGGGCACCACCCGCTCGCCCTCGTCGAAGCGGATGACCGCCTTGCCGTCCGCGTCGCGGTGGAAGAACCGCCCGTCGGCCGACAGGCTGAGATTGAGGGTGACGGAGACCGGCTCCTTCAGCGGCCAGGCGACGCCGTACGTGCCCTTCCCGGTCAGCTTCTCGGTGATCCGGCGGAACTCCTCCCAGCTCCAGGGCCGGCCGGGAGTCGGGACGCGGACCCCGGACGCCTTGAGGATCCTGGTGTTGGCGATCAGGACCTTGGGCTCCTGCAGGAACGGGACACCGTAGACACCGCCGTCGAAGGTGGCGGTCCGCCAGGACTGCTCCGGGATGTCCTTCGTCAGCCGCTCGGGCAGCAGGGTGCGCAGATCGGCGAGATAGCCCCCGTACGCGAAGTCGGCGAGGTCGTCGGAGGCGTCATGGATGATGTCCGGCGCCTCGTCGCCCTCGAAGGAGGTGAGTAGTTGGTCGTGGACGTTGTCCCAGCTGCCCTGGACATAGTCCACCTGGATGCCGGGATGGGCCGCGTTCCACTCCTTCACCAGTTGCCTGTTGGCGTCGACGGACTCCTTCTGCCAGGCCAGCGACTGGAAGCTCAGCCTGATCGTGCCGTCCGCGTCCCTCCCGTCCCCGCCGCCGGAGCAGCCGGCGAGGAGCAGGATCAGAGCGGTGGCGGCGGCCGCCGCCCGCGGGAGGGCGCGCATCAGCTCTTCACCGCCCCGGCCATCATGCCGCCCGTGATCCGCTTCTGGATGACCGCGAACAGAACGAGGGAGGGAAGGGTGGCGAGGAAGGCGGCGGCGGCGAGCGGGCCGAGGTCGGCGACGCCCTCCGCGCCGAGGAAGTGCGTGAGTACGACCGGCAAGGTCTGTTTCTCCGGTGTCTTGAGCAGGACGAGCGCGAAGAAGAACTCGTTCCACGCGGTGATGAACGCGAAGAGGGCGGTGGCGACGATTCCGGGGGCCAGCAGCGGGGCGACGACCGAGACGAGTATCCGTACCCGGCCCGCCCCGTCGACCGAGGCGGCCTCTTCGAGCTCCGGCGGCACGGCTCTCACGTATCCGGCCAGCATCCACAGCGCGAACGGCAGCGACCAGACGACGTACACCATGATCAGCCCCCACAGGGTGTTGATCAGATGCAGGTTCTTGAGGATCAGGAACAGCGGAATGATCACCAGGACGAAGGGGAACGCCTGGCTCACCACCACCCAGCCGGTCGCCGCCGTCGAGAGCCTGCCCCGGTTTCGGGCCATCACATAGGCCATGGGGGTCGCGATGACGACGGCGATCAGGGCGGCGCAGACGGCGGCGATCAGCGAGTTGGCGGCCGCCTGGAGCAACGGCTGTTCGTCGAAGGCCTGCCGGAAGTTGTCCAGGGTCGGGTTCCGGGGGATCCAGGTCGGATGCAGCGAGCCCAGTTCGCGGGCGGGCTTGAAGGCGGTGGAGATCAGCCACAGGAACGGGAAGGCCAGGAAGATCAGATACGCCAGGAGCGCGGCGTACTGCCCGGCGCGTGCGGGCCCGCCGGTACGGAGACTCACGCGTCCTCGCCTCCCCGGAGCCGGCCGGCCAGGTAGCAGGCGAGGATCACGGAGATCACCGCGACCATCACACAGCCCATCGCGGCGGCGTAGCCGAACTGTCCGTAGCGGAATGCCTCTTCGTAGGCGAAGAGCATCGGCAGCCTGGTACGGCCGCCGGGGCCGCCGCTGGTCAGGACGTAGACCAGGGCGAAGGAGTTGAAGTTCCAGATGAAGTTGAGAGCGGTGATGGACAGGGCGACCGGCTTCAGGGCGGGCCAGGTGACCGTACGGAACCGGCGCCAGGCGCCCGCCCCGTCGAGGGCCGCGGCCTCGTGGAGTTCGTGCGGGGTGTTCTGGAGTCCGGCCAGCAGGGCGACCGTGGTCTGCGGCATGCCCGCCCAGATGCCGACCAGGATCACGGCGGGCAGCGCCGTGGCCAGTCCGGTCAGCCAGTCCCGCCCGTCGCCGAGCCCCAGATCACGGACGGTCTCGTTGAGGATGCCCGCGTCGGGGTTGTAGACCAGACGCCACATGATGCCGACGACCACTTCGGGCATGGCCCAGGGAATGATCGCCAGCGCCCTCGCCAGCCAGCGCATGCGCAGCTTCTGGTTGAGCAGCAGGGCGAGGCCCAGCGCCAGGAAGAACTGGGGAACGGTGACACCGACCGCCCACAGCAGACCGATCCGGAACGAGTCCCAGAACAGGGTGTCGTGGAGCAGGTCCTGGAAGTTGAGTGCGCCGATCCACTGCGTGGAGCGGGTACGCCCCGACTGGGCGTCGGTGAAGGCCAGCATGATGCCGTAGAGCAGCGGCCCGACGCTGAGGATCAGGATCGGGATGAGCGCGGGCAGCACCAGGAACCAGGTGGCCCGGTCCCGGGCAGCCCGTCCGGCCCCTGTTCCCCCTCCGGCCCGTCCATCACGCGGACCGCGTGCGCCGGACGGGCCGGACCGCTTCGTCGCGGTCGACAATGTCACGAATTCGACCTCTTCGCTTCCTTGGATGGGATTCATCCCGGTCTGGCCGCCCGGTCGGCCCCCGTTATCGTGCTGACGGACCGTCCGTTCGTCAAGGCGGCCTGCGCGGATGCGAAAATCGGAGCCATGAACGAGATGCGTGCGCGCGAGGTACTGACCGCTGCCGGGCTTTCCGGCGGGGCGGAACTGCTCGCGCTGGGCGAGAACGCGGTGTTCGCCGACGGCGACCTGGTGGTCAAGGTCGGCCGGGACGCCACGCTCCACCCGGAGCTACGGGACCGGGCCGAGCGGGAGGTGGCCGTCGCGCGGTGGCTGGCCGCGTCCGGGGTCCCCGCCGTACGGTCGGCCGAACCCGGGGCACGCCTGGTCGAGGGCCACCCGGTGACCCTGTGGCACCGGCTTCCCGAGGCCGTACGCCCCGCCGGGCCGCAGGATCTCGCGCCCCTGCTCTCCCTCGTCCACGCGCTTCCCGCCCCGGCCGGCTTCACCCTGCCGCGCCGCGAGCTGCTCGGCGGCGTCGAGCGCTGGCTGCGGCTCGCGGGCGACACGATCGATCCGGCCGACGCCGGCTATCTGCGGGAGCGCCGCGACGGCTTCGCGGCGGCCGCGGCCGCACTGACCCCGCACCTTCCGCCGGGTCCGATCCATGGCGACGCCCTCCCCCGCAACGTCCATGTCGGCCCGGACGGCCCCGTGCTGGTCGACCTGGAGACGTTCTCCTTCGATCTGCGGGAACACGACCTGGTCGTGCTCGCCCTCTCCCGGGACCGCTACGGCCTGCCCGCTCCGGCGTACGACGCCTTCACCGCGGCGTACGGATGGGACGTGCGGGAGTGGGACGGCTGCGCGGTGCTGCGCGGGGCACGGGAAACGGCCAGCTGCGCCTGGGTCTCCCAGCACGCGCCGGCCAACCCGAAGGCACTCGCGGAATTCCGGCGGCGGGTGGCGTCGTTGCGGGACGGTGACGCCGAGGTGCGCTGGTACCCCTTCTGAGACGGACGGCCGGCGGACTTCCGCGACGGACGGCCGGCGGACCGAAGGGCCTCCGGACCGGGACCGGCCGACCGCCAGACCCACGGACCCGGACCCACGGACCTGCGGACCTGCGACGGACGTACCGCCCTCAGCCCTCGGACGGGGCCGATATGCCGGACAGCGTCGCCGCCGGCTCCCGCAGGGGCCAGTGCCCGTCGATCACCGCGTCGGCGCTGCCCTTCCGGCGGAGGAACTTCTCGAAATCGGCCGCCCAGCGCGCGTACCACTCGATCTGGCGCTCGTGCAGTTCGGCCGAGGTGAGTGCGGCCACCGAGCCGTGCCGCTCGGCTATCGCGTACGCCACGCGCACCGCGGCCAGCGCGTCCGCCCCCGCGTCGTGCGCGCCGCCGTGCACCACCCCGTACTCGACACAGACCGCTTCGAGGGTGCGCTTGCCCTTGCGGTAGCGGTCGACGGCACGGTCGATCGTGTACGGGTCGATGACCGGGCCGATGCCGCCGCCGCCCAGCCGGTCGCTGAGCGAAGGCAGTCCGTGCCGACGCAACTCCGCCGTCAGCAGGGTGAAATCGAACGACGCGTTGTACGCGACGACCGGCACCCCCTCGCGCCAGTAGTCCACCAGGGTCTCGGCGATCTCGTCCGCCACCTCACGCACCGGGCGGCCCTCCGCCGCCGCCCGCTCGCTGCTGATGCCGTGGATCGCGGAAGCCTGCGCGGGAATCCGGATGCCCGGATCCGCCAGCCAGGACCGCCGTCGGACCGGCTCGTCCTCGCGGCCCTCGACCGCGACGACCGCGGCGGTCACGATCCGGGCCTCCAGCGGTTCCGTACCCGTCGTCTCCAGGTCGAAGCCGACCAGCGGCTCACGGTGCCAGCTCATCCCGTACCTCCTTCGTGGTGCTCTCCCCCAGGTGATGAACACCCTCCCACGCACCACTGACAAGCCCGCACCGGCCCGCACACCGCGGGACCGTCAGGAAGCGCCAGGACCGGCCCGGCCCGACGAGCTCCTCATGGCAGTGGCCGACTCGTCAGGAGACCGGCCGCGAGTCCGTCCACACGGACTCGAACTCCTCCCGGTACGTCTCGAACAGTCCGTGCTCGCTGTCCTGCCCCACCCTGACCACCGAACGCCCGCCGCCGCGCAGGACCAGCACGGGAGCCTCCATACCGCGGGCCCGCCGCAGGTACGTCTGGACGACACCCACGGCGTCCGGGCCGTCGCCGTCCACCAGGTAGGCGGTGAAGCGCGGGGTCTCGTCGAAGACCTGGATCTGGAAGGCGCCCGGGTCACGGAGCTTGGAGCGCACCCGGCGCATGTGCAGGATGTTCATCTCCACCGAGCGGCTCAGCTCGCCCTTCTTGAGGCCCAGTTCCCGCTCACGGCGCTTGACCGCGCTGCTGGCCGGGTTGATGAACAGCAGCCGGACGCGGCAGCCCGATTCGGCCAGCCGCACCAGTCGCCGGCCGGAGAAGTTCTGCACGAGCAGGTTGAGCCCTATGCCGACGGCGTCCAGGCGCCGCGCACCGCCGAACAGGTCCTCGGCGGGCAGCTGGCGCTGGAGCCGCACCCGGTCGGGGTGGACCGAGACCACATCGGCGTACCGGTCACCGACCAGTTCCTCGACGGCGTCGACGGGCAGCCGGTCCGCGGACGGGACCGCGGCCCCGCTCCCGAGGATTTCGAGGAGCCGCGCGGAGGCCCGCTCCGCCTGGGCCAGGACCGCCTCGTTCAGCGCGCGGTTGCGGGAGACCACATTGCGCGCCACCTCCAGCTCGTCCAGGGCCAGCTCGACATCCCGCCGGTCGTCGAAATAGGGCTCGAAACAAGGCCAGTGCTGGACCATCAGCTCGCGCAGCTGCGGCAGGGTGAGGAAGCTGAGGACATTGTCGTCGGCCGGGTCGAGCAGATAGCCCTTGCGGCGCGAGACCTCGCGGACGGCGACGGCCCGCTGCACCCACTCCTGGCCCGCCGGTCCGGCCGCGGCGACCACCCAGTCCTCGCCGTGCACCGGTTCGTAGATGGGCCGCAGCACTGCGGCGACGACGGCCCGCAGCCGCTGTTCCACGAGATTCAGCCAGATATAGGCCCGTCCGGCCCGCTGGGCCCGGGTGCGTACCTCGGTCCAGGCATCCGCTCCCCAGTCGAGCTCGGCACCGATCTCCAGGGGTTGCGCAAGGGACACCGCCCCGGGCGGTGCATCGGTCGACTCCCCCTCGTGACCTGCGTCACCTGGGGGTAGCTCGAACCCTCCCGAGCTCACCCGCGTACCGCCTTCCACTCCCCCACCCAACGATCAAGGAAGGGTACTCCGCGAGCGGGAGCCGGTGCAGCCGGATGCGCAGGCTGCTTTCTCAACTCCCCTGCGGGACAAGCCCGTTCCAAGCGGCAACATTGGGCGGAGTGAGCGGATTCATAGTGATTAACCACCCCACGGCATGCCGCATTCCGGGCGACCGCCCGCTGGGCCGCGGCAGTTTTCCGCCCTGGGCGGCATCGGGGTGTCCGAAGTTGACCGGTGCGGCCCCGACGGCCCGTCGCCGGCACACCCCGGGGAGCCGAGCGGGCCGGGCCGCTCCGGCCCGACGCCCTGAAGACCGTCCCGCCATCCCTGGAGGATCGGCGCGCGGCGTCGGACGCGATGCATCGCCAGGCGGAGGGACGTCCGCATACTGGATCCATGCGGACGTTCCGGGACAACGCCACGGGGTGCCGCAGCCGTCGCCGCGCGCCCGCCAGGGATTGAGCGGGACAGCCTTCGGGCGGATGCACCTCTTTCGGGGAGTATCCGGCTCATTCGGGGAGTATCTGGCCCAAGAGACCCCTCGCACCCGGATCAGAAGGGGAAGAATCGTTTCCATGCAGGTCTGGCCGGGACAGGCGTATCCGCTCGGCGCCACGTACGACGGCGCCGGGACCAATTTCGCGGTCTTCTCCGAGGCCGCCAACCGAATCGAGTTGTGCCTGCTGCACGACGACGGCTCCGAGACGGCGGTGGAACTGCGCGAGACCGACGCCTTCGTCCGCCATGCCTATCTGCCCGGGGTGATGCCGGGTCAGCGCTACGGCTTCCGGGTGCACGGGCCGTACGAGCCGCAGCGCGGGCAGCGGTGCAATTCGGCGAAGCTGCTGCTCGATCCGTACGCGCGGGCGGTGGCCGGGCGGATCGAGTGGGGCGAGGCGGTGTACGGCTATCCCTTCGGCCGGCCCGACGCGCGCAACGACCTGGACTCGGCCCCGCACACGATGAGCTCGGTCGTGGTCAATCCGTACTTCGACTGGGGCGACGACCGGCGGCCCCGTACGGACTACCACCGCACGGTGATCTACGAAGCCCATGTGAAGGGGCTGACGATGCTCCATCCGGGCCTGCCCGAGGAGCTGCGCGGTACGTACGCGGGGCTGGCGCACCCGGAGGTCATCGCCCATCTGACCGAGCTGGGCGTCACCGCGATCGAGCTGATGCCGGTGCACCAGTTCGTGCAGGACCACCGGCTGGCGGACGCCGGGCTGGCCAACTACTGGGGCTACAACACCATCGGCTTCTTCGCCCCGCACAACGCGTACGCCTCCTGGGGCGACCGCGGGGAACAGGTGCTGGAATTCAAACAGGCCGTACGGGCACTGCACCAGGCGGGCATCGAGGTCATTCTCGACGTGGTCTACAACCACACGGCCGAGGGGAACCATCTCGGTCCGACGCTCTCGTTCCGGGGGCTCGACAATGCCTCCTACTACCGCCTCATGGACGATCAGCGGTACTACATGGACACCACCGGAACCGGGAATTCGCTGCTGATGCGGTCCCCGCACGTGCTCCAGATGATCATGGACTCGCTGCGGTACTGGGTGACCGAGATGCACGTGGACGGGTTCCGGTTCGATCTGGCGGCGACGCTGGCACGGCAGTTCCACGAGGTGGACCGGCTGTCGTCGTTCTTCGATCTGGTGCAGCAGGACCCGGTGGTCAGCCAGGTGAAGCTGATCGCGGAGCCGTGGGACGTCGGTGAGGGCGGCTACCAGGTGGGGAACTTCCCCCCGCTGTGGACCGAGTGGAACGGCAAGTACCGCGACACGGTGCGGGATATGTGGCGGGGAGAGCCGCGCACCCTGGCGGAGTTCGCGGGCCGGCTCACCGGCTCGTCGGACCTCTACCAGGACGACGGGCGCCGGCCGCTCGCCTCGATCAACTTCACCACCTGCCACGACGGATTCACGTTGAACGACCTGGTCTCGTACAACGACAAGCACAACGAGGCGAACGGCGAGGGCAACCGGGACGGCGAGAGCCACAACCGGTCCTGGAACTGCGGCGTGGAGGGTGAGAGCGCGGATCCGGAGGTTCTGGAGCTGCGCCGGCGGCAGATGCGGAACTTCATCGCCACACTGATGCTGTCGCAGGGCGTGCCCATGCTGAGCCACGGGGACGAGTTCGGCCGCACCCAGCGGGGCAACAACAACGCCTACTGCCAGGACAACGAGCTCGCCTGGGTGCACTGGCCCGATCCGTCGTCGGCGGACGCCGAGGGGGGCGCGGGCGCTGATGCGGACGCGGACACTGACGCGGACGACGCGGCCGGCGGAACCGGAGCCGGGACCGGTTCGGGTTCCGGCAGCGGGCTGCTGGAGTTCACCCGGGCCATGGTGTGGCTGCGCCGGGACCATCCGGTCTTCCGGCGCCGCCGGTTCTTCCACGGACGGCCGGTGGAAGGCACCCATGACGAGCTCTCCGACATCGCCTGGTTCACCCCCGAGGGCGAGGAGATGACCCAGCGGGACTGGCAGGCGGCCCATGCCCGGGCCATGACGGTCTTTCTGAACGGGCACGCGATCTCGGAGCCCGGACCGCGCGGCGAGCGGATCTCCGACGACTCGTTCCTGCTGATGTTCAACGCGGGCGCCGAGACCCTGGACTTCGCCGTTCCGGTGAACCACGGGCGGCAGTGGCAGGTGGTGGTCGACACCGCACGGCCGGACGGCGTGCCGCCGGGGAACGGGCCCAAGGTGTCGGCGGGTGAGCGGGTGACGCTGATCGGTCGGAGTCTGGCGGTGCTGAAGCGCCCGGCGTGAGCGCGGCTTCAGCACGGCCTGCGCCCGGCGCATGCCCGGCGTCACCCCCGTGCCTCCCGCGACAAGAACGGGTGATGCTCACGGCCGCCGTGACACACACCGCTGCCCGCTGGGTACGTACGTTCGCATGACGCCCACCGCCACGTACCGCCTCCAGCTCCAGCCGGACTTCCCCTTCTCGGCAGCCGGGGACGCGGTGCCCTACCTCGCCGCGCTCGGCGTCTCCCATCTGCATCTTTCGCCCGTCCTGGAGGCCGTTCCCGGTTCCCGGCACGGCTACGACGTCGTGGACCACAGCCGGGTCCGGGCCGAGCTGGGCGGTGAGGAGGGGCTGCGGCGGCTCGCCGCGACGGCCCGCGAGCACGGGCTCGGGCTGATCCTGGACATCGTGCCCAATCACATGGCGACCGCGCCCCGCCACAACCGGGCGCTGTGGGAAGTGCTGCGCGAGGGCCCGGAGTCCCCCTACGCCCGCTGGTTCGACATCGACTGGGCGGAGCACGGCGGCAGGATCCTGCTGCCGGTCCTCGCGGGGCGCCTGGGCGATCAGCTCGACCGGTTCTCGGTGGAGGGCGACGTACTGCACTATGACGAACAGGTGTTCCCGCTGCGCGAGGGCACGGCCGCGCTGCCGCTGCGCGAGCTGTTGGACGCCCAGCACTACCGGCTCGGCTGGTGGCGGCTGGCCCGTACCGAACTGAACTACCGGCGCTTCTTCACCGTCCCGGAGCTGATCGGGGTCCGCGTCGAGCATCCCAAGGTCTTCGACGCCACCCACGGCAAGGTGCTCGAACTGCTCCGGGACGGTGTCGTCGACGGGCTGCGTGTCGACCACCCGGACGGTCTCGCCGACCCGGCGGCCTATCTGGAGCGGCTCGACCGGGCCACCGGCGGCCGGTGGACGGTGGTGGAGAAGATCCTCACCGGACCGGAACCGCTGCCCGCGGGCTGGGCGGTCGCCGGGACGACGGGGTACGACGCGCTGCACCGGATCGACGGGCTCTTCACCGACCCCGCGGGCGCGGCGGAGCTGCTCGGCCGCTACCGGGACTTCGCGGGCCCGCCCGGCGACCGGGGCGGCTACTGGGCGGCGACCGTGCGCCGGGCCGCGTACCGCGTGGTGACCCATGAACTCGCCGCCGAGACCGCGTGGCTGACCCGGCTGGCGGTCCGGGTGTGCGCCGCGGATCCCGTCCTGCGCGACCACGCCCCGTGGGCACTCCACACCGCCGTACGCGAACTGCTCGTCCGGATCCCGGTCTACCGCCCGTACGTCACGGCCGGCGGGCCGCTCACGGACGCCGCCGCGTCGGCGCTGCCGGAGGAGGCGGTACGGGACGCGAGGGCGGTGTTCTCCGTGCCGGAGGAGGCGGCGGCCGTCGGTGTGGTGCGGGACCTGGCGCTGGGGCGGCTCGGCGACGGGCCGGAACAGGCGGCGTTCTGTGCCAGGTTCGCGCAGACGGCGTCGGCGCTGCACGCCAAGTCGGTCGAGGACACCGCGTTCTACCGCTATGTGCCGCTGATCTCCGCGACCGAGGTGGGCGGCGACCCCGGCAGGCCCGCCGTGCCGCCTGAGGAGTTCCACACGTTCTGCGCACGGCTGGCCCGGGACTGGCCGGCCACCGGCACGGTACTGACCACGCACGACACCAAGCGCAGCGCTGATGTGCGGGCCCGGATCGCGGTGCTCTCGGAGTGCCCCGAACGATGGTCCGCGCTGGTGGAGCAGCTGACCCGGGCGACGACGGTGACGGCACCGGACCCACAGCTGGCCTGGCAGTCCTGGCAGTCCTCGTACGGCTGCGCGGCGCTGCCCGGTACGGAGATGGCGGGGCGGCTCGAACCCGCACTGCTCAAAGCCGTACGGGAGGCGGGGCTCTTCACCAGCTGGACCGAACCCGATCCGGGGTACGAGCGGGCGGTGACGGACTTCGTCGCGGCCGGTCCGGGCAGCGCCACCGGTGCGGCGCGGACGCTGGTGACACGGTTCGCGGGCACGCTCGTCCCGTTCGTGCGGGCCAATGTACTGGGCGCGGCGCTGGTGCATCTGACGATGCCGGGGGTGCCCGATCTGTATCAGGGCACGGAGCACGAGTACCTCGCGCTGGTCGACCCGGACAACCGGCGGCCGTTCCGGCAGCCCGCTGCCGGCTCGGCCGGCACCGACGGCTCGGCCGGGATCGACGGCTCGGAAGGGGTCGACGGCTCGGGGGGTGCGTACGGCTCGGTCGGGGCCGGTGAGAAGGCGGCGCTCACGATGGCCGCGCTGCGGCTGCGGCGGGCGCGGCCGGAGGTGTTCGGGGAGTCGGGGACATACCTCCCGCTGGTCGCTCGCGGCGCGGCGGCAGGGCACTGTCTGGCGTTCTGCCGGTCGGGCGAGGTCGTCACGGCGGTGACCCGGCTGTCCCTGCGGCTGGCGGAGGAGGGCGGCTGGCGCGGCACGGTGCTTCCGCTGCCCGACACCGGCCCCTGGCTGGACGTCCTGGCGCCGGGACGGGAGTTCTCGGGCGGCACGGTCGCAATGGAGGAACTGTTCGCCGAACGGCCGGTGGCCCTGCTCAGGAAGGCCGTACGAGAAGAGTCCGCGGACCACGGGTGAGCAGCCCGGTGCCGACCGGACGGAAGCCGTCCGCCCAGCGGAGGCGGGGCATGGCCTCCAACAGGGCGCGCAGCCCGTACTCGGCCTCCAGCCGGCCGAGCAGTACGGCGGGGCAGCCCGCGGGGCCGGTGATGAGACGGCCGGGGTCGGGACGGAACGGGTCGAAGAGGTCGGGATCGGCGAAGCGGTCCGGGTCGCGTCCCGCCGCGCCGGTCAGACAGGCGACGGGCGCCCCCGCGGGGAGCGTGCCACCGCTGACGGGGACTTCGGTCAGGGTGCGGCGCAGGACGATCTGGACGGGCGGGTCGCGGCGCAGCGTCTCCGTCCAGGCCCGCGCGATGAGCCCTGGTTCGGTGCGTACGGCAGCCAGCAGGTCGGCGTCGTCGAGCAGGTTGGCCAGGAACGACGCGAGGGCCGTCTCCCGCAGAGCCGTGTGCCCGGCGCAGTCGGTGGGACCGACGGCGGAGTGGATGAGCCGCGGATGGAGGGCGGCACGCGGCAGCCGGTCGAGGTCCGGGGAGGAGAGACCGGCCGCGGCGGCCGCGGCACCGGCCGGAAGCCAGCGGCAGAACTCCTCTACCAGGTCGGCCTGTTGGCGCCCGGCTATGCGGCGGGCCAGCACATAGGCGGTCCGCTCGACGGCCTTGCGGCGGGCGGGGGCCACAGCGTGAACAGAGCCTGTTGGGCCTGTGGGAGGGGCGGGGCCTGCGGGATCGGCGGGGCGGGCCTGGAGCCCGGGCCCCCGCGTCCCTTCGTCCCGCGCCGCACAGTGGATGCTGCCCCGGCAGAGCCCGAGCGGGGCGGGGCCGCCGCGCGGTGCGCCGTCGTGCGGGTAGCCGGCGAACCGGGGGTCGGTGAGCGCGACGGCCACATCGGCGTACCTGCTGAGCAGCCAGGCGCCGAGGCCCTCGTCGTAACAGAGCGGGTAGGCCTCGCGCAGGCGGCGGTAGAGCCGGAGCCGGCAGGGGTCGGTGGCCGCACCGGGCGCCAGGAGGCCGGGCTGCCCGCCCGTCCGCCTGCGCGGGGAGGGGGCCGCTGGTACGCGCTCGGGTCCGTCGACCGGCATCCGCACCCCCGGGGTCGGTGCGTCGCTGCCCGACGCGGCTGCCTTCAGCCCACCACCACCGGGCTCTCACCGCAGTCGGCGTGCGGCCGTTCGGGTGACGGCCGCGCACGGCGGGCATGGCGGGGCACGGCTGCGCACCGCGGGGCACCCGGCGGGGCACGGCGGGGTTCGCGGGGTGAGGCCGACGAACGGCGGGTCGGCAGGGTAGCGCGGGATCCGAGGGGTCGGGCGGGGTTCGCGGGGTCAGGCGGGCGGGCGGAGCGCCTGGGCGGTCAGCCGGAAGCTCATCCGGCCGAAGCTCACCTGGTCCCCGTCACGGACCGGGACCGATCCGACGACCCGCTGGCCGTTGACACAGGTGCCGTTCGTCGAACCGAGGTCGCGCAGCACCCATCGGCTGCCCTGCACGGTGAGTTCGGCGTGCAGCCGGGACACGGTCTCGTGGTTGAGCCGCAGGCCGTTGCCCGGGTCGCGGCCGATGAGGAGCGGGTAGGGGCCGGGGGCCGGCAGCAGGAGCTTCGGCAGCCGTTCGGTCTGCCAGGCCCGGCGCATCCGCCCGGGGAAGGCCGACAGGCCGCCCACGGCACGGGCCAGGCTCTGGGTCCAGCGCCCGCCGGAGTCCAGGTCGGAGGTGAGCGCCGCCAGTTCCTCGGGGCGGCGTGCGACGAGGGCCAGTTCCATGCGTCGCAGGAAGGTGTCGTGGGAGAGCTTGCCCTGCGCGGCCCCTTCTCTGAGCACGCCGAGGACACGGTCGCGCTGGGCGTCCGACAGCCGCGCGGGATACGTGTGGAACTCGAAGGAGGACGTCACAGGGTCGATTGTCGGGCCGACCGCCCCGAGGTGTCCAGAAGAACCCCTCTTTCCGCCCGTGCTGACCTGCGGTGCTCCTCGGCCGGGGCCGTTGTTAGTGTCTGCGGCCTATTCGCCATGAGGAGAGTTCATGACCCTTGCACCACAGGATTTGACCGTTCGTCCGCTGGCCGGACCGCAGGAGCTCGGACTCTTCCGCCGTCTGTCGTACGTCCTGGACCACGAGTTGGCGGACGACCTGGCGACCGGCCGGCGCCGCCCGGAGTGGATGTGGGTGGCGCTGCACGGCGAGCGCGTCGTGGCCAGAGCCGCCTGGTGGACCGCCGAGAAGGGCGGGCAGCCGCTGGCACTGGACTTCTTCGACCTGGACGACACCCTGCCCGTACCGGAGCGCGTCGAGATAGGGGTCCGGCTGCTGGAGACGGCCGTCGCGGCGGTGCTGCCGGTGGGCGCGGCACGTCCCGAGTACGGCAGGTTCGTGCCGCCGGACTGGCACGAGGACCCGGTGGCGCGCGAGATCGTCGAAGCCCGGATCCAGGTGATGGAACGTACGGGTGCCCGGATGCTGGTGGAACGGCTGCGTCTGGAGTGGCGGGCCGGGACGGCGGTCCCCGAGGACAGCGGCCGGCTGGTGTTCCGGCCGGTCACCGGGCGCGAGGATCTGGTCGCCCTGATGACACCGGTGATGGAAGGCACCCTGGACGCGCACGGGCAGGCGGACCTGGCGTCCGGGCTGAGCGCCCGTGAAGCGGCGGAGAAGCACTTCGACGAGGAACTCGCGGGCTATGCGAGCCCGCGGGAATGGTGGCGGACGGCCGAACTGCCCTCCGGTGAACCGGTCGGCTTCGTCGTCCCGGCCCGCAACAACTACAACCCGGTCATCGCCTACATCGGCGTCGTGCCGGCACACCGCGGGCAGGGCTACATCGACGACATCCTCGCCGAGGGCACCCGGGTGCTCGCCGGACAGGGCGTGGAGCGGATCAGGGCGGCGACCGATCTCGGCAACGTCCCGATGGCGAAGGCCTTCGAGCGCCTGGGGTACGTGAACTTCGAGCGCGCGTTCAACATGGTCTGGGACTGACTCGTCCAGGGTTTTCCCGGCACCCGGCCGTCCGGGGATCGAGGCCCGTGGTTCCGGCGTCCGTCAATCCGATGGACGGGCCGTCCGGGGCCGGGTTAGTGTGCTCGCGAAACGCCGGACCAGCCGAGCGAGTCGTGGAAGGAGGCGAGAGAAGTGCGTACGAGCAACAGCACCACCATCCGTAGCACCTCATTCCCGCGCTCCCGTCCCGTCCGCAGGGCGGTGTCGGACTCCGTCTGACCGGGAGCGCGCTGTTCAGTCCCCGGAGGACAATTCCATGACCGATCTGGTCATCCGCGCGCTCGGTCAGAGCGACGCCCAGCTTTTCGACTCCCTTCAGGACCCCGCCCTCGTCGGCCGGGCCGCGTTCGGCCACCGCTACGCCACCGTCGCGGCCGGCGGTGACTACCGCCCCGAGTGGACCTGGGTCGCCCTGCGCGAGGGCACCGTGGTCGCCAGGGCCGCCTGGTGGGGCGGGCCCGATGACAGCGAGCCCATCCTGCTGAACTGGTTCGACTTCGCGGACGGCGAGGACGAGGCGGGCGCCGAACTCCTGCGGCGCGCCCCCTTCCACCTCGAGTACGAACTGATCCTGCCCGCGGACTGGCGGGAGGTCCCCGAGATCACGGCCGCCGCGCGGTCCCGGATCGCCGCCGCCACCGCGGCCGGACTGCGGCCGCTCGTCGAGCGCTACCGCTACCGCTGGACCCCGGACGACGGGCTGCCCGCGCGCCCCGGCCGGCTCACCTTCCGCCCGGAGCCCGACGACGCCGTGATTCTGGACGTCCTGCGCCGGGTCCACTCGGTCACCCTGGACGCCCACGCCCGCAAGGCGATCGAGGGGCCCGGCGGCCTGGAGGCGGCGGCCCAGGAGGAGCTGGACTTCTTCCACTGGTGCCCCTCGCCGCGTTCCTGGTGGCAGCTGGCGTACACGCCGGACGGCGCGGTGGCGGGCATCCATGTGCCCGCGCACAACCCGTCGGGTCCGTGCATCGGCTTCATCGGGGTCGTCCCCGAGGCACGTGGCCACGGTTACGGCTACGACCTCCTCGTGGAGTGCACGCACTTCCTGGCCGAACAGGGCGCCGAGTACGTCGCGGGCGCGACCGACCGGGGGAACATCCCGATGGCCGCGGCGTTCGCCCGCGCCGGACATCGCATCACCCAGGAACTCGTCCACCTGGCGTGAGCACGGTGGCCTCAGCGGCAGACCGGCCCGCGGGTGATCCTGTCACCCCGCTCGGAGTCGGCGGGGCAGCCGCCGTCGCGGCTCCGCACGGCTTGACCCGAATGTAGTTAGCTGCCATATTAGTTTCATGAGCAACGAGGAAGCGAACCCTGGTGCCGTGCCGACACTCGATCAGGCACGGCACCAGATCGCACGGTACGGCCTCGACGCCGACCCCCAGGCGGTGCTCGTGGCGGCGCGACTGATGGCCGCGGGGGTACAACTGGACCGCGCGTCCGAAGTGCACTTCTCCCGGTTCGAACTGTCGACCGGGCGCTACCGCCTCCTGGTGGACCTTGAGGACAGCGACGGGGAGAAGTCGCCGTCGCGCCTCGCGAAGAGCCTCGGCGTCTCGCGCGCCACGGTGACCGGCCTGGTGGACGGGCTCGAACGCGAAGGCCTCGTGGCCCGTCGCGCGTCCACGGAGGACGGACGGGGCGCGGTGGTCGTCCTTACGGCGCGCGGCGCCCAGCGACTGCGCGACATGGCCGCGGACCACTTCGCGCGCCTTCAGGCACTGGTCGGCGGGCTGACCGCCGACGAGCGCGGCCTGTTCCTGGACCTGCTGGAACGGATCACGCAGGGCATCGGCGCACTGACCGCCGAGTAGCGTCCCGCACCGACACCGCACCGCACGAGAAACGAGAAGCAGCCGCCCCGACCGGTCGGCAAGCTCTCCATGCCCACATAGTTAGGCCCCTAATAACTTTTCGAGGAGTGCATGTGAGCCCCACCCACACCAAGGCCGCCGAGCGCGGCTCCACAGCACGCCCGTTCACGCTCCGGAAAGAAGTCGCCGTCGCCTACCTGGCCCCCGCCCTCACGGCCGGGCTCGGTGGAGTCCTCGGCGGTCAGCCCGAACTGACGGTGGCCGCCTTCACCTCCATCGGGGCCACATCGGCCGCGGTGGCCTTCGTCGTCGGCAAGTGGCTGCACCGACGGGGCCGGCCGCGCCGATGGACGACATCGGTGCCGCGTCCCGCGATCACCATCGGGCTCGGCATCGTCGCTGCCGGAATCGCGGGACTGGCCGGGTGGTTCGCGGCCGACTGGCTGCCCGCGCACACTCCGGTGCCCGACACCGGCTGGCTCGAACGGCTGCGGATCGACCTGCCGCTGTCGGCCGCCCTCGCGACCACGATCATCACGTGGCGATGGCGCGGCACGGCATCCCCGCCGCAGAGGTGACCCGGCCGGCCTCCACCCGTTTCCCCGAACCCACCACCACCACGAAAGGCACACTGTGATCACCATCATGGGCGCGACCGGCACCACCGCCGGCGCGCTGCTCCGGCGCCTGATCGAACTGAACGTCCCCTGCCGCGCCGTCAGCCGTACTCCGGACAGGCTGCGCGCCGCGATGAGCGGGGAAACGCAGGTCGAGGTCGTCGGTGCGGACGCCGCGGATCCCCGCGCTCTGCGCACCGCGTTCGAAGGCTCCTCGCAGCTGTACCTCGCCATGGCCAACAGCCCGCATCAAGTCGCGCTGGAGATCAACGCGATAGACGCCGCGGCCGCGTGCGGGGTACGGCACGTCGTCAAACTCTCCTCCCCGGCGGTCGAGCCCGACTCGACGGTCGCCATCTCGCGCGGGCACTGGCGGGTCGAGGCACACCTTGCGGCAACCGGCATGGTGCCCACGCTGCTCCGGCCCTACGGGTTCATGCAGAACCTGCTCCTGAACGCTCCGGCGGTCGCCGAGGGCGTGCTCATCGGGGCGATGCGCGACGTGCCCTGCAACTACATCGACGTCCGGGACATCGCCGACGTCGCCGCGGAGACCCTCCTCCGCCCCGGCCTCGGCGGGGCCGCGTACACGCTGACCGGCCCGCAGGCCTTCAGCCATCCGGAACTCGCCCGTCTGCTCACCGAGCGGACGGGCCGGTCCGTCCGCTACATCGACCTGCCGCCGGACGAGTTCCACGGCCATCTCGTCCGGACCGCACACATGCCGGACTGGCTCGCGAGCCATGTGGTGGAGATCCAGCAACTGGCCATCGCACGCCCGGAATCCCCGGACGACACCGTGGAAACCGTCCTCGGCCGGCCCGCCCGGACTCTGGACGCCTTCCTTCACGAGCATCTCGCCATGTTCGCGCCAGTCGTCTGACCGGCAGCTGACCGGCACCTGACCGGCACCTGACCGGCATTTGACCGGCCCCCGCCGATGGCCGCGCGTCCGCGAGGGGGCCCGCGCACGTGCAAGGAGGAAGCGGCGGCGGGGGGCTACCGCTGGTGCCGCGTCTTCTGCGCGCGGATCAGGTCGCGGTACCAGCCGTAGGACTCCTTCGGTGTCCGGCGCATCGTCTCGTAGTCGATGTGGACGAGCCCGAAGCGCTTGGCGGCACCCTCGATCCACTCGATGTTGTCGGTGAGCGACCAGGTGAAGTAGCCGCGCACGTCGATCCCGTCGTCGATGGCGGCGCGCAGTGCGGTGAGGTGCCCTTCGAGGTAGGCGATACGACGGTGGTCGGCGACGGGCTCGTCGATCGCGCAGCCGTTCTCGGTGATGTGGAGCGGCGGAAGACGGTCCCCGAAGCGCTCGCGCAGCAGGGCGAGCGTCTCGCCGAGTCCTTCGGGAACGACGGGCCAGCCGAAGTCGGTCTTCTCGTAGCCCTCGATCTCGCGTATGCCGAAGGGGAGTTCGGCGGGCATGCCGAAGCCGGAGAAGGATTCGAGGGCCTCCGGTTTGGGGGCGCCGACGAGGGTGGGGTTGTAGTAGTTGACGCCGTACCAGTCGAGCGGTGCCGAGATGACCTTCAGGTCGTCCGCCACCGGGCCCGGCATCAGGGCCGCGAAGTTCTCGTCGGGGTAGCGGCCGGTGAGGATCGGGTCCGCGAACAGCCAGTTGGTGAGCGTGTCGTAGAGCTCCGCGCCGAAGCGGTCCTCCTCGCTGTCCCCGGCCGTCCAGACCGGGGCGTGCGAGAGCGCGACGCCGATGTTGTCGGCACCCGCCGCACGCAGGGCGCGTACGGCGAGGCCGTGGGCGAGCAACTGGTGGTGGGCGGCGGGCAGGGCGTCGAAGAGGAGGGTGCGCCCGGGGGCGTGCTCACCGAGCGCGTAGCCCAGCAGAGTGACTTCCGCGGGTTCGTTGATGGTGATCCACATGGGTACGCGGTCGGCGAGGCGTTCGGCGACGATGCCCGCGTACTCGGCGAAGCGGTAGGCGGTGTCCCGGTCGAGCCAGCCGCCCGCCTCGTCCAGGGGCAGTGGGGTGTCCCAGTGGTAGAGGGTGGGGGCGGGGGTGATGCCGTGGGCGCAGAGTTCGTCGACGAGCCGGTCGTAGAAGTCGAGCCCCTCGGGGCTGACCGCGCCACTGCCCCCGGGCACCACGCGCGGCCAGCTGACGGAGAAGCGGAAGGCGTCCGCCCCGAGTCCGGCGAGCAGGGCCACGTCCTCGCGGTAGTGCTCGTGGAACCCTGTGCCGCGCGTGGTGTCGGTGCCGTCCTTGATCCGGCCCGGCTGCGCGGCGAAGGCGTCCCAGCCGGAGGGGCCCTTGCCGTCGGTGTCGGCGGCCCCCTCGGTCTGGAAGGCGGAGGCGGAGGCTCCCCAGAGGAAGCCCGGGGGGAACATCGGCACGGTCATCTCGGCCTCCAGCAGCCGTACGTATGAGCAGAACCAGGCAGGGCAATGATCAGAACCAGACCCTAATCGCCAGTAACGGGCTCGCTCTAGTGTTCCGGGGCCGTGAACGCGACTTCCGCCGATCATGGAGCCCGCCTTCGGGCGACCTGTTCATGAACGAGGAGTGGTGAATGCAGTTCGAGGTGTGGGCCCCGGCGGCGGAGTCGGTCGTGCTCCATCTGTCGCGCGCGGCGGCGGGAACAGGCGCGAGAACAGGTGCGGGGACGGACAGCGGGGCGGCAGCGGACAGCGGCGCGGGGGCGGACAACGGCGCGGGGGCGGCTACCGCCGCGCGGGCCGGCGCGGGAGCGGATACCGGCGCGCGGCGGGCGATGGTGCGCGATCCGGCGCGGGCGGGGTGGTGGTGCGCCGAGGCGGACGCGGTGGACGGCGACCGCTACGGGTTCGCCGTGGACGACGGCCCCGTACGGCCCGATCCGCGTTCCCGCCGCCAGCCGGACGGCCCGGACGGCGAGAGCGCGGTCGTCGACCAGGAGGCGTACGCGTGGCGGCACGCGTGGGCGGGACGCGGACTGCCCGGCGGCACCCTGTACGAGCTGCACATCGGGACGTACACCGGAGCGGGCACCTTCGACGCCGCCGCCGAACGGCTCGGCCACCTCGCGGAGCTGGGGGTGACCCATGTGTCGCTGATGCCCGTCTGCCCCTTCCCCGGCACCCACGGATGGGGGTACGAGGGGGTGTCCCTGTGGGCCGTGCACGAACCGTACGGCGGCCCGGCCGGGCTGAAGCGATTTGTCGATACAGCGCACGGTCTGGGGCTCGCCGTCGTCCTGGACGTGGTCCACAACCATCTCGGCCCGTCCGGCAACCACCTCCCGGCCTTCGGCCCGTACTTCACCGACACCCATCACACCCCCTGGGGCGCGGCGGTCAACCTGGACGCCCCGGGCTCGGACGAGGTCCGCGCGTACCTGCTGGGCAGCGCGCTCGCCTGGCTGCGCGACTACCGCCTCGACGGACTGCGGCTGGACGCGGTCCACGCCCTCGCCGACACCCGCGCGCTCACCTTCCTGGAGGAACTCTCCGCGGCCGTCGACACGCTCGCGGCGGAGACCGGCCGTCCGCTCAGCCTGATCGCGGAGTCGGATCTCTGCGACCCGCGCACCACCACCCCGCGCGAGGCCGGCGGCCTCGGGCTGCACGCCCAGTGGAACGACGACTTCCACCACGCCCTGCACACCGCGCTGACCGGCGAGTCCCAGGGCTATTACGCCGATTTCGCCGAGGCCCCGCTCGCCGCCCTGGCCAAGACGGTGACCAGCGGCTTCTTCCACAACGGGACGTACTCCAGTTTCCGGGGCCGTACGCACGGACGCCCCGTCGACGTCACCCGGAGCGCGGCCCACCGCTTCGTCGGGTACGCCCAGACCCACGACCAGATCGGCAACCGGGCCCTCGGCGACCGGCTGGCCGCCACGCTCTCCCCCGGCCTCCAGGCCTGCGCCGCGGCTCTGGTGCTCACCGGCCCCTTCACCCCCATGGTGTTCATGGGCGAGGAGTGGGGTGCCCGGACGCCGTGGCAGTTCTTCACCGACCACACCGACCCGGCACTCGCGGAGGCCGTACGCAACGGCAGGCGGCGGGAGTTCGCCTCGCACGGCTGGGCCGGGGAGGACATCCCCGACCCGCAGGACCCGGCGACCCGCGACCGCTCCTGTATCGACTGGAGCGAGCCGGAGCGCGAGCCGCACGCCCGGCTGCACGCCTGGTACCGCGAACTGATCGCGCTGCGCCGGGCGATGCCCGACCTCCACGACCCCGACCTCGCCACGGTCAAGGTCGCGTACGACGAGGACGCCCGCTGGCTGGCGTACCGCAGGGGTGATCTCCGGATCGCGGTGAACCTCGCCGCCGGCCCCGCCACGATCCCCCTGGGCGGCGGCCGGAACCGGCGCCCCGGTGGCAGGGTGCTGGCGGCGTGGGAGCCGGTCCACGCGCCGGACGCCGATGGTCTGCTGCACCTGCCGCCGGAGTCGTGCGTGGTACTGGCGGACGACTGAGGAGATCCGGACGGGCGCGACGCGGGTGATCCCGGCGACGCACCCGTCCGGAGCCCTGCCCGGAGGAACACACCCCACGCGTCCCGGGGCGCGGGGCCCCGGTGCGCGGGCATCAGGACAGCGGCGCAGGGTGATATGTCACAGACCTGCGGACCGGCAGCGCGGTGGCGGCGGTCAGAATCCCGGCGGACGGCGGAATCCGCCGATCACCTTCTCCAGGCACCGCACGAACTGGACCGCGGTGCGGTCGTGCAGGTAGGGCGCGATCACCTGGATGCCGACCGGAAGCCCGTCCCGGGTGGAACCGACAGGCGCCACCGCCGCGGGCAGATGGTTGACCGCCGACGGCGCCATCCATGTGAGCATCTCGCGGTACGGCCGGTCGGCGCCGTCGACCCGCAGAGTGCGGACCGACCAGCCGGGGTCGGGCCGGTGGTCGTGGGGGAAGGCGGCCGTAGGGCTCACCGGGCAGAGGAGCACGTCGACGTCGCGGAAGAACTCGGCCCAGCGGCGGCGGGAGTGCTGCCGCCGTTCGTCGAGCGCGTGCCAGTCACGGAAGCCGACCGTCAGGTCCGACGCGAGCCCGCCCGCGGCCCCTTCCGCCGCGGCGAGCTCCACGAGCCCGGCATACGACTCGTCCGACTCGACCAGCCCGCTCTGCGCCATCAGCAAGGGCTTGTAGAGGGACATCGTCTCTTCGAGCCCGACCGGTCCCCCGCCCTCGACCACGACGGCTCCCTCGGCCCGCACCGCCTCCAGCGTGGCCCGCATGATCGCGGTCAGCTCGCTGTCGACGGGGCAGAACGGGTCGTCGAGCCATGCCGCGACCCGGAACTCCCGCAGCGTGCCCGCCCTGGCGGCGGGCAGCTCCAGCCGCCATCCCGGGGCACGGTCGTGATCCGCTCCCGCGAGGACGTCGAGACCCAGGTCGAGGTCTTCGGCGTGCCTGCCGAGCGGGCCGAGCACCGCCATGTCGAAGTCCGCCAGCGTCCCGGGAGCATGTCCCGAGACACTGCCGTACCTCGGCACGATCCCGAACGACGTGCGCAGCCCGTAGACGCCGCAGAAGTGGGCGGGCACCCGAATGGATCCCGCCGAGTCGCCGCCGAGCTCCAGGCCGGTCAGCCCCGCGGCGAGAGCGGCGGCGGACCCGCCGGACGAACCGCCGGGTCCGCGGGTCGGGTCCCACGGGTTGTTCGTGGTCCCGTAGACCTCGTTGTAGGTCTGCCAGTCCCGGGCGTCGGGCGGCATGTTGGACTTGCCGAACACGATCGCTCCCGCGTTCCTGAGCCGCGCGACCGACTCGGCGTCACTCGTCGAGACGTGATGCCCCCAGCGGGCCGAACCCCCGGTGGTCCGCATGCCCGCGACTTCGAGACTGTCCTTGATCGTCACGGGGACACCGTGCAGGCGGCCGAGCGGTTCGCCGCGCGAAACCATGCGGTCGGCCTCCAGCGCTGCGGCCCTCGCACCCTCCTCGTCCCGGGCGACGACGGCGTTCACCTTCGGATCGAATTGCTCCACCCGGTCGAGGTAGTGGTCGAGCAACTCGACGCTCGATACCTCCTTTGCCGCGACGGCGGCAGCGAGCTGGCCTGCGGAGCGAAATGCCAGATCGGTCATGCGAACCTCCAGAAAAGCCAGACCCGCGGCGGTCACATCTCTGCGAACGACGCAAAATCCCAGTTCAGGGCGGGTCTGCGCCGAGCCTAACGTGCGTGGGGACCATGGTCGGGGTGTGTCCTTTCTCACTCGCGCCAACCGTCGGCGCGAGCTGTGGGCTCGTAACTCCGGCGCCCCCATCCCTTTTTGACGGTGGCCTTTCTCCGGCTCGGGCGACAGAGTGGCGGGACGGACTCCTGTCCGATCGCCCGCCCGTAGCAGTGCTGATGAACGTCCCTCTCGTACCAGCCTCATCAAGGAGAAGCCATGCGCCGAACCACCGTTGTCCCGCTGGCCGTTGCCGCCGTACTCCTCGGCGCGGTGCCCGTCTCGGCCACGCCCGCCGGCACCGGCACCAGCACCGGCACCGGCACCGGCTGGGAACCTGCGCCCTCCGCGCCGTGGGACGTTTCCGCGGGCGTCCGGTGCGACTTCCCCGTCCACGGCGAGCCCGTCGTCGACGAAGTGGTGCGGCGCGTGCTGGACACCTACCCGGACGGTTCCGTGAAGCGGGTCGCGTACAAGGGCGACCTGGTCGTCCGGGTCACCAACACCGGGTCCGGCGCCTTCTACGACGCGGACGTGAGCGGCACGGCCGTCGTCGACCACCGCACCGACGGCTCCCAGTTCTGGTCCGTGCTCGGTCCCGTGCTGGTCGGGGTGGGGGAGGGCGGTGGCAATCTGCCGCGTGGCCTGTACATCGTCGACGGGATGTACACCCTGGACATCAGCTCGACCGGGTACAAGACCGTGAACATGGCGCATGGGACGCAGGCCGACATCTGCTCCCGCATCGACTGACCGAGCGGCCGCGTCCCGGCCCCGTGTCTTCGTCTACTCGACGATCGCCAGCTCCCGCGAGGTCGTGTTCAGCCGCCGTCCGCCGTCCTCGGTGACCGTCACGATGTCCTCGATCCGGACTCCGAACCGGCCGGGGAGGTAGATGCCGGGCTCCACGGAGAAGCACATGCCCGGGACGAGCGGCCGCTCCTCGCCCTCGATCATGTAGGGCGGCTCGTGGGTGGTGACCCCGATGCCGTGGCCGGTGCGGTGGATGAAGCGCTCGCCGTAGCCGAACTCGGTGATCACGGCGCGCGCCGCGCGGTCGATGTCCTGGCACGCGGCACCGGGCCGGACCGCGGCGCAGCCCGCCTTCTGCGCCTCCCGGACGATGTCGTGCACGCGCTGCTCCTCGGCGGTGGGTTCGCCGACGTGGACCGTACGGGAGGTGTCGGAGCCGTAACCGTGCTTGAGCCCACCGAAGTCGAGGACCACCATGTCGCCGCGCTCGATGGTGCGGTCGCCCGCCTCGTGGTGCGGGTTGGCGCCGTTGGGACCGGAGCCGACGACGGTGAAGTCGACCTGGGAATGCCCGAACTGCTTGAGGAGTGCGGACAGATCGGCCGCCACGTCGGTCTCCCTGCGGCCGGAGAAGCGCACCTTCAGGATCTCGCCGTACGTGGCATCGGCGGCGGCACCCGCTGCCGCGAGGCGGTCCAGCTCATGCGCGTCCTTGACCGCCCGGAGCATCGGGAGGGCCTCGGTGAGGGAGGTGTAGGAGGTGGCGGGGAGGATCTGCTGGAGACCGAGCAGATGCATCGCCCAGGCGTTGTCGCTGATCCCGAACCGTCCCCCCGCGTCCAGCAGCGGCGCGGTCACCGCGTACGGGTCCTTGCCGTCGGTCCAGTCCCGCAGGGTGAGTGCCGGGGCGCCCACCGCGTGCTCGGCGTCCGGTGCCTCCAGGGTCGGGACGACCATGACGGGGTCCTCGCCGGCCTTGAGGACGAGGAGGGTGAGGCGTTCGGTGCTGACGGGCTGGTAGCCGGTCAGGTGTACGAGGTCGGGGCCGGGCGCCACGAGGAGACCGGCGAGACCGGCGGCCTCGGCCGCCTCGGCGGCGCGGGTCATCCGGGCCCGGTAGTCGTCGGCGGTGAAGGGGGCGGGCTGGTTCGGGCTGGACATGGCAGACCTCCTGGCGGACGACACGGCACACAGCATCCTGCCCGTACGCCGGAAACGGCGCTAGCGGGGGTCGGGGGCGCCCTTGCGGTCCGCGCGGCCCAGGCGGTCCGGCTCGGCGCCGGCGAGGTGGAAGCCGTCCATGGGAACGAGCACGGCGCGTCCTTCGAGGGCGTCGACGAGCCGGGCCGCCAGGGTGGACTTCCCGGCTCCGGGCGGGCCGGTGATGCCGAGGATGCGGCGGTGGCCGGGAGCGGCGAGGCGCAGGGCGCGGTCCGTGAGCTCGGTGAGGTCGCTCGTGTCCATGCGGGGCGTGGTGCGGTGGCGGAACGGAGGAGCGTTAGTGTTACGTATAACCGCCGCGTCGGCCCACCCACCGGTCAGCCTTGACCGCCGTGCCGCTTCCCCGGAAGGACCCGCACATGTCCCTCATCGCCCTGGTCACGCTGGTCGTCCACGACTACGACGAGGCCATCGCCTTCTACCGCGACGCCCTCGGCTTCGAACTGGCCGAGGACACGGACCGGGGCGACGGCTCCCGCTGGGTCGTGGTGCGCCCGCGCGGCACCGCCCCGGGTACGGGCCTGCTCCTGGCCCTCGCCAAGGACGAGGCCCAGGGCGCGAGCGTGGGGGCGCAGACGGGTGGCCGGGTCGGATTCTTCCTGCACACCGAGGACTTCGCGGGCGACCACGAGCGGATGCGGGCGGCCGGGGTGCGGTTCCTGGAGGAGCCCCGGCACGAGGTGTACGGCTCGGTGGCGGTCTTCGAGGACCTGTACGGCAACCGGTGGGACCTGTTGCAGCCCGCGTGAGCCGCGCCGCCGCCCGGCGCCCGGCGCCCCGCCGCCCGGCGCCCGGCGCCCCGCCGCCCGGCGCCCCGCCGCCCGGCGCCCGGCGCCCGGCACCCCGCCCCGTCAGTTCGCTCCCTTGCTCTCCAGGTACGCCAGTACCGCCAGCACCCGGCGGTGCACCGAGCCGTCATCCGGTTCCAGGCCGAGCTTGGCGAAGATCGAGCCGATGTGCTTGCTCACCGCGCGCTCGGAGACGACCAGTTCGGCGGCGATGGTGGCGTTGGCCTGGCCCTGGGCCATGTGCTCCAGGACTTCGCGCTCCCGCGCGGTGAGGCTCTGGAGAGGGCCCGCCGAGGCCTTCCGGGTGAGCAGCTGGGAGACCACTTCCGGGTCGAGGGCCGTACCTCCGGCGGCCACCCGTTCCAGGGCTTCGAGGAACTGGTCGACGCGTCCCACCCGGTCCTTGAGCAGATAGCCGATGCCCTGCGCGCCCCGGGCGAGCAGCTCGGCGGCGTAGGTCTCCTCGACGTACTGCGAGAGGACCAGGATCGGCAGCTCCGGCAGTTCGGCGCGGGCGGCGAGGGCGGCGCGCAGTCCCTCGTCACGGAAGGTGGGCGGCAGCCGCACGTCGAGCACCGCCACGTCCGGCCGGTGTTCGAGGAGTGCGGGCAGCACTTCGGGGCCGGTGGCGGCGTCGGCCACCACGTCATGGCCCGAACTGGTGAGGAGCAGGATCAGGCCCTCCCTCAGCAGGGCGTTGTCCTCGGCGATCACGATCCGCACGGCAGCTCCACTTCGATGTCCGTAGGCCCCCCGGTGGGGCTGCTGATCCGGGTGGTGCCGTCCAGCGCGGCGACCCGCCGCCGGATCCCCACCAGCCCGCTGCCGGCGCGTTCGTCCGCGCCGCCGTGCCCATCGTCGCCGATCACCACCCGCAGGATGCCGGGGCCCCGGTCGATCCGGACGCGCGCCGAGGTGGCACCGCTGTGCTTGCTGATGTTGGTGAACGCCTCGGCGACCACGAAGTACGCGGCCGCCTCGATCGCGGCGGGCAGCCGACGGCCGTCCTCGACGCCGTCCAGGTCGGCCGTCACGGGTACCGCCACATCGGCGGCCAGCGCCCGTACCGCACCGGCCAGTCCGCGGTCCGTCAGGATGGGCGGGTGGATGCCGCGCACCACGTGCCGGAGCTCGGCGAGCGCCTCGTCGGCGCCGTCCTGCGCCTCGCCCAGGCGGGCCCGCGCGGCGTCGGGATCGCGGTCGATGAGCTGCTTGGCCAGGCCGATCCGCATCGACAGGGCGACGATCCTGGCCTGTGCGCCGTCGTGCAGATCCCGTTCGATACGGCGCAGTTCGGCACCGTGCGCCGCGACCGCTCCGGCCCGGCTCTCGGTGAGCTGCTCGATCCGCTCGGCGAGCGCGGCGGACGGCCGGGAGGAGAGCAGGGACAGGGTCCAGTTCGCCGACAGATCCGCGAACACGGGGATCCAGCGCAGCACCCAGCCGCGCCTTTCGGGCAGCGGTGTGCCGTACTCGTCGGCGGTACGCCGGTCCAGGAGACGTACGAGCGGCAGCGCGGCCCCGTCCACGAGGAGGCCGATCGGCCACAGCACCATCGTGAGGTAGCCCAGCCCCATGCCGAAGAGGGTCTGCAACGGCAGCCACAGCACGTCGCGCCAGGTCGTGGAGTCGGTGAGAACGCGTCTGACCCGCTCGGACAGTTCCCCGCTGTCCAGCGGCAGATACCGCGTCGGCCGGAACGGGACTCCGAGCCGGGCGGACGCCCTGCGGCGCTCGAACTCCGCGAACGCGCGCAGCAGTTTGGCGGCCTCCGGCAGCGCGGGCAGCCCGATGATGACGACCGCGAACATCATGACGGCCACCACCAGGAACCCGCTCAGATAGGTGAGCAGGGCTACGGAGATGCCGAGGAAGAGGTACTGCGACGCTTCCCACGCGCGACGGATGGCGGCCGTCAACGGGCCGGGATCGGGGCTCATGACATGTCACATTACGGGGGTCGGCCCGCCACCGGGCTGGTGCGCTCCCCCCGGCCCGTGGTGGAGCAGGCTGTACCCCCGGCCGGGAGCGCGCACCCTCGTCCGAGGATCTTCCTCCTCGTAGCATTCTTGCAGGTCAACGGCATGAGGAAAGAGAAGGTTCGGTGAGGGCAACGGTGAACACGGTCATGACGGCACAGGCGGCCGCGCTCAGTCTGGAGTCGGTGAGCCGGCGCTACGGGCGACGTGGCAGCGGCAATGAGGCGACAGCTCTGGACATGGTCAGCTGTGTGGTCCCGGCCGGGAGCTTCACCGCTGTGGTGGGTCCTTCCGGATCGGGCAAGAGCACGTTCCTCCAGTGCGCGGCGGGCCTGGACCGGCCGACCTCGGGAACGGTACGGATCGGCGGCACCGATCTCGGCTCGCTGTCCGAGGCCGCGCTGACCCGGCTGCGCCGGGACCGGATCGGATTCGTGTTCCAGTCGCACGCGCTCAACCTGGTGTCCTCGCTCTCCATCGAGGAGAACGTGGTGCTGCCGCTGGTACTGGCGGGCGCCGACCCGGCCGGTGCGGAGGTCCTGGCCCGTGGCCGGAACCTGCTGGCCCGGGTCGGGCTGGCGGGGCGCGGCGGCGACGGCCCCTCGACGCTCTCCGGCGGTCAGCAGCAACGGGTGGCGGTGGCCCGCGCGTTGGTGACCGAGCCGGATGTGATCTTCGCGGACGAGCCCACGGCGTCGCTGGACCCGGAATCGGCGACGCTGGTGCTGGGACTCCTGCGGGACGCGGTGCGGATCGACGGCCGCACGGTCGTCATGGTCACCCATGACCCGGTCGCGGCGAGCTGGGCGGACAACGTCCTGACGATGGACGGCGGGCGGCTGCGATGAGGAGAGCCGTGCGGGACACGAGGACGAGGAGCGCCGTGCACGACACCGGCCGGACGGACCCTCACCGGTCTTCGGCCCAGGGGTCCGCCACCGGGCGGCGCGCCGGAAGGAAGGACACGCGCGAGCCCGCGTCCGTGCGGCACGGCTCGCGGCGTGCGTCCGCGTTCCTCGCCCGGCGCTCGCTGCCCGCCCATCGCCGGGCCTGGGCCGCGGTGATCACGGCGACGGCAGCGGCGGCGGCGCTGATCGGCGCGTTCGCGTTCGTGCTCGGTTCGCTGCTGGTGGCCCAGCCGCCGGTCGAGCGGTACGCGGGCGCCGACGCGGTGGTGGCGGCCGACCAGAAGGTCTCGTACACCGCGAAACCCTGGGGCAGCGAACCGCGGACCGTGTCGGCCCACCTGCCGGAACGGGTCCGGCTCGACCGTTCCGTGCTGGCGAGGGCGGCCGGCGCCGAAGGCGTCGCGCGGGCCGTCGCGGACGACTCCGTGCCGGTGACCGTGGGCGGCGGAGCGCCCGCGGTCGGCCGCTCCTGGCCGTCCGCTGTGCTGACCCCGTACGAACTGACCGAGGGCCGGGCCCCGGAGTCCGGAGGCGAAGTCGTCCTGGACACGGCACTGGCGCCCGCCGGAAGCAGGCCGGGCGACCGGGTCACGCTCCAGGCCGGCGGCACCACCGGGTCCTACACCCTCACCGGCATCGCGGAGACCGGGCACCGGGGCGACGGCACCCCGGCCGTGTTCTTCACCGAGCAGCGGCTGACCGGGCTGGCCGGGCATCCGGACACCGTGGACGCGATCGGGATCGTGGCGCGGGAGGGCGTCTCCGCCGAAGCGCTGCGGGACTCGGTGGCCGAGGTGCTGCCCGAGCGCGCCACGGCCGGGTCGGACCGCGGACTGCGGGTGCTGACCGGGGCGGAGCGGGGCGAGGCCGAGCGGCTGGACGCGCTCGGCGGGCGGGGCGACCAGCTGGCCCTGCTGGGATCGATCGGCGGCAGCGTGCTGATGGTGGCGCTCCTGGTCATCGGCTCCACGCTGTCCCAGGCGGTCCATCAGCGGTCCGGGGAACTGGCCCTGCTGCGGGCGGTCGGGGCGACCCCCCGCCAGCTCCGGTCCGCGATCGGCCGGGAGGCGGGCCGGGTGTCCGCCGCGGCGGCGGTGCTGGGCGGCATCGGGGCCGTGCCGCTGGGGCTCGCGATGCGGTCGCTGCTGACGACGGACGCGCTGCCGTTGCCGGTGCCCCTGTGGCTGCCGTTCGCGGCGGGCGGGGCCGCCGCGCTGCTCATCACGCTGCTCGTACGTCCGGTGGCGATGCTGTCGGCACGGGGCATCACCCGGCTGCGGCCCGCCGCCGCCCTGGGGGCGGCGAACGCTCCCGAGCCGAGCGAGCCGGGCCGGTTCCGTACCGTCACCGGGCTGATCCTGGTCTTCGCGGGTCTCAGTTCGGCCGGTGTCGCCACGTCGCAGGGCGGCCAGGCGGCAGCGGCCGCGGCGTCGGGCGCGGCGACCTCGCTGGTCATCGCGGTGGCGCTGCTGGGGCCGTGGATCGCGCGGATCGCGATGCGGGTGCTCGGCGCCCCGGTGCGCCGGATGGGCCGGGTCTCCGGATTCCTGGCCGCGCGGACCGCCTCCGCGCACACCCGGCGGCTCGGTGCCGCGCTCACGCCGATCGTGCTGGTGGTCGCGTTCGTCTGCGTACAGCTGGCGGCCGGTTCGACGATGGAGCGGGCCTCGGACCGGCAGGCGTCGGCCGCGCTGCGGGCGGACCTGGTGGCGACGGCCCCGGGCGCCGGACTGCCGGCCGGGGCGGCGGAGGCGGTGCGCGAGGTACCCGGTGTCACGGCGGCGACGGGCGTGCTGCGGTCCAGCGTCGTCCTCGCCCACCGCGAGGTCGGCGAGCCGAAGCTGGACCGCTTCCCGGTACTGGGGGTGACGGCCTCCCAGCTGTCCGGCACGCTCGACCCGCAAGTAACGGCGGGCGACCTGGACCGGCTGACGGGCCGGGGGACGGTCGCGGTCGGCGCGGACCGCGCGGACGCCCTGGGCGTCGGCCCCGGTGACACGGTGGAGCTGCGGCTGGGTGACGGTACGCGGGTGAGGCCGAAGGTGGTCGCGCTGTACGAACGGGCCCTGGGTCTCGGGGAGTTCCTGCTCCCGCGCGAGGCCTTGGCACCGCATGTCACGGCGGACCGGGATCAGAGTGTCCTGATCGGGACCGCACAGGGTTCCGGGACCGCAAAGGGTTCCGGGACGGAACAGGGGGTCGGGACGGAACACGGGGTCGGGACGGAACACCGGGTCGGGGCGGAATCCGGTTCCGGAGCCGCTTCGGCGGCGGACGTACGGAAGGCGCTGGCCCCCTACGGCGGGGTACAGGTCCGGCCCGCGACGGCCGACGACATACGGATCGCTCCGCCCGTGTCGGACGAGGACAACGCCATGATCACCATCGGGGTGGGAGTGGTCGGCGGCTTCGCGCTGCTCTCCGTGATCAGCACGCTCGCCCTGATCACGACCGGCCGGCGCGGTGAGTTCCGGCTGCTCCGGATGGTCGGCACGGGGCGCGGGCAGCTGCGGCGGATGCTGGTGCTGGAGACCGGACTCGTGACGGTCGCGGGTCTGGTGATCGGCACGGTGGTCGCGGCGGTCCCGCTCACCGCGTTCGCGGTGTCGGCGACGGGCATGGCGCCGTACATGCCACCGGTGCAGTACGGGGTGCTGGCGGCGGCGGTGACCGTGTCCGCGCTGGCGGCGACGGTACTGCCGGGAGCCTCCGGCGGCCGCTTCGTCCTCAAGCGGCGCAAGGGCTGAGCCGGGGCGCACCGAGCGCGCGGCGCACGAAGCCCCCCGGGGGCAGGCTACGGGCGCACCCGCACAAAGCCCCGGGGGCAGGCTACGGACGCACCGAGCACGCGAAGTGCGGGGCGGTGGCGGGGCCGGGCAGAACGCGGTTACGCGTCCCGCCCCGCCACCGCCCCCAGCGCGTCCAGCACCGGCCGGATGAGCGGATGCCCCTCGGCCCCCTGCCGTACCGCCGCGAAGACGCGCCGCGTCGGGGCGCTGCCCTCCACCGGGCGGACGACCACCCCGCCCAGCTCCGTCCCGCGCAGCGCCGACCTCGGTACGAGCGCCACCCCGGCGCCCGCCCCGGCCAGCGCGACCACGGCGCGGAAGTCGTCCGAGGAGTGTTCGAGACTCGGTTCGAAACCGGCGAGCTCGCAGGCCAGGACCACCACGTCGTGGCAGGGGTTGCCGGGGTACGGGCCGATCCACGGGTCCTTCGCGAGGTCGGCGACCGCCACCTGTTCCTGACCGGCCAGCCGGTGCCCGACCGGGAGCACCGCGTCGAACGGCTCCGAGTAGAGCGGCACCCGCGTCAGCCGCCGGTCGTCCTCGGCGGGCGCGCCCCGGTACTCGACGGCGACCGCCACATCGACCTGCCGGTCCAGCACCATCGGCACGCTCGCGTCGCCCTCGGCGTCCTGCACGCGGATCCGGATGCCGGGGGCGGTGCGGGACAGTTCGCGGAGCGCGGGGGCCAGGACCAGGCCGATGCCGGTGGCGAACGCGGCGACCGTGACCGTACCGGCGACGCCCGCGCTGTACGCGGCGAGCTCCGCCTCGGCCCGCTCCAGCTGGGCCAGCACCACATTGGTGTGGGTCAGCAGGATCTCCCCCGCCGCCGTCAGCCGGGCGCCGCGCGCGCCGCGCTCGACGAGGTGGTGGCCCGTCTCCTGCTCCAGCGCGGCGAGCTGCTGGGAGACGGCGGAGGGTGTCAGGTACAACGCGGCGGCGGCCGCGGTCACCGTACGGTGGTCCGCCACCGCACGCAGGATTCGCAGCCGCCGTGCATCGATCATGTGCCTATTGTCCCAGCTCGCGAGGGTTCCCCCGACGACGCGGAGCGCGTCGGGGGAACCTCGGCCGGGTGGACCCCCGCGAGCCGGGCGGTCCCTACGAGTCGAGCGCCGCCCGCGCGTCGACGAACGCGTCCACGGCCCGGTTCACATCGTCCGTGGAGTGGGCGGCGGAGAGCTGGACGCGGATGCGGGCCGCGCCCTGCGGCACCACGGGGTACGAGAACCCGATCACGTACACACCGCGCTCCAGGAGCAGTTCCGCCATCCTGCCTGCCTTCGCCGCGTCCCCGATCATGACGGGGGCGATGGCGTGGTCGCCGGGCAGGATGTCGAAGCCCTCCTCGGTCATCCGGGTACGGAAGAGCGCGGTGTTGGCGTTGAGCTGCTCGCGCAGGTCTCCGGCGGACTCCAGCAGGTCGATGACCTTGAGGGAGGCGGCGGCGATGACCGGGGCGAGGGAGTTGGAGAAGAGGTACGGGCGCGAGCGCTGGCGCAGCAGTGCGACGATCTCGGCGCGGGCCGCGACATAGCCGCCGGAGGCACCGCCGAGTGCCTTGCCGAGGGTGCCGGTGATGATGTCGACCCGGTCCATGACGCCGTGCAGCTCGGGGGTGCCGCGTCCGCCGGGGCCGACGAAGCCGACGGCGTGCGAGTCGTCGACCATGACCATCGCGTCGTAGCGGTCGGCCAGATCGCAGATCTCGCGCAGCGGGGCGACGTAGCCGTCCATGGAGAACACGCCGTCGGTGACGACGAGCCGGCGCCGGGCCCCGGAGGCCTCCTTGAGCTGCTGCTCCAGGTCGGCCATGTCGCGGTTGGCGTAGCGGAAGCGCTTGGCCTTGGAGAGGCGGATGCCGTCGATGATCGAGGCGTGGTTGAGGGCGTCGGAGATGACCGCGTCCTCGGGGCCGAGCAGGGTCTCGAACACGCCGCCGTTGGCGTCGAAGCAGGAGGAGTAGAGGATCGTGTCCTCCTGGCCGAGGAACGACGACAGCCGCGCTTCGAGCTCCTTGTGGACCTCCTGGGTGCCGCAGATGAAGCGGACGGAGGCGAGCCCGTAGCCCCAGCGGTCCAGCGCCTCGTGGGCGGCGGCGACGACCTCGGGGTGGTCGGCGAGGCCCAGGTAGTTGTTGGCGCAGAAGTTGAGCACCTCACCGGGGCGTCCGCCGGAGGTGACGGACACGGTGGCGGACTGCGGGGTGCCGATCACACGCTCGGGCTTGTGCAGCCCGGCGGCCTCGATCTCTTCGAGTGTGGTGCGCAGGTCGTCGCGTACGGAGTCGAACATGCGTGAGTCCTTAGGGTTCAGGAGGTCCAGTCGAGGATGACCTTGCCGCCGCGGCCGCTCGCCGCGTCGTCGAACGCCGCTTCGAAGTCGCGGTGGCCGTACCGTCCGGTGATGACGGGCGCGAGGTCGAGGCCGCCCTCCAGCAGTACGGACATGGCGTACCAGGTCTCGTACATCTCGCGGCCGTAGATGCCCTTGATCGTGATCATCGAGGTGACGACGCGGGCCCAGTCGACGGCGAACTCCTCGGACGGCAGGCCGAGCATCGCGATCCGGCCGCCGTGCGTCATGTTCGCGATCATGTCGCGCATCGCCTCGGGCCGGCCGGACATCTCCAGGCCGATGTCGAAGCCCTCCCGCAGTCCCAGGTGCCGCTGCCCGTCGGCGATGGTCTCCTCGCCGACGTTGAGGGCCAGGCTGACGCCGACCTTGCGGGCCAGCTCCAGGCGGGCCTCGCTGACATCGGTGATGACGACATTGCGGGCGCCGGCATGCCGGGCGACGGCCGCGGCCATGATCCCGATCGGGCCCGCGCCGGTGATCAGGACGTCCTCACCGACCAGCGGGAAGGACAGCGCGGTGTGCACGGCGTTGCCGAACGGGTCGAAGATCGCGGCGACGTCCAGGTCGACGGGGACCCGGTGCACCCAGACGTTGGAGGCGGGCAGGGCGACGTACTCGGCGAACGCCCCGTCGCGGCCGACGCCGAGGCCGAGGGTGGAGCGGCAGAGGTGACGGCGTCCGGCGAGGCAGTTGCGGCACTTCCCGCAGACCAGGTGGCCCTCGCCGCTGACCAGGTCGCCGACCTTGATGTCGACGACATCGGCGCCGAGCTCCGCGACCTCACCGACAAACTCGTGGCCGAGGATGAGCGGGGTGCGCACCGCCTGCTGTGCCCAGCCGTCGTAGGCCCGGATGTGCAGGTCGGTGCCGCAGATTCCGGTACGCAGGACCTTGATGAGTACGTCGGTGGGGCCGATCTCCGGCTCGGGGACGTCCATCAGCCACAGGCCCGGCTCGGCCTTCTGCTTCACGAGTGCCTTCACGGCTGCGGCTCCCTGCACGTGGTACGCGGGTGGTGGATGCCCCGGGCCGGGGCAGCCTTCAGGAAGCCTGCGGCCCGGGGAGTCGAGTGGGACGGCGCAGCGGCAGGGTTGCGGAAAACCCCAGGTGGAAGGGCGCGCACCGGCCTGCAGCCGTCACGGAGAAATCTGCCGCACCATGCGGTCCCAGGTCCATCGAGGATTTCTTAAGCGCGGTCGCAGCTCCGCTTCACACCTCGCCGTAGGAGCCCAGGAACGTGGGCCCGCCGTTCTCGGTCCGGTAGAGGAAGACCCCGTTGTCGAACCGCACCAGCCGGGTGTCGTAGAAGGAGAGGTCACGGACGATGCCCCGGTAGCGGGTGCGGAACAGCCGCTGGGCGATCCCGCCCCGGTCCGCTCCGGCGGCGCTGGTGTTCTCGGCCGCCGCGGCGATCAGCCCGACCGCGTCGTACGCCTCGGCCGACCAGGTGGCGGGCGGCGCCCCGAAACGCGCGCGGTGCGCGGCGGTGAACTTCTTCGCGGAGGTCAGGGACAGCGGATCGGCGTACGCCTCGGCGAAGACCCATCCTTCGGCTGCCTTCCCTGCCTCCTTCAGGAAGCCGGGTGAGAGAACGGGGCCTGCGCTGACGCGGGCGCCGGTGAACCCGGCGGCGGCGAGGGCGGTGGCGCAGCGCGCTCCCCGGGAGGGCGAACCGCCCGCGTACACCACGGCGTCCGCCCGCGCGCCGACGACCGCCCGCGCCACCGGGCCGAAGCCCTTCCCGGCGGCGACGGTGTGGGAGGTGACGGTGGCTCCGTCGAACCGCACCTCGGTCAAGTCGTTGAGGGTGGCCCAACTGCGCTGCGGATCGGCGTCGTCCGCGATGAGATGGATCCGCTGGGAGGGCCGCGTGTGGACCAGGTAACTGATGAGTCCCACGCCGAGGTTGTCGTCCAGGGCCCGGGTGACGCACAGGACCTGGTGATCGACGAACTCGGCGGCGGTGGAGCCCGCCGCGACGATGACCACGGCCATCCCGGCCTTCCCGTACCGGGTGACGACGTCCTCGGCGACCACGTCGCCGGTGGGCCCGATGACGGCCTGGACACGGGGATCGGCGGCCAGCCGGTCGGCGGCCCGGCGCGCGCGGGCCGCGTCGCCGGCGTCGTCCTCGGTGCGCAGGGCGAGCCGGAAGGGCGCGTCGGTACGGGAGTTGTGGTCGGCGACGGCGAGCTGGACGCCCCGCTGGTGCGCGAGGCCGATGGCGCGGCCGGGTCCGGTGAGGTCGGCGTGCAGGCCGAGCGTGTACGTGGGGCGGCTCCCGCCGCCCGCCGAGGAGCCGTTCCCGCTCCCGTTCCCGCTGCCGCGCCGCCCGGCGAGCCACGCGGCGGTACCGCCGCCCGCGAGGAGTACGCCCCCGGCCGCCGAGGCGGTCAGCAGGCGCCGCCGGGAGGGGCCGGGGCGCCCGGCCTGCCGGGATCCGGGGTCCGTCCCGGGGCCCGCGGCCGATTCCGGCCCGTGCTGTCGTGTCCCGGGACCGGCCGGGGTCCCCGGACCGAACGGCGTTTCGGGGTCGGGCAGCGCGAGGGCCGCGGCCGACCGTTCGGCGACCAGCGCGGGGAGTCCGGCGGGCATCCACCGGTCCGGGTCGGCCGCCGGGTCGGTGTGCGCCTCGTCGGCCAGCGCCCGGTACACCTGCTCGGCGGTCGGCCGCGCCGCCGGGTCCTTGGCCAGACACGCGGCGGTCAGGGCCCGCAGTCCGGGCGGCAGCCCCTCCAGGTCCGGCTCCTCGTGCACCGTACGGAACAGCACGCCCGGCGCGGCGCCCTCCCCGAACGGGCGCCGCCCGGTCGCCGCGTACACGAGCACGCAGCCCAGCGAGAAGACGTCGCACGCGGGTCCGACGGGCCCGGCGGACGCCTGCTCGGGCGCGAGGTAGCCGGGCGTACCGATGACCGCGTCGGTGGCGGTGAGCGCGGTGGCGCCTTCCTGCCGCGCGATGCCGAAGTCGATGAGCCGGGGCCCGTCCAGGGCGAGGAGAACGTTGCCGGGTTTGACGTCCCGGTGGATCAGCCCCGCCCCGTGCACCGCTACGAGGGCCGCCGCGAGCCGGGCACCGAGCGCCCGCACGGTGACGGCGGGCAGGGTCCCCTGTACCGCGATCACCTCGGCGAGCGAGGGGCCGGGCACGAATCCGGTGGCCAGCCACGGTTCCCGGGCTTCCGTGTCGGCGCCGACGACCGGGACCACCCACGGACCGGTGATCCGCGCGGCGGCCTCGGCCTCGCGGCGGAAGCGGGCCCGGAAGCCGGGGTCGGCGGCGTGCTCGGCACGGATCACCTTCACGGCGGCCAGTGCCCCGCCCGGGGACCGCGCCAGGTACACCACACCCATGCCGCCCGCGCCGAGCCGGACCAGGGTGCGGTAGTCACCGATGGTTCGGGGGTCCTCGGAGGTGAGCGGCCGCATGTCAGGAGGCGGGTTTCGGGGCCGGGCCGAGATAGCGGTAGCGGCCGTTCTCGACACGGTAGAGGTGGGCGTCCTGGCCCACCAGCGACTGCTTCTCGTCGAAGGCGTAGGTGCGGGAGATCCCCTTGTACGTCGAGGCGGCGATCTCGGCGACGATCGCGGCCCGGCCCGGCCGCACGACGCGTCCGGAGCGCGCGGTGGGCCGGACGCTCCCGGTGTCCTGGGAGGGTGCGGATCCTGGCGACGCGCTGTTCTCCGGTGACGCGCTGCTCTCCGGTGGCGCCGACCCGTTCTTCCCCTCGCTGTCCCCCGGCCTCGCCGATCCCTCCGATTCCCCCGGCTTCCCCGATTTCCCGGGCTTCCCCGTGGCGTCGTCCCGTTGCCCCTTCACGAGGGCGACCAGTGCCTCGGCGACGAGCCCGGCCACGTCGTACGCCTCGGCGGCCCAGGCGGCGGGCGCGGTGCCGAACCGTTCGCGGTGCGCGGCGGCGAACTCCTTGGCGGCGGGCGCGGTCGCGTCCGTGTACGGGGTGATGAACTCCCAGCCCGTGGCGGCGTCCCCGGCCTTCGCGAGGAATTCCTTTCCCATGACGGTGTGCTGGCCGATGCGCGGCCCCTTGAACGGGGTGCCGGCGAGGGCGAGGGCCGCACGCGCGGCTCCGGCCGCGTCCCCCGCGTAGAAGAAGGCATCGCTCTTGTGGGTGAGCATGTCGGTGATCACCGGTCCCAGGTCCGCGACTCCGGCCGGCACCACGCGCGGATAGGTGGTCCCGGTGGTCAGCGAGGGCGTCATCATGTTGGTCGCGTAACCCACCTGGTAGGCGGACTGCCCACCGGCCCGGTCCATGAGCACGCCGAGGCGTTCGACGTCGGGGCGCAGGAGCAGGCGGTTGACGATCGGCATGGAGAGGGCGCCCCAGGAGGGGGCGGCCTGGAAGAAGGACTTCTTGGATCTGGGGGCGTAGGCCATCGCCAGTGACGACAGCGTGATCACCGCGAGCATCGCCTCGTCGTACGCGGACAGCGACGCGCTGGTCGTGGCGTCGTCCGTCGGGCCGATGACGGCGAGGACATCGCGGTCACGGGCGAACCGCTCGGCCACCTGTACGGAGCGGTCGGGCTCCCCCCGGTCGTCGAGGGCCTTCACCGTGAGCGTGAAGGGCTTGTCCTTACGGGAGTTGAACCGGTCGACCGCCAGCCGGACGCCCCTCTCCTGCGCCTTCCCCAACGCCTTGCGAGGCCCGCTCAGATCTGCGTGCACGCCGATGATCCAGCGCCGCCCGCCGGAGGCGCCCCCCTTTCCGCCGCTGTCGGCGTCCTCGCCCGCCAGCCGCACGGCGGCGAAGGCGCCTCCGGCGACGGCCACCGCCCCACCGGCGGCAAGGAGAAGGAAACGCCGTCTGCCGGAATGGGCCGCCGGGGCGCCGGACTCACCGGGCTCCGTAGGAGCGTCGGACAGCGCCGGCTCCGGGGGCGTGGCGGACTCCTCGGCCACGGTGACGTCGATGTCCGGCAGCGCCAGCATCGCGGCGGACCGGTCGGCGATCAGCCGTACGACGTCCTCGGGCAGCCACTCCACCGGCCTGCCCGGTACGTCCTCGGTGATGCGCCCGTCGATCTCGGCGGCCGTCGGCCGCTCCCCCGGGTCCTTGGCCAGGCAGGCGGCCAGCAGCGCGCGCAGTCCGGCGTCATCGACCCCGTCGAGGTCCGGTTCGTCGTGCACGGTGCGGTAGAGCAGCGCCTGGACGGCCCCGCTGCCGAACGGGGGCCGTCCGGTGGCGGCGTAGGCGAGGAGGCAGCCCAGCGAGAAGATGTCGCTCGCGGGCCCGGCTGCCGTGCCGCCGCCGGAAGCCTGCTCGGGCGAGAGGAAGCCGGGGCTGCCGACGATGAGATCGGTGCTGGTCAGCGCGGTGGCGTCGGTGGCGCGGGCGATCCCGAAGTCGATGAGGCGGGGGCCGTCCGTGGTGAGCAGGACGTTGCCCGGCTTGACGTCACGGTGGACGAGTCCCGCCGTGTGTACGGAGGTCAGGGCGCGGGACAACAGCCGGCCGAGCACCATGACGCTGCGGGCGGGCAGCGGGCCACGCCGCGCCACCGCGTCGGAGAGCGCGGGGCCGGGCACGAACGCCGTTGCCAGCCACGGGCGTTCGCCCTCGGTCTCCGCTCCGGTGACCGGGACGGCCCAGGGGCTGTGCACGCTGCGGGCGGCGTCGACCTCGCGGCGGAATCGGGTCCGGAAGTCCTCGTCCTGCGCGTACTCGGGCAGGATCACCTTGATGGCGGCGAGCGCCCCCGCGTCGGTGCGCCCCAGGTAGACGACGCCCATGCCGCCTGCCCCGAGGCGACCCAGGAGCCGGTGCCCGCCGATCCATGACGGGTCCGACGGCCTCAGTTCGTCCATCAGATATGCCTCAGCTCTGCTTCTCGACGGCGGATTCGAGCCGGACCAGCATGGTGGCCAGGGCCTCGGTGGCCAGGCTGTCGATCTCCTTCTCGGTGCGCCCCTTCGCGCCCTTGCCGGTCACCGCCACGGTGAACTGGAGGGTCTGCGCCTGCTGCCAGGCGTAGTGGTGCGGGCCACCGAGCTCCGCGCTCTGGAACTGTCCGAACTCGGTCAGCGCGTCCTCGGAGTTCTCCTGCGTGCTCTCACCCTGGAGCAGCGCGCCGGAGATCATCGAGCCGATGAGCTCTCCTTCCCGCAACTGCTGCGTGGGACAGCGCATCGTCTCCTCCAGCGACTCGGCCATCTCCCACCGCGCGTCCTCGCGGGTCCGGTGCACGGTGACGACGGCCGCCAGCCGTACCGGCCCCTTGCCCTTGGCGGCGGGCACCTCGAAGGAGCGGGTGAGGGTGGCCAGAACACTGCCGGCGGGCTTGCGCTGTTCCCAGACGCAGTCGGCACCCAGGACGGGCCAGGCGTCCGGGCCGCTCTCGTACGGACTCCGCTTCACCACCCCGGGGCCGAAGCTGTCGGGGTCGGCGATGACCTCGCCGATGAAGGCGAGCGCGGCACTCCGGGTCTTCGGCAGGCGGGCCGGGTCGGCGTCGACGATCCCGGGGCTCCGGGAGGAGCCGCCGGCGTCCGCGCCCTTCGGCGATGTGGTGGCATCCGGTCCGGTACCGCCACTCGACGCGGTGGACTCCTCCCCGGCGCCCGGTCGGTCGGCGTCACCACTGGAGCACCCGGCCAGCAGGAGCGGTACGACGAGTACCGGCACCACGTACCGGCATCTTCTCAATGGCCCCTGGAACGCCATGAGTTACACCCCATCCTCTTCGAGTCGCGTCGATCATAGGATCGGCGGAGCGTTCGCCGGGCGGGGCCGGAGCGAAGTGTTGCACCATCCGGACGTAGCCGCCGCACCATCAGGACGCGCCGACGGCATCGGCACCTGAGGACTGTCCCGCTTGGATGCGAACCGCCAACTCACCGCATGCTCAAGGGCTTTGAACACAACGATGACAAAGCATGGACGGCGTGAGCAGAAGCCTCCTACTCTGTCCGGCGCAACCGTCGGAGTTTCGCTCAGGTAAAGCGCCGCTGAACCGCTCCAGTCGAACGTTCGCCCCCCGGCGCGGGTGGCTCGCACCCACCGCTCCCCCGGAGCGCGGGTGGCTCGCACCCACCGCCGCTGAGTGCTCCTCGCCGCGAGGAGCCAGGAGGAAGAATGAATCCACGGCTGTACCGACGCTGTCGTACCCGTCTGGCGGGTCTGCTCGTCGCCACGTTCCTGGTCGGCGCGTTCTCCGCGTCGCCCGCCGCAGCTGCCGGGGAACCCCCCGGCCGGACGGCCGAACTCCCCCCGCAGGAACCCGGAGTCACGCTGCGTGTCTTCGATGTGCAGGTGCCGCTCGGCAAGTTGTGCGACATCAAGACCGGGCAGACCCCGAACGTCGACAGGCTGATGCCCACCGTCGACTGGAGTTCGGCGGGGGACTTCGGCTTCGAGGACCACTTCGTCAGCCAGGTGAGCGGCAACATCAACGTCCCGCAGACCGGTGCGTACACCTTCCGGCTGACCAGTGACGACGGATCACGGCTGCTGATCGACGGCAGGCCGGTCATCGATCACGACGGTCTGCACGGTGCGGACCCCAAGGACGGCACGGTCACCCTGGACGCGGGCTACCACTCCCTGCGCATCGACCACTTCGACCGCACCGGCGGCCAGCAGATCACCCTGGCGTGGCGGCCCCCGGGCACCTCGGACTTCGCGGTCGTCCCGAACGCGGTGCTGAGCACGGACGCCGACGTCGTACGGGTCACGGCGCCGGGCCGCAAGGAGTGCGAGGGCGTCCTCGATTCGCCGGGCGACGGGCTGCCGCTCAACGCCGTGCACCCGGACTACGCGCTCACCGATCTCCGTCCCCCGGGCTTCGAGCCGCAGGTCACCGCGATGGACTGGCTGCCGGACGGCCGGCTGGCCGTGACCACCTGGGGCGGCAGCACCAAGACGGAGGGCGAGGTCCACCTCCTGGACCATGTGCGGGGAAACACCGATCCCGGCAAGGTGACCACCAAGAAGATCATCGGCGGCCTCAAGGAACCGATGGGCATCAAGGCCGTCGACGGAAAGCTGTACGTGTCGCAGAAGCATGAGCTGACCGAGCTGACGGACACCGACGGCGACGACGTCATCGACGCACAGAAGACCGTCGCCACCTGGCCCTACGGCGGCAACTTCCACGAGTTCGCCTTCGGCCTGCTCTACAGGCAGGGCTTCTTCTATCTGAACCTGTCCGTCGCGATCAACTACGGCGGCGCGACCACCGATCCACAGCCCGCGAAGAACCGGGGCTCCACGATCAAGGTGAACCGGAAGACCGGTGAGGTGTCATATATCGCCGGTGGCCTGCGTACCCCCAACGGCATCGGCTGGGGCCCGAAGGGCGACATGTTCGTCCTGGACAACCAGGGCGGCTGGCTGCCCTCGTCGAAGCTGCTCCACATCAAGCAGAACCGCTTCTTCAACCACTACACGAACCCGGACGGCCCGTACGACGCGAATCCGGTGACCAAGCCCGTGCTGTGGCTGCCGCAGAACGAGATAGCGAACTCGCCCAGTACCCCGCTCCAGCTGACCGAGGGCCGGTTCGCCGGGCAGATGCTGTTCGGCGATGTGACATACGGCGGGATCCAGCGCGCGTACCTGGAGAAGGTCAAGGGCGAGTACCAGGGCGCGGTCTTCCGCTTCACCCAGGGCCTGGAAGCCGGGGTGAACCGGATCAGCATGGGGCCGGACGGCGCGATCTACGCGGGCGGCCTGGGCGCGGGCGGCAACTGGGGCCAGGAGGGGCAAGCTCACCTACGGACTCCAGAAGCTCTCGCCCAGCGGTGACAAGGCGTTCGACATCCTGGCGATGCGGGCGAAGCCGGGCGGGTTCGAGCTGGAGTACACCCAGCCGCTGTCGGACGGGACGGCGGCCAAGCTCGCCGAGAGCTATCGCGTCAACCAGTGGACCTACGCCCCGACGCCCGGCTACGGCGGCCCGAAGGTGGACGAGGAAACCCTGTCCGTACGGTCGGCCACGCTGTCACCGGACCGCAGGAAGGTCACCCTGGACATCCCCGGCCTGAAGTCCAACCGCGTGGTGCACGTCCGCTCGCCGCGCCCCTTCAGCTCCGCAAGCGGCGAGTCCCTGTGGAGCACGGAGGCGTGGTACACGCTCAACTCCCTTCCCGGGAAGCAGCCTCCGGCCACGCAGTACGAGGCGGAGGAGGCGACGCTGAACGGCGGTGCGGGCTTCAACACCGACCACCCCGGCTACTCGGGCGGCGGCTTCGTCGACAGGTTCGCCGCCGAGGGCGCGACCGCCGGCTTCGAGGTGGAGGCACCGAAGTCGGGAACGTACGACGTCGGCCTGCGCTACTCCAACGGGCCGAACCCCTTCACCGGCACCAAGAGCGTGAGCGTCTATGTCAACGGCACCAGGGTCCGGCAGACGAGCCTGCCGTCCACCGTCGACTGGGACAGCTGGTCCACCCGGACCGAACCACTGGGCCTGCGAGCCGGACGGAACACCATCACCTACCGGTACGACAGCGGCGACACCGGCCATGTCAATCTCGACCTGATCACCGTCCACCACAAGGGCGCCCGCATCCCCCTGTTCGACGGATCGGGCCAGGCGGCCTGGCAGCACCCCGACGGCCGGACGCCGCAGTGGCCGGTGACCGGTGACGGGTCGATGGAGGTCTCCGGCGGCGACATCCGCACCAAGCAGGGCTTCCAGGACTTCACGGCGCACGTCGAGTTCTGGCTCCCGAACCTCCCGCCGGACGTGACCGGCCAGAACCGTGCGAACAGCGGCGTGTATCTCCAGGAGCGCTACGAGGTCCAGATCCTCGATTCGTACGGTGACACGACACCGGCCGACAACGAGGCCGGGGCGATCTATACGAAGAAGGCACCGGACATCAACGCCGCGACGGCGCCGGAGACCTGGCAGACGTACGACATCACCTTCCGCGCGGCCCGTTTCGACGCCGACGGCAGGAAGACCGCCGACGCCCGGGTCACCGTGGTGTGGAACGGCAAGACGGTCCACGACGACGTGGCGGTCGACGGTCCGACGGGCGGCGGCGCACCCGAGGCCGCGACGGCGGGGGCGATCCGCCTCCAGGACCACGGCAGCAAGGTGCGCTACCGCAATGTCTGGGTCGAGCCCCTGACGTAGGCGTCGGGCAACCGGGGCCATGGCACGGCGGCCCGTCACACGTGAAATTGCACGTGTGACGAGCCGCCGTTCGCATAACCGCTTCCGTCACCGGACGACTGACGGTTAGCCTCCCCAGCACCGAGTGACTGATGAACACGGAGAAGCCGAGAAGCCGCGAGGCCGAGAGGCGGAGCAGCCGAAAGGCGGAGGAGCGGGAATTGCCCGGTTACCCGAGCGCGCGTTGACGCTGTAGGCCGCGACCGGCCTGTCATCGCGTGCTGCCCTTGATCTGCGGCACAGCGAACCTTTCCCCGCCCCACATATACCGGTGCGCACGGGCCCTTCCCCCGTGAGCGCCGAGCGGGCGGGCTTCTTCGTCCAGCTCTCAGCAGCTCAAGGGGTTCCCGTGCCGTCCGTTCCTCCTGCTCGCCCCGGCCTCTGGCGTGACGCCGATTTCCGCAGGCTCTGGGTGGGCCAGACCGCCTCACAGCTCGGGGCGCAAGCCGCTCAGATCACGCTGCCGCTGACCGCCGTGGTGGCACTCAACGCGGACGCGGGGCAGCTCGGCGCCCTGCGCGCGGCCCAGCAGGTGCCGATCCTGCTGCTCTCCCTCCTCGTCGGGGCGTGGGTGGATCGCTGGCGGTCGTACAAGGTGATGGTGCTGGCCGACTTCGGGCGGGCGGCGCTGCTCGCCGCCATCCCGGCCGCCCATGTCCTCGGCCTGCTCGGCTCTCCGGTGCTGCTCGGCATGCCGGTACTGCTCGTCGTCGCGTTCCTCGTCGGAGTGCTCACGGTGTTCTTCGATGTGGCCTACCAGGCCTCTCTCGTACGGCTGGTGGAACGCGACCGGTTGTTGCAGGCCAACAGTGCGCTGGAGGGCAGCAGGTCCGCGGCGCAGATCGGCGGCCCGGCCCTCGGCGGAACCCTGGTGTCGCTGCTGTCGGCGCCGGTCGCCGTCGCGGCAAGCACGTTCTTCTTCGCTCTGTCGTTCCTTTCGATCAGGCGCATCCGGTGCGCCGAGTCCCCGCCTCAGCACATCGAGCGCCCCGCCCGCGACGAGCGCCCCGCCCGCATCTGGCGGCAGATCCGCGAGGGGCTCCGATTCGTGGTCCGCGACCCCTCGCTGCGATCCGTGGGCGTGTGCTCCGCGCTCTTCCAGTTTTCCTTCGCGGGCCTGATGACGGTGTATCTGCTCTTCCTGTCACACACGCTGCACCTGTCGGGCGGGGCGGTCGGCCTGGTGCTCGCGGCGATGGGACCGGGGGCAGTGGTGGGTTCGGTCCTGTCCGCCGCACTGCCCAGGAGGTTCGGCCACGGCGTGGTGCTGGTCTCCTCGGCCGTGCTCGCCGACGGGGTGATGCTGTGCGTGCCCGCGCTGAGCGGTTCGGCTTCCGCCACGGTCCCTCTGCTCATGGCGGTCAACTTCGTGTTCGGCGTCTTCATCCAGCTGGTCGATGTCACGGTCACGGCCGTGCGGCAGTCGATCACACCCATACGGATGCAGGGACGGGTGGTGGCGACGATCGATTTCGTCGGGATGGGGCTGACCCCGCTCGGCTCACTGCTCGGCGGCTTCCTGGCCTCCGAGTGGGGATTGCGCACCGGCCTGCTGCTGACGGCGATCGGGCTGTGTCTGTCGCCGCTGTTCATGGCGTTCTCACCGCTCGCACGGCTGGGGAAGGAGCTGCCGACGCCGCATCACCCCTCGGATCACCCCAGCAGCCGCTCGGCCCAGGGGTGAGATCCGTACGTCGTGGTGATCGCGTCCACGAGCCACCGCCGCTGCCGTTCCACCAGCACCGGAAGCGCCGCGTCGAAGTCCATCTCGTCCTTGGGGCGGGGCGTTCCGGCCTTGTAGTAGAGCTGCACTTCAGGGGCCAGAAAGGGAACCCCGTCGCCCGAGGTCAGCCCCAGAGCGCCGAGCGGCCTGCGTACCCGGGAGTCGCGCCTCGACACCCATTCCTCGCCGCAGGCCTCGTCGAGCATGACCTGAATGCGCCAGGGGGCATCAGGTCCGGGCCGGCACCAGATGTCGTGAACACCGAGAGGCAGGTACTCACCCGCGGCCCATGGGCGCAGCATCCCCGGTGGGTCGGCAGCCCACCATTCCCATCCGGCCAGAACCCGCTGAACCGCGAGCTGGTCGCGCCGCAGCACAAGAACATCGATGTCGCCATGGGCCCGGATCCGACGGCCCACCGCGAGCTCGATCGCCAGCCCTCCGGCCACCCACCAAGGGGATCCCGTGTCTTTGAGGCCGGAAAAGCTCGCGGCGACGTCGGGCAAGGGGGCGGGCTCCCACCTGCCGAAGGGAACTCGGGCATGCGTCATGGGTTCATTGTCCGGCTACCGGCCCGGTCCGTGCCGACCCGAACACCTGGGCGCGGCGCGCCGGGGCCCGCACGGTCAGGGGCCACCGGGAACGGCGTCAGTACAGCATGTCCAGTTCCGCGCGGACCGTCTTGCCAGGAGGCAGGCGGTCGATCACCTCCCACCGGTCGGCCAGCGCCTCGACCAGGATCAGCCCTCGGCCCGAGTCCGCGTCGGCCGAGGGCGGCGCGAGGTGTCCGGGGCCGGGTGGACGGTGTTCGCCCCGGGTGTCGGAGACCTCGATCCGCAGGGTGCTGCGGGCGGGCCCGTACGGGGTGAGCGTCAGCGTCACCTCGAAGTCACGGCCGGGCACGCGGCCGTGCGTCGCGGCGTTGGCGGCCAGCTCGGCGACCAGCAGGGCCGCGGTATCGGATACGTCACCGGCGTACGGGATGCCCCAGCTGTCCAGGGCCTCAAGCGCGAGGCGCCGGGCCAGGCGGGCGCCTCGCGGAGTGGAGCTGAACCGCTGGGTGAACTCGCGGGCCGTCACCGGGTGGGGGGTGGTGGAGGTTGCTTCCATGCGACGAGCGTGGCGCCGGCGCGTACCGCCTCACCAGATCGGCAGGGCGTACGCGAGATCTGCGTACGAGTACGCAGGGTGAGCAGTAGGCGCAACAGACCGTAACCATACGGTGGTTGCGTCGTGGCCCGCCGGGTACCGGCCCGAAGCTCGGGGCTCGGGGCTCGCGGCTCAAGTTCCGAGGCTCGGGACACGAGACTCGGACCACGAGACTCGGCCACGGAACTCATGACAACGCCCTCACTCTTTCGTGTGCACGAATCCCAGCGCTTCCCCGAAGCTTGAGACCCGGGTTCCGGGCGCCGGGACTCGGGGTTCGGGATTCGAGACCCTTCTTCAACCGAGGTTAAGAGAAAGGGGGTTGGGGAGATACCACCCTCCCTCCCCACCCGTCACGGCGAGCAAGTACGACTAATCGGGACCAACTTGCGGAGCCTCATCGCGACTGCTTACGGTGCCGACACAACCAAACAACCCCGACACGGTGTTAGCGCACCGGGCCGGGGTCTCACCCCAAGATCGGAACCTGATCTCGTGGCTTCAGAGAAGCTTAGCGTCGCGCTGCTCGCGCCCGCATCCTCGCCCGTGAACCCGATGGCCAAGCCCGGTTACGGCAAGCGATCCACCCCCGGCCAGGCTCCCCGCCGCACCGATGACTTCCTGTTACTGCCGGAGCGGGAGCGCTACATCGCCGCCTTCGTCGACCGGCTGCCGGACGGCGCCGCGATGAACGTCAAGAGCCTCGCCAAACAGCTCCCCTTCTACGGCCAGCAGGCCGTCAGCACCGCGCTCACGGCGCTCTCGGTCGCGGGCCACCTGCGCAGGGTCCGGCGTCCGGTGGGTGAGGGCGAGCAGGTCCGCTGGGTCTTCCGCACCTTCTGGTCCCGCACCGCCCGCGACAACGAGTGGTGGACCGCGTACCTCTCCACCGAATGCACCCCCGAGGCGGTTCCTGAAGCAGCTCCCGAAGCCGCTCCCCCACCGCATTGGGTGCCGGTCGAGGAAACACAGGCCGAGGAGCCGCCGGGCGAGGAAACACAGGCCGAGGAGCCGCCGGGCGGGGAAGCACGGGGCGAGGAAACACGGGCCGACGAGACGCCGCCGCCGCACCCTCCCGCGCGGGAAGCCCCGACCACACGGGAAGCCCCGCCCGCAGCCGAAGCCCCGGCCCCCGACTCCCCGACCTCCAGCTCCTCCCTCTCCCCCTCCCACTCCGACTTCCCCGCCCCGGAATCCCCCTCGCCCGCGTACGTCGCCCTCGCCCTGCTCGGCCGGACCGAACCCCGGCTCGCTCTCTCCGCCGCCGACTGCGCGGCGCTGGAGGAACCGGCCGCCGCCTGGCTGGCGCGAGGCGTGAGTACGGATCACCTCATCCACGCCCTCACCTCCGGGCTCCCCGACGTGGTCAATGTCCCGCGAGGCTTCGTGCGCCGCCGCCTGCACGACAAGATGCCGCCCCGCTTGCCCGCGACCGCCATGGCCGCCACCACCTCCCCGGCCTCCCCGGCACCGGCGCTGGAAGCGGTACGCCGGACCATGGTCGAGTGCACCGAGTGCGGAGTGCCCGGCCGCCCCGAAGCCCTCCCCGACGGCCTCTGCCGCACCTGCCGCCCCGCCCCCTCCGGCGGCCCGGAGAGCGCCCCCGGGCCCGCCCCCGATCCGGCCGCCGAGGCCATCGCCGCGCGGGACGTCCACGCCCTTGTCGGACACCTGCGCGTCCTGACCAGAACCCCGTGACCATGACATCCCGTCACGCGCTCTGCCCAGCTCTGGAACCCGTACGCTCCGTCAGCGTACGGGTGCACACGGTGGACAGTACGGGTCACACAACGTGACGATGGATCAATCGAGTTGGGTGCGGTTGGGGACAGGCGCGAGAGGTGAACGGGTATGACGGACATCGCGGGCGGTACGGGTGGAATGACCGGCGGAGCCACGGGAGGAAGCGGCGAGCCGGAGGCCACCGACAGCCTCAAGGCGTTCGGTGAGGTCGTCAAGGCCTTCCGGAAGCGAGCCGGGCTGACACAGGAACAGTTCGCGCCGCTGGTGCGGTACTCGGTGCCGACCATCGCCTCCATCGAACAGGGCCGCCGCTTCCCACCGCCCGCGTTCGTGGACCGGGCGGAAGATGTACTGAACGCGTTCGGCGTGATCAGGGCAGCGGCGAAGCACCTCTCACGGCGTCCGGGGCTGGCCAGCTGGTTCCGGGTGTGGGCGCGGCTGGAGGCGGAGGCGCTCAGCCTCAACACGTATGAATGCCGTTTGATTCCGGGACTGTTGCAGACGGAGGCGTACGCCCGGACGCTGTTCGTCAACCAGCTCCCTCCGCTGGACGACGAACAGATCGAGGCCCAGCTGGCAGCCAGGACGCAACGGCAGCGGTTGCTGCACGAGCGGCCCAACACCGCCTACAGCTTCATCGTCGAGGAGCATCTGTTCCGGCGACAGACGGGCGGACTGGCGGTCACCCGTGAACTCATCGACCACCTCATCGACCTGGCCGAGCAGCGCAACATCGAGATTCAGCTGATGCCACTGGTGCGACATGACCACGCGGGTTTGCACGGCCCCATGCAGCTCTGCGAGACCCCCGACCACCGCTGGTTCGGCTACTCCGAGGGACAGGAGAGCGGGCAGCTCATGTCCGATCCCAAGGTGGTCAGCATCTACCTGATGCGATATGCCAGGATGCGGTCACAGGCTCACTCCCTGGAGTACTCCCTGAGCCTGTTGCGGCAGATGCGAGGAGCGCTATGAGCACCACAGACCTGGCCTGGTTCAAGAGCAGTTACAGCAGCGGCTCCGGCGACTCCTGCGTCGAGGTCGCCCTCTCCTGGCACAAGTCCAGCCACAGCAGCGGTTCCGGCGACGACTGCGTCGAGGTCGCCGCCGACTGGCACAAGTCCAGCCACAGTGGCGGGTCCGGTGACTCCTGCGTCGAGGTCGCCTCCTGCCCCGGCACCGTGCACGTCCGGGACTCGAAGGTCACCGAGGGCCCGCAGCTCGCCCTCTCCTCCCCCACCTGGACGACCTTCCTCGCGTACGCCACGCAGGGCTGATCCACGCGGATCCACGGCCCGGCGGGCAGGCCGGGCTCCGGGGCAGCGGCGGAAGTCCGCTGCCCCGTTCCCTTGATAGCGTCGCCCCCACGCGGCTGCGGACTTCCCCCCGACCCGGTCGCGGGATGGGTGGGTACGGGGACCGGTCGCGGCAGGGACGATGAGGGCCGACAGATGAGCCTTGAACAATTGCACTACACCTCCGCCGCGCCGGGGGACGAGGGGGCGAGCGGCCGGTTCACCTCCGTGGGGTCCGGCATTCCGGCGGCCCTGCTCACGGAGATCGAGCCGTACCTCGGGTACGAGCTTCCGGGCGAGGCCCCCTACCTGCCGACCGATGACGAACTTCGCTCGCTGCCTCAGGCCTTCAGCTGCACCCCACTGTCCGACGGAGGCCGGCTGGTCTGCCGGACGGTGGCGGTACGGGGTACGGGCTCCGTTCCCGTACGGTTCCACGCGCACGCGGTGCATCTGCCCGCCGGGGCGCGGCTGCCGGGCGACCGGCTGCCGATCGAGGCGTGGCGATCCCCGCGCTGGGTGTCCGTGACGCCCGGCGGCGCGATACCCGACCCGCTCAGTGCTCTGCCGCCCGGCCCCGGCCCGGTGCGCGAGGGGCTGGACGACTTCGCCGTCTCCCGCAGTCCCTGGCTGGCCGCTGTCTTCGCCGATCTGCGCCGGGTGAGCGAGGAGGGGCCGGGATCGCCGCCGGTCGTCCTCGTGGAGCGGCAGAGTGCCGATGTCGCGCGGTGGGTCGCGCTGGCCGGGGTCGTACTGCCGGGCGGGAGCGCGGAGCGGCTGACGTACACCACGTACACCAGACGTCCGGGTACCTCCCCGCATCACGTCATGGGCGTACTGCCCGAGGACGCACGGGAGTTGGCGGACGGCGGATTGCGCGTCCACACGTGCTTCGGGTCGCGCCCGCCGGTGGTCACGGACGATGCCTGGGCGGAGACCGCCGCCCGGATCTGGCGGAGCCGGGCGCCGGAGCTGTTCCGGGAGGCGAGCGAGCTGCCCGGGGAGCCCTTCGCCGCCGGTCCGCCCGCCGTGATCGCTCTGTGCGCGGGCATAGCGCTCGGCTCGAACGAGCGGGCGGCCGCCGCCGACTGGGCCGCCGAGAGGCCCTACGCGCTGGACGCCAAACGTACCCGGCAGCTTGTGGACGCCCTGACCTCGCCCGGGATCGATGACCGTACCGGACCCGAATTCGACGCTGCGGGAAGACTGTTCGGCGCACTCGACGGCCGCGCCCCGGTCACCACGACCGCTCCCCTGGCCGCGATGCTGGTCACCGAGGCGGTGCGGGGCGGGAACGGCTCGCTGGAGCTTCCCCGCCGGGCCGCCTTCTCCGGGCCGGAGGGCGAGGCCATCGCCACCACGCTCGGTCCGGAGATCCTGGCCGAACTGTCCGCTGCCGGTACGGGTGCCGACGGTGATGTGACACGGACCGTGCAGTTGCTGCGGGTCGCCCGGCTGCTCGACGTGGACTGTGCGGAGCTGCTGCCCACCGTCGTACGCAGGCTGGCTCCCGCGTTGCTGGCCGACGAGCGGTCCCGGGAGTTCGCGCCCACCCTGCTGGAGCTGCTGGACGAGCAGTTCGACGTCCGTACGGCGTTGCTCGGCGCCCTGGACCGGATCGCGCCGGACGACCCGGGGGCGGTGGAACGGCTGCTGGAGCGGGTGGCGCTGCCGTTCACGGGTTCGCAGGCGTTGCCGCACCTGCGGATGTGCGCCGAGGCGGGCGGGGCCCGAGCGACCCTCGGCGGGGACCGGGCGGCCGTGTGGCACCGGGTGCTGCGGGCGGCCGGTATGTCGCCGTTCGCCGAGCCGTTGGTGCTGCGGACCGCCGCAGGGCTGGTGTGGGGGGACCGGGCGCCGACGATCGGTGAGGCCCGGCTGTTGCTGGACGCGGCCACCTCGGACTCCCACCGTGCGGCCGGTACGTGGTCGTGCCTGGTCGACGCGGTGCTGGGGGCGCCCGCCGACGAGGAGGACGCCGCCGCGTTCGCCCATGACCTGTTGCGCGCCTTCCCCCAGGAGATCCAGGGCCGGGTGCGCGGTGCGCTCCTTCTCCTGGACTTCGCGCGCGAGGTGCGCTCCGGCACGGCCGGTTCCGGCTGGGCGGAGCGGGCCCGTTCGCTGTGCTCACTCGCGGAACCGGTGGAACCCGCCGTCCGGGAGCACGCGTTCGGGGCCCTGGTACACCGTCTCCTGGCCTCGGACCGGCCCGAGGCGGAGCTGTACGCCTTCGTCCACAGCGACGACGGAGACCTCATCGCCGCCTACGACCGGGCCGCCCGAGCGGCAGCCGTCGGGGCACGCCTGAGGGCCGACCCCGCGTACGCGGCCGACTGCTTCAACGTCTGGACCTCCCATCCGCACGCGGGCCGCGCCTGGACCACGACCGCGAAGGCCCTTCTGGACGAGGTGCTGCGCCCTGCGGTTCGTGCGCTGTCCACGGCCGGAGTATCGGAGATCGAGGCGGCCGTCGGGCGCGCGGGCAGCAGCGGCCGGGCCGACGCGTTCCGCGACTGGAACCGGTCCAGCACCCTCGGCCGGCTCGGCCGTCGCATCGCGGGGCGCGTCCGCAGGGGCTGATTCCAGCCGGAATCGCCGGAACAGTGGCTGTGACATTGCAATTGCGTATCCCGGGTACCACGCGTCGCTAGTCTGACGCGTGGCGGCCACGCACCCATTGACCTTCAAGCAGGCCGCCGGGGGGATACGTGCTGCAATACGAAGACGTCGTCAACGCGCCGGTCGAAAAGCTCAAGGCGGCTGTCGATGACTGGGCGGAAATGCTTTCCAAGCTGGAAAAGCTCGCCGAAGACGCCCGAAACGGAATGAAAGCCAAGGCGGACAAGGCGGAGTGGGAGGGCGTCAACGCGGGCGTCACCAAGTCCTTCATCACCAAGACCGCCACGGAGTTCGAGGACGCGGCGGCCCAGGCCCGGGGCATCAAGTTAGTCCTTGCGGACGCACACACATCGTTCAAGTTAGCCAAGGACGAGCTGGTCCGGCTCAGGGACGACGAGGCTCCCGCCACGGGTGTCGTCGTGAGCGCGGCGGGCAAGGTGTCACCCCGGCACAACCTGGAGACCGACACGGCGGCGCGCCACGATCCGGACTATCCGGAGGCCCTGCGCAAGCAGAAGACCGCTGTCACGACCCTGCAGAAGAAGATCGACCGCATCGTCGAGGACTGCTCCGACGCGGACGAGTCCCTGAAGCTGGCCCTTGAGGCCAACGTGAAGGACGAACACAACTTCAGCTCGCCGAAGTACACCAGCCTCGACGCGGAGCAGGTCGACCGCGCCGCCGCGCTGCTGAAGCAGGCGACAGGGGAAGGCGGCACCGCCCGCAACGTCGAAGCGCTGCGGAAGCTCGAAGAGGTCATCGACGACAACCGCGACGACCCGGAGTTCGCCACCGGCTTCTACCGGAAGCTGGGCGCGGAAGGGACCCTTGAGGCGTACACACGGATGTCGCTGGACTCCACGTCCCTCGGCCCCGCCGGCCAGGACCGGGCAGCGATGGTCCGCAACATCCAGAGCGACATGGGATCGATGCTCGGCCTCGCCACCACACCAACGGTCCCGAACCATCTGGATGCCACCTGGACCACCCAGCTCATGAAGGCGGGCCGCAAGGAGATCGACGTTTCGAGCTTCGCGGGCAACGCCAAGGTGTACGGATACCAGGCCCTCGGATCACTGCTGCGGGAGGGCACGTACGACAAGCAGTTCCTGACCTCGGTCGGCCGCGACATGATCGCCATGGACAAGAAGAACCCGCATATCTGGTCCGAGAGCCTGCCCTACGACCAGAAGATGTCCCTCAACCTCGGCAGCGAGGGCGGCAGGGGCTTCAATCCGATCACCGGCCTGATGGAGGCCCTGAGCAACAACCCCGGGGCGTCGTCGGAGCTCTTCAACGAGAACATGCGTGACGACACCAACAAGGACGGCATCGTCACCCTCTCGGACAAGGAGACCGAGGGCAAGAAGGCACAGAGCGTGGTCGACTACATGCTCGACAAGAAGCCGACGGCGGACTGGTACGACACCACGGTCGACGGCGAGAGCACCCCCGGTCAGACTGCCATCGGCAATGCCCTGGAAGCGGCCGTCACGGGCCGCGTACCCGGCGACGACGACGCACCGCCGGTGCGGCACACCAAGGACATGAGCCAGGTGATGGAAAAGGTCGTCGAGAAGATCGGCACCAACCCAGAACTGGTCTCGGCCAAGGCGGGCGACCCACCCGGCCCCCTGAGCGCCCTCGCCCCGCGATTCGGCGCCATGGCCGCGGAATACATGCCCGACCTCCAGGCCACCGCCGAGAACGCGGCGGGCCAGATCAAGCCGTTCGGAGTCCCGGCCGACTTCGACAAGGCCCTGATGGCCCGCTTCCTCGGATCGGTCGGCCAGGACCCCCAGGCGTACGGCGCGATCTCACACGCCCAGCAGGCGTACACGACGGCACTGGTGAGCGACGCGTTCCAGCATCCCGAGAAGCATGCCGACATGGGAGAAGCGGTGAGGAATGCGGTGCATCCGGGTGGTGAGATCGCGGGAATGATGACCGAGGCGAGGACACATGCGATTCACGAGCTGAAGACGCACGAGCAGTCGGAGTACAGCAAGGGCGTCGAAGACAACGCCAAGTGGACAAATCGCGTCATTGACATTGTAGGAGCCAAGTATCTCGAGATGGTTCCTGTGGCCGGCGACGTGGTGACCTGGATCCAGGAAGACGTCGCCGACTCCGTGGTGGAGAGCGCAGAACTGGATTCGTTGGAAGAGGCCGGCCTCGAATCAGGCGCTGAATACGCAACAGGTGAAGGGTCGGCCAAGGCGGCAGCAGCAAACGCTGTTGTCACAGGCGGGAAGGCAGCGGGTCTGACACCCGAGCAGTACAACGAATACAAAGGCTCCGCCTCCACCGAGACCGCGAACGCCCACTCCGTCGGACGCGACCTGGCGGCCTCGACCCATCCTTAACAACGTGCGATCCATTCACCGACCCAAAGAATCACGGCGGCCGCCGAAGAATGTCCCGCGAAGAAACCAAGCGTGGCAGCTTGTCGAAACTTCTGGAAAAATTCGCGGGTTCACGAAAGAAATGTTCTCGTCCCACACCCATACAGGTCGCGCGGGAATGACTGGTGGCCGACTCTCTGACCTAGGGGATCAATAGTGCTCAGAATCAACAATTTCGTCGCAGCAATCGCGACCACCATCATCGCGGCAACAGCCCTGACCGGCTGCTCCTCCGGCGAGAAGAGTTCCGTTCCGGAACTACCCAAGAATATCTGCTGGGGCGCCCTCGACTCACAGGACGTAGCACCCCTCCTGCCTAGCGGAAAGAAAGCCCTGGAGCTGACGAAACCGACTGCTCTCCCGAAGCCCGTGCCCCCAGGGTCCACAGCACTGTGCACCATCAGTATCGATGGTCTTCCTTCATTCCAGGTGCTGGCCTGGAATAGGAGCTATGAGAAGTGGGTCAAGTGGGATTCCATCGCCGGGAAAAATCCCGACAGGATCGACGTCGGCAAGAAGGGCCTCATCTGGCCCAACGGAGCTGCCACGTACTTCGTCTGCGAACCCCCCAAGGACTCTTCCGGGCGCGGCTCGTTCATCGAGTTTCGCCTCACCACATTCAGTACGGAAAATCCGGAGAAGGAGATTCGCCGCATCCTGCCAGAACTGCTGCGCAAGCTGGTGGCGTTCGCGGGGCCAAAACTTGGGTGCCAGTGACGACGCCCCCAAATGAAGAAGCAGCGGAACCGACCCATCCCGCATTCTATCGCCGCGACCTGATATCCACGACCTCTCGAAAAAGACAAGCCATTCATGCGTGAGTTCATAAAGACCGCGGCAACTGTCACTGCTTCCGTGATCCTGGCTACGGTGACAGCAGGATGCTCCGAAGACGAGACTAAGTCCGTCCCCCAACTCCCGAAAGAGTTCTGCTGGGGATTTCTGACTCCTCAGGAATTGTCACCGCTCCTCCCCACCGGAGAGACGGCCACCCAGACATCCGATATCTTCTACTTCACCGATCGTGCACGTCAGGTGAGCTGCAACTTGTACATCGACGGCAACCAGGGTTTCAGCGCCTACGCAGAACTCCATGAGGATGAGACGCTCATCGAGTGGAGTTCATGGGACCCTGCGAAACCCGACCCCATCGGCATCGGAAAGAAAGGCATTGTCTGGGACAATGGAGCAGCTACCTACTTCGCGTGCAAACCCACTGCCAATTCAGGCCCTTCTCCTGGGAAGTACCTGGAACTGCGCATCGACGTACGTGCATCCAGCGACAAGGACGAGCGCAGCACGCTGCCGAAGCTCCTGAAGAAGTTCACGGCATTCGCCCAGAAAGAACTCAAGTGCACCTGACCCGACCCTCGGACCGAACCCGCGGTGCGAGCCCGGTGAACCCGGCAGCGTAGTCAGGGGTTCCGGGCATGCGTTTCGGGCGTGCCGGCCCGGTGGGGGTCTCGTTCTCGCCGAAACATGGCGGGCGCAGGCGCGGGCCGACCGGTCTACGATCAACGCTGCCGAGTGAAAACCGCTTACCGCCGGGGGATTTGGGGCTGTGGACGACCGGGATCTGATACTTGCTGACCGCTACCGCCTGGTGCGCCCGCTGGGGCGCGGCGGGATGGGAGAGGTGTGGGAGGCGCAGGACGCCAGTCTGCGGCGGCCGGTCGCTGTCAAGGTGATCTCGGTCCTTGCCGGCGGCGGCAGTCGGGCCGACGAGGCGCGCGCCCGGTTTCTGCGGGAGGCGCGGATCACCGCCGCGCTTCAGCATCCCCATATCGTGACCGTCCACGATCTCGGTGAGGCGGCGACCGGCCAGGGCACGACGCCGTTCCTCGTGATGGAACTGCTCCGTGGCGAGGGTCTGGACGCCGTTGTCCGGCGCGGACCTGTCGGCGAGGAGGATGTGGCGCGTTGGGGGGCGCAGGTGTGCGAAGCCCTGGGGGAGGCGCATGCCGCCGGCATCCTCCACCGCGACATCAAGCCCGCGAATCTCTTCGTCGCGGCCTCGGGCACTCTGAAGGTGCTCGACTTCGGGATCGCCCGCGCCGCCGACGCCTCGGCCACCGGTGACCGGCTGACCCACACGGGGTTCATGGTGGGCACGGCCGCGTACATGGCACCGGAGCAGGCGCGCGGGCGCCCCGAGCAGCGCAGCGACCTGTACTCCCTCGGGTGTGTGCTGTTCGAACTGCTCACCGGCAGGCTGCCGTTCGACGCTCCGGACACCCTCGGGTATGTCACGGCGCACCTTCACGATCCGCCACCGGCGCCGAGCAGTGTCGTGTCCGGTGTCCCCGCTTCGTGGGACCGCCTGGTCGGTCGGCTGCTGGCCAAGGACCCGGGTGAGCGATACGAATCGGCCGCCGTTCTTGCCGACGAGCTGCGGCGCCTCGGTGATGCGCGGCCGGCCCGGCCCGCAGCCCGTCACTACACCCCCACCGTTGCCGACCGAGGGGAGCACGGGGCGAGCCCACCTCCTTCGGCTGCCTCCGTGTCCGACGGTTTCGCCGCGGCACCCACGGCTCAGGCCCCGGCCGGGCCGTCCGGCGGAACGGGCATGAGCCGGCGCGGCCTGCTCATGAGCGGTGCGGGCCTCGCCGCGGTCACGGTCACCGGAGCGGCGGCGGCAATGTATCTGACCGGCGAACCCGAGCGGGACCCGGTCGCCTGGTCGCAGAAGATCGCGGACGTCGACCTGATCAACTCCGACGGCCCGGACATCGTCCTGGCCGACGGCCGGTGCCATGTGGCCACCGGCCACTACTACAAGGAGACGGCCGCGCTCCACACGTTCGACCTCGCCACCGGCAAGCGTCTGTGGAAGGCGCCCCTCAACGCGGCCTGGGCCAGGGAAGCACGTTTCACGGTCGTCGGCGGCACGCTGCTCGCCCTGACCCGGGACCCCGGCAACAAGGGCGGACAGGTGCACGCCTTCGACGCCGCCACCGGCGACCGCCGGTGGCGGAAGTCGGTCTCCAACAGCGCCATGGGGCTGGATGTGCACCGCCCCAGCGGCTTGCTGATCACCGGAGAGGACGGTCTGGTGAGCGGAATCGATCCCCGCACCGGCCACCGGCGATGGGGGATCGACGCGTCCTCCCCGTACGACGCCACGTGGGTCCTGGCCGGCGACCTGATCCTCTGCGGCAACGGAACCGCGGTTCTCGGCAGGACGGGCAGGAAGATGTGGACCCGCCCCGGCTTTCAGCCAAATGGCGACCTGGCGCAGCCCGTGGGTGAGGGCCTGCTCTTCTACGAGGGCGGCAGGACAGTGGCTGTCGACCTCGTCTGCCGCAAGGCGTCCACAGGCGAGGTGATGTGGCGGAGCCCCTTCCAGCAGACCCTGCCGGATGCCCTCACCACCGACACCTACCAGCCGCTCGGCGAGCTGGTGTCGGGCACCACGGTCTTCCTTCCGCTGGCCGCAGGACCCCGCCGGAAGCCGACCGCGCTGAACGGACGCACCGGCGAGCGGATCTGGACCTACGGCAGTACGTACCAGGAGGTCGGCATGAAGGCCCACGCGACGACGTGTGTCGCGGGCGGGTTCGTCCTGCGAACGAAGTCGGGACCGGTGTGCCTGGCCGCCGCCGACGGTGCGGAACGCTGGCACGCCGATACGCCAAGAGTGCGGACCACCAGCACATACGCCCTGCTCTCCGGGACCGAGCGGGCTCGGGTGTTCCAGCACTGGACCCGTGCGCGAATCGTCGGAGTGGAGCGCGGCCGCACGCTCTGGACAGGCCGGTTCGACAGCACCTCCCTGAGCGATCCCGTCGCGAGCGGCGACTCGATCGTGCTCCTCGACGGCAGCGGCACGCTGTGGGCGGTGAACGTGTGACCTACGGACCTGACGGACATCCCATGGGTGGGAGCGTCGATCGTCTCCCGGCTGGAGAAGCGGCCGTCCCCCGCTCCCGACCGGATCACCGACGTCGTGAAGGCCGTCCCCCGTTTCGCCGGTCGCTCTAAGGTGTCCGGGTGGAAAACAACGAACGGTTACTTCACAGCTCTTCGTTCGGCGCGGCCGCGGCCGCCTACGCCGAACACCGCCCGGACTACGCGCAGGCAGCGGTGCGCTGGGCGCTTGAGTCCGCGCCGGGCCGGCGGGTGCTCGACCTCGGCGCCGGAACGGGCAAGCTGACCGCCACGCCGGCCGCGCTGGGCGCCGAGGTCGTCGCGGTCGAGCCCGACGCGGCGATGCTGACCGAGCTGCGCCGCGCGCTGCCTGCCGTCCGTGCCCTGTCGGGGAGCGCCGAGGCGATTCCGCTGCCGGACGCGTCCGTCGATGCCGTGCTGGCCGGCAATGCCATGCACTGGTTCGACATGGCCGTCGCCGGACCCGAGATCGCCAGGGTTCTCGCGCCCGGTGGCACCCTGGCCGGGCTGTGGAACGTCATGGACGACCAGGTCGACTGGGTTGCCGGGCTCGCGCGGATCAGTGGGAGCGCTGCCATCGGCCCGCGTGACACGCCTGCCGCCTGGCGCGCGCAGACGGCGGACATGCACCTGCCGAAGACCGGTGGGGCCGCCCGGTTCGGCTCGCCGGAGCAGGCCGAGTTCCTGCACGGGCAGCGTCGTACCGCCGACTCCCTCGTCGCGACCCTCGCGACGCGTGCGGGGATGCTGGTCATGCCGGAAGGGGAACGTGAGGCCGCGCTCGGCCGGATCCGCGCGTTCCTCGCGGGCAGACCGGAGACCGCCGACGGCGAGTTCGACCTCCCGATGCGGACCGCCGTGCTGCGCGTGCGGCGGCTGTGAGAACAGAGGGGTCCGCAGATGCTTGCGCCGGGGCTCGGTGTGCCCGGATGTGAGCCCCCCTGAGGCCCCGTCCCGGAGGGACGGGGCCTCAGGCCCGGACAGGCCCCGCGGCTGGTGCGGGTACCTTTAGGAGTACCGATCTCGTGGGCCTCCTGGCGGGCTGCGTGAACCCCAGGAGGAGCAGCATGACGACCAACCGCGGACGCAAGGACGTGATCCGGGACCGGATGGCCGCCACCGGCGAGTCGTACAACGTCGCCGCCCGCAATCTCAAGGCCATGAAGGACATGGGCGCCACCCGTGAAGCGGTGCTCGTGCAGCGCTGGCGTCCGGCGGAGTCCCTGGACGTGCCGTGTCCGTGCGGCGGGACCTGTGAGCCGGGCGAGAAGTGCGGTCACTGCCATGCCTGGCATCTGCATGTGAAGCGGTACCCGGGCAGTGTCACGGACGTGGAGACCTGGGCGGACCGGTACGAGTGCACCGGCTGCTCGTCCTCGTACACCCTGACCGTGCACCTGGCGGGCCGCCCGTGGGGCGTGGCCGAGACGGTGGTGCAGGGCGGGTCGGCGCAGGAGGTCGTGCGGGCGCGGGTGTTCCCCGGCGTCATCCACCCGCTGCTGCGTTCCGAGACGGCGGAAACCGCCGAGGAGGAATGACCCGGCCTCGGCGGTTCCGGCTGCCCGGAGGCGCCGGCTCTCGTCCGGCGCCGGCTCTCGTCCGGCGTCAGCTCTCGTCCGGCGCCAGCGTGAGCGAGATCGAGTTGATGCAGTAGCGCTGGTCCGTGGGAGTGGGGTAGCCCTCGCCCTCGAAGACGTGTCCCAGGTGGGAGCCGCAGCGGGCGCAGCGCACCTCGGTGCGGACCATGCCGTGGCTGCGGTCCTGGATCAGCTCGACCGCGTCGGTGTCCTTCGGGTCGTAGAAGGACGGCCAGCCGCAGTGCGACTCGAATTTGGTGTCGGAGCGGAACAGCTCCGCGCCGCAGGCCCGGCAGGAGTAGATCCCCGCCGTCTTGGTGTCGGTGTACTCACCCACGAAGGCGGGCTCGGTGCCGGCCTGGCGCAGCACCGCGTACTCGGAGGGCGAGAGTTCCGCCCGCCACTGCTCGTCCGGCTTCTCGACGTCGTACGACACGTCTGGCTCCTCAGCTCGACAGGTGGTCCAGAATCTGCGGGCCGAGGTCCGTGACATCGCCCGCCCCCATGGTGAGAACGAGATCGCCGGGCTTGGCCATTCCCGCGATGACCTCGGGGATCGTGGCCTTGTCGTGGACGGCGGCGACATCGGCGCCCGCCGCCCTGGCGGCGTCGATGATCAGGGTGCTGGTGATGCCGGGGATCGGGTCCTCGCGGGCCGGGTAGATGTCCAGGACCACGGAGGCGTCGGCCAGCGCCAGCGCCTGGCCCATCTCGGTGCCCAGCTCCTGGGTGCGGGAGAAGAGGTGGGGCTGGAAGACGACCAGGAGGCGGGCGTCCGCCGCGGCGCCGCGCATGGCCTCCAGGTCGGCGGTCATCTCGGTGGGGTGGTGCGCGTAGCTGTCGATGACCTGGACGCCCGCCGCCTCGCCCTTGAGCTGGAGGCGGCGCTTGACCCCGGTGTACTTGCCGAGCGCGGACGCGAGGTTGTGGGCGGGGATGCCCAGCGCGACACCGGCGGCCAGCGCGGCGACGGCGTTGTGGGCGTAGTGGCGGCCGGGTACGGAGACGGTGAACGTGAGGAACTTCCCGTTCAGGACGACCGTGACCTCGCTGGTCAGCCCGCGCGGGGTGACCTTGTGGACGCGTACGTCGGCGGTCTCGGACTCCCCGTAGGTGACGACGTTCAGCGAGGAGAGGTCGCGGACCCGCCGGGTGAGCTCGACCGCGCCGGGCTGGTCGGCGGCGATCACCAGGGTGCCGCCGGGGACGACCTTGCCGACGAAGGTCTCGAAGGACTCGTAGATCTCGTCCATCGAGGCGTAGTTCGCGTGGTGGTCCAGCTCGACGTTGAGGACGATGGCAACCTCGGGGTCGTACTTCTGGAAGCTGCGGTCGCTCTCGTCCGCCTCGGCGACGAAGATGTTCCCGCTGCCGTGGGTGGCGTTGGTGCCGGGGCCCTCCAGGTCGCCGCCGATGGCGTACGAGGGGTCGAGGGACAGCTCCGACAGGGCGACGGCGAGCATCGACGTGGCGGTCGTCTTGCCGTGGGTGCCCGCCACCGCGATGGCCCGGAGGCCCGTCATCAGGGCGGCCAGGGCGTCGGAGCGGTGCACCACCGGGACGTCCAGCTCGGCCGCGCGGACCAGCTCGGGGTTGTCGGCGCGGATGGCACTGGAGACGACCACGCAGGACGCGTCGTCGGCCAGGTGGGCGGCGGCGTGCCCGATGTGGACGGTCGCCCCCAGCGCGCGCAGTGCCTCGGCGGTGGGTGACTCCTTGGCGTCGCTGCCCGCCACCTCGGCTCCCCGCTGGGCCAGGATCTTCGCGATGCCCGACATTCCGGCGCCGCCGATGCCGATGAAGTGCGGCCGTTCCATGGCGGCAGGAATACCGGGTGCCATGCGCGTGTCTCCCAGGGTCGGTACGAGTCGGCGCCGGTTCGCTGCGAACCCGGCCGAGTGACGGTCCCCCAGCCTATTCGCTGTGCGCGAAGAGCTTGAGCACCGGTACGCCGACCTTGTGACGGGCCCGGGAGGCCCAGTCCCGGTGGAAGAACTCCTCCACGTAGTGCGGTGCGGTCAGCACGATGACCTCGTCCGCTCTCGCGTCCTCCACCACGGACTTCAGCTTGTTCAGGGGGTGGTCCTCGATCACCTGTCCGACCGCTTCGGATCCGGCCTCGCGCAGGGCCCGGAGCGAGAATTCAAGCGCCAGTTCGGCGGGTGCCACGGCGTCCTTGCCTTCCGGTTCCTCGCCCTCACGGGCCGCGTCCCTCAGCTCCCCCATGGCCACGTCGTCGATCGCACGCAGCAGTACGTCGGCCTGGTCGCCGCGCGGCTGCATCAGGACCACGAACGAGATCTGCTCGTCGCCATGCAGGGTGGTGACGAAGTCCACGTCCTCGGGGGTGAGGGGCTTCTCGATCATCAAAACGCTGGTGAACACGTCAGGGGCCCTTCCGCTCCATCTCATCGACCGTCGCCGGCCGCTGCTGAAACCATCCTTCCCCGCGTCAGCACGGGGTCTGCTGGACTAAGTGTGCCCATCCGAAGCTAACCGGAACGGGAAATTCCGTTAAGTATCAGATCCGACGGTATCGAGTGAACAGGAACCCGGCCTCCTCCAGCACGGACGCCAAGGCGAATCGTTCCGGCACCGCTACGGAGGGGCCGCCCGCGATCCGCTGGGCATCCCCCGCGGTCAGCATCGGGGAGACCGTCAGACACAGCTCGTCCAGCACGCCGGCCGCCACGAACTGCCCGAGCAGCCGGGGCCCGCCCTCCGTCAGCAGCCGGGTCAGGCCGCGGTCCGCGAGCTCACGTACGGCCCTGGCGGGATCCACCCGGGTCCCCTCCCCCGCGATCACCACCTCGGCGCCCGCCCCGCGGGCCGCGTCGATCCTGGCCTGCGGCGCCCCCGCACCGGTCACCACCAGGGTCGGAACCAGCGGCTCGGTGAAGAGCGGCAAGGAGAAGTCCAGGTCCAGGCTTCCGCTCACCACGGCGATGGCGGGCGCGGGCCCCTGCCCGGCGGCCGCCCGGCGCGCCGCGAAGGCCTCCCGGGCGCGGGCGGGCCGGTAGCCCTCCAGCCGTACGGTCTCCGCACCCGCGATCACCACGTCGGCGAGACCCCGCAGGGTGCCGAAGATCCGCATGTCGGAGGCGCAGGAGATGCCCTGCGAGCGGCCGTCGTGCTGGGCGGCCCCGTCGAGCGTGGAAACCATGTTGGCGCGCAGCCAGGGGCCGTCCCCCTCGGGATAGGCGTAGGCGTCGGCCAGCTCGTCCAGGCTCCATTCGCCGTCGGGCCGAGCGCCGGTCCCGGCGTTCTCGCTGGTTGTCAGGTCCGTCACAGGGAACAGGCTTCGCATACCGTGCAGTCTGGCATGGCGCTTAAGGTGGAGAGTTGTGTCGTCCTCCACCGCCGTTCCGGGGCAGAGCCCCATAGCTGAAACGGCCCCGCTGTCCCTGTGCGCCCGCGAGCCGCACGTCCCCGCCGACCGGCTGGTCGCCGAGATGGTGCCGCCGCCGCGCTTCGACTCGGTGCGCTTCGATACGTACGTACCCGACCCGAACCAGCCGAGTCAGACCGAGGCGGTCACGGTGCTCGCCGAGTTCGCCGCCGGGCTCGGCGGGGCGCACGCCACGGGTGCGGGTAAGCGCAAATGGTTCAGCAAGAAGCCCGTCGCGCCGGCCGGGCCGCGCGGGGTGTATCTCGACGGCGGCTACGGCGTGGGCAAGACCCATCTGCTGGCCTCCCTCTGGCACGCCACGCCTGCGGCTCCGTCGCTCAAGGCCTTCGGTACGTTCGTCGAGCTGACGAACCTGGTCGGCGCGCTGGGCTTCCAGCAGACCGTACGGACGCTCAGCGGGCACCGGCTGCTGTGCATCGACGAGTTCGAGCTGGACGACCCGGGCGACACGGTGCTGGTGTCCTCGCTGCTCAGCAGGCTGGTGGAGGCGGGGGTCGCGCTGGCCGCGACCTCCAACACGCTGCCGGGCAAGCTCGGCGAGGGCCGGTTCGCCGCCGCCGACTTCCTGCGCGAGATCCAGGGGCTGTCCTCGCACTTCCGCCCGCTGCGCATCGACGGCGAGGACTACCGGCACCGGGGGCTGCCCGACGCCCCGCCGCCGTACTCCGACGAGCAGGTCACCGCGGCCGCGTACGCCGCGCCGGGCGCCTCCCTCGACGACTTCCCCGGGCTCCTCGACCATCTGGCGCGGGTCCATCCGAGCCGGTACGGCGCGCTGACCGACGGGATCTCCGCGGTCTGCCTCACCGATGTGCAGCCGGTGCCCGACCAGTCGACGGCGCTGCGCCTGGTGGTGCTCGCGGACCGGCTGTACGACCGGGAGGTTCCGGTGCTCGCCTCCGGACTGCCGTTCGACCGGCTGTTCAGCGAAGAAATGCTGAACGGCGGGTACCGGAAGAAGTACTTCCGAGCCATCTCCCGGCTGACGGCGCTGGCACGTGACGCGAAGGGGCTGGTGGCGCAGTAGGTTCGGGGAGCGTAACGGCGTAACAACCGTGAGGCACGAGGGCGTGCCTCGTACATCCCGTACAACCGCGCACACCGTTTGAAGGGATCCAGCATGGCTACCACGCGTCAGGCGCACACGGTCTGGGAAGGCAACCTGATCGAGGGCAAGGGCGTCGTCACCTTCGACTCCTCCGGCATCGGCGAGTACGAGGTCTCCTGGCCCTCGCGCGCGGAGAAGGCGAACGGCAGGACGAGCCCCGAGGAGCTGATCGCGGCCGCGCACTCCAGCTGCTTCTCGATGGCGCTGTCCAACGGTCTGGCCACGGCCGGCACCCCGCCGACCCGGCTGAACACCAAGGCCGAGGTCACCTTCCAGCCCGGCACCGGCATCACCGGTATCCACCTCACCGTCGAGGGCGAGGTGCCCGGTCTCGGAGAGGAGGGCTTCGTGAAGGCGGCCGAGGACGCCAAGGCGAACTGCCCGGTCAGCCAGGCGCTGACGGGTACGACGATCACCCTCACGGCTTCCCTGGCCTGACCCCGGGGCCTCCCGGGCCCGGCGGCCGGTGACTGCGGCCGGGGCCGGGGGGCCTGCCCGGCGGGCACGCGGCCCGGCGGGCACCGCCACGCATCACCCGCGCCTCCACGCACCTGCGGGCACTTCAGTACCCCGCGACACCACAGGCCACGGTGGTCCGCGTGGTTCCCGTGCGGCACCACCCGTGGTACACACATGCGGGTCACTTCACCTGTCCGCCAACAGGGAGTTGCCTCATGTCCTCAGCACCACGACGACTCGCCACACGACGACAGGTCCTGGCCGGCAGCGGCGCGACCGCCGCCTCGATCGCCTTCGCCGGGGCCTTCTCCGAACTCTTCGCGGGCACCGCGGCCGCCCGTGGCCACAGCGGCTACGGTCCCCTCGTCACCGACCCTGACGGCCTGCTCGACCTGCCGAGAGGATTCCGCTACCGGGTGCTGTCCCGGGAGGGCGAACCGCTGCGCTCCGGCGAAGGCCCGGTACCCAGCAACCACGACGGGATGGCCGCCTTCGCGGGCCGGCACGGCCGCGTCCATCTCGTCCGCAACCACGAGAACCGGGTCACCGGCAGGATCGGCGTCCCGACCGTGGAAGGGCTCACGTACGACCCGATGGGCAAGGGCGGCTGTACGGCCCTCGAACTGGACGGCCGCGGCAGAGTGCTCGGCGAACGCGTCGCCATCGCCGGTACGGCGGTGAACTGCGCGGGCGGGCCCACCCCCTGGCGCACCTGGCTGACCTGCGAGGAGACCGAGGACAAGGCCGGGACCAACGGCTACACCAAGGACCACGGCTTCATCTTCGAGGTGGACGGCGCCGATCCGCGCCGCACCGGGGCCGTACCGCTGACCGCGATGGGCCGCTTCCAGCACGAGGCCGTCGCGGTCGATCCCAAGAACGGGATCGTGTACGAGACGGAGGACGCGTTCGAGAAGCCGTTCGGGCTCTTCTACCGCTTCCTGCCGGAGAAGCCGCTCGGCGGCACCGGTTCGCTGCGGGCCGGCGGCGCGCTGGAGGCGATGCGGGTACCGGGCCTGCCCGACCTCTCCGTCGTCCAGGAGACCGGTGCGAGCTTCGACCGGGTCGAGTGGGTTCCCGTACCCGATCCGCTGGCCGCCGAGACACCGATCAGGCTCCAGGACTTCGGGCCGAAGGGCATCACGCACGCCCAGAAGCTGGAGGGCTGTTACTGGGGCGGCTCGTCCGTCTACTTCGTCTCCAGTTTCGCCCACCGCTCGGAGGGCTCGGCCGCCGACCACTTCGGCCAGGTCTGGCGCTACGAGCCGAAGAAGCGCCGGCTCACACTGGTCGTGGTCTTCGGCCCCGACACCGATGTCCAACTGCCCGGCGAGTCCCCGGACAACATCTGCCTGGCCGCCGACGGAGGGCTGATGGTGTGTGAGGACGGCGGCGGCGCACAGCATGTGCTCGGTGTGACGCGCCGCGGCGAGGTGTACGCGATGGCGCGCGGCCGGCAGAACATCGGGACGCCCGAGGAGCCGGAGTGGGGCGAGTTCGCGGGGGTCACCTTCTCGCCGGACGGCGGCACGATGTTCCTCAACTGCTACACGCCGGGGACGACGTTCGCCGTGACCGGCCCATGGCGCTGATCCGCTGAACCGCTCCGGGGGTGGTGCGGGCGGCCCGTACCGCCCCCGGAGCGGGAGGGGTCGGCCGAACGGGGCATCCCGAGCGCCGTAAACATTTCCTGATCTTCATATCGGTTACTTTCCGTCAGTGAACCTATCTGCACGGAAAGCTTCATATGTGACCGCTCTGACCCTCCTGGGGGTGCTCGCCGGGTGCGGATCCCCTGAGAACACCCTCACGGAGCCGGTCCCGTCGCGCGCGCCGTCCACCACCCCCTCGGCCGCCCCCTCCGCCTCTCCCTCCGCCTCTCGCTCCCAACAGAGCGGCCCGGCCGCGAGGAAGGCGCCGACGATGGCACCGGGACCGGCCGGCCGCACTCCGGTCTTCACCCGGGCAGCGGCCGGCGGGCCGGGCGGCAAGGTGGTGGCGCTCACCTTCGATGCCGATATGACGGCCGATCAGGGAACGCGGGCGGCGGCGGGCGAACACTTCGACAATCCCCGGCTGATCGCGCTGCTGCGCCGGTTGAAGGTCCCCTCGACCGTCTTCATGACCGGGCGCTGGGCGGAGGAGTATCCGACGCAGGCGCGGTCCATCGGTACGGATCCGCTGTTCGAGATCGCCAACCACTCGTACAGCCACTACGCCTTCACGACGCCCTGCTACGGCCTGCCGGTGCTGGACAGGGCCGGGATGCGCGGCGAGGTGGAACGGGCCTTCGCCGCCTTCCGGAAGGCGGGGGCGCGCAATGTGGTGCCGTACTTCCGTTTCCCGGGCGGCTGTTACGACGACACGTCGCTGCGCGCCCTGGCACCGGCGAAGGTGACGGCGGTGCAGTGGGACGTCGTCAGCGGTGACGCCTTCGCCACGGACGCCGACGCGGTGGCCGCCCAGGTGCTGGACGGGGTGCGGCCGGGCTCGCTGGTGGTGATGCACTGCACGCGCAGCGCCGCACCGGTCACCGAGGAGGCGGTACGGCAGGTCGTCCCGGAGCTGCGCAGGCGCGGCTACCGCTTCGTGAAGGTCTCCGACCTGATGCGGGAGTGAGACGGGGGTGAGGCGAGGTGAGGCGGGAAAGCCGGTACGGAGGCCCGGCGGCGGGCCCGCAGTGCGTATCGTCCCCGCGTACGAGCGCACTCACCCACGCCGTGCGGCGAGCCCGCATACGCCGACCGGGGCCCGTGCGGGCAGGTCGAGTTCGACGCCGCGCAGCACGCAGGGCCCGCCGAGGCCGTACCGGCGGCCGACGCCCCTCGGCTTCAGTTGGCCGTCTTCTCGGGCTTGAGCTCGCTGGGCCGCACGATCACGAATCCCTCGCCCTGGAGCATCAGCTGGACGGCCTCGCCGGAGCCGCCGCGCACCATCGAGCCGAAGCTCTGCGAGCGGTGCAGGGAGGTGGAGAGCTGCTCGCTCCAGCCGACGACCGCGTCCGTGTCCACGTACACCGGCTGCTGCGCGGTGACGGGGATCACTATGGGGTGCCCCTCGCACATCAGGCCCAGCTTGCCGTAGCCGCTGAAGACGCTGTTGAAGAGGCCACCGCCGGTCATCCCGGCGCCCTTCACGGTCTTGATCTCGTACGTCAGCGTGGCGTCGAAACAGAGGACGTTACGGCCGTTGATGGTCAGGACGTCGCCCTGCTCCATGTCCACGATGAAGCAGTTGGCCGCCTCGTGGGCGAACCAGGCCTCGCCCTGGCCGCGGACCGCCATGAGCGGCAGCCCCTCGCCGGTGACCGCGCGCTTGAGCATGCCGCCCAGGCCCTGGCCCTTGCGCTCGAACTGAAGGTTGCCGCGGAAGGCGATCATCGATCCCTGACGCGCGTGCATCTCCCCGTTGACGGCGTACTTGATGGACTTGGCGTTCTGCAGGGTCATACCGGGGGCGGTGGCCTGCTGGGCCATGTGCTCGCTGGAAAAGAGGTCGCTCTTCATAGGGAGCATCCTCACCCGGAGCATGTCATTCCGCCAAGAAGTTCCCGAGGTCTCCGGAGCGGGTGACCGGCTCCACGGGTCGCGCACCGGCGCTCCTCACGGTGCGGCCTCCACCCTCGATCTCACCGGCCCCGGCTTCACCCTGCCGTCTGTGCGGTACGCCGGGGCCGCGGGCCGCCGTTCTGGTCCGCCCCGACGGCCACATCGCCTGGTGCGCCTCCGAACCCGGGGACACGCCTCTGCTGCCCGCACTGCGGAGCCTGCTCTCCGCTCCATGACCCCGCTGAGGGCCCTGGCAGACTGGACGGGTGAGCAGCAACGACACCCCAGCGAACCCGTCCGCCGCACCCCGGCCCGCCGCGCCCCCGGCCGTCGCGACCGAACCCGCCGGGTCCGAACCGGACAGCCCGTTCCGGACGGAACCGACCCACCGTGACGAGGCGCCGCAGTTCGTGCTGCCGCTCGTGCTGCACCTGGAGAAGACGGACCCCCCGGCCCGTACCGACGCCCTACGGACCGCCGCCCGCGCGGTGCTGACGATGCTGTCCGACGAACGCTCCCTGGACGAGGGCGAGTGGGCGCAGGTGATGCGGGACTGGCAGGACGCCCGTATCCGCAAGGTCGTGCGTCGGGCGCGCGGCGCGGAGTGGCGCAAGGCGTCCGCGCTGCCCGGGATCACGGTGACGGGCGAGAGCGCCGAGGTACGGGTGTTCCCGCCGGTGCCCCTGGACGGCTGGCCCAAGGAGCTGGCCAAGCTCCAGGTGTCGGGCACCGACCTGGACGACCCGCGGCCCCCGGCCGCGCCCGATCCGGCCGCTCCGGTGCTGTGGCTCAACCCGGACCTGGACATGTCGGCGGGCAAGACCATGGCACAGGCCGGGCACGGGGCGCAGCTCGCCTGGTGGGAGCTGTCGGACCCGGAGCGCAAGGCGTGGCGCGAGGCCGGTTTCCCGCTCGCCGTGGCCACCGCGGACCCCGCGCGCTGGCGCGACCTGACCGTGAGCGGCCTGCCGGTGGTGCGCGACGCCGGGTTCACGGAGATCGCCCCGGGGTCCTGCACGGTGGTCGCCGACCACCCGGCGCTGCGCCGCTGACCGGGGCGCCGCCGGGTGGGGGCGGGATGAGGACCGCCGGCCGGTGGCACCGTCCGCGGACGGTGCGCGGTGTGCGGTGCGCGGTGGAACCTCAAGTCCACCTCTGAACGTCCCCCTGTTCGGATTCACCACCGCCTGCCGGGGCCATGACTCCTGCACGGAGCACGAGGGGGGACACCATGAAGCTGGGAATCGGGATCGGCTGGCGGCCGGAGATCGCCGACGCCGTGGAGGCGCTGCCGGGGATCGACTGGGTCGAGGCGGTCGCGGAGAACCTCTGTGCCGATCATCTGCCGGACTCGCTGGTACGGCTCCGGGCGCGCGGCGTCACCGTCGTACCGCACGGTGTGTCGCTGGGCCTGGGCGGCGCCGGCCGCCCGGACGCGGGCAGGCTCGCGGACCTGGGCGCACGGGCGGAGCTGCTCGGTACGCCGCTGGTGACGGAGCACATCGCGTTCGTACGCGCCGGAGGGCCGCTCACCGCGTCGCCCCGGCTGGAGGCGGGCCACCTGCTGCCGGTGCCGCGCACCTGGGACGCGCTGGAGGTGCTGTGCGAGAACGTGCGGATCGCCCAGGACTCGCTGCCCGTGCCGCTGGCCCTGGAGAACATCGCGGCGCTGGTCTCCTGGCCCGGCGAGGAACTGACCGAGGGACAGTTCCTGGCGGAGCTGGTCGAGCGCACCGGGGTGCGGCTGCTGATCGATGTGGCCAATCTGCACACCAACCACGTCAACCGCGGCGAGGACCCCGCGAAGGCACTCGGTGAACTGCCGGTGGAGGCCATCGCGTACGTGCATGTGGCCGGTGGTGTCGAGCGGGACGGCGTCTGGCACGACACGCACGCCCATCCCGTGACCCGGCCCGTCCTGGACGTGCTGGCCGAGCTGCGCTCGCGGGTCGATCCGCCCGGTGTGCTGCTGGAGCGTGACGACGACTTCCCGCCCGCGGCGGAGCTGGCGGGCGAACTGACCACGATCCGCGCCACGCTGGACGCCGCGGCCCCCAAGACCTCAAGGATCCCCAAGGCCTCAGGCATCCCGAAGGCCCTGGCATCCCCGGAGGCCCCGGCGGTACAGCGGTCCCCTGCAGTACTCGTAGCCCCCGCAGCCCCGGCGGTACGGGCCGACGTCCGGGAACGCCTCGCCGCCGCCCAGACCGCGCTGCTCTCCGCTCTCGTCGCGGGCACCGAGACCCCCGAGGGCTTCGACCGCCGACGCCTGGAGGTGCAGAGCCGGGCGCTGGCCGCCAAGCGCGCCGGAGTGGTGGCCAAGGTGGCGCCGGAGCTGCCGGAGATCCTCGGCGACGGCTACCGGAACGCCTACCTCGCGTACGCCATGACCCGGCCGCTCTCCGCCGGATACCGCCGCGACGCGCTCGACTTCGCCGAGCACCTGCTGATCGCGGGGCTGCCGCAGGACGCGGCCGCCAGGAGGCGGCTCACCCACTGGTGGCAGGACCGGGCGGCCCCGCGGCCCCCGCGTCGTACGACCCGTCTCGTCCGGGCGGCCCGTGCCGTCCTCGTGGGGAAGTGACCCGTCATGAACGTTCTCGCGACTCTGCTGACGTTCGCGGTGGTCCTCTCCTCGGCGCTGCTGCTCATCCAGATCGGCGCCGCCCGCGCCGGCCGGCGGAGCGCGCGGACCCGCCCGCTCGTTCACGACCTCTATGAGGCGGCCTTCCTGAACGGCGGCCCGGCCAGGGTGGTGGACAGCGCGCTGACCGGCCTCCACGCGGACGGGCGCCTGATCATCGGCGGCCCCGGCATCGTCGCCGTACAGCGGCCGGAGGCACGTGACCCGGTGGAGCGGGCCGTGCTCCAGACGCTGGCCGCCGCCCCGAACGGGGCGCTGCACACCCTGCGGGAGACCGTGATGCGGCATCCGGCGGTACAGGAGATCGGCGACGGGCTCGCCGCCCGGGGACTGCTGGTCTCCCCGCAGGAGACCCGGCCGCACCGCCGCTGGGCGCTGGTCCAGGGGCTGTTCTGCCTCGTGGCCTTCCCTCTCTCGCTGGTCCTGACCTTCATGCAGTACACGATGCACGAGGGATACGCGGACATGCCGTTCCCGTTCATCGCCAAGATGCTGCCCGCGATCGTGATCGGCGGCCTGACCGGCCTCATCGTCATGACGGCCACCGGGAACCGGATCACGAAGGAGGGGCGGCAGGCGGTCCAGGAGTACCGGGCCGCGCACGCCTATGCGATGGCTCCGGCCCAGCTGGTGGCCACGCTGGGGCTGGGCGCGCTGCCCGACCCCGTGCTCCGGGGGCAGTTGACGGCGGCGGCGCGGTTCCGTACCGGGAACGGCCGGTCGAGGGCGTTCCGTCCCGCCTCGTCCTCGGCCCCGCACACCTCGTCCTCCTCCACGGCGGACGCGTACGCCGCCGCGACGGTGTGGTGTGCCGGGGCGAGCCCCGGCGGTGCGAGCTGCGGGGGTTCGTCCGGGGGCGGCGGGGGCGGGGGCTCCGGTTCCAGCTGCAGTTCGGGTTCCAGCTGCAGTTCCGGTTCGGGCGGGTCGAGCTGCGGCAGCTCCGGTGGTTCCAGCTGCGGCAGCTCCGGCGGGTCGAGCTGCGGCAGCTCCGGCGGGTCGAGCTGCGGCAGCAGTTCCTGAACCGGCCTGCGGGCCGTCCGCATGCTGAACAGGGCGTGGCGCTCCCCGTCCGCCTCGCGGAGAAATCCGCCATGCTCTGGGTCATGTTTCTGCTGGTCGCGTGGGGCGCGGCGGCTGCCGACGCCGTGCGCGCGCCGGCCAACCGGCTGGTCGTCGCGGGCCTGGCCGTGCCGCACGGAACGAGGACGGGCATCGCGTCGGCGCTGCGGGCCGCCCTGACGGGCCGCCGTGCGGAGGTCCGAGCCGCGCCCGCGGGTACCGGTGGCTTCGCCGGTCCCGGGAACGCCGCAGGCCGGAGCCTGCGGCGAACCCGGAGCCGAACCCGGTGTCGCTGGACGGCGGGCGGCACACACGGTGCCGGTGCCCGTCGTCTGATCTTCCGGGTTGGATGGCCGGGGAACGCTGGCTATGCGAGCCCGGCCACCAGGTCTGCGAGGGACTTCCTGCGCCCCGTGTAGAACGGCACCTCTTCGCGGACGTGGAGCCGCGCCTCGGAGGCCCGCAGATGACGCATCAGGTCGACGATGCGGTACAGCTCGTCCGCCTCGAAGGCGAGGACCCACTCGTAGTCGCCGAGCGAGAAGCTGGCGACGGTGTTGGCGCGGACGTCGGGGTAGCCGCGGGCCATCTTGCCGTGGTCCGCGAGCATACGGCGGCGGTCCTCGTCGGGCAGCAGGTACCAGTCGTAGGAGCGCACGAAAGGATAGACGCTGATGTAGTTGCGCGGCGTCTCGTCGGCCAGGAACGCCGGGATGTGCGACTTGTTGAACTCGGCGGGGCGGTGCAGCGCCATGTTCGACCAGACCGGCTCCAGCGCGCGGCCCAGCTTGGTGCGCCGGAAGAGGTTGTACGCCTCCTGGAGCTCGTCGGCGGTCTCGGCGTGCCACCAGATCATGAGGTCGGCGTCGGCCCGCAGCCCGGACACGTCGTACGTGCCCCGCACGGTGATGTCCTTGGCGGCGAGCTGGTCGAACAGCTCCTGGACCTCGTCGGCGTAACCGGCGCGGTCCAGCGGCAGCACGTCGCGCAGCTTGAACACGGACCAGAGCGTGTAGCGGATGACCTCGTTGAGGTCCTTGGCCTTCTTGCCGGCGTTCGGACCCTTGCTTGATGTCACAGTCTCAGGAGCACTCATACGGCTATTGTCCCGCCTCGCTCCGAGTGCCCCGAACCAGGGTCGGAGTGGCGATGATCTCCCTCTCGATCTTCGTGGTCCAGGTCCCGCTCCCGGTCCCGGTCGCGGTCTCCCCCGTGACCGCCCTCGCGGTCTCCGGCGACCGGATCCGCGCCCGCCCCCACACTCGCTCCCGTCAGGTCGTGGACGATCTCGTCCGCGGCCCGGTGCGCGCTCGCGATGCAGGCCGGGATGCCGACCCCGTCGTACGCCGCTCCGCAGACCCGCAGCGCCGGCAGTCGGGCGACCTCGTCGCGGATGCGGGCGACCCGGCCGAGGTGGCCGACCGGGTACTGCGGGAGTCCGCCGATCCACCGGGTCACCTCGGTGTCGACGGGCCGGGCGGTGAGCCCGGTCGCCTCGGCGAGGTCACGCAGCGACACATCGACCAGTTCGGCGTCCTCACGGTGCAGATGGTCCTCCTCGCCGTAGCGGCCGACGGAGGTGCGCAGGACGAAGAGACCGGGCGCGGCGTCGGCCACCCACTGCCACTTGTTGGTGGAGAAGGTGGAGGCCTTGATCGTGCGGCCGTCGACCGGCGGGACGAGGAAGCCGGAGCGTCCGTGCAGGGCGCTCGTCGCGTCGGTTCCGGAGCTCCGGAACGCCATGGTGACCAGGGCCATCGAGGCGTACTCGACCCCCGCCAGCTCGGCGGAGGCCGCCGGGGACTCGGCGGCCAGGAGTGTGGAGGCGGACCAGGCGGGGGCGGCCAGGACGATGCCGTCGGCGGTGATCACCCGGGTGTCGGTACGGACGTTCCAGCCGGCGTCGGTACGGGTCAGCCCGAGGACGGGGGTGGCGGTGAGGATCTCGCCGCCACCCTCGCGTACGGCGGTGGCGACGGCGTCCGGCAGGGTGCCGATGCCGCCGTCGATGCCCTGGAAGACCGGCCCGGTCTGCTGCCGGGCGGCGGCCCGCTCCTGGATGCGCCGGACCCCGTCGAGGAGGGAACCGCCCTCCTTCACCACGTCGAAGAGCTGGGGTACGGCGGCCCGCATCGAGATGCGGTAGGCGTCACCCGCGTACACCCCGCCGAGCAGCGGTTCCACGAGCCGGTCCACGACCTCGCGGCCGAGCCGGTCGGCGACATAACTGCCGACCGCGACATCGTCGCCGACGGCGGTGGGCGTCAGGTCGCGCTCCTGGGCGATCCTGGCGAGGCCCTCCGGGGAGAGCACCCCGCTGAGGGCGGCCGGATCAGCGGGCACGCCCATGACATGGCCCTTGGGCATCGGCCGCAGGGCATCGCGCGTCCATACCGAGGCGGTGGCGGTGGCGGGCGGCTGGAGCCGGTCGCCGAGGCCGACGGAACGGGCCAGGTCGACCGCTTCGGGGCGCCGCGCGAGCATCGACTCCGCGCCGAGATCGACCCGGGTGCCCGCGATCTCTCCGGTCATGAGCTTGCCGCCGAGCCGCTCCGTGGCCTCCAGGAGCGTGACCCGCAGACCGGCCCGGACCAGCCGGTGGGCGGCGGACAGACCGGCGATGCCACCGCCGATGACGACGACATGACCCGTACGCGTGTTCACGCGCTGATGAGAACGCTGCATGGGTCCACTCTCTCAAACCCGTTCCGAGTCGTGACCGTGACCACTTCGAAACCGCTGATGGGCAACCCGCCCATGGGTCCCGTACGTCGAACCGGCACCACTGGCCAACGTCCTGGGGGGACCCGTCATGAACAACACGAACAGCACCGCCCGTCCACGCGCCCGCGGTTCCCGCGCGGCCCTCGCCACCGGGGCGCTGCTCGCCCTCCTCGCCGTCGGGGGCTGCGGCGCGGGCGACAGCTCCTCCGACAGCAGCGCGGCAGGGCTGAACGCAGCGGCCGGGGACAACAAGCCCGCCGGGGAGCGGGCCGGGGCCGGTGGGGCGGCGGACGGCGCGAAGTCCGACGACGGGGCCTCCGCGGCTCCGAAGGCGAGGGCCTCGGGCACCCATGTGATCCGTACGGCGACCCTGTCCGTCGAGGTCGAGAGCGTGCCGAAGGCCGTGGCCGCCGCCCGCGGTGCCACGGAGGACAGCGGCGGCCTGGTGGCGAACGAGACCACCGAGCGGGTGGACGACACGCATGAGATGTCGCACCTCGTACTGCGCGTCCCGCAGGACCGGTACCAGGCGGTCCTGCGGGAACTCGCCGGGTCCGGGAAGCTGCTGTCCCGCTCGTCGAACGCGAAGGACGTCACCGACCAGGTGGTCGACGTGGAGAGCCGGATCGCCACGCAGCGGGCGAGCGTGGCGCGGGTGCGGGAGCTGATGGACCAGGCCGAAAAGCTGAGCGACGTGGTCACGCTGGAGGGCGAGTTGAGCACCCGTCAGGCCGCGCTGGAGTCGATGCTCGCCCAGCAGGCGAGTCTCAGGGACCGCACCTCGCTGGCGACGATCACCCTGGACCTCAGCGAGCCGGAGGGGCCTGCCGGGAAGGCGGACGACGACGGGCCCGGGTTCCTGGACGCGCTGGGCGGCGGCTGGGACGCGTTCGTGACGATGCTCCGGTGGATCGCGATGGCGATCGGTGCGGCGGCCCCGTTCCTGGCCGTCGCCGCGGTGCTGCTGCTGGTGTGGCGGCGGGTGCGCGCCCTCCGGGCCCGCCGGGCCGCGCCGGCGGGCCCGGCGGAGCCCGTACCGGCCCCGGCGCCGGAGACGGAGTCCGCACCGGCTCCCTGAGCGCCGTAGCGTGGGGTCCCGGACACGGCGAAGGGGACCCGGCATGGCAGCGGCGCGACTGGTGGTCATCGGCGGCGACGCGGCGGGCATGTCCGCCGCGTCGCAGGCCCGCAGGCTCAAGGGGCCGGACGAACTGGACATCGTCGCCTTCGAGCGCGGCCACTTCTCCTCGTACTCCGCCTGCGGCATCCCGTACTGGGTCGGCGGCGACGTCGAGCGGCGCGACGACCTGATCGCCCGCACCCCCCAGGAGCACCGGGAGCGCGACATCGATCTGCGGATGCGCACCGAGGTGACGGAGATCGATGTGGCCGGGCGGCGGGTACGCGCGCTGGACCGGGAGAGCGGCGAGACGTACTGGACGGGCTACGACAAGCTGGTGATCGCCACCGGGGCCCGTCCGGTGCGCCCGGCGCTGCCCGGTATGGACGCGGCAGGGGTGCACGGGGTGCAGACCCTGGACGACGGCCAGGCGCTCCTGGACTCCCTGGACCGGGCCACCGGGCGGCGCGCGGTCGTCGTCGGCGCGGGGTACATCGGCGTCGAGATGGCGGAGGCGATGCTGAACCGGGGCTTCGAGGTGACGGTGCTCAACCGCGGCGAGCAGCCGATGGCGACGCTCGACCCGGACATGGGCGCGCTCGTCCATGAGGCGATGGACGGTCTGGGCATCACGACGGTCAACGGCGCGGCGGTCACCGGGATCCTCACGGGTCCGGACGGCCGGGTGAACGCGGTGGAGACGGACGCGCGGACCTACCCGGCGGATGTGGTGGTGCTCGGCATCGGCGTCGAGCCGGAGACCGCGCTGGCCGGGGCGGCGGGCCTGCCGCTCGGCCCGCACGGCGGGCTGCTGACGGATCTGTCGATGCGGGTCGTGGGTCACGACGACATCTGGGCGGGCGGCGACTGCGTGGAGGTCCTGGACCTGGTGGCGGGCCGCACCCGGCACATCGCACTGGGCACCCACGCCAACAAGCACGGCCAGATCATCGGGTCCAACGCGGGCGGCGGTTACGGCACGTTCCCGGGCGTGGTCGGTACGGCGGTGAGCAAGGTCTGCGACCTGGAGATCGCCAGGACCGGGCTGCGCGAGAAGGACGCGCGGGCGGTGGGGCTGCGGTACGTCACGGCGACGATCGAGTCGACGGGCCGGGCGGGCTACTACCCGGGGGCCAGGCCGATGACCGTGAAGATGCTCGCGGAGTACCGCACGGGCCGGCTGCTCGGCGTGCAGATCGTGGGCCGGGACGGGGCGGCCAAGCGGGTGGACATCGCGGCGGTGGCGCTGACGGCCGGGATGACGGTCGATCAGATGACCACGCTCGACCTGGGGTACGCGCCGCCGTTCTCCCCGGTCTGGGACCCGGTCCTGGTGGCGGCCCGCAAGGCGAGCACGGCGGTCCGCAGGGCCGGGACCGGCTGAGGGGTCCCGGCCTCGCGCGCTCCGGTACGCCTACCGGGCGGTCCGCGTGTGCACGTACTCCACGAGACGGGTCAGCGCGTCCGGGTCCATCGTCGGCATCACACCGTGGCCCAGGTTGAAGATGTGGCCCTCCAGCCCGGCGGCCGCGTCCAGCACCTCCTGGGTCTTCTCCTCGACCGCGGCGGTCGGCGCGAACAGCACCGCCGGGTCGAGGTTGCCCTGGAGCGCCTTGCCCGGACCGACGCGGCGCGCGGCCTCGTCCAGCGGGACGCGCCAGTCGACGCCGACGACGTCCGCGCCCGCCTCGCCCATCAGGCCGAGCAGTTCGCCGGTGCCGACACCGAAGTGGATGCGCGGGACCCCGTGCCCGGCGACGGCGTCGAACACCTTCGCGGAGGCGGGCAGCACCGAGCGGCGGTAGTCGGCGGGGGCCAGGGCGCCCACCCAGGAGTCGAAGAGCTGGACGGCGGAGGCACCGGCCCGGATCTGGACGTCCAGGAAGGCGCCGGTGATCTCCGCGAGGCGGTCCAGCAGGTCGGCCCAGAGCTGCGGGTCGCCGTACATCATGGCCTTGGTGCGCTCGTGGTTGCGGGACGGGCCGCCCTCCACGAGGTAGCTGGCGAGCGTGAACGGTGCCCCGGCGAAGCCGATGAGCGGGGTGCCGCCCAGCTCGGCGGTGAGCATCCCGATGGCCTCGGTGACGTACGGGACGTCCTCGGGGGTGAGGTCGCGCAGCCGGGCGAGGTCGGCCCGGGTGCGGATCGGCTCGGCGATGACCGGGCCGACGCCGGGCTTGATGTCGAGGTCGATCCCGATGGCCTTGAGCGGTACGACGATGTCGCTGAAGTAGATCGCGGCGTCGACCTTGTGACGGCGCACCGGCTGCAGCGTGATCTCGGCGACCAGCTCCGGCATCATGCAGGAGTCGAGCATCGCGATGCCCTCACGGGCCTTCAGGTACTCCGGCAGCGAGCGTCCCGCCTGCCGCATGAACCAGACCGGGGTGTGCGGCACGGGCTCGCGCCGGCACGCCTTGAGGAACGCCGACCCGTGGGTGGCGGAGGTCGTCGTCTGCTGGCCCGAAGGGCGGTCGTTGGCACTCACACACAGAATCTTCGCACGCACGCGGAAGGAGCCGGGCCCCGCACGGGTGTCCCTCCCTGCGCCGGGCTCCGGTTCCGCCTACTCTTCCCCGCATGGCTCCGGCTCAGGGACAATTTTCCGATCATTCCGATGGCGCTGACAGCAAGGACGGTGCGGAGGGGAGTTCCGTGCCGCCCGCGTTCCGGTCGGCTGTGGACGGGCTGCGCTCCGCGCGGCTGCGCCCAGAACTGGAGGTGGAGCCGACCCGGCCGCCCCAGCGGCTGGCCCCGCACGCGTACGCGCTGGAGGCGGCGGTCGTCGACGGCGAGGACGACCTGGCCGACGGCCGCCTCGTGCTGCTGCACGATCCGGCGGGGCACGACGCCTGGCAGGGCACGTTCCGCCTGGTGACGCTCGTGCGCGCGGAGCTGGAGCCGGAGATGGCGGCCGATCCGCTGCTGCCCGAGGTGTGCTGGTCCTGGCTGACGGGTGCGCTCGACGCGCGGGGTCTTTCGTACGGGGAGGCCGGGGGGACCGTGACGCGAGCCGGCTCGCACTACTTCGGTGCGCTGTCCACGCGCCGCCCCGCGACGCAGATCGAGATCCGCGCCTCGTGGACCCCGCGCGAGGGCCGCGGCGGAGTGCCGGACGCGGCGGCGCATCTGATGGCGTGGGGTGATCTCCTCTGTCAGATCGCGGGCCTGCCGCCCTCGGGTCCGACGGACGCCTCGGTGGTGACGCTGCCGCAGCGGCGCGGACCCCAGGTTCCGTGACGCTCCGTCACTCGGCTCGCACATGCACCGGCTCTCTTTTCGTACAATCGATCGCATGTCCTATTTGCCCGAATTGTTACTCACCAAATCGTGATCTTCCTCTAAAGGAGGACGGGTCTGCTGCCGAAGAGGTCAATGACCCTTCAAGCACGGTTCGCCCCGGCTTCATCCCCGAGCCGGCCCGTCCCGCCACTCCCCAGGAGGCCTGGTGTCCGTTCTCCTAGAGCAGCCCGCAAGCCTGGTCGCCTACCGCCCGACCAAGCCGACGGCCATGGTCGTCGTGGCCGACCCGCGCGTCCGTTCCACCGTCACCCGCCATCTGTGGGCACTCGGAGTTCGTGACGTCATCGAGGCGTCGTCCATCGCGGAGGCACGCCCCCGCGTCGGCAACCCGCGCGACATCTGCATTGCCGACGTCCACCTGCCCGACGGTTCCGGGCTGACCCTGCTCTCCGAGACCCGTGCCGCAGGCTGGCCCAACGGTCTCGCCCTCTCCGCCGCCGATGACATCGGTGCCGTTCGCAACGCCCTCGCGGGCGGCGTGAAGGGCTACGTCGTCACCGGGACGCGGACCAACATCGGCCACCCCACCCGCCCCGGCGTCGCCCCGATCGGCGCCAATGCCGCCCGTATGCACCGCAGGCCCCCCGGTTCCCCGAGCCACCCGGGCGGCTACCGCGAACTGTCCGGCCGTGAGGTGGAGGTGCTCCGCCTGGTCGCCGAGGGCCAGTCCAACAAGGCCATCGGCGTCTCGATGGGCCTCTCCGCCCTCACCGTCAAGTCCCACCTCGCCCGCATCGCCCGCAAGCTCGGCACCGGAGACCGCGCAGGAATGGTCGCCGTCGCCCTGCGAACGGGCATCATCCACTGACCCGCCCCGCGCCGGGACGTGCGCGGATGCGCCCCCGGCTGGAATACGTGCATCGGCACCCGTCGACGGAAGGTTCCGTCGACGGGTGCCGTGCTTGCACGGATACCCTTGACAGGTGACCGACGCCCAAGAGACCGCAGCAGACACTTCACTGCGAACCACCGGGGGCGCCCCCCCGGACGACGTCGCCCCGGCGCCGATCCCCTTGCTCGAACCGCGCGAGGGCATTCCCCCGGTGGTGGCGTCCGACGACGACCTCGCGGAGGTGGTCGCGGCCTTCGCCGCGGGCACCGGCCCCGTGGCCGTCGACGCCGAGCGCGCCTCCGGCTACCGCTACGGCCAGCGCGCCTACCTCGTACAGCTCCGCCGGACCGGCGCGGGCAGCGCACTGATCGACCCGGTCGGCTGCCCGGACCTGTCGGGCCTGGGCGAGGCCCTCGCCGACAGCGAGTGGATCCTGCACGCCGCCACCCAGGACCTGCCCTGCCTGCGCGAAATAGGCATGATCCCCACCGGGCTCTTCGACACCGAGCTCGCCGGACGCCTCGCGGGCTTCCCCCGTGTGGGGCTGGGCGCCATGGTCGAGAACGTGCTGGGCTACGCACTGGAGAAGGGCCACTCCGCGGTCGACTGGTCCACCCGTCCACTGCCCGACCCCTGGCTGCGCTACGCCGCGCTCGACGTCGAGCTGCTGATCGATCTGCGCGACGCCCTGGAGGAGGAGCTGGACCGGCAGGGCAAGCTGGAGTGGGCCCGGGAGGAGTTCGACGCGATCGCCTCGGCGCCGCCCGCGCCCCCGCGCAAGGACCCCTGGCGCCGCACCTCGGGCATGCACAAGGTCCGCCGCCGCCGTCAGATGGCGGTGGTGCGGGAGCTGTGGAACACCCGTGACCAGGTCGCACAGCGCCGTGACATCTCACCCGGCAAGGTGCTCGGCGACGGTGCGATCGTGGAGGCGGCCCTCGCGCTGCCGGTCAATGTGCAGGCGCTCACCGCGCTGCCCGGATTCGGCCACCGCATGGGCCGGCGCCAGCTGGAGCAGTGGCAGGCGGCCGTGGACCGGGCGAAGGCGCTGCCGGACGCCGAGCTCCCGCAGCCCGGCCAGCAGCTCGCCGGACCGCCGCCGCCGCGCTCCTGGGCGGAGAAGGACCCGGCGGCCGCGGCCCGGCTCTCGGCGGCCCGCGCGGCGGTGTCGGAGCTGGCCGAGCGGCTGCACATGCCCCAGGAGAATCTGATCACCCCGGACACCGTGCGCCGGGTGTGCTGGGAGCCTCCCAGGATTCACACCCCGGGCGCCGTCGAGGACGCGCTCGCCGGGTACGGGGCACGGCACTGGCAGATCGAACAGGTCGGCCCGGTCCTGCTCCGGGCGCTCGACGCCACCGGCTGATCGCCCGCCCCCGCACCACCGCACGCACCACCGCGCCCCCCGGCCCTCGGCCGGGGGGCGCTTCCGTACGGCGATTCCCGGTCGGCCAGGACGGGAACGGGGCCGGTCCGGTCACCGGAACGGACACCGCCGACGCCGCTGAGCACGGATCCGCGCGCCGAATGCCCGTCGAGGAGGGGCGAAATCACGCCAGGTTGCGCCACCCTGCCGCGCGGGCCCCTCGGAGCGCCCGTGACCCCTCGCGAAGGCCCGGCCGGGCCTTCGTGGACGCCCCCGGCACCCCGTGGCCGCCCGTGCGCCGGTGTGACCTTCGACGCTCCGGCCAGGAGGGGTGGGCAGTCTGGTTACCCACAAGTAGCATGATGGCAGGCGGCGCGCCCGTGGGTGCGCCCCGCAGCAGTGCCATCCCGCACCCTGGAGGAGAGCCATCGTGCCTCGCACCATCCGGGACGTCGTCTTCGTCGACGGCGTCCGCACCCCGTTCGGCAAAGCGGGCCCGAAGGGCATCTACCACGAGACCCGCGCCGACGATCTCGTCGTGAAGGCCATCCGGGAGCTGCTGCGCCGCAACCCGGACCTGGACCCCGCCAGGATCGACGAGGTCGCCATCGCGGCGACCACGCAGATCGGCGACCAGGGCCTGACGCTGGGCCGGACCGCCGGAATCCTGGCCGGTCTGCCGCAGTCCGTCCCCGGCTACTCGATCGACCGCATGTGCGCGGGCGCCCTGACCGCCGTCACCTCGACGGCCGGCTCCATCGCCTTCGGCGCGTACGACGTCGTCGTCGCCGGTGGTGTCGAGCACATGGGCCGCCACCCGATGGGCGAGGGCGTGGACCCGAACCCGCGCTTCGTATCGGAGAAGCTGGTCGACGAGTCCGCCCTGTTCATGGGCATGACCGCGGAGAACCTGCACGACCGGTACCCCACGATCACCAAGCGGCGCGCCGACGAGTACGCGGTGCGTTCGCAGGAGAAGGCCGCCAAGGCGTACGCCAACGGCAAGATCCAGCAGGACCTGGTGCCGGTCTCCGTGCGCCGCACCAACGCCGAGGCCGGGGAGACGGGCTGGGGCCTGGTCACCGCCGACGAGCCGATGCGTCCGGGCACCTCGATGGAGTCGCTGGCCGGTCTGAAGACCCCGTTCCGCGCCCATGGCCGGGTGACGGCCGGTAACGCCGCCGGGCTCAACGACGGCGCCACCGCCTCGCTGATCGCCGCCGAGGACGTCGCCCGCGAGCTGGGCCTCCCGGTCAGGATGCGCCTCGTGTCCTACGCCTTCGCGGGTGTGGAGCCGGAGGTCATGGGCTACGGCCCGATCCCGGCGACCGAGAAGGCGCTGGCCAAGGCCGGTCTGTCGATCGACGACATCGGTCTGTTCGAGATCAACGAGGCGTTCGCCGTGCAGGTGCTCGCCTTCCTGGAGCACTACGGCATCGCCGACGACGACGCGCGGGTCAACCAGTACGGCGGCGCCATCGCCTACGGTCACCCGCTGGCCTCCTCGGGTGTGCGTCTGATGACGCAGCTGGCCCGCCAGTTCGAGGAGCAGCCGGAGGTCCGCTACGGCCTGACCACGATGTGCGTCGGCTTCGGCATGGGCGCCACGGTCGTCTGGGAGAACCCGAACTTCGAGAACGCAGCCGGAGGCAGCAAGTGAGCTCCACCACCGAGCTTCTGAAGGGTGCGGCCGAGCTGTTCCCCGGTGAGGTCGTCACGCAGGCGCACGTACGCCACTTCGACCTTCCCGCGGGCGCGGGCAGGTTCGCGCTGATCACGCTGGACAACGGCCTGGACCACACCAAGCCGACCACCTTCGGACCGCAGTCGCTGGCGAACCTGAACACCGCCATCGACCAGGTCGAGAAGGAGGCCGCCGAGGGCGCGGTCACCGGTATCGGCATCACCGGCAAGCCGTTCATCTTCGCCGTCGGCGCCGACCTCAAGGGTGTCGAGCTGCTCGGCCGCCACGAGGACGCGCTGGCCATCGGCAAGGGCGGTCACGACGTCTTCCGCCGCCTCTCCTCGCTCGCGGTCCCGACGTTCGCGTACTACAACGGCGCGGCGATGGGCGGCGGTGTCGAGGTCGGTCTGCACTGCTCGTACCGCACCGTCTCCAAGGCGCTCCCGGCCTTCTCGCTGCCCGAGGTCTTCCTCGGGCTGGTGCCCGGCTGGGGCGGCTGCGCGCTGCTGCCGAACCTGATCGGCGCCGACCGCGCGGTCTCGGTGATCATCGAGAACTCGCTGAACCAGAACCGTCAGCTCAAGGGCAAGCAGGTCTTCGAGCTCGGGATCGCCGACGCGCTCTTCGAGGGCGCGGACTTCCTGGAGCAGTCGCTGATCTGGACCGCGGACGTGCTCAACGGCACGGTCACGGTGGAGCGCCCCGACGTCGACCGCGGGGAGGCCTGGGACCAGGCCGTGGCCCGCGGCAAGGCGATCGCCGACTCCAAGGTGCACGGTGCGGCCCCGGCCGCGTACCGCGCGCTGGAGATCATCGCCGCGGCCAAGGACGGCGACCTGGGCGCGGGCTTCGACGCCGAGGACCGGGCCCTCGCGGACCTGATCATGGGCGGCGAGCTGCGCTCCGGGATCTACGCCTTCAACCTGGTCCAGAAGCGCGCCAAGCGCCCGGCCGGGGCCCCTGACAAGTCGCTGGCCCGCCCGGTCACCAAGGTCGGCGTCGTGGGCGCGGGGCTGATGGCCTCGCAGCTCGCCCTGCTGTTCCTGCGCCGGCTGGAGGTGCCGGTCGTCCTCACGGACATCGACCAGGCGCGCGTCGACAAGGGTGTGGGCTATGTCCACGCCGAGATCGACAAGCTGCTCGGCAAGGGCCGTGTCAACCAGGACAAGGCCAACCGCCTCAAGGGCCTGGTCTCCGGTGTGCTGGACAAGGCCGAGGGCTTCGCCGACGCCGACTTCATCATCGAGGCCGTCTTCGAGGAGATCGGTGTCAAGCAGCAGGTGTTCGCGGAGGTCGAGGCGGTCGCCCCGGCGCACGCGATCCTCGCCACCAACACCTCCTCGCTGTCGGTGACCGAGATGGCGTCGAAGCTGAAGCACCCCGAGCGGGTCGTCGGCTTCCACTTCTTCAACCCGGTCGCGATCCTCCCGCTGCTGGAGATCGTCCGCGGTGAGCGGACGGACGACGCCGCACTGGCCACGGCGTTCGGTGTGGCCCGCAAGCTGAAGAAGACCGCGGTCCTGGTGAAGGACGCCCCGGCGTTCGTCGTCAACCGCATCCTCACCCGCTTCATGGGCGAGATCCAGAACGTCATCGACGAGGGCACCCCGGTCGAGGTCGCCGAGAAGGCCGTCGAGCCGCTCGGTCTGCCGATGTCCCCGCTGGTGCTCCTGGAGCTGGTCGGCCCGGCCATCGGTCTGCATGTCTCCGAGACCTTGAACCGCGCCTTCCCGGACCGCTTCACCGTCTCCGAGAACCTGGCGGCCGTGGTCGAGGCGGGCAAGCGGGGCTTCTACGTGTACGACTCCGGCAAGCCGGAGCTGGACCCCGAGGTCGCCGCACTCCTGAAGCAGGGCGATGTGGTCCTGTCCGAGGAGCAGACCCGTGACCGTGTCCTGGACGCGGTGGCGCAGGAGATCGGCCTGATGCTGGACGAGGGCGTCGTCGCCGAGGCCCAGGACATCGACCTGTGCCTGATCACCGGCGCGGGCTGGCCCTTCCACCTGGGCGGCATCACGCCGTACCTGGACCGGGCGGGCGTCTCGGAGCGGGTGAACGGCAAGAAGTTCCTGCCGCAGGGTGTGGCGAGCGTTCCGGCGTAACACCTGGCACACCTTCACCAAAGACACACACGCATGACCGCAGCGGGCCGTACGAGTCACTCGTACGGCCCGCTTTCGTTGACGAAAAGTCCGAAACGTAGCCGGATCGGAATCTTTTCCTTGCAGTCTCAACCTTATTTTCTTGTTAATCTTCACCCCTGCGACACGTTTGTTTCACTCGGCCGTACCGAACGGTGGACGCTCCACCCCCACAATCCGCCGGACCGGGCAAACCCGCGCGTCGCCGTCACAGGTACTGGTTGCTCGCCGAGAGGCCGAGCGGGGGAAGCACGAGGTAGTCGAGCGATGGGCAATCCCGAGACGTCCACCCTCGTACGCCTCTACCGGCGCGCCCTCCCCCACGTACTGAGACAACGGCTCGTCAGGATCTTCCCCGCGAACGGCCGGCTGCTCCTCCAGCACGGCCTCGCGGGTCTGGGCAGTGCCTGGCGCGGTCTGCGCAAGCAGCTGGGCCTGCGGTTCAGCAGGCGTCTGCGCCGGGAAGCGCGGCGGCCCGGGGTACGGCTGGTCTGGTCCGGACGCAAGGTCCGCGCCGCCGAGATCACCGAAGGCCTCACCCCCTCCGTCGCCCGTGCCACCAACCTCCTGCGCGTCTGCGACGTACTGGAGCGGCACGGCATCCCGCACTTCTGCGTGCGGGGCAACTCCGTCACGATGACCGCCGTCGCGGTCCCCGCGAGCGAGCGCGGCCGGGCCGAACGGGCGCTGCGGGTGAGCGCGCTCGCCGAGGGCGCCCTGCTCGCGGGCGGCCCTGCGGGCGGCCGGCCGCTGCGCGCGGATCACCGGGGCTCCTGGTCCCAGCTCGATGAAGAAACGGTTCTGCGCATCTGGTGGCTGCTCACCGACCCCCAGGGGCGGTGGACGCTGGGCCCCAATCACGCCTGTGCGATCGAGTTCTGGGCCGAGCAGGACGGGCTGCTGATCGCCCCCGTCCCCAACCTCACCGCCACCGCCGTGGTCGCCGCCGAGAGCCCCGTACAGGTCCCGGTCAGCCACTTCACCGGCCCGGTCAGCGGCGCGGTGGACGCCCCGCCGCAGGTGGCCACCCGGTCGGAGTTCACGCTCTCCCTGCCGGACGAGGTCACCTTCCCGGTGGACGCCGTCTACACCTGGGTCGACGGGGCCGATCCCGAGTGGATCCGCCGCCGCGCCACCGCGCTGGGCCGGACCGACTACCACGAGCAGGCCATCAGCGCGGCCCGCTTCACCAGCCGCGACGAGCTGCGCTACTCCCTGCGCTCGCTCCACCAGTTCGCGCCCTGGCTGCGCACCGTCTACCTGGTCACGGACGGGCAGACGCCGGCCTGGCTGAACAGCGACCACCCCGGCATCAAGGTCGTCCACCACCGCGACATCTTCACCGACGCCTCGGCGCTGCCGACCTTCAACTCGCACGCCATCGAGAGCCAGCTGCACCACATCCCCGGGCTCTCCGACCACTTCCTGTACTTCAACGACGACGTCTTCCTCGGCCGCAGCGTCACGCCGGGCGAGTTCTTCCACGCCAACGGGCTCTCGAAGTACTTCCCCTCGAACGCGCTGGTCCCGATGACCCCGTCCTCGCCGCAGGACCCCCCGTCCGAGGTCGCCGCGAAGAACAACCGCGTCGTCATCGCCGGGACCTTCGACCGGGTCCTCACCAGGAAGATGAAGCACGTGCCGCACTCGCTGCGCCGCGACATCCTCCAGGAGATCGAGGAGCGCTACGCGGCCGAGCACCTGCAGACGCAGCACTCGCAGTTCCGCAGCCCCGGCGATCTGTCGATCACCTCCTCGCTGCACCACTACTACGGGCAGCAGACCAGCCGTTCGGTGACCGGCAAGATCCGCTACACGTATCTGGACCTGGCCGCGCCCAACACCGGGCGGCATCTCAACCGGCTGCTCGCCCAGCGCGACTACCACACCTTCTGCATCAACGACACGGTCGACGACCCCGATACGGCGGAAGCCCGCACGTCGATGCTCAGGACTTTCCTGGAGAGCTACTTCCCCGTACCCAGCCCCTACGAGAGATCCGGACCGGACTCCCCGCCGCCTCCCGCGAACCGGCAGCCGGCGCAGCGGTCCGAGCAGCACCCAGCACCCCGACCTTTGTGAAGTGGAACGATGACTAATGACCAGCGCATGATCCGCGCAGCAGCTCCGGTGATCGGAGAGGACGAGATCGAGGCCGCCGTGCGCGTACTGCGCGGCGGTATGGTCGCGCAGGGCCCCGAGGTCGCCGCCTTCGAGGAGGAGTTCTCGAGGTTCGTCGACGGCCGGCACTGCGTCGCCGTCAATTCCGGCACCAGTGCGCTGCATCTGTCGCTGATGGCGCTGGGCATCGGCCCCGGCGACGAAGTGATCGTTCCCTCCTTCACCTTCGCGGCCACCGCCAACGCGGTCCGCCTCGTCGGCGCGACCCCGGTCTTCGCGGACATCGAGCGCGACAGCTTCTGCCTCTCCCCGCAGGCCGCCGAGGCCGCGATCACCCCGCGCACCGCGGCGATCATGCCCGTACACCTCTACGGGCACCCGGCCGCGATGGGCCCGCTCACCGCGCTGGCCGAGCGGCACGGTCTCGCGATCGTCGAGGACGCGGCACAGGCCCACGCCGCCTCGCTGGACGGCACCCCGGTGGGCGCGTTCGGCGCGGCCGCCTGCTTCAGCTTCTACCCGACCAAGAACATGCACAGCCTTGAGGGCGGCATGATCACCACGGGCGACGCGGCCCTCGCGCGGACCCTGCGCCTGCTGCGCAACCAGGGCATGGAGCAGCGGTACGCCAACGAGATCGTCGGCTTCAACGTCCGGATGACCGATGTCGCCGCCGCGATCGGCCGCGTGCAGCTGCGCAGTCTGGACACCTGGACGCGGCAGCGCCGCGCGAACGCGGCAGCGCTCGACGCCGGGCTGCGCGGGGTCGTCACCCCGCCGGTGGCACCGGGCGCGGAGCACGTCTACCACCAGTACACGATCCGGGTCGACGACCGGAGCGGCAAGGACCGCGACACGGTCTCCCGCGAGCTGCTGGAGCGGGGCGTCGGCAATGCCGTGTACTACCCCACTCCGGTGCACCGCCTGACACCGTTCCGGACGGGCGAGAAGGTGCTCGGCTACGCCGTCGGTGAGCTGCCCGAGACCGAGCGGGCCGCCGCGGAGGCGCTGTCCATCCCGGTGCACCCGATGCTCACGCCGCAGGAGCTGGACCGCCTGACGGCCACCGTCAACGAGGTCATGGAGGCCCGCGTATGAGCACCCCGAAGCCGCTGCGGGCCGGACTGATCGGCCTCGGCTCGATGGGCCGCAACCACGCCCGCGTCCTGCACGGCCTGGACGGCGTCGAACTCGTCGCCGCGGCGGACCCGGTGGCCGGCCCGGACAGCGCCCCCGCGGGCGTGCCCGTGGTGCGGTCGGTCGCCGAACTCGCCGCCGAGGGCATCGACTACGCGGTCGTCGCCTGCCCCACGGCCCTGCACGAGGAGGTCGCGCTCGACCTGGCCGAACGGGGCATCCACGCCCTCATCGAGAAGCCGATCGCCCCTTCGGTGGAGTCCGCCGAGCGGATCACCCGTGCCTTCGGCGAGCGCGGCCTGGTGGCCGGTGTCGGTCACATCGAGCGCTTCAACCCCGCGCTGCGCGAGTTGCGCACCCGGCTGGACCTCGGTGAACTCGGCGATGTCCACCAGGTGGTGACGCGCCGTCAGGGACCCTTCCCGGCCCGGATCGCCGATGTCGGCGTGGTGTACGACCTGGCCACGCACGACATCGACCTGACCGCCTGGCTCACCAGCAGCCGTTACGAGTCGGTGAGTGCGGCGACCGTGTCGCGCAGCGGCCGGCCGCACGAGGACATGGTGGCCTTCGTCGGGCATCTGTCGGGCGGGGCCGTCACCAGCCACCTCGTCAACTGGCTGTCCCCGCTCAAGGAGCGCGTCACCATCGTGACGGGAGAGCACGGCTGCTTCGTGGCGGACACCCTCACCGCCGACCTGTGGTTCTACGCCAACGGCTCGCAGCCCACCGAGTGGGAGGGGCTGCGGCAGTTCCGGGGCGTCTCCGAGGGCGATGTGACACGGTACGCGATCGTCAAGCGCGAGCCGCTGCTCGTCGAGCACGAGACCTTCCGCGACGCGGTGCTCGGCAAGGAGGCCGACATCGTGACGCTGGAGCAGGCCACCGGGACCGTCGCGGTGGCCGAGGCCGTGCTCGCGGCCGCCGCGAACCGGACCGCGATCGACCTGACGTCCGGCCTGCCACTGGCCTCCGTCTGACCCCGTCCGGTGCCCGGGGCCCCGCCCGGCAGGGGCCCCGGGCCCGACGGAGTCGTTCCGGCGTCTTGAGGACGCACTGATGTACTGGAGTATTCGGTGATCCACCCGATCAATGCCACGGTCGACCGTCAGCAGCGTCCGCTGCCGCCGGGCCTGCACGAGGTTCCCGTGGGCATGCACCGCCGGCTGGCGCACGTGCAGCCCGGTCTCACGCCGCTGGCGGTGCGCGCGCAGCATCTGTCACTGGTGTCCACGGCGCTGACCCAGGCCGGCGTCGAGCACTTCGTGGTGCCCGGGACCGAGGACACCTCGTCCGCGATCGGTGTCCGGGACGTCCACCGGGGCCGCGTCGCCCAGACGCTGCGTTCGCTGTTCGGCCGGAGCCCCGGGTACATCCAGCGCAAGGTGCCCGTCCAGCGCACCGGCGAACTGCTCCACCTCGGCGCCCGCGAGGCGTCCTGGCAGGGGCTGGAGACCGTCGACGTACTGCGCGCCATCTGGTTCCAGGCCGATCCGTCGGGCGACCTCGTGTACGGCACCGAGTACGGCTGCGACATCGAGTTCTGGCGGGAGGAGGAGGGGCGGCTGCTGCCGCCGCGGATCAACCGGGGCGCGAGCTTCCTCCCGGTGCAGGGTGACATGACACTCGTCTCGCCGCACCGCTTCTCCCGGCTGGCGCCGCCGGAGCCGGACCTCCCCCAGAAGCAGCGCCGCTGGGGCCGGAAGCCGGAACGGACCGGGCTGCCGACCCGCCAGGAGTTCGTCTGCACCGGCGCCGACGAGATCACGTTCCCCATCGATGTCGTCTACACCTGGGTGGACAGCGACGACCCCGCCTGGCAGCGCCGCCGTGCCGAGGCGTCCGGCGACGTGTTCCACGAGGAGTCGGCGAGCGCCGGGCGCTACATCAACCGCGACGAGCTGCTCTACTCGATGCGCTCGCTGCACATGTACGCCCCCTGGGTGCGGCACATCTTCCTGGTCACCGACGACCAGGTCCCGCACTGGCTCGACGCGGACGCCGAGGGCATCACGGTGGTCTCGCACCGGGAGATCTTCCGCGAGACCAGCCGGCTGCCGGTCTTCAACTCCCATGCCATCAGCGCCCAGTTGCACCGGGTCCCGGGGCTGTCGGAGCACTTCATCCACTTCAACGACGATGTGTTCGTCGGCAGGCCGATCACCCCGCACGAGTTCTTCCTGCCGAACGGGGCCTCGAAGTACTACCCGGACAGCGTCCGCATCCCCATGGGCGCGGTCCAGCCGGAGGACCTGCCGCACGAGGTGGCCCGCAAGAACGTGCGGGCCCTGCTGGAGGACCGCTTCGGCCGCACCATCATCGACGCGATGAAGCACACCCCCGTACCGCTGCGGCGCAGTGTGCTGGAGGAGATGGAGCGCGAGTTCGCCGAGGTGTTCCGGGCGACCGCCGCCGCGCGTTTCCGCAGCCGGACCGATATCGACGTCGGCACCTGCATGTATCCGTACTACTCCTACTTCACGGGGCGCGGGGTGCCCGACACCATTCCGTACGCCTATCTCCATCTCTCGATGGTGCAGCTCTCCAAGAAACTGGACCGGCTGCTCAAACGGCGTGACGCGGCGGTCTTCTGCGTGAACGACTCCTTCACCACCGAGGACGATGTGGCCGATCAGGAAGCGCTGATCCATCCCTTCTTCGAGGCGTACTTTCCGCTTCCGAGTCCGTACGAGAAGTCCGCGGCCCCGCGATGAAGATCGAATTCCTGGTTCAGAACGCGTATGCCGCCGACGGCGCCACCCGCGCCGTGCTCAATCTCGCGGGAGCGCTCGCCGATACCCACGAGGTCCGGGTCGTCTCGGTGTTCCGCTGGCTCGACCGGCCCGCCATCGCGCCCGCCCACGGGGTGCGGATCGTCTCGCTGCTCGATCTGCGCGAGGGCCGTCGTCCGGACAAGCAGGATGTCCGCCGGCTCACGCCGTCCCGGGTCATTCCGCGTACCCAGGAGATGTCCTGGCGCTACAGCGAGCTGACGGACGACAAGGCCGAGGAGTACCTGCGGGCGAGCCAGGCCCAGGTGGTGGTCGGCACCAGCCTCGAACTGGCCGCCTATGTCTCGCGCTGGGCACGTCCCCGGGCGCTCCGCCTGGGCCAGCTGCACCAGTTGAGCACCGTGCTGTCCCCGCAGGAACAGAGCCGCGCGTGGGCGGGGCTGGGGCGGCTCGACGCGGTCGTGGTGCCCAGTGCCGCCGAGGCCCGGGAGGTCACCCGGGCGGGGCTGCCGGGCGATGTCGCGGTCCACGCCCATCCCGACTGTGTGCCCGACCCCCGGGTGCGGCCCGCCGACGGGCACTCCCGGGTGGTGATGGCGGCCGGGCGTCTCGTTCCGGAGAAGCGCTACGACGTGCTCATCCAGGCGTTCGCACGGGTCGTGGAACACCACCCGGACTGGCAGCTGCGGATCTTCGGGACCGGTCCGGAGTACGGCCAGCTCCGCGGACTGGTCGCCGAACTCGACCTGTACAACCATGTGTTCCTGATGATGGAGGAGCCCCGGCTGGAGGCCCGGTGGGCCGCCGCCGCCATCGCCGCGGGGACGTCGGACCGGGAGTCCTTCGGCCTGTCACTGGCCGAGGCCATGCGCTGCGGGCTGCCCGTCGTCTCCACCGCCTGTCCGGGCGGGCCGCCGGAGATCGTCCGGGACGGGATCAACGGCCTGCTCACGCCGGTGGACGATGTCGACGCCTTCGCCGCCGCGCTGCTCCGCCTGGTCGAGGACGGACCGGCACGCCTCGCGATGGGGCGTCAGGCCCGCGAGGACGCCCGCGCGTTCGGCCCGGAGGTCTCGGCGGGACGGTTCGAGGGCGTCATCCGCACGGCCCGCCGCCACCGCCGGGAGGGCCGCCCCGCCGCCGAGGTGACCGTCTCGTGCGAGGTGGCGCGGAACGGGACGGTCGTCCTGCGTCTGGCCGGCGTACGGGAGGGCCGCGAGGACCTCGAACTGGTGCTGCGCAAGCGGAAGGCGGCGCGCGGCGAACAGCCCGTCAGGCTGCCGCTGCTGCCCGCCGAGGGTCTCGGGCCGCATCTGTACGAGGCGTTCGTCCCACCGGACCCGGAGGTGCTGGCGGAGGGACGCTGGGATGTGCATCTGGACACCGGGGAGGGCAGGCCCGCGAAGGTGCGGCCGGGCTCCCTGGACCTGCGCGGCCTCGGCCCGGTGGCCACCGGGCCCGCGTACACCGTGGTGCAGCTGCCCTACGCGTCCGAGAGCGGCCATCTCGTGCTGCGGACCTGGACCCGCGACCGGCATGCCGAGGCGACCGAGGTGTGGGCCGACCAGGGGGTCATGCATCTGCGCGGGCTGCTCTACGGCTCCGACTTCGGCGAGGCGGAGCCGCTGTTGCTGATGCGCAGGCGTGGTGTGGAGGAGCCGGGGTTCTGGCTGCCCGGTCTCTCCTCGGGCGGCGCCGACTTCTCCTTCTCGCTGCCCGCGTCCGATCTGGCCGAGCAGCTGGTGGGCCGGCACGAGCTGTGGGACCTGTGGGTGGGCCGGCGTCACGACCCGGTCGTGGCGCGGCTGGGCCGCTTCCTGACGGACGTGGTGGACGTGAAGAGCGTGTTCGCCTACCCCAACATCGTGGTGCCCACCGGCGAGGGGCAGCCGGTCATGGTGAAGCCGTACTACACGGCCGGGACCGAGCTGTCGGTCCGGGTGTCCGAGAAGGCCGAGTAGCGGCGGAGCGTGGACATGACGGGGACAGCGGACGTACGGGAGTGCCCGGCGCGGGAGGCCGTCACCGGCTCACAGCCGGAGCCAGCCCTCCAGCGCCATGCCCTGCTGGTCGGCACGCTGCCTGGTGACCTTCAGCCGGCCGTCCGGGCCGATCGCGGCGACGACGAGGCGCCCCTCCCGGTCCAGGGCCAGCGCGGGGGCGCCCTCGCAGGGTTCACGGGTGTCCGCCCACCAGGCACCGGCGGATTCCAGCTCGGTGGGGTAGGCGGTGAGGGCGAGGGTCCCCGCCTGCTCCGCCTGGGCCAGAACGGTGCAGTCGTAGCCGTCGACGAGGCACCGGGTGAGGGCGAGCGGGCCGTGGCCCGAGCGGCCGTCCAGCGGGGCGGGCGCGGTGTCGGGGGCGCCCGCGGCCGGCAGCCGGTAACCGACGACCTCGCCGGAGGTCTCGTCGCGCCAGTAGTGGGTGATCCGGCCCTCGTAGGACTCGGTGCCGGAGGCCGTCCCGGGCAGGGCGATGAAGACCAGGTTGGGGGCGCGGTCCAGCGGGCCCCCCGGCGTCTCCTGGCGCCAGACGTACACACCCTTGTCGGCGGGCATGAAGAGTTCGACGCGGCCGGAGCGGGTGACGACGGCGGAGAGCCCCTCGCGTACCCGCTTGCACGGCATGGCCGTCCACTTGCCCCAGACCCCGTCGGCGGCACGCCTGCGCGTGGACACGCCCCCGTCCGCGTTGCGGACGAACACATGGAGGACGTCGGCGCCGTCCACGACGGCGACCGGTGCGCCGATGGCGGACGCCTTCGCGGCGTCCTTGCCGTGCGGGTTGCCGATCGAGTGCCAGCCGGTCATCGGGCGGCCCGCCTGGTACTGGGAGGCGTACACGATCTCGACCGGTCCCCGGGGGCTGTCGCCCGTACGCCGGAGGCCGAACAGGTCGACGAAGCCGGCCGGACCGTGCGCGGCGCAGAGGTACGGCAGTATCCGGGCGTCCGGGAGCAGGAGTTCGGGAGCGTTCCAGCCGCCGCGGCCGGCCCGCCGCTCCGTCCAGCGGACGATGCCGCCGGTCCTGGCCGGGGCGAACGCGCTGAGGCGTCCGTCCGGCGCGGGTATCAGCCAGTCCGTCCGCACCGGTGCCGCCGCCAGGGGCCCGGGGACCGTCCCGGTCTCCTGGGCCGGTCCGGCAGGGGTCCTCCCGGAAGGAACCGCGGCACGCCTACGCCCCGTACGCAAACTCATCGTTCCCCGACCGTTCTCCACTGAATTCTTTCTCCGGTGCCGAACGGCGTTGGGCGGAGTCCCATGTGTCTCTGTTTGAGTGACCGGTTTCGCCATAACAGCAACAACCGGTGTCACAATAATACTCGACAGGGGTCGATTTCCGGGTGATTCCTGTCGCACTATGTGACTTTGAGGCACTCATCATGCCCGAGCAGAAGCGCGGTACCCCACGGAGCGACTTCGGCACGCATGGACCCGCCCGCCACCCATTCCTCTCCTCCCGCACGCGCTTTCAGGCGTGTCCCGACGGAAGATCCAGACGAGCCCATGACAGACCAGACCTCCGGCACCGGATCGCGTATATCCGAGGAAAGCCGGTCGAGACGCGCTCCGCGCAAGCGCCGCCGCGGCCTCAAGATCACGCTCGGTGTCCTGCTCGTCCTCCTGCTCGCGGGAGGCGGCAGCGTCTACTGGCTGTACAGCCAACTCGACGGGAACATCAAGGGCGTCGACATCGACAAGGCGCTCGGCGACGACCGCCCGGAGAAACTTCCCACCACCGGCCAGAACCTGCTGGTCCTCGGCTCCGACTCACGGGCCGGGGCGGAGAACAAGGAGCTGGGCGGCGGCGGCGACGTCAGCGGCGCCCGCTCGGACACGGCGATGGTGGTCCACATCCCCGAGGGCAGGACCAAGGCCGTCGCGGTGTCCATCCCGCGTGACACGCTGGTGACCCGGCCCGAGTGCGCCGGGGCCGACGGCTCGCAGCAGCCGTCCGAGAAGCGCGTGATGTTCAACTCCGTCTACTCCCAGCTCGGTCCGGCGTGCGTGGTCAAGACCGTCGAGAAGATGTCCGGCGTCCGGATCGACCACTACCTGGAGATCAACTTCGCCGGGTTCAAGGATCTGGTCGACGCCATCGGCGGTGTCACCGTCGACGTCCCGCAGGACATCGACGACAAGTCCTCCGGCCTCCATCTCACCGCCGGTCCGCACAAGCTCGACGGCACCCAGTCCCTCGCCTACGTACGCACCCGGCACGGTGTCGGCGACGGCAGCGACCTCGGCCGCATCGGTCTCCAGCAGCAGTTCCTGCTGGCCCTGCTGAGCGAGGTCAAGTCCCAGGACCTGCTGGGCAGTCCGACGAAGTCGTACAAGATCGCCAACTCGGCCACCAAGTCCCTGACCACCGACTCCGGTCTGGCCTCGCTGAAGTCGCTCGGGGACTTCGCCCGTTCGATGAACGGTGTCGACCCGGCCACGATGGAGACCATCATGCTGCCGGTGGCGTACGACAAGAAGGACCCCAACCGGGTCGTGGCGGCCGAGCCGCAGGCCGGTGAGCTGTGGAAGGCCATCCGTTCGGACAGCACCATCCCGGAGTCGGCGAAGAAGTCGCCCGCCACCGGCGGCTGAGCGGGCCCGGCGCCCCGGCGCGTGACACGCTGCCGGAATGCTGAGCGAACCGGTACTGGTGATCGTCGATGCCGCGAATGTGGTCGGTTCCGTCCCCGACGGCTGGTGGCGGGACCGGCGCGGGGCGGCGGAGCGACTGCGGGACTCCCTGGTCCCGTACGCCGCGGACGGCCTGCCCGGACTCCCCGGCCCCGTCGAACTCGTGCTGGTCGTCGAGGGCGCGGCCCGGGGGGTCGGGCCGGTGCCGGGGGTGCGGGTCGAGGCGGCGGACGGCAGCGGGGACGACCGGATCGCCGAGCTGGCCGCCTCGCGGGGCGAGCGCCCCTGCGTCGTCGTGACCGCCGACCGGGGACTGCGGCAGCGGGTCGAGGCGTACGGGGCGCGGTGCGTGGGCCCGCGCACGGTACGGCCGCTGCCCCCGCGCCGCGACGGCCGGGCGAGGCCGTGACGGCCCTCAGCGGCCGGCCGTCACCCGGCTGTGGCCGCGCCCGTACGCGAAGTAGAAGATCACGCCGAGCACCATCCAGGCCCCGAACCGCAGCCAGGTCTCCGCGGGCAGGTTGAGCATCAGCCAGACCGAGGCGGCCACCGACGCGATCGGGAGCAGCGGCACCCACGGGGTGCGGAAGGCGCGGGGCAGGTCGGGGCGGGTGTGGCGCAGGACGATCACGCCGAGGGCCACGACGACGAACGCGAAGAGCGTACCGATGTTCACCAGGGTGGCCAGTTCGTTGATGCTGGTGAACCCGGCGATCACCGCGATGATCACGCCCAGCAGGATCGTCGGGCGGTACGGGGTGCCGAAGCGCGGGTGCGTCTTGGAGAAGAACCGCGGGAGCAGTCCGTCGCGGCTCATCGCGAAGAACACCCGGGTCTGGCCGAGCAGCAGGATCATGCAGACCGTGGTGAGGCCGACCGCGGCACCGAAACTGATCACCCCGGCGTAGAAGGGGTGCCCGACCGCCTTGAAGGCGTCCGCGAGCGGGGCGCTGACCGAGAGCTCGGAATAGGGCTGCATGCCGGTCACCACGACGGACACGGAGACATAGAGCACCGTGCAGATGATGAGCGAGCCGAGGATGCCGCGCGGCATGTCCCGCTGCGGGAGCTTGGTCTCCTCCGCCGCGGTGGCCACCACGTCGAAGCCGATGAAGGCGAAGAAGACGACGGAGGCGGCGGTGAAGATGCCCATGACACCGAAGTTCGTGGGTGCGTAGCCGAACATCAGCTGGACCAGCGGGGCGTCCAGACCGGAACCGGAGGGCTGCGGTTCGGCCTTCGGGATGAAGGGCGAGTAGTTGTCGGCCTCGATGAAGAAGAGACCGGCCACGATCACGATCAGGACCACGGCCACCTTGATCGCGACCACGACCGTGGTGACCCGGGCCGACAGCTTCATGCCGAGCACCAGGATGACGGTCAGCAGCAGTACGAGGCCGAAGGCCAGGATGTCGAAGCCGAACCCCGCGGCCACATCGGTCCCGGAGAGCACGTCGGGGAGCGTCCAGTGGGCGTTGTCCAGCAGCGAGCGCACATAGCCGGACCAGCCGACGGCGACCACCGCCGTGCCCAGGGCGAATTCCAGCACCAGGTCCCAGCCGATGATCCAGGCCACCAGTTCGCCCAGTGAGGCGTACGAGAAGGTGTACGCGGAGCCGGCCACCGGGACGGTGGAGGCGAACTCGGCGTAGCAGAGCGCGGCGAGGGCACACACGACGCCCGCGGCCACGAAGGCGATGGCGGTGGCGGGCCCCGCCGTCTCCTTGGCCACCTTGCCGGTCAGCACGAAGATGCCGGTGCCGATGATCACACCCACTCCGAAGACCGTGAGGTCCAGGGCGGAGAGGGACTTCTTGAGCGCGTGCTCCGGTTCTTCGGTGTCACGGATGGACTGTTCGACCGTCTTGGTCCGGAACAGCCCGTTTCCGCTGGGTGGTGTGTCCTGCTGCGCGCTCACCGGCGTACCTCCACGCGTTCGTCGTGAACGCCATGATTGGGACACCACCGGCCGCCCAGCGCGGCACCGGCCCGCTTTCACGCGAATGGGCCGGTCGGACCACTCGTACAGGGTGGTCCGACCGGCCCATCGGCCGTACGGGTCAGTCGCGGGCGGGCTCCGCGGCGTGGCTCGTGAAGCCGCCGTCGAGCTTGGCGACCAGGCCGGTGACCTGGCGGGCGATGTCCGGAGCGGTCAGCCCGATCTCGGCCATGACCTCCTTGCGGGAGGCGTGGTCGAGGAAGACCGGCGGAATGCCGAAGTCCCGCAGGGGGACGTCGACCCCGGCGTCGCGCAGGGCCTGGGCGATGGCGGAGCCGACGCCACCGGCCCGGCTGTTGTCCTCGACGGTGACGACGACCCGGTGCCGCTCGGCGAGCGGGGCCATCGCCTCGTCGACGGGCTTGACCCAGCGGGGGTCGACCACGGTGGTGGTGATGCCCTGGGCGCCCAGCAGATCGGCGATGTCCAGGCACATCGGGGCGAGCGCACCGACGGAGACCAGCAGGACGTCCGGCCGGGAGGTGCCGGGCTCGCGCAGGATGTCCATGCCACCGGCCCTGCCGACGGCCTTGACGGCCGGGCCGACCGCGCCCTTGGAGAAGCGGACCACGGTCGGCGCGTCGTCGACGTCCACGGCCTCGCGCAGCTGGGCGCGGACCTGGTCGGCGTCGCGCGGGGCGGCGATCCGGAGCGTGGGGACGCACTGGAGGATGGACATGTCCCACATGCCGTTGTGCGAGGCGCCGTCCGTGCCGGTGACCCCGGCCCGGTCCAGGACGAAGGTGACGCCGCACTTGTGCAGCGCGACATCCATCAGGACCTGGTCGAAGGCACGGTTCAGGAAGGTGGCGTAGACCGCGAAGACGGGGTGCAGTCCGCCGGTGGCGAGGCCCGCCGCGGAGACCGCGCCGTGCTGTTCGGCGATTCCGACGTCGTAGATCCGGTCCGGGAAGGCCTCCTCGAACTTGCCGAGGCCGACGGGCTGGAGCATGGCCGCGGTGATCGCGACGATGTCCTTGCGCTCCTTGCCGAGCTTGACCATCTCCTCGCCGAAGACCGAGGTCCAGTCCAGGCCGGAGGTGGAGATGGGCAGACCGGTGTCCGGGTGGATCTTGCCGACGGCGTGGAAGCGGTCGGCCTCGTCCTGGAGCGCCGGGGTGTAGCCGCGGCCCTTCTCGGTGAGGCAGTGCACGATGACCGGGCCGCCGAAACGCTTGGCGCGCTGGAGCGCGGACTCCAGGGCCTCGATGTCGTGTCCGTCGATGGGGCCGACGTACTTCAGGCCGAGGTCCTCGAACATGCCCTGCGGGGCGATGAAGTCCTTGAGGCCCTTCTTGGCGCCGTGCAGGGTCTCGTACAGCGGCCGGCCGAGGACGGGCGTGCGCTCCAGGAGGTCCTTGCCGCGTGCCAGGAACCGCTCGTAGCCGTCGGTGGTACGCAGGGTGGCGAGGTGGTTCGCGAGGCCGCCGATGGTCGGCGCGTAGGAGCGCTCGTTGTCGTTGACCACGATGACGAGCGGGCGGTCCTTGGCGGCGGCGATGTTGTTCAGCGCCTCCCAGGCCATACCGCCGGTGAGCGCGCCGTCACCGATGACCGCGACGACATGGTCGTCCTTGGCCAGCACCTCGTTGGCCTTGGCGAGGCCGTCGGCCCAGCCCAGCACCGTCGAGGCGTGCGAGTTCTCGATGATGTCGTGCTCGGACTCGGCGCGGGAGGGGTAGCCGGACAGGCCCCCCTTGCTCTTGAGCCGCGAGAAGTCCTGGCGGCCGGTGAGCAGCTTGTGCACATAGCTCTGGTGGCCGGTGTCGAACAGAACCTTGTCCCGGGGCGACTCGAAGACCCGGTGCAGGGCGATGGTCAGCTCGACCACACCCAGGTTGGGCCCGAGGTGGCCGCCGGTCTTGGACACTGCGTCGACGAGGAACGTACGGATCTCCCCGGCGAGCTGCTCCAGCTGTTCGAGGCTGAGCCGGTCCAAATCACGCGGTCCCTCGATGCGGGTCAGCAGGTCCACCCGTGCCTCCTTGCGTTGAGCTGGTCGAGCGTGCCGATCCGATGAGTCTAATGTTCCGCCTGCCGACGCGGGCATCGGGCGGGGGTGTGCTGTCACACCAGCGGCGGATACACGACCGTGTCCGGCGCCCTGTCAGGGGCGCCGGACACGGTCCGGTGCAGGCCGGGCGGGATATCGGCCGGGCGGGAGGCCGGACAGCCCTCAGGCGCGGCCTGCGGTCTTCTGGGTGCGGCGGGACACCGAGTCGATCACCACGGCGGCCAGCAGGACCGCTCCGGTGATCATGTACTGCACGGCGTTGGCCATGCCGATCATGTTCAGGCCCTGCTGGATCGACTGGATGACGATCATGCCGAGCAGCGCGGACCAGACCTTGCCCCGGCCGCCGAAGAGACTGGTGCCGCCGATGACGGCGGCGGCGATGACCAGCATCAGGGTGTTGCCCGCGCCGACGTTCTTGGTGGCGCCGCCGGAGAGGCTGGCGATGAAGAGTCCGCCGAAGGCGCCCAGGGTCCCGGACATCGCGAAGACCGTGATCCGGATCCGGTCGACATTGATACCGGCGCGGCGCGCCGCCTCGGGGTTGCCGCCGACCGCGAAGACCTGGCGGCCGAAGGCCGTGCGGCGGGCGACGAAGTCCGCGATCACCAGGACGGCGAGGAAGAGCACCAGGGCGAGCGGCAGGCCGCGGGCGCCGGACGGCTCGTTGAGGACGTACGCGACGACGAAGCACAGGACCGCGACGACGCCGGTGCGCAGCACGACCTCGGCGGTGGGGCGGGCGGGCAGGCCGGCGGCCTTGCGGCGCCTGCTGTCCACCAGGAGCGAGGCGGCGTACGCGATGACGGCGACCAGCGCCAGACCGTAGCCCGCCGCCTTGTCGGCGAAGAAGTAGTTGGTGAGGTTCTCGACGACGCTGCCGGACGGCGTGTTGATCGAGCCCTCCCCGCCCATCATCCAGTCCTGGAGGCCGCTCCAGCCGAGGAAGCCCGCCAGGGTGACCACGAAGGCCGGTACGCCGATCTTGGCGAAGAAGAAGCCGTGCAGCGCGCCGAGGGCCGTGCCGGAGAGCACGGCGACAAGGATCGCCGTCCAGTCGTTCCAGCCGTTGTTGACGTTGAGCACGGCCCAGACGGCCGCGCCGACGCCCGCGACGGAGCCGACCGAGAGGTCGATCTCGCCGAGCAGCAGGACGAACACGATGCCGACGGCCATGATGCCGATGCCGGAGCTGTAGACGGCGATGTTGGCGACGGAGCTGGCGGAGAGGAAGTTGCTGTTCTGGAACTGGAAGACGACCGCGATGACGATCAGGCCGACGAAGACCGGCAGTGAGCCGAGTTCACCACCGCGCACCTTGCGGCTGAACTCCGACCAGTAGCCCTTGATGCCCTCCTCGCGGACGAGCAGCCGGGGGTCGACGGCGGGTATCGGGGCCGCCGTCCGCTCGGCGGCGGGCGCCGTCGCGGTCTTCCCGGCGGCGGCCGGCGCCCCGGGGGAGGCCGGCTCCTCCGTGGAGGTTCCGGGGGTCTTGGCGAGGTCGCTCACTTCACGTCCTCCTTCGTGGCCGTGATCGTGGCCGTGATCGTGGCCGTGCGTGCCTGGCGACGCGTGACGGCATTGTCCGTGGCGCCGGTGATCGCGGCGATGATCTCTTCGTGGGAGGTGCTCGCCACGTCGAAGACCCCGTTGTTGCGGCCCAGGCGGAGCACCGCGACCCGGTCCGCGACGGCGCGGACGTCGGCCATGTTGTGGCTGATGAGGATGACGCCGTGGCCGCGTTCACGCAGCCGCTCGACGAGGTCGAGGACCTGGGCGGTCTGCTCGACACCGAGGGCCGCGGTCGGCTCGTCCAGGATGACGACCTTGGGGTCGCCGATCAGGGCACGCGCGATGGCGACGACCTGGCGCTGACCGCCGGACAGCGAGGCGACCGGGATCCGGACGCTCGGGATCCGGATGGAGAGCGTGTCCAGGAGCTCCTTGGCGCGCTTCTCCATGGCGATCTCGTCGAGGACGGAGAACGTGCGCAGTTCGCTGCCGAGGAAGAGGTTGGCGACGACGTCGAGGTTGTCGCAGAGGGCCAAGTCCTGGTAGACGGTGGCGACTCCGAGTTCCTGGGCGTCGTTGGGCCGGTTGATCCGGACCGTCCGCCCTTCCCACTCGATGGCGCCTTCGTCGATCGGGTGGACGCCCGAAATGGTCTTGACGAGAGTCGACTTGCCGGCGCCGTTGTCGCCGACCAGGGCGACCACTTCGCCGGGGTGAATCTCCAGGTCCACGTCGGTGAGCGCCTGGACGGCGCCGAACCGCTTGGAGATTCCGCGCAACGCCAGTACGGGCGTAGCGGACACGTGAATCATCTCCTTCGCCGCCTGACCGGCGGGGATGGTGCTGCTGAGCAGGGGGGTGTACGAGGGGAGCCCGGCGCCCGCCCCTGCCTGCGGGGCGTTGAAGGGGCGGGTGCCGGACCGGCTGGGGTGCCCGGAGACACGTGTCCGCGGCGGTCGTCGCTCGGTCCCGCGGGATCCGGGGCCGTACCGCGGGCTTCCCGGGGCCGTACCGCGGGTTCCGGGCCGTGACGCGGGCTTCCGGGGCCGTACCGCGGGTTTCCGGGCCGTGACGCGGGCTCCGGGGCCGTACCGCGGCCCTACTTGATGCCGGCTGCCTCGCAGGCCGCCTTGTACTCGGCCGTGCAGATGTCCGTGGTCCTGTAGACCTTGTCCGCGATGATCGTGGAGGCGATGTTCTCCTTCGTCACGACCTGCGCGTCGTACAGCTTGGCCGGGATGCCCTTGAACTCGCCCGTGAGGCTGTCGACCTTGACCGGGGTCAGGTCGTCGATCTTCTCGCCCTTCAGGAGCCTGACGGCGACCTCGGCGGTCGTCTCGGCCTCCGGCTTGATCTGCTTGTAGATCGTGAAGGACTGATCACCCTTCAGTATCCGCTGCAGGCCTGCCAGTTCGGCGTCCTGACCACCGACGGGGACCTTGACTCCCTGCTTGGCCAGCGCGGTGATGATGCCGCCGGCCATGCCGTCGTTGGCGGAGTAGACGCCCCGGAAGCCCGACTTGCCCAGCGAGTCGATGGCGGCACCCATCTTCTTGTTCGCCTCGTCCGACGACCAGTCCGGGATGTCCTGCTCGTAGACGACCTTCTTGACCTGGGTGTCCAGGACGCTGTGGGCGCCCTTCTTGAACAGCGGCGCGTTCGGGTCGGTGGGCGATCCGTTGATCATGACAACGTTGCTTTCCTTGGCCTGGGCGCCCAGCGCCTTGACCAGACCCTCACCCTGGAGGCGGCCGATCTTCTCGTTGTCGTACGAGACGTACGCCGAGATCGGGCCTTCGGCGAGCCGGTCGTACGCGACGACCTTGACGCCCTTCTTCTCCGCCTGCTGCACCCAGGACTTGGTGGCCTTGTAGTCGACGGAGTCCAGGATGATGACCTTCACACCCTGCGTGACCAGCGCGTCGAACTGCTTCTTCTGCGTCTCGGTGTCCTGTGCGGCGTTGTTGTACTTGACCTCGCAGTCGTCGCACAGTTCCTTGATCTTCGCCTCCATGATGGGGCGGTCGAACGTTTCGTAACGCGTCGTCTTGTTCTCCGGCAGCAGCAGGCCGATGGTCTTGCTGTCGCCTCCGCTGCCCGACTCCGCGTCATCGCCGGCCTTGCCGCAGGCGGCGAGGGAGACGGCCATGGAAAGGGCTGCCGTGCCGATGACGATGCGTCGCGTCATTGCGCTCATGGGGGTTTGCCTCCCTGACGTGGCCGCAACGTCGCGGCCGAGGTGGACGGAAGTCAACTCGGCCGCAACGCCAGCGTCAAGGAGTAAATTCTTAACGAGATGACAACGGTGCCATTCATTATCTAAGTGAAGGCAGGAGTGCCTGCGGGAAAGGTGTTCTCCAAAAGGGTTGAATCCCCCATCTCGCTGAGCACCAGGGCCAGCGCGCCCAGCACCTCCGCCCGCCCGCCGAGCGCCCCGGGCAGCACCGAGAGCTGCCGCGCCGCGCTGGGGATGGCGTACCGGGACACCGAGTCGCGGATCGGCCCGAGCACCAGCTCCCCGGCCTCCGCCAGGGAGCCGCCGAGCACCACCCGGCTGGGGTTGAGCAGGTTGCACAGATTGGCCACCCCACTGCCGATGTGCCGCCCCACGTCACCCACCACCCGGCGGCAGCCCGGGTCGCCCTCCCGGGCCAGCTGGACCACCCGCTCCATGGTGAGGTCGGGCCCGTGGCTGGGCTGGAGCAGGGGCAGGACGTACCGGGCGGCCGTGAAGGTCTCCAGGCAGCCCCGGTTCCCGCAGCGGCACACCGGCCCCGACTCGTCGAGCGTGATGTGCCCGATCTCGCCGGCCGTGCCGCCGGGGCCCCGGTAGATGGTCCCGTCGATCACCAGACCGGCGCCGACACCGCTCGCGACCTTGATGTACGCCAGGTCCCGGACCCCTCGTCCGCTCCCCCAGACCAGCTCGCCCAGCGCCCCGAGGTTGGCGTCGTTGTCGACGTACACCGGAACGCCGAGCCGTCCGGCGAGCTCCTGGCTCGGATTGATGCCCGTCCAGCCCGGCAGGATCGAGGTGGAGCCCAGGGTGCCGGACTCGACGTCGATGGGGCCGGGGACACCGAGACCGACGCCGATCACCTTCTCCGGGCTGATCCCGGTGTTCCCGATCAGACGCCTGACCAGCGTCTCCGCCCGCCCGAAGCCCTGCGCGGACGAGGCATCGACGTCCAGCGGCTCGGACTCCTCCGCCAGCACCTGGTGGGCCAGATTGCCGACGGCCACCCGCAGATGGGTATGGCCGAAGTCGACCCCGACGACGATGCCCGCGTCCCCGCTGAGCGAGACGCTGCGGGCCCGGCGGCCGCCCGCCGACGTGGGGGTCACCTCGACCGTTCCGCCGTCCTTCAGCTCGCGGACGATATTGGAGACGGTGGCTGCGGAGAGGCCGGTGCTCCTGGCGATCTCCGCCTGGGTGAGCGACCCGGCCATCCGTACGGCTCGTACGACCCGCTCAAGGTTGGCCCGATGCAGAGACGTCTGCGACCCGGGAGTCTCCATCGACTCATCCACTCCTGCCCTTGGCGGACGGCGCGGAAGGCCGTCCCGGTCGGCGCCGTACCAATGAGACCCCGACTTTTCTCCAACATGTGAACTCTAAGATGAACGTTCGGGGGTACCTCCCGTCAAGACCTGAGCGCGCAGGGCCTGGAGGGAGGCGGGCGCGGCACACCGCCCGCCTCCGGTGCGGGAGGAAACCCCAGGTGAACGGGGAAATGCCCCGGCGGATGTACCTGCCGGGGCATTCACCGTCCGCACGGAATGCGCGAACGCGGAGAGCGAGGGGCCGGAATTACTTCAGAGCGCCCGCCGTCATACCCGAAACGACCTGCCGCTGGAAAATGATGTACGCCCCCAGAACAGGAAGCATCGCGATCACCAGACCGGCGAAGAGACCGGAATAGTCGCTCTTGTATCCCTGGCTGGCCGCCAGCTCGACCAGCCCCTGCGCGAGCACTCTCTTGTCCGGGTCGGTGTTCAGCACCGTGGGCAGCATGTACTGGTTCCACTGGCCCAGGAAATTGAAGATACCGACGCTGATCAGACCGGGCTTGGCCATCGGCAGCATGACCTGGAAGAACGTACGGGTGTGCGAGGCGCCGTCGATGATCGCGGCTTCCGCGATCGAGGTCGGCAGCGTACGGAAGAACGAGGTCAGGAAGAACACGGTGAACGGCAGCGAGTACGCGATGTACACGAGGATCAGGCCGTGGATCGTGTTCAGCAGCCCCAGATTGTCCAGGACGTAGAACAGCGGGACCAGCGCCAGCATGACGGGGAAGCTCATCCCGCCGACGAACAAGAAGTAAATGAACCGGTTGCCGGGGAACTCGAAGCGGGCGAGCACATAGGCGGCCATCGATCCCAGGACCAGCGTGCCGACGAGCGACCCTCCCACCACCAGGATGGTGTTGAGGAAGTACTCGCTCATGTTGGCCTGGTTCCAGGCCCTGCCCCAGCTGGAGAAGTCCAGCGAGTCGGGCAGCGACCAGGGGGAGTTGAAGATGTCCGTGTCGCTCTTGAAGGAGGACATCACCGCCCAGAACAGCGGCATGACGACCATGACGGCCCAGAGGATCAGCATCCCGTGCGAGAAGACGTTGAGGACGTGGCCCTCGCCGCTCTTCCTCGGGGCGGAGCCGCCGCTGCGGACCCCGCCGGTGCGCTGCTCCGGTACGGCCGGCCCGCCGGGACCCGAGGATCCGGTGGAGTCGGCGGGACCCGGGTGACCGGACGGGCCGGTGGGAGGGGTGTCAGTGGTCTTCATCAGAACTCCAGCCGCTCGCGCCGGCCCAGCCGCATCACGACGGCGGCGAACGCCAGCGTCACGATGAGCAGGGCGACACCGATCGTGGTCGCATAGCCCGCCTGTCCGTCACGGAACGCCGCCTGGTACACGTACAGCGGCAGGACGGTCGTCGAGTAGTCCGGCCCACCGGGACCGACACTCATGATGTGCACGACGGCGAAGCCCTCGGCGCCCAGCGCCAGGATGCCCATGTAGACCCAGCCGGACTGGACCGTGTCCCACAGCAGCGGCAGCGTGATCCGGAAGAAGGTCGTGAAGCGGCTCGCGCCGTCCAGCAGCGCCGCCTCGTAGAAGTCCTTGGGGATGGAGGCCATGCCCGCGGAGAACAGCACCACGAAGAAGCCGACCGTGCACCAGACGAGGACCGCGGAGATGCACCACAGGGCCAGCTGGGGGTCGCCCAGCCAGTCCGGCACGTCCTCGAAGCCGAAGGCCTTGAGCGTGCCGTTGATCATGCCCTGGGCCGGGTCGAAGGCGAACTGGAACAGGATGGCCACGATCGCGATCGAGAGCACCTGGGGGAAGAAGTAGGCGATCTTGTAGAAGCCCGAGCCACGCACACCCGCGATGGCGGCGCCCCTGCGCCGCCGCCCGCCCACATTGAGCATGAAGGCGAAGAAGAGCGCCAGGCCGAGCGTCACCAGCGGCAGCAGCACCGCCAGCAGCACACTGTGCTGCAGGGATTTCCAGAAGACGTCGTCATCGAACATCTTGGTGTAGTTGTCGAAGCCGACCATCTTGAAGTCGGGGCTCAGACCCGTCCAGTCCGTGAACGAGTAGTAGATGGACTGGATGAACGGCCAGATGACGAAGATGACGTACAACGCCATCGGCACCACCAAGAACCCGACTATGAACCGGTATTTACCGTGTTGCATCGTTACCGACTCCGACCTTCCTGCGCTGCCGCCGCTGGTGACGCATTGTCACTGGTGCTTGTAGTGCTTGATGGACTGGTCCTTGGCCGCCGCGTCCGCGAAGGCCTGGATCTTCTTGATGGTCTCCGCCGGGTTGGCGCGGCCGGCCATCATCTCGCCGAGCGCGGCGACACCGATCTGCTCCTTCTGGAGCTTCACGTACCAGTCCTGCAGGCGCGGGTTGACCACATTGGTGCCGGCCTTCTCCAGGGCGGCGACGCCCGCCTTCAGGCCGTCCGACAGCTCGATGCCTTCGGTGCCGCCGTTGAAGGCCGACAGGGACTTGCTGCTGGAGGTGAAGACCTTGGAGGACGCCTCGCTGAGCATGATGCGCAGCTGCTCCATGCCGCCCTCGGGGTTCTTCGCCTTCGCCGGGACGATGAAGGGCTCGCCGCCGGATGCCCACATGGTGCCGAAGGGCAGCTTGTCGGACGAGTCGAGGCTGGAGGGAGCACCCACGGACAGCTTGAAGTCCTTGGGGATGATCGCCGCTTCCTCGTTCTCGACCCAGGAGCCGTTCGGGATGAACAGCGCCTTGCCGCGGGCCCAGGCGCCCTGCGAGCCGCGGTGGTCCAGGCCCGGGGTGCCCTTGAGGATGTAGCCCTTGGCGTAGAGCTCGTAGTACGCCTCGAAGGCCGCCTTGACGGCGGGGTGCTCCCAGGCCTTCGGCTCCAGGTTGTCGATCGCGTCGAGGACCGCGACGCCGCCGATCTTGGCGATGAAGGGGTAGAGCGAGAAGGGCAGGTAGTAGGGGTGCTTGCCGGGGTAGGTCCAGCCCGCGATCCCCTGCTTCTTGGCCTTCGCGCAGAGCGCGAGCATGTCGTCCCAGTTCTCCGGGTACTGCGCGTCGAGCTTGTCCAGCGCGGTCTGGGAGTACCAGACACCGTAGACGGTGTACGCGTAGTAGAGGATCCAGCACGGGTCGCCGTCGAACTGACCCATCTCGACGATGCCCGGACGCAGCGTGTCACGGACCTTCTTGGCCGGGTCGTCGAGGGAGGGCGCGTCGAGCAGCGCGGTGAGGTCCGCGAGCTGCCCCTTCCCGACCAGCACGCCCATGTCCATCTGCTGGGCACCGGAGTTGTCGATCAGGTCCGGAGGCGTGCCGCCGTTGAAGCGCGGCTGCAGCACGGACTGGATCTTCTGCGTCTTGGAGAAGGTGACCTTCGCCTTGGGGAAGGCCTTCTCGTAGGACGCCTGGGCGTCCTCGGCGTACTTCGTGCCGTATCCACCGTCGAAGATGACCAGTTCGAGGGGGGCGCTCTCATTGACCGCCAGCGGATTCTTGGCGGACTTCGTGCCCTTTTCGACCTTGTCGTCGCTTCCGCTGTCTCCGCTCGCGCAGGCGGACAGGAAACTCATCGTCGGAACAGCGATCAGGCCGAGTGCGGCAGACCGCTTGATCAGATCGCGACGGCCAAGGCCCTCATTGTTGTGGGCGGAGGTGGATCCCATGCTCAAGTCCTCGCCTTCTCCAGGACTCAGGCGGTGTGCCGGTCACCCGTAATGATTCGCCTCAGGCGAAGGGCCCCGCCACCGCGGTCAGTTGCGCTTGGGTCAAACACATATGTACCGGCATTGACGTGCCGCGGGGTATGGGGAGATGACCGTACAGCGCGAACACCTCGGCGTCCCCGCGAACATCCCCCGTCCCCCCGCCGCGCAACCGTATGAATCGGCTGCGCGGGTGCCGACAGGTATAGTCCACTTGTTGCCAACTGAGCAAGATCGAATACCGGTTTGGACAGCAGTCTTTCCCGAGTTGAGACCTCGTGGACACCTCGGCACCGTGCGCCCCGATCCCGTGGCACCTATTTCCGCATTACGGTCGATTCACCTGGGCAATCCCTTGCAACACCCTTGACACATCCGACCACTGGGCTCCCTACTGGACCTTGCATCGCGCTATGACAACGTTGTCCAGCACGCTTCCGGGGAGGAATGGCTCGGCATGCAGCCACCACGTGGTCTCCACCAAAGCTCTCGAAAGAGACGAAGCCACACAGCCGCCACCATCGCGGCATCGCTCGCTCTGGTGCTGGCGGTCCCCACGGCCGCCGCCGCACAACCGGCCGGAACGCCCCAAAAGCCGTCCGGTGAGCGAACGTTCAGTTCCTCGTTCGAGGCGGACGAGAAGCAGCCGGACTGGCGCAACACCGTGGAGGAGGGCCCGGACGGCAGGCCGAGGGCCTCGGGCGTCGACGGCGGGTTCGCCGCCGGGATACCCGGCAATGTCACCGACAAGGTGACGGATCTGCGCGCCAGCGGCGAGAACACCGGCGGCGGCGAGGTCAAGGAGAATCTGACCGACGGCGAACCCGGCACCAAATGGCTGGCGTTCGAGCCGTCCGGCTGGATCGAGTTCGATCTGGCCGAACCGGTCAAGGTCGTGACATACGCGCTGACCTCGGCCAACGACCACGCCGAGCGGGACCCGAAGGACTGGACCCTGAAGGGCTCCGCGGACGGCCGGACCTGGACCGACCTGGACACCCTGACCGGGCAGACCTTCCCGAAGCGGCTCCAGACCACGTCGTACGACTTCACCGCCGACAGGGCGTACCAGCACTTCCGGCTGGAGATCACGAAGAACAACGGCGCCACGGACGCGACCCAGCTCGCTGACGTCCAGTTCTCCGACGGCGACACCTCCGCCCCGGCCCCCGACGACATGCGCAGCCAGGCCGACCGGGGCCCCTCCGGCTCGCCCACCGCCAAGTCGGGTGCGGGATTCACCGGGCGGAAGGCGCTCCGGTACGCGGGTACGCACAAGCCGGGCGGCCGGGCGTACTCGTACAACAAGGTCTTCGACGTGAACACGGCCGTCACCAAGGACACCCAGCTCTCCTACCTGGTGTATCCGCAGATGGGCGAGACCGACCTCTCCTACCCGGCGACGCATGTCGCGGTGGACCTCGCCTTCACCGACGGCACCTATCTGAGCGGGCTGAAGGCCACCGACTCCCACGGCGGTGCGCTGACCCCCCAGGGCCAGGCCGACGCCAAGCGGCTCTACGTCAACCAGTGGAACACGGTCTCCTCGCGCATCGGAACGGTCGCGGCGGGCCGGACCGTCGACCGGATTCTGGTGGCGTACGACTCCCCCGAGGGCCCCGCGAAGTTCCAGGGCTGGATCGACGACATCACGATCGCCCCGAAGGTTCCCGAGAAGCGCAGGGCGCATCTGTCGGACTACGCGCTGACGACCCGCGGCACCAACTCCAGCGGCGGCTTCTCGCGCGGCAACAACATCCCGGCCACCGCCGTCCCCCACGGATTCAACTTCTGGACGCCGGTCACCAACGCCGGCTCCACGAGCTGGCTGTACGACTACGCACGCGGCAACAACGAGGACAACCTGCCCACACTCCAGGCCTTCAGCGCCAGCCACGAGCCGAGCCCCTGGATGGGCGACCGCCAGACCTTCCAGCTGATGCCCTCGGCGAAGGCGGGCACCCCGGACGCCTCGCGCACGGCACGCGCGCTGCCCTTCCGCCACGGGAACGAGACGGCGAAGCCGCATTACTACGGCGTGACGTTCGAGAACGGCCTCAAGGCCGAGATGACGCCGACCGACCACGCGGCGCGGATGCGGTTCACGTATCCGGGCAAGGACGCGAGCATCGTCTTCGACAACGTGTCGAACGACGGCGGTCTGACGCTCGACGCGAAGTCCGGTTCCTTCTCCGGCTATTCGGATGTCCGGAGCGGCGGCTCGACAGGAGCGACCCGGCTCTTCGTGTACGGGGCGTTCGACGCGCCGGTCACCGACAGCGGACGGCTCAAGGGCGGCGGCGGTGACGACGTCACCGGCTTCTTCCGGTTCGACGCGGGCAAGGACCGTACGGTCGGCCTGCGGCTGGCCACCTCGCTGATCAGCCTCGACCAGGCCGAGCAGAACCTCGCCATGGAGCTCCCGGCGTCCACCTCCTTCGACCGCGTCGAGAGCCGGGCGCGGAAGGCGTGGGACGGCATCCTGGGCAAAGTGGAGGTCGAGGGCGCGAACGCCGACCAGCTGACGACGCTCTACTCCAGCCTGTACCGGCTGTACCTGTACCCGAATTCGGGCTTCGAGCAGGTCGACGGGAAGAGCAGATACGCCAGCCCCTTCTCCCCGCGGACCGGCACCGACACCCCGACCCACACCGGCGCGAAGATCGTCGACGGCAAGGTGTACGTCAACAACGGCTTCTGGGACACCTACCGCACGACGTGGCCCGCCTACTCCTTCCTCACTCCGAAGAAGGCGGGCGAGATGGTGGACGGCTTCGTCCAGCAGTACAAGGACGGCGGCTGGATCTCCCGCTGGTCCTCGCCCGGTTACGCGGACCTGATGACCGGCACCAGTTCGGACGTGGCGTTCGCCGACGCGTACGTCAAGGGCGTGAAGTTCGACGCGGAGGCGGCCTACGACGCGGCGGTCAAGAACGCCACGGTGGTCCCGCCGTCCTCCGGCGTCGGCCGCAAGGGCATGCGGACCTCCGTCTTCACCGGGTACGCCGACACCACCACGCACGAGGGCCTGTCCTGGTCGCTGGAGGGCTACCTCAACGACTACGGCATCGCGCAGATGGGCAAGGCGCTCCACCGAAAGACGAAGAAGGAGCGGTACAAGGAGGAGTCCGCGTACTTCCTCAACCGCGCCCGCAACTACGTCAAGCTCTTCGACGACAAGGCCGGCTTCTTCCAGGGCAGGGACGCCAAGGGCGACTGGCGTCTCCCCTCCGGCCAGTACGACCCGCGGGTCTGGGGCTACGACTACACGGAGACCAACGGCTGGGGCTACGCCTTCACCGCCCCGCAGGACAGCCGGGGCCTGGCGAACCTGTACGGCGGGCGGGCCGGTCTGGGCGAGAAGCTGGACACCTACTTCTCCACTCCGGAGACCGCCGGACCGGAGTTCACCGGCTCGTACGGGGGCGTCATCCATGAGATGACGGAGGCGCGTGACGTACGGATGGGCCAGTACGGCCACAGCAACCAGGTCGCCCACCACGCCACGTACATGTACAACGCGGCCTCGCGGCCCTTCCGGACGCAGGAGAAGGTGCGCGAGGTCCTCGGCCGCCTCTACACGGGCAGCGAGATCGGGCAGGGCTACCACGGCGACGAGGACAACGGTGAGCAGTCGGCGTGGTTCCTGTTCTCCTCGCTCGGCTTCTACCCGCTGGTGATGGGCAGTGGCGAGTACGCGATCGGCTCGCCGCTCTTCACGAAGGCGACCGTGCGCCTGGAGAACGGCCGCAAGCTGGTGGTCAGCGCTCCGAAGAACAGCACGAGGAACATCTACGTTCAGGGCTTGAAGGTCAACGGCAAGAAGTGGACCTCCACTTCGCTCCCCCACGCCCTGCTGGCCGGGGGCGGCACCCTGGAGTTCGACATGGGCTCCCGGCCGTCCGCCTGGGGCACGGGGAAGGACGCGGCCCCGGTGTCCATCACCGAGGACGACAGGGTTCCGTCGCCGCGGGGTGATGTGCTGAAGGGCAGAGGCGCCCTCTTCGACAACACGTCGGCGACCTCCGCGACCGCCGAGTCGGTGGACCTGCCGGTGGGTACGGCGACGAAGGCTCTCCAGTACACGCTGACCTCGGCCGCGGCGGACGGGGCCCCGAGCGGCTGGGTCCTGCAGGGGTCCTCGGACGGCACGGCGTGGACGGACCTCGACAAGCGGTCCGCGCAGACCTTCGCCTGGGACCAGCAGACCCGGGTGTTCTCGGTGGACCGGCCGGGCGCCTACGCGAAGTACCGGCTGGTGCTCGACGGCCCGGCGACCCTGGCGGAGGTGGAGCTGCTCGGCTGAGGCGGCACCCTTTCGGCCCCGGTCGCGGCCGCGACCGGGTGACGGGACACGGACGGGCCATCCGCGCGGGAGCGGGTGGCCCGTCCGCGTGTGGTGGGCGTGGGTGGGGAGCGCGGGTGGTGGGCGCGCGTGGGGAGCGCGCGTGGACTGGCCGCCCGTGGCGGGCGCGGGTGGAAGGCCACTCGTGGTGGGCGCGCAGAGGCGGTCCTGTCATCCGGACAACCCATCCCCTGTATCGGCTAGTCAGGGTACTTCCGTGATTTCGCTTGTGTCTTTATGAGCTTTTGGGGCATTTCGTGGGATCTCTTGGGCGATCAGGTGATCAGTACGACAATCATCTCGGCTAGAAGGAGCTTCCATGCCCATCTCCGCCTCCGTCCGCTCACGCGGCACCCGCACCGGTACCGCGGTGGCCGCGGCCCTCGCCGTCGCAGGACTCACCCTGGCCGCAGCGCCCGCGGCGTACGCGGCCCCGGGCGACAGCGGCGACCTGAGTGTCCAGTCGGCCGGCCAGCAGCGCGGCAACAACCGCGACGGGGCCCCGGTCTGCGCGTTCAAGCTGGTCGCGGCCAACTTCGAGACCCTGCCGGCGGTTCCGTTCACGGTCACCGCACAGCCCCCGACCGTGCCCCCCGGGGACACCCTGGTCGGCACCCTCGCCCTCTCCCAGGGCAGGGCCATCAGCCAGGAATACCTGCTGCCGGACGGCACGTACCAGCTCCAGTGGGTGGTTCCGGTCGGCCTGAAGCAGAAGACCTTCACCATCGACTGCGAGCGCCAGGACCGGAACCAGGGACGCCAGGGCAGCCAGGGCAGCCAGGGCAACCAGGCAGGCGAGGGCGGTCAGGAAGGTCAGAGCGGTCAGGACGGTCAGGGCGGTCAGGGAAGCCAGAGCGGCCAGAGCGGCCAGGGCGGTCAGGGCGGTCAGGGCGGTCAGGCAAGCCAGAGCGGCCAGAGCGGCAGCGAGGGCTCCTCGTGGTCCGGTGAGGACAAGGGCAACCAGCCCTCCGGTGCGGTCCCCGCCGGTGGCGGTGGCGTTCCGACCATGGAGACCGTCAGCTCGGAGAGCGGCTCCGGCTTCGGGACGGGCACGGCACTGGCGGCGAGCGCGGCCGGAGTGGCCGGGCTGATCCTGGTCCGCAGGTCGGCACGCCGCCGCGCCAGTGGCGCAGCGTAACGGCCCGCACCGGCGACAGCGGCAGCGAAGAGGACCGAGTCGCGCATGCCGTCTCACCATGACGGTGTGCGTGACGCTCTCCCTGGTGGCCGGCGTCGCCTGGGCGAGCAGCGGCTCGTCCGAGGACGCGTCGGCCGCCGCCGCCCACGGCTCGGACGCCGTGGGCGGGGGCGGGGCCCCGGTCCGGCGGGAACCGGTCCCGGCGGCGAAGGACGTCCCGGCCTCGCACGCACCGCTGCCGCCGTCGGCGCCGGTGGAACTGGCCGTCCCCGCCATCGTGATCGAGGCCCCGGTCACCGGCCTCGGCCTGGACAAGAAGGGCCGGCTGGACGCTCCGCCCATGAGCAGGCCCAAGGAGGTCGGGTGGTACCGCGACGGCCCGGCCCCCGGGGAGGCGGGAACCGCCCTGATCGTCGGCCACCGGGACACCCGCACCGGCCCCGCGATCTTCCTCAATCTGAACGCCCTGCACCGCGGGGACACCGTCAAGGTCCGGCGGGCCGACCGCCGCACCGCCGTCTTCACCGTGGACGACGTGAAGACGTACAAGAAGGAAGACTTCCCCGACGACAAGGTCTACGGCCCGACCGGGCGTCCGGAGCTGCGGCTGCTGACGTGCGGCGGGCGGTTCGACAAGAAGAACGGCTATTCGGCGAACGTGGTCGTCTTCGCCCATCTCACCGGCCTCAAAGCGGCATGAGCCGTCACCCGGGCCGGACGACGGGCGGGACGGACGGCGGCCGGGCCGGACGGCGGCCGGTGCCTCGCACGTGGTGCCGGCCGCGTCCCCTCCGTACGGCTCAGCGGGCCTCGCTGCCCACGGCCGCCGACAGCCCTTCGGGAAGTGCCAGGTTCAGCGCGGTGACGACCGGCTGCCCGTGCTCCGTACCGAGCCGGGAGAGGGCGCCCGTCGCCAGCTGGAAGAGCCGCCCCTCCGCCGGGGTCAGCCCGAGATAGCGGGCGATGAGGACGCGCAGGAAGTGCGAGTGCGCGACGAGCACAATGTCCCCGTCCCCGGTCCGTTCGGTGGCCGACCGCACCCCCGCGAGGACCAGGTCCGCCCGTGCGCCGACCTCGTGCGGGCTCTCCCCCGGGTGTGCGTCGGTGCCGGGGTCGACACCGTCGGTCCACAGGTTCCACAGGGGGCGGGTGCGGTGGATCTCCACGGTGGTCACGCCCTCGTAGCCGCCGTAGTCCCACTCGCGCAGCTCCGGGGTGACCCGGGGCGCGGTCAGCCCGGCCAGCTCGGCGGTGCGGCGGGCCCGTACGTACGGGCTGACCAGGGCGAGCGCGATGTTCCGGCCGGCCAGGAGCGGGACGAGTGCGCGGGCCTGGCGTTCACCGATGTCCGTCAGCGGCAGGTCGGTGTAGCTCGTGTGCTGCCCGGAGCGGGACCACTCGGTCTCGCCGTGCCGGACCAGGATCAGCTCGCCCATGGTCTTTCCGCTCTCCGCGCCGAGGATGCGCGCCTTCCGGCGCTCCGTCATGGTCCGTACCCACGTACCGTATGGCTCGTACACATGTCTTGATCGATTCCCGTGGGGGGACCTCTTGCCGGACAGCTTTCCACCACCTCCGCCGCCGTCACCGCCGCCGTCGCCCTTCTCTTCGTCCGCGCCGCCTCCGCCGCCACCCCCGCGCAAGCAGCGAACCGGGCTGATCGTCACGCTGTCGCTGAGCGGCGGGCTGCTGGCCATGTCAGCCGTGGCGACACTCGTCTACACGGCGGTGGACAGGGCGGCCCCCGAGTCGCTGAAGCGGCCGCTCTCCTCGTCGGCCGCACCGGGCGGGACGCCCTCCGCCGAGGCGCTGACGGAGGAGGAGCCCCTGGCGGAGCCGACCGAAACCGGTACGGCCGCCAGGGCCGACATCTCGGTCGCCCGGTGCGCGAGGGACTCCGTGATCGGGTGGCCCGAGGCCGATGTGAAGGTCGTGAACGGGTCCGGGAGCACGGCGGACTACATCGTGTTCGTCGAGTTCGTGGACAAGGACGGCACCCAGGTCTCCGAGGGGGTCACCACGGTGACCGGCCTGGCTCCCGGCAAGTCGGCCAAGTCGAAGGTGCAGGGCCTCGGTGAGGTGCCGCGCGGTACGAAGTGCCGGATCGCCGAGGTCGAACGGACCCCGTCGAACGGCTGAACCGCGGCGTGGCGCGGCCGGGCACAGCGGCTCAGCACTCACTCGCCGCACGCCGCACGCCGCACGCCGCACGCCGCACGCGCAAACGCGGAGGGGCCGCACCCCGTCACCGGGATGCGGCCCCTCCTGATGCTGCGGGCCGACCTACTTGCGGATCAGGCTGCGGAGCACGTACTGCAGGATGCCGCCGTTGCGGTAGTAGTCCGCCTCACCGGGGGTGTCGATGCGGACGACACCGTCGAACTCCACACCCGTGTCGGTGGTGACCTTGACCGTGCGCGGCGTGGTGCCGTCGTTCAGCTCGGTGACGCCGGTGAAGGAGAAGGTCTCCTCGCCGGTGAGGCCGAGCGACTCGGCGGTCGCGCCCTCGGGGAACTGGAGCGGGAGGACGCCCATGCCGATGAGGTTCGAGCGGTGGATGCGCTCGTAGGACTCGGCGATGACGGCCTTGACGCCGAGGAGCGCGGTGCCCTTGGCCGCCCAGTCGCGGGAGGAGCCGGAACCGTACTCCTTGCCCGCCAGGATGACGAGCGGGGTGCCCGCGGCCTGGTAGTTCTGCGAGGCGTCGTAGATGAACGACACCGGGCCATCGGCCTGGGTGAAGTCGCGGGTGAAGCCGCCCTCCGTGCCCGGCGCGATCTGGTTGCGCAGACGGATGTTGGCGAACGTGCCGCGGATCATGACCTCGTGGTTACCGCGGCGCGAGCCGTAGGAGTTGAAGTCACGGCGCTCGATGCCGTGCTCCGTGAGGTACTTGCCGGCCGGGGTGTCGGCCTTGATCGCACCGGCCGGGGAGATGTGGTCGGTGGTGACCGAGTCGCCCAGCTTGGCGAGCACCCGGGCGCCGGTGATGTCCTCGACCGGGGTCGTCTCCATCGTCATGCCCTCGAAGTACGGGGGCTTGCGCACATAGGTGGACTCGGAGTCCCACTCGAAGGTGTTGCCGGTCGGGATCGACAGCGCCTGCCACTGGGCGTCGCCCGCGAAGACGTCCTGGTAGGACTTGTTGAACATGTCCTCGCCGATGGAGTTGGCGACGACGTCGTTGACCTCGGCCTCGGAGGGCCAGATGTCCGCGAGGTAGACCGGCTTGCCGTCCTGGTCGGTGCCCAGGGCGTCCTTGGTGATGTCGACCTTCATCGAACCGGCGATGGCGTACGCGACGACCAGCGGCGGGGACGCCAGGTAGTTCATCTTGACGTCGGGGTTGATCCGGCCCTCGAAGTTACGGTTGCCGGAGAGCACCGAGGTCACGGCCAGGTCGTGCTCGTTGACCGCCTTGGAGACCTCGTCCGGCAGCGGGCCGGAGTTGCCGATGCAGGTGGTGCAGCCGTAGCCGACGAGGTTGAAGCCGACCTTGTCGAGGTACGGGGTCAGGCCCGCCTTGTCGAAGTAGTCGGTGACGACCTTGGAGCCCGGGGCGAGCGTGGTCTTGACCCACGGCTTGCGGGACAGGCCCTTCTCGACGGCCTTCTTGGCCACGAGCGCCGCGGCGACCATGACGTACGGGTTCGAGGTGTTGGTGCAGGAGGTGATCGCGGCGACGGTGACGGCGCCGTGGTCGATCTCGTACGTCGAACCGTCGGGGGCCGTGACGGTGGTGGGACGGCTCGGGACACCGTTGGTGGCGGCCGGGGAGTCGGAGGCCGGGAAGGACTCCTTGCCCGACTCCTCGTCGTCCGCGACGTAGTTGCGCACGTCCTGCGCGAACTGCGCCTTCGCGTTGGCGAGGACGATGCGGTCCTGCGGGCGCTTCGGGCCGGCGATGGAGGGGACGACCGTGGAGAGGTCGAGCTCCAGCTTCTCGGAGAAGTCGGGCTCGGCGGCCGGGTCCAGCCAGAGGCCCTGCTCCTTGGCGTACGCCTCGACGAGGGCGACCTGCTGCTCGTCGCGGCCGGTCAGGCGCAGGTACTTCAGGGTCTCGTCGTCGATCGGGAAGATCGCGGCGGTGGAACCGAACTCCGGCGACATGTTGCCGATGGTGGCGCGGTTCGCGAGGGAGGTGGCGGCGACGCCCTCACCGTAGAACTCGACGAACTTGCCGACGACGCCGTGCTTGCGGAGCATCTCGGTGATGGTCAGCACGAGGTCGGTGGCGGTGGTGCCAGCCGGCAGCTCACCGGTCAGCTTGAAGCCGACGACGCGCGGGATGAGCATGGAGACCGGCTGGCCGAGCATCGCCGCCTCGGCCTCGATGCCGCCGACGCCCCAGCCGAGCACGCCGAGGCCGTTGACCATGGTGGTGTGCGAGTCGGTGCCGACGAGGGTGTCGGGGTACGCCTGGCCGCCACGGACCATGACCGTACGGGCCAGGTGCTCGATGTTGACCTGGTGCACGATGCCGGTGCCCGGGGGGACGACCTTGAACTCGTCGAAGGCGGTCTGACCCCAGCGCAGGAACTGGTAGCGCTCCTTGTTGCGGCCGTACTCCAGCTCGACGTTCTGGGCGAACGCGTCGTTGGTGCCGAACTTGTCGGCGATGACGGAGTGGTCGATGACCAGCTCGGCCGGGGCCAGCGGGTTGATCTTCGCCGGGTCGCCGCCGAGCTCCTTCACGGCCTCACGCATGGTGGCGAGGTCCACGACACAGGGGACGCCGGTGAAGTCCTGCATGATCACGCGGGCCGGCGTGAACTGGATCTCCTGGCTGGGCTGGGCCTGCGAGTCCCATCCGCCCAGCGCCCGGATGTGGTCGGCGGTGATGTTCGCGCCGTCCTCGGTGCGGAGCAGGTTCTCCAGCAGCACCTTCAGGCTGTAAGGGAGGCGCGCGGAGCCCTCCACCTTGTCCAGCTTGAAGATCTCGTACGACTCGTCGCCCACGCGCAGCGTGCTGCGGGCGTCGAAGCTGTTCGCCGACACGACAGTCTCCTTCTTCAATGTGCGCGTACTACCGCGCCGCGCCTCATTGGCGGCCGGCGCCGCGTGGTGCCGCCTACGGCCCCGACCATCCGCTAAGGTAAGGCTTAGTTAGGTAACCCTTACCGAGCGGCGGCTGCGGTACGCCTCGGCAGATATCTCGATGTCGAGATAACTCTAGTACATCGCCGCCGTCCGGTCATGCCCGGGCGCCCCCGACCACCCGCATCCATTCGGGGCGTTCGCCGGGCGAGCCGGTCCGTTTCCCTACCACCGCGCACAGGGCGGACTCCCCCGCATACGGGGCGGACCCGGGCAGGCTCCTCCCGTATACGGGTCAGGCGCGGGGACCCTCGGCGTACTGGCCGCACTCACCGGTGAAGACCGCCGCGAGCTCGTCGGCGATGACCGAGGCCACCAGCTCCCCCGCGGCCACCCCGTTCACCCCGGCGGGATCCCGGTAGACCTGCATCGCGAGTCCTTCCGTCACGGCAGTGAGCCGGACGGCCGCGGGCCAGAGATCCAGATCCGGCTCGACCTCGCCGCACTCCTTGCCGTTGCGAACGGCCCGCGCGATGTCCTCGCGCAGCCGCCGCGCGGTCTCGATGTCGACCTCGGCGAGGGCGGGCGCGTCCAGGGCCCGGCCGGCGAACGCCCTGGTGACCCGGAACTCGGCGCGGCGCCCGTCATCCAGGGGGATGAACTCCGCCATCGCCTCGCCCAGAACCTGCGAGATGGGCCGCCGGTGCGCGATCCCGGCCCGGATCCGCTCGTCGGCCCGGATCCGGATACGCGCGGTGACCGCGGTGAAGGCGTGGAGCAGCATCTCGTCCTTCGTACGGAAGTAGTGCTGCACAAGCCCGACCGACATCCCGGCGGCGGCCGCCGTGCGGGCGACCGTCACGGCGTCGAGCCCGTGCTCCGAGATGAGTTCGCACACGGCGACGGCGATCTGGCGTCGGCGTTCTTCATGGTCCGCGATCCTGGGCACTTGATAACCGTACCAGCGTACGGTAAAAACCGTATCGCCATATGGTTATCCGTCCCGCCTTCGACAACGGTGAGGAAGTCCCATGCGCAACCGCCTGCGGTGTGCCGCCGCGAACACGGTGGTCCTCCTGCTCTGTCTCTTTCTCTGCACCCCGGTGGCCCCGACTGCCTCTGCAGCCACTCCTGCCCCTGCCGCCCCTGACACCCCTCCGACTCCCGGTACTTCCGACACTTCTGGCACTTCTGGCACTTCCGGCGCCGCGACTGCCACCTCGGGCGATGTCATGTCCGACCGCTATGCCGCGATCGACGCCTATGTCCGCGACCGGATGCGGGCCACCCGCACGCCCGGAATCTCCTACGCCGTGGTCGGTCCCGACGGCCCGGTCCATCAGCGGTCCTGGGGCAGGGACGGACGGGGCGAGCGCGTCCGGGCCGGAACACCGTTCCTGTGGGGGTCGGTCGCCAAACCGATCACGGCGACCAGCGTGATGACCCTCGTCCAGGACGGGCGCCTCCGTCTCGACGACCGGGTCGTGGACCATGTGCCGGAGTTCCGGTTCGGGGGCGCGGCACACGCGTCCGGGGTCACGGTCCGCCATCTCCTCAACCAGACCAGCGGACTGCCCGAGTCGGCCACGTTCGAGGTCGCCGACTGCCTCGCCGCCGACTGCCCCCGCCCGGCGGAACGCCTCGGCGCTCTGGACGGGGTGCGGCCGCTCGGTCCGCCCGGGACCACGTACGCCTACACCAGCGCCAACTATCTGGTCCTCTCCGCCCTGGTCGAGTCCGTCACCGGACTCCCCTTCGCCGAGCATCTGCGGCGGAGCGTGCTCGACCCGGTGGGCATGGACGGCGCCATAGCCGACCGGGCCTCGGCCCGGAAGCGGAACCTGTCCCCGGGGCACCGGCTCCTGTGGGGCATGCCCTCCGCGACGGTCGACGGCGTCGACGACCACGGCGCGGCCTACGGCTACACGGGCGGCGACCTCAACGCTCTGGCCGCCTTCGCCTCGTTCCAGCTCAGATCGGGCAGGACCGCCGGGGGCCGGAGCGTCCTCACCCCCGAATCCGTACGGCTGATGCGTGAGGAGGGCAGGCTCCGGCCCACCGGCGCCGGGACCGGATACGGGATGGGCTGGCGGGTCGGCGGACTGGACGCGCCGCTCGACGACGCCATCTGGCACACGGGCGCGACGCCCGGCTACGCGGCGATGCTGTTCCTGCTGCCGAAACTGAACGCCGCCATCGTGCTGGAGCAGAACCTGTACGGCCTGCTCCAGGACGAGGCGCTCATGCAGGTCGGATTCGGTGCCGCCCGAATCCTGGGGACCGGCGGAACTCCCACCAGCAGCCCATCCGCCGCTGTCTACTACGCGGCCGTCTGGGGTGCCACCGCCCTCGCCATGGCCCTGCTCCTGGCGGTCGCATGGCAGGTCAGGCTCCTCCGCCGCCCTGTCACGGCAGGCTCCCGGCCTCGCCGCGCCGCAACGACCGCCCTCTGGTGCCTGGCGGGCGCGGCCCCGGTGGCCGCGCTGGCATCCGCAGTTGTCCTGATGAGTCCTGACCAGCTGATGAACTGGGTGCCCGACATCTTCGTCGCCGTGTGCGTCGCGGCGGCAGCCGGTGCCATGACGCTCGCCCTGCGCCTCACCCTGACGATCCGTTCCTGGCGCGCAGGCCGGCTTCCGGTTCCGGACGGGGCTACGCGTCGGCCCCGGCGTCGCGGACCGGCATCACCAGGGTGGTGAAGCTGCCCTGGTCGGCGGAGCGGACGACCACGGGTTGGACCGGCGACACGATCTCCAGCAGCACATCGGGCCCCACAGCGGCATCGAGCGCCGAACGGAGCAGCTCCGCGTCGAAGGCGATGCGCAGCGGTGGCCCCGTGCACAGCGCGGGGAGCGTGGTGCCGGCCGATTCGCCTGCGGTGAGCGTGAGTTGCTGCTCGCCGGTGCGCACGGTGACCGGGGTGCCCCGCGTACCGGCGGCGTCGAGGGCGGCGCCGAGAGCGGCGCGGCCCGTGATCAACCGGTGCCGGGCGTCCGGCAGATCGTCGAGAATCATCCGGTAGTCGGGAAACGTCTCGTCGACGGTGGGCAGAGCCCGTGAATCGCCCCCGCCACGCAGCCACGCGCCGTTCCGGTCGACCTCGATGCTCACCTCCGGCAGGCGTATCGCCCAGACCGCGAGGTCTCTCATCTCCCGTGCGTCCACGAGGACTTGGTACGTATCGCCCTCCACGGAGGCGGGCCGCAGGGCTCGGACGGCCAGGCGGTAGCGGTCCGTGGCCACCAGACGTACCTCCTCGCCGCCGAGCTCGATCAGGACACAGCCGAGCGCCGGGAACTCCTCCCGCACGGCGGCGGACCCCACCGACGGCGCGACCTGCCGTACCGCGCCGGCCAGTTCCGCCCCTCCGACGCGCACCTTCACCCGCCGCGTCCCGGCGGGCAGGTCATGGAGGATCGCCGCGATCGCCGACTGCGCCGATGCCGCCGTCTCCCGTACCCTTCCGGCGTGCTCCTCAAGGACGGCACGGGCCTCCTCATCAGTGCCGTCGAGCACCACCGAGGCATCGCCGAGCGGCACGCCCGCCGCCCGCAGGCGCCGCGCCAGCACCGCACGGACCACCTGGTCCGGGGCGTAGTAGCGGTATCCCGTCGCCACGTCCACGTGGGCGGGGCGCAGTACGTCGCAGTCGTCGTAGAATCGCAGGGCGCTGGGTGCCAGTCCGACCCGGCGCCCGAAGGCGCCGATGCTCATCAACGCGTCGATGTCGTCCATGAACGCGATTGTCGGCGTTCAAGCAGCTTGAAGGTCAAACCGCCCGCGCCGGACACGGGCGGGCCCGGACGGCGGGCCGGGGCGGCGGCTTCCCGGACGGCCGCCGGGGTTCCCGGAGCACCCCGAACGGGCGCACACCACGAGCCGGGCCGGGGCGGCGGCAGGACGATGGGCGGGGACCGGGTCCGGACGTGGTCGCACGGCTGCCCTCCGATGCGGGTGAGCGGCCGTCACCCGCCCGGTCGTCACCCGAACGCACACCCCCGCGCGATCTTCATCTCATATCTGAGATAGCCTGCCGATATGTCAGACGATTACCTCGTACGCATCGGCAAGCTCATCCGTGACGCCCGTCAGCACCGGGGCTGGACACAGACACAGCTGGCCGAGGCGCTCGCCACCAGCCAGAGCGCCGTCAACCGCATCGAGCGCGGCAACCAGAACATCAGCCTTGAGATGATCGCCCGCATCGGTGAAGCCCTCGACAGCGAGATCGTGTCCCTCGGATACGCCGGCCCCATGCACCTGCGGGTCGTCGGCGGCCGCCGCCTCTCCGGCGCCATCGATGTGAAGACCAGCAAGAACGCGTGCGTCGCGCTGCTGTGCGCGACCCTGCTGAACAAGGGCCGCACGGTCCTGCGCCGCGTCGCCCGGATCGAGGAGGTCTTCCGGCTGCTGGAGGTGCTGAACTCCATCGGCGTCCGCACCCGTTGGATCAACGACGGTGTGGACCTGGAGATCGTCCCGCCCGCCCAGCTCGACATGGAGGCGATCGACGCCGACGCCGCGCGCCGGACCCGCTCCATCATCATGTTCCTCGGCCCGCTGCTGCACCGTATGGACCAGTTCAAGCTGCCGTACGCGGGCGGCTGCGACCTCGGTACGCGCACCATCGAGCCGCACATGATCGCGTTGCGCCGGTTCGGGCTGGAGATCGCCGCCACCGAGGGGCTCTACCACGCGCAGATCGACCACTCGGTCACGCCCGGCCGGCCCATCGTCCTGACCGAACGCGGCGACACGGTCACCGAGAACGCCCTGCTGGCCGCCGCCCGGCACGACGGCACGACCGTCATCCGCAACGCGTCCTCCAACTACATGGTCCAGGACCTGTGCTTCTTCCTGGAGGCACTGGGCGTACGGGTCGACGGCGTCGGTACAACGACGCTCACCGTGCACGGCGTTCCGCACATCGACGTCGAAGTGGACTACTCCCCCTCCGAGGACCCGGTCGAGGCGATGAGCCTGCTGGCCGCCGCCGTGGTGACGGAGTCCGAGCTCACGATCCGCCGGGTGCCCATCGAGTTCCTGGAGATCGAACTCGCGGTGCTGGAGGAAATGGGCGTCGACTGCGACCGCACGACGGAGTACGCCGCGGACAACGGCCGCACCCGGCTGGTGGACCTGACCGTGCGCCCCTCCAAACTGGAGGCGCCGATCGACAAGATCCACCCGATGCCGTTCCCCGGCCTCAACATCGACAACGTGCCGTTCTTCGCGGCCATCGCGGCCTCCGCGCACGGCCAGACCCTGATCCACGACTGGGTCTACGACAACCGGGCCATCTACCTCACCGACCTGAACCGGCTGGGCGGCCGACTGCAACTCCTCGACCCGCACCGGGTCCTGGTCGAAGGCCCGACCCGCTGGCGCGCCGCCGAGATGATGTGCCCGCCCGCACTGCGGCCCGCGGTGGTGGTGCTGCTGGCGATGATGGCGGCGGAGGGCACCTCCGTACTGCGCAACGTCTATGTCATCAACCGCGGTTACGAGGATCTGGCCGAGCGGCTGAACTCGGTGGGCGCCCAGATCGAGATCTTCCGGGACATCTGACCGGCGGGGTGTCGTGCCCCTTGAGGACAAGGGGCACAACACCGCAACATGCCATCTGAGCTGCGAATACTTACCTTCACGGCCCTTCACTGATCACTGTTGCTTTTCAGTACCTTGCGCAACGCACATACAAGATGATCTTGAATGACTGACTGGGTGCCAGGAAGAGCTGAGTAACCGTCAGTCTCTCCCGAGACCCCGGCGGCTCGGCTCGCCCAGGCCGCTGTCGCCCGTTCCGGGCAGACGCCTCACACCGCGGGGCCCGCGGGCCCGAAGCATCCTCTCCGACGGCCGTCGTCGGGCCGCCGGTGCCCACCACGGGGCCACGACGCTGAACGGCTAACGCGGGTCCTCGTCGCGGAGGGCGTCCTCGGCTCGGTGGCCCACCACCTCCTTGTCCGGCCACCGGTCGTGCTGTGCGCCGACGCCCGGCCGTGGACCGTCGGCGACCATCGCAATGTCGCCCACGGTCCACGGCCGCCCGGCCACCCGGATCTTGCGCTCCAGCCCGGCACCGTCCCAGTGTCTGCTCGCCTCGGCCATCTCCGTCCCCCTTCTCTCCCGTGTGGCTCGTCACCGCAACCCAGGCAGGAAAACCGCGGTCGCCTGTCCATTCCCCGGCCTCCCATTCACCTGCCGACGACCTTGAGTTCGCACACGGCAGACGTCACCCCGGGGAAACGACTACGCACTTCGGCATGACACATGCCAACGTACGGGTGTCGGGAAAACCCACAGGTCAACGAGGAGATCGCCCAACCGTGAACGTCTCCGCAACCCTCCTGCCCGCCGTCGTCCGCCCCGCCGGAGAACGTGCCCAGTGGCTCTTCATCCGACCAGTGCGCCACGCCCGTGCTCGATCTCCTGAGCACTCTCGGTTGGGCGATCGTCGACACCCCCGAGGCCAACGTCCATGCCACCAGCCCCGACGGCGGCGTCCACGTCGGCTGGCTTCCAGAAGACCCCGCTGCCTGGAAGCGCAACATCGTCTGGCACGTCCGAGTGCTGCCCGCAGGCGGCGACGCCTGGGTCCAGGAGTTCGGTCTCCACACTCCCTCCGAGGCCGTTGCGGGGTTCCTCGCCGCTCTGGTTACCCACTCCTCGTGCTGACCGCCGATCAGGCCCCTTCACCCTTCTGACCGGCTGGCCCGACGACTCCCGTCGTAGGCCAGCCACCCCCGTCAGTACCCACCACTCCCGGAGATCCCCTTGCCCCAGTACCTGACCGTCGGCCACCTGCTCCGCCAGCTCCAGGAACTCGATCCCAACCTGCCGGTCCGAATCGCCGTCAACCCCGACTTTCCCTTCGCCCACTACGTGGGAGCCGAGGTCGTCGTCCACGACGGCAAGGCGTACATCGCCGACAACGGACCGAGGTCTGACCAAGGACCTCCATATGGCTGCCCCGCGTCGTTCAGGCAGGCGCGGCCTTGCTGTGCGCCCACCACCGCCCGTGAGGCGTACGCGTACGCTCCTCGCCGACAAACGAGGTCGATATCTTGGCCGACGATCAGAAGCCCTGGGGGGGATCCGGAGATCGCCGCCCACCCGGGCATCAGCGTCGGTGCCGCTCGCAGCCGGAAGAGCCGGCCAGACTGCCAGCGCCCGACGACGACAGCGTGCCGGACCAGCCCCGCTGGAAGCCGATCACGTTCCAGGGCTGGAAGCCGGTCGGCCGTGGGTTCCGCAGCGACGTGCACGGCTTCGCCCAGCACGAAACCACTCCGTCTGGATGACCCGCACCCGTATCCGCCCGCAGGCTGCGGCTACGACGTCCCCGCCGTTCCCCTCGCCCGACAACGCTGTGCTCCGGTTGATCGTCGCAACGTCATCGCATGGGTCCGCAGCGGCGAAGCCTCGGTGGAGGATCCTGCATGCAGCCGTCCACGGCTGGTACGAGGGTCATATCCAGGGCGAGGACGAGTGCCCCGGCTGCGGCTTCCGGGGAGAGCTGCCCAAGCACAGCAATCGCTGCTGAGCAGGAGCAATGGGCCTGAGAAACTTGCGACCGCACGAGCAGTGGTGGTCCGCCTTCTGGACAGACCTCGTAAGGCACCGCACGGCTCGTCTTTGGATGTCCGGCCCCACCACCATGAGTCGCGTACGTCAGGGGGCGCCCAGCCTCGGATGGAAGCACGCGGGGCGCCCTGGCGTACGGGCTGAGTCAGGCAGCGCCGGGCTCCTCCAGCACCACCATGACCATCACCGGAAGATCGGTGTCATGCTGGATCACACCGGCGGTCAGAATCCGGCCGTCGAGGGTCCACTTCTTCAGCTTGATGAACTCGTCCCTGTCCGCCTCCGTCACCTCGGCCTCGATGAGGTGGCCGGCAAGCGGGGACTCCTCGATCTCGGGGAGGAAGTCGGCCAGCACTTGCCCCCCCTCCTCGTAGACGGCATCCAGGTCGTCGAAGTAGCCCGACTCGTCGACGTCGCGGATCCAGACGAAGAACGAGACGCTGACCGCCCCACCGCCGAACGTCTGGATCCAGCCCCCGACGCTGCCCTTGTCCCACGACGTCTCCACGCCGTCACGGACCTTGCTCCCGGGCGTCCACTCCTGAGCCAAGAACCGCGCCACCGCAGCCTCGGCGGTCAGCGGGGTGATGTCCCTGAGCTCTTCCAGCATCGCGATCACTTCAGCCATGAACTCATTCCACTCATGCCGTTGCCGGGCACGTGATACGCCTTCAGCTGCCCGCTGGCGTAGGCCTCGGGGAAGGCCTTGGACAGCACTTCGTTCACATGCGCGGCACCCCATTCATTGGACACCATATAGCGGACTCCCTTGCCTCCTAGATCCTCGTTAAGGGCAAGCAGCTTGTCGGCCTGCGCGGTGAGCCGACCCTCGTCGTAATGCTTGAAATCGGGGTTGTACGGGGATTTCTTCCATTCACCGACGTTGTCACCGCCGGTCCACTTCGCCTCTGTGATCCAGCCGTCCCGCGGACCGCCGTCGACGTGGACCTCCCGGCCGTCCGGCAATATCCACTGCTGCTCGTAGCTCTGGTCGGTGACAAGGCGCTGATACCGGAACGACGGGCGTGTGAGCTGGTTGTCCGTCAGCCAGCCCAGACCTTTGAACCGCGAGTACGGCGACAGTCCGAGAGGGTCGCAGACGGTGAACGGATTGTGCACATAGGCGACCGGATTCGGCGCGGGGCTGAGGCCGAGCGGGTCAGGGGAGGTGTAGCGACCGGTCTCCGGGTCGTAGTGGCGGAAGAGGTTGTAGTGGAGACCGGTCTCCGGGTCGTAGTACTGGCCGGGGAAACGCAGCGGGGTATAGGCCGTACTGGAGCGGGCCCAAGCAGTGGTGCCCCAGAGAGTGCTCCTGGCACGCCAGGCTATCTCGCCGGACTCGTCGACCAGTTCGGTGGGCGTTCCCACGAGGTCGGTGGCTATGGCGAAGAACCGGCGGTCGATCTCCACCTGCCGAGTGTCCGGGGAGAGAAGGCGTTCCGTCTGGGACAGCGGGGCCAGGCCGCGGTGGTCCCAGGTGAGGGCGACCATGTGTGGCTGGCCCTGTGTGTGGACGGTCTGTTCGCACAGGGTCGTGCCGTCCCAGGAGAAGCGGACCTCCTCTGCGACGTTCTCGCCGTCGTCAGCGAGGCGCTGTTTTGCCGTGCGGCGACCCAAGGGGTCGTAGAGGTAGCGCCAGCGGGTGCCGTCGGGTGTGACCACGGCGACGAGACGATCCTCCGCGTCCCATTCATAGCGCCAGGTGTCGGGCTTGCGTGACAGACGGGTTCTTTGGCGCAAGATCACGCGGCCGAGGGCGTCGTGTTCGAAGCGGACTTTGCCGGCCCTGGTGACGGAGGTTCCGGTGTAGGAGCGGGGGCCGCTGGCGTCGTGGCCGGGGTGTGAATCGGGCCAGGAGGCCGCCGTCTGGTTGCCGGCGGCGTCGTAGGCATAACGCTCGGTCCACCCCTCGGCATGGACCCCGGTGACCCGTCCGGACGCGTCCAGATCGAAGGTGCGGGAGCCTGACAGATCGTCGGTCACGGAGGTGAGATGGCCGTCGGCGCGGTGGGCGTAGTGCCGGCGGTTGAGGGCACGGCCCCCGACCGTCAGGTGCTGCGCGCAGATCCTTCCGGCCTCGTCCCAGGCGGAGGCCAGAGTGAGGGATCCACCGAAGACGCGCTCGAGTTCCCGGCCGGCCGCGTCGTGGGTGAAGGCTATCTCGCGTCCGCCGCTGGATATCCGGGCGGCACGGCCGGCGGCGTCGTAGCCGTACTCGGTGATCGCGCCGGTGGGGGTGATGCGGCGTGCCCGGCGGCCCAGGGTGTCGTAGGCGTAGTTCATGGCGCGGCCGTCGACGAGTTCGGTCCTGGTCCGGCCACGCCGGTCGTACGCGTAGACGATCTCGCTGTCCGGTCCGGCCGCGTGCAGCAGGCGTCCGGCCCGGTCGTACGCATAGGTGGTCACCTTGCCCGCCACGTCCTTGCTGACCGCTTGGCCGAGCTGGTCGTAGATGTAGGACACGGTCCGGCCGAGGGTGTCGGACCGGGCGGTGAGCTGCCCGGCGGCGTCGTACCGGTAGGTGAGAGTGCGGCCGTCGAAGTCCGTCTCGGAAGCGAGCCGGCCGGCGGCGTCGTACGTATAGGACCAGGTGCCGTGTGGGCCGGTGACCCGGATCAACCGCAGATCCGCGTCGTGCTCGAACGTGTGGCGGCTGCCGTCGTGTCCGGTGCGGGTGGTGAGCAGGTCGAAGTGCGTGTACTCGAAGCGGGATATGCCGCCGGCCAGGCCGGTGTGGCTGAGGGGGTTGCCCTCGCCGTCGTACGTCCACGACTCGGCGGCACCGTCCGGGGCGACACGGCGGGCGAGATTACCGTCCTCGTCCAGGACGACCCGGGTCACGCTGCCCATCGGGTCGACGGTGCGCACGATCCGGCCCAGAACATCGCGCTCCAGGCGGGTGGTGCCGCCGGCCGGGTCGGTCACTGCCACCGGCAGCCCAGCGGCGTCGCAGCGCACGGTGGTGGTGGCGCCGAGGGCGTCGGTGACGGTGGTCAGCCTGCCCCGGCCGTCGTAGGCGTACCGGGTGGTGGCGCCGACCGGGTCGGTGACGGCGGTGCGGCTGCCGTGCTCGTCGAATTCCTGGAGCCAGCGGGCACCGTCCGGCCCCCGGAATTCCGTGGATGCACCCGACGGGTCGCGCACGGTGCGTAGTTCGCTCCCGTCGGGACGGGTGACGACGAGCAGGCGGCCGTCCTCGTCGTGGGTGAAGGCGGTGGTGCGGCCCAGCGGATCGGTGCGGGTCAGGGTGTTACCGCGGTTGTCGTAGGTGAAGCGGGTGGTGTGGCCGAGCGGATCGGTGGTGGCCACCACCCGGCAGTGGCGATCGATCCGGTGCCGGGTCGTGTGTCCGCCGGCCGTGGTGAGGGTGGTGGTGCGAAGACCGGTGTCCGGGTCGGGTTCGGTGTAGGTGAGGGTGATCTGGATGTGGCCGGCCTGACCGCCCTCGTCGATGACGCGGTCGCGGTCGTCGTATGTGTAGTCGTAGCGGCTGTTGTTGGAGTCGATCCAGGCAGTGACGCGGCGACGGTCGTCGTGGACGAAGGTGGTGGTGGCGCCGGACGGTTTGACTACGGTGGTGAGGTTTCCGTCCTCGTAGCCGTAGCGCATCAGAGGCAGGTCCGCCCCGTTCTCTCCCGCTCCCGCCAGGGACAGAGCTGTGACCCGACCGTCGCTCACCGCGACAGCCACCCGGCGGCCGGCAGAGCAGGTCAGGGCGAGCGGGGTGCCGTTTTCGGTACGTTCCACGGCCCACCAGTTGCCGTGGCGGTCCTCGACCCGGTCCAGCCAGGCATCACCGTCGCCGCCCGGTTCGCTGTCGGCCGGGGCGGTGAAGTGACAGACCAAGCCCGTGCCGGGATCGGTGACGGTGTAATCGCCGGTCACGTCACGGGCCAGCAGTGTGCGGGCGGTCCCGGACTCCGGTTCGGTCGGGGTGCCTGGGGCGGGGTGCGGATAGGGAATCAGGAGGCCGTCGGCGGTGACGTGGACGACGCCGGCAGCGTCGATCTCCAGGCGCTCGTCGACGGTGGAGGTCCAAGAGGGGCCGAGGAACCGGCCTGCCAGCAGACCGGACTCGGTGCGGCGGGTGAAGACCAGCGGCAGGGTTCCCGGCAGCACCAGGTCGGTCTGGGGCAGGAACATCCGTCCCGATGCGAGGTCGACCGGATCGGTGTTGGCGACGACGCGGCGCCCGTCGGGACGGTTGTGGGTGCCGTTGGGGGCGTTGTCGAGCAGCCGACGGGCCCGGGCGGCCTTCGCCATATCCGCGGCGAGGCGGACACCCTTGGCGACGGCGCCGCCCCCGCCGGTGGCCGCGGTCAGTGCCGCGTCGGGCAGCAGCCGGCCGAACCCTTCCGCGGGGTCCTTCATGAAGTCGCTGATCATCTGCTTGCCGGTGCCGACCGGGTCGTTGGCGGTGACGACCAGACCGGCAGCCAGGCTGTTGAGGCTGGTGGCGTACTCGGCGGGGTGGGTGATGTTGTACGGGTCCAGCGGGTTGATCCCCCGGACGAAGTTCAGCAGCCCTGCGGTGCCCTTGATGACGCCGCCGCCGACGTGGTCGTTGATGATCTGCAGTTCCTGCAGACCGCTGGCCACCTGTTGTGCGTACGTGGGCTTCTCAGGGGCCTTGTCGCGGGCGGCGCGGACGGCGCTGCGGGCGGTCTCCGCAGCAGCGTTCCGCTGTTCGCGGGCCTGGGCGAGGAGTTCCTGCGCGTCCTGCATGATCGATTTGCCGGGGTCGTCGAACGTCGGCGCGGGGCAGGGCGGCAGAGTGCCGGGGTTGCGCTCCTCGGGAGCCTGTGCGTTGTAGCGGTTCACGGCCTTGTTGTAGTCGTCGATCCGCTTGCGGTGTCCGTCGGCCGCGCTCTGGGAGGCCTTGACTCCTTCCTTCCACATGTCGATAGCCGTCTGCGCCTGGTTCTGTGCCCAGGTGACGGTGTAGGCGAACGCCTCCAGCGCGGCAGCCGCCTTCTCACAGGCATCGGCACCGGCGAACCACTTCGGCGGCTGGGTACTCACCGCGGTGCGCAGCGCATCGGCCGTCTCACCCTTCAGCCGCGAGGAGTCGAGGCCCTTCAACCCGCCGCCGGCGTCGTCGAACGCTCTCTGAAAGGAACGAAGTTGTTCCGCCGTGGCATGGAGCTTGCTGGGGCTTCCGTACACCAGCTTGGCCTTGTCCTCGGTCTGCCCGAGGTCCATTTCCTCGACATCGGCGCCCATCCGGTTCGCAACCGAGCGCGACTGCTCCCGCACCCAGTCCGAACCGGATTCCCAGCCCACGTCGTCCAGCCGGTCCGCCGTCCAGTTCCCGGCGCCCTCGACCCGGTTACCGGCCCACTCCACACCGTCTTCAACCACGCCCTCGACCGAGTCGGGCGTGATGTCCCTGATGAAATCCTCGACGCCCACGCTCAGCCGCCCCCGCCTGTGTTCGTGTCGCCCTGTTGCTGTGCCTGCTGGGCGCGTTCCTCGGGCGACGGCCCGAACGTGTCGTCCAGTGCCCGGTCCCACTGACCGTCGCTGAGGCCGAGCTCGGTCTTGAGCCTCTCCGCCTCCCGACCGCCCTGTCCCTCGGTGAGAACGGTGCGGCCGGTGTCCTTCCAGGTCTGCTCCACGTCCTGGCCGGCCTTCTCGAACGACTCGGCACTCCAGTCCGGGTCCAGGTAGTCGGGAGTGAGGATGTCGCCCCAGCCCTGCTGGGAGATGTCCTCCTCGCTGGCGTGTGGGTTGCCGCCCATCGCTGCGCTGAGGCCGACCTTGAAGGAGCCCTCAACGTACTGGTCGTGCTCCCACTGCGTGCCCGCCGCCAGCCCGAGACGGTCCGCGAGCGCGCTCGCGTCGCTCACCAGGGCGCGTACTCCCCACTCCCACCGTTCGCAGAAATCCTCGAAATCCACCGACAGCCCTCGATGCCCTGCCTCCATGCCCGTCATGGCCAGACCCGAGAACCCCTTGCCCATCACCGACCCGGTGGCGCCGCCGAGTTCGCCGAGTTGATCAATGGTCGCGCCCACACCCTGCGTGAACTTCGCCACCGACGTCTGATCGAAGGCGAGGTCCGATCCGTCACCGCTCACGGCCGCCCCTCTCCTGCGCCGCGCCGGAGTCGACCGCGACGCCGTCCGGGACGACGCCGGTGACCGGCGGGAAGAACATCGCCCCGTCCTCGTCGGCGATGTCTACCGCGAGCCCGGTGGGTTCGTCCAAAGTCGGCACGATCTCATCCACGATCCGCGCCCCGAGCAGCGCGACGTAGTCCATCAGACGATCACCCGGGCCGTGGTGAACGGCGAAGCGGGCCAGCGCCGTCTCGTCCGTGAACGCGCAGATCCACCGAACACCGCCCGATCGGGCACTCCACAGACCGGGCTCCGCCGATGGAATCAGAAGAACCGTGCGCCGCATCTCACCCACCAACGCCCGTGGATCACCAACCCCCGCCCGTTGCTCGGATATTCGTTGGGCGAGCATCGTCCTTGGCTGTCCCACGGGTTCCCCCTCGTCCTGGTCGGCTGATGGCTCCGTAGAGCAGAACAAGTATGTGGGTGGGCCTGTTCTCGCAGGTCCAAGCGCCCCCGCCCCTCCGCCTCATGGACATCAACACCTCCTGCTATGTCCCGCCGAGCCGGTCAAGTGGGAGCGTCACCGGCCTCCGGCGACAGAATGCCCCGTCCCCTTGAGTACGAAAGGAGCCCGGGCCGGTCCACCGGCGAAGCCAGGGCGGAGGAGGCGATCTTCCACGCGGCCGTCCACGGCTGGTACGAAGGCCATGTCCAAGGTGAGGACGAGCACCGCTTCGTGTTCACCACGACAGCGGTGAAGTCACGGCCGATCAGATCCGGCGCCTTCGAAGCCGTCTGGTCCGCGAGGGTGGTGCGGTGCCGACGCCGCAGACGCACCCCCTCAAGTCCGATGGTCCGCATGACCCTCGCGACCCGCTTGTGGTTGACCACCGGGCCACCCTCGTCACGGAGCTCGGCGGTGATCCTGGGGACTCCGTAAGTGCCGTCGGATTCCTGGTGGACCCTGCGTATCCGGGCCGCGAGCCCGGCCTCGGCGGTCTGCCGGGCTGTCCGCGCGGCTGCGGTGCGACGCCAGTAGCAGAAGCTCGACCGGGAGAGGCCGAGAACGCCGAGAACGCCGCAGAGCCGCTTCACGCCGTGACGGCGCTGATGGTCTTCAACGAACCGGCAGCGGTTCACCAGCGCGTCTCCGTCGCGAAATACCGGGCCGCCTCGCGAAGAATGTCGCGCTCTTCCTCCAGCTCGCGAACCCTCTTCCGGGCGGCGGCCGGCTCCGCCTGAATGTCACCATCGCCCGCCCACGCGGTGACCGGCGGCGCGGAGTGGGCGCCGGGCCGACGCCCGTCGGCGGCCCGGATCCAGTTCCGCAGCGTCTCGGTGTTCACCCCGGGATCAGCCGCGACCGACCTGATCGTCGCTCCTGGCCTCGACCGGTACAACGCGACCGCGTCCGCCTTGAACTCGGCGGGACAGTGCTTCATCCCCACAGGGACTCCGTTCTCCTGGACCATCAAGATCCAAGTCTCTCCGGTGTCCAAAACCCGGGGTCACGACCCCCGGTTCGCCTATCCCCCACGCTCGGTCACCGAGAACTGCGACGACACGATGATGGAATGCGAACCGGCACCGCTCAGCGGGTCCTTGTCGTCGGACCTGCCCTGCCGAACGGTGGCGGCGTCAACTGGTGTTCCAGGGGGAACAGTCCGTAAACGCTCTGTCGCGTGCGGGCTTCGGTTGACAGAGTGAGAAATGATGAGGCAACGGGCTCATCGGAGCGAGCGAGGTCGACGTGGTACGGCGAAGAAATCTGATGGCTTCGGGTGTGGCGGTTGCTCTGGCAGGTGGAGGTGCGGCCGCCTACGGGTTGGCGGGCAGGGGAAGCACAGGTCCTGACGCTTCTTCTGGCGATTTTGCCGACATACCCGCCCAGTTGCGTGGACTCTTGCCGGAGCGACACGCGGCGTTGATCGCGCTCGATATCGGACGGCCTGGGGACAGGCTGAGAGAACTCGTGAAACAGGTTCACGCTGCCGCCGAGCCGGGTGCATCTGTGGGGTTCGCTCTAGGTGCGACATTTTTCGGGACCAAGGATTCACTTCCCCGTCAGCTCAAGGCGATGCCGCACTTCGCGGGCGACCTCCTTGATCCTGCGATGTCGCACGGAGACATTCTTGTGCACGTCGCGGGCGACAAAGCCGCAACGGTACGGAAGACCGTCGAACGCATCAGGAACGCCACCTCCCCGCACGGAAAAGTTCGGTGGCACATCGATGGCTCTCGTCCCGCCAACCGGGTCGAGGGCGGCAGGGGCCTGGCCCGTAACCCGTTCCACTTCACTGAGGGCTTCGGCAATCCCGGCACCGAGAGGGAATCCCTCGCCCGCGCGCTCACCACCGCCGATCAGGACGAGCCTCAGTGGGCTGTGGGGGGCAGCTACCAGGTTGTGCGCATCATCCGGTTCGCGACCGACCTGTGGGACAAAGACTCGATACGAGAACAGGAACGGATCATCGGCCGCCGACGCGACGGGAGGTGGCTTGACGGCACACCGGTCGACGAGCAACCGAACTTCTCGGCCGATCCGACGGGCAGGCTTACGCCGCTTGATTCCCATGTACGTCTCGCAGCTCCTGACCGCCGCAATCCCCCACCGATCGTGCGGCGCAGTTACAGCTACGACCAGGGAAACGGCGATACGGGGATCATCTTCTCCTGTTTCCAGCGAGACCTGGCCCAAGGATTCGAGGCAGCCCAGAAGCGGCTGGAAGGGGAATCGATGGCGAAGTACCTGCTGACCACCGGCGGCGGATATTTCTTCGTCCCTCCGCACGGTGACGGCTGGATGGACGCACTCGCGTAACACGAATTCGCCCACCGCACACACCGGACCTCCGCAAGGGCGAACCCCTCGGCGGGTCGTTCCGGAGGAACGGGAGTTGGGCGTGCCGGCCTGCTCGACGGATTTGGTCACGTGGCCGTTGCGTCGTTAGTCAGCTCGGTGGGTCGTTGGTACGGGTCGATGATCGCGTCGATGCGATTGCTGGGTCCCCGCACGTACTGGGCACCAACGCGCCCACCATCAGCAACGGACGCCGGCCGCTCCTGCGCACGCCGAACAGCTCCCCGCGCAACAGCACTTGCTCTCCCCGGAGCAACCACATCAGCCACGCAAGAACACACAAACCTCACGCCTTGCGTATGAGGTGTCACAACGTACAACAGGCGGCCGTGCGTTCGAGGATCCTTCAACCAACTGGCCTAGAACGACTATCCACCGGACGGCAGACAGGTCCCCTTCCGCGACGTCCGATCGACGAACGCCGCCGCCACCAAGCCCGGTCCCGACCGGCCACCACTGCCGTCAAGCCGCCCACAAGGCCTGAGCACAGGTGATCACGCGAGCGCGAAACCGGGCGCGCGCCCTCGCGTCACGGCAATGGGCGCGTGAGCCACACCACTTCACCGCTGTCGTCCGTGGTCACGCGATCACGCTCGAACCCGAGCTTCTCAAGGACCCGGAACGACGGCGTGTTCCATGACCCGACCGTCGCCCAGAGCCGCTTCCGCCCGGTCGCGATGGCGGCATCGAGCACTGCGCGGGCCGCCTCGGTGGCATAGCCACGCCCGTGCGCGCGCTGGAACAGTTCGTACGCGATCTCGGGCTCCTCCACGGTGGAGCGGCCGATGATCAACCCGCAGTAGCCGATGAAGTCGCCCTCGTCACGGCGTTGGATGGGCAGCAGGGCGATCCCCGTTGCCCCGGTCGCGCTGAGCAGATTCGCGATGGACGTCCGGGTGTGCTCAACCGTGGGCGTCCCCTTGCCGCGTTCGGCGAGGAGGGCGCTGAACTCGGCGGCGTCGGAGTCGGCCCACGGCCGCAGTATCAGCCGTTCGGTCTCAAGGTGAAACGACATCGTCCTGTACGTAGACATGGCCCCACTCTGCCTCACGGGCCACCTCGGACCGCAGCTGGAGTACGGGGCGACGGGACAGCACGTCACCGGCCCCGCCGGTCTCCTCCAGGAGATCCGAACGGCGTGCGCGGGACCTCTGCGGGACGCTGCGGCCGAACGGAGGCGCCCGCCGGAGCAGGCGCGGCTTCACGCTGCGCCACAAAGGCGCAGCTATGGCACCATTCGCCGACTCGATCGACAGGTGACGACGCGACCAATGGCGCCAGACATCTGATCCCGAATGCCGGGGCGGCACCGGATAGGTACGTTCGACGGCCATCAAGGCCACCCCGCGACAACTTTGGCACCGCGATCCTCATACTCACTTTGCACCTCTGACCTGCAATGACATGCGCCAGCACAACCCCACCCCCTCACCCTGCGCCACTCGCCGCACCTTTGGGCTTGCCAATGGCGCCATAGTGATGCCACCATTACGTCATGGACCTCACGCCGTACGTCGAAACGCTCCGCAGGGAACTCGCGGTGGCCGCCGAAGCCGGGGGTGACGAAGCCCGCGAGCTGGCAGAGCTGCTGACCGCTCCGCTGGAGTCGGCCGCCCGGCTGGCCATGCTCAATGTGCTCTCCGCCGCTGTGGACGAGATCACCCGTGAACTCGCCCCCGGTTCGGTCGACGTACGGCTGCGGGGCCTCGACCCCGACTTCGTGGTGGTGCTGCCACAGCACGAGGACCGGACCGGACCACTGGGCGCGCCTGCGCCGGCCCCGGCTCCGGTACCCGCCGGCACGGACACGGGCGGCGCCGCGCGCGTCAATCTGCGCCTGTCGGCCCAGCTCAAGACCCGCGCCGAGGAGGCCGCGAACCGCGAGGGCCTGTCGGTCAACTCGTGGCTCGTACGTGTCGTGTCGGCCGCCGTCGACGCGGGCGGCACCACCCCCCGTACCTCCGAGAAGGCCAGGGCCATCGGCCAGAGCTTCACGGGCTGGGTGCACTAGGGCGTGTGTCGAAAGTCCCGCCTGGCTCGCGACGCCCGGCACGGGGGCTCGCCGCGTTGTCGGCGTTGTCGGAGTGTCCGTGTACGTCCAGTACGAGAACACTCCTCCGCCTTGCGATCGCACGCACCGGACTCCGTGAGCCCCGCCCTTCGGGCGGACGGCGCCACTTTCGACACACGCCCCAGCCGCACCCCCGCCCCGTACTGCTTCACCCACCCACACACACGTCCCACCAGCGAGGACGTGCCAGAGAGCCAAGAGGACGGGACAGCCATGCCTTCGTTCGACACTCCCCAGCCGATCTCGGTCACCGCCCGGGTGGACGCGGGATCCATCCAGTTCACCGCCACCGACCGCCCCGACACGGTCGTCGAGGTACGGCCCCGCGACCCGAAGAAGGACAAGGACGTACGGGCCGCCGATCAGACCGAAGTCACCTGCACGAACGGCGTCCTGACCATCAGGGCGAAACAGCGCCATCTCATCGGGCCCACCGGCATCGTCGATGTGGCGGTCGACCTGCCCGCGGACTCGCGCATCGACCTGACCGGGGCCTGGACCCAGGTGCTCGGCGAGGGCCGGCTCGGCGAGGTCCAGGTGAAGACCTCGTCCGGCGACGTCCGCCTCGACACGACCGGCCCGCTGAAACTGACCGCCGCCCACGGATCGATCACCGTCGACCGCGTCGAGGGCCCCGCCGAGATCACCACCAGCTCCGGCAGCCTGCGCGTCGGCCTCGTCGACGGCACCGCCGTCCTCAAGAACTCGCACGGCACCACAACCATCGGCGCCGCGACCGGCGAACTGCGCGTCAGCGGCGCCAACGGCGACATCCACATCGAGCGCGCCGAGAGCTCCGTCACCGCCACCACCGCCCACGGCGCCCTGCGCGTCGCCGAAGTCGCCAGTGGAACCGTCCAGTTGGAAACCAGGTACGGCGCCATCGAGGTCGGCGTCCGCGAGGGCACGGCAGCGTGGCTCGACGTCAGCTCCGGCCGTGGACAGGTGCGCAACACGCTCACCTCGTCCGAGACCCCGGGGAAGACCGAGGACACCGTCGAGGTCCGCGCCAGGACCCGGCACGGCAACATCGACATCCGCCGGGCCCGCGCCTGAGAGTTCACCGCCTCATCCATTCCAGCCTTCGATCGGGGAGAGCCCCATGTCTTCTTCTGTCATGCCCACATCCAGGAAGAGCGACGGTCGTCCGCCGGCCGCCGTCTCCGCCCTCGGTCTTCGTAAGTCGTACGGTGGCAAGGTCGTGCTGGACGGTGTCGATCTGTGTGTTCCGGCCGGGTCGGTGTTCGCGTTGCTGGGGCCGAACGGTGCCGGTAAGACGACCGCGGTGAAGATCCTGTCCACGCTCGTCACGGCGGACGGTGGTGATGTGCGTGTGGGGGGTCATGATCCGGCGGTCGAGCCGCAGGCGGTGCGGGCGGCGATCGGGGTCACGGGGCAGTTCTCCGCGGTCGACGGGCTGATCACCGGCACGGAGAACATGCTCCTCATGGCGGACCTGCACCACCTGTCCAGGGCGGAGGGGCGGCGGGTCACCGCCGGGCTCCTGGAGCGGTTCGGTCTGACGGAGGCCGCGGGGAAGCCCGCCTCGACGTACTCGGGCGGGATGAAGCGGCGTCTGGACATCGCGATGACGCTGGTCGGGAGCCCGCGGATCATCTTCCTCGACGAGCCGACCACGGGCCTGGACCCGCGCTCCCGCCACAACATGTGGGGCATCATCCGTGAACTCGTCTCCGGCGGGGTGACGGTCCTGCTCACGACCCAGTACCTGGACGAGGCCGACGAGCTCGCCGACCGTATCGCCGTCCTCCACGACGGCCGGATCGCCGCGGAGGGCACCGCCGACGAACTGAAACGGCTCGTGCCCGGCGGACACGTACGGCTCCGCTTCACCGACCCCGCCGCCCACCGCTCCGCGGCGTCCGCCCTGCACGGGTCCACCCGGAACGACGAGGCGCTCACCCTCCAGATCCCCAGCGACGGCAGCCAGCGCGAACTGCGCTCCATCCTCGACTGGCTCGACTCCGCCGGTGTCGAGGCCGACGAGCTGACCGTCCACACCCCCGATCTCGACGACGTCTTCTTCGCCCTGACCAGCACCAGCACCGGCACCGCCGGCACCGCCGGCACCACGTCCCAGGCAGACCAGTCCAAGGAGAACGCCCGATGAGTTCCCTCTCCCTCGCCGTCCGCGACTCCTCCACGATGCTCCGCCGGAACCTGCTGCACGCCCGGCGCTATCCGTCCCTGACACTGAACCTGCTGCTCACGCCGGTCATGATGCTGCTGCTCTTCGTCTACATCTTCGGCGACGTGATGAGCGCCGGCATCGGCGGCGCGGGCGCCGACCGCTCCGCCTACATCGCCTACATCGTGCCGGGCCTGCTGCTCATGACGATCGGGAGCACCACCATCGGCACGGCGGTCTCGGTGTCCAACGACATGACCGAGGGGATCATGGCCCGCTTCCGCACGATGGCGATCCACCGCGGCTCGGTCCTGGTCGGGCATGTCGTCGGCAGTGTCCTGCAGTGCGTGATGAGCGTGCTCCTCGTGGGCGCCGTCGCCGTCGCCATCGGGTTCCGCTCCACCGACGCCACGGCCCTGGAATGGGCCGCGGCCCTCGGACTCCTCGTCCTCTTCGCGACCGCGCTCACCTGGATCGCCGTCGGTATGGGCCTCATCAGCCCGAACGCCGAGGCCGCCAGCAACAACGCCCTCCCGATGATCCTGCTCCCGCTCCTGTCCAGCGCCTTCATCCCCGTCGACACCATGCCCGGCTGGTTCCGGCCGATCGCCGAGTACCAGCCCTTCACCCCCGCCATCGAGACCCTCCGCGGCCTGCTCCTCGGCACCGGGATCGGCCACAACGGCTGGCTCACCCTCGCCTGGTCCCTCGGCCTCACCACCCTCGGCTACCTCTGGTCCACCTCCAAGTTCCACCACGACCCGAAGTAACCCGCACATCGGCTTCGGACCAACCCTTACGACCCGGCCCACCCGGGGCGGGGCGTACCCCGGCACCACGTCGGCGTACGCCCCGCCCCGCAGGCGTTCCTCAGGTCCTGTCCCCCGGGCCCGCCGGCCCTGAGGGGGTGAAGCGGACCGGGGCGTGGAAACGGGCGCGGCGGGCCGCGCGGCGGACGAAGTGATCGCCCCGGACGACGAGGAGCGCGGGAAGGCTGTCGTACGACCGTGAGATCCAGCGCTACCAGACTTTCCGCCCATTCCGCGATCAAGGTTTCCCGTGCCGCGGAACGGAGCACATACCGTCATCCGGCGGCTCCTAATCGTGATGATCATCTCTCCGTCGCAACCGAACGTGTGGGCTAGCGTTCCGAAGCGTGATCATCTCCTCCCTCCCTTCCGACCAGGCAGCTTCGACCGTCGCGGCGTTGACGCGTGCGCTCTTCGGCGACCGGCCGGAGCTTCACGAGCCCTGGCGAAAGCTGTTCAGCACCGAGCCGTTCCGCTTCCGGGAAGGGCTGTCGCCCTCCGGGCGCGCCGCGCTGTCCTACGAGCGTTTACGTCTGATCAACGACGCGCTCGACAGTCCCGAGGACTTCGTGGCCGATGTGGAGCGGCTCACGGCGCTGCACGAGTGGGTCGGCCCGGTGGACGCGGGGCTGGGCACCGTGGCGAGCATTCACTACAACCTCTTCCTGGGGAGCCTCGTCGACCACACGGCGGGCCCGGAGCGCGATCTGCGGGAGTTCACCGAGCTGCGGCGCACAGGAACGTTTCTGTGTACGGAGAGCGGACACGGCAACAGCGCCGCGCAGCTGGAGACCACGGCGACCTACGACCCGGCCGCACGCGCGTTCACGCTGCACACGCCCAGTGCCGCCGCCCGCAAGTTCATGCCGAACACCAGCTCCACCGGTGGCCCCAAGAGCACCGTCGTCGCCGCCCGCCTGATCGTCGACGGCAAGGACCGGGGCGTCTTCCTCTTCCTCGCCGAGCTCAGCGACGCGTCCGGGCGCCCGATGCCGGGAGTCGGGATACGCAGGCTGCCGCAGACGGCCACCGCTTCCGTCGACCACTGTGCGACCTCCTTCGACCAGGTCCGGCTGCCGCACACGGCGCTTCTCCAGTCCGCCCACGGACAGCTCACACCGGACGGTGTCTTCACCAGTTCGGTCGGCAGCCCGCGCAAGCGCTTCCTGCACTCCATAGGCCGCGTCACGGCCGGGAAGCTCTGTATGAGCGCCTACAGCCTCGGCGTCACGCGCCACGCGCTGGCGGTGGCCGTGCGGCACGCCCACACACGGCGGACCTCCGGGGTGTCCGCCGGCGGCAGCGTCCCCCTGTTCGCCCACCGCAGCCATCACACTCCGCTCCTCGACGCCATCGCCACCACCTACGCCGCGACCTTCCTGCACCGCGCCGCGGTACGGCGATGGGCGCGGTCCCCGGAGTCGGAGCGGGAGAACGGTGAGCGGTTCGCGGCCGTCGCCAAGGGCTGGATCACCTGGCGGGCCCGCGCCGTCATGACCGAGTGCCGCGAACGCTGCGGTGCGCAGGGGCTCTTCCTGGCCAACGGGATCGCAGGCCAGCTGGCGGCCAACGAGGGAACCATCACCGCGGAGGGCGACAACCTTGTCATCTGGGTCAAGGCCGCCGGTGAGATGCTTCTCGGACACTTCACGCCGAAGGTGTCCCGGGAGACGCCCCCGGAGGCCCGCGACCTCGGCGACCCCGTCTTTCTCCAGGACCTGCTGTCGGACATCGAGCGCGTCTGGCACGGGCGCGCGCGGACCCGCCTGCGCGGCGGACCTGCGGGCAATCCGCTCAACCGGTGGAACGCCACCGTCACACCGGCCCTGGAACTGGTCGACGCCTACGCCCACCGCCACGCGGCGCAGGCGCTGCTGGATGCCGCCGACGAGGCTCCACACCCGGAGGCGCGGCGCCAACTGCACCAGCTGCACCGGTTGTTCGCCCTTCGTCGCATCGCGGCCCACAGTGGGGACCTGCTCGCGGACGGATACCTGACCAGTGCCCAGGTGAGGCAGCTTCCCGACGCCGCCGAGGACGTCGTCGCGGAGCTCGCACCGCATGCCCTGACCTTGACGAAGGGATTCGCCGTCGCGGACGAGATCCTCCTGGATCACCCCATCAGCCGCCCCGACGGCTTCGACGGGGCCGAGAGCCACGAGGCCCACGAAGGCCACGAAGGCCACGAAGGAGTCGGCGGCTTCGAGGGCATCGGCGCCCACGACCGCACAGGAGACCTTCTGACCCGATGAGACCGGTGCTCCCCACCCGGACAAGAGCGGGTGAGCAGGTGAGCAGGTGAACGGGTGTGCGGGTGAGCGTCCGCCGCTCCGGATGGCCCCGCACACGAACGCGTCCACCCGCTCGGTGAGCGGATGGACGCGGTTCCGCCAAGGCTCGGGGGTGCCTCGGAGGTCTGGTGCCTTACGGAGTCTCCAGAAACGGCCGGCGCCGTACGGAGTCTCCGGAGCCGGCCGGCGCCGTTCAGAACCCATGGGTCCGGCCGGCGCCGTTCGCCTTCCCTAGAAGTCGTCGGCGCCGTTGCGCAGCTCGTAGGTCCAGTAGCCGGTCTTGGCCGCGGCGTCGTCGACGGCGATGCCGCCCTTGGGCGCGGTGACGGTCTTGCTGCCCTCGGCGGGGCCGTCGGTGGCGAAGAAGTTCACGTAGAACGAGGTGACGGCGTGGTTCTTGTCATCGACGCCGCCGTTGTTGACGCGGACGGCCGCGTAGGCCGGGGCGCCGGCCTCCAGCACGATCGGGACGCCGGGGTTGCTCTTGGCGACCGGCGGAACGTCCTTCGAGGTCTGGGGAAGGTCACCGAACGCGAGCAGCGGGTACTTCAACAGCGTGCAGGCGCGGCCCGAGACGTTCTTCGCGGTGAGCGTGATGTGCGTGGTGGGCACGCCCTCCTGCTTCGCCGCGGAGACCGTCACGTCGTCGGCGGTGCAGGCCGGGGCCTTGGCGCCCGGCTTCTTCTTCGAGCCCGCCTGCGCGGCCACACCCCCGGAGCCGGACTCCCCGGAACCGGCCGTCCCCGAACCGGCCTTCTCGGTGCCGCCCGCGGTCGAGCCGGCGGTGTCCGAACCGCCCGTACCCGAGCCGGAGGTACCCGCACCGCCGTCGGCGGCCTTCGACGCCGACGGCGGCTTCGCGGCGCCGTCGCTCTTCGCGCCGTCCTCACCGCCACAGGCCGTCAGCGACAGGCTGAGCGCGGCCACAGCGGTCGCGGCGAGAACAACGGGACGACGGATGGAAGTACGCATGTGGGGCTCCCCCGGAAGTTACGGCCAGTGATGGTCGGTGCCCACGACGGGCACCTGGTCTGCCCACAGCTTGCGGCCCCGCCCTGCCGTCCCGCTGACGTCCCACTGACGTCCCGCTGACGCACACATCCCGGCCATCAGCCCGCTCGCCCCGAGGGGCGGAGGGTGCGGCCCGCCCTTCGAAGGGCAGAAGCTCCCCATGCGCCGCCCCACCGCAAAGCCGCCTCCACGTCCACGCCATCCGGTGGACATGAACACGGGACCCTCCCCATGCCATACAAACATCCTGGTTTCCTGGGTACTTGAGAACGCGAGCGGAGCCCGAAGCGGTCGCCCGCAAGCGCTTGCTCAAATCCTTCAAATCCCAACACCCATACACAGAAGGCGAGATCACCCCCGAAAGGGACCTGGCGACCATGCCTCCGATGTGTCTGAACTTCACGAGAACTCCAGCGAAATGGCACCTGTGTGGATATCGTGCACCGAGCGAGGGCGCATCCGTCAGTCCATGGGATCGGCGGATGCGTCCCGTTTGTGGGGGTGCGACCGTGACTGGGGGGTCCATGGGGCATGTCGAAACACCTGAAACCGATACATCCGGGCCGGTCGGGCTCCGGGGCGCGCCGCGTCCCCGTACCGCCGCGTCCCGGTACCGCGCCATGGCCCCGCAGCAGTCGGGGCGGGCCCGGGAGTTACGGCGCGACCGTCCCGGCCCGAGCCGGCCGAGGAGAAGGCCGGGCCGGCACCCGGCGCTGCTCGCCCTGACCGAGGCCGTGGGGCTCGCGCTCCCGGCCTGGCCGGTCCTGAGCGCCGGTGACCAGGCGGATCCGCTGGCCACCGCGGTGCTCGCCGGTCTCGTGTGGGCCGGGCTGCGGGCCTCGCGCGGCCGGTACGCGGAGCGGCCGCGCCATGGGGGGCCCGGCGCGCCCGGGGCCTGGGGCGTGCCCGGGGACTGGCTGCTGCTCATCGGGGCCCTCGCCGTGCTGCGTACGGTGACCGGCGGTTCCGTGGACCCGGCCACGGAGATCGTCGCACTCGCGCCGGCGCTGGTGTCCGCCTCCCTCGTGGCGCAGCTGCGGCGGTGGCCCCGGGCCGCGCGGCAGGGGCGGCGGGTGCTGCTGGTCGGCGAGGCGCCGGGGGTCGACCGGGCGGTTCACCTCCTCAACTCCCGTACGGGACACGGGTATGACGTGGTGGCCGCGATACCGGTGGGGCCGGTGGCCCTGGAGCACGATGTGCGGGTCCCGGGCCGGCTGGCCTCGTGCCCCGCCGACGACGATGTGTCGACGGTACTGGGCGGGGCCTTCGCGCACGCGGCGGATCTGGTGCTGGTGGCCCCCGGCCCCCAGCTGACCGGCGAACGGCTGAGGCGGCTCGGCTGGGGACTGCACGACGGGGGGATCTCCCTCTGCGTGCTCTCGGAGCTCTCGGGTGTCGCCGCGGCCAGGGTCAGGCCCTGTGCGGTCGCCGGCCTGACGCTGCTGCACGTCTCGCCGCCGCTGCGCCACGGCCCGCAGGCGGCGGTGAAGACCGCGATGGACCGGTGCGGCGCCCTGCTCGGGCTGCTGCTGCTGGCTCCGCTGATGCTGACGGTGGCACTGAGCGTACGGATGTCCTCGCGCGGTCCGGTGTTCCACCGCCAGATCCGGCACGGCCAGCACAATCAGCCGTTCACCATGTGGAAGTTCCGCACGATGGTGGCGGACGCGGAGAGCCGCAAGGCGCAGCTCGTCGCGGCCGACGAGGGTGCCGGGCCGATGTTCAAGATGCGCCGCGATCCGCGGGTGACTCCGATCGGCAGGGCGCTGCGCCGGACGTCGATCGATGAACTGCCCCAGCTCGTCAATGTGCTGATGGGGCAGATGTCCCTGGTGGGACCCCGTCCACCGCTCCCGGAGGAAGTGTCCCGCTACAACGAGCGTGAGCACCGGCGGCTCTCCGTGAAGCCGGGGCTCACCGGGCTGTGGCAGGTCAGCGGGCGGTCGGAGCTGTCCTGGCAGGAGACCGTCGCGCTCGACCTCTGGTACGTCGACAACTGGTCGGTGGCCACGGACATGGGGCTCCTCGCCCGTACGGTGCGTGCCGTCACCGACGGCCGCGGGGCCTACTGAGGGGGCGGGGCATGCGGATGCGAGGAGCCCTGTGCGGTGAACGGTCAGGCGTTCTACCGGAGTTGACCGAGCCACCAGGCGTAGGTGGAGGCGATGCCGTCGCGCAGCGGGATCTTCGGCTCGAAGCCGAGCGAGGAGAGGCGGGACACATCGAGCAGCTTGCGCGGGGTTCCGTCGGGCTTGGAGGTGTCCCAGGCGATGCCGCCCTGAAACCCCGTCACCTCCCGTACGGTTTCGGCCAGTTTTCGGATCGTCAGGTCCTCCCCGCAGCCGATGTTGACGGGCTCGTCGCCGTCGTAGACCTCCAGCAGCCGTACGCACGCGGCGGCCAGGTCGTCGACATGGAGGAATTCGCGGCGGGGGCTTCCCGAACCCCACAGCGTGACCTCGGGGGCCCTGTCGCGTTTCGCCTCGTGGAAGCGGCGGATGAGCGCGGGCAGGACGTGCGAGGTCTCCAGGTCGAAGTTGTCACCGGGTCCGTAGAGGTTGGTGGGCATGGCGCTGATGTACGCGGCGCCGTACTGCCGGCGGTACGACTGGGTCTGCGCAATTCCGGCGATCTTGGCAAGGGCATACGCCTCGTTGGTCGGCTCCAGCGGGCCGGTGAGCAGGGCGTCCTCGCGGATCGGCTGGGGGGCGTGCTTGGGGTAGATGCAGGACGAGCCGAGGAACAGCAGCCGCCCGGTGCCCGCCGCGTGCGCCCCGGCGATCACGCTGAGCTGGATGCGCAGGTTGTCCTCCAGGAACTGCACCGGACAGGTGCTGTTGGCCATGATCCCGCCCACCTTGGCGGCGGCCAGCACCACGGCGTCCGGCCGTATGTCGCGCAGATACGCGCCGGTCGGCGCGGCCTCGCGCAGATCGAGCAGTTCACGGCCCCGGGTGAGCACCTCATGGCCCTCGGCGGTGAGGCGGCGCACCAGTGCCGAGCCGACGAGACCCCGGTGGCCCGCCACGAAGACACGGGAGCCGGGACGCAGTAGGGGGCGGACGGATTCCTGGGGAGGGCCGGGGAGATCAGTCGTCATGGCTCGGATTGTGCCAGCAGACACACAGCGCGGAGACGTTTTGCCGCAGAACGATCCAATTCCGGAATATCGGTGACCACTCGCCCCTCGGGCGAACACAGAAGGGGGACTCGTGGCGAAGACCGCGCTCATCACCGGCGTCACGGGCCAGGACGGTTCGTATCTGGCCGAGTTGCTGCTTGGCAAGGGGTACACGGTCCATGGGCTGATACGCCGCTCGTCGAGCTTCAACACCGAGCGGATAGACCACATCTACCAGGGGCCCGAGGAAGCGGACCGTTCCTTCGTGCTGCACCACGCCGATCTGGCGGACGGCGTCGCGCTGGTGAATCTGCTGCGTGACATCCGGCCGGAGGAGGTCTACAACCTGGGCGCCCAGTCGCATGTCCGGGTCTCGTTCGACGCCCCGCTGTACACCGGCGATGTCACCGGGCTCGGCGCCATGAGGCTGCTGGAGGCGGTCCGGGCCAGCGGGATCGAGACCCGGGTCTACCAGGCCTCGTCCTCCGAGATGTTCGGCGCCAGCCCGCCGCCGCAGAACGAGGGCACCCCGTTCCACCCGCGCAGCCCGTACAGCGTCGCGAAGGTGTACGCGTACTGGGCGACGGTCAACTACCGTGAGGCGTATGGAATGTTCGCGGTCAACGGCATTCTGTTCAACCACGAGTCACCGCGCCGCGGCGAGACCTTCGTGACCCGGAAGATCACCCGGGGGGTGGCACGGATCAAGGCCGGACTCCAGGACCGTCTGCACCTGGGCAATCTCGATGCCGTACGGGACTGGGGGTACGCCCCCGAGTATGTGGACGCCATGTGGCGGATGCTCCAGTGCGAGCGGCCGGACGACTACGTGGTCGCGACCGGCGAGGGGGTCAGCGTCCGCCAGTTCCTGGAGTTCGCCTTCGAGCACGCGGGGCTCGACTGGCGGGAGCACGTGCGCCACGACCCGAAGTACGAGCGTCCCAGCGAGGTCGACGCGCTGATCGGCGACGCCTCCAAGGCGCGCGAACTGCTCGGCTGGAAGCCCGCCGTCAGGTCGCGGGAACTGGCCCGGATCATGGTGGACGCGGACATCCGCCTGCTGGCGGACCAGCTCACCGGAGCGGCCGTGCGGGTGGACCGGTGAGAGGCCCGGTCCCCCGGGGTGCCCGCGTCGCCCTCCGCATCCCGTCCGGCGTACTCCCGCGTTCGCCGCCGAGGGCCCCCGCGCGGTGCCGTTCAGCGGTACCCGGGCACGGCCGGTGCTCCCCCACAGCACCCGGCTCGGCGCTCCCCGCGTCCGTCCCGGGGACCATCATCGGCGACGCGACACCGCGTTCCACCGGTCGCTCGGTGGACCCGGACGTGTCCGCACCGGGCGGGGCCCTGGGCTCCGCCTCTTCGACCGCCCTCACCGGCAGCGGGACGGCCAGTCTCCGCGTCCGGTCCGGCGGAACAGCAAACGCGGCCCACCGGCCGCAGATCGTTCTCACCTTCGGAGCCGAATGATGAACGGAAGTACGGGGCAAAGCCCTGGGGGACGCGGCCGTGTGCGGGCCGCCGCCGCCGCGCTCTGCCTGCTGGCCGGAGCCCTGACCGCGACCGCGGCGGGCACATCCCCCTCGGCCGCGCTGACCCCGCCGGTGTCCCTCACGGCGGACGACCTCACCACCTGGCAGACCAACGGCATCGTCTGGTCGATGGCCGCGCGGGACGGCGTCGTGTACGCGGGCGGCACCTTCTCGACCGTACGCCCGCCGGACGCCGCGCCCGGCACCGCCGAGCAGCCGGCGGTCAACTTCGCCGCGTTCGACGCGGCGACCGGGGCGCCGACCGGCTGCGCCCTGTCCTTCACCCAGTCCTCGGGGACCGCGACCGTACGGGCACTGACGCTCTCCCCGGACGGCGAAACCCTCTACGCGGGCGGCCAGTTCGGGTCGGTGAACGGGGTCGGGGTCAGCAATGTCGTGGCGATCGACACCGCGACCTGCACCCCGCGCGACGACTTCAAGATCTCCGTCTCGGCGACGGTGCGGGCGCTCGCCGTCACCGCGGACACCGTCTATCTGGGCGGGGACTTCAACAGCGTGGGCGGAAAGACCCGCAACAAGTTCGCCGCCGTCACCACGGGCGCGGACCTGCTGCCGTTCACCGCGAACGCGGACGAGGTGGCACGGGCCGTCGAGGTGACCCCGGACGGGCGGCACGTCCTGCTCGGCGGGGACTTCTTCACCGTCAACGGCACCAGCTCGCACGCCCTGGCCGTGGTCGACGCCACCACCGGCGCACTCACCAAGAGCTATCCCGGATTCATCCCGAACACTTCCACGGTGCAGGACCTGACCACGGACGCCACCGGCTTCTACACCGCCAACGAAGGCACCGGCGGCGGGGTCTTCGACGGCCGGATCGCGCTCGACCTGGACGACTTCCAGCAGCGGTGGCGCGACACCTGCCTCGGAGCGACGCAGGCCGTGCTGGTCCACAAGGGCGTGCTGTACAGCGGCAGCCACGCCCACGACTGCTACAGCATGGGCGAGTTCCCGGACCAGGAGCGCAAGCACCTGCTGGCCCAGTCGGTCGACGACCCGAAGCTGCTGCCGTGGTTCCCGGACACCAACGACGGGATCGGGGAGCCCGTGGGCCCCCGGACGATGTCCCAGACGGACAGCGGCGGACGCCACTACCTGTGGGTCGGCGGGGAGTTCACCACGGTCAACGGTTCGGCCCAGCAGGGCCTGACCCGGTTCGCCGACGGTCCCGACACCGGGGCGCCGTGGGTGCCCAACGTCAGCCTCTCCACGGTCACCCCGGGCAGGATCACCGTCAACTGGCAGACCAGCTTCGACACCGACGACGGGGAGCTGACGTACCGGATCTACAAGGACGGGGCGAGCACCCCCGTACACACCACGACCGGGTACTCGCTGTTCTGGGACCGGCCGCAGCTGACCTGGGCGGACACCGATGTGGCGGTGGGCGAGACCCACTCGTACCGGATCACCGCGAGCGACGGCACCAACACCAGCGCCAAGTCCGCGGCGCAGTCCGCCACCGTGGCGGCCGCCACGGAACGCTACCCGGCACGGGTGCTGGCCGACGGGGCCTCGCTGTACTGGCGCTACGACGAGGGCGCGGCGACCTTCGCCGCCGACACCGGAAGCAAGCTGAGCAACGGCTTCCTGCGCAACGGCCCCGCCTACCGGCAGACGCCGGCCGCCATCGCCGGCGGCTCCACCGCGATCGGGTTCAACGGGCTCGACGAGTACGTGTACGGCAACACCCGGTACGCGCAGCCCACGCGCTTCTCCACGGAGACCTGGATCAAGACCACCACCACCCGGGGCGGCAGGATCATCGGGTTCGGGAACAAGATCATGCAGAACAGCACCACATTCGACAAGCACGTCTACATGCGCGACGACGGACGGCTGGTCTTCGGCGTCCGCAGCGGAGGCATCCGCACCGTCACCACGACCGGGGCGTACAACGACGGCAAGTGGCACCACGTCGTCGCCACCCAGGGCACCGGCGGGATGGCACTGTACGTCGACGGACAACTGCGCGCGTCGAACTTCCTGTACACGGCCAATGAGAACTACCCCGGCTACTGGCGGGCCGGCGGTGACAGTCTCTCCGGCTGGCCCAGCCGTCCGACCAGCAACTACTTCGCCGGGCAGATCGACGAGACGGCCGTCTACCCCACCGCGCTGAGCGCCTCCCAGGTCAGCGCGCACTACGCCCTGAGGAACGGCTGATGCGGCATCCGTTCCTGGCCGGTGCCGCCGTCGTCGTCATGACGGCGGCGCTGGCCGCCTGCGGCTCGTCCGCCGACGGGAACGGCCCGGAGGCCGCGGGGGCCCGGAGCCCCGCGGCCTCCGGGCCCGCCGTCGCCGGGCCGTCCGCCGCCGGTACGTCCACCGGTCCGGCGGGCGGACCCGCCGCCGGGCCCACGAGCGAGCCGCCCAAGGTGCCCGCCGACCGGATCACCCCGGCCACCGGCTCCTTCACGAAGAAGCAGAAGGAGTACCTGGTGGACCGGGTCCCGGTGGGCATGGACCCGGCCGCCGTGCTGCAGACCGGGCAGGAGACCTGCGACAAGCTCGGCTATCTGGTCAAGGCCGACCGGGACACCGCCGTCGCGGCGATCGTGACCGGCGAGATCCCCGGCGCGAAGCCCGCGGTGTCCCATTTGTGCACCCAACACCGGGAGTTGGCGGACGAGGCGGCCCTCGGCTACCCGGACGGCACACACACCGCCAAGGGCCTGCGGCCGGGCCGCTACCGTGCCGTCTCCCCCACCCCCGACTGCTCCTGGCAGATCACCGACGCGGGCGGCAAGGTCCTGGGCTCGGGCACCTCGGGCTCCAGCGCCTCGGGCTCCAAGGCCTCCGGCTCGGGCATGTCCGGCGCCGAATCCGCCGAGCGGGTGCGGATCACCGTCCCGGAGGCGGCCCGCGCCTTCACCTCCACAGGCTGCTACGCCTGGCTCCCCGAAGGAAAGACCGGATGACCAGACTGCCGATCGCCGTGGCGATCCCCACGAAGAACGAGGGACTGAACATCGCCGAGGCGGTGAAGTCGGTGCTCGGCCACTTCGAGGCGGTCGTCGTGGTGGACTCCCACAGCACCGACGACACGGCGCGGATCGCCGAGGAGTGCGGGGCCGAGGTGATCGACTACACCTGGGAGGGCGGGCATCCGCGGAAGAAACAGTGGTGCCTGGACCATGTCCGCACCGATCTGGACTGGATTCTCCTGCTGGACGGGGACGAACGGCTCAGCCCCGGGCTGCTCGCCGAGCTGCGGGAGATCTTCGCCGACCCGACGGCTCCGAAGCCTGCGGCCTATGACATTCCCCTGGGCTACTGGTTCTCGGGGAAGCGGCTGAGGCACGGCTACACCATCCGCAAGCGGTCCCTCACCGACCGCACCCGCTGCCACTACCCGGAGGTCGGCGACCTCGACGCCCCCGGGATCGGGGAGGTCGAGGGTCACTACCAGCCGGTCGCCGGGTCGGCGAGCTCGCTCCGCAACCCCATCGAGCACCAGGACCTCGACCCGGTCACCGCCTGGTTCGAGCGGCACAACCGCTACTCGGACTGGGAGGCGTGGCTGGAGCACCACCCCGAGGTGAAGGAGCAGGTGCGCAGGGTCAAGTCCCGGCAGGGGCAGCTGTTCCACAAGGCGCCGTTCAAACCGCTGGTGTCGTTCGCGTACATGTACGTCTACCGGCGGGGGTTCCTGGACGGGCGGGCGGGCTTCGACTTCGCGCTGGCGATGAGCTTCTACCGCTGGCAGATCGCGCTCAAGTCCCGTGAGGGCAGGAAGGGCTGAGCGTCCACCGCCGCACCGGACGGTGAGGAACGGACCGGAACGGGGAACGGACCGGGGGCGGGAACGGAACGGGGACGGGAACGGGGCGGAAACCGGCCGGGGACAGGAACCGGACCGGGACCGTTCCCGTCAGCCGGTCTTCCGGCGGACCACGTCCTCGTAGGTCCGCCGGAGGGTGCCGGTCACGGCCCCGATGGTGAAGTGTTCGCCGACCAGCTCCCAAGCCGCCCTGCCCGCGCGCTCATTGGCCTCGGGCTCCAGCAGTTCGAGGACCGCACCGGCGACCTTCGCCGCGTTGGCCCCGTCCTCGCCCGGCCGGCTGTCGATCACCCGGCCCGCCCCGGCCCGCGCCACCTCCGGGCCGAGACCGCAGGTGCGGGTGATGACGACGGGCGTGCCCACGGACATCGCTTCGAGCACGGAGACACCGAGCGGCTCCTCGATCGAGGGCAGCACATACACATCGGCCCGCCGGCCCGCCGCGAGGACCTCTTCGTGACCGAGCGGCCCCACCTGGTCGAGGGAGTCCATCACCCCCAGCCTGCGGGCGAGTTCGAGTGTTCCGCGCAGTGCGCCGGTGTCGGGTCCCGCCAGGACGAAGCGCGCGTCCGGGTGCACGGCCAGGACGGCGGGCATCGCGGCGACGAAGTCCTCCGGCCGCTTCCGCTCCTGGATCCGGGCGAGGAAGAGAACCGTCGGCGGCCGGTCCCGGTCCCGGGCGGGCTTGCGCTCCTGCGGCCGTACGCCGTTGACCAGCCGCACGGTGCGGGTCAGCGGGACGGGCGCGGCGACGGCGTTCACATCGACGCGCTCCGTCTCGGTCAGACACAGGACGGCATCGGCGCCGCGCAGCACCCGCCGCACGCCCAGCAGGTCCGTGAGCCGGGCGACCCTGTTCTCGGTGGGGTCGACCATTCCGTGCGTCTGGACGACCAGCGGCGTACGGGTGGCCAGCGCGAGCAGTGCGGCGGGCAGGGTCACCAGGTCGCGCATCAGATGGACGTGTACGAGGTCGGCGCCGCGCATCATGCGCCGTGCGGCCAGCAGCAGGGGTCCGGAGGTGATGCCGCTGACCTCGAACCTGGGGAGCAGGTGCCGGGCCTGGAAGAGATGGGCGGGAACCCCCTCGACCTCGCCGGGCAGCGCACCGGGTCCGAAGCCGTCGCCCAGGGCCATGATCCGGGCGTCGTCGCCGCCCGCGCGCTGGAGCTTGGACAGGTTGAGCGCCACCCGGGTCGGGCCGCCGAACGCATGGTCCGGGGTGTGCAATGTGACAACGTGCAGAACCTTCACCACGGTTCCCCTCAACCTCGGCCGACATTCCACAGACTAGTCATCACATCCCCTCAAGTGGGGTGATTCGTTAGAGTGTTCACAGGTCCACGAAACGGGGGGCGCATGACGTCCGTGCGGGATCCGGCACCGTCCGCGCCCCTGGCCGCACCCGCGGACGGGGGCGGTGGGAGCGGGTCCGGCAGGGCTCCGGCCAGGCCCATGTCGTGGGCGATGCTGTCGCGGGCGCTCGCCGTGCCGCTGATCCTGGGGCTGGTGTGTTTCCTGCCCGCGCTGATCGCCGCGCAGCCCGGGGCGGGGGTCCGGGACAACGGGTACTGGCTCCAGCTGGTGCTGACCTGTTATGCGGGGGCCCGGCTCGCCACCATGATCCTGTCCACCCGGCGGCGGCTGCTCCAGGGCGTCTTCTGGATGTTCGTGTACATCGCGATGGGGGTGGCGCCGTTCGCGCAGGCGGTGATCGGGCAGACGCCGACGCCGCTGGTCGGGCCCCGCTCGGACCTGGTGACGGCCGTCGCGATGATCCTGGTGGGCTGTGCCGCGTTCGACCTGGGGGCGCTCCTGGCGTCCCGGCGGCCCCTGAGGCACCGTCCGGGCCCGCGCGTCGCGCCCGGCACGGGAGGCGCCGGAGGCACGGGAGGCGCTCGCGGGTCCGCCGTCGCGCACCCGGTCCGGCTCCGGCTGCTGGTGCTGCTGGCCTTCGCGGCGAGCGGGTACTACGTGCTGAAGCTCGGCGGGCCCGCCGTCTTCTTCTCCAGCCGTCAGGAGATCAGCGCGTCCGTGGCGGCCAGCGGCGTCGCGTCCACGGAGTCCAATGTGGGCTCGGCGTTCCTGAAGGGCTTCGGCACCGTACCGGCGCTCCTGGCGCTGCTCTTCTGCACCCGGCGGCTGGTGACCTCGCGTGCCGCCCGCCGCGCCCCGTCCACGGTGCTGGTGTGGGTCGCCCTCGCCCTGCTCAACCTGATCGTGAACAACCCGGTCTCCAACGCCCGTTACTGGTTCCTGACGGTCCTGGTCTCCTTCCTTTTCACCGCGTTCCCGAGCAGTGCCGCGATGTACCGTTCGGTGCTCACGACGGGCGTCGTCGGGGCGCTGGTGCTGTTCCCGTACGCGGACCGCTTCCGGTACGACGACGAGGGGTACCGGCCCGTGCAGTCGGCGTCCGTCTTCGAACCGCTGGCCACCAAGGACTACGACCAGACGGTGATGTTCGCCAACACCATCTCCTGGGTCGACACCCGCGGTCACACCTACGGCAGACAACTGGCGGGCTCCGGGCTCTTCTTCGTGCCCCGGGCGGTGTGGAGCGGCAAACCGGAGGACACCGGGGTCAGGGTCGGACAGTGGATGGGGATGAACATGACCAACCTGTCCGCGCCGCTGTGGACCGAGTTCTGGGTGGACTTCGGTCCGGCCGGAATGACCGGCGGTCTCGCGCTCATCGGCTACGCCGCCGCCCGCACCGACCGCCGCTACGCGCTGGCGGTCTCCCGGGACGGACCGGGGCCCGGCAGCGTCCTGGCGATCGCCGCGCCGCTCATCGCCGGGTACACCTTCATCCTGCTGCGCGGGCCGCTGCTCCAGTCCGTGGGCAAGCTCGCCATCGCCGCGCTGTGTCTGCTGCTCGTGACCGGTTTCAGGGAGCGGGCCGTACGGCGTCGGCGCTGAGCCGCTCCCCCGGTGCCGGGGCGCGGCGGCGCAGCCGGTACACCCGGGTCCAGGTGGCGGCGGCCTTGCAGACCGAGCCCAGGCAGAGCCCCCAGGCGGCGCCGGGGACTCCGGCGAGCAGATAGCCGCAGGTCAGAAAGGCGACGGCGGCCAGCGAGAACACCACCTGGATCGCCAGGGTGGTCCGTGGGTCGAGCATCCGCAGGGCCAGCAGCCCGCAGGTGCCCACCGCCATCGCCGCGTACTGGCTGCCGGTCGCGGGCAGCAGCGCGGATGCCACCGGCCAGGTGTCGCCCAGCAGTCCGCGGCCCGCCCCGTCCGGGAGCAGCGCGAGCACGGTGGCCCAGGCGGCGGCGGTCGCGGCCAGCACGGCGGCGAGTGCGGCGGTGACCCGTATTCTGCGGCGCTCGTCGCCGATCCGGCCGAGCAGCGGCGGGCCGAAGCCGGTGGCCGAGGTGAAGAGCACGTTGAGCGGCCCGAACAGCGTGGTGGCCCCGCGCAGCGCGCCGACCAGCAGCGGGTTGCCGACCGCGCCGAGCCCGAGGACGGAGAGCTGTCCGGTCGCGTTGCCCACCCCGAACTCGACGACGAAGCGCCTGCCGAGGTGGCCCCGCCGCAGCAGCGGACGCAGCCGTACCGGGCTCCCGGCCGCTTCCCGGTGCAGCAGGGCGGCGGAGAGCAGCAGGGCGGGCAGCGCGGACAGGCCCCAGACGGTGATCAGCCGCGCGGCCCCGGCGCCGTACGGCTGGGCGGACAGCGCGGCCAGTACGCAGGCCAGCCGGAGCAGATCGGCCGTCAGCGCGAGGTGGGGCCGCTGGAGGGTGGAGAACGCGTAGCGCGCGGCGTCCTGGCCGAGGACCACTGGCAGGACGATCCCCAGCATCATGAGGGCACGGGCGGTGTCGCCGGGCAGCAGGAGGCAGACGGCGGCGAGGAGCGCGCCGAGCGCCGCCGAGGCGAGCAGGGTGAGGGCGACGGCGGAGCGGCAGGCGCTCCGGGTCTCCGCGCCGCGGCCGCGGCTCAGCACCAGGGGCTGTCCGGTGTACGCGCCGGAGATCCCGAGGAGCACGGTGAACACGAGGTACACGGCCGAGAAGCGGGCGAAGTCGGCCACGGTGGAGAGCCGGGCGGCCGCTACCAGCACCAGGATGTTGGTGAGGGCCGCCACGCCCTGGTCCGCGACCGAGCAGACGATCGCGGTCCGGGTCCTCACGGGCTCCCGTGAGGGTGTTCTCATGGGCGCCCGGCGGGAAGGTCGTAGGGGCGCAGGCCGAGCGTCTCGCTGGGGTCACCGGTGCTCACCGGCCCGGTGTGGGCGCCCGGTCCGGAGCCGTTGCGGCGCCGGGCGGACTTCTGGCGCCCGGCGCGCGGCCGGCGCAGGGCCCGGCCGCGGCCCGGGTGGAGCAGGACGCCGAGCACGGATCCGCCGGACGCGCCGATGATCTCCCGGATGCGTTCCAGGTCGCTGCGGTGCACCTCACGCGGGTCGCAGACCACCATGACGCCCTCCACCCGGTCCACCAGGGCGACCGCGTCGGCGTACGCCAGGACGGGCGGGGCGAGGACGATGACCACGGCTCCGGGCCGGTCGGCCTCGGCGACGATGCGTCCGACGGACTCCGAGGTCAGGGCGCGCGGCACATTGTCCACCGTGGCCCCGGCGACCAGGGCGAAGGCTCCGGAGCCGGGGACGTCCACGTTGGAGCGGGTACCCGCGGGCCAGCCGCCCGGGGCGTGCGGGGTGTTCCGGGGGGAGGCCGCCGGGTCCCCGGCCCAGCGCGGCCGTACGCCGTAGGCGGCCTGGCCCAGGTCCCGGGCCAGTGACGGGGTACGGAGGTCGGCCTCGACGAGGAGTACGTCACGCCCCATCTCGGCGAAGGCGGCGGCCAGGTTGGCGGCCGCCGCGGCCGCCGCGGCGTTGTCGCCGCGCGGGGCGGTGACCAGCAGCCGGCGGCTCCGGGCGAAGGACGGGTCGTAGGCGAGCCGGAAGGCGACGGCGCGGTACTCCTCGGCGAGCCGGCTGCCGCCGCGCCCGATCGCGAGCAGGGAGCCCGGGGCCGTGCGCTCGCGGGGCAGGGTGCCCAGCAGCGGGGCGCCCAGACAGCGGACGACCTCGCGGGTGGAGCGGACGGCCGGGTCGAAGACGAGGCGCACCCACGACATCAGCAGGCCGAGCGCGAGACCGACGACGCCGCCGAGTCCGAGCAGCAGCGGCAGCCCGGCCCCGGTGGGCTCGGTCGGGGGGACGGGCTTCTTGTTGAGATAGCCGGGTGTGGTGTCCAGTGCCTCCAACTCGGAGATTTTCCTGCTGAGTTCGGAGATGGAGACGATGATGTTGGCGCGGGCGCTGCTCACGTCGTCGGCCTCGCCCGCCCCGATCTCCTCCTCCAGCAGATCGCGCTTGTCCTCCAGCGGTTCGAGCTGGGCCCGGTAGCCGGTGGCCATGTTCGCGATGCTCTCCTCGGTGCGCGCCTTGCGGTGTTCCAGGTAGGCGTTGGCGAGGGCCTCGGCGCGGGTGCTGGACTGGGCGGGGCTGCGGCCGGTGTAGGAGAAGCGCAGGGTGAGGGTGTTGGGCGGGTTGGTGACCTGGAGGCCGGAGAGCAGTTCGCCGGCGGGCACATGGTCGCCCCACTGGGCCAGGGCGTTGGCGGCCAGGGCGCCGACGGTGTCGCTGACGGCGGTCTGCCGTTCGGAGCCGATGTTGATGCCCTTGTCGGCCGAGGCGCCGGTGGCGAAGGGGTCGGCGGTGGCGGAGCGGACCTGGACCTCGCCGGTCGCGGTGTAGGTGTCCTCGCCGCCCAGGGCGAGGTACGCGCCGCCGAGCAGCCCGACGACGATGCCGGCGCCGAGCAGCCGCCGGTAACGCAGGAGCTGGCGGAACTGGTCCCGCAGCAGCGCCGGTTCGTCCTGTTCGTCCAGGGGGCGGATCTGATGCGTCATCGGCGTGGGCTCCCTTGTGCGGTGCCGAGGACCTCGGCCAGCAGTGCGTCGAAGCGGGCCAGCCCCGCCTGCCTGCTCAGATGCTGTGCGACGTAGCGAGGTCCGTGCGCGCCGAGCGCGGCGGCCGCGACGGGGTCCTGGGCCAGTTTCCGTACGGCGTCGAGCAGGGCGGCCGGGTCCTCCGGGGCGACCAGCGCGCCGGCGCCCGAGCGGCGCACCTCGTCGGCCGTGCCGCCCTCGTCGGCGACGGAGGCGACGACGGGCCGCCCGGAGACGAAGTAGGAGGTCAGTTTGGAGGGGACGCTCATGTCGAGCACCGAGGCGCGCTGGGTCACCGCGAGGACATCGGCGGCGGCGAGGATGTCGGTGAACTCCCCGGCCCCGGCGGGCGGCAGGAAGTCGAGGTTGGCCAGTCCCGCGGCACGGGCGCGCAGCGCGTCGCGCTGGTTCCCGTCGCCCATCAGCACGACACGGATGTCCGGCGCCCGGCGGGCGGCGTCGACCAGGACTTCGAGCCCCTGCTTGAGGCCCATGTTCCCGGAGTGCAGCAGGACCGGGGTGCCCTCGGTCCAGCCGAGGCGGGCGCGGGTGGCCGCCCGGTCGGCGGTGGGCCCCTGCACATGGGTCCAGTTGGGGACCAGCCGGATGCGTGCGGGGTCGACACCGAGGGCTCTGACGCCCGGGACGAAACTCTCGTGGATGACGCCGACGAGGGCGGCGTGGCGCAGCGCGTACCGCTCGGCGGCGGCGGCCACCGCCGCCGCTCGGCCGCCGCCCCGGATGCCGCTCTGCGCGGCGGCCGCGCCCATCAGGTCCTGGACGACGGGCAGGTAGGGGACACGGTGGCGGCGGGCGATCCGGGCGCCGATGACCCCGCCCGCGAGGCTCGGCATCTGGGCGATCACGGCGTCCGGGCGTCCGGGCGGCGGCGCGAGGAGCCCGTGCCCGAGGATCGTCGCCTCGAACGCGGCTCTGCGCAGGGCCGTCTGACGGGACGGCACATAGTGTCTCCGGCGGTGCACACCGACGGCCACACGGGTCTCGGTCGCCCGCCACACTCCCCGGTAGGGCGCGTCGACCCGCCAGGACGGGTAGTGCGGCATGCCGGTGAGCACCTGGGTCAGCGCGCCGGAGGCGGCCCAGTGCTCGGCGAGCTGGGTGGCGTACGGGCCGATGCCCGTGAGCTCCGGTGCGTAGTTGGTCGAGACCACCAGAAGTCGGCGGCCCTCGAACGGCCTGTGCTGGTCGACAGCGGACATCACACGATCGCCTTCCCCCCGGAACCGCAGCCCCACTCCTCCGGGGAACAGCCCCCCAAGGAACAGCCCCCCTTGAGCTTATCCGTTCACGGCTTGCACAAGTGTTCTTCACAGTAGGGTCGTTGGCACATCACCACACATCGCGTTCACCGTGGGGAGAGAACGGATGGCGCAGCACAGAGTCGGTTACGCACCGGGGGTGTACGACCTGTTCCACGTCGGGCACCTGAACATCCTGCGGCACGCCCGCAGCCAGTGCGACTACCTGGTCGCGGGGGTCGTCTCGGACGAGATGGCCGCCCTGGCCAAGGGCCACAAGCCGGTGATCCCGCTGCCCGAGCGGCTGGAGATCGTCCGCAGCGTCCGCTACGTGGACGCCGCGTTCGTCGAGACGGTGCCGGACAAGGTCGAGACCTGGCAGCAGGTCCGGTTCGACGTGATCTTCAAGGGCGACGACTGGCGGGGCACGGGAAAGGGGAAGCGGCTGGAGCGGGACTTCGCCGAAGTGGGCGTGGAGGTCGTCTACTTCCCGTACACCGTGCACACCTCCAGCACCCAGTTGCGCCGGGCGCTGGATGTCCTGGTCAGTCAACCCGGAACGCTTTCAGCTCCCTGAACCACTTGGCGAGGAACGCCACCAGGAACACCGCGTGCACGGCCGCGAGCACGGCGTACCCGGCCCGGAAGGCCCCGGGTGCGCCGAGCAGCGGGAACACCAGGCAGAACACCCCGTAGTCCGCGGGCAGGAGCGCCACGGCCCGCAGCCGGGACGCCGGCGCCGGGGCGGAACCGGCCGGGACGGCGCGGGCGGCGGCCCGGCCGAGCTGTTCGCGCAGCAGTCCGGCGCAGAAGGTGAGCACCGAGACGAACAGGAAGCCCAGCGGCAGCAACAGCCAGATGTCGCCGGGCAGTTCGGTGAAGCGGTAGAAGGAGATCAGTACGGCGGTGTGGACGAGGATCATCTTCGCGCAGTCCACGACATGGTCCAGCCACTCGCCGTCGGGGCCGCCCCGGCCGGTGAGCCGGGCGAGCTGGCCGTCGGCCGAGTCGAAGGCGAAGCCGGTCACCAGCCCCGCGCAGACGGCGAGGCCCAGCCCCCACGAGGGCGGGACCAGGGCGAGCGAGGAGATCGCCGCGAAGGTGAACAGGGCGCTGACGAGAGTGACCTGGTTGGGCGTCAGGCCCGCCCGGAAGGCCCCGGCCGCCAGCACCCGCCCCGCCGGACGGTTCACGTATCGCGAGTAGAGCGAGACGCCCTTGGACGTCTTCTGCGCGCCGCGCAATTCGCGCAGCACTGTACCTGTGCTTCCCATACGCCCCCCAGCGTCCGGCATTGCCCGCATCATGGCACGCGGAATGTGTCCCTGTGGGGCGGAGCGGCGATCTCCCTTACCCGGGAGGTAATCGACCCCGGCCCGGCCCCCGCGTCAGGGTGTGTCCACCGCCCCGGAGCACCGGAGCGGTGGACGAGGGCCCCCGCGGCCCCGGCGAGAGGACGCACCGTGACCGCATACGAGGACGCCGTTCAGCGCTACTTCACCGCCTGGAACACCACCTCGCCCGAGGAGCTGGAGAAGGCGGTGGCCGCGGCCTTCACCGAGGACGCCACCTACACCGACCCGCTGGCCGATGTGCGGGGTCATGACGGGCTGGTGGCCGCGATCAGCGGTGCGCACCGGCAGTTCCCCGGCTTCGGCTTCCGTCCGACCGGTACCCCGGACGCCCACCACGACCTGGTGCGCTTCACCTGGGACCTGGTCTCCGGGGCGGACGGTTCGGCGCCCGCCGCCGGGTTCGACGTGATCAGGCTGGCCGGGGACGGGCGGATCAGCTCGGTCAGCGGCTTCCTGGACCGGCTGCCGGGGGCCTGACCGGTCTTCCGGTCACTTCTCCTCGGTCAGCTGTTCGTCGAGTTCGTCGAAGAGCAGTTCGGCGTGGTCGACCTGCCCGGTCCGGTACGCGGACCGGGCCACCAGATGCGCGGCGACCGGGCCGGTCAGCATCTGGAAGAAGCCGATGAGGCCGAGGGTGGCGAGGTCCATGCCGCTGCGCAGCCGCAGCGCCACCCCGGCCAGCACGAGCAGTATCCCGAGGGTCTGCGGCTTGGTCGCGGCATGGCTGCGGGACAGGACGTCCGGCAGCCGCAGCATGCCGATCACTCCGAGCAGACAGATCAGCGCCCCGACGAGGAGCACGGCGGCACCGGCCGTGTCGGCGATCCGGAACCAGACGTTCACCGCGATCCCTCCTGGCTTCCGGTGCCGGGCGGTGGTACCCGGCGGGACAGCGGCCGGTCGCGTACGGCGATGAAGCGGGCGATGCCCACCGACCCGGTGAAACCGAGGAACGCCAGCACCAGCATGATCGGGAAGTAGAACGAGTCCCGGGCGAAGGCGGACTTGGCGCCGAGGCCCGCGATGATCAGGGCGGCACACACGTCCAGCGCGATGGCCCGGTCCAGCATGGAGGGGCCTCGCCAGATCCGGATCAGCAGCAGTGCTCCGGCGAGGACGACCATCACGACGGCGGCGATCAGCAGGATCCGGTCGACGTTCTCGGGTGCGCTCATGTCAGGTCCCTCCCGCTGTCCGGGTGCGGTGCGGCGGGGGCGGTCCGGCCACCCTGACGATCTCGTCGGGGGTGCCGAAGGCCCGTACCGTCAGTTCCTCCAGCCGCCACACCGAACGCCGGGCGGCTTCGAGCTCCTCCGGCCGGTCCGCGTCCAGGACGTGCAGGAACACCGTGGAGGTGGCCCTGCGCACCTCGACGATCGAGCCGCCCGGCACATTGGAGACGGCCACGGCGGTCGCGGCGAGCATCAGGTCGCTGCGGCAGCGCAGCGGTACGCCGATGACGGCCGCCCGGTGGGGGCGCCCGGCGAAGATCTGCCGGGTGACCTTCACTCCCGAGGTGTACATGTCGTAGAGGAGATAGGCGACGAGCCGCAGGATGCCCCAGAGGTGCAGCCGCAGCCCCAGATCGACGCGGGGCAGTGGGAAGGCCAGGCAGACGGCGACCGCGACGACCACACCGGTCACCACGTTGGCCCAGGTGAGCGTGGACCAGAGCAGGACCCAGATCACGGTGAGCCAGGCGATCAGCGGCAGGTCGAGCACCCGTCTGCGCCGGTCGCCGAACTGGCAGCTGAAGGGCGGCAGATCGGCGTTGCGGAACGACAGGGTGAGGAATCGTCTCACCGGCCGAGCACCTCCTCGATGTACGGGGTCCGCCTCAGGAGTTCGGCGGCCGTGCGGTCGGTGTACGAGGTCAGGGGGGCCGCGAGCACGGTGAAGGCCAGCCCGAGCACGACGGTGGCGGCGGTGGCCGCGGTCATGGTGCGGGGCAGCCGGGTCGTGGTGGTGACGGCCCGTCCGTGCAGGGTGGCGGCGACGACCCGGCCGGCCGGGTGGGGCCGGGGGGCGATGCTCTCGTCGCCGGTGCCGGGGATGTTGTCGGGGCCCTCGTCGGTGTCGTTGTCGTTGTCGTCGTCGGACTCCAGGACGGTGCCGTCGGCGGCCTGGCCGGGGGGCGCGGCCCGCCAGAACGCCAGGTTCCAGACCTTGGCCATCACGTACAGCGTGAGCAGGCTGGTCACGGCCGACCCGATGACCAGGATCCAGGGCCAGACGCCGCCGTCGGCGACACCCGCCCGCATGAGTCCGAGCTTCCCGATGAACCCCGACAGCGGGGGGATGCCGGCGAGGTTCATCGCGGGGACGAAGAAGAGGAGCGCCAGCACCGGCGCGGCGCGGGCCAGACCGCCGAGCCGGGTGAGTTCCGTGGTGCCGCCGCGGCGTTCGATGAGTCCGGCGACGAGGAACAGCGTCGTCTGGACGGTGATGTGGTGGGCGACGTAGACGATGGCACCGCCGTACGCCTGCCGGGTGGCGAGCCCGATGCCGAAGACCATGTAGCCGATATGGCTGATCAGGGTGAAGGAGAGCAGCCGCTTCAGGTCGGTCTGGGCTACCGCGCCGAGGATGCCGATGACCATCGAGGCGAGCGCGGCGGCCATCAGGAGATCGCCGAGCCGGTTGCCGGGGAACAGCAGCGTCTCCGTACGCAGCATGCAGTAGACGCCGACCTTGGTGAGCAGTCCCGCGAAGACGGCGGTGACGGGGGCCGGGGCCGTGGGATAGGAGTCGGGGAGCCAGGCGGCGAGCGGGAACACGGCGGCCTTGATCGCGAAGACGGTCAGCAGCATCGCCTGGATCAGGGTCTGCACGCCGAGCGGGAGTTCGCCCAGGCGCTGGGCGAGCTGGGCGAAGTTCGCGGTGCCGGTCGCCGCGTACGTCATGGCGATGGCGGTGAGGAACAGCATCGAGGAGAACAGCGAGATGATCACGTAGGTGGATCCGGCCCGGATGCGGGGGCCGGTGCCGCCGAGTGTCAGCAGGACGAAGCTGGCCACCAGCATGATCTCGAAGCCGACGTACAGGTTGACGAGGTCTCCGGCCAGGAAGGTGCAGGAGACCCCGGCGACCAGGATGAGATACGCGGGGTGGAACACGGCCACCGGTGTCTCCTCGTCCCGGTCGGCCATGCCCTGGCCCAGGGAGTAGACGAGCACGCAGAGCGTGACGGCCGAGGAGACGGTCAGCATCAGCCCGGTGAGCCTGTCGGCGACCAGGGTGATGCCCAGCGGCGGTGCGAAGTCGCCGAGGTGGACGGAGAGCGGTCCGCCGGTGTCGGCGGCGATCATCAGGACGACCGAGAGCGCCGTGACGGCGGAGAGCACGGCGACGCTGATGAAGCGCTGGAAACGTTTGAGCCTGGTGCCGAAGGCGAGGCTGAGGCCGGTGGCGCAGAGCGGCAGCAGCACCGGCAGCGGGACGAGCGCGTTCATCCGGTCACTCCTCGGTCGTCGCGCACGCCGGGGTTCTCCTCGCGCGCGTAGTCCTCCGGGTCCGCGCCCAGGACGTCGTGCCACAGATCGCCCGACGCGTCGCGGCCGCGGGCCTGGAGGGCGCGGTCGGCGCGCAGCCGGGCGCGCAGGCGGCGGCGTTCCTCCAGGTAGCGGTCACGTTCCTCGCGGGTGGGTTCGGCCCCGGAGCGGTATTCCTCCCGCAGTTGGGCCCGCTCCCCCATCACCTCGGCGCGCAGCACGATGCGCCGGTCCTCCAGGTCGTCGTGCACCTCGTCGCTGCCGGTGAGCTGGTGGCCCCGGTAGGCCATGGCGAGGAGGAACGCGGTGGTGGCCAGGGTGATGACGATGGCGGTGAGCGCGATGGCCTGCGGCAGTGGGTCGGTGACCTGGCGCAGCGGTACGCCGTAGAGCAGCGGAGCCGCACCGGCCGAGCCGGTCGCGGACAGGACGAGCAGGTTGATGCCGTTGCCCGCGATGACGGCGCCGAGCAGGATGCGGGTCAGCGGCCGGGTGAGCATGAGGATGCCGCCGACCGCGCAGAGCACCACGGCGGTGGCGAGGAGCGAGGCGCTGACGGTCATCGGGGGCCGCCTCCCGCTTCGGGGCCGCCGGCCGGGGCGAGGACACCCGCCGCCCGTTCGATCTGCCGGTCGATCTTGGCACCGAGGGCCCGCACGATGTCCAGCACGACGCCGAGGACCAGCAGATAGACCCCGAAGTCGAAGAGCACGGCCGTCCCGAGGTGGTAGTCGCCGAACACCGGCAGATGGCCCCTGTACGTCCAGGCGTGCAGCACGGTGCCGTCGACGAGGCCGACCAACGCGACCCCGGTGGACACGAAGAGTCCGAGCCCGGTGAAGAGTCCGGGCTGCAGGGGTGCCGCCTGGGCCAGTTCGAAGCGGCCGCCGGCCAGATAGCGGGTGATGAGGGCGAGCCCGGCGACGAGTCCGGCGACGAATCCGCCGCCCGGCATGTTCTCGGCGCAGAACAGCAGGTACACGGAGAGCACCAGGATCGGGTGGAACAGCAGCCGGGCCACCACCTCGAAGACGACGGAGCGGTGCTCGGGGGCGAGCGTCTCGCCGGCCGCCAGCCAGCTTCGCTCGGGGGCCGTCTCCAGTCCCCGCGACAGTCCGCTCAGCGAGCTCGCCGAGAGCGACCAGGCGGTCCGGCCGCGCAACTCCTCCGGGCCCATGGGGCCTTCGCTGCGGCGGTGCAGATAGATCAGGCTCGTCACGCCGATGGCCGCGGCGGCGAGTACCGCGGACTCCCCCAGCGTGTCCCAGGACCGCAGATCGACGAGGATCGTGGCGACGACGTCCTTGAGCCCGTGGTGGGCGACCTCCTCGACCATCGCCGCACCGGCCGGTGCGGCGATGCGCGCGGCGGCGGCGACCCACACCGCCACGCCGATGGTGGCCGCGGCGCCCAGGGCCACCGGGACGCGGGCGGCGCGCCGCCAGCTGCTCACGGACTCCTGGAAGTGCACCGGCATCCGGCGCAGCACCAGCACGAACACGATCATCGACACGGTCTCGACGCAGAACTGAGTGAGCGCCAGGTCCGGGGCGCCCTGGACGACGAAGAGCAGCGCCGCCCCGTATCCGGTCAGGCCCGCCAGCACGACGGCCTTCATCCGGCGGCTCACGGTCAGACAGCAGAGGGCCGCGGCGCAGGTCTGTACGGCGACGGCGCCCTGGAGCGGGGTGTCCCAGAGCCGGGGTGCCTCGGCCCCGTTCCAGGGGCGGTCGGTGATGAGCACCGCGAGCTGCCCGGCGAGCATCACCAGGAGCGTGGTGGCGAGGTAGACGGAGAGCGAACCCCGCTGGACGAAGCCGGTGACCTGGAGGGCCAGGCGTTCCAGCCCCAGCAGCAGATGGCCGAAGACGCTGTCGGCCTTGGGCCAGGCGATACGGCGGGAGAGGCGGGTGACGGGGGCGCGCCCGGCGAAGAGCAGGGCACCGCCCGCCCAGGCCAGCGCCGACAGGAGCAGGGCCGTGCCCGCACCGTGCCAGAGGGAGAGGTGGTACGGGTGCGCGGGGGCGGGGAACACGTCGGCGTACGCGCTGAACAGCCGGTCGGTCCAGCCGACACCGGGACCCAGGACCAGCCCGCAGACGGCGAGCAGGGCGGGCGGGGCGAGGAAGGCCCAGCCGACGCGGTGGACGGGGGTGTCCGTGAGGCCGGGCTTCCGGGCGAAGGCGCCCCAGACGAACCGCACGGTGTACGCGGTGGTCACCGCCGAGCCCGCGACGACGGCGGCGAGCGCCCACCGGTCGGCGGTGTCCCCGTGCAGCAGCGCCTCGAAGGCGGCCTCCTTGGCGGCGAACCCGAGCAGCGGCGGCAGGGCGGCCATGGACGCCGCGGCGAGCACGGCGACGACGGCGACATGCGGCAGCGCCCGGCCGACCCCGGAGAGTTGGCGCAGGTCGCGGGTGCCGGCCGCGTGGTCGACGATGCCGGTGACGAGGAACAGCGGGGCCTTGAAGAGCGCGTGGGCGAAGATCATGACGGCGGCGGCGAGCGCGGCGTCCCGGTCGCCCACCCCGGCGAGCAGGGTGAGGAAGCCGAGCTGGCTGACGGTTCCGTAGGCGAGGACGAGCTTCAGGTCGTTCAGGCGCAGCGCGCGCCAGCCGCCGAGCAGCATGGTCGCGGCGCCGAGCACCAGGACGACCGGGCGCCAGACGGGGATGTCGGCGAAGGCGGGGGCGAGCCGTGCCACCAGGTAGACACCGGCCTTGACCATCGCCGCGGCGTGCAGATAGGCGCTGACGGGGGTCGGTGCGGCCATGGCGTTCGGCAGCCACATGGAGAACGGCCAGAGCGCGGACTTCGACAGCGCCCCGACCAGGACCAGGACGACGGCCACCGACACGGCGAGGGTCGCCGCGGGCGGGTCGCCGACGATGGCGGAGATGCGGTAGGTGCCCGCGGCCTGACCGAGGATCAGGAAGCCGACGAACATCGCGAGCCCGCCGAACGTGGTCACGGTCAGTGCCTGGAGGGCGGAGCGGCGGTTCTGTTTGCGTTCGCTGCCGTGGCCGATCAGCAGGTAGGAGAAGACCGTGGTCAGTTCCCAGAACACATAGAGCGAGATCAGGTCGTCGGCGAGGACGAGGGCGAGCATCGCGCCCGCGAAGGCGAGCAGATTTCCGGCGAACCTGGCCAGTTGCGGGGTGTCGTCGGCGAAGTAGGAGGCGCAGTAGAGCAGTACGAGGGTGCCGACCCCGGCGGCGAGCACCACCATCAGCTCGGCCAGGGCGTCCAGGCGCAGGGCGACGGAGACGTCGTACTGCGGGATCCACTGCCAGGACGAGGTGACCGCCCGCCCGGAGGCCGCCGTGTCCCACTGGGTGGCCGCCCAGACGGTGGCGGCGGCGGGGGGCAGGGCGAGGACCACGAAGGCCCGGCTGCCGAACCGGTGCACCAGAGGGCCCGCGCAGGCCGCCAGCAGGAAATGACAGACGATGAGCGCGGTCACGGTGGGGCGTCCGGAAGAAGAAGCACTAAATACAGATATATCCCCCGGGACCGTTCACCCGTACGGCGCGCCGTACGGCGCTTCGGCCGGACAAGGCCGGACGGGATCAGCTCCGGCCGGACACGGTCAGACGTGGTCGGCGCACGTCCCGCTGTGGTCGCAGTACGGCGCGTTCCCCGTGCGCCCGCAGCCGCACAGCATCACCCGGGTCTCGCGCCGGGGGCCGTCGAGGGTGTCCACCAGCAGATCCCCGCGCAGATGGAGTACGCCGTCGGCGCGCAGGGAGACATGCGTGGGCACATCGGGGACCTCGTCGGGCAGGCCGTCGGTGCGGTGGTACTGGAGGGCTCCGCTCGGGCAGCGGTGGATGACGTCGGCCACCTCGTCGGCGGAGGCGTTGGCCGGCATGATCCACGGCTTGCGCCCGACCTCGAACACGGAGGGCAGCCCGTGCACGCATTCGGCGGCGTGCAGACAGCGGTGGGCGTCGTAGCTCACGGTGATGCCCTCGCCGTCGTACGACCTGGCGGCGGGGTGCGGGGGCGGTTCACTGGTCACGGTTCCACCCTCACCCCGGGCGGGCCGGCCCGCTACCCGAGCGGTACGGGCCGTACCCCCGGCCGGCCCCGCCGGCACGGGATTCATGGCGAAGACGTGGGCGCGCCGTGTTGTCCGTGTGAGGCCGCTTTCTCTTCTTTTTTGCAGTGTGACTAATATCTATGTGTCGAAGTTCTCAACAGATTTGACCAGTCGTGAGGCTGGTACCCATCGTCAAGGAGCTAGCCCTGCGCACGCGCGCGTCTCGGCGGACCGACTCGACCACCATGTCGCTGCGGACAGCCCTGCTCGTACTGGCCATCGTCCCCGGTGTCGCACTGGCCGCCCTCTGGGCCGTCACCAGTGGGCAGACACTGCTCGACTTTCAACGCCAGGCAGCCCAGGGACAGTTGGCCGAGAAGGCCGGCCAGCCGTCCAATATCGTGTATTACAACCTGCAGGAGGAGCGGCGGCTCAGCGCCGAGGCTCTCGCCCGCCCCGGAGGTTCCACCGACGCGCTGGAGCGTCAGCGCAAGCTCACCGACGACGCGATCGACACCTTCCGGTCCTTCTCCGACGTGTCCACGGACGATGCTCCCGCCGAGGTCCGGGACGCCGTCGCCAAGGCCCGCGAGGAGATCAACCAGCTCCCCGCCCAGCGGACCCTGGTCGACCAGGGCGACAACAAGCAGCAGACGGTGGTGTACGACTACTACACCGATCTGATCGCTGTGGACCTCAAGCTCTTCTCCGCCCTCAGTCATGTGGACAACGGCCGGGTGACCACGCTGTCACAGCCGCTGGTCGACCTGTTCTGGACCAAGGAGATGATCTCCCGTTCGGACGCGATCCTGGCCCGCGGCTGGCCCAAGGGGAAGCTGAGCGTCGAGGACCTCCAGCAGCTGCGCCAGGAGGTGTCCGGCCAGTCCTTCCAGTACGGCACCAAGGTCGTGCCCTACCTCCCCGACGAAGAGCGGGCGATGTGGCGGGAGATCACCGACGGCGAGGCGTGGAAGGCCAAGACGGCGATCGAGGAGCAGGTCCTGCGGCCCGCCTCACCCGACGACGCGGGCATGGTGGCCCTCGGCGCGGAGCAGAAGACCTGGCGCGGGGCGATGGACGGCCTCACCCCCCAGCTGGTGGACCTGCTGGAGCACCGCACCGCGCTGGTCGTCGAGGAGGGCAAGGGCACCGTGATGTCCCTGCTCCTCAAGATGGCGCTCACCACCGTGATCGGTCTGGCCGCCGTGATCGCGGTCATCGTGACCACCTGGCGCCTCACCCGTAACCTGCGCCGTCGGATCGGCCGCCTCCAGGAGCGGGCCGAGGAGCTGGAGAAGACGCTCCCCGATGTCGTCGAACGGCTCGGCCAGGGCGAGAAGATCGATGTCGAGGCCGAGGCGCGCGCGATCGAGCCGGAGAACGCCGACGGCAGGGCCGATGAACTCACCCAGCTCGGCGACGCGCTCAACCTGGCGCGCACCAGCGCCCTGAACGCCGCCGTCAAACAGGCCGACCAGCACCGCGGCTTCGAGCGGCTGCTCCAGCGCATCGCCCGCCGCACCCAGCAGCTGATCGGCCAGCAGCTGAAGAAGCTGGACGAGCTGGAGCGCAAGCACGAGGACCCGGAGGTACTGGACGGGCTCTTCGACCTGGACCATCTGACCGCGCGCCTGCGGCGGTACGAGGAGAACCTCGTGATCCTCGCCGGCGGCTCCCCGCACCGGCGCTGGCGCAAGCCCGTACCGCTGTTGGACGTCATGCGTTCGGCGCAGGGCGAGGTGCAGGACTACCGCCGTGTGGTGCTGGATCTCGACGGCGCCCCGTGGCTGGCCGAACGGGCCATCGGTCCGGTCTCCCATGTGCTGGCCGAGCTGATCGAGAACGCGCTGACCTTCTCCCGGCCGCCGAGCCCGGTCGAGGTCCGGGCCGCCAAGGTGAGCCGGGGTCTGGCCATCGAGGTCGAGGACCGCGGTCTCGGGATGGACGAGAACCAACTGGCCGAGGCCAATGAGCTGATGAGCCGGCCGCCCCGGATGGACGTCCTCGCACACGCCGACGACATCCGGCTCGGTCTCTATGTGATCGCCCGCCTCGCGGACCAGCACGGTCTGCGGGTCGAGTTCCGGCCGTCCGCCTTCGGCGGTACGCGGGTCGTCGTCCTGGTCCCCGACGAGCTGACGGTCCCCGACCCGTCCGCCGGACCCGTGGCTGTGCCGTCGGCCGCCGGGACCCCCTCCCCGCAGGACCGGTCGGCGGCGCCCGCCGCCGCTCCCGGCGCCCTGCCCACCCGGGTTCAGGGCAGGGCGATGGCCGGGGTCACCGCCCTGGTCGACCACGCCGCCGCCCGCGCCGAACGCCCGGCCCCCTCCGGACAGCAGGACCGCTCCGGACAGCAGGACCCGGCCGGCCTGCCGGACCTGCCGGGCCGGTCCGCGCAGCCCGCGCAGCCCGCGCAGCCAGGTCTGTTCGCCGTCCCCGGGCAGCCGTACACCGCCGCGCAGAACCCGTACGAGGCCGGCCCGCAGTCGTACGGCGGTGCCGAGGGCACGTACTCCGTGCCGGAGCAGCCGTACACGTCGCCCGAGGAGACGTACGCCCCGTCCGACCAGCCGTACGTGTCGCCCGAGCAGTCCTACGGTCCGGCCGGGCAGCCGTACGCCACCGGGTCCTCCTACCCGGCCGCCGGGTCCGGTGCCGGGTCCGGGTCCGGCTACCCGCCGCCCGAGAGCCCGTACGCCGGGGAGCCGAACGGCTACGCCCCGGCCGAGGACCCGTACGCGGCGCAGGAGCAGCCGTACATGACGGCCGCGGGGCAGTACCCGGTGCCGGGCCACCCGTACGCGTCCGCGGAGGACCCGTACCCGGCGTCGGAGCCGTCGTTCCCGGAGCCGTCGTACACGGAGCCCGCGTACGCGGAGCCCGCGTTCCCGGAGCCGTCGTACTCCGAGCCGTCGCTGCCCGAGCCGTACACGGAGAGCGGTCCCGTCACCCCGCGGCCCGGAACGGTGTCCGAACACCCGGCCCTCCCCCCGGCACCGGCGCCCGCGGAGTCCGGTGGGGAGCCCCCGCTCCCGCGCCGGGTCCGCCAGGCCAGTCTGGTGGACGAGCTCCGGATCGACCCGGCCGCCCGGCCCGCCGTCCCCAGGCCCCCGAGCTGGGACGAGAACCCGCTGCTCCGGCCGGCCCCCCGCCGGGCCGGTGCCGCGATCGGGGCGTTCCAGCGGAGGTCGCGCGCGGCACGCGCGGCCGAGGAACCGCAGGCACGGCCCGAACCACCCTCAGCCCCCCTCCCCACGAGAGAAGAACGGTCATGACACGCACAACGGCCACCCTCCAGGATCTCGACTGGCTGCTCGACGGTTTGGTGGACTCGGTGGCCGAGACGCTGAACGCCGTGCTGCTGTCCGACGACGGGCTGGTGGTGAGCCATTCGCGCACCATCGACCGCGCCGACGCCGAGCGGCTGGCCGCCATCTGCACCGGCCAGCAGAGCCTTGCCCGGGGTGTCGGCCAGCTGTTCAACGGTGGATCCGTCCACCAGGTCATCGTCGAACTGGCCGACCTGTGGCTTTTCATCATCACGGCGGGCCAGGGCACCCATCTGGCCGTGGTCGCCTCGCAGGAGGTGGACGCCGAGGTGATGTCCCTGGCCATGCACAACCTGGTCCAGCAGGTCGGCCAGAAGCTCAGCGCGCCGGTGCGCGGTGACTTCGACGCCTTCGGTACCGGGGACGGGCAGCGGGTGTGACGCCCTACTGGGACGAGGAGCCGGAGGAGGACGGCGCGGGCACCATGGTCCGCCCGTACACCATCACCCGGGGCCGGACCGCTCCCGAGCGCGACGACTTCACCCTCATCACCGTGCTGACGACCGCGGACGACCCGCGGGACGTCCACGGTGTTCCCCTGCGGGCGGGCAGGCTCCAGCCGGAGCACCGCATGATCCTGGACCGCTGCCGCCGCCCGGCGGCGGTCGCCGAGGTCTCCGCCGACCTCGATCTGCCGGTCTCGGTGACCAAGATTCTGCTGGCGGATCTGGTCTCCCAGGGCCTGCTGCTGGCCCGTGCCCCGCTGTCGGTGGCACGGGCGTCCGGCGGGGCCCAGATGGGCCTGCTGGCCGCTGTACGTGACGGACTCCGGAGACTCTGAACCAAGATGACAACCCCTCAGACCGCGCCCAGCGCCGTCAAGATCCTCATAGCCGGCGGCTTCGGTGTCGGAAAGACCACCCTGGTGGGCGCCGTCAGCGAGGTCGCGCCCCTGCGCACCGAGGAGTACCTGACCAAGGCCAGCATCGGGGTGGACGACCTGGCCGGTGTCGGCCAGAAGGACACCACCACCGTCGCCCTGGACTTCGGGCGGATCACGGTCAGCCCGGAGCTGGTGGTCTACCTCTTCGGGACCCCCGGCCAGGAACGCTTCTGGTTCATGTGGAACGACCTGGTCAACGGGGCGCTCGGCGGTGTCGTGATCGCCGACACCCGGCGTCTGGACACCAGTTTCGCCTCGATCGACTTCTTCGAGAGCCGGGACATCCCGTTCGTCGTGGCGATCAACTGCTTCCACGGTCACAACACCCGTACCACCGAGGAGATCCGGGCCGCGCTCGACCTCGACCCGCATGTCCCGCTGCTGATCGGTGATGTGCGCGAGCGGCCGTTCGGACGCGATGTGCTGCTGGCCCTGGTGGACCACCTGATGAGCCTGCCCGCGGCGGCCGGCTGACCGCCGCCCCTCCCCCTTCTTCTCTGTACCTCTTCTCTCTCACCTTTCGTATCGGAGATCCGAGATGGCATCACCCCTGCGCGTACTGATCCACGGCGGCGGGATCGGCGGACTGACCCTCGCCGTCGCGCTGGCCCGGCGCGGTCACACCGTCGAGGTCGTCGAGCTGCGCGAGGAGCTGGACGCGCTCGGCGTCGGCATCATCCAGCCCTCCAACGCCCTGCACGTCATGCGGGAGATCGGGGTGCTCGACGCTTGTGTGAAGGCGGGCTTCGAGTGGGAGGTGCTGACGATCTGCGACCCGGCCGGCGCCACGCTCGCCAGGATCCCGCAGCCGCGGATGGGCGATGCCCCCTCCAACAACGGCATACCGCGCCCCGCCCTGGCCGAGGTGCTCGGCCAGGCCGCGACGGCCGCCGGAGTGCCGGTCCGCTTCGGCGCGACGATCACCGGGCTGACCGACGACGGCGCCGGGGTGGATGTGACCCTGTCCGACGGCTCGGCCGCCCGCTGGGACCTGGTCGTGGGCTTCGACGGCATCGGCTCGCCGCTGCGCACCCGGCTCTACGGCGACCGCTTCCGGCCCGAGTACACCGGCTTCGCCAACTGGCGGGTCACCGTGCCCCGTCAGCCCGAGGTCCAGGGTGTCGTGATGAGCACGGGCAATCAGGCCGCGAAGGCGCTGCTCACCCCGATCACGGACGAACTGATGTACCTGGGCGCGGTGTTCGCCGAGGCCGAGGACTTCCGGCCGGACCCGGAGCGGGCGCACGAGCAGCTCGCGGAGCGGCTGGCCGGGTTCTCCGGGCCGGTCGCCGAGGCGCTGCGCCATGTCACCGACCCGCGGGCCGTGGTGTACTCGCGGATCTCGCAGGTGACGGTCGAGGAGCCGTGGCACGTGGGCCGGGTCGTGCTGGCCGGTGACGCCGCGCACGCCAGCACCCCGCATCTGGCGCAGGGCGCGGCGATGGCCGTCGAGGACGCGCAGGTGCTGGCCGAGTCGCTGGACGCCGAGGACGACGTCGCCGCGGCCCTCACCGCCTGGGAGGCCCGGCGCAGGCCGCGCGCCATGTGGGTGCAGAGCATGTCGCGGGCGATCCTGAAGCAGGAGACCGGCAACGCGACGACGCCCGAGGAGGACGAGCTGCTGAAGGTCGGTATTCCGGGGGCCGCCCACGTGCTGGTCAAGCCGTACTGATCCGCGGTACGCCGCTGATGCCGCGCGCGGTGGGCGGGCCCGGCCGGACCGGGTCCGCCCACCGCCGTGTTCAGGGCAGCACGGCGATCCCGTCGAGCTCCACCAGGGCCTGTTCGTCCCAGAGCCGGACCGTGCCGATCACCGCCATCGCGGGATAGTCCCGCCCGGCCAGACTCCGCCAGACCCGGCCCAGTTCACCGGCGTGGGCGCGGTAGTCGGCGATGTCGGTGGCGTACACCGTGACCCGTACCAGGTCCGCGGGGGCGCCGCCCGCCGCGCGCAGGGCGGTGAGCAGATTGGTGAGCGCCGTCGCGAACTGCTCGGGCAGCGTGCCTCCGATGATCTTGCCGTCGGGGTCGAGGGCGGTCTGCCCGGCGAGGAAGACCAGCTGTCCGCCCTCGGCCGTGACGGCGTGCGAGAAGCCGGTGGGCGGGGCGAGTTCGGCCGGGTTGATGCGTTGGACAGGGCTCATACGGGCGGCTCCTGGGTCGGACGGGCGTACAGCTCCTTGGCGATGATCGTGCGCTGCACCTCGCTGGCGCCCTCGTAGATCCGGGGCGCGCGGACCTCCCGGTAGAGGTGTTCCAGGAGATGGCCGCGGCGCAGTGCGCGGGCGCCGTGCAGTTGGACGGCCGCGTCCACGACGTACTGCGCGGTCTCGGTGGCGTACAGCTTGGCCATGGCCGCGCGCCGGGGCACGCCCGGTTCGCCCGCGTCGTGGGCGGCGGCGGCCGCGTACACCAGGAGCCGGGCGGCCTCGGTGCGGGTGGCCATCTCGGCGACCTGGTGGGAGACCGCCTGGAGGTCCCGCAGCGGACCGCCGAACGCGGTGCGTACGGAGGTGTGGTCCAGGGTCGCGTCGAGGGCGGCCCGCGCCATGCCGACGGCGAAGGCCCCCACGCTCGGCCGGAAGAGGTTGAGGGTGTTCATCGCGACCCTGAAGCCCCGGTCCGGTTCGCCGAGCAGGTCGTCGGCGGTGACCGGTACGCCGTCGAAGTCGAGGGTGCCCAGCGGGTGCGGGGAGAGCATGTCGAGGGCCGCTCCGGTGAGTCCGGGGCGGTCGGCCGGGACCAGGAACGCGGTGACACCACGGGCTCCGGCGCCCTGCGTCGTGCGGGCGAAGACCGTGTAGAAATCGGCTTCGGGCGCGTTGGAGATCCAGCATTTTCCCCCGGTCAGCCGCCAGCCGTCCGGTGTGCGGTCGGCCGCCAGCGAGAGGGCCGCGGCATCCGAGCCCGCGCCGGACTCGCTCAGCGCGAAGGCGGCGACGGCACGGCCCGCGCGGACCTCCGGCAGCCAGCGTTCGCGCTGGGCGGCCGTGCCCGCCTGGACGATCGGAGACGCGCCCAGGCCCTGGAGGGCGAGCGCGGTCTCGGCCTCGGTGCAGCCGCGGGCCAGGGACTCCCGGAGCAGACAGAGGTCCAGGGCGCCGGAGCCGAAGAGCCTGCCGAGCAGGCCCAGCTCTCCCAGCGCGGCGAGGAGCGGACGGTTGACGTGTCCGGGCCCGCCCTTCTCCGCGAGCGGGCGCAGCCGCTCCTCGGCGAGGGTACGCAGCTCTTCACACCATGCGGTTTGTGCCGGATCGAGGGAGAATACCGTCATACCGGCGCCTCTCTTGTCACGTCTTATCGCGGACCGTTGACTACCGTCACTCAAACGATACGCTCCAGAGGCGACAAGGGGGCGATCCTTCATGGAGCCGAATTCCTCGCCGGGTGCGCAGGCGTCCAAGAGCGCCACGCGCATATCGAGCGCGCACACCGATACCTTTCCCCGTGACCATCTCCCGCCGCCCGGTCAGTGGCCCGAGCTGGCACTCGACCGTACGGAGCTGCGCTACCCCGACCGGCTGAACTGCGGCTACGAACTGCTGGACGCCACCATCGGCCATCTGGGCCCCGACCGCCCCGCCTTCCGCACCGACGACGGCACCGTCTGGAGCTACGGTGAGCTGCGGGACCGGGTGGACCGGATCGCCCATGTCCTCACGGACGATCTGGACGTCTCCCCCGGCAACCGTGTGCTGCTGCGCGGCCCCACCACTCCCTGGCTGGCCGCCTGCTGGCTCGCGGTGATGAAGGCGGGCGCGGTCGCCGTCACCGTACTGGCGCAGGCCCGCTCGCAGGAGCTGGCCACCATCTGCTCGCTGGCCCGGGTCAGCCACGCGCTGTGTGACGCGCGCGGTGCCGACGACCTGGTGAACGCCGGGGTCCCGGGGGTGCGGATCACCCTCTACGGCGGGGACGGCCCGGACGATCTGACCCGGCTCGCCGAGTCCCGCCCCGGCCCCTACCCGGCCGTGGACACCGCCGCCGACGATGTCGCCCTGATCGCGTTCACCTCGGGAACCACGGGCCGGCCCAAGGGCTGTATGCACTTCCACCGCGACGTACTGGCCGTCGCCGACACCTTCTCCCGCCATGTGCTGCGTCCCGTGCCCGACGACGTGTTCGCCGGCAGCCCGCCGCTGGGCTTCACCTTCGGGCTCGGCGGACTGGTGATCTTCCCCCTGCGAGTGGGGGCCTCATCGCTGCTGCTGGAGCAGTCGGGCCCCGGGCAGCTGCTGCCCGCGCTGGCCAGACACCGGGTCTCGGTGCTGTTCACCGCGCCGACCGCGTACCGCACGATGCTCGACCGGCTCGACGGCCACGACCTGTCCGCGCTGCGCCGCTGTGTGTCGGCGGGGGAGAATCTGCCCGCCGCGACCTGGCGGTCCTGGTACGAGAGGACCGGGCTGCGCATCATCAACGGCATCGGGGCCACCGAGCTGCTGCACATCTTCATCTCGGCCGCCGACGACGCCATCCGCCCCGGCACCACCGGCGTCCCGGTCCCGGGCTGGGAGGCGCGGGTGGTCGACGAGGACGGCGAGGAACTGCCCGACGGCGAACCGGGGCTGCTCGCCGTGCGCGGCCCCGTCGGCTGCCGCTATCTCGCCGACCCCCGGCAGACGCAGTACGTGCGCAACGGCTGGAACATGACGGGCGATACGTACGTCCGTGAGCCGGACGGCTACTTCCGCTACGTCGCCCGCGCCGACGACATGATCATCTCCTCCGGCTACAACATCGCGGGCCCCGAGGTGGAGGAGGCCCTGCTGCGCCACCCCGAGGTGACGGAGGCCGCCGTGGTGGGCCGGGACGACGAGCTGCGCGGCCAGATCGTGGTGGCGTACGTGGTCCTGCGGGAGGGTTCCTCGCAGTCGGCGGACTCCCTGCGCGCCTATATGAAAGGCGCGCTCGCCCCGCACAAGTGCCCACGCGTCTTCGAGTTCACGGCCGCCCTGCCCCGGACCGCGACCGGCAAGCTCCAACGGTTCCGGCTGCGGGAGAACACCGTCCCGCCCCGGTGACACCTCCCGCCCGGCCCGCCCCCAAGGCGGACGGCGCCATGTACCGGACAGCCCCTAGAGTGATCACGTGGCCGAGCTCCATACCCCCCGTTCCCTGATCGTCACCCTCTACGGCGCCTACGGCCGTTCCCCCGGCAACGCCCCGCTGCCGGTGGCCGAGCTGATCCGGCTGCTGGGCGCCGTCGGTGTCGACGCGCCGTCCGTACGCTCCTCCGTCTCCCGTCTCAAACGACGCGAACTGCTGGTCCCGGCCCGGACCGCGGACGGCGCGGCCGGATACACGCTGTCGGCCGACGCCCGCCAGCTGCTGGACGACGGTGACCTGCGGATCTACCGGCATCCGGCGCCCCGGCTCGCCGACGGCTGGGTGCTCGCCGTGTTCTCCGTACCCGAAGCCGAGCGCCACAAGCGGCACCTGCTGCGCTCGCGGCTGTCCCGGCTGGGCTTCGGCACGGCGGCCCCCGGCGTGTGGATCGCACCCGCCGGGCTGTACGAGGAGACCCGGCACACCCTGGAGCGGCTGGAACTCGCCCCGTACGTGGACCTGTTCCGCGCCCAGCACCTCGGCTTCGCCGCGACACGGGAGTCGGTGGCGCGCTGGTGGGACCTGGACGCCGTCGCCCGGCTCCATCTGGACTTCCTCGCACGGCACGAACCGGTACTGCGGGCCTGGGAGGACCGGTCCGGGCAGGACGGCGCCCCCGATCCGCGGGAGGCCTACCGGGACTATCTGCCGGCGCTGGACTCCTGGCGCCGGCTGCCGTACGCGGACCCGGGGCTGCCGGAGGAGCTGCTGCCGAAGGAGTGGCCGGGGGGCCGCTCGGCGGAGGTGTTCGGGCTGCTGCACGAGCGGCTGCGGGATGCCGGGGAGCGGTTCGTACGGCGGTGAGGTGCGGGGCCGGCGGCGCGGCGGCGGCCCACGGCGCCGTACCGGTGGCGCACGCCCCGTCCACCGGGCGAAATCCGGATGCCGCGCGGTCCGCGTTCCCGTCAGGATGCATGCATGACCTGGACCTTCACCGATGACGTCGACGCGTTCCTGGACGCGGCCGGGGCCTCGCTCGCCGCCCGTCCCGCCGAGAACACCCTGGTGCTGACCGTCACCGGGACACTGCGGCGTACCGGCCCGCACGCCTACGGCGAGGAGGACCCGTTGCTCGGCTGGTGGCGCGGGGCGGACGGCGAGGTGGCGGGGACGCTGGTGCACACCCCGCCGTATCCGCCGATGCTGGGTTCCGTGGTCCCGGAGGCGCTCGGTCCGCTGGCCGAGGCCCTGAACCCGACGACCGTCAGCGCGGACCGGGTGAGCGCCGAGGCCCTGGCCGCGGGCTGGCCCGGACACCGGGTCGAGCAGGAACAGCGGCTGTACCGGCTGGGCGAGTTGATCCCGCCCTCGCCCGCGCCGCCGGGCCGGCCCAGGGCCGCCGTCGCCGCCGACCGGGAGCTGCTCGTGGCCTGGCACCTGGCGTTCGCGGAGCAGGTCGGCCAGCCGGGCACCCACGCGGAACGGTTCGTCGACGAGCGGACGGCGGACGGCAGGCTGACCCTGTGGGAGGACGGGGGCGCTCCGGTGTCGATGGCCTGCGTCTCGCCGGAGACCGCGGGGGCGGTGCGGGTGGCGGGTGTGTACACCCCGCCGGAGCACCGGGGCCACGGCTACGCGGCCGCGGTGACGGCCGAGGTCAGCCGGGCGGCACGGGCGGCGGGTGCGGCCGAGGTCCTGCTGTTCACGGACCTCGCGAATCCGACCAGCAACGGGGTGTACCGGCGCATCGGGTACGAGCCGGTCTCGGACCGGCTGCTGATCAGCGCGGAGGAGGCACGTTGAGCGCGGACGGGGAATCCGGGCCGGAGGCCGTCTGGCTGGTCGCGGCCAATGTGGTGCGCTGGCGCCGGTACGGGGATCTCGGCCAGGAACTGCGCCCGGGGACCAAGGCGTACCGGGGCGGCACCAAGGTGTACGTCATCGGCACCTACCCCGGGACGGGCCACCAGCAGCTGACCACCGTGGGGCGCGGCCGGCACACCCGGCGCTTCATCGCCATCGACACGGGAACCCGCCATCTGCACACCTTCCGGGCCCAGTTGGTGTACAGCCCGGCCGTGCTGGCACGCGCCGGGAGCACCGGGACGCCGACGGGCACCCAGGGGGAGGCGGAGGAACTGGCCGCCCTGCTGGAACGGATCGCCCGGGAGGAGCGGCACGCGCATCACGCGGCGCCGCACCCGGTCCCCTGCCGCTGCCACGAGTGCCTGACGGCCGCCGGGGCCGAGGCGGCGGGCGCGGTCGCGGAGGCGGGGGCGGGGGCGGACGGGGACGCGGGCGCGGTCGCGGAGGCGGGGGCGGACGGGGACGCGGGCCGGGTCAGTCCAGGGTGAGTCTCGGCTTCGGCGCGTCCGTGCGGCCGGTGGGCGGGGGGCGGCTGCCCGCCCGGTACGGGAGGGGCCAGGGCGCGGCCGTACCGCTGTAGCCCTGTTCGGCGGCGGCGTGCAGGGTCCAGTGCGGGTCGTACAGATGCGGGCGGGCCAGGGCGCAGAGGTCGGCGCGGCCCGCGAGGAGCAGCGAGTTGACGTCGTCCCAGGAGGAGATGGCGCCGACCGCGATGACGGGGACGCCGACGGTGTTGCGGATGCGGTCGGCGTACGGGGTCTGGTAGGAGCGGCCGTACTCGGGGCGTTCACCGGGGACCACCTGGCCGGTGGAGACATCGATGGCGTCGGCGCCGTGCGCGGCGAAGGCGCGTGCGACCGTGAGGGCGTCCTCGGTGCTGGTGCCGCCCTCCGCCCAGTCCGTGGCGGAGATCCGGACGGTCATGGGCCGGTCCTGCGGCCAGACGGCGCGGACCGCGTCGAAGACCTCCAGGGGGTAGCGGAGCCGGTTGCCGACCGGGCCGCCGTAGGCGTCGGTGCGGTGGTTGGTGAGCGGGGAGAGGAAACCGGAGAGCAGATAGCCGTGGGCGCAGTGGAGTTCGAGGAGGTCGAAGCCGCAGTGGGCGGCGCGCCGGGCGGCGGCGGTGAACTCTTCGCGGACCGCGTCGAGTCCGGCCCGGTCCAGCGCCCGGGGCAGTTGGCTGACACCGGGCGCGTACGGGACCGGGGAGGCGGCGGACAGCGGCCAGTTGCCGGTGTCGAGCGGCTGGTCGATGCCCTCCCACATCAGTTTCGTGGAACCCTTGCGGCCGGAGTGGCCGAGCTGGACGCCGATCGCGGCACCGTTCGCGGACGTGTGCACGAAGTCGGTGATCCTGCGCCAGGCGGCGGCCTGTTCGTCGGTGTACAGACCGGCGCAGCCGGGCGTGATACGGCCCTCGGGGCTGACGCACACCATCTCGGTCATGGTGAGCCCGGCGCCGCCGAGCGCCCGTGCGCCCAGGTGGACGAGGTGGAAGTCGCCGGGGACCCCGTCGACGGCCGAGTACATGTCCATCGGGGAGACGACGACGCGGTTGCGCAGTTCGAGACCGCGCAGCCGCAGCGGGGTGAACATCGGCGGGGTGCCGGGCGGGCAGCCGAACTCCTCCTCGACGGCGGCGGTGAACGTGGCGTCGCGCAGCCGCAGGTTGTCGTGTGTGACACGGCGGCTGCGGGTGAGCAGGTTGAACGCGAAGCGGCGGGGCGGCTGGTCCACATAGGCGGCCAGTTCCTCGAACCAGCGCAGGCTGGCCGCCGCCGCGCGCTGGGTGGAGGCGACGACCGGGCGGCGCTCCCGCTCGTACGCGGCCAGGGCCGTGGGCAGGTCGGGCTGTTCCTCCACGCAGGCGGCGAGCGCGAGGGCGTCCTCGACGGCGAGTTTGGTGCCGGATCCGATGGAGAAGTGCGCGGTGTGGGCGGCATCCCCGATGAGGACCGTGTTGCCGTGCGACCAGTGGGTGTTGACGACGGTGCGGAAGGTGAGCCACGAGGACTTGTTGGCGCGCAGCGGCCTGCCGTCCAGTGCCTCGGTGAAGGTCTTGGCGCAGTGTGCGACGGACTCGGCGGGGCCGGCGGTGTCGAGTCCGGCGGCCCGCCAGACCTCCTCGCGCATCTCGACGATGACGGTGGAGGCGTTCGCCGCGTAGGGGTAGGCGTGCAGTTGCTGCACGCCGTGCCCGGTCTCGGCGATCTCGAAGCGGAAGGCGTCCAGGGCGAAGTCCGCGGCGAGCCAGATGTAGCGGTTGCGGTGCGCGGTCAGTCGCGGGCCGAAGGCGTCGGCGTGGGCCTCGCGGGTGGCGCTGTGCACTCCGTCGGCGGCGATGACCAGGTCGTGGCGGGCCGCGAGTTCGGCGGCCGGCGGCGCCGGGGTGCGGAAGCGGAGGTGTACGCCGAGGGAGGCGCAGCGGGCGTGCAGGATCTCCAGGAGGCGGCGCCGGCCGAGGGCGGCGAAGCCGTGGCCGCCGGAGGTGTGGGTGCGGCCCCGGTGGACGATGTCGATCGTGTCCCAGCGGACGAATTCCTCGCTCAGGTGCCGGTACACCACGGGGTCGGCGTGCTCGATGCCGCCGAGCGTCTCGTCGGAGAGGACGACGCCGAAGCCGAAGGTGTCCTCGGGGGCGTTGCGCTCCCAGACGGTGATGTCGCGGTGCGGGTCGAGCCGTTTGAGGAGGGCCGCGGCGTAGAGCCCGCCGGGCCCGCCGCCGATGACCGCTATCCGCTGCGCGGCGGCCGCCACGGCGCTACCGCCCCTGCCACTTCGGCGGCCGCTTCCCGGTGAAGGCGGCATGGAACTCGGCGTAGTCCCGGCCGTGCATCAGCAGTGCCTGGGTCGCCGCGTCCATTTCGACGGCGGCGGCCAGCGGCATGTCGAGTTCGGCGGTGAGCAGGGCCTTGGTCTGGGCGAGCGCGAGGGCGGGTCCGTCGGCGAGGCGGCGGGCGAGTTCCGCCGCGCGGGCGTCGGCCCGTCCCTCCTCGGCCAGTTCGCTGATCAGTCCGATCCGCTCCGCCTCTGGCGCGCGGACGGCTTCGCCGAGCATCAGCAGCCGGGTGGCGTGGCCGAGGCCGACGACCCGCGGCAGGAGGTAGGCCGCGCCCATGTCGCCGCCGGAGAGACCGACGCGGGTGAAGAGGAACGCGAAGCGGGCGGACGGGTCGGCGATCCGGAAGTCGGCGGCCAGGGCCAGTACGGCACCGGCTCCCGCGGCGACCCCGTGGACGGCGGCGACGACCGGGAAGGGGCATTCGCGCAGGGCCCGTACGACCTGGCCGGTCATCCGGTTGAAGTCGAGGAGCTGCGCGGTGTCCATCGCGAGCGTGGCACCGATGATCTCGTCGACGTCGCCGCCGGAGCAGAAGCCCCGCCCCTCACCGGCGAGCACGAGGGCGCGTACGGAGCGCTCCCTGGAGAGTTCGGCGAGGAGGTCACGCAGGTCGGCGTAGGCGCCGAAGGTGAGCGCGTTGAGTTTTTCCGGGCGGGCGAGCGTGACAGTCGCCACACCGTCCTGTCTGGTCAGCCGCAGATGGCGCCAGTCCTCGGTGCGCGGGGCGGAACTGGGAAAAGGGCTCATGGAGGCGGTCCCCTTCAGCCGTAGGGCTGCCGGATGGCACTGCGCGGGTCTCGTTCCGCCTTCGAAACTATCACCCGTACGTGACTACCGTCACGAGGACGCGATACATCGGCCATGAGACCGTTGTACCGAAGGTCCCGTTTGTACCGGTCGACCGCCTCTATGTATGCGTCATTGCGGTTCGTAAGGTTGAAACCAGGAAGTCTCGCTCCGAGAACTCCGGGTCCGAGAAGTCCGCCCCAAGGAAGCCCCGCTCCCGAAACGGAACCACGCCGTGCCGCCCGATGTCCCCGTGCCCGCCTCCTGGCGTATCGCCCTGCCGCACTCCACCGCCGCCGTACCGATCGCCCGCGCCCTCATCCGTACCGCCCTGTCGGACATCGACGCCCCCGCCGACTGCGACACCGCCGAACTCCTCACGGCCGAGCTGGTCGCCAACGCCGTCGAGCACACCGAGGGCCACGGGCCCATCGAGCTGGTCGTGGAGCTGATGCCGACCGGCTGCCAGGTCGAGGTCCACGACCGCGACCCGGCCCCGCCGGGCGATCTCTCCCGCCCGCGGCCCGGCAGCGAGCCCGACCCCTGGCAGGAGCACGGCCGCGGCCTGCTCCTGATCCGCACCCTCAGTTCCGCCTGCGGTCACCGCACCACGGAGCACGGCAAGGCGGTCTGGTTCACCCTGCCGGCGATTCCGGCCCAGCCGGGCCCGTCGCCGCTGAGCTGACCAGCCGCGAGCGGCCGCGTCCGTAGCAGGCGTACAGCAGCGATCCGGCCGCCAGGAAGACCGCGAACTGGACCCAGGTCGTCCAGCCCGTCCCATACATCAGATACAGACAGAAGGCGACGCCCAGCACCGGGCTCACGGGGTAGAGCGGCACCCGGAAGCTGCGCTTCAGCCCGGGGTCGCGCCGCCGCAGCACGACCACCGCGACATTCACCGCGACCATGGTGGCCAGCGTGCCGATGGTCGTCAGGCCGACCACGACGTCCAGGGACGAGAAGGCCGCCGGGAGCGCGAAGACGGTCGCCACGATCCAGGTGTTGGCGACCGGGGTGTGGGTCCGGGGCGAGACGCGTTCGAAGACCTGCGGGATCAGCCCGTCGCGGGACATCGACATCAGGATGCGGGTCTGCCCGTACATCACCGCGAGCACCACGGACGCGATCGCGACGACCGCCCCGAAGGCGATGATCCCGCCGCCCACGGTGGATCCGGTGACCTGGTCGACGATCAGCGAGAGCGCGGCCGGCTTGCCGGCGACGGCGTCGGCACCGAGCGCGCCGATGGCCGAGACGGCGACCGCGCAGTAGAGCAGGGTGACCACTCCGATGCAGATCATGATGGCGATCGGGATGTTCCGGCGGGGGTTCTTGACCTCTTCGCCCGCGGTGGTGATGGCGTCGAACCCGATGTACGAGAAGAACGCCAGCGACGCGCCGGCGGTGACGCCGCCCATCCCCTGGGCGGCGAACGGTGACAGGTTCCCGTCCTCGAACGCCGTGAACGCGATCGCGCAGAACGCGATCAGGATGCCGATCTTGAGGATCGCCATCGCCGCCGTGGCCGTCGCGCTCTCCCGGATGCCGCGCACCAGCAGGGTGGCGGCCATCATGATCACCACGATCGCGGGCAGATTGATCACACCGCCGTCGCCCGGCCCGGCGGACAGAGCCGCGGGCAGCTCCAGACCGACGAGGCTGTCGAGCAGCTCGTTGACGTACTGGCTCCAGCCGACCGCGACCGCGGAGACCGAGACCCCGTACTCCAGCAGCAGGCACCAGCCGACCAGGAACGCGGTGCGCTCCCCCAGCGCCGCGTAGGCGAAGGAGTACGAGCTGCCGGAGACCGGGATCGCGCTGCCCAGCTCCGCGAAGGAGAAGGCCGTGAAGACACAGGTGACGGCGGCGAGGACGAACGACAGCACGACGGCGGGTCCGGCCTCGGCGACGCTGTCGGACAGCCCGACGAAGATTCCGGTGCCGACGATGGCCCCGACCCCGAAACAGACGAGCTGGAACAGGCCCATGGTGCGCCGAAGACCGTGCCCCTCCAGGTCGGCGCCGGACTCGGCGACCAGCTGCTCGGGACTCTTGCGGCGCAGACCGGAACTCATGCGGGGGGTCTCTTCTCTGGTGGTGCAGGTGACGCGCGTGGGGGGGAGCCGGTGCGCGGAGCCGTGGGGGACTCCGGGGCGGCACAGGGGAATGGGGTCCGAGCGTGCGAGCTCGAACCCCACCAAGAGGTGACATCGTAGCCACCAGTACGCATATTCACCCAATCGGGTGCATGCTCATGCGACACCCGGGCGCCCCGCCATGTCACCCCCGTACGGACTGCCCCGTACGGACGCCCGCGCGGGCGCCCCGCGCGGAACGCCCCACCGTGTCGCCCCCGCGCGGAACGCCCCGCCGTACCGCCTACCGGCCGCCGCCCGCGAGGGTGGCCACGAGGACGGCCTTGATCGTGTGCATCCGGTTCTCCGCCTCGTCGAAGACGACCGAGTGCGCGGACTCGAAGACTTCGTCGCTGACCTCCAGCTCGGCCAGCCCGTGGGCGGTGTGGATCTCCCGGCCGAGCTTGGTGCCGAGGTCGTGGAAGGCCGGGAGGCAGTGGAGGAACTTCACCTCGGGGTTGCCGGTGGCCCGCAGGACGTCCATGGTCACGGCGTACGGCCAGAGGGCCGCGATGCGCTCCGCCCAGACCTCCTTGGGCTCCCCCATGGAGACCCAGACGTCCGTGGCGACGAAGTCGCACCCCTGGACACCTTCGGTGATGTCCTCGGTGAGGGTGACCGAAGCGCCGCTGTGCACGGCCAGCTCACGCGCGCGGGCGACGACGGCCTCCTGCGGCCAGTAGGCCTCGGGGGCCACGATCCGCACGTCCATACCGAGCAGCGCGCCGGTGATCAGATAGGAGTTGCCCATATTGAAGCGCGCGTCACCGAGGTAGGCGAAGGTGACCGTGTCCAGCGGCTTCTCACTGTGTTCGGTCATGGTGAGCACATCGGCGAGCATCTGGGTGGGGTGCCAGTCGTCGGTGAGACCGTTGAAGACGGGGACTCCGCCGTACGCGGCCAGGTCCTCCACCGTCTGCTGGCTGTCACCGCGGTACTCGATGCCGTCGAACATCCGGCCGAGGACGCGGGCGGTGTCCTTCACCGACTCCTTGTGCCCCATCTGCGAACCGGAGGGGTCGAGATAGGTGGTGGACGCACCCTGATCCGCGGCAGCCACCTCGAAGGCGCAGCGGGTACGGGTGGAGGTCTTCTCGAAGATCAGCGCGATGTTCCGGCCACGCAGTCGCTGGACCTCTTCGCCGGCCTTCTTCGCGGCCTTGAGCTCGGCGGCCAGGGCGATCAGGGCGCGGAATTCCTCGGCCGTGAAGTCCAGCTCCTTGAGGAAGTGGCGGCCTGCGAGGTCTATGGCCATGGTGACTGCTCCTGGGTCGGGCGGGATCGCGTCATACAGTAACCCTGGAAGTCTATACGACCACTTGCATTGCTATACAGGATCCCGTTCCACGGGACAGCTCATGCAGCGCGGGCCGCCGCGCCCCCGCCCCAGTTCGCTGCCGCGGATCTCGATCACCTCGATGCCCTGCTTGCGCAGAAAGGTGTTGGTGGTGGCGTTGCGCTCGTACGCGACGACGACCCCCGGCTCGACCGCCAGCACATTGCAGCCGTCGTCCCACTGCTCGCGCTCGGCCGCATGAACATCCTGGGTGGCGGTGAGGACCCGGATCGAGTCGAGGCCCAGCGCGGCGGCGATGGCCCGGTGCATGTGCTCGGGCGGATGATCGGTGACCTTCAGGTCCCGGGGGCCGCCACCGGGCTCGATCGTGTACGAGCGGAGCATCCCGAGCCCCGCGTACTGGGTGAAGGTGTCCCCGTCGACCATCGTCATCACCGTGTCCAGGTGCATGAACGCCCTGCGTTTGGGCATGTCGAGCGCCACGATCGTCCGGGCGGACCCGGCGTCGAAGAGCCCCCGGGCCAGCATCTCCACGGCCTGCGGGGTGGTGCGCTCGCTCATCCCGATCAGTACGGCACCCCGGCCGAGGACCAGGACGTCGCCGCCCTCGATGGTGGAGGGGTAGTCGTCCTGCCCCTCCGACCAGTGGTGGAACGCACCCGCCTCGGGGCCGGTGAAGAGCGGGTGGTGACGGTAGATCGCCTCGAAGTGCACGGTCTCGCGCTGCCGGGCCGGCCAGCGCATCGCGTTGATGGACACACCGTCGTAGATCCAGGCCGAGGTGTCACGGGTGAAGAGGTGGTTGGGCAGCGGCCCCAGGAGGAAGTCGTCCAGGTCCATCACATGGAAACGGACGGAGGTCGGCTCCGCGTGCCGCTCCAGGAACTCCCGCTTGGTCATCCCGCCGATCAGCGCCTCGGCCAGCTCGGCGGAGGGCAGCTCCTCGAAGGCCGCCCGCAGATGCTCGGTGGCCAGCGGGCCGTACTCCTTCTCGTCGAAGACCCGGTCCAGCACGAGCCGCCGGGCCACCGCGATGTCCAGGGACTCCTGGAGCAGATCACCGAAGAGATGGACCGCCACACCGCGCTCCCGCAGGACGTCGGCGAACCCGTCGTGCTCCTGCCGGGCCCGGCGCACCCACAGCACATCGTCGAAGAGCAGTGCCTTCTTGTTGCTGGGGGTGAGCCGCTTCAGCTCCAGATCCGGACGGTGCAGTATGACGCGGCGCAGCCGCCCGGTCTCGGAGTCGACATGGAATCCCATGACTCCATCCTCACCGCGCGGAGCGCCGTTCACCCGGCGAATCGCCAACGGGTTCCCGGGCCGTGGGTCTACAGCCGGGGGTCCACCGGCTCCGACTCCAGGGCGAGAACCGCGAAGACCGCCTCATGGACCCGCCACAGCGGTTCCCCGTCGGCCAGCCGGTCCAGGGCCTCCAGGCCCAGGGCGTACTCCCGCAGCGCCAGCGAGCGCTTGTGGCCGAGGAACCGGGAGCGCAGTCGCTCCAGATTCTCCGGGCGGGTGTACTCGGGTCCGTAGATGATCCGGAGATACTCCCTGCCGCGCACCTTGATGCCGGGCTGCACGAGACGGCTCTTCCCGTCACGGACGAGCGCGCCGAGCGGCTTGACGACCATGCCCTCACCGCCGCGCCCGGTCATCTCCAGCCACCAGTCGGTGCCGGAGCGGACCGAGGCGTCGTCGCCGGTGTCGACGACGAGCCGGCGGGTGACCTGGAGCAGCCCGGTCGGGTCGTGCTCGACCAGCCGGTCGAGCCAGGCCAGCTGCTCGTCGTGCGGTACGGAGGCGAGCGAGCGGCCCTGCACGGCGAGGATCTGGAACGGCGCCAGGCGCACCCCGTCCAGTCCCTCGGTGCCCCAGCAGTAGCGGCGGTAGGACCGGGTGAACGCCTCCGCGTCCTCGGCCCGTCCGCGCTGCCGCCCGGCGAGGTCCGTCACCTCGACGCCCCGGGCGGACGCCGCGTCCAGGGCCGCGAGGGCCGGGGGCAGGACGGCACCGGACGCGGCGCCGACCGCGGCGTACTGCGAGCGCAGCAGCCCGGCGGCCTTGAGCGACCACGGCATCAGCTCGGCGTCGAGGAGCACCCAGCCGGTGTCCCACTCCTCCCACAGCCCGGCGGCGGTGACGGCGCCGCGCAGCCGGCCGAGCACCGCCTCGGTGAGCGCCTCGTCGTCGAAGAACGGCCGCCCGGTACGGGTGTGGAGCGCGCCGGTCGGGCCGTCGACGCCGAAGCGCTCCCGGGCCGCCTCGGCGTCGCGGCAGACCAGGGCCACGGCGCGCGAGCCCATGTGCTTCTCCTCGCACACGACCTTGGCGACGCCGTCCGCCCGGTACTGGGCGAAGGCCTCGGCCGGGTGCTCCAGGAAACCGTCCTCCCGGGAGGTGGCGGTCGGCGCCATGGTCGGCGGGAGGTAGCCGAGGAGCTGCGGGTCGACGGCGAACCGGCTCATGACTTCGAGCGCCGCCGCCGCGTTCTCCTCGCGCACGGCGATCCGGCCCATGTGCCGGGTCTCCACGGTCCGGCGGCCCTGCACATCGGCGATGTCCAGCGGGCGGCCCTCCCGGCCGCCCGGGGCCTCCGTGGTGAGCGGCCTGGACGGTTCGTACCAGACCTTCTCCGCCGGTACGTCGACGAGTTCGCGCTCCGGCCAGCGCAGCGCGGTCATCCTCCCGCCGAAGACCGCACCGGTGTCGAGGCAGATGGTGTTGTTGATCCAGGAGGTGCTGGGCACGGGGGTGTGACCGTAGACGACGGTGGCCCGGCCGCGGTACTCCTCCGCCCACGGATAGCGCACGGGCAGCCCGAACTCGTCGGTCTCGCCGGTGGTGTCGCCGTACAGCGCGTGCGAACGGACCCGCCCGGAGGTGCGCCCGTGGTACTTCTCGGGCAGCCCGGCATGGCAGACGACGAGCTTGCCGCCGTCCAGGACGTAGTGGCTGACGAGCCCGTCGATGAACTCCTTGACCTGTGCGCGGAACTCCGGGTGCTCGGCGTCCTCGCGGTCCAGCTGCTCGATGGTCTCGGCGAGACCGTGGGTGTGCTGGACGTTGCGGCCCTTGAGGTAACGGCCCAGCTTGTTCTCGTGGTTGCCCGGTACGCACAGGGCATGGCCGGCCGACACCATGGACATGACGCGGCGCAGCACGCCGGGGCTGTCGGGTCCCCGGTCGACGAGGTCGCCGACGAAGACGGCCGTACGCCCTTCGGGATGCGCGCCGTCGATGTAGCCGAGCTTGGCGAGCAGGGTGTCCAGCTCGGAGCGGCAGCCGTGGATGTCACCGATGATGTCGAAGGGTCCGGTGAGGTGGCGCAGGTCGTTGTAGCGGCGCTCCAGCACCACTTCGGCGTGCTCGGCCTCCTCCTCGGTGCGCAGGACGTGCACCTTGCGGAAGCCCTCGCGCTCCAGGCCGCGCAGGGAGCGGCGCAGCTCGCGGCGGTGCCGCTGGATGACGTGCCGGGGCATGTCGGCGCGGTCGGGGCGGGCGGCGTTGCGCGCGATGCAGACCTCTTCGGGCAGGTCGAGCACGATGGCGATGGGCAGGACGTCGTGCTCCCGGGCCAGCCGCACCAGCTCCCTGCGGCTCTCGGACTGGACGCTGGTGGCATCGACGACAGTCAGCCGGCCCGCCGCGAGACGCTTGCCCGCGATGTAGTGCAGCACGTCGAAGGCGTCGCGGCTGGCGCTCTGGTCGTTCTCGTCGTCGGCGACGAGGGCACGGCAGAAGTCGGAGGAAATGATCTCGGTGGGCTTGAAGTGCTTGCGGGCGAACGTGGACTTGCCCGAGCCACTGGCACCGATGAGGACGACGAGGGAGAGGTCGGTCACCGGCAGGGTGCGAGAGGTGCTGGTCATGCGGCTTCCGCCTCCTTCTTGTTCTTGATCTTGTTCTCGGCCGGCTTGTCGCCGGCGGCCGCGGTCGTGGTGAAGACGGCCAGCTGTGTGGGCGGTCCGACCTCGGGGTCCTCGGGCCCGACGGGCTCGAACGCGACGGTGTAGCCGTGCCGTCCGGCGACCTTCTCCGCCCAGGCCCGGAATTCCGCCCTGGTCCACTCGAAACGGTGGTCGCCATGGCGTACGTGCCCGGCCGGCAGGGTCTCCCAGCGGACGTTGTACTCGACGTTCGGCGTGGTCACCAGCACCGTCCGGGGGCGGGCCGAACCGAATACCGCGTACTCCAGCGCGGGCAGCCGGGGCAGGTCCAGGTGCTCGATGACCTCACTGAGCACCGCGGCGTCATAGCCCCCCAGCCGCTTGTCGGTATAGGTCAGCGAGCCCTGGCGGAGGGTGACCCGGCCGGACTGCCGCTCCCCCAGCCTGTCCAGCTTCAGCCGCCGCGAGGCGATGGTGAGAGCGCGCATGGACACATCCACGCCGACGATCTCCGTGAAGCGTGTGTCCTTGAGCAGGGCCTGCACCAACTGGCCCTGGCCGCAGCCCAGGTCGAGCACCCGGCTCGCCCCCGCGGAGCGCAGCGCCTCCAGGATCGCCGTACGGCGCTGCTCGGCGAGCGGCACCGGCTTCTCCTCGGTGTCCTCGGTCTCGTCCACGGCGTTGTCGACACGGTCCACGTCGAGGTCGTCCGACTCGGCCAGCCGTACCAGTTCGAGTGCCTGCGCGGCCTGCCGGGTCAGGCTCCAGCGGCGGGACAGATAGCGGCTGGTGATCAGCTTCCGCTCGGGATGGTCGGCCAGCCAGCCCGCACCCGCCCGCAGCAGTTTGTCGACCTCGTCGGGCGCGACCCAGTAGTGCTTGGCGTCGTCGAGCACCGGCAGCAGGACATACAGCTGGCGCAGCGCGTCCGCCAGCCGGAGTTCGCCCTCCAGCACGAGCCGTACATAGCGCGAGTCGCCCCACTGGGGGAACTCCGCGTCCAGCGGTACGGCCTCGGCCTCCACCCGGGTCCAGCCGAGCGGGCCGAAGAGCTTGTGGACCAGCTCCGCACCGCCGCGTGCGGGCAGTGCGGGCACCTCGATGCGCAGCGGCAGGGGCGCCCCGGCCCGCTCGGGCATGGCCCGGCAGGCCCCGTTGAGGGCGGACTTGAAGACCGCGGACATGGCGACGGCCAGCAGTGAGGACGCCGCGTAGGGGCGGTCGTTGACGTACTGCGCGAGCGCCGCGTCGGGCGCACCGCCCCGGCCCTTGCCCCTTCCGCGCCGCACCAGCGCCACCGGATCCACCTCCAGCAGAAGTGCGGCCGTGCAGCGCTCGGCGGACGCCTCGGGGTAGAAGACGTGCGCGATGCCGTGCGAGGTGGAGAACGACTGCGCCTTGTCGGGATGCTTGTGCAGCAGGAAGCCGAGGTCGGTCGCGGGTCGTTCCGGGGTGCCGGTCGTGCTGATTGTCAGGAACACCCGTCCGATTATGGTCCTCCGGCCCCCGCCCGACCAGGCATTTTCGCCCTGGCAGCAGGGCCGTTCACCGCCACGGAACCCGCACTCGGCACCGGCGGACATGTCATCGCCCCAGTTGGCCGGCCAGCTCCGCGATGCGCGCCGGTCCCACCCGGCAGCAGCCGCCGACCAGCCGGGCCCCCGCCCGGGTCCAGAACCGCACCCGCTCCGGGTCGAAGGTGCTCGCCCCGGTCCACCCCCGGCCCCCGGCATCCCATCGCTCCCCGCTGTTCGGATAGACGACGACCGGCTTGCCGGTCACCTCCGCCGCGAGCCCGACCGCCCGGTCCGCGTCCGCCGGGTCGCAGCAGTTGACCCCGACGGCCATCACATGGTCCTGCCCGGCGGCGAGCGCGAAGGCCTCCCGCAACGGCTGCCCCGCCCGGGTCCGGTCCCCGAGGACGCTGTACGAGAGCCACACCGGAAGCCCGTACTCGCCGGTCACCCGCAGCAGCGCCTCGGCCTCGTCCAGGTCGGGCACCGTCTCCAGGGCCAGCGCGTCGGGGCCGGCGGCTGCCAGCACGGCCACCCGGGGGCGGTGGAAGGCTTCCAGCTCCCGTACGGAGAGCCCGTACCGCCCCCGGTACTCGCTGCCGTCCGCCAGCATCGCCCCGTACGGCCCGACCGACGCGGCGATCCAGATCTCCCGTCCCGGGCTCTCCCGCCGTGCCGCGTCGGCGGCCGCCCCGGCCAGGTGCACACTGCGGGCCAGCAGCTCCTCGGCGCGGGCCCGTCCGATCCCGTACCGCTCGAAACCCTCGAACGTCGCCTGATAGCCCGCGGTGATGAGCACCTGCGCACCCGCCCGCACATACGCCAGGTGCGCGGCCTCGATCTGCTCGGGCGCGTCGGCGAGCAGCCTCGCCGACCACAGGGCGTCGGACAGATCGCACCCCTGCGCCTCCAACTGGTTGGAGAGCCCGCCGTCGAGCAGGACGGGCCCCGCGTCGAGCGCTGCCGCGAGCGTACGGACGGACCGCACAGGTACCACTCCCTCTTCTCCGGGGCCGGGTCAGGCAGTCGGGCCGGGCAGGCCGGTTGGCCGGCCGGTGGGACCAGCCTGTCGGGTCAGGCCGGTCGGGCCTGTCAGGACGGGTCGGTCGGGCCTGTCAGGTCAGGTCGGTCGGGCCTGTCAGGTCAGGTCGGTCGGGCCTGTCAGGTCAGGTCAGGTCAGGTCAGGTCAGGTCAGGTCAGCTGGGACTGGATCTGTGAAGAGATCAGTTCCAGATGGTCCAGGTCGTCCAGATCCAATACCTGGAGGTAGATGCGGGAGGACCCGATCGCGCCGAACCGGCCGATCTTGTCCACCACTTCGGCGGGCGAACCCGCCAGTCCATTGGCCTTGAGCTCGTCCACGTCACGCCCGATGGCGGACGCGCGTCGCGCCACTTCCGCGTCGTCCTTGCCCGCACACACCACCAGCGCGTTGGAGTACACCAGGTCCTCCGGCCGACGGCCCGCCGTTCTCGCCGCTTCCCTGACCCGCCCGAACTGCTTCTCGCTGTCCTCGATCGAGGCGAACGGGATGTTGAACTCGTCCGCGTACTGCGCGGCCAGTCGCGGGGTACGGGTCGCGCCGTGCCCCCCGATCAGGACCGGCACCTTGGCCTGGGCCGGTTTGGGCAGCGCGGGCGAGTCCGTGAGCTGGTAGTACGTGCCGTCGTAGCTGAACGTCTTGCCGGTCTCCGTCGCCCACAGGCCGGTGACGATCGCCAGCTGCTCCTCCAGCCGGCCGAACTTCTCCTTCGGGAACGGGATGCCGTACGCCTTGTGCTCCTCCTCGAACCAGCCTGCCCCCAGGCCCAGTTCGACCCGGCCGCCGGACATCTGGTCCACCTGGGCGACCTGGATGGCCAGCACCCCGGGCAGTCGGAAGGTGCCCGCCGTCATCAGGGTGCCGAGGCGGATCCGCTTGGTCTCGCGCGCCAGTCCCGCCAAGGTGATCCACGCGTCGGTCGGGCCGGGCAGTCCGTCTCCGGAGCCCATGCGGAGATAGTGGTCCGAGCGGTAGAAGGCATCGAAGCCGAGGTCCTCGGCGGCCTTGGCGACGGTGAGCAGAGTGTCGTAGCTCGCCCCTTGCTGGGGCTCGGTGAAGATTCGAAGATCCATACATCCATCCTGCCCCTTCGGGCGCCGGTCCTCCTCCCGTCACCCGGCCCCGCACGGTGCACCCAGCGCCCGGTCACCGCCCCGGGCCCGTCACCGCTCCAGCACCGCCCGGCGGCTCATGGGCTCACCGGTCCCGCCCCTCCTCTCACGGGCCCGCCGCCGATCCCGCCGGGCCGTGGAGCACTCCGTAGGGGCCATCACGCTCCCGCCCCCTCTCACGCTCCCTCTCCGCCAGCCGTCTCAGCATGCCGTGCACCCGGTCCATCGACTCGTCCGTGGCGTCTATGGCCTCGATGCACTGCCAGTAGAGCCCGTCCTCCCCGGTGTCGCAGGCAACACCCACCAGCGCGATCCCCGACTCGCCCAGCAGCAGGGCCAGACCTGCCAGCGTCCTTCGCACATCGGTGACTTCGGAGAGCTGTGAGGCCCGTGTCCCTCCGGCGAGCACCATCGGGTGGTCGAGCACCGAGACCCCGCTCCCGCCGATCTCGCTGAGGCCCCGCGCCTCGCTCCGTAACTCCAGCGGGCCGCCCTGGGCCAGCTTGCCGCCGACCGTCCGCGCCAAGGCCTGGGCCTGCCAGGCCTCCGCCATGATGCTCAGCGCGCCCCGGCTCTCCGCCAGAGCACGACGACCGATCTCGATGAGTCGCTCCGCTTCCATGCCACTCCCCCGTCCGTACGAAAACCCGCTCACCTCATCCATTACCCACAGTGAGGTGGACGGCACCGAAAGGCCAGAGGAATTCGGAAATCTGTGGACACAAAGTCGACTGTGAATAAGTGGATCACTCCGAAGAGTGACAATTTGTGGGTTCCGAAGAGTCAGGAACCGGGAAGCGCTTCTCATTCCGGTCCATCTTGGCCGCCAGCGCCGCCAGCGCATCGATGCCCAACACCTCGCAGAACTGAAGCAGATACGCGAGAACATCGGCGACCTCGTCCGCCACCCGATGCGCCGATCCCGGCTCCTCCATCACCCGCGCCGACTGCTCGGGTGTCAGCCACTGGAAGATCTCCAGCAGTTCGGACGCCTCCACACTCAGGGCGGCGGCGAGATTCTTCGGGGAGTGGTACCGCTCCCAGTCCCGGGCCGCCGCGAACGCCGCCAGCCGCCGCTGAAGTTCTGCCACATCGAGTTCTGTCACGGTCCCAGGTCTACCACTGACACTCCCGCTGTCCCGCAGGCGCCTGCCGCGGACAGGTCCGTGACCGTCCCCACCAGCCGGATGTGTCCGTCCCCGCAGACCGACGAGGCCAGCGCCAGCAGCTCCCGCAGCTGTCTCCCGTCCAGATTCCGGTCCAGCCCGTCGGCCAGCACCGTGAGCGCCCGCATCGCGGGCGGTACCTCCGCCGGAGCGTCCACCGCGAGCACCTGCGGGCCGGTCAGCAGGACGAGCGCGTGGGCCAGATACCTCAGTTCACCGTCACCGAGCCGGCCCAGGGGCGTCCGGTGGCCCGCCTCGCGGCCCACCCAGGCCCGTACCTCCCCGCTCCCGAGCCGTTCCGCGCCCAGCCCCGTCACCGGTCCGGCGCACCCGGCGCCGGCGGCGGTGACCACTCGGGCATGCCGCTGACCGCACCGGGTGTGCGTTCGCGCCAGCACCTCGGCGAGATTGGCGCAGTCGGACCGCAGGCGCCCCGGACCGGCCGGTACCGGCGCCCGCATCAGCTGCGGCTGCGGATCGCAGACGAAGGCCGACCGCAGCGCCACCACCACCTGCTCGGCGGCGGCCAGCACCTGTAACTGCCCCGGGGTGGTGCCCGCGACCCGCAGCGGCAGCAGCGCCGTCGCCAGCCGGTCGTCCGGCAGCGGGGCCCGGGTCACCGGAACCAGCCCCGCCGTGTGCCAGGCGGCCTGGACCGTCGGGCGCCGCGGATCGCGCAGCGCGGTGGCCAGCAGGGTCTCGCCTCCTCCGGTCAGCCGTTCCCCGACGATGCGGAGGGTCGGCTCCGCCTGCACCGCCACCTCCAGCCGGACCGGGCCGGCCGGGCCGTCCACCGTGCAGCCGAGCCGGAACCCGCGCCTGCCCTGGGCGTCGGTGCCCGCCCGTTCGGGCACACAGGCGACCGGGTCCGGAAAGACCTCGTCGAGCGGAGCACCGGCCCCGAGCCGCGCCAGCGCCCCGTACGCCCGCAGCGCGGTCGTCTTGCCGGTGCCCGCCCCGCCGGTGACGAGCGTCATCGGCCCCATGGGAAGGACCGCGCGGCGGAGCGAGGCGAAGGCGGCGAGCCGTAACTCGGTGACCGCCGGGCGGACATGACGGACGGGACCGGCGGAACCAACAGGACCGACAGGACCAGCAGGACCGACAGGACCGACAGGACCAGCAGAACAGGCATGACGGGAACGACCGGTGGGGCGAGTGTGGCCCGTGGGACCAGAGGGACGAGCGGTGCCTCCGGGGGCCGGGAGTGAAGCGTCCAGGTCGGGCGGCGAGGGAGTGGCTGTCATGTGCGGACCGTATGCACGACCGCGGCAGCCGAACCGTTTTACCCGGAGACCTTCCTACGATTGAGGGAGTCCCGCGGGCGTGACTCCTTCGACTTCCATGCCGACCGGCGCCAGCAGGAAGACGTTCTTGTCGACGCGGTGCATGCCGCTGCCCAGTCCGAAGACGACGCCGCTGCTGAAGTCCAGAATGCGTTTGGCCACATCCGTCTCCGCCGCCGTCAGGTCGAGCAGCACCGGAACCTGCGCGACCAGATACTCGGCGACTTCACGTGCGTCCGCGAAGACCTGCACCCGCAGCACCACGAGCCGCCGCTGTTCGGCGCGCTCGTCCGGGACCGCGCGGTGGTCGACCCGGGACGGCCACTCGTTGCGGCCCCGCAGCGGTACGACCTGGGCGAGACCCTCCCACTGTTCGTCGGTGGCGTCGTACCTGTCGTACCTGTCGTACCTGTCGTACCTGCTCACAGGGCCACCCCGTCCGTGCGCCTGTTGGGTTTGCGCCGGCTGCGCTCAATGTTCATCGGGCAATCCTCTCGCCCCTCACCCGTTCGGCGTACCACCGACACGGCCAAGACCCGGATCGAGCGGAGTGAAACGGACCGGCAGATGCACGAGCGCGCGGTGGAAGGGACCGGGCCGCCACATCAGCCGCGACGGCTCCGTGGCGAGTTCGAGGTCGCAGAGCTGACTGGTCAGCTGCTCGATCGCGGTCATCGTGATCAGCAGTGCCGGCTGCTTCGCCGGGCACCGGTGCGGCCCGGTCGACCAGGCCAGATGCGCACTGGACCCGGAACCCGCCCCGGGGTCCGAAAGCGCGGGCGGGGACTGGGTGTTGGCGGCGGCGAACGACACCAGGACCAGCTGTCCGGCGCGCAGCGCGACGCCGTGGAACTCCGTATCGCGACGAGGGTAGTGGGCACCCAGATTGGCCAGTGGAGGGTCTTGCCAGAGGACTTCGTCGATCGCCTCGTGGGCGGTCGTCGCACCGCCGTGCAGCGAACCGGAATAGCGCGCGTCGGTGAGCATGTGGAGCAGCGCGTTGGAGATCAGATTGGTCGTGGGATCGTGCCCCGCGCTCATCATGAGTGTGATCTGACGCACTGTCTCGTCGTTGTCGAGCCCGGCCGGATGTGCGAGCAGGTACGAGGTGAGGTCACGGCCGGGTCGGGCGCGACGGGCGGCCACCAGCTCGGTGACGACACCGACGAGATCCGCGTACGCGGCTGCGGCGTCCGCGGCGGAGTTCATCATGCCGCCGACGCCGTTCACGATGCGTTCGCCGTCCTCGGGCGGCACGCCGAACCAGGTGGTGAAGACGTGCAGCGGGAGCCGGCGCGCGTACTGGGCGACGAGGTCGCCGCTGCCCGTCGCCGAGAACTCGCCGATGAGCTGCTGCGCGACCCGGGTGACCTCGGCCCGGAGCATGTGCGGTTCGATCAGGGCGATGCTGTCGTTGATGGTGTCGCGGTAGCGGGTGTGCACAGCGCCGTCGCTGAAGAGGGCGGTGGGCCGGTGGCCGAGCACGGGGAGGACGGGCGAGTCCGCCGGTACGGTCGCCTGCCAGGCGCGCGGATCCTTGGTGAAGGTGTCGGTGTCGCGCACGAGGTCGACGGCCGCCTGGTAGTCCGTGACGAGCATCGCGTCGATACCGGGGGCGATCCTGACGCGGGCGAGCGGCCCCTGTGCGCGCAGGCTGCGGTAGTGCCCGTGCGGATCGGCGGCGAAGTCGGGACCGTACAGCGCGAGCGGCCGGTGCGGCGAGTCGTGCTCGGTGTCCGGCGGGGAGAGCGTCATGACGAATCCCGGGAAAGGGGTAGGGGACGGGACTGGAGTGGGGACTGTGACTGGAGTTGCGGCTGGGGCCCCGACCGGGCAGCGGGCTCCCGCTGCGGCGGGGAATCCTGTCGCGGCAGGGAATCCTGTCGCGGCAGGGAATCCTGTTGCGGCAGGCAGGTCAGCGCGTGCTCGGCCAGGGCGATGAGCGCGTCGATGGAGCCCCGGCGTTCGCGGGCGTCGCACTGCACCAGAGGGGTCTCCGGGGCCAGGTCGAGGTGTTTGCGCAGGACCTCGTCGGTGTGGGCGGGGGCGTCCGGGAAGCGGTTGACGGCGACGGCGTACGCCAGCCCCTGTTCCTCCACCATGTCCATCACGGCGAACGAGTCCTCCAGCCGACGGGTGTCGACCATGACGAGGGCACCGAGGGCACCGCGGGCGATGTCCGCCCACAGCGGGAAGAAGCGTTCCTGCCCCGGGGTGCCGAACATGTAGAGCACCAGGTCACCGGGGACGGTCAGCCTGCCGAAGTCGACGGCGACCGTCGTCGTGGTCTTGTCGGGGAGACCCGCGGTGTCGTCGAGCCCGGTGCTGGACTGTGTCATCACCTCCTCGGTGTGCAGCGTCGGGATCTCCGACAGGGTGCGGATCAGGGTCGTCTTGCCCACGCCGAAGGGACCCGTGACGACGAGCTTCATCAGGGTCTGGTCGGCACTCGGCAGATAGCCGATGCCGGTCCGGTCAGTGGAGGGAGCGGAGTCCAACGAGCAGCCTCTCGACGAGCGACCGGTCGATCTCCCCGGCGCTGGGGATCGGCGGTCGGGTGTGCAGATGTCCGGCGGCCGCGAGGTCCGCGGCCAGGAAGACCGTGGCGCTGACCGGGAGTTCCAGGTGGGCGGCGCACTCGACGACGGTGAGTGCCCCCGGTTCCAGCAGTTCGCACAGCCTGCGGTGTTCGGTTCCGGTGTCCTGGGGCAGCGTCGAGTCCGTACGCACGAGCACGGCGAGCCGGTCGAGCGCGGGGCCGGTGGGTGCGGAGCGGCCACCGGTGACCAGATAGGCGGGGATCAGACGGCGTCCTGGGCCGGGGGTCATGGCCGGGCGGCAGCGTCCGGTTGGCGGGCGGGGGCGTTCATCGCCCGGGTCAGCGCGGTGACCTGCACCTGCATCTGGTAGGCGATGTTCCCCAGGTGCGCGTCGGGGGCGGCGAAGAGCGCGAGGGTGGTGTTCCTGCCTGCGGGGACGACGATGGCGAAGCCCAGCTCGGACTCCACGACCGTCTGCGCCAGCCGGGGCGTCTCCGCCTCGGTGAAGGCCGTGGTGAAGGCGCGCGCCGCGGCGTGCAGGGTGGCTGTCATGGCAGCCACCCGCTCGGCGGACGCCCGGTCGAGCCCCGGGGAGGCGCCTTCGACGAGCCCGTCACCGGTGGCGACCACCGCATGCTGGACACCGGGCAGTTCCAGCAACGGGGTCAGCACCCAGGCGAGGTCACCGGTGGTGGGGTTGGGGGCGCTCACGTCTCGTCGTCTCCTTGATCGTCCAATGGCGATGCGGATGCTGTTGGGGCGGGCGATAGGGGTACCGGTGGCCCGGACTCGGCGGGTCCGGCGGCTGCGGCGGAGTCGGCAGGTCCGGCGGCTGCGGCGGAGTCGGCAGGTCCGGCGGGCTGGGCGCTGGTGGCGGCCGCTTCGGCGTTGCGGCCGCTGACCGTGCCCTGTTGGAGCGCCGTCCAGGATGCCCCGGCCTGCTCCGGTGTGCGGGGCGCGGGCTCCTCGGCCGCCGGGCCGCTCGCGCCCGGGGGCTCCTGGACCGCCGGGCGACGGGTGCGCCGTCGGCGGGTGGGAAGTTCGGTACGCGGTCCGGCGTCGGCCGACGGCGCGGCGTCGGCGGCCGGTTGTCCGGGAACGGCCGCCGACGGCACCCCCGGTGCCCCCGGTGCCCCCGGTGCCCCCGGCACCCCCGGTGTCTCCACCGCCTCCACCGCCTCCGCTGCTTCCGTCGTCCCCGTTGCCGGTGCCGGCTGCCCTTCCGGTGCCGGCTGCGGGCGGGCGCCCACCGGCTTCGGGGCGAGCACCGACAGGGTGCGGTCGTCCTCCATCACGGTGAGCAGATGGGCCGGTACGCGGAGCATGGTGCGCATTCCCCCGTACGGCGAGGGCTCGATGTGACAGCTGAAGCCGTACCGCGCCACGAGCCGGCCGACCACGGCGAACCCGGTCTGCGGCGGGTCCCCCAGCTCGGTGAGCAGCACCTCGGACGGCCCGGCCAGCAGCGCGCGGGCCCGCTCCAGCGCGTCGTCGTCCATGCCGATGCCCGCGTCGTCGACCAGCACCAGGGCCCCGCGCCCCGGGGTCTGCTGAACGGTGACCGGCACCTCGGTGTCCGGGTGCGAGTACGCCGTCGCGTTGGCCAGCAGCTCCGCCAGGACGATGGCGAGGGGTTCGGCGGCGCGGGCCACGAGGGCGAGCCGCTCCTCGCGCAGATGGTTGGCGACCCGGATGCGCTGGTAGCCCGCGACCCGGGACTGGGCGCCGAGCACTATCTCGACGAGGGGTGAGTTCTGCCGCGCGAGTCCGGGCCAGGCGTCACAGAGCACGGCGGTGGCCTGGGTGCGGCGCAGGGCCAGTTCGTTGCGGAAGTCGAGCTGCAGGATGCGCGGGTCGTCGTACTCGTGCTGGAGCTCGTGGAGCAGTTGCTGGGACTGATTGAGCAGGGACTGGATCTTGGCCGAGGTGCCGCGCATGGCCGCTCTCGCCGCCGCGTCGACACGTTGCCGCTCCTCGATGACCGCCGCTCGGGCCGCCTGTACGGCCTCGGTCAGCAGGCGGGCGGCATCACCGTCGATGTCGGCGGCCTCGCGCAGCCCGGGGACGGACGCGGTGGGGTGCGACAGCGCGGTCGCGGCGGCGGGTATGCGCCGGTCGGCGAGCTGGCGTATCTCGTCGGTGAGGGCGAGGGTGCGGGCCTCGGCGGCCTTCGCCTGCCGCTCCGCGAGCTCGGCGCGGGCCGTGGCCGCGTAGACGTCACGGGACGACTGCTGAGCCCGTACCACCGCCGTCGCGGCCCAGGCGGCGGCGAGGAGCGCCACGATCCATCCCACTGCGGTCACCGCGTCCTTCGTGTCGAGCGGATCCCGCGCACCGGGCGGCGGCGGGTGGCGGTGTGCGTGTGGGCCGTAGCCACTGGGGCCGTCCGCACGGAAGCCGTACTCATCGGGGCCGAACCCATCGGGGCCGTGCTCACCGGGGCCGTACTCACCGCGGTCCGCCGGCCGGCTCGCGCACAGCCTCCGCTGTGCCGGTACGGCCGGGCCCGCCGCCCGTACGCGTCTGCTCGACCTCCTGCGCCAGCACGGCCACCTCCGTCATCACCTGCAGCACACCCGGCAGTTCGGAGCCGTCCAGGTGCCGGTACTCGGTCCCGATGGTGACGGACAGCCGTTCGGGCAGCCCGAGTTCGGGATGGCGGTCCTCGGCGATCACCCGCCGGGCCGCCTCCGGGGCGGGCACGCCCGCCGTGTGGAAGGCGTGGGCGCGCTCGCGTATGTACTCCAGATAGCCGATGTGGTCCCGTACACCTGCCGGGTCGAGCACCGGGCCGTGGCCCGGGACGATGATCTCGGCGCCGGTCGCGAGCACCCGCTCGCAGGCCGCGATCACATTGCTCAGCGGACCCGCCCAGTGCACCGGGTGGTCGCCCGGCTGCCGCGGGGTGGTGGAGAAGATCACATCACCGCTGAACACGGCGCGCTGCGCGGGCAGATGAACGATCAGGTCGCCCGTGGTGTGGGCGGACGGCAGCGCCGCCAGCCGGACCGGGTAGTCCCCCAGGGTCAGTTCCAGTTCCCCGGTGAAGTACGTGGTGGGGCGCACCGGTTCGGTGGCCGACCAGTCGAACGGCCCGAAGTGCCGGGCGAGGTACGCGCCGAGCGGGGTGGCCGGATCGCCTCCCGTCACCAGGGCGTGCTGCTGCTGCGGAGTGGGCTCGTAGTGGATGTGTTCCCTGGCCTCGCGCGTGGCGATGATCTCGGCGTCCGGGAGGACACCCGCGCCCCAGAAGTGGTCCCCGTTGGCGTGGGTGACGATCACCCGGTCGACGGTGACGCCGTCGGGCAGCCGTTCGGTGCTCTCCGCCAGGAACTGTCCGGCCAGCGCGCGGTCGTACGGGGTGTCGATCCACAGCGCGCCGCGCGGCGACACGAGCAGACCGCAGTTGGCCAGTCCCCAGCCGCGTTTCGGCGGCAGCCAGGCGTACAGACCCCGGCCCAGATCAACGACGTCCCCACCCGTGATCGGCATGGACGCGATTATGCCGACCACGATCCGGCCACGCGTTCGAACTCGGCCAACAAGAAGACCTAGTGGCGTGAATTCGCCGTTCTTCCGCCCCTATTCCCCCCTCGGCAGGCCGTCACTGACGGCCGATGGTGACAGTCCGAGGTCGTCGATCCCTCACCATGCTGGGAACTTTCCGGACCAAACACCGAATGTCGCCCGGTTCCATGACTCCGTACGACCGCTTCCCACCGCTCCGCGCCCGAACCGGAATCAGCCGACTACCCACCGAGCATGGCCGAAAACAGACGCCCCGACGCACTGACACGTGGCCGCGCACGCCGCGCATGCCGCGAAGAGCGCGAGGACGCGAGGACGCGCCGAAACGCAGCCGCGTGGCAGCGTGGCCGGACTCAGACAGCGATCACGTTCACGCCCGCCTCGGCGAACCGGGCCCTCGCCTCCGGCGTGATGCCGGAGTCGGTGACCAGCACATCGACCGGGCCGAGGTCGCAGACGCGGGCGAAGGCCCGCTTGCCGATCTTCGAGGAGTCGGCCGCCACCACCACGCGCTGCGCCCGCTGCGCGAGCAGCCGGTTCACGCTGGCCTCGCCCTCGTGGTGGACGTACGCCCCGCGCTCCGTGTCGATCGCGTTGACGCCGAGCACGGCGATGTCCAGGGTGATCTCGTTCATCACGCCGACGGCCAGCGGGCCGGTCAGCTCATAGGACTGCGGCCTGGCCACACCACCGGTCACGACCATCTTGATCTGCGGCCGCATCGCCAGCTCACTGGCGATGTTGAGCGCGTTGGTCACCACGGTCAGCATCGGCTGCCCGCCCGCCGCGGCCGTCTCGCCGACGATGTCAGGACGCGTGGCCAGGGCCCTGGCCACCTCGGTCACCGTCGTACCGCCGGTCAGACCGACCACTTCGCCGGCCGCGACCAGCTCCGACACGGCACGGCCGATGGCCTGCTTCTCGGGGGCGCGGCGGCCCGTCTTGTAGCGCAGCGCCAGCTCGTACGAGACACCGTGCGCGACGGCGCCGCCCCGGGTCCGGGTGAGCAGCTGCTGCTCGGCGAGCTGGTCCAGGTCACGGCGGATCGTCGCGGCCGAGACGTCCAGCGCCAGCGCGGCGTCCTCGACGTCGACCCGGCCGTTCCTGCCGACCAGTTCCAGCAAAGCGTCCCACCGGGCGTCCCTGGACAAGAGTGTGTCTCCTTCACCGTCCGGCGTGCGCACCGCGCTTCCCGGGAACACGGTCACCGCCGGCCGGACAGGCGCAAGCGTCCCACAGGCCACCGGCCGGACAGCTCGCCACCCACCCGGTTTTGCTTGTTTTTGCTCGATCGGCAGATGTAACGTGCAGAATCGAACATCCAGTGCTTCATTCGCCCACGCTCAAGCGGAGTGCAGACGTGTCGTATGTCGAGACCGAGACAGCCAGCCAGCCCGAGTGCTGGCGCCGTGCCGCAGCACTGGCCGGGGACCACGCGGCGGCCCTGCCCGCCACCGGCGAGCGCATCGCGGTCGTGGGCTGCGGAACCTCGTTCTACATGGCGCAGGCCTACGCCTCGCTGCGCGAGGACTCCGGCCAGGGCGAGTCCGACGCCTTCGCCGCCTCGGAGTTCCCCTTCGGCCGGTCCTACGACCGGGTCGTCGCGCTCACCCGCTCGGGGACCACGACCGAGGTGCTGGAACTGCTGACCCGGCTGCGCGGCACGACGCGCACGGTCGCCATCACCGCCGACCCGGACACCCCGGTGATGGCCGCGGCCGACGACATCGTCGTCCTGGAGTTCGCCGACGAGAAGTCCGTCGTCCAGACCCGCTTCGCCACCACGGTCCTCACCCTGCTCCGCGCCCACCTCGGGCTGCACACGGACGACGTGGTGCGGGACGCGGAGACCGCGCTCGCCGAGCCGCTGCCCGAAGGGCTGGTGGACTGCACCCAGTTCTCCTTCCTCGGCCGGGGCTGGACGGCCGGTCTCGCCAATGAGGCGGCGCTGAAGATGAAGGAGGCGTCGCTCTCCTGGACCGAGTCGTACCCCGCCATGGAGTACCGCCACGGCCCGATCAGCATCGCCACCGCCGGCACGGCGACCTGGATGTTCGGCGCCGCCCCCGAGGGTCTGGCGGATCAGGTGCTCGCCACGGGTGCCCGCTGGGTGCAGACCGAGCTGGACCCGCTGGCCGATCTCGTACGCGTACAGCGGCTGGCGATCGCGCGGGCCGCGGCGCGCGGTCTCGACCCGGACCTGCCCCGGCACCTGTCGCGCTCGGTGGTTCTGAGCGAGGGCTGAGAGACCGGGCGGGGGCTGAGACCCGGGCGAGGGCTGAGACCGGGCGGGGGCCGAGACCGGGCGGCCTCCGGGCCCGTTCGCTGTGATGTCCCGCACCCTCCCCGCAGGGGGTGCGGGGGTGCGGGACATCACCGGGCCCCGGGAGCACGGGAATCCGCCCCTCCACGGGGTGCGGGAAACCGCAGGGTGGTTCGACGGGAGACCTCATACCGGCACTGATCGGCGGTTCCTAGCGTTGACGGTATGCCGCGGAGGATGCCCAGCGGCTGTCTTCCCGTCACCCTTGGAGAGCCCGGATGCACCTCGTACTGTCAGCTGCCGCACAGGAGCCCACGGACGGCATCGCGGGCTGGGCCACCGGTCTCGTCGAGACCCTCGGCGGGCCCGGCGCCGGTCTGGCCATCGCGCTGGAGAACCTGTTCCCGCCGCTGCCCAGTGAGGTCATCCTCCCGCTGACCGGCTTCGCCGCCTCGCAGGGAGTGCTGAGCGTGGCCTCGGCGCTGTTCTGGACCACGCTCGGTTCGGTCGTCGGCGCGGTCGTCCTGTACGGGATCGGAACGATCTTCGGCCGGGAGCGGATGCACGCGTGGTGGGCGAAGCTGCCACTGGTGAAGGCCTCCGACCTGGTGCGTACGGAGCAGTGGTTCGCGCGGCACGGCACCAAGGCGGTGTTCCTCGGCCGCATGGTGCCGGTCTTCCGCAGCCTGGTCTCCGTGCCCGCGGGCGTCGAACGCATGCCGCTGCCCACGTTCGTCGCACTGACGACGGCCGGAAGTCTGCTGTGGAACACGGTCCTGGTGATGGCCGGGTATGTGCTCGGTGACCAGTGGAACCTGGTGGAGTCGTACGTCGGCGTCCTGTCCAAGGCGGTGCTCGTCGTGGTGCTGCTGGCCGTGGCCGGCTACGTGGTCACGCGGGTACGCGGACGCGGACGCGCCCAGCACCGCCGCACCTCGTGACCACCGGGCGCCCGGCGGCACAACCCGCACGGGTTCCCGACGAGGGCCCCGCCCCGGCGCCCGCCGGACGATCTTGCCCGCGCCCCGCCGCGCGGCTAACCTCGCCTTCCGTGCCGGACAGCGACGGGCGGGGCGACGGACGGAGCGACCGACGGGGCGACCCGGTGGCGGGGCCGCCCGGGTGGGCCCGCCGGGCCGTGGGCGTACTCCTCGGCTGCGGCACCTCTCTCCTCGGGCTGCTGTACTTCGCCGGGCCGGGCACCCTGCTGGGACCCTTCCTCCTCTGGCCGCGCACCCGCGACCGGGCGCTGGCCGTGCTCGGTGCGGGGGCACGCCGGCTGACCGGGCCGGAGCGGATGCGGCGGACCGTCTTCTTCGGCGACCGGTTCCCGCCCCCGTACGCCCGCGAGCCCGACGACCGGCGCACCCTGCGCCATCTCGCCGCCCGCACGTACACGGGGCTGCTGAGCACGGTGGTGATCGGTCTGCTGGCCGTCGGCGCGGTGCTGGCCGTCGTCCTGGCCGCCGGAGTCGCCCGCTCCACGACGAGCTGGCGGGAACTGGCGCCGCAGGTGCTCCTCGGCGGTGTGCTGCTCTTCCTCGACCTCCAGGGCCTGGCCTCGCTCGGCGCACTGGACGCGAGGCTGGCCCGCGAGTATTTCGGGCCGTCCGAGAAGGAGCTGCTGGAGGCGCGGATCGATGAACTGGCCGCCAGCCGCGCCGCCGTGCTCCGGGCGGTCGACGCCGAACGCCGCCGCATCGAGCGCGACCTCCACGACGGTGTGCAGCAGCGGCTGGTCGCGCTGGCCATGCTGCTGGGCCGGGTCCGCCGCAACCGCGCACCCGAGCAGGCCGCTGCCCTGCTGGAGCAGGCGCACCAGGAGTCCACCGACGTCCTCACGGAACTGCGGGACGTCGCCTGGCGGGTCTACCCGACGGCGCTCGACAGCCTGGGGCTCCAGGAAGCCCTCGGCGGGGTCGCCCAGCGGTGCGCCCTCCCCCTGCGGATGGACTTCGCGCTGCCCCCGGAGCTTCCCCGGCCGGTCGAGACGGCCGCGTACTTCGTGGTGTCGGAGGCGGTGACCAACGCCGCCAAGCACTCGGGGGCCGGGCGGGTCCGGATCAGCCTGACGGGCGGCACGTCCCTGTTGACCGTGCGGATCGAGGACGACGGCCGGGGCGGCGCCGACCCGGCGGGCAGCGGGCTGACCGGGCTGCACAGCCGGGTGGCCGCGCTCGACGGGCGGCTCATCATCGACAGCCCCCCAGGGGGTCCCACCACCATCATCGCGGAGCTGCCGTGCGTGTAATGCTCGCCGAGGACTCGACCCTCCTGCGGGAAGGGCTGGTCCGGCTGCTCGCCGAGGAGGGCCATGAGGTGCCGGCCGCCGTGGGCGACGGGACGGCGCTGATCCGCGAGGTCGAGGCCCGGACGCCGGACATCGTCGTGGTCGACATCCGGATGCCGCCGACCCACACGGACGAGGGGCTGCGTGCCGCGCTGGAGGTCCGCGAGCGCTGGCCGGAGGTCGGCGTCCTGGTGCTCTCCCAGCATGTGGAGCGCACCTACGCCGCCCAGTTGCTCGCCGCGGGCGCCGAGCGGGTCGGCTATCTGCTCAAGGACCGGGTCGCGCAGGTCGGGGAGTTCCTGGACGCGCTGGAACGGATCCGGGCGGGCGGGGCCGTCATCGACCCGGAGGTCGTACGGCAGCTGGTGGCCCTCACGACGCACAGCGACCCGCTGGCCCGGCTCACACCGCGGGAGAGGACGGTGCTGGAGGAGCTGGCCCAGGGGCGCAGCAACGCGGCGATCGCCCAACAGCTGCACCTCTCGCTGAGTGCCGTCGAGAAGAATCTGCACGCCGTCTTCGACAAGTTCGGTCTGTCGCACACCACGGGGTACAGCCGCCGGGTGCTGGCCGTCCTGCGCTATCTGGAGTCCTGACGGCTCCGCCACCGGGCGGCGGAGCCGTCGGCCGGACTCAGGATTCTTCGAAGTAGGCGTCCAGAACCGCGTCGAGCTCGCCCGGCCACTCCTTGAGCCGGGCCCTGCTCTCCGCCTCGACCTCGCCGTTGAACCAACGGCGGGTCGACAGATGCACGGTGACGGTGAGCCTGCGGCCGGTACGGGCGGTCCTGACCTCGACCGCGCCGATCTCCTCCCACAGGAACTCCGCCTCCTGGTCGTCCAGCCGGAACCGGACGCCCAGGCGGTCCACCCGGATCGAGCCCCGGCGGTCGCTGACCTCGAAGACGGCTCCCTCATCCGCGCTCCCGTCGGACGCCGCCTCCTCATCGGCCGCCCCCTCGGGTCCGGCCCCGGCTCCGGGCCCGGCCTCCGGCTCGGCGGCGGTCGCGGGAGCGGCCTCGACGGCGGCCTCCGCGGCCTCCGGGACGCCGTCCGTCACGTCGTCGGCCGTCGGCTCCTTCTCCTCCGTCCGGACCGCTGAAGGGGCCGTCAGGCCGGGGATGTACGCCGGGTCGGTCCCCGCGGCGAACTCGGGTTTCTTGTTCGAATCTATGCTCTGCTCCACGGCGCGCAGTATGGCCGACGAACCTGTACGAGACCAGTCGTCCCGGCCGGACCTCGGTACTACAGCACTCCCCTGCGCCATTCACGGACCAGCAGATATCCGAGGTAGGTGCCGCCGATGGCCATTGTGTAGATGCCGACCGGCAGATCGTCGAACAGCGGGAGCTGCTGGGCGCAGAGGTCGGCCGCCACGAGCAGCAGCGAGCCGGTCAGGGCGGACAGCAGCAGGTGGGGTCCGGAGACCCGGGTGATGCGCTTGGCGATCTGGGGCGCCGTCAGGGCGATGAAGGCGACGGGTCCGGCCACACTGACGGCCGCCGCGGAGAGGACGATCGCGAGCACGACGGCGGCGCTCTTCGTCCGCTTCGGCTCGGAACCGAGTCCTTCGGCGATGTCGTCGCCCATCTCCCCGATGTCCAGCCGCCGGGCGATCAGGGCCGTCAGCGGGGCCACCACGAGCAGCACCAGCCAGATGGTGGTCGCGTCGCTCCAGGAGCGGGCGGCCAGGCTCCCGTTGACATAGGCGGTGAGGACGGAGGCCTTGTCCCGCTCCATCGCGTACACGACGTACTGGGTGATGGCGGCGCCGATGGCCGCCACCCCGATGCCGGCGACGACGAGCCGTGCCGGATTGCGGAAGCCGGTGCCGGTGGACACGTACACCAGGGCCATCGCGAGAACCGCTCCGACGAGGGCACCGACGGCCACCGGGACCGTGTCGGGGAACATCAGCGCGGAGATGGCGGCGCCCGCCCCGGCGCCGGCCGCCAGGCCGATCACATCGGGGCTGCCCAGGGGATTCCGGGTGACGGACTGGAACAGCGCGCCGGAGAGGCCGAGCGCCGCGCCCGTGCCGAGGGCGACCGTCAGCCGGGGGCCGCGCAGCCGGTTCATGACGAACCGGTTCTTGCCCTCCGCGTCCCCGGTCAGCGCGGCGGGCAGATCGGCCAGGTCGACGCCCAGACGTCCCATGGACAGGGTCGCGACGGCGGCCACGACGATGAGTACCAGCAGCACGATCGCCGCGACGACGGAGACCCGTCGCACCGGGATCGCCACCCGGGGACCGGCTCTGAGGAAACCCTTGGGCGGGGTGGTGCGCGCGGTGGTGCGCGGGGGCGTGGTCCCCCCGCCGGTGGCGGTGGTCATGTGGTGCCCCTCATCCTGCGTACGGCGATGAGCAGTGCGGGCGCGCCGATGAAGGCGGTCACGACGCCGACCATCAGTTCGGTGGGCCGCATGACGACCCGGCCCACCACATCGGCCAGGAGCAGCAGGGTGGGGCCCAGGAGCGCGGAGAACAGGATCTGGAGCCGGAAGTCGACGCCGACCAGGGCCCGTACGACATGCGGGACCGCGAGGCCGACGAAGGCGATCGGGCCGACGGCCGCGGTCGCGGCGGCGCTCAGCAGTGTGGCGGCGAACAGACCGCCGCCGCGGATCCGGCCCGGGTGCGAGCCGAGCGAGACCGCGGTGGCGTCGCCGAGCGCGAGGGTATTGAGGCCGGGGCCGAGCACCAGGGCGAGGAGGAAGCCGACGGCGGCGAACGGCAACACGGACCAGAAGACGTCGAAGTCGCGGCCGCCGAGCGCCCCGACGACCCAGTAGCGGTAGCTGTCGAACACCTCCGGCTTGCTGAGGGTCACGGCCTGGATGAAGGCCATCAGCACCGCGGAGAGCACCGCCCCGGCCAGCACCAGCCGCACCACGCTCGTACCGGAGCCGGCCGTGCCGATGACATGGACCAGCACTCCGGCGATCAGCGCCCCGGGCAGGGCCCACCACATGGTGTCGGTGGAGCCGGACGCGCCGAACCAGGCCGTCGCGGCGACGATGCTCGCGGACGCGCCCGCGTTGATGCCGAGAAGGCCGGGTTCGGCGAGCGGGTTGCGGGAGACGCCCTGCATGAGGGTGCCCGCGACGGCGAGACAGAGTCCGGCCAGGACACCGAGCGCGGTTCTGGGGTAGCGGCTCTCGATGATGGTGGTGATGTGGGGATCGGCGGTGCCGGTGAGCACATCGATCACCTCGCCGAACGAGGTGCTGCGGCTGCCGAACATGACGCTCGCGCAGAGGGCGAGTGCCAGGGCGGCGAGCCCCAGGAGCAGGAGCAACGCCGGCCGGGCGGCGCCGGTACGCGTGGTACCGGCGCCGCCCGGGGGTGCGGCCGTGGTGGTTGCCATGGGGTGAGAGGTGCCTCGGTGCCTTACTTGCCGGCGGCGGCGACGGCCTTGTCGATGATCGGCAGGTAGCGCTCGATCGTCCACGGGACGGTCAGCGGGTTGATGATCGAGGAGGCCGTGACGAAGGAGTTGTCGTCGCTCGCGACGACGGCACCCTTCTTGACCGCGGGGATCGCGGCGTACAGCGGCTGTGCCTCGGTCTCCTTGCGGGTCTTCTCGTCCATGTAGAACGTGAAGACGACGTCGCTGTCCTTGAGCTTCTCGGCGTTCTCCAGGCCGATGAGCGCCGAGTCGGTGCCCTCGGTCTCCTTGAAGCCGTTCACGACGGGGTCGACGGTCAGGCCGAGCGAGGAGACCATCTTGACGCGCTGCTCCTCGGGCTTGAAGACACCGAGGGTGCCGGGGCCGGAGGTGTAGATGTACGAGAACGTGACGTCCTTGTAGTTCGGCCGGGTGGCCGCGGCGTCGGCGAGCTGCTTCTCGATCGTCGTCTTCAGACCCTCGGCGTCCTTGGTCCGGCCGAGCGCCTTGCCGATGATGTCGATCTGCTCGTCCCAGTCGGTGCTCCACGCCTTGTCGGGGTAGGCGACGGTCGGCGCGATGTCCTTGAGGATGTCGTACTGCTTCTGCGTGACGCCCGACCACGGGGCGAGGATCACGTCGGGCTCCAGCTCGGTGATGGCCTCGAAGTCGATGTCCTCACCGCCGGTGAACTGCTTGGGCGGCTTGTCGCCGGACTTCTTCACGGCCTCGTTGATCCACGGCAGGTAGCCGGACTTGTCGCTGCCCCACTCGTAGCTCTCGATGCCCACCGGGGTGTGGCCGAGCGCGATGGCGGTCTCCGCGGAGCCCTGGCCGAGCGTGACGATGCGCTCGGGCTTCTCCTCGATCTTCGCGGTGCCGAGGGAGCTCTTGATCGAGACCGGGAAGGCTTCCCCGTTCTTCGCCGAGGCCTTGGCCGCGTCCTTGTCACTGTCGCCGTCCGAGGAGCAGCCGCCCAGGACGAGGGCGAGAGCGGCGGCGGTGGCCGAAGCGGCAAGTGTGTGACGACGCACGCGGGTGAAGCCGAGCATGGGTGTTCCTCGTGATTGACGGATCTATGAGAGTTAGGCAAGCCTAAGCTAAACCTACGGGCGCTCCCGCACCGCCCCCCTCCTCCTCACCCCCCGGACATCGCGGGTATCGTCGGCCGCCCGGAGGGCGGGGCCGGACGGGACGTCGCGGACGGTCCGGTGCCCCGGACCCGACGCGGACGGAAGCCGTCGGCGGTCGCCGGCCGCGACCAGGAGCGAAGAGGTGGGGGCGATGACGGACATGTGGACCGGGGAGCGGATACGCCTGCGAGGTGTCGAGCCCGAGGACTGGGAAGGTTTTCGCGACCTGGACCGGAACACCCTCGACGCCCGCGGCGCCGACCTGGTCGAGCCTCCGCGCTCGGACGAGAGCTTCCGTTCCTGGACCGCCGAGAGGGCCGGACGCCCGCCGGGTGGCGAGTCGTTCCGTCTGGTGGTCGAGACACTGGGCGACCACGTGTTCGCCGGGGCCATAACCGTCGGGGAGAGCGACCGCCGCGCGGGACGGTTCAGAACGGGTATCGAGATCGGCCGCGAGCACCGCCGCAGGGGGTACGCGGCCGAGGCGACCGTACTCCTGCTCACCTACATGTTCGCCGAACAGCGCTACAACAAGTGCGAGGTGGAGGTCTACGCCTTCAACGAGGCCTCACTCGCCCTCTACCGCGCGCTGGGCTTCGTCGAGGAAGGGCGGCTTCGCCAGCACGAGTTCTTCGCGGGCGCCCACCACGATGTCGTGCTGCTCGGCATCACCGCCGACGAACACTGGGCGGCACACCCGCGCCCATCGGTACGGTGACCGCCGCGCCGCCATCAGCCACGTGCGGGCGGATCCGCGTCACGGGCGGATCCGCGCACGAGGTCAGGCGACGGGTCAGCCGCACGGGGTCAGGCGACGGGTCCGCAGGCGAGGAACAGCGGCAGCAGCGGGGCGAGGACCGAGGCCGCCACGATCCCCAGCCAGGTCGCGCGATGCGGTTCCGGCTGTGGAACGAGCACCCGCCGCAGCCGGATCAGCGCGCCCGCGCCGTCCGGGCCCGCCGCGCCCAGCGCCGCCCGGGGGGCCTGGCCCCCCGCGACCTCGCACATCGCGGCGGCCAGCACCTCGCGCGGGTGGGAGCGCAGGGCGAGGTCGTCGGCGGCCATCTCCAGCAGGAGCGCCGTCTGTTCCCTGGCGTGGCGGGCGAGCGGAAGGCCGGGGAAGGCGCGGGCGAACGCCTCCGTCTCCATCCGCAGAAGGTGATGGCGGCCCACGAGGTGACCGCGCTCGTGTTCCAGCACGGCGCGCAACTGCTCCTCCGAGAGCACGTCCAGGGCGCCCCGTGTGACGACCACCCGGCAGGAGCGCCCGGGAAGGCAGTAGACGGCCGGCACACCGTGCTCCACGACGGTGGCACCGTACTCGGGAGCCGGGCTGCCGACCAGGGTGAGCAGATCGAGGTGGCGGCGCCGGGCGCGCCGGGTCCGCAGCGCCGTGCGGACGAGCCAGGCCGAGGGGAGCAGGACGACCGCCGCCGGGGCCAGCAGGAGTGCGTCGCCGCCGGAGGTCCACGAGCCGCCCGCCAGGGCGCCCGGGGCGAGCCCACAGGCACTCAGGAGCCCGAGAAAGCCCTCGTGCACATGATGCTCGGAGACGACCAGGTGATAGACCGCCAGGGCGGTGGAGACGACGAAGGTCACCATCAGCCCCTGCCAGGCCAGGACCGCCACCGCCGGAGCCCGATGGGGCCACCGCGCCCGCGACAGCACGGCCGGCACCACGACGCCGGCCAGGAGGGCGTACCCGGCCAGCACCACGGCCGCGCTCATCCGTCCGTCCGCCTCTTGGCCGTACGCAGGGCGGCGCGCAGCGCGTCGGCCTCGTCCGGCGACATCTGCTCCACAAAGCTCAGCAGCGCGCCCGCGGGGTCGGGATTGCTGCCCAGGGCCTGCTGCATGAGGGTCGCGGTGTACTGCTGGCGCGTGCAGGTGGGCTCGTAGACCCAGGCACGCCCCTCCTTCTCGCGCCGCAGCATGCCCTTGCCGTGCAGGATGTCGGCGACGGTCTTGACCGTGCTGTAGGCGATGGGGCGCTTCTTGTTGAGGTCGGTCAGGACGTCGCGGGCGGTCGCCGGGCGCCCCCAGGCCCACAGGCGGTGCATGATCTCCGCCTCCAGCTCACCCAGCTGTCGCACGGCCGCTCCCCTCACGCCCGGAGAACACACCCTCCGGGATCGGTATCCGTTCATCGTAGTCGTCACCACAGCCACGGCCGGAGGATGCAGCACACCGGACCTGCTCGCGATGGACAGCCAAGTGGATTAGCAGCATCTCGGATGGTGCACAGGGAACGACGGGGCCACACTTGGAAACCAAGTGCTAATCCGCTTAGTATTTTCGTGGCCCTGCGGAGCATCCGGACACGGCACCCCGGCGCCCCCGCTCCGGCAGGGAGGCAGCCGAGGAAGAAGGAGTTGGCCCCATCGTGGCGTCCCACCGCAGGCCCAAGCCGCCCCACCGGGCGTACACCAGCGCACTGACGGCCACCGCCGCCGCTGCCGTCGCGCTCTCGGCGCAGACCGCCTCGGCCGACCCCGCCCCCGACCCGAACAAGAAGGGGGTCCAGGCGCAGATCGACCGCCTCTACGAGGAGGCCACGCAGGCGACGGAGAAGTACAACGGCGCGAAGGAGGAGGCCGACACCCTCCAGAAGTCGGTCTCCGACCTTCAGGACACCGCGGCCCGCAAGCAGGAGGACCTCAACACCCTGCGCGAGGGCGTCGGCGCGATGGCCAACGCCCAGTACCGCAGCGGCGGCATCGACCCCTCCGTACAGCTGATGCTCTCGTCCGACCCGGACGGCTTCCTGGACCAGGCCTCCCTCATGGACCGGCTCAGCGACCGTCAGCTCAGCGTCCTGCGCACGTTCGAGAGCCGGCAGCGCGCCCTGCACCAGCAGCGTGCCCAGGCCTCGGCCAGACTCGGTGACCTCCAGGACGTACGCGCCGAGATGGGGCGCGAGAAGAAGAAGATCCAGGGCAAGCTCGCCGAGGCGCGGCGGCTCCTGAACACCCTCAGCGCCGAGGAGAGGGCCAAGGCCGCCGCCGAGGAGGCGCGCGCCGACCGCGACAGCGCCCGTACGGATCTGGGCAATGAGGCCAGCGCCTCCGGACGCACCGCCTCCGCCTTCTCCGCCGCGCAGAGCCGCGTCGGCATGCCGTACGTGTGGGGCGCGTCGGGTCCGGGCTCCTTCGACTGTTCGGGCCTGACCTCATGGGCCTTCAGACAGGCCGGTGTCTCCATCCCCCGCACCTCGCAGGCACAGGCCCGGGTCGGCACCCGCGTCAACTCGCTCAGCGCCCTCAAACCCGGCGACCTCGTCATCATGCGCACCGACCTGAGCCATGTCGGTTTCTACGCCGGCAACGGCCAGATCCTTCACGCGCCCAAGCCGGGCGCCAAGGTCCGCTACGAATCGATGGCGCGGAGCGGTATGCCGTTCATGTGGGGCGTGCGCCTCTGACGCCCGCGCCGGCCGCCCCGACACCGGCGCGGGGCCACCGCGACCGCGCGTCAGGGTGCTCCGGGCGCGGAACCGGACCCGGGGGTGACCCGGAACCGGAGCCGGCAGATCACGGCGTCGGTGTCGCGGCGTACGGCACGGGCGACGACGGCGCCGCGCTGATTCTGCAGCAGCCGCTCCCAGAGCCGGGCCGGTTCGGTCTCGGGAATGAGGACGGTCACCTGGACGCCGGGGTGCGACCGGGCGAGCCCGGCCACATAGGCGGAGACCGGGCGCCCCAGGGAGCGGGCCGGGGAGGGGATCTCGATGAGTCCGACGCCCGGGTTCCACAGCTCCCAGTCGCGGCGCAGCGCTTCGGCCGCCTTCCGGTCCTCGGGGGCCGGGTGGGTGACGGTGACCGCGCGCACCTCCTCGCCGAGGGAGCGGGCGGCGGTCAGGGCACGGCAGGTCAGCTTCGACAGCCCGGAGACGGGCACGACGACCAACGAGCGCTCCCGCCGCGGCGGTTGCGGGATGCGGCCCAGTTCCAGGCGGGCGCCGATGCGGGCGTAGCTACGGTGGATCTTCTCGAAGCCGAGCACCAGCAGCGGCAGCGCGAGGGCGATCAGCCAGGCGCCCTCGGTGAACTTGGTCGCGGTGACGACGACCGCCGAGATGCCGGTGAGCAGTGCGCCCAGGCCGTTGAGCGCGGCCCTGGCCCGCCATCCCCCGGGACGTTCCGTGTACCAGTGCCGGACCATCCCGGCCTGGCAGATCGTGAAGCCGACGAACACACCGATCGCGAAGAGCGGTACGAGGGTGTTGGTGTCGCCGCCGGAGACGGCCAGCAGCACGGCGGAGACGGCCGCCAGGGCGAGGACACCGTGGCGGTGCACCTGGCGGTCGGCCTTGAGGGCGAAGACGTGCGGCAGATAGTTGTCCCGGGCCAGCAGGCTCATCAGGACGGGCAGTCCGCCGAAGGAGGTGTTCGCGGCCAGCGCCAGCAGCACCATGGTGGCGAACTGGACCACGTAGAAGGCGAGGGAGTGTCCGAAGGACGCGTCCGCGAGCTGGGCCAGTACGGTCACGCCCTCGACCGGCTGGAGGTGGAAGCGCCCGATGAGGACCGAGAGCCCGATCAGCATCACCCCGAGGAGCGCGCCGAGCGCCACCTCCGTGCGCTGGGCGCGGCGGGCGGCCGGGGCGCGGAAGGACGGTACGGCGTTGGCCACCGCCTCGACTCCGGTCAGTGCCGAGCAGCCGGCCGCGAAGGCCTTGAGGAGCAGCAGCGCGCCGACGGTGGTGGCGCCCTCACCGAGCGCGGAGGCGTGGCCGTCGGCGGAGGCCGTGCTGACCGGTCCGTCCCGGAAGAGCCCGACCACGATCATCGAGAGGATCGAGCCGACGAAGAGCGCGGTGGGGACGAGGAACGCCTTGGCCGAGTCGACGACGCCCCGCAGGTTCACCGCCGTGACGAGGACCAGGACGGCCAGGCAGATCCACACCCGTTGCCCGTACAGTCCGGGGAACGCCGAGGTCAGCGCCGCGACGCCCGCCGTGACCGACACGGCGACATTGAGCACGTAGTCCAGGATCAGCGAGGCGGCCGCGACCAGGCCGGTGCGCCGGCCGAGATGCTTCCTGGCCACCGCGTACGAGCCGCCGCCGTCCGGGAAGGCGGCGATGACCTGCCGGTACGAGGCGACCAGCACGGCGAGCAGTACGGCGATGGCGAGCGTGACGGGGAGCGTGAAGCCCAGTCCGTAGGCCCCGGCGGCGGCCAGGACGAGCACGATCGACTCCGGGCCGTACGCCACGGACGCCATCGCGTCGAGCGACAGTGCGGACAGGCCCTGGAGAGAGGTCAGCCGGTGTCTGTCTCCGGCTTCCGGAGGCACGGCCGCACCGGTATCAGGAGGCTGCTCCTGGCCCGGACCGTGCCCCGGCGCGCTCGGTTTTCCCATGTCGATGGACATTTTTCGCTCGTTCCTCCGTCGGACTGACTGAAGGACAGCGTGGGAACGCCACGGCCCCGCGACGAGCCCTTCTGGCGGCTTCCATACGGCCGCGGTGCCGTTCCTGACGCACTTCTGACACCGGATCCACAGCGCCGTACGAGGGGATACGGCCGGCCTGCCCCACGCGGGCTGACGGCGGGGCAGCGCCCGGCCGGCCTGACGGCGGGGCAGCACCCGCCCGCCGTCAGCCCGTGTGCGGCGGCGCTTCGCGTCAGCCCTTCACGGGTGCCGCCGCGGAACCGGTCCCCGCCGCACCGGTCCCCGCGGCGGCGGGCAGGTCCGCGGACGGACGGGCGGGGCGCCCGCCGGGGATGAAGGCGGCGAAGACGAGGGCGACGAGGGCCGCTCCGGCACCGATGGTCATGACGGTGCGGAAGCCGTTCTCCGACGGCACGGACACCGGGCCGAGCGCGGTGGTCATCTGGGCGAGGACCACACCCGCCACGGCGCTGGCCATCGTCGTGCCGATGGCCCGCATGAGGGTGTTGAAGCTGTTGGCCGCGGCCGTCTCGGACACGGGCACGGCGCCCATGATGAGGGCGGGCATCGCCCCGTACGCGAGCCCGATCCCGGCCCCGATCACGGTGGAGACGAGCACGAGCTGCCAGATCGCCGACATCAGGCCGATGCTCAGGCCGTATCCGGCGGCGACCACCACGGCTCCGGCCATCAGCGTCACCTTCGGGCCCCTGGTACGGGTGATGTGCGCGGAGACCGGCGCCATCACCATCATGATCAGGCCGGAGGGGCCGAGCACCAGGCCCACGGTGACCATCGACGTACCGAGGCCGTAGCCGGTGGCCTCCGGCAGCTGAAGCACCTGGGGCAGCACGAGTGACATCGCGAACATCGCGAAGCCGAACACCGCCGAGGCGACGTTCGTGAGGAGCACCTGGCGCCGGGTGACGGTACGCAGGTCGACCAGCGGCCGGGACACGCGCCGCTCCCACCGGACCCACAGCAGCAGGATCACGACGGCCGCGCAGAACAGGCCGACCGTGAGCGCGCTGCCCCATCCCCACGTACCGCCCTTGGAGATCGCCAGGAGCAGGGACACGAGGGCGGCCGACAGCCCGACGGCGCCCACCACGTCGAAGCGGCCGCCGGAGCGGACCGGCGACTCCGGTATCAGCGTCAGTACGAGTACGGCGGCGAGCACACCGAAGCCCGCCGCCCCCCAGAACAGCACGTGCCAGTCGATGTGCTGGGCCAGGAAGGCCGCGGCGGGCAGTCCCAGCGCGCCGCCGATGCCCAGCGAGGCGCTCATCAGCGCGGTCGCGGAGCCGAGCCGGTGGGCGGGCAGTTCGTCACGCATGATGCTGATGCCCAGCGGGATGACCCCGGCGGCCAGGCCCTGGAGGGTCCGCCCGACGACCATCGGGACGAGCGTGTCGCTGAGCGCGCCGACGACCGAACCGGCCACCAGCAGGCCCAGGCTGACGAGCAGCATGCGCCGCTTGCCGTACATGTCGCCGAGCCGCCCCATGACAGGTGTGGCGACGGCTCCGGCGAGCAGTGTGGCGGTGATCGCCCAGGTCGTGTCGGCGGCCGACGCGTGCAGGAGCCGGGGCAGTTCGGGCACCAGGGGGATCACGATCGTCTGCATCAGCGCGACGACGACGCCGGCCAGGGCAAGCACGGCCACCAGGCCCTTCGAGGGTTCCCGCGGGCTGCCCCCGGGACTGTCCCCGGGGCTGTCGGGGCTGTCCCCGGAGCTTTCCCCGGCTTGCGATGAAGTGCTGGCCACCACTGCTACCTCCGCTGTTCACGTATCGGGGCCGCGCCGACGACACGGAGTCGGCACCCGGGCGAGTTTTAAGTCACTCGCTTGACTTACGTTAGCAAGCTGATTCACTGGCTTCGTACACAGCGGAACGGGGACGGGAAGGAGACCGCGATGACCAGGACCGTCCGTTCCCAACGGGCCGACGGAACGAAGGAAGTCATCCTGGACGTGGCTGAGCGGCTGTTCGCGGAGCACGGTGTGTTCGCCGTGTCGAACCGCCAGATCAGCGAGGCCGCCGGGCAGGGGAACAACGCCGCCGTCGGCTACCACTTCGGCACCAAGACCGACCTCCTGCGGGCCATCGTCCGCCGGCACAGCGAGCCGATGGACACCCTGCGCCGGGACATGCTCGAACGGACCGGGGACTCCACCGACGTACGGGACTGGGTGGCCTGCCTGGTCCGCCCGAGCACCGAGCACCTGACGGAGCTCCCGTATCCGACGTGGTACGCCCGGTTCGGCGCGCAGCTGATGACCGATCCGGTCCTGCGCGAGGTGATGGTCGACGAGACGTTCGGACCGTCCATCCAGCAGACCCTGGACGGTCTCAACCGGTGTCTCGACCTGCCGCTCCCGGTACGGATCGAGCGGGGCGACATGGCCCGCAACCTGCTGGTGCACATGCTCGCCGAGCGGGAACGCGCCCTCGCCGACGGCACGCACACCGCACGCGCCAGCTGGCGGGAGTTCGCGACCGGTCTCATCGACGCGATCACCGCGATCTGGCTCGCCCCCGTAACGCCCGGCCCCTGAGCCGGCAGCCCGCCCGGGCCCCGCGGCACCGCGGGGCCCACCTCTCGGCAGAGGAGATCCTATGAAAACGACATTGGACGAGGGCGGCACCGCCGCCCCGCTGGAAGCCCGCCCGGCCGGTCCGTTACCGGAGCCGGTACGGAAGCCCTTACGGAAGCGGGCGCGGGAAGCCCCGTGCCCCCTCCCCGCCCCGGCCCCGGCCGTCACCCGGTACACCTCATGACGGGCCCCTCCGACATCCTGGTGGTCGGCGCCTCCGCCGCCGGGCTCACCGTCGCGGAGACCCTGCGCCGCCTCGGCTACGCGGGCGCGCTGACCGTACTCGGAGCCGAACCGCACCTGCCCTACGACCGGCCACCGCTGTCCAAGCACGTGCTGTCCGGGCACTGGGAACCCTCCCGCGCCACGCTGCGCGATCCACAGGCGCTGGCCCGGCTGGACGCCGGACTCGTCCTCGGCTCGCCCGCCGTGGCGCTGGACGCCGGGGCCAGGTCGGTCCGCACGGCAGCCGGGCGGACCCTGCGCGCGGACGCCGTCGTCGTCGCCACCGGTCTGAGCCCCCGGACGCTTCCCGGCCAGGCGGACCTGGCGGGCGCCCATGTCCTGCGTACCCTCGACGACGCGCTCGCCCTGCGCCGCGAACTGGCCGCCGGGGCACGCCTGGTCGTCGTCGGCGACGGGGTGCTCGGGAGCGAGATCGCCGCCACCGCCCGCTCCATGGGGGCCGAGGTCACTCTCGTGGGCCCTCAGTCCGCTCCCATGACCGACCAGTTGGGCCCCGAGGTGGCGGCGCGGCTGGCCCGTCTCCACACGGACCGCGGCGTGCGGCTGCTGCCCGGTTCGGCGGTACGCGGCCTGCGCGCGGCCGGGGGACGCGTCACCGGGGTCCATCTCGACTCCGGCGAGACCCTGCCCGCCGATGTGGTGGTGGTCGCCATCGGCGCGACCCCCAACACCGCCTGGCTGAGCGGCAGTGGACTGCGCGTCGACGACGGCCTGGTGTGCGACTCCTGGTGCCGTGCCGCCGACGGGATCTACGCGGCCGGTGATGTGGCGCGCTGGCACCATGACGCGCTCGGCACGCTCCAGCGGCTGGAGAACCGCACCAACGCCACCGAACAGGCCATGGCGGTCGCCCGCACCGTCCTGGGCGACGGCCGGCCCTACCGTCCGGTCCCCTACTTCTGGACCGAGCAGTACGCCACCCGGATCCATGTCTACGGAACACCGTCCGCCGACGCCGAACTCACCGTCGTCGAGGGAGACATGGCCGAACAGCGCTTCGTCGCCCTCTACCACCGGGACGGCACCGTCACCGGCGTGCTCGGCTGGAACATGCCCAAACAGGCACGCCTGCGACGGCAGCTCCTCGTGGACGCGTACGCCTCCGCCGCCCCCGGCTCCGTAACCCCGTAACCCCCCCGGAAAGGACGTCATGGCAGAGACCCTGTCCCCGGCCGGACAGCACGAGGCCGCGATACCCGGATTCCCGATGTCCCGCGCCGCCGGATGCCCGTTCGACCCTCCGCCCGCCCTGCGGGAGCAGCAGCAGGCCGGGCCCCTCACCAAGGTCCGGCTGTGGGACGGCAGTACACCGTGGCTGGTGACCCGGTACGCCGAGCAGCGGGCGCTCCTGGCCGACCCACGGGTCAGCGCCGACATCACCCGGCCCGGCTACCCCAGCCCCTCGGACAGCAGGACGAACAGCGTCGGCTTCATCCTGATGGACGACCCCGAGCACGCCCGCCTGCGGCGCATGGTCACCGCGCCCTTCACCATCAAACGGGTCGAGGCCCTCCGCCCGAGCGTCCAGCGGATCGTGGACGGCCTCATCGACGGCATGCTCGCCGCCCCCGGCCCCGTGGACCTCGTGGAGGCGTTCGCCCTGCCGGTGCCCTCCCTCGTCATCTGCGAACTGCTCGGAGTCCCGTACGCGGACCATGACTTCTTCCAGGACAACAGCAGGACGGTCATCAACCGCGATGCCACGACGGAGGAACGCGGCGCCGCTCTGGGACGTCTGACCGACTACCTCGACGGTCTGATGTCCCGGAAGCGGAAGAACCCCGGCGAGGACCTGCTCTCCGGTCTCGCCGGACGCGTCGACCAGGGCGAGCTGACCCAGCAGGAGGCGGCGCGGACCGGGGTGCTGCTGCTCATCGCCGGTCACGAGACGACGGCGAACATGATCGCGCTCGGCACGCTCGCCCTGCTCCAGCACCCCGAGCAGCTGACCGCGCTGCGGGAGACGGACGATCCGGCACTGGTCGCCGGAGCCGTCGAGGAACTGCTGCGCTATCTGCACATCACCCACAGCGGACGGCGCCGGGTGGCACTGGCGGACATCGACGTGGCCGGACGGACCATCAGGGCGGGCGACGGGCTGGTGATCCCCAACGACATCGGCAACCGCGACCCGGAGGCCTTCACCGATCCCGACCGCCTCGACATCCACCGCGACGCCCGCCACCACGTGGCGTTCGGCTTCGGTGTCCACCAGTGCCTGGGCCAGCCGCTGGCACGGATGGAACTCCAGGTCGTCTGCAGCACCCTCTACCGGCGCATCCCCACCCTGCGCCTCGCGGCCGGGATGGACGACATCCCGTTCAAGCACGACGGTTCCGTGTACGGCGTGTACGAACTCCCCGTTACGTGGTGACCCCGCCGGGTACGGTGCATGACACGGCCAGCACATTTCGCCCCCTCAACCAAGGAGCACGGTGAAAGTCACTCTCGATCAGGACAAGTGCGTCTCGTCGGGCCAGTGCGTCATGGCGGCCCCCGACGTCTTCGACCAGCGCGACGAGGACGGCATCGCCGTACTTCTGGACGCCGCGCCCTCCGCGGACGACGCGGACGGCGTCCGCCACGCCGCCATCGTCTGCCCGGCCCTGGCCATCCAAGTGGAGGGCTGAAGGCCGTCCCGCCGCGACCGTCGTCGTGCTGCCGCCGGGCGATCGCCCGGCGGCGGCACGGCTGCCGCACCTCCCCGAGGTGCTCCGCCCGGGACTCCGTGATGTGCCCGTGGTCCGGGGAGAAGGGAGAGTCGGGCTCCGGTGGAACGGGACCGCGTCCGGCGGTCGTGGGTGACGACGGCCACCGCGCCCGTCCCGATCCGCCACCGCTGCCCGTACGACAGATCTTCCACCCGTCGCCGCGCCGACGTCGTGGGCGGTGGGGGCCATCGCCTTCAACCGCCCGTCGGCGGAACCGTCTCCGCCTTCGGCCGCTCCGCCACCCGCCCGCAGCCCGGCGGGGATCATGGTGACCCGGAGGGACAGTGCCGGACGGCGGGGATCCGGCACGAGCCCCTCCGCGAACAGCGGAACCAGGGCTGAGCGGCGAAGGGACAGCGATGGCGTTCACGGACGGAGCGGGAGGCCGGGACCGTGGCGAGGCAGGGGGCCGGGACCGTGGCGAGGCGCTTCTGTGGTCCGCCCCCGTGGGTCCGCCGCCCGCGCCGCCGATCGACACCAGGGCGCAGGTGCTGCCCATCGGCGAGCTGGAATGGTCCGACGCCGAGCGCCTGTTCCTCAGGCTGCTGCACACCGTCCGGCCCGTCCAGTACGCCAAGCTCTTCGGTGTTCCGGGCCAGGCCCAGGCCGGGATCGACGCCTACGCCCGGCTGCCGCTCGCCCTGACGGGCGGTGGGTCCGGCGGCCGGGACTACATCGTCCTGCAGTCCCGGCGGGTCAGGACGATGACCGCGGACAGGATCACGAAGGCCGTCGACGACCTGCTGAAGGGCGAATGGGCCGACAGGACGTCGATGTTCCACTTCGCCACCTCGTTCGACCTGCAGAACACGAAGCTGGACACCGCGATCCGTGAGCAGACCGAACGGCTGGCCGTGCTCGGGATCACCTTCGTTCCGTGGGGCGTTCAGGAGGTCTCCGGCCTGCTGAAGGACCGTCCCCGTATCGTCGACGACTTCTTCGGCCGGACCTGGACGGAGCGCTTCTGCGGCCCGGACGCGTCCCAGGCCCTCGCGGACAACCTGTCCCACCAGGACAGCGGAGAACTGCGCGCGGGGCTGCGCGCTCTCTACCGGGCCGTCTTCTCCGCACAGGGCGGAGTCCATCCGGCCGAAGACACCGAGCCCGGCGGCGAGTTCGTCGTCCTGGACGTCGATCCCCACAGCCGACGGGCCGACCTGATCGACGCCGAGCAGCCCGAGCCGGGCGTGGAGGAGCGGCGCCCCGCGGAAGAATCGGGCGACGGCCACACCTACCTCGCCTCACGGCTGGGCACCCGCCGGCAGTCGTTCAGGTCGGCCCGTCAGCTGCTCGAGCGCGGCGGGCGGACCGCGTCGGCGACCCCGGGCGGCCTCGCCGCCGACGAGTGGCTGGCGGGCGGCAAGTACCGGCTGCTCGTCGGCCGTCCGGGCGTGGGCAAGTCCAGCTTCCTGCGGTTCATGGCGACGGACCTGCTCTCGACCCGGCCCCAGTCGATCGCGCTGCAACGGGAACACGCCTGCGACCTGCCGGTCTGGCTGCCGTTCGGGTTCCTGTGCCGGCACCTCGAAACGTCGACCGAGAACTCTCTCGTCTCGGCCGCCGAAGCCTGGCTGAAGTCGCAGAGCGCCGACCACCTCTGGCCGCTGGTCCGGCGCGCGCTCCGGGACGACCGCTTGCTGCTGCTCGTCGACGGCGTCGACGAGTGGAGCGATGTCGGCGCGGCCGAGCGCGCCCTCGGGACCCTCGAAGCGTTCCTCGGCCGCACCCAGGCATCAGCGGTCCTTTCCACGCGCCCGTACGCGGTCGACCGGCTCAACTGGAGGCGCCGGTGGGAGCAGGCCGAGATCACGCCGCTGTCGGACGGGCAGCGCCGGACGATCGCCGCCGGGATCCTCCGGGCCGGACGGCCCGATGCCGCAGGGGCCCTCCCCCCGGCATGGAGCGCCGGCGTCGGACCGTTCCTCGACCAGCTGGAGGCCACCCCGGAACTCGACGAACTCTCCAGGTCCCCGCTCCTGCTGACACTGCTGGCCGCGACATGGCGCGGCGAACCCCTGCCGCGTCAGCGGTTCAAGATCTACGCCCGGCTCGTCGAGCTGCTCGTCGCCAAGCATCCCCAGATGCGGCAGCGCGCCTCACACGCGCGAGGGGCCTTGCTGTCGGCGACCGACATGACCACGTTGTTCGCCGCCGTGGCCTACCGCCTCCGCGTCAAGGATCCGGCCGGCACCGTCACCAAGCCGGAGTTGCGCGCGCTCGTCGTCGAGTCGATGACCGACGACGAAGTCCTCGGCTATCAGCGTGCCGAAGCCCGCAGGATCGCCGATGGGGTCCTCGCCGTGGCAGAGGACGAGTTCGGGCTGATCGTGTCGCACGGCGCCGGTTCCTGCGGCTTCCTGCATCGCGTGGTGCTCGACCACCTGGCCGGGCGGTATCTCGCCACGCTGCCCGCCGACGAGCAGCTCGCCGCCGTGCGTCGGTTCGTGCGTGATCCGGCCTGGCGCGATGTGCTCCTGGCGCTGCTGACCGCACAGGTCAGCTCCCGGGCGACCATGCCTCTCCTCGCGGCGGCCCTTGACGTGGGCGGCCCACGATGGGCGGACATCGACGGATACGAGCTGCTCGCCGAGGCGCTCGCGGCCGGTGTCGCGCTCACGCCCGCATCGCAGACCGATTACATCGGACGGCTCGTCGAACGGGTGGAGACCCATCCGTCGCTGCGTCATCGGGCGAACCTCATCACCTCGCTCACCGGCGTGCTCGCGAGCCGCGCCGCGCGCCCCCAGCTGCTGCCGGTCATGAAGCGATGGCTGACGGCGCCTCGCCCCGACCCGTCACCGTCCATGTGGGCGCTGCGCGATCTCGGCATCGCCGACGACGTCGCCTCCGAGTATCTGCTCTGGGGCATTCGGCACCCGGAGGACGGCGTGAAGGTCAACGCCGCGCTGGCCTTCGCACACCGATTCGGTGGCCGCCCCGGTCCGTCGGACCGGCTGACGGCCTTCACGGAGACCGGGCCGTCCTCGGCGACCCAGGCCGCCGCCGTCCTCGCCCTCGGCAACGGCTGGCCCGACGCACCCGAGACCGCACAGGTGATCGACTGGGCACGCCGTCAGCCGTCCAGAGCGCTCCGGCTGGTGGGCCTGCATCTGGTGCAGCGAGGCACCGCGGGGGGTGATGCCGCGCTGTACCGGCCGGAGGAACGGGACTGGCTGCTGTCCCTGCTCCGCCGGGAGGACCACCTCTCCGGGCCGTGGCCCACGGCGGACCTCGTCGGCATCGCCGCCGCCGGGGACGCGCAGGCGGCCGATTTCGCGTGGGAGACCCTGCGGACGAACGGGCGCAACGGCGGCGACCGCGGCCTTGCGTGGACGCTGGCCTGCAACGCCTTCGCCGATGACCCCCGCTTCAAGGACTGGGTGGCCGCACAGCTCGCGGACCCGGGGAAGCGCGGCCTGATCCTGTACGACGTCGGCATGATCCCCCAGCGATGGCGCGACGACCCCGCGTTCGCCCAGGCTCTCCGCCCCTACGTGGACACCGGGCTGCGCAACATCCTGCCCGGCCGGGTGGCCGGCCTCGCCACCGCGCTCCCGCCCGCCGACGCCCGCGCGACGCTGTTGCGCGGTCTGGACGCCTCCCGGCCGTACGCCGCGGCCCGCACGCTGGTCGAGCGGTACGCGGACGACGAGCACGTGCGCGCCGTCCTCACCGGCCGGCTTCGCGGCGACTTCGCCCGAGCCGCCCCGATGGCCGGTGTGGCCATCGATGTACTCGGCCCCGAGGAGGGCTTCGCTCTCCTGGTGTCGCTGCTGCGCCGGCCCGACGCGGATGCCCGGACCGAGATGCGCGTCGTCGTGGCCGAGGCCGTGGCCCACGCCTGGACGCGGCTGGAGACCGCCGCCCGGGGAACCGGTGCCGAAGCCGGGGCCGCGCGGGAGACACTCGCCGGCTACGACCCGGCCGAGCCGGCGGCGCTGTGCACGGCGGTGAAACCGCGTCCCTTGATGTGGCACGTCCCCGCGGTCATCAGTGCCTGGCCGGGGCAGCCGGCCGTCCAGGAATTCACCGAACAGCTCATCCATGACCCACGACCCCTCACATCGGGAATTCCGGACACCATTCCGGCCGCCGTCCTCAGGGCCTACTGCGGCAGGACCGAAGCCGCCTCCCGCCGGATCCTCGGCAACACCCTCGACCTGCTCAAGCACATCGGACCGGAACTGCGTGAGGTCCTGACCTACGAACTCGCACGCGGCTCACTCGCCGCGGCCGACCTCATCGACGTCATGACGGAATGGAAGAACGAACCGGACACCGAGATCCGCCGCCTCTCCCTCATCGGGCTCGTCCAGGCGGTCGGACTACACCAGCAGGCCCACATCGACGGAACGGGCCCCGGCGCACGTACGTCCGGGATGGAATGGCTCCGCGCGGAGATCACGGACGAGCTGTGCGCGTACGGCCCCGAGCTCGAAGAGCGCCGGCAACTGGCCTGGATCGGCATGCTCATGCTCGGCGACCTCACGCTGATCGACGGCATCGAGGAGACCATCGGTCACTCGGGCGAGCCCGGCGTCGAGCTGGACGCCCTCTACGACGGTGATGTGGATCAGATCCTCGTCGGCCTCGTCGCCGAGAACTGGGACCGTCTGTGCGCCCACTTCGGCGACGGGGTCTTCGACCGGCTGAACGGGACGTCCAGCCGTACCCGGCGAACGGCCGCCGAGCGACGGCGCCATGTCATGTCGGCGCTCGCGACAGTCGCTTCCCGGTACCCCGCCATCGCCGAGATGCTCCGCCGCGAGGCCGACACCGATGCCGCGCTCCGCCAGGACGCGCGCTTCCTCCTGTGGGCCAAGGAGGAGAACAGGGGCGACGAGGGAGTCCTCCGTGCGGTCGTGGCGAAGCTCGGACAGCCGGCGCACCATCAGGAGGACCATGTCCTCGAATCGATGCTGGACCGGCAGAGCTGGAATGTGTCCGACGAGGTGTTCAAGGAAATCCTCACCGAGGACATGGCCGACACCCGGTCGGGCCACGTGCTCGCGAGCGGGGAACTGGCCGCCTTCGCCCAGATCTTTCCGGCGGACAGCGTGTCCGGAGCCGCTTTCCGGGACCTCGAAACGTGGTTCGGGACAGACCCCGCGCATCGCGGGCCGCGCCACTGGGACGAGACGTTGGCCATCGCTTTCGGCGCAGCCGGACCGCGGGATCTGCCGGCCCTGGCGACCCGCGCCCACAGCCTGTTCCGTATGGGCCTCTCCGACGTCCATCTGCCCATGTTCGTCAAGCCGTTGATGCGGCGGCTGCGGCGGGACACGGACGCCGTCGAGGCGTTCCGAGCCGCCCTGCGCGATCCCATGGGCATCCGTGAGGACAGCCCCGTACTGGCGGCCTCCTGGGACCCGATCGCCGACGCGTACCCGCAGGTGCGGCCGGTGCAGCGCATGTACCTGTTCGCCGTGGTCCTGCACCGGGCGGATGCCCTCCCGCGGCCGGACGCGGCGGCGGCCGTCCGTGTCCTCGGATCCGTGTCCCCCGACACCGTCGTCCACAACCCCTTCACCCACCACGAGGGCCCCCTCCGCCTCGCCGTACTCGACCTCGTCGCGCGCTGACACCGCGACCCGGCCGTGGGGGCCGCGGCTCCCCCGAGGCCCCGCACGGCGCTCCGGTCCCTGTTGACCGTGGCGGGCGGTGTCGGCTTCACTGGCGCCGCGCGCACGGCCACCGCGCCGCACGACCGCCGCCTCTCCGTTCCCCGGATCCGCCGGACCGGCCCCCTGGGCGTTGCGCGTGAGCGGCACGAGGGCCGGCCTCGGCGGCGCACCGGCCGTCGCGACCGCCACGGCCGCACACCGGGGCGGCTGCGTCCGTCCGACCACTCGAACCACCGCGACACCACCATGGAGTCTCTGCCGTGCCCACGAACCCGCACCCCGCCTCCCGCCCCGCCGATACCGGTGCCGGTCGCGGTGCCACAACCGATGCCGCCGCGTTCGCACGCCCGGGTGCCTCGGACACCCAGACCCGGGCCGTCTGGTCGGTGATCACCGGGATGTACGCGGCCTACACCCGTCAGGACCGGCCGGCGATCGACGCCAGCCGGGTCGGCTACAAGCTCCTGGTCAGCGGTGAAGTGCCTCTCAACGGCGGCTCGTTCGATCCCCTGGAGGTGGTGACCCGGCCCGGCTCCATGCTGGCCGCCGTCGAACCGGCCGCCTGCCAGTACTACTACTCGCACCTCGGGCAGGGCGTGCGTCCTGCACAGGGCGGCCGGATCATGACCCGGCGGATACAGCGGACCTTGCCTTCACGGACCAGCTCGGTCGACACCGCGAGCGTCTCCCCGAATGACACCCGTCAGACGTACGTCGGCATGCCACGGGTGTGCCACGCGATGTCGCCTCTTTCGCCGACGAGCCGGCGGCCGGGAGCGGTTCGGGGACACGCCCGAGGCACTGCCCGCACCGCCGGCCCCGGGGTTTCCGATTGACGGCACGGCCGGGGCGGTGTGACGATGCGCCGATGTCGGACCTGCACGCCCGGATGGCCGCCCGGGTCGGTGACCTCACAGCCGTCGTGGTCGCGCGCTGCGCGGCGGAGTCGCCGTTCTACGGGGCGCTGCCCCGCACCACCCTCCAGGGCGAGGTGGCGCGGTCCATCGCGGCGGTGCACGCGCTGTTGCTCAGGGCACTGCGCGACGGCGGCGGGGGTCCGATGGGGCCGGGTGATCTGACCCGGCTCATCGAGTGGTCGGCGCGCCGGGCCGAGGAGCGCGTCCCCCTGGAGGCGGTGATCGCCGCGTACCTGATCGGCGCCGAGGTGTGGTGGCAGACGCTGACCGAGGTCGCGGAGCCCGGCGAGCTGGCCGGGGCGGGCGCCAAGCTGCTCGCCTGCCTGCACGCCGCGCTGCCCGCGGTCGTCCTCGCCCACCAGAACGCCCAGGAGGACCTCCACAGCGAGGACAAGCGCGTACGGCGGGCCCTGCTCGGCGCCCTGCTGGCAGGACGGCCGTACGAGGAGCTGGCGGGCGTGGCGCGGGTGGCCGTGGTGGGTGAGCACGAGGTGGTTGCCTTCGCGTTCGGGTCCGACCCGCCGAGCAGACTGGTGCAGTCCTCGCTCGACGCCTTCACCGGGATCCCGGTGCTGATGGACCACGTCGCTCGGATCGCCCTGTTGCCGGGCAGGTCCGACGTGCCGGGCCTGGTGGCCCGGCTGGAGAAGGACGTGGGGCAGCCCGTGCACGCCGCCGCCGCCCGCTCCTCCGTACCGACGGCCATCTCCTCGGCGGCGCGGGAGGCCGGCCGCGTGCTGGATCTCGTCCGGCGCCTGGGACGCCCGCCCGGGTGCTACCGCCTCGACGACGTGCTGCTGGAGCACCAGCTCGCGCGCCCCGGGGACGGCCTGGTGCGGCTGGCGGCCAAGCTCGACCCCCTGGAGGAGCATCCGTACCTGCTGGAGACGCTGCGCGTGTTCGTGGAGCGGGGGCTCAACCGCCGCCGGACGGCGCTGGAGCTGTGCGTCCACCGCAACACCCTGGACTACCGGTTGCAGCGAGTCAGCGCGCTGACGGGCCTCGACCTCGCGGTTCCCGCGCAGGCGCGGCTGATCCAGGCGGCGCTCGTCGCCAGGGACCTGGCCGGGCCCGCGGATCAGCGCGGGGTCACCGGAGCGCAGGGACCCGCAGGAGCGGCGGAGAGCGGATGAACCACTGAACCACGGCCGGCGCCGGCGAGCGCCCGGCCTGTCATCTGTCAGAGCCAGGCGCCGAGTTCCTCGTTCCGGGGTGCGAGGACCGGGCCGGCGTCGGGGTGGTCGAAGACCATGACGGGCCGGTCCGCGTTCCAGCCGGACCAGCCCGGCTGTCCGGTAGTGGCGAAGGCGACCCAGGCCCGGTGCATGGCGTCGGCCAGTGGCTGGGGCGCGCCGGGCCCGGTCAGGTCCTCGGCGGCACGCAGGTTGTCGAAGACGAAGCCGAGTTCCAGCGCATGGCACGCGCCGAGTTCCATCACGGGCGAGCGCCAGCGGAATTCGTAGACGAAGGTGCGGGCGGGCCGGGAGTCGGCGAGGCGGTTGAGCGGCCCCCGCAGCAGCAGGTCGGTGGCCATCTCCCCCAGGATCTCACCGGGTTTGGCGTGCGGCCGGGTGGCTCGGTAGAGGCGTGCCACCCGTTGCGGGACACGGATCTTCAGCAGTGCCAGCCGCAGGGTGAGCCGGCTGATCCGGTCCACGGTTCCGCCGGGTACGAACCACAGCCGGTACTCCTCCCGGTTGCAGCCCAGCAGCAGGTCGGCCTCGGGAAGGGGCGGGGCGGCGGGCACCACGTCGTCGTCGACCACGATGTGGAAGCCGGGGCCGCCGCCGATGGGGTCGGACCGGTCGACGACGGCGGCCTGCGCGTCCAGCAGCAGGTCCCGGTCCACCGCCGCGAACGCCTCGGCGGTGGCCGGGATCCGCAGTCTCTTCGCCATCGACCGTACGGTCTTCGCGCCCTCGCGGCGCGACACCGTGTGCGGCGGGCCGCTCTGCAGGATCGCCCGGTGGAACAGCCCGGCCGCGGCGGGGCTGGTCATGAGGGCAGCGATGCTGATCGCGCCGGCGGACTCCCCGCACACGGTGACGTTCGCCGGATCTCCGCCGAAGGCGGAGATGTTGTCGCGGACCCAGATCAGGGCTGCGATCTGGTCGAGGAGGCCCCGGTTGGCGGGCGCGTCGGGAAAGACCCCGAACCCCTCGACGCCGAGCCGGTAGTTGACGGAGACGAGGACCACCCCGTCGCGTGCGAAGGCGCCCCCGTCGTAGAGCGGCAGGCTCGCCGAGCCGTTGCGCAGGGAACCCCCGTGGATCCAGACCATGACGGGCAGCCGGCCCTCGCCGACGGACGGGGTCCAGACGTTGAGGTTGAGACAGTCGTCCCCGGGGATGCTCGGATCGGGTATCAGCCGGTCGAGGGGCGGGCGGTAGGGGCGTTTGGGTGCGGTCGGCCCGTACTCCAGAGCGTCTCGTACCCCTTCCCAGGGCTCGACCGGGGCGGGAGCGCGGAAGCGGTGGGCGCCGAAGGGCGGGGCGGCGTAGGGGATGCCGAGAAAGGTGGCGATCCCGTTGTGGAAACGGCCTCGGACCTTGCCCTGCCCAGTGGTCGCGATGAGGTCCATGGCAGTCCTTCCATGTGCGAACGGGAACCGGCCGCCCCTGGACGCGGGAGCGTCAGGGGCGGGCGGCGTGGATCGGAACGGCCGCCGGTCACGGCGGAAGTGATCTCCGGGAGCGGGTCACCGGTTCGCGAGGCCGTTGCGCCGGACGTCGGACCAGGTGCCGCTGTCGGTGCAGATCCCGCAGTCGGCCCCGAAGAACTGTGCACGCGCCGTCTGGTCCCCCATCAGGTGTGCCTTGAACCAGGCGGTGGTGGGCGCGGCGAACGGGCCGGGGTCACCCACGACCGTGAGGTGATCGGCGCCGCGCAGTTCCCCGTAGATGGCCGGTATGTGGTCGGCGTCGTTGTAGAAGGACTTGACCAGGAAGGGGAAGACGATGCTGTCCTTCTGCCCGGCCAGGAGGAGCGCGGGTACGTGTACGCCGTCGATGTCGGCGAGCGGACCGGGCTGGATGGGCAGGATGGTGTCGATGCGCGGGTCCGCGCCGACGACGATGGCGGCGGCGCCGCCCTGCGAGTGACCGGACGCGCCGATGTGCTCCAGGTCGACACGGTCGTGGAAGGGGCTGCCCTGGTCGGCGTTGCGACGGGTGAGCAGGTCGATCCCGGCGCGCATGGAGATGCCCAGGTTGGACTGCGGGGTGTTGGCGGCGGCGACGATGAAGCCCTGACTGGCCCAGTGGAGCAACAGCTCACGGTAGACGACCGGGAAGGCGAAGGTGCCGTTGCCCCACACGATCACGGGGTGACGGCGGTCGCTGGTCGCGATGTCACGCGGGTAGTACAGGGTGGTCACCGCCCCGACCTCCACCGCGGTGGCGTAGGGGCCGGGAGCGCCGTAGTCGGCCGCGGCCACCTCGGCGCCGGCACCGGCGGGCGAACCGGTGGACGCCGCTGCCGCTCCCGCGCCGGCGGAAGCCGTCAGCAGGAGCAGGAGCGAGGTCAGGGGGACGAGCAGTTTTCTCCAGTGCACAGCGGACTCCCGATGTCGTCACGGTGAACTGGATGTTTCATCCGGCTCACGCCTTGTCTGATCGCACATCCTGAAGCACGGTTCGAGACCCGTCTCTGCGCAATCGCGGCAAGCAGCGACGTCGGAGTTTGTGCAACCTACCGAGAGGCCCGAGTGCGGTGAGGGTGCCATGCTCGGTTCCACCACTACGACGGAGAGCCCGCCGCCCGGTCCCGGGAGGAGAACGCCGGGATAGGGCCGCGCCGCACTCCGCGTGCGAGAGCAGCGCGTCGGCCCGATCAGATCCAGGCACCCGGTGAGCAGGCGGCGGGTGGCGGGGAACGGCGTCTCGGGGTCAGGCGGGCAAACAGGCAACACCCGGGGCAGGCGATGCGCGGGATCCGTGAGACACCCGACGACGGTGCCGTGCTGGACGAGGAGCGCCGGGTCGGGGGCGACACCGATGCGGCCTCCAGCGGCTCATCGAGGACTTCCAGGCTCTCCATCAGCGGCAGCACACCACACTCGGCGACATGGGCGAGCAGGTCGGCTCCTGGCACGTACTCGACGGCCAGCCACGGACGTTCGGCATGGGCGTCGGCGGCGACGAAGGAGGCGATGAACGGCCCGTACACCGTCTTGAGGCTGTCCACCTCCAGCAGGAACCGGGCCCTGCTGTCCTCATCGAGGACCGACGGTTTGATCGCCTTCACCGCGACCGGCTGACCGGCCGGTCACTCTCCGAGGTAGACCTGTCCCATACCTCCGGCGCCGAGTCGACACACGAGCGTGTACACGCCAATGGTCCGGGGGTCGTCGTCCCTCAGTGGTTCCACGGCGTACGGGCCTCTCCTGGTCGGTGGCGGGGTCGGTGGCGGGCCGGTGGCGGTCGGCCTCCCGCGCATCCGGAGTCTACGACCGAGGGCGACACGGCGTCCCGGGGACAACGATCGTCGTCACAGCCGCGCATGGAAACGGAAGCGGGCCCGACTCATCCGAGGTCGGACAGCAGGTCGTTCAGCACCGCCTCCTCCTCCACCCGCACGCCCGCCTCCTGCAGCGCGTCCGGCAGGCCGGGGTCCCACGGGGCTTCGGCCCGGGTCCCGGTGAGGGGCGGGCCGGCGGGCAGCGTGTGCACGGCGGCGCGGTAGTCGGCCGCGGTGTAGCGCCACGGGCTCCAGGGAACCCGCCGCAGCAGGGCCGCGGCGATACGCAGACCTCCCCAGTCGAAGTCGCCGTGGTAGCGGAAGCGGCTGCCGTGTGTGTGGAGATGGCCCAGGAGGACGAGGGCGGCGGCGGACGGCTGCCCCTGGAGGCAGACCAGAGGCGCGCACCGCGTGCCGTACGTGTCGGCTGCCGCGGCGAGCACGGCCGGGTTCTCGCAGATCCGGACCGTCGGCGGCGCCGAGCGAGGCGGGTACCGGGTCAGCTGCCGCAGAGTGAGCACGGCGGGCTCGCCCGCCTCGGCCATCCAGTCCAGGGCGGGAGTACCCCGCAGGTTCAGGGCGAGCACGGTCGAGGACAGCTCGTCACGCAGCAGTCCCACCGATGCCCACACCTCGCGCCGCCCCTGCGCGCCGCTCACGTCGGGAACCCCGGTCAGCGCCCGGATGCCGGAAAGGGCCAGCGTGCAGAGCGGAGTCCCGTCGTCGAGCGCGTGCGCACTGCCCAGGAGCCGGGAGGAGAACGCGGGAAGCGACACCGGCGGCTCCACCGGGAGGGCTCTCACGACGGTGGCGGCCCGGCCGAGCAGGTCGGCCGCTGCGGTCGGTGTACCGGCGAGGCGCCGTACCAGCCCGTCGTTCCGGAGCCGTTCGGCCCAGCTCCGCAGGGCGGGGACCTCGTCCGCCAGGGCGTCGACCGGGGCGTATGCCTGTGCCCAGGCGTGCTGCTCCTCGGCGCGCGCCTGGCCGAGGAGGGTGACCGGCCCGGTGAGCGCCACCACGGCCGCGGCCAGTCCCGCCGGGCTGATGCCGGAGCTGCGCAGCAGGCCGTCCACCGCGTCGAGGCGTACGGACAGGGACCGCCCACCACCCGGGGCACGCCCCAACAGCCGTTCCGCCGCCATCCGTTGGTCCGCCGTGGGCGAGCTCAGCGATACCGGGCCGGTGAGCGGCTGCCCGCGCTCCAGGCGTCGACGCGCACGGTCGACCAGCCAGCCGAGCCCGGGTGCCCCGAGGAGTCTGCGCAGCCGTACGTCGTCGACCGTCACCGCCGTCGTGGGGGTCAGTTCCACAGCGGTTCCGACGCGTCGGCCGCCTCGGCCCGGGGTGCGGGAACCGCGTGCCCGGGGCCCACCGGGTCCGGACCGCGCCGCCTTCGCGTGCCGTCCCACTCCCACCGGGTGACGAGCACCGCCGCGACCTCGTCGATCCGCGACAGCTGGGCGATGGCGATGCCGGGCACCTGTGGGTAACAGGCCCACTCGCGCTCACTCGTCATCACGACGTCGAGGTCGAAGGCGTGCAGCAAACCCAGACACTTGGCGCGGGAGTCGTCGTCCACTCCGGCGAACGCCTCGTCGAGAGTGACCAGGCGCGGCGCGTACGGGCTGCCCGCACTCGCGTAGTGGGAGGACGCCGCGGCGAACAGCGGCACCGAAACGGCCAGCACCCGCTCACCGCCGGAGGCGGGTCCCGTGGCCGGGACCCAGCGGCCCTGCTGATGCCGCTCGACCCCGAACTCGTGCCAGGTCCGGTAGTCGAGTGCGGCGGTGAGATGGTCCAGCCAGCTGCCCGAGGCGTCGTCGGAGTGCTGGCGGGCGATCTGCTCCTGAAGGAACTCGCCCACGGCCGCGCGGTCCTCGGCGGTCCAGATGTCGGCCGACCGGCGCAGCCGCTCCCTTGCCGGGGCAAGCCCGGCGGGGGCCTTGCGGGAAGCGCGCCACACCAGCCTCAGCCGCATGCCGGTGGAGGTCGGCCGCTCCTCCAGTTCGACGTTCATGTCCCGCACCTGTCGCTCGGCCGCGCCGATCAGCTCCTGGAGCGTCCCCGCGACCTCCGTGACCAGATGGGTCTCCAGGATCTCCCGCTCCCGTGCGGACAGGATGCGGGCCAGTTCGCCGACCTCGACAGCCAGTGCCGCGGCCAGGTCCGGTACGGCTCGTTCACGGCCCTGGTAGGTGATGTCGACGACCATGCCGTCCTCCACCATCCGGGCGGACGCCCGGTGCCCGTGCCGGGACAGGGTGTCCTGGAGGGACTTGAACTCCTCGCTGAGCTTGCGTTGCACCCGCTCCCAGGCGCTGTCGGAGTCGTCGGTGGCGGCCAGCGCCGCGTCGATGGCGCGGGCCAGCGCGATGGCAGGGGTGGCGGCCCACGTGCCGCCGTCCACGGCGGGCGCTTCGATGCCGGGCACTGCCACCGCCATCAGCCCGGTACCGGTGAACCGCTGGAGTGCGGCAATGGCCTCCGTACGCGCCTCGGCCGCCTCTCCGAGCCCTTCGTGCAACTGCTCGATACGGCCTTCGGCCCTGCTTGCCGCCCGGTCGGCCTCGGCATGGCGCTGCTGGGCGGCCCGCCGCTCGCTCTCGCACGTGCGCGACGCCTCCGCGGTCCGCGCCAGCAGGCGCTGGAGTTCATCGACGGCGGCGCCGACCGTGGAACGCAAGGTGCTGAAGCGTTCGTCGGCGGCGGCCGCCTCGTCCTCCGCCTCCCTCGCGCGCTCCGTGAACTCTGCGGCACGCTCGGCGGCCTGCCCGGCCTCGGTACGCTCGTCCGCGACCTGGCCGCCGGCCTCACCGCGTTCACGCAGGGCGGGCCAGAGGGCGGCCAGCACCTCGGCGAGGGCGCCGAGTGCGTCACGCACCGCCGTCAGCCCTTCCTCGCCGGCCGGCATGCCCAGGTCCTCCGCGGTCCGGGTGAGATCCCCCGCCGCCGACTCACTCCGCTCGGCCGCCTCCAGGAGGGCGGCGGCCCGCTCCTCGCGCCGTTCACCGGTCCGGCGCAGGGATTCCGCGGCGGCTGCCACGCGCGCGTGTGCGCGGGTGAGGACGGTCTCGTCCGGTACGTCCGCCACCTCTGCGTCCAGCACCCCGCGGCGGGCGGTCACCGTGGCGGCCAGATCCGCGAGGGTCTCCAGTTCGCCCTGAAGAAGGGCGAGTTCGCCGCGAATGACGTCCATGCGGGACCGCCGGGAAGCTTCCCGCGCGCCCTCGCCGATGTACTCGGCGCGGGCTTTGGCCCACCGGCCGGTCAGCGCGCCGACCCGGAAGCGCCCGTCGACCGCGGCCCAGGTTCCGGCTTCGCCCGTCGGCCCGGCTTCCCCGTCGGCACCACCTTGCTCACCGCCCACCGCACCGGCTTCCCGCCCGGCGCCGATCGCGGCGAGCAGCCGGGCCACCGTCTCATCGCCCACGGCCGCGGCCCCGGCGTCCCCGTGGTCCACAGCCGGGCGCAGCAGGTGCGCGAGCGACGCGCCCCGTACCGGAGCCCCGGCCGGAGCGAGCAGCACCTCGTGACTGTCAGCGGTGAGAACCGCACCGCTGGGCAGCACCCAGGCGTCCAGCATCCCGGACGCTTCCAAGGCGGCCTCAAGTCCGGCTCGTTCCTCCTCGGGGAGCCCCTTCTCGAAGTCCACCAGCCGCCACAGCGGGGCACCCGTCAGCCGCTCGCGCAGACCGGGAGTGCGTGTGCGCGGCGGCTGCGGCGGACGTCGCCCGCCGGCCTCCAGCGCGGTCAGTTCCTGCCGCAGCCCGTCGGCGTGCCCGGTGAGTTCGGCCCGGCGCCGGCCGGCGGCGGCAGACTGCTCGGCCAGCCGCGCGGATGCGGCGCTGTGGGCGCGCGCGGCCTCGGCCCGCGCCGGGTACGGGCCGTGGAGACGGCCCACCCATTCCTGGAGTTCGTCCAGCAGGCCGGTCTCATCCGCGTAGGCGAGTTCGGTCCAGCCACGGGCGCGGGTGCGGACTTCGTCCAGCAGCGCCCGTCCGGCGCGCACCACGTCGTCCTCGGCCAGGCCGAGCTCCGCCGCGGCCGCGGACCGGTCGGCATCGGCTTCGTCCAGCCGGACGGCCCGCGTGCGCCGTTCCTCCGAGGCGCGGGCGGCGGTCCGGGCGAGGCCCGTCATGTGGGTGAGCGCCCGTCGGCCCCGCTCCACGGACTCCTCGACGGCGCCGCGCAGTTCACCCATGGCGAGTCCGTCGTCCGGCAGATCGTTCCCCGGCAGGACGACCCGGGCGTCCGCCGCGGCCTCGGACGCCCGCCGATACGTTTCCTGGGCGTGCCGGTCAGCCGCCCGCAGCCGGTTCTCGGCGGCGCCGAGCCGCTCCAGACCCTTGTGACGCAGCCGCACCGCCTGGTCCCGGTCGCTCCGCGCGCGCTCTGCCGCACGCGCCGTGCGCTCCACCTCGTGGTGTGCCTGCTCAAGATTTCTTGCGCTGCGCATCTCGGGGCTCTCCCGCAGGGCGGCGTCCTGGGCACGGAGACGGTTCTGCTGCTCCTCCAGCGTCGCGGTGAGCTCGGCTGCCGCTTGTCGCTCCTCCTCGGCCCCGGTCTGCTGTGCCTGTGCCTCTGCGAGGTCCCGTTGGCGTTGCTCGTAACGCGAGTGTTCGGCGCGTGGCAGCCGGGCGCGGCGACGGGTGGCGATGCGCGCGTAGCGCCGGTAGTGCTCCAGGAAGCCGGCGGCGGCACGCTCCGCGGCCGAGGCTGCCGCCAGTTCGGTCTTCTCCTCGTCGAGTGAGCGGAACGCCTCGGCCACATCGGCGATCACGGTCTGGTCCACCGGTGGCAGGGCCTCGGTGAGTGCGCGGGACAGCGCCGCCTCGTTGGGGCGCTTGGACAGCTGCGGCTGGCGCAGCTGAACAAGCAGGTCGACCAGGGCTCCGTACCGCTGCTCGCCGAGCCCGAAGAGTGCCTCGTCCACCGCCCTGCGGTAGGTCTTGGCCTGGTCGTACACCATGCCGTGGCCGGCGACCGCTTCGACGAGACGGTCCCTGGAGAGGGCCGTGCCGGTGGCGTCGACCAGGCTGAGGAAGCCCTCCGTGGGAGTACCTGGTCCGTGCAGGACACGTCGGCCGGTGACCGCGTACCAGTGACGGGCGATCCCGCGTCCGCTCACCGCCTTCAGTCCGCACAGCAGCGTGCGGAAGTGGCTCTCCCCGGTACTGGCGTCGAGTCTGCCGAACTCGATCCAGGTGTAGCCGAGGCGCTCGGTGTGCGGGTGTTCACCGCCGAGGAGGAGGTTCCATTCCATCCGTTTGCCGGGGTCACCGTCCGGCTCCACCCTTCGCGGGCTCAGGTCGCCGTCGAGCAGGAAGGGCAGTGTGAGCGCGAGCACCTTGGACTTGCCGGTGCCGTTGTTGCCTCGCAGCAGCAGTCGTCCGTCGCGGAAGTGGAATTCCTCCACGTCGTAGTGGAAGAGGTCGACGAGCCCGATCCGCAGGGGCTGCCAGCGGGCGCGGAGGGGCTCGGGAAGCGGGTTGGTCACGCCTGAGCGGCCTTTCGCTGTGCCGGCATGCGCGAGCTGCCGGGTGTGCCTGGTTCGAGTACGACGGGTTCGCCGACCGCGTAACGGGCCAGCGCTGGGCGGGGTTCGGCCCCGTCGGCGGTCCGGGAGACCAGACCGAGGGCGGCGAGCCGGGCGACGGCCTGCTCGACGAGCTCGGCCTCCATGCCCGGCTCCCGCGCGGCCTTGGACCAGAACGTGCCGTGTACGAGGGCGAGTTCCCGCACCCGCTGGGTGAGCTGGTGGGTGGTGACCGACCGGCCCGCCGCCGCAAGGTACTCGGCGAGCAGCAGGGTGACGTGACCGTGAGTGCCCTGCTCGGGCATCCGCACATCGGTGAGGTCGTCCTCGGGGTCGACCATGGCGATGCCTTCGGCCCGGATCTCGGGTACCAGGCCGGTCAGTTCGGCCACCCGGGCGGTGAGGAACCCCCGCTGCCTGGTGAGATAGCTGAGCTCGGCGTCGCTCAGCCCGTCGTAGTAGAGCACCGGGTCGTCCAGAAGTCTGCGGGTGAGTGCGTGCCGGATCGCGCGGAAGCGGAGCTCCTCACTGTCGAGGGCGGTTTCGGCGACGAGCTGGGCCAACCGGTCGGCGGTGGCCTCCGCCTGCACGGTGGAGGGCCCACGACGTGTCGCGAGCAGCCCCGCCAGTACCCGGCGTTCGACGTCGTAGAGCACGTCGCCCGCCCCGTTCACGTACGCGTCCTCGTCCCCGGCGACCCGGCGCAGCACGCCGAGACCGAGCAGGAGCCGCACGACGGCCGCGAGGTCGAGGCGCTCGTCCCGGCGGTCGAGGGTGAAGTGGATGCCCGCCGCGACCAGCCCGGAATCGGTGGCATCGAGGACGACCTGGTCGGCGAGACGGCCGAGAGCGATCTGGGACTCGCCCCGCTCCAGGGCCGCCAGGGCCAGACAGAGCAGAACGTAGCGGAGACGGGTGAAGGGTGCGGCGGCGCGGGTCACCTCGCGTGCGGGGTGTGTGGGGTCGTGGAGCACGCCGGGGATCTTGCGCAGCCGGGCGGTCTCGGCGTCCACATGGAGCGGCCAGCCGGCGTTGCGGTCGAACCACTCGCGGAGTTCGGAGGCGTGCCGTCGCACGAGCCGGAACTCATCCGCGTGCTTGCCGTGGGAGAGGAGGAGTGGCCGTTTCAGGAGGGCGCGGGCGGCCTTGCGGAGCTCAGCGGCGTGCTGCCCGTCGAGCACTTCGGCCAGTGGCGTGGTCATCGTCCGCTTCCTCCGTACATCGGCCCGTCGTCGTCAGTCAGGTCAACGATCTCGATGAGGTGATCGGGCCCGTGGAACGTCCCCGACGGCGTACGGACCTCCGCCGGCGGTCCACCGGACAGAGCACTGAGCCTGATCTCCATGGAACCGTCGTTGCTGGTGGCCACGGTGTGCCGCATACCGGGTCGCCAGGTGGCCAGTGCGTCACCGAGCAGTTGGAGGAAGAGCCCGAAGGACATCGGGTCGAGCTCGCCGAGTTCGGACAGTCTGACCGCTCCGTCGGTGACGAGACGGTCGCGGGCAGCGGCGGTCTCGGCCACCTGCTTGGCCGCCACCTCGGCGAGGTGGCGGCGCCGATCGTGGCGGTCCTCGACCTTGCGGGGCTTGCCCCGCCGCTCGTAGCTTCCGGTGCGGCGCAGCTGGGGGCTGATCCGCAACGGCTCCGCGGCGGCCCAGGGAGTCGCGGCGGGCACCGGTGCGGCAAGGCGGGCCGCCAGAGTGTCCGCGTCGGTCGTGAGGTGCCGGGCGGGGTGGAGCCCGAAGGCCGCCCGCCACAGCTGGTGCCGCGACGCGTCGTCGGGGGCCTCGGCGAACCAGCGGGCAAGTGTGCGGAAGTCCGCGGAACGGTCCGACCGGCCGGCCCGGCGTTCCCCCAGCACACGGACGACGGCCAGCATCTGCGGGATGGCTCCCAGTGCACGGCCACGCAGGAGTCTGGCCTGCGACTCGCGTCCGTTCCGGCTGAGAAACCACACCGCGAGCCCGTCCCAGCGCCCGGCCCGGTGAGCGTAAGCCCTCTGTGCGGCAGGCTCCGCGTCCTCGGGCGCGGCGTCGGCCGCCTCCCGCCCGGCGGCAGCCCTGAGCAGGACCTCGATCCTGCCCGAATCCTCCAGCTCCAGGATGAGCTGGGCGATGCGCCCGCCCAAGGTGATCAGGTCCTGGATGAAGCGCTCCAGATACTGGATGAGGCGATCCTTGTAGGCGAGGAAGACCGCTTCCTCCACCTCGTGCAGATCAATGGTCCGCTGCAACGAACTCATGAAAGCGCGCGCGTTGTCGGCGAGCGCGGCGAACCGGCTCGCGAGCGCGTCGAACGCGAGGTACGCCTTGCCGGGGTCCGGTTGCTCGTCGGCCGTGAGCACGAGGAGGGCTCTCAGCTGCGTGATGATGTCGTGCAGAGCGATGGCCTGAAGCGCGCCCCGCCGCCCGAGCGCCTCGTCATAGGCGGCGAGGGCTTCCTCGGCAGCCTCCCCGGCCCGGGTCAGCTGGTAGATGAAGCGTTTGCGATAGAAATCCTCGACAGCGCTGACCCGCCCGGTGTCGGGGTCGGCCCGCAGATTTCCCCACTCGACCAGCTTGTCCAGTGCCTTGACGACCCCGTCGAGCTCACCGGGCCGCACCTCCCCGGGCAGTGCGACGTACACATCCTCGGGACGCAGATGCACGGCGAAGTGTTCCTTTGCCATGACGAACGCTCGCATCACCTGCCGGTAGAGGGCGGTGTTCTGCACGGTGAGGTGGGCGAAGGGGCTGAACCCGTCCGGCCCAGAGCTTGGAGTGGTGCTGGTCATCACCCGTTATTGTGCCGTGGCGGCGGTGCTCCCGGACAGAAACCAGAGCGCTTGTCCGGTTAACACCGGTATGCGTGGCGCCCGGTCGCCTCCAGCGGCCGGATGCCTTGGACGGCGGCGCTCCCCCATATCTCTCGCAATCGTGACGCCCAGGAGTGCTGATGACCTGCGTGTGCGCGCCCGCCCAGCGCAGGGGTCCTACTGACGGATGCTCTGCAGCAGATTCCCCGTGGACGTGACCGTCCAGAACGCCCAACCGTTGCGGTTCGGTTTGATGTGCGGGTTGAGAGCCCGCACCACGGCCGCTGCCGCTCCGCTGGGCGACTCGTACTCACCTCGGCCGGGACCGGAGTGAATGCTCACGATGCGGGACGACGGATCGTAGAAGGCCTGGGCGCGCCGGCCCTCGTAGATCGCGTGGATCTCGATGCCTTGTTCTGTCCGGAGCTCCTGAACCCGCGTTCCGACGAGCGTGGGTGCAGCTCTGTCCTCTGCGATCACCGCCTCGTCGTCCGGCAGTTCGTCGGTGTCCTGGTGAGCTGCTTGCCCGGCGTAGGCGGGAAGCCCCAGCAGTCTGTTGAGGACATCGACCAGCAGAGCCCTGCGCGCGGCAAGAAAGCCGGGGAACCGATCGAGAGTCCGCAGCTCCGGATCGGCGGGGATCCACTGTTCCGCCAGCCGTTCGGTGGCGACGCCCTGCATGTATGCGTCGGGGAGGCTGGACGAGATCATCTTGTTCGTCTGACCGGTGATGAAAGCCAGGTTGGCCAGGCTGTTCCACTCCTCCTTCGCATAGACCGGCTGCACCCGGGCGCGCGGGAACACATGGTGGAACTCGATCCTCGCGCCGGTGTTCATCGGCTGGTCGTTGATCGTGATGTTGGTCGCCCAGTCCCGCGCTCCGCCCCGCAGCGCGGCAATGTAGAGCAGCTTGAAGAAGGGATGAGTGGAGTACTTCTGCTCCAGGTCCCTGGGGTGGAGGGGGCTGTCGGCGGAACGGGGGCCGGATGCCCGGCGGATGAGTTCGACGAACAGGTCGGGCGGCCCTCAGGGATCGATCCGCCCGCTCGACCCGCCGCGCGCGGGAGAACACGTCGGGCGCCCCCTGTGCCACAAAACCGCAGGTCAGGCGTCTTTCTTCACCGGCTCCAGAATCGCCACGCACTCCACGTGGCGCGTCATCGGGAACAGGTCGAACGCCCGCAGCGTCCGCACCGTGTATCCGCCGTCGCGGAAGTACGCCAGGTCGCGCGCCAGCGCCGCCGGGTCGCAGGCCACGTAGGCGATCTTGCGTGCGCCCAGACCCGAGAGGTGCTTGACGACCTGCTTGCCGGCGCCTGCGCGGGGCGGGTCCAGGACGATGAGGTCGCACTCGGTGATGCCGGTGCGGGGCAGAACCTGGTCGACCTTGCCGTGTTCGATGCGGACCCGGTCGAGGTCCTTGAGGTTGTGGCGGGCGTCCTCGACCGCGCGCTTGCCGGACTCGATGCCGAGCACCGCGCCCTTCTCGCCGATGCGCTGGCCGATGGCGCCCGCGAACAGGCCGACGCCGCAGTAGAGGTCGAGGGCGGTGTCGTTCTTGCGGGGGAGGAGGCCCTGCATGACCGCGCGGACCAGGGTGTTGGCGGCCTGCGGGTGGACCTGCCAGAAGCCGCCGGAGCCGACGCGGTAGGTGCGGTCGTCGGCGCGCTCACGGACGAAGGCGCGGCCGTGGACGCGGTGGATGCCGCCGTCGTGCTCGTCGACGCGCAGTACGGAGACCGGCTTGTCGAGCTCGACCAGGGGCAGCCGGCCGCCGGCCTTGGGGGTGAGGATGACCTGGCGGTCGTGGGAACCGGTGGCGGAGATGGCCTCCACCGCGGCCATCTGCGGCCACTCCCGCTTCTCGATGCCGAGCTCGGTGACACCGGGCGCGGCGATCATGCAGTGCTCGATGGGCTGGACATCGTGCGAGCGATACTTGCGCAGACCGGCGCGGCCGTCCTCGTCGATCGTGTACTGGACCCGGGTGCGCCAGGCGGGCACCTCGCCCTGGGGGAGCTTGTCGCCCTCGGCCGGCATGACCGTGCCGTCCCAGCCGGCCTCCTCGGGCGTGAGGCCCGCGAGGCGCTGGAGCTGCTCGGCGATCACCTCACCCTTGAGCCGGCGCTGGGCGCCGGGCTTGGCGTGCTGCCAGTCGCAGCCGCCGCACATGCCGGGGCCGGCGTACGGGCACGGGGCCTCGACGCGGTCCTTGGACGCCTCGATGATCCGTACCGCGTCGGCGCGCAGGAAGCGGGAGTCGCTCTCGCCGTCCGTGACCCTGGCGACGACCTTCTCGCCCGGAAGGGTGTGCCGTACGAAGAGCACCCGGCCCTCGTCGGTACGGGCGATGCAGTGACCGCCGTGTGCGACGGGCCCGACCTCGACCTCGTACTCCTCCCCGACCAGCGACGACGTGGATTCGTTCTGCATGAGGGGAGGCTCCAGAGCTCAAAGGACAAACGGCCGGGCGTACGGCCGGACAACAGCCCACCAGTCTACGTGTGCGGCGTCCGGCCGCTTACCACAATCACCGGCCGGGGCGTCAGCCCCTGTTGCTGGGCTCCTTCTGCCGGCGTTCCACCGGCCCCCGCCGCACCGAACCCGGCGCGCTCCACTCCGCGCGCTTCCTCGCCCGCTTCTTCGCGGCCTCGGAGGACTCCAGCTGGTACGGCACGGAGGTCACCATCACCCCGGGGGTGAACAGCAGCCGGCCCTTGAGGCGCAGCGCGCTCTGGTTGTGCAGCAGGTGCTCGTACCAGTGCCCGACGACGTACTCCGGGATGTAGACACTGACCACGTCACGCGGGCTCTCCCGGCGCAGGCCCTTCACGTACTCGATGACCGGGCGGGTCACTTCGCGGTACGGCGAGTCGAGGATCTTCAGCGGTACGTTGATGCCGCGCCGCTCCCAGTCCTCCTTGAGCGCCTTCGTCTCAGCGGCGTCGACGCTGATGGACAGCGCCTCCAGGTGGTCGGTGCGCATCAGCTTGGCGTACGCCAGGGCCCGCAGCGTGGGGCGGTGGAGCTTGGAGACCAGCACGATCGAGTGGACCCGGGACGGCCGGACGCTCTCGTCCGAGGGGGTCTCGTCGGCGGCGATCTCCTCGGCGACCCGGTCGTAGTGCCTGCGGATCGCGCTCATCGTCCCGTAGAAGATCACCATGCCGAGCAGGGCGACCCAGGCGCCGTGGGTGAACTTGGTGGCCAGGACGACCACGAGCACCAGGCCGGTGAAGAAGGCGCCGAAGGTGTTGATCGCACGGGAGCGCATCATGCGGCGCCGCTTGGCCGGGTCCTTCTCGGTACGCAGATGGCGGTTCCAGTGCCGGACCATGCCGGTCTGGCTGAGGGTGAAGGAGACGAAGACCCCGACGATGTAGAGCTGGATGAGGCGTGTGGAGTCGGCCCCGTAGACCCAGACCAGCAGGATGGCGGCGCCCGCCAGCAGCACGATGCCGTTGGAGAAGGCGAGCCGGTCCCCGCGGGTGTGCAGCTGGCGCGGCAGATAGCGGTCCTGCGCCAGGATCGAGCCGAGCAGCGGGAACCCGTTGTACGCGGTGTTGGCCGCCAGGAACAGGACCAGCGCGGTGGCGGCGGCGAGGATGATGAAGAAGAACGAGCCGTCGCCGAAGACGGCAGCCGCGACCTGGGAGATCACCGGGTCCTGGACGAAGCTCTCACCGACGGCCGCGCCGTTGTGGATCAGGTCCTTCGCCGGGTTCTCGGCCATCTTCACATCGGTGGCCATGGCCAGCCCGATGATGCCGCAGAACATGGTGACGGCCAGCAGGCCCATCGCGGCCAGGGTGGTCGCGGCGTTCTTGCTCTTGGGCTTGCGGAAGGCGGGGACACCGTTGCTGATCGCCTCGACCCCGGTGAGGGCCGCACAGCCGGAGGAGAACGCGCGCAGCAGCAGGAAGACCAGGGCGAAGCCGGCCAGCCCCTCGCGTTCGGGCCTGATCTCGTAGTCCGAGGTGGGGGCATGCATCGTGTCGCCGAGGACCAGCCCCCGGAACGCGCCCCAGAAGATCATGATGAAGACGCCCGCCACGAAGAGGTACGTGGGAATGGCGAACAGCTTCCCCGACTCCTTGACGCCCCGCAGGTTCATCAGGGTCAGCAGCACGATGGCGGCGATGGCGCAGAGCGTCTTGTGCTCGACGACGAACGGGATCGCGGAACCCAGGTTCTCCACGCCCGAGGAGATGGACACGGCGACGGTCAGGACGTAGTCGACCAGCAGCGCACTGGCGACGGTCAGCCCCGCCTTGGGGCCGAGGTTGGTGTTGGCGACCTCGTAGTCACCGCCACCACTCGGGTACGCGTGCACGTTCTGCCGGTACGAGGCGACGACGGTGAACATCAGCACCACGACGGCGACCGCGATCCACGGGCTGAAGTGATACGCCGACACGCCCGCGATGGACAGCACCAGGAGGACTTCTCCCGGTGCGTACGCCACCGAGGACAGCGGGTCGGATGCGAAGACGGGGAGCGCGATGCGTTTGGGGAGGAGCGTTTCTCCCAGCTTGTCGCTGCGCAGCGCCCGGCCGATCAGGATCCGTTTGGGCACGTCGGTCAGTTTGGACACGCAGAGGATCGTAAGCGCTGGGCAGCGGGGTCACCGCCGCCCAAACGCCGTGGCCTCGCATTCTCCTGCGATCAGCGGAAAAGCTCACACATTCCTTAACGCAATCCTTGCGCCTGCCCCTACGAGAACAACGCGCTGTAACCGTTCAGTGCCGGCTGGCCGCCCAGATGGGCGTACAGCACGGTCGACTCACGGCCGATCTCACCGCGCGCGACGAGGTCGGCCATGCCCGCCATCGACTTCCCCTCGTACACCGGGTCGGTGACCATGCCCTCGGTCCGCGCGGCCAGCCGCATCGCGTCGAGCGTGGCCTCGTCGGGGATGCCGTACGTACCGGCGTGGTACCGCTCGTCCAGCTCGATGTCGTCCACGGTCAGCTCCCGCCGTACACCGATGCGAGCAGCGGTGGCGCGGGCGATCCTGGCGATCTGCTCGCGGGTACGGGCCGGCTCGGCGGAGGCGTCGATGCCCAGCACACGACGGGGGCGGCCGCCCGCTTCCTGGACGGCGGCGAATCCGGCGACCATGCCCGCCTGGGTGGAACCGGTGACCGAACAGACCACGACCGTGTCGAAGAAGACGCCCAGCGCGCGTTCCTGCTCCACGACCTCGTACGCCCAGTTGGCGAAGCCGAGTCCGCCCAGCGGGTGGTCGGAGGCACCGGCCGGAATGGCGTACGGGCGGCCGCCGCCTTCCTCGACCTCACGCAGCGCCTGCTCCCAGCTGTCCTTGACGCCTATCCCGAATCCGGCGCGGACCAGACGGATGTCCGCTCCGGCGAGCCGGCTGATCAGGATGTTGCCGACCTTGTCGTAGACGGCGTCGGGCCACTCGACCCAGCTCTCCTGGATGAGTACGCACTTCAGGCCGGCGCGGGCGGCGACCGCGGCCACCTGGCGGGTGTGGTTGGACTGGACTCCGCCGATCGAGACAAGGGTGTCGCAGCCCTTGGCCAGCGCGTCGGCCACGAGGTATTCGAGCTTGCGCGTCTTGTTGCCGCCGTAGGCGATCGGGGAGTTGCAGTCTTCTCGCTTGGCCCAGAGGTCGGCGCCGCCGAGGTGCTCGGTGAGCCGTTCCAGCCGGTGCGTCGGCGAGGGGCCGAAGAGGAGCGGGTAGCGGTGGGGAGCGGAGAGTGCCTCGGGGAGGACGGGGGCGGGGGTGGAGGTGGGCGTGGGAGTGGGGGTGGGGGCTGTGGTCACGGGGGCTCCTGAAGGTGAGGTAAGGGGTCCGGTCGTTCATGGAGTACGTGAGGTGCTTGGGGTGCTTGGAGTACGTGAGGTGCTTGGCGTGCTTGGGGTGCGGGCGGAGGCCGGCCGGCTCGGTGCCATTCCCGAAGGCCCGGAGCGCTCGAATGTTCTCGCCGCTCACACCTCCGGGGCCGTGGCGTTCTCCTCCTCGTCCGCGAGCCCTTCCAGCGCGCTCCAGATGTCCGCGGTGATCCGCGCCGCCGCCTCCGCGTCGCCCTCCGCGCAGGCGTCGATGAGGCGGTCGTGGAGTTCCGCCGAGCCGTGCGCCGCGTCCGCCGTGCCGAACTGACGCCACTCCAGCCGGCGGATCAGCGGGGTGTAGCGCTCGATGGTGGCGGCGACCGCGCGGTTGCCGCAGGCGGTGACGAGGGTGTCGTGGAGTTCGTCGTCCGCGCGCAGCGCGGCCGCGACATCACCCCCGCGGGTCGCCGCCCGGAACCGCTCGTTCGCCTCGCGCATCGCCGCGATGTCCCGCTCCGTGAGCCGCGGCACCGCACCGCGCGCCGCCAGCTCCTGCATGGCCTGTACGACGGCGGCGGCATCCCGGACATCGCGCGGGACGAGCCTCGTCACCCTCGTATAGCTCTGCGGCTTGCTCTCGACGAGCCCCTCCCCCACCAGCCGGGACAGCGCATCGCGGACCGGCGCTCGGGAGAGTCCGAGCCGTTCGGCGAGGTCGGCGTCGCGGACGGCGGCTCCGGGTGGGATGTCCCCGCGGACGATGGCGTCGCGGATCGCTTCGTACGCGGTGTCCCGCAGCAGCGTCCGCCGGACCGGGCGAAGGGTCTCCATGAACTGACATGTTAGATGTCTGTTCGTCCGTACGGAAGGGTGCGCACGGCGACACGTGCGGGCGGCGGGACTCCGGGGAGGCCAACGGTCCGGGGCAGTCGCGCTCCGATCGTGGACACCCGTCCCCTTTGCCTCCCCTTTGCCGGAGCGTCCCGCCGAACGCACACTCGGATGAGGCAAAGGATTCAAGGCCGCATAAGCTCATCCCGGGGCAACGCCGAAGGTGGTTGCCCCGTTGTTTGCCCGGCAAGCTGAGAGAGAAGTGTGAGCAGGGTGTTTTCGCAGGTCAGCCGGACGACCAGGACTGCGAGGTAGGCGCAAGGTGCACATCGTCATCATGGGCTGCGGACGAGTCGGAGCCGCGCTCGCGCAGACTCTGGAGCAGCAGGGGCACACGGTCGCGGTGATCGACCAGGACCCCACGGCGTTCCGCCGCCTCGGGTCCGGATTCGGCGGCCGTCGGGTCACCGGGGTCGGTTTCGACCAGGACACCCTCCGCGAGGCGGGCATCGAGGAGGCCGGGGCCTTCGCCGCGGTGAGCAGCGGCGACAACTCGAACATCATCGCCGCCCGGGTGGCCCGCGAGATGTTCGGCATCGAGAACGTCGCCGCCCGGATCTACGACCCCCGGCGTGCCGAGGTCTATCAGCGTCTCGGCATTCCCACCGTGGCCACGGTCCGCTGGACGGCGGACCAGATGCTGCGGCGGCTGCTGCCCTCGGGCGCCGAGCCGCTGTGGCGCGACCCGAGCGGTGGTGTGCAGCTCGCCGAGGTGCACACGACGCCGTCCTGGATCGGCCACAAGATCAGCACGCTCCAGGAGGAGACCGGCGTCCGCGTGGCGTTCATCACCCGTTTGGGTGAGGCGATCCTGCCGTCGTCGCAGACCGTGCTGCAGGAGGGCGACCTGGTCCACGTGATGATGCGTACGGACGAGATCGCCAAGGTCGAAGAGGCCTTTGCCGAGGGTCCTGAGGAAGGCGGTCACTGATGCGCGTGTCGATTGCCGGGGCCGGAGCGGTGGGCCGTTCCATCGCGGCCGAGCTGCTGGAGAACGGGCACGAGGTGCTGCTGATCGACAAGGCACCGACCGCCATCTCGGTGGAACGGGTCCCGATGGCCGAGTGGCTTCTCGCGGACGCCTGTGAGATCACCTCGCTGGACGAGGCCGCCCTGCAGCGGTGCAACGTCGTCATCGCCGCGACCGGCGACGACAAGGTCAACCTGGTCGTCTCGCTGCTCGCGAAGACCGAGTACGGGGTGCCGCGCGTCGTCGCCCGGGTCAACAACCCGAAGAACGAGTGGCTGTTCAACGAGTCCTGGGGCGTCGATGTCGCGGTCTCCACACCGCGCCTGATGTCGGCCCTGGTCGAGGAGGCGGTGAGCGTCGGTGATCTGGTCCGGCTGCTGCGCTTCAGCCACGGCGACGCCAACCTGGTCGAGCTGACGCTGCCGCCGGAGTCGGCGCTGGCCGGCACCTCGGTCGGGGACGTGGCGTGGCCGGAGGACACCTCTCTGGTCACCATCATCCGCGGTACGCGGGTGCTGACGCCGAGCACCGAGGAGACTCTGGAGGCCGGTGACGAGCTGCTGTTCGTGGCCGCCCAGGCGCGCGAGGAGCAGTTGGAGGACCTGCTGTCGGTCCGCCGGGGCCCCGAGGACGACTGAGCAGGAGCCTCTCGGAGCTGTCGGAGCTGTCGGAGCTGTCGGAGCTGTCGGAGCTGTCGGCGTCATACACCGCAGACACGTCGGTGTCGTACAACCGCAGACAGCCGTGCACCCGCAGACAGATGGGGAGGGGCCCGGAACCGTGAGTCACGGTTCCGGGCCCCTTCCCGTGTATCTGCGGGTGATGCCGGTCAGGCCTCGTGGCGCGGAGCTGCCGCCGCCTGCTCCTTGCGTGCCTTCTCGGCCTGCTCCTCCGCCTCCATCTCGGCGAAGACGTCAATGGGAGGCGGCGCCTTGGCGAGGAAGACCCAGGTCAGATACACCGCGAGCAGGAACGGCGGGATCTTCAGCGCGACGAGCACCCAGCCCAGCTGGGTGGTGTCGGCCCACCAGTAGAGCGGGAAGAGGATCGCGCACTTGGCCAGCAGGATCAGCCCCCAGGCGTAGCTGGCCTTGGCGTACGCCGTCTTGCGGCCGGGGTTCCTGGTACGCCAGGAGAGGTTCTCCTTGAAGACCGGGCCCAGGATCAGGCCGATCAGCGGCACTCCGGCGAGGGTCGTGATGAGGTAGGCCAGCGCCAGACCGAGCGTGTAGATCATGCCCGGCAGGTAGAAGTCCTTGGCGTTGCCCGTCATCATCGCGAAGACCACACCGAAGGCCACGCCGAAGACGCCGCTGAACGCGTGCTTGACGGTGTCCTTACGGAGCAGCCGCACGGCGACCAGCGCGAGGGACACGACCAGGGCGGCGATGGCCGAGGTGTGCAGGTTCTTGTTGATGGTGAAGATCGTGACGAAGAGCAGCCCGGGAAGGACTGTCTCCACCATGCCGCGCACGCCGCCGAAGGCCTCGAAGAGTGCGGCCTCGGTGACCGCCTTCGCTTCTGCTTCCTGCTGTTCGGTGCGGTGGGTCTGGTCCGTTTCGGACGTCGGCTTGTCGAGAGACGTCACCGGCTACTCCTTGCCGAGCGGTCGGAGTTCGTATTTGGGGTTGAACAGCACCCGGCGCCCGTGGCTCATGGCGATGCGGCCCGAGGCGATGAGTCTGCGGCCGGGCTCGATGCCGACGATGGAGCGCCGGCCCAGCCAGACCACGTCCAGCGGCGCGGTCCCGTCGAAGAGCTCCGCCTCCAGTGCGGGCACTCCGGCCCGCGGACGCAGGGTGACGGTCCGCAACGTACCAGCCACCTTCACGATCTGGCGGTCCGAGCATTCGGAGATGCGTGTGCACCCCGACGCCTGCGTGTCCTCCTGCAGCTCCTCGGACTCCAGGTCCTGCTGGGAGCTGGACAGCCGGTCGAGCATGCGGCGGAAGCGGCCGGAAGGCTTCTCCGCCTTCCCACCCTTCTCGAATCGAGGAACAGCACTCATACCCGAAGGGTACCGGTCCCCTGTGCTACGGGCGGGGGCCAGGGAGGATCACTCGAAAGGGTTGCCCGGACGAACGCCGCAGGTTGTCGGGCCCGGCTGTCAGCCGCGTTCGAAGCGGTAGCCCATGCCCGGCTCGGTGACGAAGTGCCGGGGGTGCGAAGGATCGGCTTCCAGCTTCCGGCGCAGCTGGGCCATGTAGACCCGCAGGTAGTTGGTCTCGGTGCCGTACGAGGGACCCCACACCTCCTGGAGCAGCTGCTTCTGGCTGACCAGCCGGCCGCTGTTGCGGACGAGGACCTCCAGCAGGTGCCATTCGGTCGGGGTCAGCCGTACGTCGCGGCCCTCGCGATGGACCTTCTTCGCCGCCAGGTCGACCGTGAATCCCTCGGTCTCGATGGTCACGACATCGTCGGCTCCGCCCTGGCCGACCGGTTCGGCCCGGCGTACGGAGGCGCGCAGACGGGCCAGCAGCTCGTCCATGCCGAACGGCTTGGTGACGTAGTCGTCGGCCCCGGCGTCCAGCGCCTCGACCTTCTCGTCGGAGGTGTGACGGGCCGAGAGCACCAGGATCGGTACCCGGGTCCAGCCGCGCAGCCCCTTGATCACCTCTACGCCGTCCATGTCGGGCAGCCCGAGGTCCAGGACGACGACATCGGGGTGGCGGGCTGCGGCGAGCTGGAGGGCGGTCGCCCCGTCGGGCGCCGCGTCCACCTCGTACTTGCGCGCCTTCAGGTTGATCACGAGGGCGCGTACGATCTGCGGCTCGTCGTCGACCACAAGCACCCGGGTCATCGCGGACCTGCCTTTCTGCTGTACGGAGAGTGTGTGCTGTACGGGGGTGGGGCTGCCGTCACGCGAGGGGATCCGCGTCACGAGGTGACCCGGGCGGGCAGGTCGGGGCTGGCGGCAACGTATCCCGGTGCCGCCTTCAGGGTGAGCACCATGGTCAGTCCGCCGCCGGGGGTGTCCTCGGCGTCGAGCGTGCCGCCCATGGACTCCACGAAACCGCGGGCGACGGCGAGCCCGAGGCCGACGCCGGCACCGCGCGGGGCGTCACCGTACCGCTGGAAGGGCTCGAAGATACGCTCCTTGCCCTCGTCGGGGACACCGCGGCCGCGGTCGACGACCCGCAGTTCGACCCGTTCGCCGAGCGCGCTGGCGGCCACGGCGACGGGCTGCCCGTCGGGGCTGTACTTGACGGCGTTCTCGACGATGTTGGCGACGGCCCGCTCCAGCAGCCCCGGGTCGACGGCGACCATCGGCAGCGTCTCGGGGATGTCCAGGTCGACGCTGCCCTCGGGGACACCGCCCAGGGCCATCGGCACGACCTCGTCGAGATCGATCTCGCGGATCAGCGGGGTGACGGTTCCGGTCTGGAGGCGGGACATGTCCAGCAGGTTGCCGACCAGGTGGTCGAGGCGGTCGGCACCGTCCTCGATGCCTTCGAGGAGCTCGGCCTCGTCCTCGTCGGACCAGGCGACGTCATCGGAGCGCAGGGAGCTGACGGCGGCCTTGATGGCGGCCAGCGGGGTACGCAGGTCATGGCTGACGGCGGCGAGCAGAGCGGTCCTGATCCGGTTCCCCTCGGCGAGCCTGCGGGCCTCCTCGGCCTCCCAGACCAGGCGCTGGCGGTCCAGGACTACGGCGGCCTGGGCGGCGAACGCGCCGAGCACCCGCCGGTCCTCGGCCGGCAGCACCCGTCCGGAGAGCGCCAGCGCCATGTGGTCACCGACGGGCATGTCCACATCGGCGTCGTCGGGGCGGACGGCCGGAGCCGGACCGACGGACCCGGCGCAGGTCCACGGGTCGACGTCGCTCTTGCGCTCCAGCAGGGCGACGGATTCCATGGCGAAGGTCTCGCGGACCCGGTCCAGGAGGGCGTCCAGGGTGGTCTCTCCGCGCAGGACGCTGCCCGCGAGGAAGGAGAGGATCTCCGATTCGGCGCGCAGCCGGGCCGCCTGGTGGGTACGGCGGGCCGCCAGATCCACCACCGAGGCGACCGCCACCGCCACCGCGAAGAAGATCACGATGGCGACGAAGTTCTCCGGGTCCTGCACGGTCAGCGTGTGCGTGGGCGGGGTGAACCAGTAGTTCAGGAGCATCGAGCCGACGGCGGCCGAGGCGAGGGCGGGCCGCAGCCCGCCGAGCAGGGCCGCGGAGACCGTCAGGAAGAGGAAGAGCAGGACGTCGTTGGCGAGTCCCGGGCCGTTCTCCAGGCTGGTGAGGAGCAGGGAGAGAAGTGCGGGTCCCCCGACGCCGACGATCCATCCCCAGATGATGCGGGCGCGGCCGAGGCGGGCACCGCGGGCGATGGGCAGGCCGCGCCCCTTGGCGACCTCCTCGTGCGTGACGATGTGGACATCGAGGTCGGGGCCGGACTCGCGCGCGACGGTGGCGCCGACGCCGGGGCCGTAGATGTACTGCCAGGTCTTGCGGCGGCTGGAGCCGAGCACGATCTGGGTGGCGTTGACCCCGCGGGCGAATTCGAGGAGGGCCGCGGGTATGTCGTCGCCGATGACGTGGTGGAACGTTCCGCCGAGATCCTCGACCAGGGTGCGCTGGACGGCGAGCTCCTTGGGGGACGCCGCGGTCAGCCCGTCGCTGCGCGCGATGTACACCGCCAGGATCTCGCTCCCCGAGCCCTTCGCCGCCATCCGGGAGGCGCGCCGTATCAGCGTCCGGCCCTCGGGGCCGCCCGTCAGCCCGACGACGATGCGCTCGCGGGCCTGCCAGGTGGTGCGAATGTTGTGTTCGCCGCGGTACTGCTGGAGGTATTCGTCGACCCGGTCGGCGACCCAGAGCAGGGCCAGCTCGCGCAGGGCGGTGAGGTTGCCGGGACGGAAGTAGTTCGACAGGGCCGCGTCGAGCTTGTCCGGTTTGTAGATGTTGCCGTGGGCCATCCGCCGCCGGAGGGCCTGTGGCGACATGTCGACAAGCTCGATCTGGTCGGCCCGCCGGACGACCTCGTCGGGCACGGTCTCCCGCTGCCGCACACCGGTGATGGACTCGACCACATCGCCCAGCGACTCCAGATGCTGGATGTTCACCGTCGATATGACGTCGATCCCCGCACGCAGCAGCTCCTCCACGTCCTGCCACCGCTTCGCGTTGCGCGAACCGGGAACATTCGTGTGGGCCAGCTCGTCCACCAGAGCGACCGCCGGGGCCCGCTCCAGCACGGCATCGACGTCCATCTCGGTGAAGACCGCCGAGCGGTACTCGATCTCGCTGCGCCGGACCTGCTCCAGACCGTGGAGCATCACCTCCGTGCGCGGCCGGTCGTGGTGCTCCACGAACGCGACGACGCAGTCGGTGCCCCGCTCCACCCGCCGATGTGCCTCGGACAGCATCGCGTAGGTCTTGCCCACACCGGGTGCCGCACCCAGATATATCCGAAGCTTGCCGCGCGCCATGGCCCCATTGTCTTCTCGAATCCGGCTTCGTCTCTCGTCAGCCGGTGGCGGCCTGTGCGGCAACCGCTGTCGACGCTACTCCGAGGATTTCGGACATGTAGGACCGAGAGTGGGGGCGGAGGGCGTATTGACGGAATTCTGATGCCCGGCCGGTAGCCGGCCGGGCACGGAACGGAGCCCCTGACGTGGAGTGGAACGCCGCGTGGTGTCCTTGCGCGTGCGGCACGGCCTTCCTGCCCGCGCGGCGCGGTCGTCCTGCCCGCGCCGCACGGTCTTCCTTCGCGTGTCTTCCCGCGCGTGCTCGGTCTTCCGCGCGGCTCGGCCTCCTACGCGTGCTCGACGATGTGCCCGTCGCTCAGCTCCAGGACCCGGTCGGCGAAGCCGAGCAGCTGCGGGTCGTGGGTGGCCACCAGGGCCGTGACGTTCTCGCTGCGGACGACCGCGCGCAGCAGCTCCATGACCGCGAGCCCCGTCTCCGCGTCGAGCTGCCCGGTGGGTTCGTCGGCGATCAGGAGGGCGGGCCGGTTGGCCAGCGCCCTGGCGATGGCGACGCGCTGCTGCTGCCCCCCGGAGAGCTCTCCGGGGCGCTGCTGGGTGTGGTCGCCGAGGCCGACCAGGGAGAGCAGCAGTGCCACTCGCTCCTCGCGCTCGGCGGGGTCGGCCCTGCGCAGCCGCATCGGTACGCCGACGTTCTCGGCGGCGGTCAGGATGGGGATCAGGCCGAACGACTGGAAGATGAAGCCGATCCGGTCGCGGCGCAGATCGAGCAGCCCGTCCTCCCCCAGATCGGAGAGGTCGGTGCCGTCGACCGTGATCCGGCCGCTGTCGGCCGAGTCCAGGCCGCCGACCAGGTTGAGCAGCGTCGTCTTGCCGGAGCCGGAGCGGCCCTTGAGCGCGACCAGTTCACCGCGCGGGATCTCGAACGAGACGCCGCGCAGCGCGTGTACGGCGGCGGAGCCGGTCCCGTACGAGCGGTGCAGGTCCTCGACGCGCACCATGGGCCCGCGGGCCGGGTCCTCGGCGACGGCCGTGCTGCTGTGTCCGCCGGTGCTGCTTTCGGTCATGTCTCTCCCCGTGCGTACGCGTGTTCACCGCCGTCAGTATGTGCATGAGGCACACGGCCGGGCAATGGCCAGTTCTCGGGAGGCCGGACGGATCGCCCCGAGGCACACCCCTCACAGCGGCCGCAGTGGCGCCGCACAGCCGCCGGTCCGGACCCGGGGGCGGGACCCGGACCGGGCCCGCCCGTAGCCGCCGTGCCCGCCCCACCGTGGACCGCCCCGTGGTTCACGGGGAGTCCTCGCGGCGGGCGGGCACGGCGGCTCGCGGCAGGCGTCGGGCATTCGGCCTGGTCAGGCGCCCTTCACCAGTTCACGGAGTGCGATGTTGAGTTGGAGGACGTTGACGCGGGGTTCGCCCATGAATCCGAGGACGCGGCCGTCGGTGTGTTCCTTGACGAGTTTCTGGACCTGGTTGATGTCGAGGTGGTTGTTCTGGGCGACGCGGCGGGTCTGGAGTTGGGCGTAGGCGGGTGAGATGTGGGGGTCGAGGCCGGAGCCGGAGGAGGTGACGGCGTCGGCCGGCACGTCGTCGGGGTCGATCGTGTGTCCGGGGACGGAGTTGTCCTTGACGACGGCGGCCTTGGCGGCGGTGACCCAGTCGATGAGTTCCTCGTTGTCGCCGGAGCGGTTGGTGGCGCCGGAGAGGATCAGTTCGTACTGGGTGTTGACGCTGTTGGTGCCCAGGCCGTTGGAGGGGCGGGGCTGGAACCAGTCGAGGTCGGGTGCGGGGGTTTCCTGTCCGTCCTTGAGGGGGAGGTCGTAGCGCTGGCCGATGAGGGAGGAGCCGACGACCTTGCCGTCCGCGGTGATCTCGGAGCCGTTGGCCTTGCCGGGGAGGAGGGCCTGGGCGGCGCCGGTGACGGCGAGGGGGTAGAGGACGCCGCAGACCAGGGTGAGGACGAGGAGGGCGCGCAGTGCGGCCCCGAGGAGCCGGGTCGTGTTTCCTGCGGAGTTGTTCATGGCGGTTCAGCCGATTCCGGGGATGAGGGAGAGGAGCAGGTCGATGATCTTGATGCCGATGAACGGGGCGATCAGTCCGCCGAGTCCGTAGATCCCGAGGTTGCGGCGGAGCATGCTGTCGGCGCTGGAGGGCCGGTAGCTGACGCCCTTCAGGGCGAGCGGGACGAGCGCGATGATGATCAGGGCGTTGAAGATCACGGCGGACAGGATCGCGGACCTCGGGGAGGAGAGGTCCATGATGTTGAGCTTGTCCAGGCCCGGGTGGACGACGGCGAACATGGCCGGGATGATCGCGAAGTACTTCGCGACGTCGTTGGCGATGGAGAACGTGGTGAGCGCGCCGCGGGTGATCAGGAGCTGTTTCCCGATCTCGACGATCTCGATGAGTTTGGTGGGGTTGGAGTCGAGGTCCACCATGTTCCCGGCCTCCTTCGCGGCCGAGGTCCCGGTGTTCATCGCGACGCCGACGTCGGCCTGGGCGAGGGCGGGGGCGTCGTTCGTCCCGTCGCCGGTCATCGCGACGAGTTTCCCGCCGGCCTGTTCCCGTTTGATGAGGGCCATCTTGTCCTCGGGGGTGGCCTCGGCGAGGAAGTCGTCGACCCCCGCCTCCTGGGCGATCGCCTTCGCGGTCAGCGGGTTGTCACCCGTGATCATGACCGTCCTGATGCCCATCCGCCGCAGCTCGTCGAACCGCTCCCTCATCCCCTCCTTGACGACGTCCTTCAGGTGGATGACACCCAGGACCCGGGCACCCCGGTCGTCGTGGACGGCCACCAGAAGTGGTGTCCCGCCTGCTTCGGAGATGGTGTCGGCCAGCCGGCCGGCGTCCTCGGAGACCGTGCCGCCCTGGTCACGGACCCAGGCGAGCACCGATCCCGATGCCCCTTTACGGGTCCTGCGCGCGGTGCCGTCCTCGGTGAGGTCGACCCCGGACATCCGGGTCTGGGCAGTGAACACCACCCATTCGGCGTGGGCGAGTTCGCCCTGGTGGCGTTCGCGGAGCCCGTACTTCTCCTTGGCGAGGACGACGACGGAGCGGCCCTCGGGGGTTTCGTCGGCCAGGGAGGAGAGCTGGGCGGCGTCGGCGAGTTCGGCCTCCGTGACCCCCTTGACCGGGACGAACTCGGCGGCCTGCCGGTTGCCCAGGGTGATCGTGCCGGTCTTGTCGAGGAGGAGGGTCGACACATCGCCGGCCGCCTCGACCGCCCGCCCGGACATCGCGAGGACATTGCGCTGGACCAGGCGGTCCATGCCCGCGATCCCGATGGCGGAGAGCAGCGCACCGATCGTGGTCGGGATGAGGCAGACCAGCAGCGCGGCCAGCACGATCATCGACTGCTCGCTGCCCGCGTAGATCGCGAACGGCTGGAGTGTCACCACGGCCAGCAGGAACACGATGGTGAGCGAGGCCAACAGGATGTTGAGGGCGATCTCGTTGGGCGTCTTCTGCCGGGCCGCGCCCTCGACCAGGGCGATCATCCGGTCGATGAACGTCTCACCGGGTTTGGTGGTGATCTTCACGACGATCCGGTCGGAGAGGACCTTCGTGCCGCCGGTCACCGCGCTGCGGTCGCCGCCGGACTCCCGGATGACGGGGGCCGACTCGCCCGTGATCGCGGACTCGTCGACACTCGCGACACCCTCGACGACGTCCCCGTCACCGGGAATGATGTCACCGGCCTCGCACACCACCAGATCACCGATACGCAGCTCGGTCCCCGGGACCCGCTCCTCGTTCTTCCCGATGACCCGCCGGGCGACCGTGTCGGTCTTCGCCCGGCGCAGCGTGTCGGCCTGCGCCTTCCCACGCCCCTCCGCGACCGCCTCGGCCAGATTCGCGAACACGGTGGTGAGCCACAGCCACACGGTGATCGCCCAGCCGAACCAGTCCGTCGGGTCCAGCACCGCGAGCACGGTCGTCAGCACCGACCCGATCAGCACGACGAACATCACCGGGGACTTCACCATCACCCGGGGATCCAGCTTCCGCACCGCGTCGGGGAACGACCTGAGCAACTGCCCGGGGTCGAACAGACCCCCGCCGACACGCCCTTCGGACCGGTGCCCGGTCGGCACGTCGCTGTGGGGCGCACGGTCCGGACCGGCGTTGATGGTGGACATGGAGCCGTGCTCCTCGGGCTTCTTCACATGGATGTTCATGACGCCAGCCCCTCGGCGAGCGGACCCAGCGCCAGGGCCGGGAAGTAGGTCAGTCCGGTGATGATCAGGATCGTGCCGACCAGCAGACCGCTGAACATCGGCTTCTGCGTGCCGAGCGTCCCCACGGTTGCCGGGACGGGTTTCTGCTCGGCCAGTGACCCGGCCAGGGCCAGGACGAACACCATCGGCAGGAACCGGCCCAGCAGCATCGCGATCCCGATCGTGCTGTTGAACCACTGCGTGTCCGCGTTCAGCCCGGCGAACGCCGAACCGTTGTTGTTCGCACCCGAGGTATAGGCGTACAGGATCTCCGAGAAACCGTGCGCCCCCGAGTTCGTCATCGAATTTCCCGGTGTCGGCAGCGCCATCGCCACGGCGGTGAAGCACAGCACCAGCGCCGGAGTGATCAGGATGTAACAGGCCGCCAGCTTGATCTGACGCGTGCCGATCTTCTTGCCCAGATACTCCGGCGTACGGCCGACCATCAGACCCGCGATGAACACCGCGATGACCGCCATGATCAGCATGCCGTAAAGGCCGGAACCCACACCACCGGGCGCGATCTCACCCAGCTGCATTCCCAGCATCGTGATCCCGCCGCCGAACCCCGTGTACGAGGAATGGAACGAGTTCACCGCACCCGTCGACGTCAGCGTCGTCGCGACCGCGAAGAGCGAGGAGCCGCCGATACCGAACCGGTTCTCCTTGCCCTCCATCGCCCCGCCGGCAATATCGAACGCCGGCCCGTTGTGGGCGAACTCCGTCCACATCATCAGGCCGCTGAAACCCAGCCAGATGACACCCATCGCGGCAAGGATCGCGTACCCCTGCTTCACACTCCCGACCATCCTGCCGAACGTCCGCGTCAACGCGAACGGGATCACCAGGATCAGGAAGATCTCGAAAAGATTGGACACCGGGCTGGGGTTCTCGAACGGGTGCGCCGAGTTCGCGTTGAAGTAACCGCCCCCGTTCGTCCCCAGCTCCTTGATGACCTCCTGCGAAGCCACCGCCCCGCCGTTCCACTCCTGCGACCCGCCCATGAACTGACCGACCTCATGAATGCCGGAGAAGTTCTGGATCGCACCGCAGGCGACCAGCACCAGAGCACCCACCACCGCGATCGGGACCAGGATGCGCACAACACCCCGCACCAGATCGGACCAGAAATTGCCCAGCTCACCCGTCCGGGCACGGGCGAAGCCCCGCACGAGCGCCACCGCGACGGCCATACCGACCGCCGCCGACACGAAGTTCTGCACCGCCAGACCACCGGTCTGCACGACGTGGCCCATGGCCTGCTCGCCGTAGTACGACTGCCAGTTGGTATTCGCGACGAACGACGCCGCCGTATTGAACGCCTGATCCGGATCGATCGACGAGAAACCCAGCGAACCGGGCAACACCCCCTGCACCCGCTGCAACAGATACAGGAAGAGAACACTCACAGCCGAGAACGCCAGAACTCCGCGCAGATACGCGGGCCAACGCATTTCGGTAGTGGGATCGGCACCAATCGCCTTGTATACCCACTTCTCCACCCGCAGATGCTTCGGAGAGGAATACACACGGGCCATGTGGTCACCGAGCGGACGGTACGCCAGACCCAGCGCCACAACGAGCGCGAGCAACTGGAGCACACCAGCAAGGACGGGGCTCATTTCGGGCTCAGAACCTCTCCGGGTAAAGAAGGGCGAGGACGAGATAGCCCAGCAGGGCAACGGCCACGACCAGACCGACAACATTCTCGGCAGTCACAGCTTCGCCACCCCCCGCGCGACCAGAGCCACCAACGCGAACACCGCGATCATGGTGACGACGAAGGCCACATCGGCCATCGTGAGCTCCTAGATGAGGTACGGATTTTCGGACCTCTTGAGCAAACATCCGCCGAGGGCCCTCGCCGCCCGCGTTGATGCCTTCCTTACGGGAAGGAGCACGCCCTTGATGCCGCTCATACGTGCCCGATACGCGCCCCATACGCGCGCCGCTCGCGCACGGCGCGGCCGCACGGATCCGGCACGGCCGTACCCCGGCCGAAACCCGCCCCAGGCCCAGCGGGAGCGCGGCGAAAGCGGTACAGGAGCGCGACAGGACACCAGGGCGCGGCAGAGGCAGGGGGCAGGAGCAGAGGCAGGGGGGCAGGAGCAGGAGCAGAGAAAAGGCCGGTGGGCCGCACCCGGAAAAGGGGTGCGGCCCACCGGCCGGTGTCTGCTGCGAGCGCTTCTCTAGCGGACCTCGGTGATCTCGGGTCCACGCTGGAGCTGGCCCATACCGCCGGAGAACTTCGAGTTCTCCTGCTCCTCCTGCTGGACGCCCTCGGGCACCATCTGGGCGTCGTTGGGGAGCTTGAGGACGATGGGGTCGCGCGGGGCCATCGGGCCCTCCCCGCGGACGACCACGGTGTCCCGGAAGATCGTCTCCAGCAGCCCGGCGGCCTCCGGCTGCACGGCGCCCTGGCCGGAGATCACACCGCGCAGGAACCAGCGGGGTCCGTCGACGCCGACGAAGCGCACCAGCTGCACACCGTTCGTCCCGTCCGGGAGCTGTACGGGGACCTGGGCGCGCAGCTCCCAGCCCAGCGGGCCCTCGACCTCGTCGATGATCCCGCCCTGCTGGGTGATGCCCGAGGCGATCTCCTCGCGGACCTCGCCCCAGATGCCCTCCTTCTTGGGGGCGGCGAAGGCCTGCAGCTGGACCGCGCTGTCGCGCAGGACGACGGTGGCGGCGACGATCGCGTCCCCGGCCACCTCGACCCGCAGCTCCATGCCCTCGACACCGGGGACGAAGATGCCGCCCAGGTCGACCCGGCCCTCGCCGGGCTGGGAGACCTCCTCGATGTCCCACGGCCCGTCCGGCCTGGGGGCCGGCGGAAGGTTCGTCCGGCGAGCACCGGTCGTGGCCTCATCGGCACCGTCGAGCTCGTCGGCGACCTGTCCGGCCTCGCGCGCTTCGTCCGCCGTGTCCTCGGCGGAACCACTCTTCTTGCGACGTCCGAACACGTCAATGTCCTTCCCGGTCGGATACGACCGATGCGTAGCTGTTCCCACCGTGGGTGATGTCGCCCCTGACGCCGTCCACAGCGGCGTGACCGCCGGTGGACCCGAAGCCCCCTTCGGCCCGCGCCGATCCGGGAAGCTCCGCCACCTCGTGGAAGCGCACCTTCTCGACCTGCTGGACGACCAGTTGGGCAATCCGGTCGAAGCGCTCGAACCGCACCGTCTCGCGCGGGTCGAGATTGACCACGATCACCTTGATCTCCCCACGGTACCCGGCATCAACCGTCCCTGGGGCATTCACCAGAGCTACTCCGCAGCGGGCCGCGAGGCCCGAGCGGGGGTGGACGAACGCGGCGTACCCGTCGGGCAGGGCGATCGACACTCCGGTGGGCAGCACGGTCCGCTCACCGGGGGCGAGCTCCGCCGCCTCGGTGGTGACCAGATCGGCCCCCGCGTCGCCCGGATGTCCGTACGACGGAAGGGGCACGTCCGGGTCCACCCGGCGGATGAGTACGTCGACGGGGTGCCGCATCAGGGGTTCACCTCGAAGGCCCGTACGCGCTTGACCTGGTCGGGGTCGTCCATCGCCGCGCGGATCTCGGCCGGGCGGCCGTTCTCGATGAAGTGGTCGACCTTGACCTCGATGAACAGGGCGTCGGCACGGACCGCGACGGGCCCGTCCGGGCCGCCGATCCGGCCGGTGGCGCTGGAGTAGATCTTCCGGCCGTGCACGGCGGTGATCCGCGCGTCGAGGTGCAGCACGGTGTCCACCGGGACCGGCCGCACGAAGTCGGTCTCCAGCCGCCCGGTCACCGCGATCACCCGCAGGAGCCAGTTCAGCGAGCCGAGGGTCTCGTCCAGCGCCGTGGCCAGGACGCCGCCGTGCGCGAGGCCAGGAGCTCCCTGGTGGGCGGCCTGCACGGTGAACTCGGCGGTCACGCTCACACCGTCGCCGGCCCGTGCCTGGAGGTGCAGGCCGTGCGGCTGTCCCCCGCCGCAGCCGAAACAGTGTTCGTAGTGCGCGCCGAGGAGCTCGCCGGGGGCGGGCGCGTCGGGGTGCCGGACCGGCGCCACCGCGTCGGCCGGGGGTGTCAGAGCTGCAGATGTTCCACTCACAGGCGCAGACCTTACCCGCGCGGACTGTCCCGGGTCGCGCCGTGCCAAGCTTGGTTTCATGCAGCCTTCCGCACCGCCCTTCGACGAACGTCTCACCGCTCCCCGTTCCTGGTGGTTCATCGCCTTCGGCGTCGGCATCGCCTGTGCGCTGATGCTCCTGCCGCTCGGCACCCTGCCCCTGCTCGGCGGTCTGGTCGGCGGCACCGCCGCCACGGCGGTCGTGATGAGTTCGTACGGTTCCGTACGGATCCGCGTGGTGGCGGGCGCCCTGGTCGCGGGCGACGCCCGGATCCCGCTGTCGGCGCTCGGCGAACCCGAGGTGCTGGACGCGGAGGAGGCGCGCGCCTGGCGCACGCACAAGGCGGACGCGCGGGCTTTCATGCTGCTGCGCAGCTATGTCCCGACGGCTGTGCGGGTGGAGGTCACGGACCCGGCCGACCCGACTCCGTACGTGTACGTCTCCACCCGGGACCCGCGCGGTCTGGCGGCGGCGCTCACGGCGGTACGGACGGCCTGAGCGCCCTTCCCCGGGGACTGGTCCTCAATCTCCTCGGGGCTTCGGGGCACTGGTCCTCGATCTCCTCGGGGCTTCGGGGGCCTAGCCCTCGATCTCCTTGGGCAGCACGGCCGGGATCGCGGGCTGCTCCAGAGGGGGCAGCTCGGTGAGCCGGTCCCAGGTGACCTGTTCCTTGCGCAGGTCGTTCCTGACCCGCTCGGCGAGCTTCCTGGTGTCGCGGCGGTTCATCACGGCACCGACCGCGGCGCCGATCATGAACGGAATCAGGTTCGGCAGATCGCGTGCCATGCGCTTCATGATCTGCTGGCGCAGCTCGCGCTTCATCTGGCCGCCCAGCGCCGCGTTGAGTGTGGTGGGCCGGGAGACGTCGATGCCGCGCTCCTCCGTCCAGGACGTGAGGTAAGCGGTGGAGCGCTGGGCGAGATTGCCCTGTGGGCGCCTGCCGTAGACCTCATGGAGCTCGGCGACGAGCTTCATCTCGATCGCGGCGACGCCGGTGATCTCCGCGGCCAGCTCGGCCAGCATGGCGGGCGGTACGGGCAGCATGGCCGCCGCCCCGATGCCCGCGCCGACGGTCGCGGTGGCCCTGCTGGCGCCCGCGATGAGTTTGTCCGCGAGCTCCTCGGGACCCAGGCCCGGGAATTGTCCGCGCAGGGTGGCGAGGTCGCGCACCGGAACGCGGGGAGCCGTGTCGATGATCCGGTCGGCCAGCATGCCGGCCGCGGCCCTGGCGCTCTCCCCGCCCTTTCGTACGCCCCGTTTCAGTGTGTTCAGACGGCCTGCCCCGGTCTTGGGCTCCGTCGTTCCGGCCTGCTCGCCGCTGTCCGGCGCCCCTGCCGCCCCTGCCGCTTCGAGCGAGGCCGAACGGCCCCGCTCGTCGTCGGAGGTGCCGGAAGGGTCCGGCAGGGCGGCGGAACGCTCGGCAGACGCGTGAACGCCTTCTGCCGGGCCTGTGCCGCCCTGTTCCGTCTCCGGACCGTGCCCGCGCCTCAAGCGCCGCTTCCGGAACGGTGTGTCGCCTGCCACGGCCGACGCGACCTCAGTCGCAGTCGCGGCAGATCGGCTGGCCGTTCTTCTCGCGGGCCAGCTGACTCCGGTGGTGCACGAGGAAGCAGCTCATGCACGTGAACTCGTCGGCCTGCTTGGGCAGGACCCGCACGGCCAGTTCCTCGTTGGAGAGGTCCGCGCCGGGCAGCTCCAGTCCTTCTGCGGCGTCGAACTCGTCGACGTCGACGGCGGATGCCGTCTTGTCGCTCCGACGAGCCTTGAGCTCTTCGAGGCTGTCCTGGTCCACGTCGTCGTCGGTCTTGCGTGGGGTGTCGTAATCCGTTGCCATGTCGCTCTCCCCCTCATGGGTGTCTGCGGTGTCTCAGCGCACGTAACGCGTGAGAGGCCGGACTTGTGCCCGACCTGAGGCGGAGATTTTGCCTCACATCAAGGTCTGTTACTCAATCGACACCCAACCGGACGCCTCGGCGGCGGTCGGCTTGGGTGGCGATGGGGACCGTACACGGTCCACATGGTGCAGTTCACGGGCGCCACCCCGTGTACTTCCCGTGATATCGGCCCCCGAAAACCCGGACGATTACCGGCTTTCCGGAGGAGGCCTGATCACGGAGAGTTGATGGCTTGAAATTCGCTCCTGTGATCGATCACACATGGATCGATCGGGAACGGGTCCTGAAAATTCCGCCCAAAGCGAACATGGAGATTCGGTGCGGGCGTCACACCGTGCAGCCTTTCAGACCGGCAGGGTGACGCGCATCACGAGACCACCGCCCTCGCGGGGCTCCGCGATGATACGGCCTCCGTGGGCCCTGGCGACGCTCCTGGCGATCGACAGGCCGAGACCGACCCCCTTGTCGCTGCCCGTGCGCTCCGTACGCAGCCGCCTGAAGGGCTCGAAGAGGTTGTCGATCTCGTAGGCCGGCACCACAGGACCTGTGTTCGAGACGACCAGGAGAGCCTGTCCGGGCTGGAGCTCGGTGGTGACCTCCACCCAGCCCTCCTCGGCCACGTTGTAGCGCACGGCGTTCTGGACGAGGTTCAGCGCGATCCGCTCCAGCAGGACGCCGTTGCCCTGGACGACGGCCTCGGCCCGCTCCCCGCGGATGGTCACGCCCTTCGCGGCGGCCTCCGCGCGTGCCTGGTCGATGGCCCGCTCGGCGACCTCCGCGAGGTCGACCGGCTTGCGCTCGACGATCTGGTTGTCGCTGCGGGCGAGCAGCAGCAGGCCCTCGACCAGCTGCTCACTTCGTTCGTTGGTGGCCAGGAGCGTCTTGCCCAGCTGCTGGAGCTCCGGCGGGGCCTCCGGATCGGAGAGATGGACCTCCAGCAGCGTGCGGTTGATCGCCAGCGGCGTGCGCAGCTCGTGCGAGGCATTGCCGACGAACCGCTGCTGGGCGGTGAAGGCCCGCTCCAGGCGGTCCAGCATGTCGTCGAAGGTGTCGGCGAGCTCCTTGAGCTCGTCGTCCGGGCCGTCGAGCTCGATCCGGCGGGACAGGTCCGTGCCCGCCACCCTGCGGGCGGTACGGGTGATCCGGCCCAGCGGGGACAGGACGCGGCCGGCCATGGCGTAACCGAAGGCGAAGGCGATGACGCTCAGGCCGACCAGGGTCAGCAGCGAGCGGTTGAGCAGGGTGTCCAGCGCCTGCTGGCGCTGCTCCACGTTGCACGCCTTGAGCGCGGCGTTGGCCTGGTCGGCGGAGAGCCCCGGGGTGAGCGCCGGGCAGGCGTTGTTGGTCAGCTGGATCTTGCTGTCGGGCAGCAGCTTGAAGGGCAGCTCGGTGCCCACGTGCAGGGCCTGCGCGGCCAGCATGTAGATGATCGACAGCAGCAGGATGCCCGCGATCAGGAACATTCCGCCGTACAGCAGGGTGAGCCGTATCCGGATGGTCGGGCGCAGCCAGGGGTACGGGGGCTCCTGCTGCTTGGGCTCCCAGGTGGGCTTCGGAGGCGCTGTGAGCGGCGCCGGGGAGGCGGCCACGGCCCTCAGATCCGGTATCCGGAGCCGGGCACCGTGACGATGACGGGCGGCTCGCCGAGCTTGCGTCGCAGGGTCATGACGGTCACCCGCACCACGTTGGTGAACGGGTCGGTGTTCTCGTCCCAGGCCTTCTCCAGCAGCTGCTCGGCCGAGACGACGGCGCCCTCGCTGCGCATCAGGACCTCCAGCACCGCGAACTCCTTCGGGGCCAGCTGGATCTCCTGCTCGTCCCGGAAGACCTCGCGGCGGTTCGGGTCGAGCTTGATGCCCGCCCGCTCCAGGACCGGCGGCAGTGCCACCGTCGTACGCCGCCCCAGGGCCCGCACCCGGGCGGTGAGCTCGCTGAAGGCGAAGGGCTTGGGCAGATAGTCGTCCGCACCCAGCTCCAGGCCTTCGACGCGGTCGCTGACGTCCCCGGAGGCGGTGAGCATGAGCACCCGGGTGGGCATGCCGAGCTCGACGATCCTGCGGCAGACGTCGTCGCCGTGGACCAGCGGGAGGTCCCGGTCCAGCACCACGACGTCGTAGTCATTGACCCCGACGCGCTCCAGGGCCGCCGCGCCGTCGTAGACGACGTCGACGGCCATGGCCTCCCGGCGGAGTCCGGTGGCCACCGCATCGGCGAGCAGCTGCTCGTCCTCGACGACGAGTACGCGCACGGCGCATTCCTTCCTTAGGTCCTTCGACAGGTCAACACACCGAGCGGCCCGGGTCGGGGCCGCTCGGGTTCCACGGTCAGCCGCGCTGACTGTGCGCGTCCATCCTGCCCGCAACGCGCATAAACCGGCGGTAAGACGACGCCCCGCGGCCCGCTGCTCCACGGAATGGGCCGGATTCCCGGCCCAGTTGAGGTTTCTCTGAGACTTCGCATGGGGAGGAGGGGTTCACACCCGCGATCACGCCATGCACGTGGCATGCCACAGCCCGCTCCGTTTCACCGGCGAAATGGCGTGATCACCCGCTCCTTCGGCCCCGGCCGGAGGATTCCCGGGCACACCCCCGTGCCACCGACCCACGATGAGGGGGCGCCTTATGGACGCTTTCACCGCAGGTCTGCTGCAACGCATCAAGACGACCGAGTCCGACCTCACGAAGGCTCGCGAGACGGGCGACGACTTCCTCGCGGATGTCGAGCAGGGCGAGCTGGACGACCTGCACCGCCTGGCCGCCGAGCACGGCGTCGAAATCGGCGCCACAAGCGTCTGAGTCGCTGCGAGAGGGCCCCGGTGCCGTGATCGGCACCGGGGCCCTCTGCTGCCTCCGAACGCCCGCTGACGCCCCCACCAGGGGCTTCGGCGGGCTTTCCGTCAGTCGTGCCAGGCGCCCAGCTCTTCGAGGAGCGCCTGGAGCGGCTCGAAGACGCCGGGGGCGGCGGCCACGGTCAGGTCCCCGTCCGCGGGCAGTCCGGGGCGTCCGCCGGTGAGCGCGCCCGCCTCCCGGGCGATGAGGTCACCCGCCGCCAGGTCCCACGGGTGCAGCCCGCGCTCGTAGTAGCCGTCGAGCCGCCCGGCGGCGACATCGCAGAGGTCGACGGCGGCCGAACCGCTGCGCCGGATGTCGCGCAGCCGGGGGATGAGGCGCTGGGCGATGTCCGCCTGGTGCGTACGGACGGCCGTGACGTAGTTGAAGCCGGTCGACACGAGGGCCTGGTCCAGCGGCGGAGCGGGCCGGCAGCGCAGCGCGGTGGCGTTCGCGAACGCATCGCCGGTCACCAACGCACCGCCGCCCAGCACCGCCCGGTAGGTCTCCCGGCGCATCGGTGCCTCGACGACGCCCACGACCCGCTCGCCGTCGCGTTCGGCGGCGATGGACACGGCCCAGGTGGGCAGGCCGTAGAGGTAGTTCACCGTGCCGTCGAGCGGGTCGATGACCCAGCGGATACCGCTGCTTCCGGCGGAGCCGGCGCCCTCCTCACCGAGGAAGCCGTCCTCGGGGCGGCGGTCGGACAGGAAGCCGGTGATCAGCTTCTCGGCGGCGATGTCCATCTCGGTGACGATGTCGATGGGGCTGGACTTCGTCGCGGCCACACCCAGATCGGCCGGGCGGCCGTCCCGCAGCAGGGCTCCGGCGCGGCGGGCTGCCTCCAGGGCGAGGTCGAGCAGTTCGGACAGGGTGGGGTCGGTCACGGCGCTCCCGGGGACTCGGTTCGGACGGACGGCTCGGCACGGACGGCTCGGCACGGACGGCTCGGCACGGACGGCTCGGTACGGACGCGAGGGCGTGTGGACGTACCGGTGCGGCCGTCGGACCCGCCGGTGCACCTCACGCGTACGGGCTGTCGGCACCCGCGGCGGCCGGCCTGGGGGCCCTGGCCGGGCAGCAGCCGACCGGGCACAGGTCGTGGGACGGGCCGAGCGCGCCCAGCGCGCAGCGCTCCGGACGGCTCCCCCGTTCGGCGGCGGTGCGCTCCAGGACCAGTTCGCGTACGGCGGCGGCGAACCGCGGATCGGCGCCGACCGTCGCGGAGCGGCGCACCGGCAGGCCCAGCTCGGCGGCCTTCGCGGTGGCCTCCGTGTCGAGGTCGTACAGGACCTCCATGTGGTCCGAGACGAAGCCGATCGGGGCCATCACGACCGCCGGGACGCCCTCGCCGTGGAGTGCCTCCAGGTGGTCGCAGATGTCGGGCTCCAGCCACGGGATGTGCGGGGCGCCGCTGCGCGACTGGTAGACGAGCTGCCAGGGGTACTCGATGCCGGTCTCCTCGCGCACCGCCTCGACGATCACTCGGGCGACGTCGAGGTGCTCGGCGACATAGGCGCCACCGGAGCCGTGCGCCTCGGGGGGCCCGGAGGTGTCGGCCGCGGAGTCCGGGATCGAGTGGGTGGTGAAGGCCAGATGGGCACCTGCCGCGACATCCGCGGGGAGGTCGGCCAGGGAGGCCAGCACGCCGTCCACCATGGGCCGTACGAACCCGGGATGGTTGAAGTAGTGCCGCAGCTTGTCCACGCGCGGAACCTCCAGCCCCTCGGCCGCCAGGGCCGCGAGCGACTCGGCGAGGTTCTCGCGGTACTGGCGGCAGCCCGAGTAGGAGGCGTAGGCGCTGGTGGCGAGGACCGCGATCCGGCGGTGGCCGTCGACGGTCATCTCGCGCAGCGTGTCGGTGAGGTACGGCGCCCAGTTGCGGTTGCCCCAGTAGACCGGCAGGTCCAGGCCGTGCTCGGCGAAGTCCTTGCGCAGGGCGTCGAGCAGCGCCCTGTTCTGCGCGTTGATCGGGCTGACGCCATCGAACAGGAAGTAGTGCTTGCCGACTTCCTTCAGCCGTTCCTCGGGGATGCCGCGGCCGCGGGTCACGTTCGCCAGGAACGGGACCACATCGTCCGGGCCTTCGGGACCGCCGAAGGAGAGCAGCAGCAGGGCGTCGTAGGGAGCGGGATCGCGCAGATCGGACATGCCCTCGATCCTGCCACCCGGCCGGGACGGTGCGGCACCCGACATCCGTCCGTGAACCGGGCCCCTTCCGCACCGGGCGGAAAGCCATAAGCTGTATCGGCCATCTTCACGCATGACAGCTCGACCGGAGTGTCCGTTGCCCAGCCCCTACCGCGCCATCTTCGCCGCCCCCGGCTCCAAGGGATTCTCCACCGCCGGATTCTTCGGCCGGATGCCGTTGTCCATGATGGGCATCGGCGTCGTGACCATGGTCTCTCAGCTCACCGGCCGCTACGGGCTGGCGGGCGCGCTCTCGGCCACGCTGGCCATGGCGGCGGCGGTCTTCGGTCCGCAGATCTCCCGGCTGGTCGACCGGTACGGGCAGCGGCGGGTGCTGCGCCCGGTCACCCTGGTCGCGGTGGCGGCGGTCGCCGGACTGCTGATCTGTGCCCAGCAACGGCTGCCGGACTGGACCCTGTTCGTCTTCGCCGTGGGTGCGGGCTGTGTGCCCAGTGTGGGGTCGATGGTCCGGGCCCGCTGGGCGGAGATCTACCGCGGCTCGGCCCGGGATCTGCACACCGCGTACTCGTGGGAGTCGATCGTCGACGAGGTGTGCTTCATCTTCGGGCCGATCATCTCGATCGGGCTCTCCACCGCGTGGTTCCCCGAGGCGGGTCCGCTGCTGGCCGCCGGGTTCCTGGTGATCGGCGTCTTCTGGCTGACCGCGCAGCGCGCCACCGAACCGGTGCCGCACCCGAAGTCGCAGCACACCGGCGGCTCGGCGATGCGCTCCCCCGGCCTCCAGGTCCTGGTGATCACCTTCGTGGCGACGGGCGCGATCTTCGGGGCCGTCGACGTGGTGACCGTGGCCTTCGCCGAGGAGCGCGGTCACAAGGCGGCGGCCAGTCTCGTGCTGGCGGTCTACGCGCTGGGTTCGTGCCTGGCGGGAGCCGTGTTCGGGCTGCTGCACCTGAGGGGGAAGTCCTCCGTCAGGTGGCTGGTGGGGGTCTGCGCGATGGCCATGAGTATGATCCCCCTCCAACTGGCCGGGAACCTTCCGTTTCTGGCCGTGGCGCTCTTTGTCGCGGGCCTCGCCGTCGCACCGACGATGGTCACCACCATGGCCCTCGTCGAACAGCACGTACCGCGCACCAAGCTGACCGAGGGCATGACCTGGACCAGTACCGGGCTCGCGGTCGGTGTGGCGCTCGGCTCCTCGGCCGCGGGCTGGGTGGTCGACGCGTCGGGGGCAGAGGCGGCGTACGTGGTGCCCGCCGTGGCGGGAGCGCTCGCGGCCGCGGTGGCGTTCCTGGGGTATCGCCGGCTTGCCAAGCCGGTACCTACGGAAGGGCGCGGGGAAGATGACGGACACCTACGCACGGACGACGGCGAACACGTGGCGTAACTGGGCGGGCAATGTCACCGCCCGGCCTGTACGGGCCGTGTCCCCCGCCTCCGTCGATGAGCTCGCCGAGGCACTCCGCAGGGCCCGTGAGGACGGTCTGCGGGTGAAGCCCGTCGGCACGGGGCACTCGTTCACCGCCGCGGCGGCCACCGACGGGGTGCTGATCCGCCCGGAGCTGCTCACCGGGATCCGGGAGATCGACCGTACGGCGATGACGGTGACGGTCGAGGCCGGCACCCCGCTCAAGCGGCTCAACGCCGCTCTCGCCCGCGAGGGCCTGTCGCTCACGAACATGGGCGACATCATGGAGCAGACGGTCGCCGGGGCCACCTCCACCGGGACCCATGGCACGGGCCGCGACTCGGCATCCATATCCGCGCAGATCCGGGGCCTCGAACTGGTCACCGCCGACGGCACGGTGCTGCGGTGCTCGGCCGAGGAGAACCCGGATGTGTTCGCCGCCGCCCGGCTGGGACTGGGCGCCCTCGGTGTGATCACCGCGATCACCTTCGCCGTGGAGCCGGTCTTCCTGCTGACCGCCCGTGAGGAGCCGATGACCTTCGGCAGGGTCACCGCGGACTTCGACCGGCTGGTGGCCGAGAACGAGCACTTCGAGTTCTACTGGTTCCCGCACACCGGCAACTGCAACACCAAGCGCAACAACCGCAGCGCGGGCCCCGCCGCTCCGCCCGGCAAGGTCAGCGGCTGGATCGACGACGAACTGCTCTCCAACGGAATCTTCCAGGTCGCCTGCGCGCTCGGCCGGGCGGTCCCGGCGACCATCCCGTCGATCGCCAGGCTCTCCAGCCGGGCCCTGTCGGCCCGTACGTACACCGACATCCCGTACAAGGTCTTCACCAGCCCCCGCCGGGTGCGCTTCGTGGAGATGGAGTACGCCCTTCCGCGCGAGGCCGCCGTCGAGGCGCTGCGCGAGCTGAAGGCGATGGTGGACCGCTCGCCGTTGCGGATCAGCTTCCCGGTCGAGGTGCGTACCGCGCCCGCCGACGACATCACCCTCTCCACGGCCTCGGGCCGGGACAGCGCCTACATCGCGGTGCACCTGTACCGGGGCACGCCGTACCAGGCGTACTTCACCGCCGTCGAACGGATCATGACCGCGCACGCCGGCCGCCCGCACTGGGGCAAGATCCACACCCGGGACGCCGAGTACCTGGCCGGGGTCTACCCGCGGTTCGGCGAGTTCACCGCGGTACGCGACCGGCTCGACCCGGACCGCCTGTTCGGCAACGACTACCTGCGCCGCGTCCTGGGCGACTGAGTCCGCCCCCGCCCCCCAGGCCCGTACGGGCCTGGGGGGCGGGGGCGGGTGTCGGCGTCCTCCGGTGTCAGCGTCCCGCGCCGTCCGTACCGGGCGTGGCCTGCCCCTGCTGTCCCTGGACACTGCCCTGGCCACCCTCGCCCCCCTGGCCTCCCTGGTCGACCGGAGGCGCGGGAGCGTCACCGCCGCCGTCGCCGGACGGCGTCGGGGTGGGTGCGGGCGTCGGCGCGGTCCCGCCGTCGCCGGAACCCGAGGGCTTCGGGGCCGGCTCGGCGGTCGAACCCTGGTCCCGGTCCGTGTCCGGGTTCGCGCTCCGGCCGTCCTCGCCGTCCGTGCCCGGGGTGGACCCGGTCCCGCTGCCGGGGCTCTGCCGGTCCCCGTCCGGCTCCTGTCCGGTGCCTTCGGAAGGGGCCGGGCCGGAGGGAGCGGAGCCGTTGTCCCCACCGCGTACGACGGAGCCGACGGTCGTCCCGCGGCCGCCGCTCAGGTCGTTGCCCGAGATCATCTCGAACGCGGTGATGCCGGCCATCGACACGGCGAAGACGACGGCGGCGGCGAGGACCGGGCGCTTCCAGCCGCGCAGCCGGGTGCCGTGCGTGGTCGCCCCGGAGAACGCGTCGTCCGGTCCGCCCGGGACCTCCGGCGTCGCTCCGCCGGCCTGCGGAACGAGCTGGGTCCGGGCCGGATCGGAACTGTCCGGTCCGCGGCTGCCCGGCACCTGCCGCAGCATCCGGGTGCGCTCGGAATCGAGGTTCAGCAGCTGCGTACGGTCGGGGTCCGCGCCGCCGGAACCGGTGGAAGGGCCGGCGGAGGTGGTGGAAGGGTCCGTGCCCTCGGCACCGGCCCACAACGCGCGCGTACGGTCCGGGTCGAGCCCCGCCGCGGGCAGCACGGTCGTGGCGTCGTCCGCCCGCCGGTCCGTCGCGCGCGTCTCCCGCGCCGGCGTCGTCTCCCTGGTGTGTACGGTCACCTGACGGCCCGCCGGGTGTGTGACCTGGACGGTGACCTCACGGATCTGCTCACCCGTGCGGCGGAAGAAGTGCTGGAAGACCGATCCTCCGCAGGTGGCGACGACACTCATCACACCGGCACCGAGAATCGTTCCGTACACGCCCAGCTGCGAGGCCAGTACCGCGGCCGCGACGGCCGCCACGGCACTGCCGGCGACCTGCGGCAGACTCAGATCTATACGCCTTTCCTTGGGTTCTGTGTCACTTTCCGGCTTCTGAACCATTACCAGCCCCTGCTTGACATCTCTCCCACCATGCACCAGGAAGGGACAAATGAGCGAAGCGGATAGTTCCGTTTCTGGTGATTCTGTGAAGCAGGACACGCATCGGGGGCATTTCACAAGTAAGCGGGTAACTCAACTCCCGTGCCGCACGAGAAGTTCGGCGGCGCGCCGGTCCACACCAGCTGGCCCAAATGGAGTACTGTGACGAGCCCTGGGGCGGACTCCCGCATGGGTATCCGCAGCTACGGAGGGGGCCGACGGCGGCACTCGAACCGGCGGCGCCGAGGCGGCACGCGGGCGCCTGCTACACGAAGTGATCCTTTGGGTTACTTTGGGTCGCAACAGGTAACCGTGTCATGCAGGCGTTCCAGGGCGACCGCCCGACACGCCGGGCAACTTGGCAAGGTTGTGACAGGCTGCACCCGGGCAGGTCACACTCGACTAGCGGAAGCAGCGACGCACGTGACGTCGGCAGGCACCACCCGGGAGGTTCCCATGCCCGAACTGCGTGTCGTGGCCGTCTCGAACGACGGCACACGACTGGTGCTCAAAGCTGCGGACAGCACGGAGTACACGCTTCCGATCGATGAGCGGCTGCGCGCCGCCGTACGCAATGACCGCGCACGGCTCGGCCAGATCGAGATCGAGGTGGAGAGCCACCTCCGCCCCCGCGACATCCAGGCCCGGATACGTGCCGGTGCCTCCGCGGAGGAGGTCGCTCAATTCGCCGGCATCCCCGTCGACCGTGTGCGCCGCTTCGAGGGCCCTGTGCTCGCGGAGCGCGCCTTCATGGCCGAGCGGGCCCGGAAGACTCCTGTGCGCCGTCCCGGCGAGAACACCGGCCCCCAGCTCGGCGAGGCGGTGCAGGAGCGGCTCCTGCTGCGCGGCGCCGACAAGGAAACCGTCCAGTGGGACTCCTGGCGCCGTGACGACGGCACCTGGGAGGTTCTCCTGGTCTACCGGGTCGCGGGCGAGCCGCACTCGGCGAGCTGGACGTACGACCCGCCCAGACGACTGGTCCAGGCCGTCGACGACGAGGCACGCTCGCTGATCGGCGAGAGCGAGGACGTCGCCGCGCCGGAGCCGAGCTTCCCGTTCGTGCCCCGGATCGCCCGGCTGCCGCGCGACCGGCCGCTGGACCGCGCCCTGGACCGCCAGATCCAGATGGAGCGCCCGGCCCCGCCCGCCCCCGAGCCGGAGGAGTACATCGGCACCGCCTCGGCCGGTGAGCGCGACTCACTGACCAGCCTGCTGGAGGCGGTGCCGAGCTTCCGCGGCGACATGGTCGTACCGGAACGTCCCGCACAGCCCGAGCCGCCCGCGATCGAGCCCGCCACGCAGGAGCCCGGGGCCGACGAGCCCCCGGCCGCCGCCTCCGCGGGCGCCGGTTCCGCGTACGCGGATGTGCTGATGCCGCGGGCGGTGGCGGGTCATCGGGACCGGCTGACCGGGACGACGGACCGCCAGGCGGAGGCGGACGGGGTCCGCCCGGGGCGCCGGGCCGCGGTGCCCAGCTGGGACGAGATCGTCTTCGGCACCCGCCGCAAGAAGCAGGACTGACCGAGAAATGACCGGCAGGAGGAGGGCCGTACGCGGTCGCGTACGGGCCCTCCTCCGTCCCGGCCACCCGGCTTACCGGGGCTCGGGTCCCGTGGCGACGGGCCGGGACTCGTCGGAGGACCACTCGGACCAGGAGCCCGGGTAGAGAACACCCCGGAAACCGGCGATCTCCAGGGCGAGCACCTCGTGCGCCCCCGAGACACCCGAGCCGCAGTAGACACCGACGCCTCCGGCGCTCCCGGCGGCCCCCAGCCCCGAGAAGCGGGCCGCCAGCTCCCCGGCGGGCAGAAAGCGCCCGTCCCCGCCGACGTTCTCCGAGGTCGGCGCCGAGACCGCGCCCGGGATATGGCCGCCCACCCGGTCGATCGGCTCCACATCACCCCGGTAGCGCTCGGCGGCCCGCGCGTCGAGCAGCAGACCGGAACGGGCGAAGGCCGCCGCGCCGTCCGCGTCCAGCGTCTCCAGCGCACCGGGCTCCGGCCGGAAATCGCCCTCGCCGGGAGCCGGGATCCGGGTGGAGAGCTCGCCGGTCCACGCCGCGAGACCTCCGTCCAGGACGCGGACGTCCGGGTGCCCCGTCCAGCGCAGCAGCCACCAGGCGCGGGCGGCGGCCCAGCCCTGACCACCGTCGTAGACCACGACGGGGGTGTCCCGGGACACCCCCGCGCGGCGCATCGTGGCGCCGAACGTCTCCGGGTCCGGCAGCGGATGACGGCCGCCGCCGCCCGGCGGCCCCGCGAGTTCCGTGTCGAGATCGACGAAGACCGCGCCGGGGATGTGCCCGGCCTCGTAGTCCGGGCGGCCGTGCGGGCCACCCAGCTGCCAGCGGACGTCCAGGAGCACCGGCGGGCGGGGCCCCGCCGACTCGCTCGCGCATTCGGATGCGGTGATGATGGGCTTCATGGGTGCCATCCTCGCGCAGGGGCCGGCCCACCCGTAACCGTGCCCGGACGGACAATCGCCAGCAAATCGTTCCCCCTCCGTCGAGAACCGGGACCGCCCGGCGCGGCCGGGGCACCTCACGAGCCAGGTGGTGCGAGCATCTGCACGGAGCGAAGACACCGTAGTCCGTACCCGCCGGACGGAGCACCGGCACCCGCCCCCTGTACGGCCACCACAAAGGTCCGAGGAGAGAGAAGACGATGACCGAGGCTGTTGCCCGGCGCACGCCCGGAACACCTTGCTGGGTGAGTCTGATCGTGCACGGCCTGACCGCTACCCAGGAGTTCTACGGAGCTCTGTTCGACTGGGAATTCCGGCCGGGCCCGGATCAGCTGGGCCCCTATGTGCGCGGTCTGCTCGACGGCAAGGAGGTCGCGGGCATCGGCCAGCTGCCGCCCGACCGGCATCTGCCGATCGCCTGGACGACCTATCTCGCCACCGACGACGCGGATCTCACCTCGGAGACGATCCGCTCCTGCGGCGGCACGGTGGCGGTCGGTCCGCTCGACGCGGGCGACGCGGGCCGCCTCGCCATCGCCTCCGACCCGAGCGGGGCGGTGTTCGGCATCTGGCAGGCCAGCGGACACGTCGGCACCCGGACGGCGGGCACCCCGGGCACGCCCGTGTGGAACGAGCTGGTGACCCGGGAGACCTCCATGGTCGGCAAGTTCTACCAGGCGGTCTTCGGCTACGAGACGGAGGCGGTCGTCTCCGCCGACTTCGACTACCAGACCCTGCACCTGGACGGCCGCCCGGTGGCGGCGCTGCACGGGGTGGGGCACGCCCTGCCGCGCGACCGGGGTCCGCACTGGATGACGTACTTCGAGGTCTCCGACACCGACCGGTCCGCCGCACGGGTCGTGGAGCTGGGCGGCCACATCCTCCAGCCGCCCCGGGAGGGGTCGAGCGGCAGGGTCGCGACGGTCTCGGACCCGGAGGGTGCCGTGTTCACGATCGTACGGTCGTCCGAACGCTGACCCGGGTCCGGGGCGGGGGGCCGAGGCGAGGGTGGCACGGAGCGCGGTTCATCATGAACGGCGCCCATCATCTCGTGGACACCGGTGATCCGCCCGCGCCCACGCCCTCGGAGTCCCCTTCACGGAAGAGCAACCCGCATGCCTGCTGCAACCGACCGCCCGCCGTTCGCCGACTGGCTCCACAGCCACGCGACCCGGCTCAGCCACCTCGACCCGGAAGCGCCCCTGGACGACCTGGAACCGCTGCGCGACATCCTCGGCGGTGCCCGCGTGGTCGCCCTCGGCGAGCACTCCCACTTCATCGGCGAGTTCGCCATGCTGCGCCGACGCGTCCTGCGGTTCCTGGTCGAACGCTGCGGCTTCACCGTCCTGGCCTTCGAGTACGGCTTCGGCGAAGGCTTCCCTCTCGACGCCTGGGCCCACGGCCGGGGAACCGACGACGACCTCGCCGCTCACCTCGCGGCAGCGGTGCCCATCGGGCTCCAGGAGCCACTGCGCTACCTGCGCCGGCACAACCGCACTGCCGTACGGCCGGTCAGCTTCGCGGGCATCGACATCCCGGCGGCCGGCGGGTCGCTGCTCCCCGCCCTGGTCCCCGTCGCCGACTATCTGCGCCGGATCGACCCCGAAAGCCTGCCGACGGTCCGGGCCGCGATGACGATCGCCGAATCCTTCGCCGGTGACTCCGCGGCCGTGGCCGCACCCGCGTGGGCCCGCCTGGCCGCGGCCGAACAGGACACCCTCAGCGCACTCCTGGCGCGCCTGCTCATCCGGTTCCGCTCCCTGGCACCGCTGTACGTCTCCCGCGGAGACCGGCAGAGCTATGACATCGCCCTGCGCTGCCTCGAAGGCGCCGGCCACGCCGACTACACCTTCCGCGCCATGGCCGCCCTCTTCACCGGAGACGGTCTCACCGCCGACACCTCGGCCCGCGACCTCTACATGGCCGAATCACTCCTGTGGCACCTGAACCGGCTCGGACCCACGGCCCGCGTCGTGCTGGCGGCCCACAACGCCCACATCCAGAAGACACCGATCGTCTTCGACGGCCGGCTCACGGGGCTCCCCATGGGGCAGCACCTGCACAACGCCCTCGGCGACGCGTACTTCGCCCTCGCACTGACCAGCGCCACCGGGTACACGGCCGAGATGCACCGCGACGAGAAGGCCCGTTTCGGTTTTACCATCGCCGACACCGCGCTGGAGGCGCCGGAGCCCGGAAGCATCGAAGCGGCCTTCGCCGACAGCGGTCCGGGACTCGGCTTCGCCGATCTCCGACGGGCCCGAACCGAAGGCCTCAGCGGCCCCGACCGCATCCGGATGCAGAGCGTCTACGTGCATACCCCTGTCCTCGACGCGTTCGACGGCGTCCTCAGCACTCCGGCCTCCACCGTGGCCGATGTCACCCGGAGCTGGGACCAACGGGACGTCGAGTAGGGCACGGTGGGACCGGCCCGTCCGACAGCCCTCAGTCGGAGGCCACCGGCAGGACGTCCGGCGAGAGCGCGCCCGCACGGACGGAACCGCTCGTCATACGACGACGATGGTGACGCCGGCAGAGCACCTCGTACCCGACCTCCGCGGCGGGGCTGCTCACGTCACCGACAACGACCTGCTCGCCCTCCACCACCATCTCGCCCCCCAGTGTGCGGGCGTTGTGCGTCGCACGCGCCCCGCACCAGCACATCGCCTCGACCTGCAGCGTCTCGACGCGGTCCGCCAGCTCGATCAGCCGCCGTGAGCCGGGGAAGAGCTTCGTGCGGAAGTCGGTGGTGATACCGAAGGAGAAGACGTCCAGCCCCAACTCATCCACGACCCGCGCCAGTTGGTCGATCTGCACCGGCTCCAGGAACTGCGCCTCGTCCACGATCAGGTAGTCGACCTTGCCGCCCTGCGAGACCCGGTCGACGACATGGGCGTACAGGTCCATGCCCCGCACCGCCTCGACCGCCTCGGTCACCAGCCCGAGCCGTGAGGAGAGCTTCCCCTCCCCCGCGCGGTCGTCCCGGGTGAAGTTCAGTCCCTGCAGCCCCCGCGCCGACCGGTTGTGCCCGATCTGGAGGGCCAGCGTGCTCTTTCCGCAGTCCATCGTTCCGGAGAAGAACACAAGCTCGGGCATGAGAGGTCGAGCACCTTTCGGACGGGCGGCCGGAAGGCGGCCGTGGGGCAGGAAATCCGGGGCGGGAGGGAAAACGCGGTTACGAGCGTACTTCGAGGAGCGGGACGAGCTGTTCGACGGGGGTCATCGAGCCGTGCATCCCCACCATCGCGGACTCGTGCGGCTCGTTCACCGACGCCGTGATGACCACGTCGTCGTGGGCGGCGGCGATCACATCGCCGATACGGCCGTACACCCGCTCGTCGACGCGCGGCCCGAACCAGCCGGCCGCGATCGCCTCGTCCCGGCCCGCCACCCAGAACTGCTCACCGAGCACTTCGCGCCATACGGTCAGCACATCGGCCTCGGCCCCGGGGACCGCGTACGCGTGGCGGGCCCGGCCGTCGCCTGCGAGCAGGGCGACTCCGGCGCCCAGTTCCCAGTCCTCGTCGAAATCGATCCTGGACTGTTCGTCGAAGGGAATGTCGATCATGCCGTGGTCGGCGGTGATGTACAGCGCCGAGCGGGGCGGGAGCTGTTCGGCCAGGCGCTGGGCGAGCCCGTCGACATACATCAGCTGGCCGCGCCAGGCATCGGAGTCGACTCCGAACCGGTGCCCCGCGCCGTCGACCTCGCTGTAGTACGTGTAGACGAGGGAGCGGTCCCCCGCGGCGAGCCGCTGGGCCGCCACGTCCATCCGCTCCTCGCCACTGAGCCGGCCCAGGAAGGAACCGCCGCTGAGCGCGACCTTGGTGAGCGGGGTGTGCTCGAACGCGGGCGCGGAGACCTGGGCGGTACGCACACCCGCGGCGTCGGCGAGCCGGAAGACGGTGGGGTACGGCTGCCAGACCTTCGGCTCGGTCCACGGCCTCCAGCGGAGCTGGTTCATCAGCTCGCCCGTCTCGGGGTTGCGCGCGCTGTAGCCGGGAAGGCCGTGCTCACCGGGCGGCAGCCCCGTACCGACCGAGGCGAGCGAGGTGGCGGTGGTCGCCGGGAACCCCGCGGTGATGGGGCGGCCGGTGCCGCCGCGGGAGGTCGGCAGCAGGGAGTGCAGGAAGGGTGCCTCGTCCGGGTGCGCCTTGATCTGCTCCCAGCCGAGGCCGTCGATCAGGAACACGCAGTTGCGGTCGGCCGGTGTCAGCTCCGGGATCGAGGCGACGAGACCGGGTACGTCCTGTCCGGCGGCCAGGGTCGGCAGCAGATCGGCGAGCGAACCGCTGCCGTACTCGGGTACGGGCGCGCCGTCGACGGGGAGCAGGACCGGCTCCTGCCAGGCCGGCTGTGCCATCAGCGGCCGGTCGCCGCGATGGCGGCCGTCGCCTCGGAGAGCGACTGGGCGAAGGCGAGGGTCTGACGGACGGTGTCCGGACCGTCACCGGCCTCGCTGACCCGCAGGCTCAGATCGTCGGCGGTGGAACTGCCGGTGTAGCCGTGGTCCGCCTCGCAGTTGGGGTCGCCGCAGGCGGCGGGCTCCAGGTCGATCCGGGAGACGGCACCCCAGCCGATCGTGAGGACGACTTCACGGGGCAGCGTGCCCGGGACGTACTTCTCCGGGTTGGCCACCACCCGGCTGACCACGACCGACGAGATCCGGTCGAGCTTGACCGACTCGGTGGACGTCGTGGCGTACGGCGTCGGGGAACTGGTGTCGGCGGCCTGCTCGTCGGTGTGGCTGACGATGAACCGGTTCTCCGTCAGAACGAGGACCGTGACATGACGGCGCACCTCGTTGGAGTCGAAGGTGGTCTCCTGGTGCACCAGATACGAAGCGACCGGCTCTCCGCCGACGGCGGCCTCCACCGCCTCGGCCACGAGGGCCGGGTAATAGCCGCTGCGCTCGATCGCCGCGCGCAGCCCCTGGGTCGTCGTACCGGTCTTTGCCATACGGACCATCCTACGGGGGCCCGGTGACTGCCGGGGACGCTGTGGGCGGGTCGGGGCGGGGCCGGCGGCGGGCCGGGGCGAGCGGCCCGCCGGGGTCAGTAGCTGGGCAGGCGGCGCGGTCCGAGATCGGTACGGGCGGGGGGCGGGGCGATGCGGACGCTCGCGCCGAGCACGGTCAGCCCGTGGGTGGCGACCACGACCGGTTCGAGTGCCACGGAGACCACCTCCGGGTGGTCGTCGACCAGGCGGGACACCCGCAGCAGCAGCTCTTCGAGCGCCGCCGTGTCCACGGGTGCCGAGCCGCGCCAGCCGAACAGCACCGGGGCGGCCCGGATGGACCGGATCAGCTCGGCGGCGTCGCGGTCGGTGGCCGGTACGAGCCGGTGGGCGGTGTCTCCGAGCAGTTCGGAGGGCGCGCCCGCCAGGCCGAAGGAGAGGACCGCTCCGGCCGCGGCGTCGATCGAGGCCCGTACGACGGTGTCCACGCCGCGCGGCGCCATGGCCTGGACGACGGGCTGGAGTTCTGCGGGCCTGCCGAGCAGGTCGGTCATCTCGCCGTACGCCCGCCGCAGCGCGCTCTCGCCCGCGAGGTCCAGGCGGACGCCTCCGAGATCGGCGCGGTGGCGCAGATGGGGGGCGGTCGTCTTCAGCGCCACGGGGTAGCCGAGCCGGGCCGCGGCGGCGACGGCGGAGTCCGCGTCGCGGGCCGGCAGCGTCGGCCGGACGGTGATGCCGTAGCGGCCGAGCAGTTCGCGGGCCTCGTCATGGGTGAGCGGCCGGCCGCGCGGGTCGGGGTCGGGGCCGAGCAGTGTGCCGATCAGTGCGGCGGCGCCGGGTTCGTCGATGGTGTCGTCGAGGAACTCGGGCACCTTTCCGGGTACGGCGGCCTGGCGCCGCCACTGCGCGTACTTCACGGCTTCGGCGAGCGCGCGTACGGCTCGTTCCGCTGCGGGGTAGGCGGGGATGCGGCCGGTCCGGGGGCGGCCGGGAACGGAGCCCGCGGGGGGCGCGGGGGCTGTGGAGGGCGCGGGGGGCGCCGAACGCGGTGCCGCTGGGGTGCCGGGGGTGCGCGGTGCGGCGGCGGGCGGTGTGCCGGGGGTGGCCGTGGTGCCGGGAGTGGTCTCTGTGTGGGGGGTGACCGGGCCGTTCACGGGGCGCGGGGTGCCGCCGGAGGCCGTCGCCCCGGTGCGCGTCCGGGTCACCGTGCCGGTGGCGGCGGCCAGGGCCTCGGCCAGCCCTCCGATCTCCACATGGACCACGGCCACCGGCTTGGCGGGGCCGTCGGCCGCGGCCTGGTGCAGGGCCGCGGCCAGGACCTCGCCGTCACCCGTCTCGGCCTCGCCGTTCTCCCCGACCCAGGGGATCGCGGTCACGATCACCGCGTCGCACGTCCCGTCGGCGAGCGCCTCGGCCAGCGCCTCCCGGAAGTCCTGCGGGCCCGCCGCCGTGGTGAGGTCGCGGGGCGGGCGCGGGCGCAGCCCCTCGGCGAGGCAGGCGTCGTACGTGAGCAGCCCGAGGGACTCGGAGTTCCCGAGGATCGCGACCCGGGGGCCGGCCGGGAGCGGCTGATCGGCCAGGAGCAGGCCCGCGTCGACCATCTCCGTCACCGTGTCGACCCGGATGACGCCCGCCTGCCGCATCAGCGCGGAGACCGTGGCGTCGGGGATGCGGCTGATGGGCACGGCGTGGCCGGGCGGTGTGGAGCCGCTGTGCCGGGCGCCCTTCACGACGACGACGGGTTTCACGGCCGCGGTCCGCCGGGCGAGCCGGGTGAACTTGCGGGGGTTGCCGATGGATTCGAGGTAGAGCAGGGCGACGTCGGTGTCCTGGTCCTCGTACCAGTACTGGAGGAAGTCGTTGCCGGAGACATCGGCCCGGTTCCCCGCGGAGATGAAGGTGGAGAGCCCCGCGCCGCGCCGGTGGAGGCCGGAGAGCAGGGCGATCCCGATGGCTCCGGACTGCGTGAACAGGCCGATGCGGCCGGGGGCGGGCGACTCGGGGGCGAGGGAGGCGTTCAGCCGGACGGCCTCGGCGGTGTTGATGATGCCGAACGCGTTCGGGCCGATGATGCGCATGCCGTACGAGCGGGCCTGCCGGACCAGTTCGCGCTGGAGCTCACGGCCCTCGGCGCCCAGTTCGGCGTATCCGGCGGAGAGCACCACGAGCCCCTGGACGCCGTTCTCGCCGCAGTCGGCCACCGCTTCGGGCACCCGGTGGGCGGGGACGGCGATGACGGCCAGGTCGACCCGCTCGTCGATCTCGCCGACGGAACGGTGCGCGGGGACGCCGTCCAGCGTCGTCAGGCCGTCGTCGAAGGCCTTGTTGACCGCGTAGGCGCGCCCGGTGAAGCCGGAGCCGAGGAGATTGCGCAGGACGGTGCGGCCCACCCCGCCGGGGGTGCGGCCGGTGCCGATGACGGCGACGGAGCCGGGGGCCAGCAGCCGCTGCACCGAGCGCGACTCGGCCCGCTGTTCACGGCCGCGCTGGACGGCGAGGGACTCGGCGGTGGGTTCGAGGTCGAGGGTGAGATGGACGGAGCCGTCCTCGAAGCTGCGCTGCTGGGTGTATCCGGCGTCCCGGAACACCTTGATCATTTTGTTGTTGGCGGGCAGCACCTCGGCGGCGAAGCGGCGGATGCCCCGCTCGCGGGCGACCGCGGCGATGTGTTCGAGGAGCGCCGAGGCCACCCCGCGGCCCTGGTGGGCGTCCTGGACGAGGAAGGCGACCTCGGCCTCGTCGGCGGGCGCGGAGGCGGGCCGCCCCTGCTCGTTGATCCGGTCGTAGCGGACGGTCGCGATGAACTCACCGCCGATCGTGACGGCGAGGCCCACCCGGTCGACGTAATCGTGATGGGTGAAGCGGTGCACGTCCTTGTCGGAGAGACGCGGATACGGGGCGAAGAAGCGGTAGTACTTCGACTCGTCGGAGACCTGCTCGTAGAAGCTGACGAGCCGCTCGGCATCGTCGGTGGTGATGGGCCTGATGCGCGCGGTGCCACCGTCGCGGAGCACCACGTCCGCTTCCCAGTGGTCGGGGTACACGTGATGCGGACTCTGCTCCGGCTTCGGGTGCATGGCCAAAGCCTACGACCGGCACACCGGTCGCGGAGGGGGCGGGGCCGGGGCAGTCTGAGGAGGCCGGCCGGCGGCGCGGCCGGAACGGCGGTCGGGCACAGCACCGCGCACTGCATGAGAGACTGGTCTAGACAACCATTGATTCGTGAAGGGCAGAACCATGGCTGAGCGCCGCGTAAACGTCGGTTGGGCCGAGGGCCTGCACGCCCGCCCCGCTTCCATCTTCGTCCGTGCCGCCACGGCTTCCGGCGTCCCGGTGACGATCGCCAAGGCCGACGGCAACCCGGTGAACGCCGCCTCCATGCTCGCCGTGCTCGGCCTGGGCGCGCAGGGCGGCGAGGAGATCGTGCTCGCGTCCGACGCGGACGACGCGGAGGCCGCCCTGGACCGTCTGGCGAAGCTGGTCGCCGAGGGTCTTGAGGAGCTTCCGGAGACGGTCTGATTCCCGCACGGATCAGACCGGGGTTTCTTCCCCGACCGAGCCGCGGTATCCCGACAGGGAGCCGCGGCTCTTTCGTTCCTATCGGCACACAATTACCGCCCGACCTGATTCGGGCAGCGGAAACAAAGCCCTGCGGAATTACTTCACTTTGTATACGGCGTAATTGTTAATGCCGGACACCCGCGATGTTTACGCCGTGTTGCGGATCGCTCACCCGGTCCCGGCCCGGAGCGCGGACACCCGGCGGGCGGTGCGGCGCGGCCGGTGCGCGGACATGGCCCGCTCGGCGTGCTGGGCGGCCAGCGCCCTGGCCCGTTCGGCGTCGCCGCGCGCCACGGCGTCCACGATGGCGCCGTGCTCGGCCCAGGAGTCGGCGGGGCGGACGGGCTGCTCGACCGCGTACATCCAGGCGGTCTTGTGGCGCAGCTGGGCGAGAAGGGCGATGAGACCGGGGCTGGCGGAGGCCTGCGCGAGGGTCTCGTGGAACCAGCCGCCCAGCGAGCGCAGATCCTCGCCCTCGCCCCGGCGGGCCCGCTCCTGCCCCAGCCTGACCAGGCCGCGCAGCACCTTGAGATGGGCCTCGGTACGCCGCTGGGCGGCGCGTGCGGCCCCCAGGGGCTCCAGGAGCATCCGGACCTCCAGCAGGTCGGCGGCCTCCTGCTCGGTGGGCTCGGCCACACACGCACCGGCGTGCCGGCGGGTGACGACGAAACCCTCGGACTCCAGGGTGCGCAGCGCCTCGCGGACCGGGACCCGGGAGACTCCGTAGCGCCGCGCGAGCACCTCCTCGGTGAGGCGGCTGCCGCGCTCGAAGACACCGGAGACGATGTCGTCACGGATTGCCGTGCATACCGAATGCGCGGGAATGCGCATGTCCGAACCTCCGCCATAATCCCCGCGAAAAACGCGGCCGGCCGACGCCTGTTCCGTGACTCTATGACAATCGGCCGGAATTTCCGATGGCGCAGGGAAATCCGGGGGATATCTTTCGGCCACCGGGCACTTCGGCGGAGGGTGCGGTGACCCCGGCGGCTCCGGTGGCTCCGGTCCGAGAAACGCGGAAGGCCCCGGCGGGGAGCCAGGGCCATCGGCGGGGTGCGGAGACGGTCAGACGTTGAGGCCGTGGGCGCGCAGATAGGCGACCGGGTCCATGTCGGAGCCGTACTCGGGCGTGGTGCGCGCCTCGAAGTGCAGGTGCGGTCCGGTGGAGTTGCCGGTGGAGCCGGAGAGGCCGATCCGCTGGCCGGAGGTGACGCTCTGGCCGACGGAGACGCCGATCGAGGAGAGGTGGCCGTACTGGGTGTACGTGCCGTCCGTCATCCGGAGCACGATGTTGTTGCCGTACGCGCCGCCCCAGCCGGCCTCGACGACCGTACCCGCGCCGACGGCGACGACGGAGGAGCCGGAGGCCGCGTGGAAGTCCACGCCGGAGTGGCTGCCGGAGGACCAGAGCGAACCGCTGGACTGATAGCCGGTGCTGACGTACGAGCCGGCGACCGGGAGGTGGAAGGAGTTCAGCCGGGCGCGTTCGGCGGCGCGGGCGGCGCGCGCCTTGTCCTCGCGGACCTCCTCGGCGCGGGCCTCGGCCTTGCGTTCGGCCTCCGCCTTCGCCCTGGCCCTGGCCGCGGCCTTGGCCTCGGCTTCCGCGACGGCCTTGGCCTTCGCCTCGGCGGCGACCTCGGCCTGGTGCTCCTGGGCCTTCGCCTGGGCGTCGATCTGGTGGGCGAGCGTGGCGTCGATGGCGATGACCGCGGTCAGGCCGGTGTCGCCGACGGGGTGGGCCTCGGAGTCCGCGGCGAGGGCCGGGGAGGCCATACCGCCGATGACGCCGGTGGTGGCCAGAGCCGCGACGCCGGCGACCTGGGCGCGCTTGCGCGTCAGGCGGCTCGGGGCACGGTGCTTCCCGGTGGCACGGGTGAACGCCATGGAGGGGCTGATCCTTTCCTTCCTTCTCGCCTACCGGGTTAGCTGACGGGTTCGGAGCAGGAAGGTCTCCTACGGACACCTGGGCCTCGTACGGGGCACGGGCATCCGATTCACCCCAGGGACTTCGTGGGTCCCCGGCTCCCCAGGCTCGCGCCTGACGGGGACTCGGCGATGGCTGCCCGGCGCCGCGGACGCGGCATACGGATGACGGACAGCGGAGCCGACGCTAAGCGGCACAACTTTCCCGCAGCAAACGGACAGCGGGTTTTGTCGCTCATCCCACAGGACAGAAGAGCAACTTCCCCCGCAAAGGAACCTAATCGGACAAAAAGGAAGACCCCGGCGCGACGAGTCGCACCGGGGTCCCCTGTGCCCCGGTATACGACAGCGGGAGCATCGAGCGCCCGCTGACCGCGTACCCGGAGAGTCAGCTGACGACCGAGACCTCACCGATGCCGAGGGCCTTCACGGGCTCCTCGATCTGCGCCGCGTCCCCCACCAGGATCGTCACCAGCCGGTCCACCGGGAACGCGTTGACCACGGCGGCGGTCGCCTCCACCGTGCCCGTCTCGGCGAGGCGGGCGTAGAGGTGGGCCTGGAAGTCGTCCGGGAGGTGCTGCTCGACCTGGTCGGCCAGGGTGCCCGCGACCGACGCCGCGGTCTCGAACTTAAGCGGGGCGACCCCCACGAGGTTCTGCACGGCCGTCTCGCGCTCGGCATCCGTCAGCCCGTCGGCCGCCAGGGTCCGCAGCACCGTCCAGAGGTCCGCCAGCGCCGGTCCGGTGGACTCGGTGTCCACCGAGCCGCTGATCGCCAGCATCGCGGCGCCCGCCGCCCCGGAGGCCGAGCCCGGAGCCGTCGAGCGCAGGACCTGGCCGAAGGCGCGGACACCGTAGGTGTAGCCCTTCTCCTCACGCAGCACCCGGTCCAGCCGGGAGGTGAGGGTGCCGCCCAGGCAGTAGGTGCCGAGCACCTGGGCCGGCCAGACGCTGTCGTGCCGGTCCGCGCCGATCCGGCCGATGAGCAGCTGCGTCTGCACCGCGCCGGGACGGTCCACGATGACGACACGGCCGGTGTCGTCGGCGGTGATCGGCGGCACCGGACGGGACTGGCCGGCGTTTCCGGACCAGTCGCCGAGGGTGTCGGCGAGCAGCGCGTCCACATCGACCCCGGTCAGATCGCCGACGATCACGGCCGTCGCGGTGGACGGGCGGACATGGGCGTCGTAGAAGCCGCGCACGGCCGCCGCGTCGATCCGCCGCACCGTCTCCTCGGTGCCCAGGCGCGGGCGCGACATGCGCGCGGTCGCCGGGAACAGCTCCTTGGAGAGCTGCTTGGCGGCGCGCCGCGCGGGGTTGGCCTGCTCGTGCGGGATCTCGTCGAGCCGGTTGCCGACGAGGCGCTCGATCTCGCTCTCGGCGAAGGCCGGGGCCCGCAGCGCTTCGGCGACCAGGCCCAGCGCCTTGGCCAGCCGGGAAGCGGGAACCTCCAGGGAGACCCGGACGCCGGGGTGGTCGGCGTGCGCGTCGAGCGTGGCACCGCAGCGCTCCAGCTCGGCGGCGAACTCCTCGGCGCTGCGCTTGTCCGTGCCCTCGGACAGTGCCCGGGACATGATCGTGGCCACGCCGTCGAGCCCCTCGGGCTCGGCGTCCAGCGGGGCGTCCAGGAAGATCTCCACGGCGACGACCTGCTGGCCGGGGCGGTGGCAGCGCAGCACGGTCAGCCCGTTGGGCAGGGAACCGCGCTCGGGGGCGGGGAACGCCCAGGGCCGGGCCACGCCGGGGGCGGGCTGCGGGTGGTACTCCATGGCTACTCCAGTCGCGGCGGCGTCGCTCACTTGTCCGCCCCCTCGGGCGCGTCGGTGCCTTCGGTGTCGTCGGCGGCCTCGTCGGCCGCCGGCTCCAGCGGCTCGTAGACCAGCACCGCCCGGTTGTCGGGGCGCAGCGCCGCTTCGGCGGCCGCCCGGACCTCCTCGGCGGTGACGTCCAGCACCCGCTGCACGGCGGTCAGGGCGAGCTGCGGGTCGCCGAACAGGACGGCGTACCGGCACAGTTCATCGGCGCGGCCCGCGACCGTGCCGAGCCGGTCCAGCCACTCGCGCTCCAACTGGGCCTGGGCCCGTTCCATTTCCTCGAGCGTGGGGCCCTCGGCGGCGAACCGGGCCAGCTCCTCGTCCACCGCCGCCTCGATCTGCGGCACCTCGACGCCGCCGGACGTCTTGACGTCCAGCCAGCCCAGCGAGGGCGCTCCGGAGAGCCTCAGCAGCCCGAATCCGGCGGCCACCGCCGTACGGTCGCGGCGGACCAGACGGTTGTGCAGCCGGGACGACTCGCCGCCGCCCAGCACGGTCAGCGCCAGATCCGCGGCGTCGCAGGCCCGGGTGCCGTCGTGCGGCAGCCGGTAGGCCGCCATCAGCGCACGCGCCGGGACCTCTTCCTGAACCACCTCGCGCAGCTGCTCCCCGATCACCTCGGGCAGCGTGCCGTCGCGCGGCGGCTGCTTGCCGTCGTGGGAGGGGATGGAGCCGAAGTACTTCTCGATCCAGGCCAGCGTCTGCTCGGGGTCGATGTCGCCGACCACCGAGAGCACCGCGTTGTTCGGGGCGTAGTACGTGCGGAAGAACGTACGCGCGTCCTCAAGGGTCGCGGCGTCCAGGTCGGCCATCGAGCCGATCGGGGTGTGGTGGTACGGGTGGCCCTCCGGATACGCGAGGGCGGTCAGCCGCTCGAACGCGGTGCCGTAGGGCACGTTGTCGTAGCGCTGGCGCCGCTCGTTCTTCACGACGTCGCGCTGGTTCTCCATGGACTCCTCGTCGAGTGCGGCGAGGAGGGAGCCCATCCGGTCGGCTTCCAGCCAGAGAGCCAGCTCCACCTGATGGGTGGGCATGGTCTCGAAGTAGTTCGTCCGCTCGAAGCTGGTCGTCCCGTTGAGCGAGCCACCGGCCCCCTGTACGAGCTCGAAGTGCCCGTTCCCCTTGACCTGGCCCGAGCCCTGGAACATCAGGTGCTCGAAAAGGTGAGCCAGGCCGGTGCGTCCCTTGACCTCGTGGCGCGACCCGACGTCGTACCAGAGACAGACCGCGGCGACCGGGGTCAGATGGTCCTCCGAGAGCACCACACGCAGACCGTTGGCCAGGCGGTGCTCGGTCGCTGTCAAGCCGCCGGAGCCGGCCTGTGCTGTGGCCGTGTGACCCATGGGCATGTACGTCCCTTCGATCGCGATACTGGATTTCCTGCCAGACCTGCCACTGTAAGCAAGCGCACCGACACCTGGCGAAGTTCCCGTTCCGTCGATGTTGCTGTAGATGCTGCCGCAACCGGGGCCCGTGCCGGGTCCCGTGGGGCCGCTTCGGACCGCTTCGGACGGGTCGAGGTCGGCGTTGTCAGTGCGGCGGTCCACAATGGTCCGCGTCAGAACCTCAGGTTGCCCGATCAGAATCCGTGAAGGAGTCGCAGCCGCGATGGCCCGCCGTAGCACGAAGACCCCGCCGCCGGACGACTTCGAGGAGAAGATCCTCGACATCGACGTCGTCGACGAAATGCAGGGCTCCTTCCTCGAGTACGCGTACTCGGTGATCTACTCCAGGGCCCTGCCCGACGCCCGCGACGGTATGAAGCCGGTGCACCGCCGCATCGTGTCCCAGATGAACGAGATGGGACTGCGCCCCGACCGCGGCTATGTGAAGTGCGCCCGTGTGGTCGGCGAAGTCATGGGTAAGTTGCACCCGCACGGGGACGCGTCGATCTACGACGCACTGGTGCGGATGGCACAGCCGTTCTCGATGCGGCTCCCCCTCGTCGACGGACACGGCAACTTCGGCTCGCTCGGCAATGACGACCCGCCGGCCGCGATGCGGTACACCGAGTGCCGGATGGCCGACGCCACGTCATTGATGACCGAAGCCATCGACGAGGACACCGTCGATTTTCAGTCGAACTACGACGGCCAGGAGCGGGAGCCGGTCGTCCTCCCCGCCGCGTATCCGAACCTCCTGGTCAACGGGGTGTCCGGAATCGCGGTCGGCATGGCCACCAACATGCCCCCGCACAACCTGGGCGAGGTCATCGCCGCCGCCCGCCACCTGATCAAGCACCCGGGCGCCGACGTGGAAACGCTCATGCGCTTCGTCCCCGGCCCCGACCTGCCCACCGGGGGCCGGATCGTCGGGCTCGGCGGCATCAAGGACGCGTACACCGCCGGCCGCGGCACGTTCAAGATCCGGGCGACGGTCGCCGTGGAGGACGTGACGGCGCGGCGCAAGGGCCTGGTCGTCACCGAACTGCCCTTCACCGTCGGCCCGGAGAAGGTGATCGCCAAGATCAAGGACCTGGTCTCCGCGAAGAAGCTCCAGGGCATCGCGGACGTCAAGGACCTCACCGACCGGGCGCACGGACTGCGCCTGGTGATCGAGGTCAAGAACGGCTTCGTACCGGAAGCCGTGCTCGAACAGCTCTACAAGCTGACGCCGATGGAGGAGTCCTTCGGCATCAACAACGTGGCGCTCGTCGACGGCCAGCCGCTCACCCTGGGCCTCAAGGAGCTGCTGGAGGTCTATCTCGACCACCGCTTCGAGGTGGTGCGCCGGCGCAGCGAGTTCCGCCGGACCAAGCGCCGCGACCGGCTGCACCTGGTCGAGGGCCTGCTCGTCGCGCTGCTCGACATCGACGAGGTCATCCGGATCATCCGGGACAGCGACAACTCGGCGCAGGCGAAGGAGCGGCTCATGGACCGCTTCTCGCTGAGCGAGATCCAGACCCAGTACATCCTGGACACCCCGCTGCGCCGGCTCACCCGGTTCGACCGGATCGAGCTGGAGAGCGAGCGCGACCGGCTCAGCGAGGAGATCGCCGCGCTGACCGCGATCCTGGAGTCCGACGCGGAGCTGCGCAAGCTGGTCTCCTCCGAGCTGGCCGCGGTGGCGAAGAAGTTCGGCACCGACCGGCGCACGGTGCTGCTGGAGTCGGCGGGTTCGCAGATCGCGTCCGTACCGCTGGAGGTCGCGGACGACCCGTGCCGGGTGCTGCTGTCCTCGACCGGTCTGCTGGCCCGCACGGCCAACGGCGACCCGATCGTGGTGACCGAGGACGCCAAGCGTGCCAAGCACGACGTGATCGTGTCGGCCGTCCCGGCCACGGCCCGCGGCGATGTGGGGGCGGTGACGTCCACCGGGCGCCTGCTGCGGATCGCGGTGATCGATCTGCCCCAGCTGCCGGACACCCACGCGGCCCCCAATCTCTCGGGCGGGGCACAGATCTCGGAGTTCCTGACCCTGGAGACGGGCGAGGAGCTGATCTGCCTCACCACCCTGGACGAGTCCTCACCGGGCCTGGCGATCGGCACACTCCAAGGAGTGGTGAAGCGGGTGGTGCCCGACTACCCGGCCAACAAGGAAGAGTTGGAGGTCATCTCCCTCAAGGACGGTGACCGGATCGTGGGCGCGACGGAGCTGCGTACGGGCGAGGAGGACCTGGTCTTCATCACCTCCGACGCGCAGTTGCTGCGCTACCCGGCCGCGCAGGTGCGCCCGCAGGGCCGGCCCGCCGGAGGGATGGCGGGAGTGAAGCTCACGGCCGGTGCGGAGGTGCTCTCGTTCACGGCCGTCGATCCTGCGGCGGACGCGCTGGTGTTCACGGTCGCCGGCTCGCACGGCACGCTGGACGATTCGGAGCTGACGTCGAAGCTCACCCCGTTCGACCAGTACCCGCGCAAGGGCCGGGCGACCGGTGGGGTGCGCTGCCAGCGGTTCCTGAAGGGCGAGGACGTCCTGGTGTTCGCCTGGGCGGGCGCGGTCCCGGCACGGGCGGCCCAGAAGAACGGCGCTCCGGCACAGCTGCCCGCTCCGGATCCACGACGCGACGGTTCGGGCACACCGCTGCTCCAGCCGGTGGCGGTGATCGCCGGACCCGTGTGACGGCGAGGCGGCCGGCCTTCACGCCGAGCGCTGTCCCGTGGTCCCTGACGGGCGTGGATCACGGGACGGCGCTCACGGCGCCCCGGCCGGCCGCTGTACGTATCTCAGGACGCCCCACATGCTGCGCTCGTGCTGCTCGCGGTCCTCGTGAGGCCGGTCCTCGTCGTGCGGGGCGTCGTTGTGCGGGGCGTCTTCGGGCGGGGTGCCGTGCGGCGCGTTCCGTGCGGCGTCCGGTGATGTGTCCGGGAGGGGCTTCCCCGTGCCGTCGGGCGTTCGCGTCCGGCAGTCCGCGAGTTCCTCGTACAGCGCCCCGGCGTCGATGCCCGAACCGATCAGGACCAGCTGCGTGAGCCGCTGCTCCCCCCGCGACCAGGGCTGGGGGACGAAGCGCAGAAACCTGCCCACCGCGTGCAGGGCGTACTTGTTGGCCCGGTCCCCCGCACCGAAGTCGGCGAACCCCTTGATCCGGTACAGGCCCTCGGGCCTGGAGTCGAGGAACTCCAGGAACCGGCGGGGGTCCATCGGCTCCCGGGAGGTGAAGGCGACGCTCTCGTACGCCGCGTGCATATGGCCCGCGTGCCCGCCTTCCCCCTCCTGGCACTCGTCCAGGAACAGGTCCTCGAAGGTGAGCTGGCGGGCCTCGTCCTCGTGGTCCGGCCTCAGCACGGGGTCGAAGAGCAGTTCGGGATCGATGCGGCCGTGCACGGCGGAGATGACGGCGGCCCGGCTGCCGAGTTCCGCGACGCTTCCGCGCAGCCGGGCGTGCTCCGCCTCGTCCACCCGGTCGGTCTTGTTCAGCACCACGAGATCGGCGACGGCGAGATGGCGGTCGATCTCGGGATGGCGCTCCCTGGTCCGCTCGAACTCGGCGGCGTCGACGACCTCGACCAGTCCCCCGTACCGGATGTGCGGGTTGTCGCTGGCCAGCAGCATCCGTACGAGCTCCTGGGGTTCGGCGAGGCCGCTCGCCTCGATGACGATCACATCGAGGCGGGCGGAGGGCCGGGTCAGCGTCTCCAGGAAAGTGTCGAGTTCGCTCGCGTCGACGGCGCAGCACAGGCAGCCGTTGCCGAGCGAGACCGTCGAGCCGACCTGGCCCGCGACGGTCATGGCGTCGATCTCGATGGCCCCGAAATCGTTGACGATCACGCCGATCCGGTTCCCCGCGCGGTTGCGGAGCAGATGGTTGAGCAGCGTCGTCTTGCCGGATCCCAGGAAACCCGCCAGGACGACGACCGGAATCTGCGGGCTGCGGGTCGGGGTCAACGGGGGCCTTCCTCGGAATGTCGTCAGGGTGCCGGGACCGGCTGCGGCGGGGGCGTGCCGACATAGCGGGCCGCCGGGCGGATGATCTTCGAGTCCTCCGCCTGCTCCAGGATATTGGCGCTCCAGCCGACCACACGCGCCGCGCAGAAGGTGGGGGTGAACATCTCGCGAGGCAGCCCGCACAGCTCCATGACGACTCCCGCGTAGAACTCCACGTTGGTGTGCAGCTCACGTCCGGGCTTGAGCTCGGCGAGGATGGCCTCCACCTGGCGTTCCACCTCGACGGCGAAGTCGACGAGCGGACCGCCGAAGCTCTGGGCGATGCCCCGCAGCATGTGCGAGCGCGGGTCCTCGGTGCGGTAGACGGGGTGCCCGAAACCCATGATGCGCGCCCCCGAGAGCACCTGCTCACGGATCCAGCCGTCGATACGGTCCGGGGTGCCGATCGCGTCCAGGGTGTCCAGGGCCCGGCTGGGCGCTCCGCCGTGCAGTGGTCCGGAGAGCGCGCCGATGGCGGCGACCAGGCAGGCGGCCACGTCGGCGCCGGTGGAGGCGACGACCCGGCCGGTGAAGGTCGAGGCGTTGAACCCGTGGTCGACGGTGGAGATGAGGTACTGCTCGACGGCCCTGACGTTCGCGTCGGCCGGTTCCGAGCCGGTCAGCATGTACAGGTAGTTCGCGGCGTACGGCAGGTCCTCGCGCGGCTCCACGGGTTCGAGGCCCCGGCCGAGCCGGTACAGCGCGGTGAGCACGGTCGGTACGGCCGCGCAGGCGGCCAGCGCGTCGTCGCGGCGGCGGCCCGCCCCGATGTCGTACACCGGGCGGAATCCCGCCGAGGCCCCGAGCAGCGAGAGTGCGGTGCGCAGTCCGGCGAGCGGGCCCGAGACGGCGCCCGCGCGGGCGATGGCGGGCAGTGCCTCGCGCACCTCGGTGGGCAGCCGGCGCAGGGCCGCCGTGCGCGCGGCGAAGTCCGCGCCGGCGGCCCGGTCGGGCAGCTCCCCGTGGAACATCAGGTACCAGACGTCCTCGAAGCTGCGGGTCTGCGCCAGCTCGATCGCCGAGTACTGCCGGTAGTGGTAGAAGCCTTCGCGGCCTCGGACATCTCCGAGGGCGGTGTCGGTGACGACGACGCCCGCGAGGCCACGGGGTACGTCGAGCGGAGCGGTGCTCCGGGTCATGGCCGTCATCTCTGGGTCACTCCTCCGTGGCTTTGAATATTGATTCGACTGTCCATGCTTGACTCAAACTCTGTCAATATTGATTGAATCAATACGTAAAGCGTGGTGGACTTGATCGATGCATGGATACATCGACGCATGGATACGGTGGGCGCCATGACGGATCAAGCAGCGCAGGCCCCCGGAAACGATCACGGTCACGGCTCTTCCGGCTCCGGCATGGAGAGGGCGGGCGGTGACCGGCGGCTCACCACACGGGAGACGGCCGAGCTGCTGGGGGTGAAGCCCGAGACGGTCTACGCGTACGTCAGCAGGGGTCAGCTGAGCAGCCGACGCGTCCCCGGGGGGCGCGGCAGCACGTTCGACGCCGCCGAGGTCGAGGCGCTGATCCGGCGTACGGGGCGCCGCGAGCCCGCACCGGCCGACGGCGACCTCGTCTTCCGTACCGGCATCACCCTCATCGAGCGGGACCGGTACTACTTCCGCGGCGTCGACGCGACCGGGCTCGCCCGGCGGTACGGCTACGAGGAGGTCGCCGAGTGGCTGTGGACCGGCGAGCTCCGGCCGGGGGTCCGCTTCACCGCCCCCGGCCCGGCTCTCGCGGCGGCGCGCCGGGCGGTCGACGCCCTGCCCTCGCACAGCGGCTCGACGGACCGGCTGCGGGTGGCGGTGATCGCGGCGGCCGCCGCCGATCCGCTGCGGTTCGACCTCTCGCCACAGGCGGTGCTCAGCAGTGCCCGCAGCCTGATTCCCACCCTGGTGGGCGCGCTGCCGGTGGCGGGAACCGGGGGCCGTCCCGCAGTGGGGGCGGCCCCGGCCGGCACCGGGCGTGTCGACGCCGAAGGCGATGTCTCACGCGGTGCGGGCGGCACCGGGCCCGCGGCTGACGGCACCGCTTCGCTCGCCCGGCAGCTGTGGCCCAGGCTCACCGCCCAGCCCGCCGACGAGGCGTCGCTCGCCGTACTCGACACCGCCCTGACCCTGCTGATCGATCACGATCTGGCCGCGTCGACCCTGGCCGCCCGGGTCGCCGCGTCCGCCCACGCCCATCCGTACGCCGTGGTCTCGGCCGGTCTGGGCGTGCTGGAGGGGCCGCTGCACGGCGCCGCGAGCGGCTTGGCCCACCAGATGCTGACCGACGTCGTGGCCCGGGGCAGCGCGGCCCCCGTCGTCGCCGACCATCTGCGGGCCGGCCGCCGGGTGCCGGGCCTGGGGCACCGGCTGTACACGGGCGAGGACCCCCGCGCCCGCACGCTGTTCGCCCTGCTGGAGGAGGTGCCGCGGGCTGCCGGCGTGCTGGCGGCCGCCCGCGATGTGGTGAGCACGACGGCCCGCCATACCCGCCTGCACGCCAATATCGACCTGGCCCTGGCCGTCCTCACGGTCGCCGCCGGCATGCCCGCGGAGGCGGGCGAGACGGTGTTCGCGGTCTCCCGGACGGCGGGCTGGATCGCGCACGCGCTGGAGGAGTACGCGGAGCGGCCGCTGCGGATGCGGCCCATCGGGCAGTACCGAGGTCCCCTCCCGCCTCAGCCGCTGCCCGAGCCGGTGCGGTCGCCCGGTCCTGCGCAGGTGTAGGGAAACCCCGGCGGGGGATCCGCTCCGCCGGCCGTCCGCCGGGATTTCCGGAAGGGCCGGAACCCCCTCTACCGTTCGTACGATGAGCATCCCGACGACCACCGCCCGGGGCCCGCGCCGGTTCGGCTGGCCCCAGCGGGTCTTCTCCCAGGTGCTGCTGATGCAGTTGACCATCATCACCGGCGTCACGGTGCTGGTCACCGGCCTGTTCCTGGCTCCGCTCAGCGCCCAGCTCGACGACCAGGCGATGCACCGGGCCCTCGCCATCGCCCAGAGCACGGCGGCCCAGCCCCGGATCACCACGGGGCTCCTCACCACGGAGCCCTCCCCGAACGGCTCCGTGCAGGCAGCCGCCGAACGGATCCGGCGGGCGACCGGCGCCGAGTACGTCGTGATCATGAACGGCCGGGGGGTGCGCTGGTCGCACACCGAGGTCCACCGGATCGGCAAGGTCGTCTCCACCGACCCCGGCGAGGCACTCGCGGGCCGGCAGGTCATGGAGATCGACAGCGGGACGCTCGGCCGCTCGGCCCGTGGCAAGGTGCCGCTGCGCGACGCCTCCGGCCGGGTCGTCGGCGCGGTCTCGGTCGGCATCGCGTACGACAGCGTCCGCGCCCGGCTGCTCGCGGCGATCCCCGGGCTGCTCGCCTACGCCGGCGGGGCGCTGGCGGTCGGCGCGCTGGCCGCCTATCTGATCTCCCGCCGCCTTCAGCGGCAGACCCATGACCTGGCGTTCTCCGATATCTCCGCGCTCCTGACGGAACGCGAGGCGATGCTGCACAGCATCCGCGAAGGAGTCGTCGCGCTCGACCGGACGGGGCGCATCCGGCTGCTGAACGACGAGGCGCAGCGCCTGCTGGGCCTGGGTCCGGACGCAGCCGGACACCCTCTCGACGAGGCTCTGGGCGATGGCCGGACCACGGATGTGCTGGCCGGCCGGGTGGTCGGTGACGACCTGCTGACCGTACGGGGCAGCCGGGTGCTGCTCGCCAACCGGATGCCCACCGACGACGGGGGTGCCGTGGTGACCCTGCGCGACCGCACCGAGCTCGAACACCTCGGCCGCGAGCTCGACTCCACCCGTGGCCTGATCGACGCGCTGCGCGCCCAGGACCACGAGCACGCGAACCGCCTGCACACCCTTCTCGGGCTCCTGGAACTGGAGATGCATCAGGACGCCGTGGAGTTCGTCACGGAGGTCGTCGGGGTGCACCGGGCGACGGCCGAGCAGGTCACCGAGAAGGTGCACGACCCTCTGCTGGCCGCTCTGCTGGTCGGCAAGGCCACGGTCGCCGCCGAGCGCGGCGTCTCGTTGCGCATGGCGCCCGGCTCGCTGCTGCCGGACCGGGTGGTGGATCCGCGCGGCCTGGTCACGATGGTCGGCAACCTTGTCGACAACGCCCTGGACGCGGCGGCCGGGTCCGCCGGGGCACGGGTCGAGGTGGGCCTGCGGACCGAGGGCCGTACGGTGGTCCTGCGGGTCCACGACAGCGGCCCCGGGGTGCCGCCCGCCCGGTACGAGTCGATCTTCACGGAAGGCTGGTCGACGAAGGAGCTCCCGGCACACGGCAGACGCGGTCTGGGGCTCGCGCTCGTGCGCCGGCTGGCCGAGCGCCAGGGCGGCAGCGTGGCTGTCGGCGAGTCCGCGGAGGGCGGCGCGGTGTTCACGGTCGTACTGCCGGAGGCCCTGGGCGAACCGGACCCGGTCCGCGGCCCGGCCCCCGTACAACCGGCGACGGCAGGAGAGAACCCTTGATCCAGGTCCTGGTCGTGGACGACGATGTCCGGGTCGCGCAGATCAACGCGGCCTACGTCGCCAAGGTGCCCGGCTTCCGGGTGGCCGCGCGGGCCCACTCGGCGGCCGAGGCACTCGCCGGGGTCGAGGAGGTCCCCGTGGACCTGATCCTCCTCGACCACTACCTCCCCGACCGGAACGGCCTCGCGGTGGTACGGGAACTGCGTGCGCTCGGCCGCCATGTCGACGTGATCATGGTGACCGCGGCACGCGATGTCGCCACGGTTCAGGCGGCGATGCGGCACGGCGCCCTCCAGTACCTGGTCAAACCGTTCACCTACGCCGGTCTGCGGATCAAGCTGGAGGCGTACGCGGCACTGCGCCACGCCCTCGACGAGGGCGGCGAGGCAGAACAGGCCGAAGTGGACCGGCTCTTCGGCGCGCTGTGGGCGGCGGGCGAACCCGATCTCCCCAAGGGGCACTCACCGACCACGGCGGAACTGGTCCGGCAGGCACTGCGTACCGCCGGCGGTCCGCTCTCCGCCCAGGAGATCGCGGACAGCGCCGGGATGAGCCGGCAGACCGCCCAGCGCTATCTGAAGCTGCTGGAGCGCACCGGACGGGTCCGCCTGACCCTGCGTTACGGCGAGACCGGCCGCCCGGAACACCGCTACGCCTGGGCCACGGGCTGAGCGGAGCAGGAAGGCCGGGGGGCGCGGGCCCGGCCTTCTGGCACGCAAGGGGCCCGGCTCGTGGCACGCAAGGGGCCGGCAGTCGGTCGGGCCCGAACCACGCCCGGTCCGGGAGGACTTGAGGGTTCGTCGGGAGCCCCGTTGTTACGTTCCCACCATGTGCCCGTAGAAGTGCCATCATGCGGGGCCGGAACAGTGACCCGCATGAACACGAGCATGCGCGTGAACATGAACCCGCACACGAAGCGGCGGGCTCTCTCCGTATTCCTGGCCATGTCGGCCTCCGCGGCTCTCGCCGTCCCCGGCGCGGCGGCCGTCCAGAAGCCGTCCACGGGCGCCACCACCGAGGCCCCCGCGATCAGTTGGGGCGCCTGCCCCAAGGGCGATCCGCCCTACCCCGACCCCAGCCCCGAGGCACAGTGCGCGACGGTCGAGGTACCGGTCGACTGGTCGAAGCCGAAGGGCCCGAAGACCGGGATCTTTGTCGCCCGGTACCCGGCCACCGACCCCGCGCGCCGGATCGGTGTCCTGATGTCGAACCCCGGTGGTCCCGGGGCGCCCGGAGCCGATGACGCGATGTACGCGGACGACCCCATCGGGGGCTACTCCCCCGCCATGCTCCAGCGCTTCGACATGATCGGCTTCGACCCGCGCGGCATCGGCCGCAGCCGGGGCGCCGGCTGCGACGAGACGATTCTCGACTCGATCCCGGACCGTCCCCGCAACGCGGCCGAGTTCGAGCGGCTGCGCACGCTCAACGGCAGGCTCGCGGCCAGTTGTCTCAGGGGGACGGGACCGCTCGCCGCCCATATGGATACCGAGAGCGTGGCCCGCGACGTGGACGCGATCCGGGCGGCCCTCGGCGAACGCCGGATCAGCTTCCTTGGGCACTCCTACGGCACGTCCATCGGCGAGTACTACGCGCGCCTGTTCCCGGGGAACCTCCGCGCGCTGGCTCTCGACAGCGCGACGGACCCGGACCGGCCGAGTGCCGAGCGCTACATCACCGACGGCAGCGTCTCCGTAAGCAACACCCTGAAGCGGGTCGCGGACTGGTGCGAGAAGGACGCTTCCTGCGCGCTGAAGGGCCAGGACCTGGCGGCCGTGACCGACCAGTTGTTCGCCCGCGCCACCGCGGGCACGCTCTACGATCCGGGCCCTGACGGGCCGACGCGGACCAAGGTCGATGCCGACCGGCTGTCCGGCTTCCTCACCGATCAGCTCAGTGTGTGGATGCCGAAGGAGACGGCGGATCAGCTGGCCGCCCTGCACACCGGCAAGGGAGAGGTCCGCTGGCTGGACGGCGGCAGCCACGACATCGCCACACGGCTCGTGCTGTGCCGGGACAACGACTTCCGGATCCGCGACTACGCCCAGTACCGGGCCATCCGCGAGCGGGTCGCGAAGGCCGCCCCGCACGTCGGCTACAACGCCCAGGCCCTGGACTTCGTCCTCGCATGCCAGGGCTGGACCATGCCGCCGAAGCCCCGGCCCGCCCGGGCGGAGGGCGGCCTCCCGCCGGTCCTCGTGGTCAACGCCACCCACGACATGGCGACTCCCCTGGCGGGCGCGCGCCGTATGGCGGCCTCCTTCCCAAAGGCTTCGCTGTTCACCATGGACGTCGTGGGCCACTGGCTCTACCGCCGGGGCGCCACTGAGGAAGCGATGCGGGTGACCGACACCTACCTGACCAGCCTCAAGAACTGAACCGGAAGGACCCGGCACAGGGGCCGGGGCGGCGCGTATCGGACCGCCCCCGGCCCCTGTCCTCGATGCCCGGGGGTTGACCGTGGGTGGAGAATCGCTCTCCGCCCACGGATGGAGAACCCTCAGGCGTCGATGCGCGAGCGGTCCAGGGTCGCCGCCGAGCTGGTGATGAACTCCTTGCGGGGGGCGACCTCGTTGCCCATCAGCAGGTCGAAGACGTGCTCGGAGGACTCGAGGTCCCCGATGTTGATCCGGCGCAGCGTGCGGTGACGGGGATCCATCGTGGTCTCCGCCAGCTGGTCGGCGTCCATCTCGCCGAGGCCCTTGTAGCGCTGGATCGAATCCTTGAACCGGACGTTCTTGCGCTGGAGCTCCAGCAGTGTCTGGCGCAGCTCGCCGTCGGAGTAGGTGTAGATGTACTTGTCCTGCCCCTTCTTGGGCTGGACGAGTTCGATCCGGTGCAGTGGGGGCACCGCGGCGAAGACCCGTCCCGCCTCGACCATCGGCCGCATGTACCGCTGGAACAGGGTCAGCAGCAGACACCGGATGTGGGCACCGTCGACATCGGCGTCCACCAGCAGAACGATCTTGCCGTAGCGGGCGGAGTCGATGTCGAAGGTCCGTCCGGACCCTGCCCCTATGACCTGGATGATGGCGCCGCACTCGGCGTTCTTGAGCATGTCCGAGACGGATGACTTCTGGACATTGAGAATCTTGCCCCGGATCGGCAGCAGAGCCTGGAATTCGCTGTTCCGGGCCAGCTTGGCCGTACCGAGGGCCGAGTCGCCCTCCACGATGAAGAGCTCGCTGCGGTCCACGTCGTCGCTGCGGCAGTCGGCGAGCTTGGCGGGCAGTGACGAGGACTCCAGCGCGGTCTTGCGGCGCTGCGCGTCCTTGTGCTGGCGGGCCGCGATGCGCGTACGGGCGGCTGCCACCGCCTTCTCCAGCACCGACCTGGCCTGGGCCTTGGCGTCCCGCTTGGTCGAGGTCAGGAAGGCCTTGAGTTCCTTGGCCACCACATTGGCGACGATCCGGTTGGCCGCCGAGGTGCCGAGCACCTCCTTCGTCTGCCCTTCGAACTGCGGCTCCGCGAGCCGTACGGTGACGACCGCGGTGAGGCCCTCCAGCGCGTCGTCCTTGACGACGTCGTCCTCGGCCACGCGCAGCAGTTTGGCGGAGCGCAGCACCTCGTTGACCGTCTTGGTGAGGGAGCGCTCGAATCCGGTCACATGTGTGCCGCCCTTGGGGGTGGCGATGATGTTGACGAAGGACTTGATGTTGGTGTCGTAGCCGGTGCCCCAGCGCAGCGCGATGTCCACCCCCAGTTCCCGGGTGACCTCGGTCGGGGTCATGTGACCGCGGTCGTCCAGGACCGGGACGGTCTCCTTGAACGTACCTGTGCCGGTCAGGCGCTGGACGTCGCAGACGGCCTTGTCCTGGGCCAGGTACTCGCAGAATTCACTGATCCCGCCGTCGAAGCGGAATGTCTCCTCCGTCTTGCCCTCGCCGTCGATCCCCCGCTCGTCGCGCACGACGATCGTGAGGCCGGGGACGAGGAACGCCGTCTGGCGGGCCCGCTGGTACAGGGTCTCCAGGTTGAGCTTGGCGTCCTTGAGGAAGATCTGCCGGTCGGCCCAGTACCTCACCCGGGTACCGGTACGGGTCTTCGGAACCCGCTTCCCCTTGCGCAGGCCGTTGGCCGGATCGAACGGGCTGTCCGGCCCCTGCTCGGTGAACATGCCGGGGACCCCGCGCCGGAAGCTGATGGAGTGGGTCGCGCTGTTGCGGTCGACCTCGACGTCCAGGCGGGCGGAGAGGGCGTTGACGACGGAGGCGCCCACACCGTGCAGGCCGCCCGAGGCGGCGTAGGAGCCGCCGCCGAACTTGCCGCCGGCGTGCAGCTTGGTCATGACGACTTCGATGCCGGAGAGACCGGTCTTGGGCTCCACGTCGACCGGGATGCCACGACCGTTGTCGCGGACCTCGACGGACGAGTCGTCGTGGAGGATCACCTCGATGTTGTCGCAGTAGCCGCCGAGGGCCTCGTCGACGGAGTTGTCGATGATCTCCCAGAGGCAGTGCATGAGACCGCGGCTGTCGGTGGACCCGATGTACATCCCGGGGCGCTTGCGGACCGCCTCGAGCCCTTCGAGTACGAGAAGGTGCCGCGCGGTGTAGTTGGAGCTGTCCCTGTCTACGACGCCGCCTGCTCCGGTCAGCAGCGCAGTGGACGGCACGGACGTATCGGCGGTCACGCGGTTCGCTCCTCGCTGAATTTCATTTGGGCCCCAAGTGGGTAACGGGCTCGGCTTCGGTTGCCGCTGAGAGCCTACCGAGGCCTGGTAGAGCGGTTGTAACGCCACCCTCGGGGAATCCTCATGCTAGTCGAGCCGCTTCCAGGCTCGCATGAATGTTCGATCATTCGTTGGAGTGACGTGCACATCACGTTCCCTTCGAGGCATGAACCATTTAGGCTCCGGGCACGTCCTCATGAACAACCGGCAAGCCAGCCGGCGGACCGACCAAGACAAGCAACGCGAAACCGTAGCGCTACGCAATACGGCACATTCGCCGCCAACCGGCAACAGTCAGCCATCCTGAGAAGAAGTTTCGAAGAAAAGCCACGAGCGGGAACGTTTTCGGCCTGGTTGGATGTTGACCCTGGTACGACAGCTCGTCGAGCTAGAGAAGAGGCGACGTGACTACTGTTCTGACCCCCGCGAGCCCGCTGACCGCAGCAGACCGCTGTGACCGTTGCGGCGCCCAGGCATATCTGCGCGTCGTCCTGATCAGTGGCGGTGAACTGCTCTTCTGCGCCCACCATGGTCGCAAGTTCGAGCCGGAACTCAAGAAGATCGCCGCGGAAATACAGGATGAGACGGATCGGCTCACCGCCGTACAGGCCAGTGCCGCCGAAGAGGAACAACACTGACACCTCGCATCCACGACGAGCCAGGGGCCGGTCCCGGACCGGCCGACGGGCGGCTCCCCCGATGAGGGGGAACCGCCCGTTCTCGCCGTTTCGCGCCGCTTCCGGTCAGATCCGGCCGGCCGCCCAGCGCATGGCCGCGGAGACCCGGGTGTAGACCCCGGGGCTGTCGGCGCGCCCGCAGCCGCTGCCCCAGGAGACCAGGCCGACAAGCCGCCCACGGGCCACCAGAGGCCCGCCGCTGTCCCCCTGGCAGGCATCGTGCCCGCCCTCCGGATCGCCCGCGCAGACCATCGCTGAGGCCTCGTACGTGCCCTCCGGGCCGCCCGGGTAGGCACGCTCGCACGTGCTGTCCGGCAGAAGCTCGACCTCGGCGGAGCGCAGAGCCGACGCGTAGGCACCGCTGCCGCTCTTGTCGCCCCACCCGTAGACGACGGCACCGGTACCGGCCGCGTAGGCGTTGTCACTCTCCGGAGCCATCCTGATCACGCTGCTCTCCGGCAACGGGGCCGCCAGAGTGAGCACCGCGAGATCACCCGCGTTGGAGTCCCGGTCGTATCCGGGATTGACCCATGACGCCCGTACGGCGATCTCCTGACCGCTGGAGTCGCGCAGCCGGTCCCGGCCCGAGATGATCCGCAGATCGTCCACGTCGGCCACGTCCCCGCCGAGCACCTCACCGCTCAGGCAGTGGGCCGCCGTCAGCACCTTCGTCGGAGCCACCGCCACCCCGCCGCAGAACTGACCTGCGCGCGTTCCTCCGAACCGGTCACGGCTCGACACGGCCACGACCCAGGGGCTGTCCGCCACGGAGGCGGGCTGTCCGCCGATGATGATGCCGCCCACGGCGGCCGAGGCGGGGGTTCCGGGCGGCACCACGGCCGTCACGGCGGTCAGGGCGAGTACCCCGGGCAGGGCACGGACGACGGTACGGAACATGAAGTCTCCTGACGCTGCGGTGATCAAGGTCCACCCAGAGTCGTCCAACGCTCCCGGGCCCGCATCCGCGCACAGGCCGAGGGCCCGGCTCCCCCATGGGGTCCGGGCCCTCGGCCTGTGTGTCCGGCTCCGTGCGTCCGCGGCCTAGTCGAGGTAGTCGCGCAGCACCTGGGAACGCGAGGGGTGACGAAGCTTCGACATCGTCTTCGACTCGATCTGACGGATGCGCTCACGCGTCACGCCGTAGACCTTGCCGATCTCGTCCAGCGTCTTCGGCTGGCCGTCGGTCAGACCGAAACGCATCGAGACCACGCCGGCCTCACGCTCCGAGAGGGTGTCGAGCACCGAGTGCAGCTGCTCCTGGAGGAGCGTGAAGCTGACCGCGTCGGCCGGAACGACCGCCTCGGAGTCCTCGATCAGGTCACCGAACTCGCTGTCACCGTCCTCACCCAGCGGGGTGTGGAGGGAGATCGGCTCACGACCGTACTTCTGGACCTCGATGACCTTCTCGGGGGTCATGTCGAGCTCCTTGGCCAGCTCCTCCGGGGTGGGCTCACGGCCCAGGTCCTGGAGCATCTGGCGCTGGACGCGCGCGAGCTTGTTGATGACCTCGACCATGTGCACCGGGATACGGATGGTGCGGGCCTGGTCCGCCATGGCGCGGGTGATCGCCTGACGGATCCACCAGGTGGCGTACGTGGAGAACTTGTAGCCCTTGGTGTAGTCGAACTTCTCGACGGCACGGATCAGGCCGAGGTTGCCCTCCTGGATCAGGTCCAGGAAGAGCATGCCGCGACCGGTGTAGCGCTTGGCCAGCGAGACCACGAGCCGGAGGTTGGCCTCCAGCAGGTGGTTCTTGGCGCGGCGCCCGTCCTCGGCGATGATCTCCAGCTCGCGCTTGAGCTTCGGCGCGAGCTTGTCCGAGTTCGCCAGCTTGTCCTCGGCGAAGAGACCCGCCTCGATGCGCTTGGCGAGCTCGACCTCCTGCTCGGCGTTGAGGAGCGGAACCTTGCCGATCTGCTTCAGGTAGTCCTTGACCGGGTCGGCCGTGGCGCCGGCGACGGCGACCTGCTGGGCAGGTGCGTCGTCCTCGTCGTCATCGGAGAGGACGAAGCCCTTGTTCTCGCCCTCGCCCTCCTCTTCCTCACCCTTGCCGACCTTGACTTCCTCGGCCGCCTCGTCACCGTCGAGGAGCTCGTCGTCCTGCTTGCCGGACTTCTTCGTCGCTGTCTTCTTGGCCGCCGTCTTCTTCGCGGCGGTCTTCTTGGCAGCGGTCTTCTTGGCTGCTGTCTTCTTCGCGGGAGCGGCCGCTGTGGCGTCGTCGGCCACCGCGTCCGCACTCTCGGCCGTCTGGGCGGCGGAGGCCGCGACGGTCCTCGTCACGGTCGTCTTGGCCGCGACGGTCTTGGTGGCGGTGCGCTTGACCGGGCTCTTCGCTGCGACGCTCTTGCGGGCGCGCTTCGGCGACTCCGCGGCACTGACCATCAGCGTCACACCCTCTTCCTCGAGGATCTGGTTGAGGCTGCGCAGAACATTCTTCCACTGGGTTGGCGGAATCTGGTCAGCCTCGAAGGCCCGACGCACGTCATCGCCGGCGATCTGCCCATCAGCCTTTCCCCGCTCGATGAGCGCCATCACAGACTCGGACTCGGCGATCTCCGGCGGGAGCGTACGGGATGTGCTGGCCGACACGAACAACCTCTCGGAACGATGGAAACGGCTTCCGGCCCGGCCCTGGAGAGGGCTGGAACCGACGACCGTCGACTGGGGATGTCGCCGACGGCGCGGGTTTGGCCTCAGAACTGCACAGCGCGCTGAATGGCTGCTGTATTCCTTCTGCGGCGGTCACCTCTTAAGTCATCGCACTGTTTCGAGGAGTGTTACGCCCAATCCGCGTGGCCCGAGTCACACCTCATTTGCGACGAACAGTGCCAGGGGTGACATCCCCCCACAATTGTGCCGCCGGACCGGAGGGTCCGGCGGCACAGGGTCCATGCACCCCGGCCGTGCTGCGGTCAGTGCTCGCGCGGCGCGGGAACCACCCGCTCCACCTCGGGGTGAACGACGAGCAGTTGGCGCATGGCCGTCTCGGCGGCCGCGGAATCGCCGGAGGCGAGGGCTTCGACGATCCGGGCGTGGTGGGCGAGCGACGCCTCGGCCGGGCGGTCACAGCCAGTGACGGGTCCTCCGGAGACATGCAGCGCCGCCGAGACGATGCCGGAGAGGTGCTCCAGCATCCGGTTGCCCGCGGCCTGGATGAGCAGGGAGTGGAATTCCGCATCCGCCCGGGAGAACGTGATCGCGTCCCCCTGCCCCAGCGCGTGGCCCATGATCTCGACCATGTCGCCGAGCCGCTGCTGGATGTCCTCACGTCCATGCCCGGCCGCCAGCCGGGCCGCGAGCGGCTCGATCGTCCAGCGGAGCTCGGCCAGCTCGCGACGCTGGTCGTCACGCTGGGGACCGAAGGCCCTCCATTCGATGATGTCGGGGTCCAGCAGATTCCAGTCACTGACCGGACGCACCCGCGTACCGACATTGGGACGCGCGCTGACCAGGCCCTTGGCCTCCAGCACGCGCAGGGACTCACGCACGACAGTACGGGAGACCTCGAAACGCTGACCGATCTCCTCGGGAACGAGCGGGCGATCGGCGCCGAGATCTCCGGAAACGATCATCTGGCCCAGCTGCTGAACGAGTTGGCCGTGGAGGCCACGTCCTCGGCTGGCAGCCCCGCGTCGGCTCGCCCGCCCCAGCTCGGAATCGGGTCCGCCCCACGAGCGGATCGCGGCGCGCTCGCCGGCCGGCGCCTCCGTGTAGGGGTAGCGGTCGAGTTCGCCCGAGCCGGCGAGGCCGGAGTCGGCGGAGCGGGCGGCGGTCATCATGGTGTGCGCAAGGGTACTCACGCATCCTTTGTCGGCGCGGCGCGCCCGCCTCTTGAGGTCTTTGGTGAAAAGCACACGAAAGGGTGATCGGCACCCGCCCCGCAATTGACGACATAATGCCACAAGAAGGGTGTTTCCAAGGGAGTTACGGGGTTTGAGCCGCCCGCCGGAGACATCGCGGTCACCAACGCGCCCTGCCTCGAAGGCTGGTGAACAGATACGCGCAGATCAGGGCCGACAGCGACAGGGCGAGCGCCGTCCCCACGGGCTGTGCCACCACCCGCACGACCGCCAGGACCCATCTGTCCGCCTCGTGCGGCAGTTGCCACCAGGCCAGCTCCCGCAGCCTTCCCGGGAGCCCCGCGGCCGACCGTGCCGCCGGGCCCTCCAGCACCTTCCGGACGAGCGGCACGATGAGCACCGGAACAGCCAGCACCGCGGCGACTCCGGCGCCCGCCACCCTGAAGATCCCCGCGGCCAGCAGGCCGGCCCAGGCGCAGCCGACGGTGAGGCCCGCCCAACTCGCCGCGAGCGGGGCGAGGTTCGCCGGGACCTTGATCAGTTCCTCGCCGTACACGAGGCGAATGGCCTGGGCGTCGCACAGCACCACGAGCAGCGCGAGCAGGAGGGCGGTACCGGCCGTGACGGCCAGCTTCGCGAGGAGCAGTCCGAGGCGCCGGGGAACCGTCCCACGGCCTGCGGCCAGCGCCGGGTAGCGGAACTCGTCCCCGAAGGAGAGGGCCCCGATCAGTCCGGCACCGAGCGCGGCCGGAGGCAACGGCAGCAGAGCGGGCCACGCGGCCAGCAGGTGCGGCAGCGGCGTCCCGTCGGCGCGGGCGAGCAGGACGGCGAGTCCGGCCGACGCGAGCAGAACGGTGGCCGTGATCATGGCCGTTGTCCTGACGCCCAGCAGGCGGCGCAGTTCGTAGCGCAGCGGACGCAGCGGTCCCCGGGCGGGGCGCACCGGGATCGGCGGCGGCGGTTCGGAGCGGGCGACGGACGAGGCCCGCCGCGGCACGGCCCCCGCGTCACCGGTGACGACAGGTCCGGTGTCGCCGGTCTCGTCGGCGAGTTGATGAACGGGGACGCCGTGCCTGAACGCCGTGTCCCCGATCTCGGCACAACTGCTGCCGTACACCGACAGACGGCTGCTCGCCTCGGTCACCACCTCGACGGAGCGTCGCCCCGCACGCGCCTCGCGGGCGACGACCGCGGCCAGCCGGGCCGCGTGCGGAGTCCGGACGGCGACGCGTGGGCGCAGCCGGGTGCGGGAGAAGTCGGCGACGTCCTGGTCCGCGACGAGCCGCCCGCCGTCGATGGTGACGACACGGTCGGCGGTACGGGCCGCCTCCTTGGGATCACCGACGGCGCACAGCACCGTTCCTCCCTGGGCGGCGTGGGCACGCAACAGCCCGTACAGCCAACTGTTCTCCCGGGGCGAGAGGCCTTCGGCGGGTTCGTCGAGGAGCAGTGTGTGCGGGTCCCCCAGAAGCGCGGACGCGAGAGCGAGGCGACGGTCCATGCCCACCGAGAGGGTGCCGATGCGCTGGTCCCCCAGTCCGGCGAGGCCGACGACTTCGAGCACCTCGTCGGCGCGGGCGGCGGGTACGCCCGCGGCCGCGCAGAGCATACGGAGCTGACCCCGGGCCGTACGGGCGGGGTGACCGGGAACGTCTCCGAGAAGGACGCCCACCTCGCGCGCCGGGTGGGCGATACGGTGCAACGGCCGCCCGCGGAAGTAGGTGACGCCTCGCCCGGCGTCGAGTTCGAGCATCAGGCGCAGTGCCGTGGTCTTCCCGGAGCCCGGAGCACCGAGCAGCGCGGTGACGCGGCCGGGCCGGGCCTCGAAGGACAGATCGCCCACGGCGGGCAAGGCGTCGCGGCGGGGTTTGCTGGTGAGTCCGATGGCCTGGAGCATCGCTTCTCTCGCGTTTCTCGCGGAAGGTGAGACCGCTCGGCGGCAGGTGAGTACCACAGCAACATAACGCGACAATTGCGACTTTTGGCGCAGCAGTGGACCGGCGGGTGTTCCACGGGGTCAGGCCGCGCGCCCCGGCGCCGGGGCGCGGCTTCGCGCGCAGGCTTCCGGACCTGCGCCGCCTCACACCTCGGGGCTCAGGCCCCAAGACTTCGGGTCTCAGACCTCGGGCCTCAGACCTCGGGCCTCAGACCTCGGGCCTCAGCATCGGGGGGTTGAGCACGGTGGCGGCGCCGGCCCGGAACAGCTGCGCGGGACGGCCGCCCTGCCTCGTGGTGGTGCCTCCGGAGGGCACCAGGAAGCCGGGCGTGCCGGTGACCTTGCGGTGGAAGTTCCGGGGGTCGAGAACCACGCCCCACACCGCCTCGTACACCCGGCGCAGCTCACCGACCGTGAACTCCGCCGGGCAGAACGCCGTGGCCAGCGACGAATACTCGATCTTGGAACGGGCCCTCTCCACCCCGTCCGCGAGGATCCGCGCGTGGTCGAATGCCAGCGGCGCGGGCTGTTCGCCGTCCCGGCCCGGGTCGCTGTCCGGCCGGAGCAGATCCCCGACCGGGGCCCAGCGCGCGCTGTTGGCGTCGCCGCCCGCACGGGGTGCGGGAAGGTCCGGCGCGAGCGCGAGATGTGCCACGCTCACGACCCGCATCCGAGGGTCACGCGCCGGATCCCCGTAGGTCGCCAACTGCTCAAGGTGCGCGCCGTTGCCCACCGCTTGAGGCGCCTCAGGCGCCGGATCATGTGCGCAGAGCCCGGTCTCCTCGGCGAGTTCACGCGCCGCGGCCGCTCCGAGATCCTCATCGGCCCGGACGAATCCGCCGGGCAGCGCCCACCGGCCCTGGAACGGCGGCTCCCCTCGGCGTACGACCAGCGCGCAGAGCGCGTGGCGGCGCACCGTGAGCACGACCAGGTCGACGGTGACAGCGAAGGGCGGGAAGGTCGACGGGTCGTAGGGCGGCATGCCGCGATCATAGTCGTCTGCCTGACGATAAACACTCCATTCGGCATCCTCGCGATCCGTCGGATCCAACGGATCCGGCCGGACCGGGGCCCGGCGGGTGCGCCCGGTGGCCATGCGCCGTCGCCGCGGCGGTCATCGGCTGTTCCCGGTCGCCCGCCGCCCGTACCGACCGGGTTCCCGCTGCCCGCGCCGAGCGGCGGCACCACCCGGACGGATGGCACCGGGTGCCCCCTTCCTCCGCTTCGCCACGGGTGTCCGCCGCGGCGGGCGGGGCAGCCGTTGCGTCCGCTGCGCGCGCGACCGCGTACGGCACTCGCGCAGGGCGCCTCGAGCGTCCCCTGGCAGACCGTCAGCACTACCGGTGTCGCCTCCTGCGGTTCCACCGTCCCGGAGGTCTCCGCCCGGGGCACCGCCGGCCGGGGCGCCGCCGCCCACGACGGAGTCGTCCTCGCCGCGCAGACAGCGGCGCAGCGTCTCCGGGTCCAGGCCCTCGTTGCACGCCTGGTGCAGCAGTTGGGCGAAGGTGTAGTCGGGGTCGGCACGGAGGGCCAGCCCCAGGGCGACCCGCGCGCCCGGTTCGTCACCGGTCGACCAGGAGACCCAGCCCGCCAGGGTGAGCGGAGCGGCGGCGTGTTCCACGTACGGGCCGACACAGCGGCGGGAGAGCGCCCGCCACAGCCTCAGCGCGGAGTCCGCTTCGGGACCTTCCATCCACTCCGCCGCCTTGTCCCGGGTCTCCCGGTCCTGAAGCCCGAGGATCACGGCAGCCGCCTCGTCGTGGCTGATCAGTTGATCGTCGCTCCTGTCGGCGGCCGACGGCACGGACGGCGGCACCTGCCGGAGACGCCGCATGAGCACCCGCGCGAGCTCCAGGGTCTCCCCGGCCACCTCGACCCGCCCGTCCTTGTCCAGGATCCGGGACACCAGCGAAGCCCCCGCCGTGTCCAGTGCGTGGCACTGCGCGGGGGCGGCCGGAGACCGCCATGGCGAGAGCCGCTCCTCCATGTCCCGCAGTGATCCCCGCACTTGGATTCCGGCGTACGCGGCCGCGGCCGCCATGACCGTGGTGCCGGGCATCGCCAGGGGGTTTCCCTGCGCGGGGCAGCACCGGGCGTCGGGGCAGCAGTAGGACCAGTAGCGGCCGTCGGAAATGCAGAGGGCTTCCAGAACGGGGACGTCGAGGGCTCCGCAGGCGGTGCGCAGGCACTGGGCCAGGGGCCTCAGACGCTCCATGGTCTCGTGGGCGCTCTCGCCCTCGGCCGGATCCTGGCAGAGGAAGACGACGATCGCGTCGGGCCGGGAACCGCGCCGCTCGCTCCCCACGATCAGCGACTCCGCCAATTGGCCCGCGACGGGCGCCCATTCCTGCGGCGCCCGCGGAATGCCGAGCCTGAGCCTGCCGCCGAAGCGGCCGCGGCCGCCGTGCAGGGCCACCATGACCACGCTGTCGTTCGGATGGAATCCCATGAGGTACGGAAGGGCGTCGGCGAGCTCGGCGGGACCGCGCAGCGTGATCTGCTGCTCGTCGGCCGGTCCGGTGGATTCGTGGTGCTTGTTCATGGCATGACCGTCCCGCGTTCCGCGGAATTCCGCGACCCCTGTGGATAACTGTTGTCCACAGGGCCGCACCGCCGTTCGCGGTTTGTCATAGCCATCGGGTTGCATGGGGGTCGGTGCCGCACCCCCATCGGCATCCCCTTGCACGGGAAGGCAGTTGGCCTGCCCGGCGGAATCCGGGAGAGCAGGAGGACCACGCCATGATTGCAAGAATTTAGGTTAGGCTAAGCTAAGAAAAACTCGGCAGTTCGGACCCGGCGGTGCGTGCGTCATCGGGGAAGGGGAGTCACCCATGCGCCTACCCGCCATCGACGCCTATCCCATGCCGGAGCGCGGCGCCCTTCCTCAGTCGCAGGTCTCCTGGAGGATCGATCCGGCGCGCGCCGCGCTGCTGGTCCACGACATGCAGAGCCACTTCGTCGGAGCGTTTCCGGCGGGGCGCTCACCCGTACGGGAACTCGTCGACAACATCGCGGCGCTCCGGGAACTCGCCGGGACGCTGGGCATGCCGGTCATCTTCAGCGCGGAGCCGGCCGGGCAGGAGCCGGGACAGCGCGGGCTGGTCGCCGACATGTGGGGTCCGGGCATCGGGGACGAGACCGATGCCGCCGCGATCGTCGCGCCCCTCACTCCACGCCCCGGTGAGCATCTGCTGCCGAATGTGCGTCACAACGCCTTCCTGCGCAGCCATCTCGGCAGACTGCTGCGCGCGAACGGCCGCGACCAGCTGATCATCTGCGGGGTGTACGCACACCTCGGTGTCCTGCTGACCGCCGCGGACGCCTTCATGAACGACATCCAGCCGTTCGTCGTCGCCGACGCGGTGGCCGACTTCTCCGCCGAGGAACACTCCCTGGCGCTCCGCTGGGCCGCACGCAGCGGCATGGTCTGCATGACGGACGGCCTGTTGCGCGGCCTGCTCCTGCACAGGGAACCGAAGAACGCGTGACCGCTTCGCGCGCCGGAGGCGCCGGACGGACAGACGGGCGCGCAGGACAGACGGGTACCGACGAGAGACGGAGACCATGACCCATCGGGCAGCGGAAGTTGTCTCGCAGCGCGCGGACGCGGATCCGGCCGGAGGGCCTCGAATCCGGCCGGAGGAACCGCCGGACGGTGTGGTCGTCGTCAAGTTCGGCGGCAACGCGATGGTGGACGCCGCCCTGCAGCGGACGTTCGCCCAGGACGTCGTGGAGCTGTGGCACGCGGGTCTGCGCCCGGTCGTCGTGCACGGGGGCGGGCCGCAGATCAGCGCGATGCTCGACCGTCTCGGGCTGGAGACCCGGTTCGAGGCGGGCCTGCGGGTGACCACTCCGGAGATCATGGAGGTCGTGCGCATGGTGCTGACCGGCCGGGTCCAGCGGGAACTGGTCGGACACATCAACGCCCATGGACCTTTCGCCGTGGGCATGACCGGCGAGGACGCGCATACGATGACAGCGGTGCGGCGCTGGGCCCGGGTGGACGACCGGCCCGTGGACATCGGTCTCGTGGGTGACATCGTGGAGGTGAACCCGGGGGTGGTCCGCGCGCTCCTGGAGCAGGGCCACATCCCGGTGGTCTCCCCCGTGGCTCGCGGCGAGGACGGCCAGGTCTACAACGTCAACGCCGATCTCGCGGCGTCGGCTCTCGCCGTGGCCCTCGGCGCCCGGCGACTGGTGGTGCTCACCGATGTGGAGGGGCTGTACGCGGACTGGCCGCACAGCACCGAGGTGATCGGGCGTCTGACGGCCGACACCCTGGACGGGATGCTGCCGGATCTGGCGAGCGGGATGCTGCCCAAGATGGAGGGCTGCCTGCGGGCCGTACGCGGCGGCGTACACAGGGCTCATGTGCTCGACGGACGCGTGCCGCACGCGGTGCGGGCCGTCTTCGGCGGGACCAGACCCGGCACCACCGTGGTTCCCGGCGACAGTCCGCACACCGACCGGAGCACTGTCTGACCCTCATGGGGGCGGACGCGTCGACCCCGGCACCGGGGCACCGGTGCCAGCGGAAACCGGTGCCGGCGGAAGACCGCGCCTACCGGAAACCGGTACCGATGGCGGCCGGCGTCCCGCGGCACCCGGCGCGAGCGCACCGGCCGCACATCACAGCGGCCTCGCGAGGATCCGCGCGTTGCGCCGGGGGTCCAGGGACTCCACCCAGGACGGCGGCGCCAGACCTGCGGCCGCGGGCGCGAACCCGTACCGGAGGAACAGGCCGCCGCCACCGGTCGTCGCCGTGAACAGCGCACCGAGCGACCGGGCGTGCGCCATGGCCAGCACGGCCCGCAGGAGCCCGGCTCCCACCCCGTGACCCTGTCTGTGCCCGGCCACGCAGAAGTTGTACAGAACACCGGCGGGACCCCGGTCCTCCCCCGGGCCGGCCGGATATACACGCAGGCCCACACAGCCTTCCAAAGGGCCCTCGGGGGCCACCGCCACAAGGAACTCGGCCGCGCGGGCGGCGTACAGCGGGAGAGGGCGTTCCCTCAGTGCCCCCGAGAGCACGAAGGGCCGGGACAACTCGGCGAGCGCGGCAGCGTCGCCCTCATGGGCGGAGCGTACGGAGGACGCCGGCGCAAGGCGCGCGTGCGGCAGCGGGGCAGGGCGCGGCGTAACCGTGAACAAGGCTTTCCCTCCTCGGTTTCCACGATCGAAGAAATGGCTCATCGCCGTGACACCGCAACGAACAAGCAAAATAAGGCTAGCCTTACCTTAGTCGCTCGTCCAGTGCGGAACCGACCACGCGGCACCGCCACTTCGGGACCCCGTGGACCGGCACGCCCGGCCCGCCCCGCGATACGCGAAGGCCTCGGCGTGCGCGGATCCGCCCCCCCATTTTGGCCGTAGCATGTCAAAAATCATGACGGTGTGCCTTGTTGTCTCCAGGGGGCCGTGCCTCAATGGGGGAACCGCCTTCCTGACGACGCGTCAGGGCGGTTCCGCCATGCGGCGCGGCACGGCGATCGCGCGCCGGCAGTCCCCCCACACGAAGGGCAACCACCATGCACGGCACTCGGCTCGGTATCGGTTCCGTCCTTGCTGCGGGCATGCTCGCGCTGGCCCCCACAGCCAGCGCGGTCACCCCCACCACCGCAACCATCACGTTCGACTGCGGTTCGTACGGTTCGGGCAGCGCGTCCCTCACCGCCACCCAGAGCGGGACGGCCGCGACCATCAACGTCTCGACGTCCGCCATCACCGCCCCCATCAACGTCGGGGCGAACTCCGTCAAGTCGACGCTCACACTCACCAACAAGGGTGCGGGGTCGGTGACGTTCACCGGCAGCTCCAACCCTGCCATTCCGGCCGGAAGCCCCGTCTCCACGGGCCTGCTGAACGGGACCGTGGCCTCCGGGGACAGTCTGGAGGCCACATCCCTCAAGGTCGTGGTCTTCGGCATCAGCGTGACGTGCAACGCGACATCGGCCCAGGCGCCGGGACCCTTCGTGTTCTGAGCCGGCCCCCCCGGCGAGGTGCCGGGACGGAACAGCGACAGCGATAGCGACACCGCCGGCCGGTGCCCCCGTTCTCGACGGGGACACCGGCCGGCGGCCGCGCGACACGACACCGCACGGCACGGCACCGCACGGCGGGGCCGGTCCGGAGGACGGCGAGCTGCCACCCTGCGAGGCGGCCGTCCACGATCATCTCCGTGAGCACGTCGGGGTCGTCCTGCAACTGACCCGCGTGGTCCAGCCCTTCGTACGGGCCGGAGAGCGCGGCGGTCCGGGCCATCATGCCGCCGTCGGTGTAGATCTTCAGCGCGCCCACGGAGAGACGGTCGTCGCCGAACCCGGTGCGCAGGCCGAGGTCCAGGGCCCGGGGTATGCCATCGGTCCCGTGCGCGGAGACCGGGCGAAGCCGTTCCGCCGACACCATGAGCCGCACCCGCAGCGGCAGCGATCCCTCCTCACGGGCGAGTTGGCAGGCACCCGGCTCGACCGGACTGTGGCCGAAGAGGGTGCCGCCGATGCCCGCCTCGGCGCAGGCGGTGACCCCCTCGGCCAGACAGGTCCGGGCAGCGCGCCCGATCGCGCCGGCCAGCTCCCGCTGGGAGTACGGCAGGCGCAGCGCGCGGGCGGGCCCCCGGTGACGGGGAACGGCCGCCTTCCGTGACGTACCGCCGCCCTCGTCACCCCTGTCGGGGCAGGTCCCTCGCGGTGCGGTGCGCCGTGAAGATCAGGCGTCCATGGAAGCCGCGAGTGAACGGGGGCGCAGGTCGGTCCAGTTGGTCTCGATGAACTCCAGGCACGCCTCCCGGGTGTTCTCGTCGAGAGCGGTCGTCCAGCCCCCGGGAACCTCGGCGAAGGACGGCCAGAGCGAGTGCTGTCCCTCGTCGTTCACCAGGACCAGGAAGCGGCCTTCGGGGTCGTCGAAAGGGTTGGTGCTCATGCTGTCGGTGCCTCCTCGGGCCGACGGGCCGGTGGTGGCCGCGTCGTGAGTGCGTGTCAGGTCGTCGTGGCTGCGGGTGGAGCCGGTACACCGGGAGTGAATTAGGTTAGGCTCGCCTAATTAAAAGCGAGCTTAGCCTTTCCCTTTCCCTCTCACAAGGAGACGTTCATGCGCCCGGTGACCGAACCGGTCCGCGCCGAGAACGGCACGGACCACCCCCCGAGCGGGTCCCCTCGGACCGTGGACGGCTACCTCACCGTCCGGCCATGACCGGTCCCGCATCCGGCCGCGCGGCCGGCGGGGAGAACCCCTTCGTCAGGTTCGGCATGCACGGCGAACCCGGAACCGACGAGTTCTGGGCGGCGGCGCGGACACCCGCGTCGGTACCCGCCGACGGCGGCGACGGCTGGTGCACCGTGTTCCTGTGGCGTGGGTCTTCGGCGGCCATCGACTTCGAGAGCTGGTCGGAGCCCGTCCCCCTGCTCCGGTGGGAGGGTACGGACTGCTGGTACGCCGAGGTGCGCATGCCCGCGCGGCTGCGGGTGACCTACCGGTTCGTCGCGGACGGCGCGGCGTTCGCGGACCCGTTCAACCCGGTCGGCGCGGGCGGTGACCGGTCCATCGCCGCGACCCCGGACGCCCCGGCCCAGCCGCACTGGCCCGTCATCGGCGCCGAGGACATCCTCCCCGTCCCGGCCGCCCGGCTCCGCTGGAACAGCGAACGGCTCGGCGGGCGGCGTACCGTGCGGGTCCACCCGGCGGGCGGCGGCGGACCGGTGGTCCTGCTGCTCGACGGGGACGACTGGCTGTATCTGCACCCGGCCATGACCGCGTTCGACTCGGCCGTCGCCGCCGGGGAGATGCCCCCCGTCACGCTCGTCTTCCTTCCGGCGAAGGACCGGGCGGCCGAGTTCGGGTGCCGGCCGGAGCTGTGGGAGGCGGTCCGCGACGAACTGCTTCCGCTGGTGGCGGAGTCCGGCGTACCCGCCGACCCGGACCGGCTGGTGGTCGCCGGGCAGAGTCTCGGCGGGCTGAGCGCGCTGTACGCGGCGCTGGAGTTCCCGGTCCTGGTGTCCCGGATCGCCTGTCAGTCCGCGTCGTTCTGGTGGACGCCCGAGGCCATGGAGTCGGCGGATCCCCTGGGCGGCCCGGTGGGCGGAGCCGTCGCCGCGCGCCTGCGGGAGCACCCGGGGCTGTCCGGGCTGCGGGCCGCGTTCGACGTGGGGGAACACGAGACGCGGATGCTGCCCCACTGCGAGCTGGCCGAGACGCTGGCCGAGCGGGCCGGTGCGACGGTGCGGGTCTCGCGGTCGGCCTCGGGCCACGACCGGGCCGGCTGGCGGCACGCCCTCCTCAGGGATGTCGCCTGGGCGCTCGCCTGAGCACTGCCGAAGGCACCGAGGGCGCCAAGAATGCCGGGACACCGGGAACGCCGGGGACACCGGGACACCGAAGGCAGCGGGAACGCCGAGGATGCCGGGGACGTATCACCGCGCCCCCGGCATCCCTCCTGCGCGCACGCCTACGGGCGTCCGTGACGCGAGGTCACCGCGCCACGGCCAGGCAGTAGTCCTCGTCGGTGGCCAGCAGATTGCGGTGGGTGTCCTGCGCGGTGATGACGCCGTCGTCCAGGACGAGCACACGGTCGGCGGCGTCCAGCAGGGCCGGGCTGCTGGTGATCACGACGGTGGTGCGGCCTCGGCGCAGCTTCGCGACGTTGCGTGCGATGAGCTGTTCGGTGACCGCGTCGACGGCCGTCGTCGGGTCGTGCAGGACCAGCATCTCGGTGTCGGCGGCGAGGGCGCGGGCCAGGGACAGCCGTTGGCGCTGCCCTCCGGAGAGGTTCGCGCCGCGGTCGCGGACGCCGTAGTCGAGTCCTTCGCGGTGAAGTGCGACGACATCGGTCAGCATGGACGCCTCGACGGCCTCGGGGACCGTCCGGCTGGTGCCCGACGGATCGATGTTCGTACGGAGGGTTCCCGCGAAGATCTCAGCGTCGTACGGGTTCACCAGCAGGTGTTCGCGGACCGCCTCGACGGACAGGTCCCCGATCGCCTGCCCGCCGACCCGTACCGTGCCCTCGTAGGCATGGGGCGGGACGTTCACGGCCAGGACCGACGCGAGGTCGGCCGCCGCGCGAGGCTGGTAGACGGCGATCGCCACGAACTCGCCGGCGGGCACCTCGAACTTCAGCTCGTGCAGGGACCCGTACCGTACGCAGTCGACCACGAGATCGCCGCCCACGGCCGGGCGCTCCGGGCCCGGGGCCGTCACCGGCGGCGCGGACAGCACCAGCGACATCCGTTCGGCCGAAGCGCGCGCGATCATCACGTACTTCGGCATCTCCGAGAACATCTTCAGCGGTTCCATGATGAACTGCGCGAGGCCCACGGCCATGACCAGCTCACCGATGGTGATCACGCCGCCGAACGCCAGCCAGCCCGCCGTCAGGGTCACCGCCGCGGCGAGGACCGCGTTGAGGGCCAGCGCCGTACCGGCGTAGGCGCCGTTCACCCTGGCCACGGTGATCGCCTGGTGCTTCGCCTCCGTGCTGACCTTCCGGTAGGAGAGGAACGCCGCGTGGTTGCCGCCGAAGCCGTGCAGCGGGCGCAGGCCGGTGATCAGGTCGGCGACCTTCGCGCCCGCCCGCGCCACCCGGGCCTGCTGTTCGCGGGTACTGGCACCGATGCGCTTGGACATCACGGCCAGGATGGACAGGATCGCGACGGTTCCCGCGATGACCAGCAGGCCGAGCCGGATGTCGGCCAGCCCCAGCGCGACGGCCGCGACCAGCACCGCGACCAGTGAGCTGATCAGCAGCGGCACCACCTCGATGATGTCGGCGGTCTGGTCGGCGTCCTCGGTGGCGATGGTCAGCACCTCGCCGGACTTCAGATCGACGTCCCTGGCCACCGGCTGGAGTCCGCAGGCCGCCACCTGCACCCGCCAGCGGTGCGCCTCGGTCGTGTTGGCCTTCTGCAGGATGCGCATGCCGAACCGCCACGACAGCGACACCGTCGTGATGATCACGGCCAGCGCGCCGATCGACACGGCGAGCGCGCCGAGGCTCCGGTCCTGCATCGTGTGCTCGACGATCAGGCCGAGCGCGATGGGGAAGGCGGTCTCCGCCGCCTGGTACATGCCCATGAGGACGGTGCCCCAGGCCATGGCACCGACGTTGCGGCGCAGTGCGGTCCGCAGGATCCGGGACCCCGCGCGGGGCCTCTGCGTGTCAGGAGTGGTCATCAAGGTGACGGGCAATCGCTTCCGGGGTTCGCAGGGTGTACAGGTCACGGACGGTGACCACAGGACCGTACTCCCGGCGGAGCAGCCCGATCAGCCGCACCGCCAGCATGGAGTGCCCTCCGAGGGACACGAAGTCGCTCACCGCGCTCACCTCGTCGTCGTCCAGGTCGAGCGCTTCGGCGAAGAGCTCGCACAGCACGGTCTCGGTCTCTGTCTCCGGGCCGCGTTCACCCGCCGTGGTCAGCGCGCCCAGCGGTTTCGCCTCCGGCAGCGCCTTGGTGTCGGCCTTCCCGTTCACCGTCAGCGGGATGCTGTCGACCTGGGCGTAGTGCGTCGGGCGCAGGAAGTCCGGCAGCCCGGCGCCCACCTCGGCGGCGACCTCGGCCAGGCCGGAGCCGTCCAGCACGAGATACGCGGCCAGCCGGTGGGCGCCGTCGACCTGCGGGTCGGGCTGGGCGACCGCGGCGGCGAAGCGTACCGCCGGGTGCGCCGCGAACGCGGCCTCGACCTCGCCCGGCTCGACCCGGTGACCCCGGATCTTGACCTGCTGGTCGGTGCGGCCCAGGTACGTCAGATTGCCGTCGGTCCGCCGGACCACCAGGTCCCCGGTGCGGTACATCCGTTCGCCGGGTTCGCCGAACGGGCACGCCACGAAGCGGTGCGCGGTCTGGGCGCTCTGCCCGAGATAACCGCGCGCGATGCCGATGCCCGACACGTACAGCTCACCGGGCGCTCCGTCCGGCAGGGGCCGCAGCCAGGGGTCCAGGACGTACACCTCGGTGTTGTCGATCGGGACGCCCACCACCGGGTCCTGGCATTCGAACGTGCCGACGCCGAGGGTGTTGATGGTGTATTCGGTGGGTCCGTACAGGTTGTAGCCGACCGTCCCCCCGGTGTCCGCCAGCCGCTGCCACAGCGTCGGGGTGACCGCCTCGCCGCCCAGCAGTACCAGCGCGGGCCGCCGCTCCGGCTGGTCGAGCAGTCCCTCGGCCACCAGTTGCTGCGCGTAGGTCGGCGTCACGTTGATGACGTCGATCCCGTGCTCCAGGCAGTACTCGACCAGCCGGGGCGCGTCGCGGCGCAGCTCCTCGTCGCAGATGTGCACCTCATGGCCGTCGGCGAGCCACAGCAGTTCCTCCCACGACATGTCGAACGCGAACGACACCGTGTGGGCGATCCGGAAGACCCGGTTGCCGTGCTCCGCGAGGACCGGTTCGAAGATCCGGCGCTGATGGTTGATCAGCATGTTGGTGAGGCCGGCGTACTCGGTCACCACGCCCTTGGGCTTCCCGGTCGACCCGGAGGTGTAGATCGTGTACGCGGGGTGGCGCAGGCGGTCCGGGTCGTCCGCCGCGAAGGTCACGTACGGCTCGGCCCCGGGCAACGGGCGGTCCAGCTCGATGAGTTCGCCGGTCAGCCGGGGCGACACGGCGCTGACGGTGAGGATCACCTCCGGGCGGGCGTCCGCGACGATCGTGGCGATCCGCTCGTCCGGGTGGTCCAGCTCCAGCGGCACGTACGCGGCGCCGACGCGCAGCACGGCGAACAGCGCCACGATCGAGTCCAGGGAACGCGGGACCGCCAGGCCCACGGCCTGCTCGGGGCCGATGCCCCGCCCGGCGAGCACACCTGCCACCGTGCGGCTGCGGTCGCGGAGTTCACCGAACGTCATGGCCGAACCGTGGGCGACGAGCGCGACCCGCCCCGGATCACGGTCCGCGGCCCGGTCGAACCGGTCGACGACGGTGTCCGTGCCCACGTCCGTACGTTCCGCGGGCGCGGGATCCGCTCCGAGGCCCGGCAGAGCCCCCACCGGGCCCGTCGCCCCGGCCAGGTCCTCCAGCACGCGCACATAACCGTCCAGGAGACGGCGGGCGTTGCCGGTGTCGTGGTCGCGGTGCTCCAGCTTGACCGTCAGCCGGTCGCCGGGGGTGACGACCCAGGTGAACGGGTAGTGCGTGGAGTCGTCGGCCTTCACCGAGGTGATGCCGTGCCGGGCGTTCATCTCGGCGAACGCGTCCATGTCCAGGAAGTTCTGGAGGACGAACAGGTTGTCGAACAGGGTGTCGTGCCCGCTGGCCCGCTGGATCTCGCCGAGCCCCAGGTGCTCGTGCTCCATCGCCTCGACCCGGGCCGCCTGGACGGCCGACAGGTAGTCGCGGACCGTGTCGTGGGGGCGCGCCCGGGTCCACATGGGCACGGTGTTGAGCAGCACGCCGACGATGTCGGACAGGCCCTCGCCGTCCCGGCCCGAGACGGTCACGCCGAACACGGCGTCGGCGCGGCCCGTGTGTGCGCCGAGGAGAAGGCCGAACGCGCCGGTCAGCACCGAGTTCAGTGTGACGCCGTGCAGCCTGGCCGCTTCCCGCAGCAGTTCGGACAGGTCGGCGGAGAGTGTGCGCACGAGCGCGTGGGGCAGTTCGTCGGGGAGGGACGGCCGCGGTCCGGCGAGCAGGGTCGGACCGCTGAGGCCGGCCAGGTGCTCCGCCCAGAAACGCTCCGACACGGCGGGGTCCTTGGCGGCGAGCGTCCGGGCGTGGTCCTCGAAGCTCGGCAGGGCCGGCGACGCGGACGGTATCCCTCCCGCGACGACGGTCTCATAGGCGTCGAACAGGTCCCGCAGCAGGATCTCGCGGGACCAGCCGTCCAGCAGCAGCAGGTGGTAGCTCAGCAGCAGCCCGTCCCCGTGACCGGGCAGCCGCACCACGGTGAGCCGGATCAGGGGCGGCTCCCCCGGGTCGAATCCCGTGTCGCGGTCCCGGGCGCGCAGGGCGTCGACCTCCGCGTCCGTCGACAGGGCGACGGTACGGACATCGACCCGCCGGCCGGCCCTGAGGACCTGGACCGGGTTTCCGCCGTCGTCGGTGGTGAAGCCGGCGCCCATGACCGGGTGCCTCGCGATCACGTACGCCATCGCCCCGGCGAGCGCGTCGGTGTCCAGGCGCCGGTCGAAGGCGAAGTAGGACTGCGCGACATAGTGTCCGGCCGTCCCCGCCATCTGGGCCTGGAAGAACAGACCCCGCTGGAGCGGGGTGACCGGTGCGGTGCGCTCGGCCGTCGCGGACACGTCCGCGATGTGCTCCAGTGCGCCGAGCCAGTGCCCGGTGATCTCGTCGGACACGCCCTCCGCGAGGGTGAAGGCCGCGTGCAGGCTTCCGGTGGCCTCGTCGGTCCACGCGTTGACCTCGACGGCGTACGGGCTGCCCCGGTCCCCGCCGGTGAGGCGCGGCACCTCGGACTCGCCGCCCCGGCCGAGGTAGTTGAACAGCACCTGCGGGCGGGCGTTCAGCAGTGGGGCCGTCTGCGGGTTGAGGTATCTGAGCGCGCCGTAGGCGACGTGCCCGCGCTCGTCCGGCTGGCGTTCGGCGACCTCGCGCGCCGCCGCGACGGGGTCGGTGCGCGGGGTGAGCCGTACGGGCGCGATGGAGGTGAACCAGCCGACCGTGCGGGTGTAGTCGTGGTGTTCGAGGGCGGGAACCCGGCCGTGCCGCTCCAGCTCGATCGCGAGATCGGTGGGCTCCGGCTGGATCCGTGTCAGCGCGGCGCGCAGCGCGCCGCACAGCAGTTCGGTGAGCCCCACGCCGAGTGCGGCGGGGGCGGTGCGCGTCACCCGGTCGCTCGCCCCGGGCGCGAGGACGACGGTGGTCTCGCGGAGCCGTACGGCCGGAGGCAGCGGCGCGGGGGCCTGGAGTGTGGTGATCCAGTTGCCCAGGCTTTCCGTCTCGTGGGCGGACCGTGCCGCGAGCGCCTCGGCGTACTCGGCGTAGGACGTGGTCGGCGGCGCCAGGTCCGCCCCGCCCATGGCGGTGGCCAGGTCGTCGAGGAGGACGAGCCAGGACACCGCGTCGACGGCGATGTGGTGCGCGGTGACCACCAGGGTGCGGCTCGCCTCCAGCCAGGAGAACGCGATGACGTCCCCGGACTCGGGATCGAGCCGTCCGGCGGCCTCGTCCGCCGCCGCTGTCGCGTCGGCCGCGTCGGCGGTGACGACGGTGATCTCACCGGCCGGTCCGGTGCGCAGGGCCCACACCCCGTGCTCGGCGCGCAGCCGCAGCCGGAGGGCCGGGTGCGCCGCCACGACGGCGTTCGCGGCGCGCACGGCGTCGGCGAGCCCGGTGCCCTCGGCCGCGACCAGTGTTCTGGCCTGGGCGAACCGGGCGAGCGAGCCGCCCAGTTCGCGCTGGCGCAGGATGATCGGTGTCGGTGTCAGCGGGCCGTCCGCACGGCGGGACGGCGCCGGCGCGGCGGGCTGCGGGGTACGTGTCCCCAGGTGCTCGGCGAGGGCGCGCGGTGTCCTGAAGAGGAACACGTCCCGGGGTGCGATCGGCAGGCCGAGCGCCCTGGCCCGGTTGACCACGGTGATGGCGACGATGCTGTCGCCCCCGGCCCGGAAGAAGTCGGTGTCGGCGTCCGGGGCGGATCCGGGCAGCGTCTCGGCGAAGACGCCGACCAGGGCGGCGAGCGCGGAATCGCTCGTGGCGGCCGGGGGGCCGTCCTGCGCGGTGGCGGCACGCGCGGCCAGCGCCTTCCGGTCGAGCTTGCCGTTGACCGTCAGCGGCAGGGCGTCGACGGGCAGCACCCGGCCCGGCACCATGTGCGCGGGCAGCCTCGCGGCCAGCAGCCCGGTGACGTCACCGGGCACGCCGCCCACCACGTGCGCGACGAGGTGGTCGCCGCCGTCCGCCACGGTGACGGCCGCGTCGACCACGCCGGCGAGCTCCCTGACCGCGGACTCCACCTCACCGAGCTCGATACGGAACCCCTTGAGCTGCACCTGGTCGTCGGCGCGGCCGGTGAACTCCAGCTCGCCGTCGAGCGTGCGGCGGGCGAGGTCGCCCGTGTGGTACATCCGGGAGCCGTCGCCGGCGAACGGATTCGCCACGAACCGGGCCGCGGTGAGCCCCGGCCTGCCCAGGTAGCCGAGGGACACCTGGTCCCCGGCGACGTAGATGGCGCCCACCCGGCCGGGCGGCACCGGCCGGAGCCGGTCGTCGAGCAGATGGGTGACCAGTCCGGGGATCGGGCCGCCGATCGGGCTGACGTCGTCGCCCGGTCCGAAGTCCTCGTCCGTCAGCACCCGGTGGGTGACATGGACGGTGGTCTCCGTGATGCCGTACATGTTGACGAGCTCGGGCGAAGCCGTACCGTGCCGCTCGGTCCAGCCGCGCAGCCGCCCGAGGTCCAGCGGCTCGCCTCCGAAGATGATCCGGCGCAGTGCCGTGACCGGCTCGTCGGCGTGCCGGTCGGCCTCGATGAACTGGTAGAAGGCCGACGGGGTCTGGTTGAGCACGGTCACCGAGCGCTCGCGGACCAGCCGGTGGAAGTCGACCGGGGAGCGCGTCAGACCGTACTCCGGCACCAGCAGCTCGCCGCCGTGGGCCAGCGCGCCCCACAGCTCCCAGACCGCGAAGTCGAAGGAGAAGGAGTGGAACTGGACCCATACGTCGTGCGGGCCGAAGTCCATGTCCGGTCCGGTGTTCGCGAGCAGCGTCACCACACTGGAGTGGGGGACGACGACGCCCTTGGGCCTGCCGGTCGATCCGGATGTGTAGATCACGTACGCGGCGTCGTGCGGGCCGGGCCCGGGGGTGGGCCGGGTGGTGACCGGCGGCTCGCCGGGGCCCGTGCCGGACGTCCGCGGCTCGTCCGTCCGCCGCTCGTCCGCCGGCGGCTCTTCCCCCTGGACGAGCACCCGGGCCGGTACGCCCGCACGGGCCAGCAGCACCGTGAAGCGGTCCTGCTGCTCCCGGTCCACGAGGACGACCTGCGGAGCGGAGTCGGCGAGGATGTACTCCAGCCGTTCGTCCGGGTAGGCCGGGTCCAGTGGTACGTAGGCGGCGCCCGCGGTGACGACCGCGACCAGGGCGACGACCTGTTCGAGGGAGCGCGGCACCGCGACGGCGACCCGCCTGCCGGGTCCGGCACCCGCCACGCGCAGGGCCGCGGCCAGCTCGTCCCTGGCGTCCGCCAGTTCGCCGTACGTCAGTGAGCGGCTGCCGCCGTCGAGTGCGCACTGGGTGACGGCGGTGGCGGCCGGGTCACGGGTCGCGGCGGCGTCGAACAGCTGGTCCAGGGTCGTCGGGGTGATCCGGGCCGGCCGCCGGCCGTCCTCGGTTGCCAGGCCGTCGACCGGGGCGTCCGGCCGGGTGAGCAGGCCGGTGAGGGTCCGGGTGAAGGTCCGCAGGATCTCCTGGGCGCCCGCCTCGCGCAGCAGTTCGCCGTCGTAGATCAGGGTGAAGCGCGGGCGGCCGTCACGTCCGCGCTCCACCACCAGGGTCAACGGGTAGTGCGGGGCACCCTCGTTCACGAGGGACGTGACGGTCAGGGTGTCGCCGGGCCGTCGCAGAGCGTCCACGTCCGTCGCGACGTCGAAGACGACCAGGGTGTCGAACAGCGCGCCGCCGGCCCCGGCCTGCCGGCCGATCCGCGCCAGCGAGACATGCTGGTGCGGCAGCACCGCGCTCTGGTGTTCCCGCACCGCGGCGAGCAGGTCGCGCGCCGTGCTGGTTCCGGTCCACCGTGCGCGCACGGGGATCGTGTTGATGAACAGGCCCACCATGTCGCCGATGCCGGGCACGTCCGCGTCGCGCCCGGACACGGTGGAGCCGAAGACGACGTCCCTGCCGCGCAGGATGCCGCCCAGGGTCACCGCCCAGGCGCTGTGCACGGCCACGCTCAGCGGCACGCCCGCGGACCGGACGGCCGCGTCGATGTCGGCACCCTCGTCCCCGGGTACGACGGAGGTGTCGGCGAACCGGTCGGAGGGGGTGTGCCCCTCGGTGACCAGCGAGGGGCCGGGCAGACCGGCGAGTTCGCCGCGCCACACCCCGTCGCTCTCGTCGGCGTCGCGTCCGGCCAGCCACTCCACGTAGTCGGAGAAGCCGCCGAGCGGGTACACGGTCCCCGGCGCGTGGTACTCGGCCAGCAGCGAGCGGAGCATCGGCGGCACCGACCAGCCGTCGGCGATGATGTGGTGCACGGTCTGCACCAGGACGTTCCGGCCGGAGCCGACGCGGATCAGCGTGCAGCGCATCAGCGGGCCGGTGGCCAGGTCGAACCCGGCGCGGCGGTCCCGCTCGGCGTGGTCGCGGATCTCCTCGTCGGTGATACCGGGGAGGTCCAGCGTGGTGAAGGGGACCTCCGCACCGCTCTCGAGGACGGAGACCACCCGGCCGTCGGCGAGGGCGACGAACCGCGCGGCCAGGTTCGGGTACAGCGTGAGCAGCCGGGTGGCGGCCGTCGCGAGGCGGTCGGCGTCCACCTCGCCCTCCAGCGTGAGCAGTTGCTGTTCGACATAGCTGCCCGCCGAGTCGTCGTCGAAGACCGAGTGGAAGTACAGGCCCTCCTGCAGAGGCGTCAACGGCAGGATGTTCCGCAGCGCCGGGCCGTCCAGGCCGTCGACATCGGACTGGGTGAGCGGCACCAGGGCGAAGTCGCTGGGAGAGTGGCCGCCCTCGTCGAGCGCGGCCAGGCCGGCCAGGGCCGTCAGGAAGTAGCCGCCGAGGGTCGCGATGTCCTCGTCGGTGAACATGCCTTCGGGCCAGGAGATGGTGGTGACCAGTTCGTACGCGCCGGTCGGGGCGGGTTCGGCGATCGCGTTGAACTCCAGGGCGCGCGGCAGGCGCATCCTCGGGTCGCGTTTCTCGCCCAACTGCCCGGTGGTCCCCGCGAGCTGCCAGTCCCCGGGGGCGCCCGCGTCGAAGCGGCCCAGGTAGTTGAACAGCACCTGTGGCGCGGGCGCGTCGAACACCGTGCCGGCCAGATACCGCAGGGCACCGTAGGAGATGCCGTTGCCCGGCACCCGTGCGAGGTCCTCCTTGACCGCCTTGAGGGCGGCGGCGAGGTACTCGGGGGCGGTGGGATCGGCCGCCGCACCGGGGTCGACGGTCACCGGGAACAGGGTGGTGAACCAGCCCACCGTCCGTGAGAGGTCCGGTTCGAATCCGGCGGCGCCCGCCACGGAGCGGCCCTCGCGGCCGTGGCCCTCCAGTTCGATGTGGGCGAACGTCTGGTCCTGGCCCAGGTCGCGGCGCCACCGGGCGAGGGTGACGGCCAGCGCGGTCAGCAGCACGTCGTTGACGCCCGCGTGGAACTTCGCGGGTATCCCGCCGAGCAGCGCCGCCGTGACCTCGGGGCCGGCCGCGAAGCTCCGCTGCCGCTCCCGGGCGACGGTGTCGGCGCCGGAGAGCGCACGCCTGCCCACCGGTCCGTCCGCTCCCGGCAAGGGGCGGAGGAAGTACTCGCGGTCGGCGTCGAACTCCGTACGTCCCAGAAGCTGTGTCCAGCGCCGGAACGACGTACCCGCCGGGGGCAGTTCGACCGGCGCGCCCGAGGAGAGCCGGCGCCAGGCGGTGGCCAGGTCCTCCATCAGGACCCGCCAGGACACACCGTCGACGACGACGTGGTGGACGACCACGACCAGCTGCCGTGCCTCGCGGCGCCACACGGCCCGCAGCATCACGCCGCCCGCCGGATCGAGCCCTTCGGTGGCGAGCGCGACGCACTCCTCCAGCGGACGGTCGCTCTCCTGCCATCCGGCGGCGGTGTGCTCCGCCCCGGGTATGTCGAAGCTCCAGCGGTCGCCGCGCACCAGGCGGGCGCGCAGCATGTCGTGCCGCGCGGTCACGGCGTCGAGAATCGTGCCGAGCGCGTCGGCGGTCAGGTCCGCCGGGGTGTTGAGCACCACCGACTGGACGAAGCCGTCGATCTCGCCCGTGGTCTCGCCGAGCCACTGCACGATGGGCGATCCCACGACGGGACCGGTCGCGGTATCTCCGTGGTCCACGGTGGAGATGTCCTCACGGCTCGCCACCGCCGCCAGTGCTCCGACGACGCTGTTGGTGAAGATCTGCCGCGCCGTGACATACAGTCCCGCCTCGCGCAGCGCGCTCAGCAGCGAGATCGCCAGAATGCTGTCCCCGCCGAGCTGGAAGAAGTCCTGGTCCGCACCGACCCGTTCCAGCCGCAGCACCGTCGCGACCGCCGCGCACACCACGCGCTCGTTCTCGGTGACGGGCGTGAGGACCGCGCCCGTCCCGACCACGGGCTCCGGCAGCGCCCGCCGGTCGGTCTTGCCGTTCGCGGTGAGCGGGAACTCCCCCATCACGACGATGTGGGCGGGCACCATGTACTCCACCATGTGCAGGGCGGCCCATGCCCTGACCTCGTCCGCCCGCAGTTCCTCGCTCCCGGCGGCCGGGATCACGTACCCCACCAGATAGGTGCCGCCCGCCGTGTTCTTCCTGGCGACGACGCAGACGTGCCGTACGCCGGGGTGCTCCGCGAGACCGGCCTCGACGTCCTCGATCTCCAGCCGCATGCCGCGGATCTTGATCTGGTTGTCGGCCCTGCCGAGGAAGTCCAGCGAGCCGTCGGGGAGGTACCGCGCGAGGTCACCGGTGCGGTAGAGCCGTGATCCGTCCGCGGCGAACGGATTCGCCACGAACCGGGACGCCGTCAGGCCGGGCGCGTTGACGTAGCCGCGTGCCAGGAGGAGCCCGCCCACGTACAGCTCACCGCCGACGCCGACCGGGACAGGGCGCAGTTCGCCGTCCAGCACGTACAGCTGGGTGTTGGGGTTGGCCCTGCCGATGGACGTCGACAGACGCTCGGCCGCGCCCCGGTAGATGACGTGGGAGACACCGATCGTCGTCTCGGCCGGGCCGTAGCCGTGGTACATGGGGATGTCGAGCCGAGTGCGGAACCGCTCGTACAGCTCGGGGGTCAGCACCTCGCCGCCGCACCACACGTGCCGCAGGCTGTCCAGACGCCCGGAGTCGCCCGCGATCTCCAGCAGTACGTCCAGCATGGACGACACCAGGTAGGTGAAGGTGACGCGCTGCTCGGCGATGACGCTCAGCAGGTGATGCGGGTCGCGTTCGCCGCCGGGCCGCAGGACCACCAGTCTGCCGCCGGACACCAGTGGCAGGAAGATCTCGTTGATGGAGATGTCGAAGGACAACGGCGCCTTGAACAAGGACGCGTCGTCGTGGCCGAATCCCAGGATCTCCCCGGCCTGCCACAGCAGCCGCTCGCTGATCGCCTCGTGGCGGATCATCGCGCCCTTGGGCCGCCCGGTCGAACCGGACGTGAAGATGACATACGCCAGGTCCGGGCCGCGGACAGCCTCGCCGGTCCCCCGGTCGGGTTCGGCGGCGAACCGCCAGTCGCCGAGGTCGACGGCCACGGCTTCGGGTTCGCCCGCCGCGTGTTCCCCCGAATCGTTGAGCTGGAGCACGACCCCGGCGTCCTCGGCGACGACGGCCCGGCGCGCGGCGGGCCACTGCGGGTCGAGCGGCACGAACGCGCACCCGGCCCGGAGCACCGCGAGCAGCCCGATCACCATGTCGGCGGAGCGGCCCAGCGAGATGCCGACGACCTGCTCGGAGGTGAGCCCCCGCCCGGCCAGGTGACGGGCCAACTGGCCGGAGAGTTCGGCGGCCTCACGGTAGGTCAGCGAACGGTGCTCGTCGACGATGGCGATGGCGTCCGGCCGGTTCCGCGCCTGCTCGCGGAACATCTCCACGACGGTCGGGCGGACCCGGTCGGCGCCGGTGTCGTTCCACTCGGCCAGGGCGGCGATCCTCAGCGCGGCGCTGTCCGGGCCGACGGTGCCGATGGGCCGGTCCGGGAAGTCGGCCAGATCGTCGAGGGCGAGCTGCGCGTCGGCCGGCACGACGCCCGCGGGGACGGTGATGCTCCGGCCGTCCGCGCCGGCCTCCCAGCCATCGGCCCCGGAGCCGCCGTTGTCGACCCATCCGAGGACATCGGCGAACAGCGTGCCGGGGGCGAGATCCGCGCCCTCGGGGCTCCGGCCCGTCGCCCAGTACGCCAGAGCGATGGCACACGCTTGCGCGATGGTGCGGTCGCCGTAGTCACCGGTGCGTCGGCGTACGCCGTCCAGACGCGCGGAAGACAGCAGAACGGGACGAGCGTTCGGTTCCCTCATCGATGACTCAGCATCCCTTCCAAGTACCAGAGTTGGCCAAACCTGACTCAGGGACGCCTAACTTCCCTCGCGCCAGGCCCGCCACAGTCGCGCGTACCGGCCGCCCAGGGCCACCAGTTCCTCGTGCGTTCCCTGCTCCACCACACGTCCCGCGTCCAGCACGGCGATCCGGTCCGCCGCCATCGCCTGGGTCAGCCGGTGAGCCACGAACAGCGTGGTCCTGCCCGCACAGGCGGCCAGCACGGCCCGCTCCAGCTCGGCGGCGCCCTCACTGCCCGCCTCGGCGGTCGACTCGTCGAGCACCACCACCGGCGACCGGCCCAGCACCAGCCGGGCGAGCGCGATCTGAGCGACCTTGGTGACGTCCAGACGCTCGCCGCCCTCGCCGACCGAGGTGTCCAGCCCGTCGGGCAGCGCCTCGGCCCACCCGTCGGCGCCGACCGTGCGCAACGCGTCCATCAGCCGGTCATCGGTCGCCTCCGGCGCGGCGAGCCGCAGGTCGTCGGCGATCGGACCGGAGAACACGTGTGTCTCCTGCGTCAGAATGCTCACCAGCGCCCGCGCCCCGGCCTCGTCCAGGGCGGCGAGGTCGTGCGGGCCGATGCGCACCGAACCGGCCTGCGGAGTGCCGATTCCGGCGATCAGCGCGGCCAGGGTCGACTTGCCCGCACCCGTCGCCCCGACCAGGGCGAGCGAACCGCCGGCCGGGATCGTGAGGCCGACGTCCCGCAGGACCGGCTCCTCGGCATCGGGATAACTGAACGTCAGCCCCTCCACCGTCACCGCGTACGGCGCGGTCTCCGCCGCCGCGACCGACCGGTCACCGACCAGCCGGTCCTCCGCGGGCTCCGCCATCACACCGACGAGGCGGATCAGGCTCGCGCCGGACTTCTGCGCCTCGTCGAAGGTGAACATGATGGCGCCCAGCGGGGTGAACAGCCGGTGGAACATCAGCGGGGCCGCCGACACCTCGCCCAGACTGGCGGCATCGGCCTCCAGCAGGGCGTACCCCACCACGAGGATCAGGACCAGCCCGATGAACTCGGCGCGGTTCTCCCGGCCGACGAACCGGCCGAAGAAGCGGAACACCTCGATGCCCAGCTCGCGCACCCGCCACGACTCACGGGTGACCGTCTCGCGGACGGCGCCCTCAAGGCGGTACGCCCGGACCGTGTCGATCCCGTTCAGACCGCTGATCAACGCCTGCGCACGGTCGGCCTGGGCCGCCCGCTGCTTCCGGTAGAGCGGGGCGGAGCGGGGCAGGTACCAGCGCAGGGCCAGCGCGTACGCGGGCAGTGCGCCGGCGCCCGCCAGGCCGAGCCGCCAGTCCAGTCCGAACATGCCGACCGTCGCGATGACGACCAGCACCCCCGCGGAGAACACCGTGGGGATGGCGGTGCGGATGCCGTTGGACAGCACGGCCACGTCGTCCCCGACCCGGGACAGCACATCGCCCCTGCCGACCTGTTCGACCCGGGCGCTGGGCATCCCCAGCACCGCCCGGACGGCACCTTCCCGCAGCCGGGCGAGCAGTTCGGCGCCCAGCCGACCGATCAGGTACGTCGACACCGCGGTGGCCGCCGCGCCGAGCAGCGCGGCCGCCACCATCAGGGACCCGATCGTGACCAGGACCGAGCGCGGCTCGCCCCCGACCACTCCGTCGACCACCCGGCCCAGCAGCAGCACCGGGACCACCTGGAGGGCCGCGCCGACCACCGTGGTGAGCACGGTGGCAGCCGTCAGCCGCGGCGTCTCGCGGCAGTGGGCCGAGACCCACCGGGTGGCCTCGCGTCCGGTCGCCGTGCGCAGGGTCGCCCGCGCCGCGCGGGTCTCGGTGGCGCTCACGCGGAGGCCGGTTCGTGCCGGTGACCGGACAGGGTGACCACCATCTCCATTCGACCGCGATCCGTTTGCGACCGGGGTCCGTGTTCGACCGGGATCTCTATTCGACCGACTTGACGAGCTCGTCGATCGCGTACGGCAGGGACAGCAGGGTGCCCTGGGACATGGCCGCACCGACCGCCGGGCCCTCGCTGTCCAGCAGGTACGAGACCTTGCCGTCCTTGACCGCGGAGAGGTTGGTGAACAGCTCGAACTTCTTCAGCGCTTCCTGGTCCGCCTTGTCGTTGATGACGACGATACGGTCCACGTCGACCAGGTCGATGCGCTCGGGCGACAGCACGGTGGAGAACTCGCCGCCCGCGGCCTTGTCGACCTCCGTCGCGCCCTTGTAGCCGATGCCGGTCAGCAACTGCCCGCGCACATCGGTGGTGGTGAAGGGAGCGACCGAGTCCTTGTACCAGGACAGCGCGACGGCGGTCTGGTCCGCGAACTCCGGGTGTGCCTGACGAGCCGCGTCGAGCTTGCCCTGGATGCCCTGGACCAGCTTGGTGCCCTCGTTCTCCTTGCCGAGCGCCTTGGCGATGTGGACGGCGTTGTCCTGCCACGGGGCGCTGAACGGCTCCTTCTCGGCCTTGGTACGGCCCACCGTCGGGGCGATCCTGGAGAGCTTCCCGTACGCGTCCTTGTCGATCTCGGAGTAGACCGCGATGATCAGGTCCGGCCGGAGGGCCGCGATCTTCTCGTAGTTGGGACCCGCGTCGCCGTTGTTCATGACGACCTCGGGACGGGTGTCGCCCCACTTGTCCTTCACCCAGGGCCACTGGGTGTTGATGTCGGGGGACGTCCCCGCCGGGTTGGGGTACTGGTCGACCATGCCGACCGGCTTGATACCGAACGCCAGGATCGCCTGGTCGTCCGTGTAGCCCACGGAGACGACCCGCTGGGGCGCCTTGGTGACCTTGGTGGACCCGAACGCGTGCTCCACGGTGACCGGGAACGCGCCGCCGGCCGCGGCCGGGGCGTCGTCGTTCGCCTTGTCCTCCGTGTCGGAACCGCATGCTGCGAGGAGGCCGACGCCGAGGGCCGTGGCGGACAGCACCGCGGCGAACCGCCGCCAGGGCTTCACAAGTGTCGTTCTATGGAGGAGCATCCGGGTTCCCTTTGCTTTCGCGCTGTCCGCTGCGCCCTGTCCAAGGGCAGCCAAACCTTATCCTGCACAAGTGAGGTTAGCCTAGCCTTACTTGAAGAATTCTTCCGCCGAGGGCAGCCCGACGGCGGGCACCGCCAACTCCCCGGCCACGCCATCCCCTTCACGGGCCACGGCTTCCCCGTACGGGCCGGCGGCACGCCCACCGGAGACCGCAGGGCGAGCCTCAGGCCATCCCCGCGGACACCGCACGCCTCGGCTGGACGTGGGTACGGCCGATCGGCACGATGAGCGGCCCGCCGCCCACCGGGGTGTCGATCACCTCGGCCCGCAGTCCGAACGCCTCCTGGAGCAGCTCGGCGGTGATCACGTCGCGCGGATGCCCCTGTTCCAGAATCCGCCCGTCGCGCATCACGATGAGGTTGTCGCTGTAGCGCGCGGCCAGGTTGAGGTCGTGCAGCACCATGACCACGGTGCGTCCCGACTCGTGCAGGTCGTCCACCAGGTCGAGCACATCGACCGCGTGCGCCAGGTCCAGATACGTGGTCGGCTCGTCCAGCAGCAGCAGATCGGTGCCCTGGGCCAGGGTCATCGAGATCCAGACGCGCTGACGCTGCCCGCCGGAGAGCGAGTCCACCGGGCGGTCGGCCAGTTCGGACACCCCGGTCATCGCCAGCGCGCGCTCCACGACATCGGCGTCGTCCGAGGACCACTGCCGCAGCCAGCTCTGGTGCGGATGGCGCCCCCTGGCCACCAGGTCGGCCACCGTCAGCCCCTCGGGGGCGACCGGCGCCTGCGGCAGCAGACCGAGCTTCTTCGCCACATCCCTGGTCCTGAGCCCGGCGATGTCCTCGCCGTCCAGCACGACCGCTCCCCTGGCCGGCTTGAGCAGCCGCGTCAGGGTGCGCAACAGGGTCGATTTCCCACACCCGTTGGGGCCGATGATCGTGGTGATCACGCCCGGCGGGATCGCCACGTCGAGATCGTCGATGACCGTCCGGCCGCCGTACCCGACCGTGACGCCCCTGGCTGCCAGCCGTGCGACGTCATTGACCCCGGACCCGTTCTCGGTGCTGCGCTGAGCGGCCACAAGCCCCCCTTTATTAGGATTGCCTAACCTTTCTATCATCTATCTGACGTTCGCCCGCACCAAGAGATAGACAAGGAAGGGCCCTCCGATCGCGGCGGTGACCACACCGACCGGGAGGGAGATCGGCAGCGCGGTGCGCGCGACCAGGTCCGAACCGATCAGCAGCAGCGCTCCCACCAGGCCGGAGGCCACCATCGGCGGTGTGGGGCACCTCGCCAGACGCATCGCCACCTGTGGCGCCACCAGCGCGACGAACGGCACCGGGCCCGCCCCGCTCACCGCCACCGCGGCGAGGAGCACCGCAGACAGCAGCAGGACCGCCCGCACCCGTGAGTACCGCACGCCCAGGCCCGCCGCGACGTCGTCGCCGAGGTGCATCGGCTTGAACTGGAACGCGGCGGCGGCCACGACGACCATGAGGACGAGCGAGCACCAGAACGCGACCCGGACCTCGTCCCACGACCGGTTGTCCAGCGAACCGACCAGCCACGCCTGTGCCTTGGCCACATCCTTGATGTCGGCCGAGACCAGCAGCCAGGCGGTGATGGCCTCCATCACGGCGCTCACCGAGATGCCGATGAGAATCAGCCGGAAGCCGTCGATCCCGCGCCGCCACGCCAGGAAGTACACCAACAGACCCGTGCCGAGCCCGCCCGCGAGCGCCGCCGCCGACAGGCCCACGGAGCTGACGACCGCCGCGGCGGTCCCGCCCGACACCGTCACCAGGAAGACCGCGACCGCGCTGGCCCCGCCGGTTATACCCAGAATGTCCGGGCTGGCCAGCGGATTGCGTACGACGGACTGGGTGACCGCGCCGGACACTCCCAGCGCGATCCCGACGACGAGACCGGCCAGGGCGCGCGGCATCCGCAGTTCCATCACCACGAACTCGTCGACCTGTTCACCCCCGCCCAGAATCGTGGCGATCACCCGGGACAGGCCGATGGGGAAGTCCCCGATGCTGATGGACAGACAGAACACGAGGAAGGTCGCCGCCGCCAGCACCAGCGTGACCAGGACGATCCAGGGGCGCCATACGAACGACACCCGGCCGAGCCGCACACCGGGCGTCACCGCTCGCTTCACATCGCTCCCGTTCCCGCGCTCGGTCCCGTTCCCGCGCTCCGTTCCGCTGCCGCGCCCCGCCCCGTACGAACGCTCCGTCCCGCCCGAAGACTCCGCCCCGTCCGAAGACCCCGTGCCGTCCTTGCGCTCCGTCGCCCTCATGCGCCCCTTCGCCTTCACGCGTCCCGGCCCGTTCACACGCCCCGGCCCGCTCATGCGCTCTTGAACTTTCCGCGCCACACCAGGAGCGCGAAGAACGGTGCGCCGAGGAGTGCGACGACGACACCCGCGTCCAGCTCGCCCGGCCGCACCACCAAGCGCCCCACGATGTCGCAGACCAGCAGCACGACGGCCCCGAGCAGCCCCGCGTAGGGCACCAGCCAGCGGTAGTCCGGCCCGGTCAGGTACCGGGCGACATGGGCCACCATGAGCCCGAGGAACGCGATGGGTCCGCACGCCGCCGTCGCCGCCCCCGCCAGCAGCGTGATGGCGCAGATCCCGATGGTCCGGCTCAGCGCGATGTTCACGCCCAGGCCGCGTGCCACGTCGTCGCCCAGATTGAGCAGGTTGAGGGTGGGCAGCGCGGACAGGGCGAGCACCAGCCCGACCACGATGAACCCGGTCACCGGCCAGATGACATCGAATCCGACACCGGCCACGGACCCCGAGTTCCAGAACCTCAGCGCGTTCAGCGACTTCTGGTCCGACAGGGCGATGGCCGTGGTCATCGCCGCGAGGAACACCGTGACCCCCTGACCCGCCAGTGCGAGCGTCAGCGGATTGCCGGCCCCGCGGCCGATGCTCGCGAGGCCGAACACGACGACCCCGGCGACCGCGGCTCCCAGGAAGGCGAACCAGACGTACTGGAACGGGTTGCTCAGCCCGAACAGGGCGATGGCGCTCACCACGGCGAACGAGGCGCCGGAGTTCACCCCCAGCAGGCCCGTGTCGGCGATCGGGTTGCGCGTGTACCCCTGGATCAGCGCCCCGCCGACCCCCAGCGCGATGCCCGCCACGACCGCGAGCACCGTCCGGGGCACCCGCACGGTCTGCACGATGAGCCTGATCTCGGTCAGCTTCTGGTCCGGGTCCGGCGCTCCGAACAGCCCGTGCCACACCTCGGCGGGGCTCAGCGCGCGTGCGCCCACGGCCAGCGACACCACCCCGGCGATCACGAGGATCACCACGAGCGCGCCCACACCCATGGCCCGCCGCCGGCGGGCCTCTGCCATGCCCCGGGGCGCGGGGCGCTCAACTGCAGTCGTGCACATGTCGACGTACGCTATCCCTCTGCTCCACCGGGGCCGCACAGCCGTCCGGGCGCCCCCCGCCCGGAGCGCGGTGCCGCCGGATCTCCCACGGGACATCCGTCAACGGACGGTTCCGTCCACGACGGGGCGGGCCTCGTCGGAGGCGGACTTGGCACCCCGGCCGACCAGTGAGTCCAGGATCTCGCCGACCCGGATCGCGGTGTTGGACAGCAGCGACGACGTGATGCCGTGCGTGTGCTCCGTACCGCCCTGCAGATAGATCCCGCAGCGCAGGTCGTGGTCCGTCGTGATGCGGTAGTCGCGCTCGACGCGGACGCGGCCCTCGTCGTCGCGGAGGCAGCGGTCCGCGACCTCGCCGAGGAGGCGGAGGGGGTCGACGGGGCTGTAGCCGGTGGCGCACACCACCACGTCGGCGTCCACGTCCATCTCCTCACCCGTGACGAGGGACCTCACCGTGGCGTGGACCCTGTCCGGTGTCTCCTTGACGTCCACGAGCCGGGAAACATTGAGGAAGCGCAGCCGCTCGGCACCGAGGACCTTCTCCTGGTACATCTTCCGGTACAGGTCGTCGATCAAGTCGATGTCCACCACGGAGTAGTTGGTGTTTCCGTGATAGTCCATCAGCCGGCCCTTGACGTCGTCGGGCGCGGCGAAGTACTCGTCGACCGCCCCGGGGTCGAAGATCCGGTTGGCGAAGGCACTGTCGTCCGCGGGGCTGTAGCCGTAGCGGGAGAAGACCGCGCAGATCTCGGCCTGCGGGAAGCAGCGGTGCAGATAGGCGACGTTCTCGGCGGCGCTCTGGCCGGCGCCCACGACGACGAACCGGGAGGGCGAGGTGCCCTCCAGCCCGCCGGCCTTCGACAGCAGTTCGGAGTTGTGCCAGACGCGGTCGCCGCGCTCCACGCCTTCCGGCATGCGGGGACGCAGCCCGGTGCCGATCACGAGGTTGCGGGCACGGTGGACCACGAGCCCCTCCGCCGAGCGGACCGTCACATCCAGGTGCTCCACGACTCCGTCGCGGACGACGGGCGTGACGCCGACGACCTCGTGGCCGTAGGAGACCATGTCGTCGACCTTGGCCGCGGCCCACTCGAAGTAGTCGTGGAACTCCACCCGCAGGGGGAAGAGGTTCTTGTGATTGATGAAGTCGATCAGACGGCCCTTGCTCTGCAGGTAGCAGAGGAAGCTGAATTCACTGGCCGGGTTCCGGAGCGTCACGAGGTCCTTGAGAAAGGACACCTGCATGGTCGCGTCGTCGATCAGCATGCCGCGGTGCCAGCCGAAGCGCGGCTGCTGCTCGAAGAAGTGGGCGGTGACCGTCTCCTGCCTGCCGACGCGTGCGTTGTGCTCGCTCAGCGCGATGGCCATGGCCACATTGGACGGCCCGAAGCCGATGCCTATGAGGTCGTGGACCGGTGCCGCGTCGCCAGGAAGAACCGGTGACATGTCACTCCCAATCGTAAGGAGAAGCCGCCTGTCAGGCGCAGGCGTGGGGAAGGTACGACATACGAAAGATGGGCACGCCGACAGAACGACCCATCAAAACTTAGGTGAGCCTAAGCTAATCTTATGCGGCTGTCGATAGGGCAAGACGGAAGAATGGACAGCGAGACCCGCCAACTGGGGCCCCTGGTGAGCGCGTTGCAAACTGAGGTAAGCCTTGCTTTACTTTCCGTCGGTCAACCCCTGCTCTGAGGAGGAACCCCATGCGGGTCGCCATGTTCGGATACCAGACCTGGGGGCACCGGACCCTGCAAGCCCTTCTGGACTCCGATCACGACGTGGTTCTGGTCGTGACACACCCCCGGAGCGAGCACGCGTACGAGAAGATCTGGAGCGACTCCGTCGCCGATCTCGCCGAGGAGCACGGCGTTCCGGTGGTGATCTGCAACCGCCCCGACGACGAGGTGTTCGAGCGTCTCAAGGAGGCCGAACCGGACATCATCGTGGCCAACAACTGGCGGACGTGGATACCCCCGCGCATCTTCGGACTCCCGCGCCACGGCACGCTGAACGTCCACGACTCGCTGCTGCCGAAGTACGCCGGCTTCTCACCGTTGATCTGGGCCCTGATCAACGGTGAGCCCGAAGTGGGCGTCACCGCGCACATGATGAACGACGAACTCGACGCCGGTGACATCGTCCGGCAGGAGGCGGTCCCGGTCGGTCCCACGGACACCGCGACCGACCTGTTCCACAAGACCGTCGGCCTCATCGCCCCGGTCACCATCGGCGCCCTCGACCTGATCGCCACCGGGCAGGCGGAGTTCACCAAGCAGGACCGCTCCGCAGCGAGCTTCTTCCACAAGCGCTCCGCCGAGGACATCCGTGTCGACTGGACCTGGCCGGCGGACGTCCTGGAGCGTCTGGTCCGCGCGCAGTCCGAGCCGTACCCCAGCGCCTTCACCTTCCACAAGGGCAAGCGGCTCGAACTCCTCGCCGCGGTGGTGTCCCAGGGACGCTACGGCGGTACGCCCGGCCGCATCTTCTACCGTGAGGGCGACGGTGTGGTGATCGTGGCCGGACCCGACGCCCGCACCGGCCGCAACCACGGCCTGGCCATCACACGCGTACGGACCGAGGACGGGCGGGAGTTGCCCGCGGCGGAGTACTTCACCTCCATGGGCGGCTATCTGACCGGCCGCCCCGACGCCTGAGCCGCCCCTGACACCTGCCTGAGCCGCCCCGGCGGGCGGATTCCACCGGGGCGGGGTCCGCGCGGGAGGCGTTCACCGGGACGGAGTCCCCGCAGGCGGCGTTCAGTTCACCCGGTCGCGGCGAGGACCAGCGGAAGCACCTGCTCACCGCCCGCCCGGCGCAGCAGCCGGGCTGCGACGGCGAGGGTCCAGCCGGAGTCCGTACGGTCGTCCACGAGCAGGACCGGACCGGGAGACCCGGCGAGCGCACCGGCCAGCTCCTCGGGAACGGCGAAGGCGCCGGACAACGCCCTCAGCCGCTGGGCGGAGTTGCTGCGCCGGGCCGCGTGCGCGCCGCCCGCCCCGGTGTACGTCAGGGTCCCCAGGAACGGGAGACGGCCGATGTCCGCGATTCCCTGGGCGAGGGAACCCACCAGCTGCGGGCGGGTCAGGGACGGTACGGCGACGACTCCCACCGGCCGGGCGGTGGCGTCCTGAACACCGGGCGCCCAGCCGCCCGGGGAACGCGCCCAGTCGGCGAGCACCGCCACCGCGGCCTGCAGGACGTCGTCGGGGACCGGTCCGTCGGGCGCGTTCTCGGCCAGCAGCGGGCGCAGCCGGTTGCCCCAGCCGATGTCCGAGAGCCGGCCCAGGGCACGCCCGGTGGAACACTGCTCCTTGGCCGGGATACGCCCCTTGAGCTCGATACCGAGGGCCGGCATCCCCGTCGGCCACATCCGGCGGGGCTCCACCTCCACGCCCGGACGGTCCAGTTCCCTCGTCGCCCCCGTCAGCGTCTCCGTCGAGACGGAGGAATCGGCCCAGGCGCCCGCGCAGTTGTCGCACCGGCCGCACGGGCTCGCCCCCTCGTCGTCCAGCTGCCGGCGCAGGAACTCCATCCGGCACAGGGACGTGCTCACGTAGTCGCGCATCGCCTGCTGCTCGGCCGCCCGCTGCCGCGCCACCCACGCGTAGCGCTCGGCCTCGTACACCCACTCGGCCCCCGTGGCCGTCCAGCCGCCCTTCACCCGCTTGACCGCGCCGTCGACATCCAGCACCTTCAGCATGGTCTCCAGCCGGCTGCGCCGAAGATCCACCGCTGCTTCCAGGGCCGGAACGGACAGCGGCCGCCCCGCGTCGGTGAGGGCCGCGAGGGTCTGGCGAACCTGTGTCTCGGGCGGGAAGGCGGTGTCGGCGAAGTAGCGCCAGATGGCCTCGTCCTCCTTGCCCGGCAGCAGCAGCACATCGGCGTGGGCGACACCGCGGCCCGCGCGCCCCACCTGCTGGTAGTAGGCGATCGGCGAGGACGGCGAGCCGAGATGGACCACGAAGCCCAGGTCCGGCTTGTCGTAGCCCATGCCCAGCGCCGACGTCGCGACCAGCGCCTTGACCCGGTTCTCCTGGAGGTCGAGCTCGGCCTGCAGCCGGTCGGCGTTCTCCGTCTTCCCGGTGTACGAGGCCACGCGGAAGCCCCGCTGGCGCAGGAAGGCGGTGGCCTCCTCGGCGGCGGCGACGGTGAGGGTGTAGATGATCCCGGAGCCCGGCAGCTCGTCCAGGTGCTCGGCGAGCCAGCCGAGGCGGTGCGCCGCGTCCGGCAGCCGGACCACACCGAGCCGCAGGCTCTCCCGCTCCAGCGGGCCGCGCAGCACCAGGGCCTCTCCGGCACCGGTGCCCAACTGCTCGGCGACATCCGCGGTGACGCGTGCGTTGGCGGTCGCGGTGGTCGCCAGGACCGGCACACCGGGGGCCAGCTCGGCGAGCATCGCCCGCAGCCTGCGGTAGTCGGGGCGGAAGTCGTGGCCCCAGTCGGAGATGCAGTGCGCCTCGTCCACCACGAGCAGACCGGTCGTGGCCGCGAGCTTGGGCAGCACCTGATCACGGAAGTCCACGGAGTTGAGGCGCTCCGGGCTGACGAGGAGGACATCGGTCTCGCCGCGCTCGACCTCCCCGTAGATCGTTTCCCACTCCTCCGGGTTGGCGGAGTTGATGGTCCGCGCCTGGATACCGGCCCGCGCCGCCGACTCGACCTGGTTGCGCATCAGCGCCAGCAGCGGCGAGATGATCACCGTGGGGCCGGAGCCGCGACGGCGCAGCAGAGCGGTGGCGACGAAGTAGACCGCCGACTTGCCCCAGCCGGTGCGCTGCACCACCAGCGCCCGCCTGCGCTCCTCCACCAGAGCCGCCACGGCCTGCCACTGGTCCTCCCGCAGCCGCGCCGACCCCCCGGGGTCGCCGACGAGCTCGGCGAGGATGGCATCGGCTTCGGCGCGGAGCTCCAGGTTGTCCATCCCCCCATGCAACCCGATGGCAAGGACAATGGACAATCGCCGCCTCCGGACGGCGCTCGGGCAGCGGGCCGGAACGGGTGTTTCCGCTGGTCCTCGCTGTTCGGGCGGGAAAGGTGGTCTCATCCGGGTGGTATCCGGGCAGGGATATCAGTGTCATTCCGGCTGATTCCCGTCAGCCACAGCAAATTGCTCGTTGCCGCCTGCGGATACGCCAGGAAGAATTGGAGTCGCTCCCCGCACGGTCTCTTCGCGGCCCGGAAGGGCTGTGCCGCGGCGCGCCCCCACCCACCCTGCCCGCACCGTGGGCGCGTAGCGAAGGGAGGACCGTGACCTTCGGATTCGCTCCGTCCGCAGACTCCGCGACAGCGGCGTCCTCGGTTTCCGCATACTCCGCCAACCACCTTGCCAGGATGCTCGAACCGGCCGAGTGGGCCTCCGCGGGCATCCCCCTCCTGCGCAGCCCGCGTGAGGTCGTCAGCGGCCTGCACGCCCGGCACCGTCCGACACCGTCCACCGCCGTCGTCGCCGTTCTCGATCACGAGGAGCGGCTCACGGCCAGCGCCTCGTTCGTCCGCCGGACCACGGTGCCCGCGGACGGCTGGGACTTCCGCAACGCGCTACTGGCCCATCTGCGCCGTGTCATTCCGCACGATCTGCGCCGCCGCACGCCGGTACGCACCGCGGTGCTCCTCTACTGCCGCGAGGGCGACGAGCGGTGGACCGAGGAGGACGGTGCGTGGATGTGGGGTCTTCGCGACGCCTGCACACTGCACGGCCTCCGGTGCGGCGCCTACATCACCCTGACCCGCGGAGGCTGGCAGGTGCTGGGAGAAGGCCGCGGCGGCCGTCGGCCCAGTTCGCTGTCACGGCCGTCGGCGCTGACCGACAGCGCCGACGGCCGGCACACGGCACCGTCACGCACCGGCGGCGGAGCGGCGGAGGCCCTGCGGCGCACCGCCGCCCGCTGAAACGATGACCCGGTGTCCCGGCTGCCGCGTGGGCGGCCGGGACACCGGACGACCGGGGACGGACGTCTCAGACGCCCGCGCCGAGCGCGGAGTTGATCGTCTGCGGGTCGCCGCAGACGATCAGCAGCGCCTCCGCACGCTCCCGCGCCGCGGGAAGCGTGCGGGCGGCGGCGCCATCGGCGTCCCCGTTCACCGCGACCACGACCACGGGGCGGGCCTTGGCACGGGCTACCGCCGACGCGTCCCCGAAGAAGACGTCATCACCGGCGTCGTGCTGGGCCCAGTAGGCGGCCTCTCCGAAGGAGAGCTCGTGTGCGGCCCACGGGTGCTGCTCACCGGTGGTGAGCACCAGGATGTCGCCCGGTGCCCGTCCGGATTCGAGCAGCAGGTCGACGGCCTCCTCGGCCGCGTCGAGGGCGCCGCCGGCCGGAGCCGGGATCACCTGGAGCTGCGTTGCGGAACGATTCTCCGGCTCGGCCGGCACGGGCCGGGCGGCGGGAGTGGGTGCGGGTTGCGTGCGCTGCGCCGGAGGCGCGGGCCGCGCGGGGCCCGGGACCGGACGTCCGGGACGCGGCGTGGCCGCGGAACGCGGACCTGGTACGGGACGGGGGGTCGGCGCGGTGCGGCCGGCGGCCGGAGTGACGCGGGGACCCTGGGCGCTCTCGTGAATCTGAGGCTCCTCGGGGATGAGAGGCATGAATGTGGTCGGTGAAACGCCGACACGGTCGGCATCGGAGGTGGGCGCGTGTGCGCGTTCAGAAGTCGAAGCCGAGCTGGCCCCCGCTTTCCAGTTCGGCCGCCTCGGCGGAAAAACGGACCTTCTTCAGGTGCTGCCACCTGGGCAACGCGTCCAGGTACGCCCAGGAGAGGCGATGCTGGGGCGTCGGCCCCCGCTCCTCCAGTGCGGCCCTGTGTACGGGAGAGGGATACCCCGCGTTGGCGCCGAAGGCGAAGTCTGTGTACTCCTCGGATTCCGCGCCCAGTTCGGCCATCATCCGGTCGCGGTGGACCTTGGCGATGACCGAGGCCGCCGCGACCGCGATACAGGACTGGTCGCCCTTGATCACGGTACGGACCTTCCAGGGCTGCCCCAGGTAGTCGTGCTTGCCGTCGAGGATGACGGCGTCGGGACGCACCGGCAGGCCTTCGAGAGCCCGCACCGCGGCGAGCCTGAGGGCGGCGGTCATGCCGAGTTCGTCGATCTCCTGCGGCGACGCGTGACCGAGTCCGTAGGCCGTGACCCACTTCTTGAGCAGCGGGGCCAGTTCGGCGCGGCGTCTGGGGGTGATCAGCTTGGAGTCGGTGAGCCCTTCGGGCGGCTTCCGCAGGCCGGTGACCGCCGCGCAAACGGTGACGGGGCCGGCCCACGCTCCGCGTCCGACCTCGTCGACACCGGCGACGGTTCTGGCACCGGTGGTAGCGCGGAGCGAGCGCTCGACGGTGTGCGTGGGTGGTTCGTACGGCATGGCGCCAGCCAGCGTACGCCGACAGCAACGGCAACAACACCCCGGGGCGCCCGGCATACCGCGGATCCGCCCGCGGCCTCCCCCCGAGCAGCGCGAACCGGCCACGGCCGAGGGCCCCGGAAGGCGTGCGGGCGGGCCCCCGAAGCGGCCCGGGACCGCTCGGATCCGGCCCGGTCGTGACCGGGCCGGTCAGGGTCCGGCCCCGGGGCGCCCGGTTCGCCCGGCCCCGCCCGCCCGGTCGCACCTGGCCCCGCCCGACCGGTCCAGTGGATCAGTACGGGTCGTAGGGGTCGTAGAGGTCGTCCTCGGTGTAGCCGTCACGCTCGCTGCCGCTGCCCGGTGCGTAACAGCCCCGGCCCTCGACGGTTGCTCTCCGGTTCTTCAGGATGTCCTTGGCCCGCGCCTCGCCCCAGCTGGTGGCGTACCAGGGTGAGTCCGTGGAGTCCAAGGTCCGCTGGATGTCCTGGAGCGCGCAGGAACGCAGCGGTTCCGGCAGCGTGTTGAGGGCCGGTACGGCGTCGGCCGAGAGGCCCTTGAGATAGGCGATGTCGATCGGCTTGTCCTGGCGGAAGCGCTGGACGTTCTGCTCCGCGATCACCCCGTCCGGTGAGAGCAGCCCGAAGGCGAGCACCCCGGCCGCGGCGCTGACCGCGACGGCCCTCGGCAGGAATCTGGCGCCGAACACACCCGCCGCCAGAATCAGCACGAGCACCACGCCGAGCCAGAGTTCCACGGCGGCGACGGATATCCGGAGCCGGGTGAGGCCGAACTCGTCGACGTACAGGTCCATGCGGCGCAGCGCAGAGGCCACGACGACGAGCGTGAGCACACACAGGGTGCCGAGCACGGCCCGTACGAGGGTGCGGTCCCGGTTGCCGCCGCGCGGGGCCCAGCGCAGCGCCAGGGCGATCACCAGGAGGGTGAGCAGTGTGGCCCAGAGGAGCTGCCAGAAGCCCTGCCGGGCGTACTCGGCGCGGGTCAGCCCGGTCTCCTCCAGCACCTTGCCGTAGCCACCGAACAGAACGGCCAGCTGGAGGGCGATGAAGGCCGCGAACAGCAGATTGAGCACGATGAGCGGAAGCGCCCACTCCGCGCTGCCGCGGGGCTTGCCGGGGCGCACGGTGATCCCGTCCCAGCGCATCGGGGCGGCCGCGGTGTACGCGGCGGCCAGGGCGCCCGCGAGACCGATCAGGAACAGGAAGAACCGCCACGGTCCGTCCTCGGCGGACACATCGGGGGCGAGGTTGCTCAGGAGGTCGGCGAACGCGGCGTCGGCGCCGGCGAAGAGAGCCCCGAACACGATCAGCAGCACGGCGGCCACCGCCGTGGTGCGTACCGCTGTGCCCCAGTGGCCGCTCGACCCCGCGGTACGGTCGCGCAGTCCGCGCCAACCCCACAGGGCCCCGGGAACGATCGAGTCGGCCATACCCAGCGAACCGGCCAGCACACCCGGCCAGCTCCGGCTGCCGTGGAGGGCGAGCGAGCCCAGCGCGAAGGCCGACACGATCGCGAAGAAGGCCGGCCAGCCCGCGTCCCGGAGAGCCGGAACGGTGAGGAGGGCGAGTCCGCCGGCCGCCCAGGTCAGCGTCCATGGACGGGGTCGGCGCCCTGCCGCCCGCGCGGCGAAGAACGCGGCCAGCGCCGCGGGCACCGCGACGATCAGGAGGTTCACCCCGAGACCGTCGCCCAGCAGCGCCGCGCTGAGCAGCGCCGTGGCCAGAACCGCCCAGAGTGTGGCGGTCCGGACGGCGGCCGGCGGGGCCGGACGGAGCCGGGACAGCGACGAGGGCGTCGGCGTGCCGTGCGACCACGGGTTGCCCTCGTGCCGGCCGGTTCCCCGTCCGGGCCGTTCGTGCTGCGCCCGCGCACGGGCGGCGGGCTCCCCGGGCGGGGCGGGCGCCCCGTACGGATGGCTGGGCGCCTCGGACGACTGGCTGGGCGCCTCGGACGGTTGATCTGACATGGGACCCCTCCCCCACCGGGGTTCACTCGCGCGGCGACTGGGCTGCGCGGCTGCCCCGGCGTCTCATTCGGCGCACGCCCGTCAAGATCGACAAGGGGCGGCGTGGCCGAAAGAGTAGCTGCGGACCGGTGTCCTGCGGCATCCCGCGTGATGCTGTGGCAGGACCGTGACAGTCGGCGCGGTGAGGCGGGTCGCGGGGCGAGGGGGTGTTCGGCTCAGAGCCTGTCGGGTGGCCTTCGATCGGCGAGTGGACGCGGCATGGTGCGTGCGATTCCAAGGCGCCGGGATGGCCTCGTAGCGGAGCTACCAGGGCATTTCGGCACGCCGGAAGCGTGCGTGCCAGGGCGTGGCCGCCCGATCAGAGGTCACCCGACAGGCTCTCAGGGCTGGCCCGCGATCCCCGGCGGATCAGCGCGCGGCCCCGGATGCGGTGCGCCGCGCGGCGGAGGGGACGTCCGCGTACGGAGATGTACGCGGATGTTCCGACAACGCCGCGAGCTGCCGTGGCTGTCGTCGCGCGCCCGCCGGGGACTGCGGAACGGCCTTTAGCCGCCGGACCGGGAGTCGTGTGCCGGGCCGAGCCAGCGCGGGAACTCCTCCGTCTGCGCGAGCCAGGCGGCCGGGGGTGTTCCCACGCTGCCCGCGGCGACGACTCCGCCCACGATGGCGCACGTCGTATCGACGTCACCGCCGGCCTGGGCCGTCTCCCAGAACGCCTGCTCGAAGTCGCCGAGACTCCGCGCCGCCGACCAGAGCGCGAACGGCACGGTGTCGTGCGCGCTGGTGCGGCGTCCGTTGCCCAGGACGGCGGCGACCGTCCCGGAATCGCGGTAGTCGAGCATGTCGCGCGCCCGGCGCAGGCCCGCGCCGACAGCGCTGCGGGGGACGAGGGCGATCACCCCGTCCAGCAGGCCCTCCGGCGTGGGCGGGCCGCCGGGGGCGGCGGCCAGTGAGGCGGCCGCGGCCACGGCCATCGCTCCCACCACGGCCTCGCGGTGCTGGTGCGTGGTGTACGAGGAGATCTCGGCCTGGTGAGTGGCCTGTTCCGGATCGCCCGCGTACCAGGCCCCGAGGGGCGCGATCCGCATCGCCGATCCGTTGCCCCAGGACCCCTGGCCCTGGAACAGCGCGGACGCCAGCTCACGCCAGTCGCCGCCTTCCCGGACCAGCCTGAGCATCCGGTTCACGGCGGGGCCGTAGCCCCGGTCGAAATCGTGCTGCACGGCGAAGGAGCGCGCGAGGGCGTCCTGGTCGATACGGCCGTGCTCCACCAGGACGGCCAGCACCGAGCAGGCCATTTCGGTGTCGTCGGTCCACTGCCACGGGCCCGGCGGCAGGGCTCGTTGTTTCAGCAGCGGATAGTTGGCGGGTACGAAGAACTGGGAGCCCAGGGCGTCTCCCACGGACAGCCCACGCAGGCTGGCCAGGGCGCGTTCGAAGCGCCGGTCGGAAGCAGAGTCAGCGGTCATCGCCCTGCCACTCTATCCGGTGATGCCGTACGGCTCAGGGGTGCGCCAGCGTATGAATGGCCGGTCGAGGGTGTAGCGGCCGTCCGCGCCGAGCTGGAGGGTGCGTGTCTCGCCGTTCCCCGGGTTGGACAGTGACTCGAACTCCGCCACCGACCAGTGGAACCAGCGCATGCAGAACAGCCTCATGGTCAGCCCGTGGGTGACCAGCAGGACGTTCTCCGGGTGGTCCGGGTCCTCGAAGCTCCGGTACAGGCTCTCCAGGAAGGCCCCGACCCGGTCGTACACATCGGCTCCGGACTCGCCCTGCGCGAACCGGTAGAAGAAGTGCCCGTAGGCGTCCCGGTAGGCCTTCTGCAGCCGCACGTCGTCCCGGTCCTGCCAGTTGCCCCAGTCCTGTTCGCGCAGCCGCGGCTCCTCCCGGACCCGCACCCGGCCGAGGTCCAGGCCGAGCGACCGGAAGGTCTCGTGCGTACGCCGGTAGGGAGACACATAGACGCTCACCCGCTCGCCCTCGAACAGGTCACGCAGCCGGACCCCCGTCTCCCTGGCCTGCCGCAGCCCCGTGGCGGTGAGCCTCAGCGCGTGGTCGGGCTCCCGCTCGTACACCGTGTCATCGGCATTGCCCTCGGACTCACCGTGCCGGACGAGGACAATGCGCTGCGGTCGTGCCATGGACCGACCCTAGATCGAGTCCGGCGCGATCGAGCAGTTGTCCGGACTCCATCCGGCGTATGTGACCAACGAAACGGCGGCGCAGCAGTCGGTCGTGGGAGACCACCACCAGCGCCCCGGCCCAGTGCTCCAGTGCGGTCTCCAGGTCCTGCACCAGCCCGAGGGCGAGGTGGTTGGCAGGTTCGTCGAGGAGCAGCAGGTCAGCGGGGCGGGCGAGCAGCCTGGCGAGAGCCAGTCGCCGGCGCTGGCCGGCCGAGAGCGAGCCGACCCGCACATGGAGGTCGCGGCGTCGGAACAGGCCGTACGACAGGAGCAGTTCGGCCTGTTCGTCCGGGGCTGCCGGCAGCCCTCTGCCGAACGCCTCGAGCACCTGCTCCGCGGGGCGTCGCACCGGAATCTCCTGCGCGAGATACCCGATGCCGCCCCGGCGGACGACGGAGCCCCTGTCCGGAACCAGGACACCGGCCATGACCCGCAGCAGAGTCGACTTGCCCGAGCCGTTCGCGCCGTGGATCAGCAGCTTCTCCCCGGCCGACAGGGTGAACTCGTCGACGGCGAGCCGATCGCCGACACGGACGCCCCGCAGGGACAGCAGTTCCCCCGCCGCCTCACCGGCCGCGGGGCGGGCGGCGAAGCGCAACGGCTCCGGCGGTCTGGCCACGGGCTCGTCCTGGAGCCGTCGCAGCCTCTCCTGAGCCTGGCGGATCCGCCCGGACACCGATGCCTGAACCCGCCCGGCCGCACGGTCGTACGCCATCTTGTTGCTGTCCTTGATCGCCCGGCCGGCCGCGACACCATGTGCGGTGGTGCGCGTGTACTCATCGAGCCGGGCACTCTCGTCGCACCAGCGCGCGTATGCCTGTTCCCAGCGCCGACGGGCGGCTTCCCGCTCCTCACGGAAGCCGGCGTAACCGCCGCCGTACCGCACGACCGATCTGCGGTCGGCGTCGACCTCCAGGATCGCGGTGGCGACCCGCTCCAGGAAGATCCGGTCGTGCGAGACCGCGACGACGGTGCCGGGGTGGGCGAGCAGCTCCGACTCCAGCCACTCCAGGGCCGCCTCGTCCAGGTGGTTGGTGGGCTCGTCCAGCAGCAGCACTTCCGGGGCCGCGGCGATCAGACAGGCGATGCCGAGCCGCGCCTGCTCGCCGCCGGAGAGACTGCCCAGGGTCCGTTCACGGCCGACGTGGCCCAGCCCGACTCCCTGTATCGCTTTGTCGACGCGGGCATCCGCCTCGTAACCGCCGCGCAGTTCATAGGCGGTGAGAAGGTCCCCGTACGCCGAGAGGGCTTCGCCGCTCGCCGTCGCGAGACCGGCCTCGGCCTCGCGCAGCCGCCGCTCCATCGTGCGCAGTTCCGCCAGGGCCACGTCGACCGCGTCCCCGACCGTGCGCGTGGGCGGCAGCCGCGGGACCTGGTCCAGAATTCCGGCGCCGCGCCCGGACATCGTGACCACCTCCCCCGCATCGGGCTGTTCAAGACCCGCGAGCAGACGCAGCAGCGTGCTCTTCCCCGCGCCGTTCTCCCCCACGACGCCGACGCGTTCACCGGGGCGGACGGAGAGCGAGACACCTTCCAGCAGCACCCGGTCACCGCGCGACACGGTGACGTCGCGCAGCGAGATCTGAGTGGACACGGGCGCCTCCAGGCCGGGTAAATGCAATCGATGTCGCGTTAGTGAGAGTGTGGCACACTGAAGCCCACTAACGCAACGGGAGTAGCAATTGAGTGAGGAAGAGGTCGCCCCGGCGGCCGGCGCGCACCCGGCACCCGGCACCCGGCGCCCCGGCGGACGCACCGCACGCACCCGGGCCTCCGTCCGCGACGCCGTCCTCACAGGGCTGGCCGAACAAGGCTTCCCGGGACTCTCCATCGAGTACGTCGCCGAGCACTCGGGCGTGCACAAGACGACCCTGTACCGACGCTGGGGCAGCGTCGAAGGGCTGATCGTCGACGCTCTCGAACTCGCGGGCGAGGACGGCTGGACGCCGCCCGACACGGGCAGCCTGCGGGGGGATCTGTGCGCGCTTCTGCGCGAGACGGCCGACTCTTTCGGCGACCGCGCCGAGGCTGCCGCGCCGACCGCGTTCATCGCCGCCGCGTTCCAGTCACCGCGGGCCGCACAGGCGCTGCACACCTTCTACGGCGAGCGGTTCTCGCGCTGCGAGGCCCTGGTGTCGCGGGCAGCCGAACGCGGCGAGATCCCCCGCGGCACCGACGCCGGCGCGCTGGTGCGGGCGGCGTCCGCGCCACTGTTCCTGCGCCTGTTCATCACGCGCGAACCCGTCGACGCGGACATCGCGGACCAGGCGGCGGACGCCGCGCTCGCCGCGGCGCGGGCCGGGGTCTTCACGGCGGCGACGCGACCGGAGCACACCCCGGACCGCGCCCCGGGGCACATCCCGGACCGCTCCTGACCGGTCAACCGTCCCGAGTGACAAGGCCGTTGGAGCGCCCGCCGGGGCGCGGGCCGGTCACACCGTCCAGGACGGTTCGAGCATCACCACGTCGCCGGCCAGCTCCGCGACATCCTGCTCGGTCTGCGCACGCGCCGACAGCCGTTCGGCGCCCTCCGCCCGGTACTTGCCGCGCTCGGCGCCGGAATTCCACATCGACAGCACCAGGAACTCGTGTCCCGGCGCTTCCCCGAACACCCCGCGCAGCATCCCCGGCGACCCCGCCATCGCCGGATTCCACACCTGCTCCTGCATGAGCGCGAAGTGCTCGACCCGGTCCTCGTGCACCCGGCTGTGCGCCACCCTGACGACGTCCGCGTCCGCGAAGTGGGGTTCGAAACCGGTCTTCACATCGAACCGGTACTCAAAGAGCTTGACCTGCATGTCCCGGTGCGTTCCCGACTGTGCGGCAGCGATCCGGTCGTGGCCGCGGGCCATGAAGGAGTCGTAGAAGACACGGTTCTCCCAGAACGCGAACACATGGGCGACTTCGGGGTGCACTCGGCTCCACCCGCCGCTCTGTCCCCTGAACCCCGGCTCACCGAGCAGCCCCGCCCACTTTCGCTGTCCCCGCTCGAAGCCATGACGGTCGACCACGGTGCAGCGAATCCACTTGACCAGCACCGCGCCATCGTACGGCGCCGAACGTGGCACAGGTCACCAGCTCGACGATGCCTGCCCGGAATCAGCGCATCCCGGATCCCTCGCGTATCCACCGGTTCACAGGTGTGTCGCCGCCGAGGTACAGGTAGCCCGAATCCGTCGCCCGGTGTCAGGACAGTTGGTTCCATGGAGAGTTACGTACATGATCGGTTGATGAGAGCGGACCGTCGGTGCGGCGGCCAGGAGGGAAGCCCTGTGAGTACTCCCAACAAGGACATCGAGAAGGTCGAAGTACGGCTGAAATGGGACCCCAGCGAGAGCGGCGATCCGGCCAATGACCTCGACATCATCGCCGCCACGTACACGGTGGACGAGCCCTACGGCAGCCCCTCGTACCTGGTGCACTTCGACAGCCGCTCGCCGGACGGCACCATCGCGCTGAACCGGGACAGCAGGACCGGCCAGGGCCTCGGCTTCGACGAGGTCATGACCATCGAGCTGGACCGGCTGGCGCCGACGTACGGGCGGGTGGTGGTCGGGGTCGCCATCCAGCAGCGCAACGGCCACAAGACGTTCGGCGGGATACAGCGCACCGGGGTGCAGATCCGCGAGGGCTACACCACGCTCGCGGAGGACGACTTCTCCGGGGTCTCCACGGCCACCGCCGCGGTCGTCGCCGAGTTCACCCGGGACAGTTCGGGAGTATGGGGGTTCCGCTCGGCCGTGCGTGGCTTCGAGGGGGATCCCGACTCGTTCGCCATGACGATGGGGAGCCGGACCCCGGGAACCTGATCCGGCGGCGGGAACCCTGATCCGATCACGGGAGGTCGTCGTCGAGGAGCTCAAGGAGCGGACGGGGACCTCGCGCTCGGCGGTGCCGAACGCGCCGCTTCCGTCGAGCGGCTCGTCGGGACCAGGACGTTCGGCGATGGAGTCGTGCTCCTTCGCCATGAGCGCCTGATCCGAACACCACGGAGGGGACCGCCCTGCGGGCCGGTCCCCTCCGTGAGCCGTCTACCGGCTGTCAGCTGCAACCACTGGTCGAGCCGCAGCCCTCGCAGATGTAGCAGGAGCCGGCACGCTGCATCTTCGTACCGCAGGAGAAGCAGAGCGGTGCGTCGGCGCTGATGCCGAGCTGCATCTCGACCAGTTCCGCCGAGGTGTGGGCCGTCTTCGGGGCGGGCTTCTCAGGGGTCTCCGCCGGAGCCGCCACCGCCTTCAGGGGCTCCACGTGCAGCGGAGCGGACTGGGCCAGACCCTCGACGTCCAGATCCCCGTCCTCCAGGGACGGCTCGTACGATCCGGTGTCGAGGTGGCGCTGACGCTCCTCGGCCGAGTGGATGCCGAGCGCCGAACGCGTCTCGAAGGGCAGGAAGTCGAGCGCCAGACGGCGGAAGATGTAGTCGACGATCGACTGGGCCATCCGCACGTCCGGGTCGTCCGTCATACCGGCCGGCTCGAAGCGCATGTTCGTGAACTTCGAAACGTAGGTCTCCAGCGGAACGCCGTACTGCAGACCCACCGAGACGGCGATGGAGAAGGCGTCCATCATGCCCGCGAGGGTCGAGCCCTGCTTGGACATCTTGAGGAACACCTCACCGAGACCGTCGTCCGGGTACGAATTCGCGGTCATGTAACCCTCGGCGCCGCCCACCGTGAAGGAGGTGGTGATCCCCGGGCGCCCCTTGGGCAGACGCTTGCGGACCGGACGGTACTCGACGACCTTCTCCACCGCGGTGCGGATGGTGTCCTCGGCCTTGGCGGTGACCGCCGCCTTCTCCTTCTCCTTGGTCTTCGCGGAGAGGGGCTGGCCGACCTTGCAGTTGTCGCGGTAGATCGCGAGCGCCTTGACGCCCATCTTCCACGCCTCGAAGTAGACCTCTTCGACGTCCTCGACGGTGGCCGTCTCCGGCAGGTTCACGGTCTTGGAGAGCGCGCCGGAGATCCACGGCTGGATGGCCGCCATCATCCGGACGTGTCCCATGGCGGAGATGGAACGCTCGCCCATCGCGCAGTCGAAGACCTCGTAGTGGTCGGTCTTCAGTCCGGGGGCGTCGATCACGTTGCCGTTGTCGGCGATGTGGGCGACGATCGCCTCGATCTGCTCCGGCTGGTAGCCGAGACGGCGCAGTGCCTGCGGCACGGTGCCGTTGACGATCTGCATCGAACCGCCGCCGACCAGCTTCTTGAACTTGACCAGGGCGAGGTCGGGCTCCAGGCCCGTGGTGTCGCAGGACATCGCGAGACCGATGGTGCCGGTGGGCGCGATGACCGAGGCCTGCGCGTTACGGAAACCATTCTTCGCGCCGAGGCGGATCACGTCCTGCCAGGCCTCCGTGGCGGCGGCCCAGATCGGCGAGTCGAGGTCGTCCACGTGGACGGCCCTGGCATTGGCGTCGGAGTGCTGCTTCATGACGCGCTGGTGCGGCTCGGCGTTGCGGGCGTAGCCGTCGTACGCGCCGACGACCGCGGCGAGCTCGGCGGAGCGCCGGTAGGAGGTGCCGGTCATCAGCGAGGTGATGGCGCCGGCGAGCGCACGGCCGCCGTCGCTGTCGTACGCGTGGCCGGTCGCCATCAGCAGGGCGCCGAGGTTGGCGTAGCCGATGCCGAGCTGCCGGTAGGCGCGGGTGTTCTCGCCGATCTTCTGGGTCGGGAAGTCCGCGAAGCAGATCGAGATGTCCATCGCGGTGATGACCAGCTCGACGACCTTGGCGAAGCGCTCGGACTCGAAGGACTGGTGGCCCTCGCCGTCGTCCTTGAGGAACTTCATCAGGTTCAGCGAAGCCAGGTTGCACGAGGTGTTGTCCAGGTGCATGTACTCGCTGCACGGGTTCGAGCCGTTGATCCGGCCGGACTCCGGGCAGGTGTGCCACTGGTTGATCGTGTCGTCGTACTGAATGCCGGGGTCGGCGCAGGCCCAGGCGGCCTCGGCCATCTTGCGGAAGAGGGACTTCGCCTCGACCTCTTCGATGACGTCGCCGGTCATCCGGGCACGCAGCCCGAACTTGCCGCCGGACTCGACGGCCTTCATGAACTCGTCGTTCACCCGGACCGAGTTGTTGGCGTTCTGGTACTGGACGGACGTGATGTCGTCGCCGCCCAGGTCCATGTCGAAGCCCGCGTCGCGCAGGGCGCGGATCTTCTCCTCCTCCTTCACCTTGGTCTCGATGAAGTTCTCGATGTCGGGGTGGTCGACGTCGAGGATGACCATCTTGGCCGCGCGGCGCGTGGCGCCACCGGACTTGATGGTTCCGGCGGACGCGTCGGCGCCCCGCATGAAGGAGACCGGACCGGAGGCGTTGCCGCCGGAGGAGAGCAGTTCCTTGGAGGAACGGATCCGGGAGAGGTTCAGGCCGGCGCCGGAGCCGCCCTTGAAGATCATGCCCTCTTCCTTGTACCAGTCGAGGATCGACTCCATGGAGTCGTCGACGGCCAGGATGAAGCAGGCGGAGACCTGCTGCGGCTGGGGTGTGCCGACGTTGAACCAGACCGGCGAGTTGAAGCTGAAGATCTGGTGCAGGAGGGCGTACGCCAGCTCGTGCTCGAAGATCTCGGCGTCCGCCGGAGAGGCGAAGTAGCTGTAGTCCTCGCCGGCCTTCCGGTACGTCTTCACGATCCGGTCGATCAGCTGTCGCAGACCGGTCTCGCGCTGCGGAGTGCCGACAGCCCCACGGAAGTACTTGCTGGTGACGATGTTGACCGCGTTCACCGACCAGAAGTCGGGGAACTCGACGCCACGCTGCTCGAAGTTGATCGAGCCGTCGCGCCAGTTGGTCATGACGACGTCACGATGCTCCCACGCCACCTCGTCGTACGGATGCACGCCGGGGGTGGTGTGGATGCGCTCGATACGCAGACCCTTGCTCGACTTGGTGCCCTTGGTGCGGGAACCTCGTGCCGGGCCGCTCGCCGTCTCTGTCATGCCGCCTCCCATATGTGGGCAAAAACGCCCTGAAGTGCCCAGTTCTTCCCGGGACACAGTGTGTGTCTGATGTTCCGGCCACCGCGTACGGCGCTCCGGGAACAGGTCTTGTACTGCCCGGTCTCCGCCGGCAGGCCTCTGCCGGGCGGGACGGGCACGTGCCGCTCAGTCGGCGGCGATGGCGGGTGCCGGGACCTCGACGGTCTCCCGGCTCCCGCAGTCCTCCACGAGGGGCCGCCGCTCGCGCAGTTCCACGATGGCGGCCTCGAAGTCTTCGAGTGAGTCGAACGCCCGGTACACGGACGCGAAGCGCAGGTAGGCGACGAGGTCGAGTTCCCGCAGGGGGCCGAGTATGGCCAGACCCACGTCATGGGTGGTCAGCTCGGCGCTGCCGGTGGCACGCACCGCCTCCTCGACCCGCTGACCGAGCTTGGCGAGGGCGTCCTCCGTGACGGGCCGCCCCTGGCATGCCTTGCGGACGCCCGAGATGACCTTGGTGCGACTGAAGGGCTCGGTCACGCCACTGCGCTTGACCACCATCAGCGAGCACGTCTCCACCGTGGTGAAACGGCGGGAGCAGTCCGGGCACTGACGGCGACGGCGGATCGACGTGCCGTCGTCGGTGGTGCGACTGTCGACGACCCGGCTGTCGGGGTGCCTGCAGAAGGGGCAGTGCATGGCTCCCAACCCTCCTTCACAGCACGACTGAATAGCCTCGTCAGGTCCGGTACGGACCCGTTGAAGCAGGTTCAAGCATAGGCGATGGCCATCATCCCGATGACCCGGGGACCACAACTTCTGGGCGCCCGGAGCAATCCAACCACTAGATCTAGGGTTTGGCCGCGTTTTCGCCCCCATCGCGTGTCGCACGGCGGGAGCGGAACGGGGGCGGGCGGGCCAGCCATGAGGGTACGGGAAACGCACGGCCGCCGAGATCCCGGGGGCACCGGATGACACACTGGAACGGCACCCTCACGGACCGCCCCGCGCACCCCGGGACGCGCTCGGGAACGCTACCGTAATGGACCGAATTGCCGGTCACTCCGCGTCCCGCGCATACACCTGACGGTAAGGCCACGACAGCCCTTTATTCGTTTTTCACTCGAACGTGTGTTTGGCGCAACCTTTCGAAAGCTACTACCGTTGTCCAACTAGGGAGAACATTCGAGAGGGGCCGACGTGACCACCACCGCAGACAGTGCCACCATCACTGCCCAGGACCACCGCTCCCAGAGCCGACTTGAGCCGGTGCATGCAATGAATGACTCAGTCATGAACACGGAGGGGCCGGAGCCCGCGCGCCCCGCGCGCTCATTGCCCGGCCGGCCCCCAGGAATCCGAGCGGACAGTTCGGGACTGACCGACCGGCAGCGGCGGGTGATCGAGGTCATTCGCGATTCCGTCCAGCGCCGGGGATATCCGCCCTCCATGCGGGAAATCGGTCAGGCAGTGGGTCTGTCCAGCACCTCGTCCGTCGCCCATCAGCTGATGGCCCTGGAGCGCAAGGGCTTCCTCCGGCGGGACCCGCACCGCCCGCGCGCCTACGAGGTCCGCGGCTCCGACCAGCCCAGCACCCAGCCCACGGACACGACGGGCAAGCCCGCCGCTTCGTACGTACCCCTGGTGGGACGGATCGCCGCCGGTGGACCGATCCTCGCCGAGGAGTCCGTCGAGGACGTCTTCCCCCTCCCCCGCCAGCTGGTGGGTGACGGCGAGCTGTTCGTCCTGAAGGTCGTCGGTGACTCGATGATCGAAGCGGCTATCTGTGACGGCGACTGGGTGACCGTGCGCCGTCAGCCCGTCGCCGAGAACGGGGACATCGTGGCCGCGATGCTGGACGGCGAAGCGACCGTCAAGCGCTTCCGGCGCGAGGACGGCCACGTCTGGCTGCTCCCGCACAACTCCGCGTACCAGCCGATCCCCGGCGACGAGGCGACCATTCTCGGCAAGGTCGTCGCGGTGCTGCGGCGGGTGTGAAACCCGCCGACCTCGACCGGGCCCCGGGATTCACTGCGCCGATCCCGGGGTCCTGCTCTGCCCGCCGTCGGGCCCGCTCACCTGCCGTCCGTCTTGGCGGCCGCATCGATCGCGGCCAGTGAGCGTCGCGCCTGGTTACGGTCCGTGGTGTACCAGAAGTCGGGCAGCGAAGCGCGCAGATAGCTTCCGTACCGGGCATTGGCCAGCCTGGGATCGAGCACGGCAACGACACCCTTGTCGCCCGTGGCCCGTACGAGCCGGCCGGCGCCCTGGGCCATCAGCAGAGCGGCATGCGTCGCCGCCACGGCCATGAACCCATTGCCACCCGCCTCCTCCACCGCTTTCTGGCGCGCACTCATCAGCGGATCGTCGGGCCGCGGGAACGGGATCCGGTCCATGATCACGAGCTGACAGCTCGGCCCCGGCACATCGACGCCCTGCCAGAGCGAGAGCGTGCCGAAGAGACAGGTCTCCGGATCGGCGGCGAAGTTCTTGATCAGCTCACCGAGCGTCTCCTCGCCCTGCAACAGGATCGGCTTGTCCAGCCGGCCACGCAGCTCCTCGGCCGCCGCCTGGGCCGCACGCATCGAGGAGAACAGCCCCAGGGTGCGTCCGCCCGCCGCCTCCACCAGCTCGGCGAGCTCCTCCAGCATGTCCGTACGCGACCCCTCCCGTCCCGGTGTGGCCAGATGCCGGGCGACGTACAGAATGCCCTGCTTCGGGTAGTCGAACGGTGACCCGACGTCCAGCCCCTTCCACTGCGGGAAGTCGTCGCCCGCCGTGCCTTCCGGGGCGAGTCCCAGCGAGGCGCCCACCCCGTTGAAGTCCCCACCCAGCTTCAGCGTGGCCGAGGTCAGGACCACGGAGCGCTCGGTGAACAGCTTCTCGCGCAGCAGACCGGAGACGGAGAGCGGGGCCACGCGCACGGATGCCCCGAAGCGGTCGTGCCGCTCGTACCAGACGACGTCGTACTCCGAGCCCTGGGTGATGCGCTCGGCGACACTGTGGATCGATTCGACCGAGGCCATGGCCTGCTTACGGACGGCGTCCTCGTCCTGGACCGACTTGTCCCGGGTCGCGCCCAGGGCGGAGATCACCGTGCGCGCGGCGTCGCGCAGCGTCATCAGGGCGTAGCCGAGGTCCTCGGGCACCTCCTCCAGACGGCCGGGCAGCGCCAGCTCCATCACCCGCTCGAAACCCTCCGACGCGGTCTGCAACGCGTCGGCGGCCTTCTCGTTGACGAGCTTCGCGGCTCGGCGGACCGCGCGGTTCACCTGGCCCGGGGTGAGCTCACCGGTGGCCACACCGGTGACCCGGGAGACCAGCTCATGGGCCTCGTCGACGATCAGCACCTCGTGCTGCGGGAGCACCGGGGCACCTTCGATGGCGTCGATGGCCAGCAGGGCGTGGTTGGTGACGACCACATCGGCGAGCTTGGCGCGCTCCCGGGCCATCTCCGCGAAGCACTCCGCGCCGTACGCGCACTTCGTCGCTCCCAGGCACTCGCGCGAGGAGACGGAGATCTGCGCCCAGGCGCGGTCGGAGACCCCGGGGGTGAGATCGTCCCGGTCGCCGGTCTCCGTCTCGTCGGACCAGTCACGCATCCGCAGCAGGTCCTGGCCGAGCTTGCTGGAGGGCGCCGCCGCCTCGAACTGGTCGAAGAGCCCCTCCTCCTCGTCCTGCGGGACCCCTTCGTGGAGCCGGTGCAGACAGAGGTAGTTCGACCGCCCCTTGAGCATCGCGAACTGGGGCCGTCGGCGCAGCAGCGGGTGCAGCGCGTCGACCGTGCGCGGCAGGTCCCGCTCCACGAGCTGGCGCTGGAGCGCGAGCGTCGCGGTGGCCACCACGACACGCCCTCCGTGGGCCAGGGCGGGCACCAGATAGCCGAGGGACTTGCCCGTACCGGTGCCGGCCTGGACGAGCAGATGGGATTGGTCGTCCACGGCCTCGGCGACGGCGGCGGCCATCGTGGCCTGGCCGGGCCTTTCCGAACCGCCGACAGCGGTGACGGCGGCATGGAGGAGCTCGGGGAGAGATGGCTTCGTCATAGCCCGACCACCCTACGGCGCACCACTGACAACGGCGATCACTCCCGGCCGCACGCCGTGGGGTGGAGCGGGTTGGGAACGGTGCCGTGGATGGCGGCGTGCGGACGCTGGGGCCGGTCCCGGTAACCGTCCACATGCAGACGGTTACGGTTGAGACAGAGGCGTTCGATCTGCGGGGTGAGCATGTCGAACGTCTCGAACCGGTCCTTGAGCTCGGGGAACCGTGCGTGATGGCGCAGGATCTCCGCCCGGACGAGTGACCAGAATTCGTCCTCCGGCACACCGAGCTGCTCCTCGCACAGCGGCGACAGATAGCGGAAGACCCCGACGAAGAGGCCGGAGTGGATGAACTGGGTCAGGAAGGAGGGTTCCTCGGTCAGCAGGACCCGCCGTACGTCCTCGGGCATCGAATCGTGCTCCGGCAGCGGCTGGGCGCTCACATTGACGTCATCGACGAAGTCCTTGATCGCCAGACGTACGGGGACGTCGTGGTCGTCGAAGACCACGATGGCGTTCTCGCCGTGCGGGGAGAACACCGTTCCGTAGCGGTAGAGGAAGTGCAGCAGCGGCGGCACCAGGGCGGAGAAGAGGCGGGTGAGCCACACGGTGGGTGTCAGCCCGGACCGGTCGACCAGTTCGGCCGTGAACGAGCGGCCGTGCGGGTCCGTGTGCAGCAGTGACGCCAGGGTGCGGGCCCGTTCGCCCGGTGCCAGACGGGGAGGCAGGGGCTCCCGCCAGATCGCGCCGAGGATCTCCTTGAACTGGTAGGGCACCTCGGGAAGATGGTCGTACAGCGGATGTTCGACGGCCACCGAGGCGACCTCGCCGAGGAGGATGACCCGGCAGGTGTCACGCAGGAACGGGTCGGTCTCGCACAGGCCCTGGACCCATGCGGTGACGGCCGGAGCGGCGAGGGTGCGCTCGGTGGGCAGACCGCGCCATACAAGGGTGTTGAGGATCGACAGCGGCAGTTTGACCGTGTGCCGGTCGGGCCGGCCGATATTGGAGAACGTGCGGATGGACTGCTGCGGCAGACGCGCGTCGCCGTCCGCGTGCAGCGCGACGATGTCCCCGCAGGCGATGGCCGGCGCGAAGAGCGGGGCGATCCACTCGTTCCACTGCCAGGGGTGCACGGGAAGGTAGAGGTACCCCTCGGGGTCGAGTCCGCGTGAGGTGAGTTCGGCGGCGAAGGACGCGCGGACCGGGGCGTCGAGTTCCTCGGAGTACAGGCGCTCGGGCGTGGCCAGCCGGGTCACTCCGCGATATCCGGCGATCCGTGTGCTGACGGCGATCCATGGCAGTCGGACGGCTCTGCGGGCTTCCGGGGTGAACCCGGCGGCGTCCACGGTGGAGAATCCGAGCCGCCCCTTGTTGGCCACCAGCCACGGGTGCCCGGTCTGGTGCCCTTCGAGTGCGGCGTAGTCGAGGTCGGCCAGGTGTGCCGCGGTGAGCGCGGTGTGATCGAGGCGGGCGTCGGCCGACAGCGTGGTGGTGAGCTCGCGGATGAGATGGCCCAGGGTGGCGCCGTCGAGCCGGAGGAGGCCGCGGGCGCGGGCGAGGAAGTGCAGGGGGTCGCGGAACGGCCGCGTCCGGGTGTCCGGGGCGCCGCACGCCCCGGTCCCGGACGGTTCCTCGCCCAGCCGGATCGACTCGGGTGTGATGCGCCAGCTGCCGTAGACACCGCGCCTGGCCCGGAAGCTCAGGAATCCGCCGTCGTCGAGCGGGAGGGTGTAGGTGTCGTGGCCGCCGGGCCGTTGAACCGGTTCGATGATCTCTTCGTAGGCGAACTCGCCGAGCATCTTGGCCAGCAGCCGGGCCGCGGCCCGGTCCCAGACCACCCGGTTCAGCTCGGGGGTCCTGAGCAGGCTCTGGGGCTCGGCTGATTCATGGCTCGCAGGGTATTTCGGCACGGGGACTCCTCCGGGTGGAACCGATGGGGTTCGAGCGGTGTGGGCAATACGGCGAGTTGTTCACAGCTGGGCACGGTGCGCTCGGTCGCGGACCATCAGTGCGGCGCGCTTGGCGGGGAGTTCCACTTCGGCACAGAAGCGGAAGCCGGCGCTGAGAAACGCGGATACGGAGGGGATGTTGCGCAGGTCCGGCTCGGCCACGACGCGTGCGCACAGGGGGAGGTTGTCGAGCACGAGGTCGGCGACGGCGCGGAGCAGTGTGCTGCCGACCCCCCGGCCCCGGTTGTTCACGCCTCCGATGAGGAGATGGATGCCGGTGTCGTGGGGACGGGCCGGGTAGTGGCGCGCCAGTGGGTCCAGGTCCGCCCGGTAGATCTCCCAGTAGCTCATGGGCGTACCCCCGAGCACGCCGAGACAGGGGATGCTGCGCCCGTCGCCTTCGAGCTGTGGCCGGAGGTGGTCGGCGGTGATGGTGTCGGGTCCGGCGAGTTCCCAGAACGCGGCGACCGCCGGGTCGTTCATCCAGCGGCTGAGCACGGCGAGGTCGCGGTCCAGGCGCACCGGTACCAGCCGGAACTCTCCGGCGGTTGTGGTGACGGGGCGCCAGGCGGCCGGATCGCCGAGCAGGTCGAAGGCGGCTGCCCGGAGGCCGGCCGCCCTCGATTCGTCGCGGAACAGGGCCAGGAGTTCCTCGGAGAGCCTCAGGTCGAGGGTGTCCTCGGCGCCGGTGTGCGCGTCTGCGGGGGGCACGGTGACGCTCTCCTCTCGTGGCTGCGGGCGCTCGGATCCCCGGACACCCAAGGCAGCGGGTGCGCACCGGGGACTCGGGGATCGGCGGGTCAGGGGCTCAGCGGGTTGTCGATGGTGACGTACACGGACTGGGTGTCCACCGGCCCCTCCAGCTCGTCGAGGCCGTGCATCCGGGTCAGCAGATTGGCCTTGCAGCGCAGTTGCCGGGTCTCCAGGAGGTACGTGGGCAGGGGCGATCCCATCCCCGCGGCCCCGGTGAGGAACCGGCGGAAGGCGGCGAGGAGCACCTGCTCGTCGGCGAGACGCTGGGCGCCGAAGGCTCCGATGAGGCCGAAGACGTTGTTGATGCCGAGGTAGTAGGCGAAGCGCTCGTCGGTGACAGGGTCGGAGACGAAGGTGTCGCTGACGGCACCGATGCCGGGAAGCCGGTGTTCCAGCTCGGCACGGTGGGACTCGCGGAAGTAGTAGCCCTGGTTGTCCCGGTAGCGGCCGCCGATGGGCCAGCCGTCGTGGTCGAGCAGCACCAGCGTGTTCTGCTGATGGGCCTCCAGGGCCACCCCCGCGGTCGCGTCCAGCCAGAGGACGGGGCGTACGACACGGTCGAGATAGCGCAGGAACCACTCGGCGCAGACGGCTCCGGTCGTCCGGCCGGTGCGCGCGGCCAGTGCGGAGACGATCTCCGCGAGCCGGGAACTCATCTGGGTGCGGCCCGGCCAGGGGCGCTGCGCGGTGAGTGCGGCGATGCACACGGCGTCGTCGCCCGGTCCGAACGGGTTGTGGCGGAGCATGACGTCGAGGCCCGGTACGGGGCGGCCGTCCGGGCTGTCGACGGCGAGCCAGGCGGGGTCCCTGATGATGTCGAAGCCGGGGTGGGCCTGCTGCCACTGTGCGGCGAGCCCCGTGCCGAGCAGCCGGTGGACCTCCGCGCCCCGGTGGAGTTCCTTGCGGAGGTTCTCGCGGCGGGAGTTGGTGATGCGTACGCCGAGGGTGAGCTTGAGCATCACGTTCGCGCCGGGCCGGTACACGGTACGGACGGAGGAGGTGGGGTTCCAGGGCTCGCCGTGCGGGCCGAGGTCGTGGAGCAGGCCCGCGTCGTGGAGCGCGGAGACGTCGGGGCGGCGGCGCAGTTCGGCGGCCTGCCAGGGGTGCAGCGGAAGCGCCGCGGTGTTCTCGGGGACACGGAGTCCGTCGGTGTGGGGGGCCAGGAGTGCCTCGGCGGAGACCGCGCCGTCGTGGTCGGTCCAGGAGGATCCGGTGGCCAGCACCGAACGGTCCACGGCGATCCAGTGGAGCGGGAACGAGCCGTGCGACTCGGGTGAGTAGCGGCGGGATTCCGACTCGGAGAGGCCTTCACGGCTCTTGGGCGTGGGGTGCATCGGGTGTCCCAGCAGCAGGGACTGTTCGGCGGTGAGGAAGGGTCCGTACCCGGCGGGGGCTTCGGGCGTACGCCGCCGCTGGGCGATGAAGCCGGCGGTGTGGCGTACCGAGTCGGCGACCCTGGCCACCAGATCGGTGCCGCCGTGGCGGTCGGCCTCCCGGCCGAGGAGTGCCGCGACGGTGACGGCGTCGGCGGGCGGTGCGCCCTCGGGCGCGCTCTCCAGGACCGGGGGGCCGAAGCGGTGCGCTCCGGTGGCGGACCAGTAGAGGACCGGGGCGAGCAGAGCCGTGCCGGTGGCGGGGAGGGGGATGCGGAGGGTGCCGAGGCCGGGGCGGGGCAGGTCGTTCTCCCGGGTCCAGCAGCGCAGGAGGTTCTCGGTGCCCGCCGCGTCCGCGGCCCGGAACGGGTCCGGGTGGTCCAGCGGGTCCGCCGGTGCCGGACTGCCAGGGGTGCCGGTGGAGATGCGCCGGTCTCTGCGGGGGACGGCCTTCTGGCGCGGCACCGTCGCCGCCTCGACCGTGCAGGGGCCTGCCGGTCCGTCCTGCCCTCGGTGCTGGGGGGAGAGAGGGCCGTCGGCCTCGGGTACGGGTGTGGGGTTCACGGCGGTCTTCCTTGTGGGGGTGTCCGGGGTCAGTCGATCGACCCGGCAGCGGCCCGACGGTTCGGCGAGCGCTCGGCGGCTGTCAGCGCCTCGGCGAGACGGTCGACGACCGCGGTTGCCTGTTCGTCGGTGAGGGTGAGGGGTGGGAGCAGTCGGACCACGGCGCCGTGGCGTCCGCCGAGTTCGACGATGAGGCCGCGGCGCAGGCACTCCTGCTGGACGGCGCGGGCGAGGGCGGGGTCCGGTGGCGGCGGGGACGCGCTGTCGTCGGCCGCCGTGGGGAGAGGTGCGGCCTCGGGGTCGACGAGCTCCATGCCGATCATGAGGCCGCGTCCCCGGACGTTGCCGATGCCCGGGTGGTCCGCGCCCAGTGACCGCAGACGCGTGAGCATGCGCTCGCCCAGGGTCGCGGCGCGCTGGGCGAGCCCGTTCTCCCGTACGTAGGCGAGGGTGGCCGCTCCCGCCGCCATGGCGAGTTGGTTGCCCCGGAACGTACCCGCGTGGGCACCCGGCTGCCACAGGTCCAGCTCGGAGCGGTAGACGATCACGGCGAGCGGGAGGGAGCCCCCGATCGCCTTGGAGAGCACCATGACATCGGGCACGATGCCGCTGTGCTCGACGGCCCAGAAGGCCCCGGTCCGGCCGACCCCGGTCTGTACCTCGTCGGCGATCAGCGGGATGGACCGGTCCGCGGTGATCCGCCGCATCCGGCGCAGCCAGCTGTCGGGGGCGGGGTTCACCCCGCCCTCGCCCTGGACGGGTTCCAGGATCATTCCGGCCGGGGCGGGTACGCCGCCCTTCTGGTCGTCCAGGAGGTGTTCGGTCCAGTGCGCGGCGATGGCCGCGCCGCGCTCGCCGCCGATCCCGAAGGGGCAGCGGTAGTCCTGGGGGAAGGGCAGCCGGGTCACCCGGATGTCCTGGGCACCGCCCGAGGCTTCGAGGGCCCCGGCGGTCATGCCGTGATAGGCGCCGGTGAAGGCCAGCAGACCGCTGCGTCCGGTCGCGGCGCGGACGAGCTTGAACGCCGCCTCGACGGCATCCGTGCCCGCGGGGCCGCAGAACTGGATGCGCGCGTTGTCGGCGAACCCCGGTGGCAGGGTGGCGAACAGCTCGGTCGTGAAGGCGTCCTTGACCGGGGTGGCGAGGTCGAGCACATGCAGCGGGGCGCCGGAGTCGATGACCTTCCTGATCGCCTCCAGCACCACCGGATGGTTGTGCCCGAGCGCCAGCGTGCCCGCCCCGGAGAGACAGTCGAGATAGCGCCGTCCGTCCGCGCCCTCGATGGTCAGACCGCGTGCCCGTACGGGGACGATCGGCAGGGAGCGCGCATACGTCCGGGCAGCCGACTCGCGCAGCGACTGGCGCCGCAGAATGCCCTCGTGCGCGGAGGTCAGTGCCACCGGAGCTGGTTCGGTCACGGCCACGACTGTTGATCCTCCTGCTGTCACAGTTGCGTTGCACCTCGTCGCGTCGCCGCGGCGCGGACGCCACGGATGAACGCTGCCCGGGTGTCCCCCGTACGTACCAACGACGCCGGTCGCCGGGGAGCACGGGTAAATCGGAAGATCCTTGCGGACGCGGAACCGCGGCCCTGCCGCGCACCGTCCCCATCGGCACCGGCATAGTGGGGGCCGCACGCAGGACGGGAGCGGGCGTTCCGACGCCCGAGTGCCCGATGTACCTGAAGTGCCCGATGTAGCCGAAGTGAAGTACCGAGTCACGAGTGTCGAAGTCCCAGGGGGATCACCAGATGCGACCCATTCGCCCGACCGATGCCGCACGCCGCGGGAGGAGCGCACGCCGCACGCCCTCCCCCGTGCTCGCCGCCGCAGCCGTCGCCACCGTCCTGGCGCTCACCGCCACCGCCTGCGGGCCGGAGGAGGACAACGCGAGCGTCACGCCGAGCAGCTCCGCGGGCCAGTCCGACAGCAAGGTCACGATTCCGGACGACCTGAAGAACCGGCTCAAGGAGCACGGGATCGATCCGGAGAAGTGGAGGGACGGCGAGTGGAAGAACTGGGACAAGGACAAATGGCTGCGTGAGGCCAAGGACTTCGTCAACCCGATCATCGAGGGCCTCTGGGACCCGGACCGGATGCGCGACGCCGACAAGTCCCCGGAGAAGCCGGTCGACAACGACATCTCCGGCGACGAGGGCGTGACGGACCCGACCCCCTCCCCGGTCGAGGCCGCCGCCGTGCCGAAGCCGTACCACGACAGCGCCCCGGAGTCCGGGAAGCTGCTCTTCGACGGGCCCGACGGATCGATGGTCTGCTCCGCGACCGTGGTGAAGGACCCCGCGAACCCCGGCAAGTCCAACATGGTGTGGACCGCGGGGCACTGTGTGCACGCGGGGAAGAAGGGCGGCTGGTACCGCAACATCGCCTTCGTCCCGGCGTACAACAACAGCGGGCTGTCGCTCGCCGAGCTGGAGAGCGCCCCCAGGGAGAAGATCGCACCGTACGGCGTCTGGTGGGGTCAGTGGGCCCAGACGTCCGAGCAGTGGATCGCCGAGGGCGCGTCGGTCGGCGGGCAGGGCGCTCCGTACGACTTCGCGGTGCTGCATGTGACGCCGGAGAAGGGCGCCTCGGGCAAGTCTCTTGAGGAGACGGTCGGTTCGGCGCTCCCGGTGGAGTTCGACGCCCCGGCCGTGCCGGAGATCGCGGACATGACGGCGACCGGCTACCCGGCCGCCCCGCCGTTCGACGGTCAGAAGCTGCTCCAGTGCGAGGACAGGCCGGGCCGTCTCTCCGTCGCCAAGGACGAGCCGACGATGTACCGCATCGGCTGCACGATGACCGGCGGCTCCTCCGGCGGCGGCTGGGTCGCGGCGGGCCGGGACGGCAAGCCCGCCCTGGTCTCGAACACGTCGATCGGCCCGGTCACGGCCGGCTGGCTGGCCGGCCCGCGCCTGGGCAAGGAGGCCGAGGGCGTCTACAAGGCGGTCAGCAAGAAGTACGCGGGCCAGTAGCCGGGACGCACGACCGGGGCCGTGGATACGGCCCGGCCCCGGTCGTACGACCGCCGGTGTCGGCGGTCGGCGGTCCGGATTCCCGCGTGTCACGCCCGAAGGCCCGTGCCGGTGAGACCTCTCGGTCTCCCCGGCACGGGCCTTCGGTCCGTACGGTCGAGGCGGCGTGCGCCGTCAGTGCGCGGCGGGAACGAACACCGCGAGCTCCGCGGCCAGTTCCTCGTGCACCCTCGCCTTGAGCAGCGTGCCCTCGGAGGTGTGCTCCTCGGAGATGACCTCGCCCTCGGCGTGCACCCGGGAGACGAGACCGCCCTGGATGTAGGGCACCAGCGCCTCCAGCTCGACCGACGGCCTCGGCAGCTCGTCGTCGATCAGCGCCAGCAGCTCGTCGATCCCGGCGCCGGTCCGTGCCGACACCGCGATCGCGTGCTTCTCCACACGCAGCAGACGCTGAAGGACCTCCGGGTCCGCGGCGTCCGCCTTGTTGATCACGACGATCTCGCGCACATTCACCGCGCCGACGTCCCGGATCACCTCACGCACCGCGGCGAGCTGCTCCTCCGGCACCGGATGGGAGCCGTCCACCACATGCAGGATGAGATCGGACTCGCCGACCTCCTCCATGGTGGAGCGGAACGCCTCGACGAGGTGGTGCGGCAGATGCCGTACGAACCCGACGGTGTCGGCCAGGGTGTAGACACGGCCGCCCGGGGTCTCCGCCCGGCGCACGGTCGGGTCCAGGGTGGCGAACAGTGCGTTCTCCACCAGGACGCCCGCGCCGGTCAGCCGGTTGAGCAGCGAGGACTTGCCCGCGTTGGTGTATCCGGCGATCGCGACCGAGGGCACCTTGTGGCGCTTGCGCTCCTGCCGCTTGATTTCGCGGCCGGTCTTCATCTCCGCGATCTCCCGGCGCATCTTCGCCATCTTCTCGCGGATCCGGCGCCGGTCCGTCTCGATCTTGGTCTCACCGGGACCACGGGTGGCCATGCCGCCACCGCCGCTGGAACCGCCGCCGCCCATCTGACGGGAGAGCGACTGGCCCCAGCCGCGCAGGCGCGGCAGCATGTACTGCATCTGAGCCAGCGAGACCTGCGCCTTGCCCTCACGGGACTTGGCGTGCTGGGCGAAGATGTCGAGGATCAGGGCGGTCCGGTCGACCACCTTGACCTTGACGACGTCTTCCAGGTGAATCAGCTGGCCGGGGCTGAGCTCACCGTCGCAGACGACGGTGTCGGCCCCCGATTCGAGAACGATGTCGCGCAGCTCCAGCGCCTTGCCCGAGCCGATGTACGTGGCCGGGTCGGGCTTGTCGCGCCGCTGGTAGACGGCGTCGAGGACCTGGGCACCGGCGGTCTCGGCAAGAGCCGCGAGCTCCGCGAGGGAGATCTCCGCGTCATGCACCGTCCCCGAGGTCCAGACACCGACGAGCACCACACGCTCCAGGCGCAGCTGCCGGTACTCGACCTCGGTGACGTCCTCGAGCTCCGTGGACAGTCCCGCCACGCGTCGCAGTGCGGCACGCTCGGAGCGGTCCAGCTGGTCGCCGTCCCGCGCTCCGTCGATCTCGTGGCTCCAGGCGACGTCCTCTTCCATCAGGGCGTCCGCCCGAAGGCTTTCGTTGAGGCTCTCGGTGGCGTTCTCCGTGGCGCTCTGCGCGTCCTGCGCGTCCTGGGGAAGGGAAGAAGAGGAGGTCATTGGATCCTTACGTCGATAGAAGTCCGTTACGTCAGTCACAACGCGTGACCTGTCCGGATGATTCCCGCTGCGGGAATTCCGGCACGGCCGCGGTGCCGACCCGTTGATAGTGGCATGCCCCTGCCCGGAGCGTCACTCGGGTTTTCGGGTGCCACTGCTGCCGTCGGCGGCTCACTGATCAGCCGGCTTCTGGCTGCGCCAGTCCGGATGTCCCGGCATCGGCGGCGTCTTCTCCGCGTAGAGCCAGGCCTCGAAGAACAGGCTCAGGTCCCGGCCCGCGATCCGGGACGCCAGCCGTGTGAAGTCCGCGGTGGTCGCCGACTCGTCCCGGTACCGGTGCACCCAGGTCCGCTCCAGCCGGCCGAAGGCCGCCTCGCCGATCTCCTGCCGCAGGGCGTAGAGGACGAGCGCGCTGCCGTCGTACACCACCGGCCGGAACAGGCTGATCTTCTGCCCCGGGGCCGGGGCGTCCGGGTGGGCCGGCGGGCCTCCGGCCGCGCGCCACGCGTCGGACCGGGTGTACGCCTCGCGCATCCGGCGCTCCAGCGGCTGCTCGGCGTGCTCCTCCGCGTAGCGGGCCTCGTACCAGCTCGCATGTCCTTCGTTGAGCCACAGGTCGGACCAGGAGCGCGGCGAGACGCTGTCGCCGAACCACTGGTGGGCGAGCTCATGGACCATGACGGAGTCGACGTACCACTCGGGGTAGGCGGGTTCGGTGAACAGCGACCGTTCGAAGAGGGAGAGCGTCTGTGTCTCCAGCTCGAACCCCGTCGCCGCGTCGGCGATCAGCACACCGTACGTCTCGAAGGGGTAGTCGCCGACCTGCTGTTCCATCCAGGCCAGCTGGTCGGGGGTCTTCCTCAGCCAGGGTTCCAGTTTCTCGCGGTCGGCCGTCGGCACGACGTCGCGCACCGGGAGGCCACGCGGTCCGGTGCGCCGCACGACGGTGGATCCGCCGATGGAGACCTGGGCCAGTTCGGTGGCCATGGGGTGTTCGGTGCGGTAGGTCCAGGTCGTCGTCCCGCCGTGCCGGGTACGGCCCGCGGGCAGGCCGTTCGCGACGACGGTCAGTTCCTCGGGGGCGGTGACCCGGAAGGTGAAGTACGCCTTGTCGGCCGGATGGTCGTTGCCGGGGAAGACCCGGTGTGCGGCGTCGGCCTGGTTCGCCATCACGAGTCCGTCGCCGGTGCGGACCCAGCCGCCGTTGTTCTGGTCGCCGTTGGGATCACTGGTGTGTCTCACGGTGATGCTGAGCGGCACACCTGCCGGGAGGCGGCCCGGTGCCCGGACGACCAGGTCCTCGCCCTTCGTGGCGAAGTCGGACTTCAGACCGTTGACCTCGACATCGCTGACGGCACCGTGGGTGAAGTCGAGGTTGATCCGCTCCAGCGGCGCGGTGGTCCGGGCCGCGATCTCGGTGACGGCATCGAGCGGTTCGGTGTTGCTGCCGTGGTAGGTGAGGGCGATGTCGTACGAGAGCACGTCGTAGCCGGGGTTGCCGAGCTCGGGGAAGAGCCGGTCGCCGATGCCGAGGGGCACCGGCGCGGGAAGGGTGGCGGCAACGAGGGTGACCGATGCGGTGGCCAGAAGAACGGCCCGCAGCCGGCGGGAGGTGAGCGGCATGGACTACGGCTACCAGCGGCCGTCCGCCGCGCGTGCGTGGCGCGCGCCGCACCACCCGAACGAGGTCAACCCGTCCGGGGCCGGAACGCGGTGGACGGAACCCGTCAGCCCGTGGCGGCCGGATGCTGGGCGCGGCTCACGTCGTATACCCCGGCGACATCGCGCATGGCGCGCATGAGGGCGGGAAGACCTGCGGCGTCCGGGAGCTGGAGGGTGTAGGTGTGCCGGACCCGCTGTTCGCTGGGCGGTTCGACGGTGGCGGAGACGATCGCCGCGTCGGCCGTCGCGATCGCCTCGGTGAGGTCGGCGAGCAGCCGGGGGCGTCCGAAGGACTCGGCGACCAGGGTGACCCGGCATTCCGAGCCGTCGCCCCAGTCGCCCGTCCCGTCCCAGCGGGCCGTGACCGGTGCGCGGCCGATCGCCCGCATCCGGGCCACGGCCGGGCACTCCTGGCGGTGCACGGTGACGGCGCCGCCGCGTACGAGGAATCCGGTGATCCCGTCCGGGGGCACCGGAGTGCAGCAGCCGGCCAGGCGTACGGGGGCGTCCGGCCCGTCCAGCAGGACGCCGGCCGTGCGGGCGGCGTTCCTGGTCCGCCCGCTCGCCGCGTTCTCCAGGGCGCCGGTCGCGGGCTCGGCGGGCTGGGGCCCCGGTCCGCCGGACCGCGTGGCGTCGGGGATCCGGACCGCGTCCGGGTGGGCGTCGAGCCAGCCGGTGATCGCGATCCGGGCGGCCGGGGTGCGGGCGTGGTCGAGCCAGTCCGGCGAGGGGCCCGACGCGGCGTCCTCGGTGAGCAGCGGCTGCACGGTGTCGCCGTCGCTGAGAACCGTACTGAGTGTGGCGAGGCGGCCGTTGACCCGGGCACCGATGCAGCCGTGCGCGTCCTCGCCGTACTGCGCGTACGCGGCGTCCACACAACTGGCCCCGGCGGGGAGGCCGAGCGTTCCCCCGTCGGTGCGGAACACCGTGATCTCGCGGTCCTGGGCCAGGTCGGCACGCAGGGTCCGCCAGAAGGTGTCGGGGTCCGGGGCCGACTCCTGCCAGTCGAGGAGCCTGGAGAGCCAGCCGGGCCGCGTCGGGTCGGCGCGCTCGCCGTCCGCCTGTTCGGCCTGCTGCGCCGCGGTGGCGCCGTCCGTGGTGTACGGATTGCCGAGGGCGACGACGCCGGCCTCGGCGACCTTGTGCATCTGGTGCGTACGGATGAGGACTTCGGCGACCGCGCCGTCCGGACCGACGACCGCGGTGTGCAGCGACTGGTACAGGTTGAACTTGGGGGCTGCGATGAAGTCCTTGAACTCGGAGATCACCGGGGTGAGGCAGGTGTGCAGTTCGCCGAGTACGGCGTAGCAGTCGGCGTCCTCGGCGACCAGGACGAGCAGCCGCCCGAAGTCGGTGCCCCGCAGTTCTCCGCGTTTGATCCCGGCCCGGTGCAGGGAGACCAGATGCCGGGGTCTGATCAGGACTTCGGCGGTGATGCCGGCCTCCCGCAGCGTGGTCCTGACGCTGTCGGCCATGGTGCCGAGCAGATCGTCCCCGGCTCCCCCGGCGGCGGTCAGGGCCCGGGTGCGCGCGTATTCGTCCGGGTGCAGGATCGCGAAGACGAGGTCTTCGAGTTCGGTCTTGAGCGCCTGCACACCCAGGCGTTCGGCGAGCGGGATGAGCACGTCGCGGGTGACCTTGGCGATCCTGGCCTGCTTCTCGGGACGCATCACCCCGAGCGTGCGCATGTTGTGCAGCCGGTCGGCGAGCTTGATCGACATGACCCGGACGTCGTTGCCGGTGGCGACGAGCATCTTGCGGAACGTCTCGGGTTCGGCGGCCGCGCCGTAGTCGACCTTTTCGAGTTTGGTGACGCCGTCGACGAGGTAGCAGACCTCTTCGCCGAACTGCTGGCGCACCTGGTCGAGTGTCACCTCGGTGTCCTCCACGGTGTCGTGGAGGAGTGACGCGGTCAGGGTCGTGGTCTCGGCGCCCAGTTCGGCGAGGATCAGCGTGACGGCGAGCGGGTGGGTGATGTACGGCTCGCCGCTCTTGCGCATCTGGCCCCGGTGGGAGGACTCCGCCAGGACATAGGCCTTGTGCAGGATGGTGAGGTCGGCGTCCGGGTGGTGGGCGCGATGGGCCTCGGCGACATGGCCGATGGCGGCGGGCAGCCGGTCGCGGGAGACGGGCCCCAGCAGTGCCACCCGGCCCAGCCGGCGCAGATCGATGCGGGGACGGCCCCGTTTGCGAAGGGGAGCACCTGGATTGGTGGCCTCTGCACTCATGGGGGCGCCTCCGGCAACGTCGGCCGGCGGTGAGAAGACACGGATGCGTCTCCGGGCCGGTGCTTGATGCTACCGACCCCACCACGTGGCACAGTCCGGCTCTCGCCGAGCGTGAAACGGATCACCCATTCGAGCGAAGCCGTCGGCGTGTCCCGGAACTCCCGCCGGGTGTCCGGCCGACGCGGGAGGGGCGCCGGGGCGGACCTGAGGGCTGGTCCGCCAGGGATGACGGGACAGCCGTCGAGGGCTGTCCCTCAGCCGGTCGCCGATGCGAGCCAGGCCGGATCGATGACGCCTTCGGCGACGATCACCGCGGGGCCGGTCATCTCGATCCCGCCGTCCGGGTACTCGGTGATGACCAGGGTGCCGCCGGGCAGATCCACCGTGTACGTGACGGCCAGGCCGGTCAGCGCGGGGTCCGCGCCGTCCCGGCGGGCCGCGGCGACCGCGACGGCGCACGCGCCGGTGCCGCAGGAGCGGGTCTCTCCCGAACCGCGCTCGTGGACGCGCATCGCGACGTGACGCGGTCCCCGGTCGACGACGAACTCGATGTTGACCCCGTCGGGGTAGACGGCCGCCGGGCTGAACGGCGGTACGGAGCGCAGCTCCCCGGCGTGCGCGAGGTCGTCGACGAACGCGACGGCGTGCGGATTGCCCATGTTGACGTTGCGGGCTTCCCAGCTGCGGCCGTCGACGGTGACGGTGACGCCCTCGTCCGGCAGCAGGGCGCGTCCCATGGAGACCGTGATGTCGGCGCCCTTGGCGAGGTGGACCCGCTTGACTCCGCCGCGGGTCGCGACGGCGAGATCGCCCTCCTCGACGAGCCCGGCGCGCTGGAGGTAGCGGGCGAAGACCCGTACGCCGTTGCCGCACATCTCGGCGATCGAACCGTCCGCGTTGCGGTAGTCCATGAACCACTCGGCCTCGTCCGCCATCGCCCGCGCCTCGGGGTGCGCCGCGGAGCGTACGGCGTGCAGCAGTCCGTCGCCGCCGATACCGCCCCGGCGGTCACAGAGCCGGGCGACGACGGCCGGGGGCAGGGCGACGGTGTTGTCCGCGTCGGGAACGATCACGAAGTCGTTGTCCGTGCCGTGGCCCTTGAGGAAGGCGATCTGCGAGGTGCTCACAGGGCAACTGTACGAGGCGGCGCCGACAGCCCGCGAAACCGGGGACGGGCCGGGCGGTGGCTGCCCCGCCGGACGGCCGGTCCCCGTCAGCGGAGGCGGTCCACGCGCCAGACGGCCAGCGCGACCAGTGCGGCGCACACGGCGACGTACAGGGCGAGCACGCGCCAGTCGGGGCGCTCACCGCTGCCCCTGGCCGGCAGGCCGGGCCAGGTGTAGCCGACGCGGCGGGCCGCCATCATGCCCCAGCCGGCCGCGCAGCAGCTGATCAGAAGCCCCAGCATGGCGACCACCGCGCCGCCGCCGCCGAACTCGAAGGCGAGCGGGAAGGCGAACATCAGGGAGCCGACGGTGGCCAGGATGACGATCGGTGCGAGCTGCCAGATCCGCAGTCGGCGCGCCGGGCGGAGCTCGACCTCCACCTCGGGGGTGACGTCGTGCTCATCGGGCCCGTCGGGGCTCAGTGGTCCCGCAGTGTGCCGCGCATCCGGTGCGTCTCGTTCTGTGTCGCGAGGGCCGGCCTCCATCGCCACGCGCCCTCCCAACTCGGACTGGTCGATCGATGCTCGATGATGGCACGCCCACGGGTGCCGAAATGACGGCCGGAGCTTCCCGATGCCATCACGTGATCAGGCTGTAACCGCTCGTTCGACCAACGTCAGCGCGCGGTGCGGGAGTTCCCCGCGCTGTGCCTGCGCACCACTGAGCCATTGCACACGCGGGTCGCGTCGAAACCAGGAGTCCTGACGGCGCGCGAAGCGTTTGGTGGCGCGCACGGTCTCGGCCCGCGCCTCGTCCTCGGTGCACTGTCCGGCGAGGGCCGCGAGCACCTGCTGATAGCCGAGCGCACGGGAGGCCGTGAGCCCTTCGCGCAGCCCTTCGGCCTCCAGGGCGCGTACCTCGTCCACCAGGCCCGCCTCCCACATCCGGTCGACGCGCACGGTGATGCGCTCGTCCAGTTCCGGGCGGTCGACGTCGACGCCGATCTGCACGGCGTCGTAGACCGCCTCGCTCCCGGGGAGGTTGGCCGTGAAGGGCTTGCCGGTGATCTCGATGACTTCGAGGGCGCGGACGATGCGGCGTCCGTTGCTCGGCAGGATGGCGCGGGCTGCGTCGGGGTCCGCGGCGGCCAGCCGGGCGTGCAGCGCGCCGGAGCCGCTGTCGGCGAGTTCCCGCTCCAGCCGGGCCCGCACCTCGGGATCCGTGCCCGGGAACTCCAGGGCGTCGATGGCGCCCTTCACATAGAGGCCGGATCCGCCGACGAGGACGGGGGTACGGCCTTCGGCGAGCAGACGGTCGATCTCCAGCCGGGCCAGCCGCTGGTACTCGGCGACGCTGGCGGCCTCGGTGACGTCCCAGATGTCCAGCAGGCGGTGCTCCACACCGCCGCGTTCGGGAAGCGTCAGTTTGGCGGTGCCGATGTCCATACCGCGGTAGAGCTGCATGGAGTCGGCGTTGACCACTTCACCGTCGAGCTGCTGGGCGAGGAACACGCCCAGATCAGACTTTCCGGCTGCGGTGGGGCCGACGACGGTGATGACGCGGGGGGCTGAAGCGGGACTTGTCACCGCCACAGTCTCGCAAATGTACGGCTGCTTCCCGAACGTACCGAACGGCGCCCGAAACAGCGCTGTCGCCCGCGCTTCCCAATAAAATCGGCGGTAACGGACAATGGGGTGGGAGAGAGCACTCGCACAGACAGTCCACTCCGCACGGAAGGTGCCCCATGGGTTTCCTGGACAACCTCAAGGCCAAGCTGGCTCCGGCCAAGGACAAGGTCGGTGACCTCGCGCAGCAGCACGGGGGAAAGATCGAACAGGGCCTGGACAAGGCCGCGCGCACAGTGGATGAGAAGACCAAGGGCAAGTACAGCGACAAGATCGTGTCCGGTACGCAGAAGGCGAAGGACGCGGTGGACCGCCTGGGCCACAAGGACGAGGGCAACAAGCCGCCCGCTTCCTGATCCGGGGCACGCTCCGGCGCCCGGCAGTGAGGGGCGTCCGGTCCTGACGGGGCCGGGCCGGAGGTGATCGAGCGCGGTGCCGGACGGCCGTGGAGCGACCGTGCTCCGCGGCCGTCCGGCGTGTGCGCCCACCGCCTCACCGCCGGCGGCGGGGGCGGTGCCGGTTCACCGCGGGCTCACGACCAGGCGGCGACGGTGTAGCCGACGCCGTACGGGGCGTCCTCGTACAGGAGCCGGCCGCCCAGGCCCGTGCCCTCGGCGGCGCCCGCGAGGACCTGCCAGGGGGCGCGGCCCGCCGCCTTCAGTTCGTACGCGAGCGGCTCGTCGAGCGCGCGGAGCACGGCGAGATCCGCGGCGCCCAGTGCCGCCGCCGTCCGCGCGTCGAACCCCGCGGCCCGCTCGTCCAGATATCCCGGCGCCTTCAGCGTGCGGCAGGCACTGCCGTCGCCCATCACCAGGAGCGCGACGCGGTCGGCGCCGGCCGCCAGTTCCCGGCCCGCCACCGCGCAGCGTTCCCCGCTCAGGGTCTCCGCCACGCCGAGTCCTTCGACGGGCGCACCGGCCCACCGCGCCCGGTCCAGCAGCCATGCGCCGACGGCCAGGGAGAACGGCAGCGGCCGGGACGCGGCGTCCGGCCAGGACTCGCCCACAGGCCCCGTCACGGGTGCCACGCCCAGGCGTACGCCCAGTTCGACCCCGAAGCCTCCGAAGGAGCCGACAGCGCCCTCCAGGTGCCGTCCGCGCCCCTCCTCGCCCGCGGGGCCGACCACGACCAGCAGATCGGGGCGGGAGGCGGCGAGCACACCCAGGGCGTCGAGGCACGCGGTCCGCGCGGCATCGAGCTCGGGAGCGGCTCCGGCGGCGACCTCGGGCACCAGGAGAGGCGGGCAGGGGCACACGGCGGCGGCGACAAGCATGCCGGTCAGCGTACTGCGGGGCGCCGCGCCGGGTACCGCGGTCTCCGGCGCGGCAGCGGGTGAGGAGCCCGCCGGGGCGCCGGGCGCCGAGGTGTCAGACGCCGCCGCAGCCGGGAGTCGCCGCGGCCGGGAGCGGTGCCGGGGCACCGATGCCCGGCAGGCCGAGCATCACACCGGCGGGCCGGGATACCGCGGCCGTGGCGCGCTTCTCCCAGGCGTCCCCCGCGCGCGTGCTGCGCACGCCCAGCGGGGTGCCTTCCGCCAGCAGGTGGTGCGGGGCGGCATAGGTGATCTCGACGGTCACCACGTCTCCGGGGCGGACCGCCCCGGAGGGCTTGGTGAAGTGGACGAGGCGGTTGTCGGGGGCGCGGCCGGAGAGACGGTGGGTGGCACCGTCCTTGCGGCCCTCGCCCTCGGCGACCATGACGTCCAGGGTGCGGCCGACCTGCTTCTTGTTCTCCTCCCAGGAGATCTCCTCCTGGAGTGCGGACAGACGCATGTAGCGCTCCTGCACGACCTCCTTGGGGATCTGGCCCTCCATGTCGGCGGCCGGGGTCCCGGGCCGCTTGGAGTACTGGAAGGTGAAGGCGTTCGCGAAGCGGGCCTCGCGCACGGCGTGCATCGTCTGCTGGAAGTCCTCCTCGGTCTCGCCGGGGAAGCCCACGATGATGTCGGTGGAGATGGCGGCGTCCGGCATCGCCGCGCGCACCTTCTCGATGATCCCGAGGAAGCGCTCCTGCCGGTACGAGCGCCGCATCGCCTTCAGGACCGTGTCGGAGCCCGACTGCATCGGCATGTGGAGCTGCGGCATCACGTTCGGGGTCTCGGCCATCGCGGCGATGACGTCGTCGGTGAAGTCGCGCGGGTGCGGCGAGGTGAAGCGCACCCGCTCCAGGCCCTCGATCCGTCCGCAGGCGCGCAGCAGTTTGGAGAAGGCCTCGCGGTCGCCGATGTCGGAGCCGTAGGCGTTCACGTTCTGGCCGAGCAGGGTGATCTCGGACACGCCCTCGGCGACGAGTGCCTCGATCTCGGCCAGGATGTCGCCGGTCCGGCGGTCCTTCTCCTTGCCGCGCAGCGCGGGGACGATACAGAAGGTGCAGGTGTTGTTGCAGCCGACGGAGATGGAGACCCACGCCGCGTAGGCGGACTCGCGGCGGGTGGGGAGCGTGGAGGGGAACGCCTCCAGGGATTCGGCGATCTCGATCTGCGCCTCCTCCTGGATACGGGCGCGCTCCAGCAGCACCGGCAGCTTGCCGATGTTGTGCGTGCCGAAGACGACGTCCACCCAGGGGGCCCGCTCGACAATCGTGTCGCGGTCCTTCTGCGCGAGGCAGCCGCCCACCGCGATCTGCATCCCGGGCCGCTTGGTCTTCATCGGGGCGAGCCGGCCGAGGTTGCCGTAGAGCTTGTTGTCGGCGTTCTCCCGTACCGCACAGGTGTTGAAGACGACGACGTCGGCGTCACCGTCGGAACCCTCGGGTGCGCGTACGTAGCCGGCGTCCTCCAGGAGGCCCGACAGCCGTTCGGAGTCGTGAACGTTCATCTGGCACCCGTAGGTGCGCACCTCGTAGCTTTTCTTGACGTCCACTGCTTCGCTCCGGTTGCCGCTGCTCATGCGACAAGGGTAGGCGGTTGTGGCGCGCCTCCCTCCGTCCCTCCCCCCGCACCTCCCCGCCACGGCCGCCGCGGGGACGGCCCGGCACTCCCCGCCGCGGGCCCCGGGCCTGGCCAGCAGGGGTGTGAGCTGGCAGGATCGCGGCCATGCTCCACGCCCTGTCCCGATTCTGCCGACGACGCACCGTTCAGGCGGGCGCCGCTCTCGCGGTCGTTCTCGGGCTGCTGCTGTGGTGGGTGCTCCCGCTGGGGGAAACGGCGCCGAGCGGCTCTCTGACCTTCTCCACGGGCGTGCCCAGCGGCGTCTACCAGCGGTACGGCGAGCGGCTCGAAGGAGCGCTGGCCAAGGACATGCCCGAGGTGTCCATACAGCTGCGGACCAGCGAGGGCTCGCAGCAGAACCTCGAACGGGTCGCGACGGGGAAGGCCGACTTCACCATCGCCACCGCCGATGCCGTCGCCACCTATCTGCGGGACGGCAAGCCCGGCTCGCAGCGGCTGCGCGGCTGTGTCCGGCTGTACGACGACTACATCCAGCTGGTCGTGCCCCGGGACTCCGAGGTGCGCAAGGTCGCCGATCTGCGGGGCAAGCGGGTCGGGGTGGGGCAGCAGGGGTCGGGGGTCCGGCTGGTCGCCGACCGGCTGATGAAGGCCGCGGGCATCGATCCGGCGTCCGGCATCACGCCCGTGCCGGCCGGGATCGACACGATGCCGACCCGGCTGACGGAGGGCCTGCTCGACGCGTTCTTCTGGTCGGGGGGTCTGCCGACCAGCGCGGTGCAGGAGCTGTCGGAGCGGTACACCGTCCGGCTGGTGCCGCTGGAGGATCCGCTGATCGCGAAGCTCCAGGCGGCGGGCGGGCCCACCCGCTTCTACCGCTCGGCGGTGATGCCCGGCGACGCCTATCTGAACGCGCAGCAGGGACAGTCGGTGCCCACGGTGGCCGTCGCCAATCTGCTGGTCACCACCGACCGTACGGATCCGGCGATGACCGAGGCCTTCACCCGGACCGTGATCAACAGCAGGGACCGGATCGGGCGCGAGGTGCACGCGGCCCAGCTGGTGGACCTCCGGACGGCGATCTACACCGACCCGCTCCCCCTGCACGAAGGGGCCGGGCGCTACTACCGCTCCGTCAAGCCCTGAGCGCCCGCGCGCATGCGGTTGTGGTCGCGGCCGCTCAGCCGTGCGGGAGGTTCCGCGGCACCGACACCGTCACGCACAGCCCGTGCGGCTCGTTCCGGGCGTAGGAGATCGAGCTGTCGCCCGCCGCGAGCAGCACTCGTGTGATGGACAGCCCGAGGCCGGACCCCTTGACGTTCTGGTGGCGGTTGCTGCGCCAGAAACGGTCGCCGATGCGCTCCAGTTCCTGCTCGGTCAGCCCCGGTCCCCGGTCGGCGACCACGACCGTCGCGCGGGCGGCGCCGGCGGCGACCGTGACGCGTACGTCCTCGCCCGGCGGCGTGAACTTCAGGGCGTTGTCGATCACGGCGTCGAGGGCGCTGGAGAGGGCGATGGGGTCCGCCCACGCGGTGACCGCCGCCGCACCGTCGAGCGCCAGGACGACGCCCTTCTCGTCCGCGACCGGGCGCCAGGAGGCGACCCGCTCCGCCGTGAGCGCTCCGAGGTCGGTGAGCTTGAGGTCGGCCTCCGTGTGCTCGGCCAGCGCGAGGCCGAGGAGGTCGTCGAGGACCTGTGCCAGGCGCTTGCCCTCCGTACGCACCGAGGCGATCTCCTCGTTCCCCTCGGGGAGTTCGAGGGCGAGGAGCTCGATGCGCAGCAGCAGCGCGGCCAGTGGGTTGCGCAGTTGGTGCGAGGCGTCGGCGACGAAGGCGCGCTGCTGCTCCAGCACGTCCTCGACGTTGTCGGCCATCTCGTTGAACGAGCGGGCCAGGCGTCTGAGTTCCGGCGGTCCGCCGGATGCCGCGACCCGTGAACGCATGCGGCCGACGGCGATGTCGTGGGTGGCCGCGTCCAGGATCCGCACGGGCAGCAGCACCCAGCCCGTGAGCCGGAAGGCCGCGCCGACCGCGACCAGCATCGCGAGTCCCTCGCCCAGCGCGATCAGCAGCCAGCCGTGCAGCGTCCGGGACCGCATCCCATCGGTGGGTGAGTCGATGACGACGACGGCGACGACATCGCCGTCCCGTACGACGGGCGAGGCGACGACGATCCGGCCGGTCTGCCAGGGCCACACCTGGGGCGGATCGTGGGAGCGGCGGCCGAGCAGAGCCTCCTTGAACGCCTCCCGCCCCTCCCCCGCGGCGGGCAGGCTCCAGCCGGACGGGGCCTTCGCCAGCGGTCTGTCGTCCCGGTAGAAGACGCCCACCCGGATCCCGTACACGGAGTCGTACGCCTCCAGTTCCGTCTGGAGGGTGCGTCTGCGTTCGTCGTTGCCCGGCATGGGCTCACTGACGAACTGCGCCAGCGCGGCGAACCGTGCCGTGTCGTCGATCCGGTCGATGACGACGCGCTGCTGCTCGGCGGCGGCCACGCTGACGGCGAGCGGGAAGCCCAGTGCGAGCAGAACGGCCGCCATGAGAATGATGAGCAGCGGAAGCAGGCGGGTGTGCACCGGGAACGTACGCCCCTACGCGGACGGCGAGACGAGCCGGTAGCCGACGCCCCGCACGGTCTCGATCAGTGCGGGCAGCCGCAGCTTGGAGCGCAGGGAGGCGACATGCACTTCCAGCGTGCGCCCCGTCCCCTCCCAGCTGGTGCGCCACACCTCGCTGATGATCTGTTCCCGGCGGAACACCACACCGGGCCGCTGGGCGAGGAGCGCGAGGAGGTCGAACTCCTTGCGGGTGAGCTGGACTTCGTCCCCGCCGACGCTGACCCTGCGGGTCGGCAGCTCGATATGGACCGGCCCGAGCCGCAGCGCGGCGACGGGGGTGGGCGCGGTGTCCTCGCCGGGCAGGGTGCGCCGGGCGACCGCGTGGATACGGGCGAGCAGTTCGCCGGTGTCGTAGGGCTTGACGACATAGTCGTCGGCGCCGAGGTTGAGCCCGTGGATGCGCGAGCGCACATCGGCGCGCGCGGTCACCATGATCACCGGGGTCGAGGTCCGCTTGCGGATCTTGCCACAGACCTCGTAGCCGTCCTGATCGGGCAGCCCGAGGTCCAGGAGGATGACCCCGAAGGGCTCCTTCTCGGCCGGGAGCAGCGCGCGCAGCGCCTCCTCGCCGTTGCGTGCGTGCACCACACGGAAGCCGTGCCGGGCGAGCACGGCGGACAGGGCCGCCGCGACGTGATCGTCGTCCTCGACGAGCAGAAGTCTCATGCCCCTCCTCTCCGTCCCCCCGGGTACCGCGGGGCTCTGCGCCACGTACGGATGTCGCATGGCGTTACGTGCTGTTACATGGCGATACATGGCGTTTCACTCCGCGTGGTCTCCGTGAGACTTCCCGTTCAGCGGCGTTTCACGTCCGTTCCCCTCAGGGCATCCACTCCGATGACGGGCACGCCAGTCAAGGGCCCACCGGTTACAGCAGGGTTTCCGTTATGCACCCGGTACGCCCCGGCCGCGCTCCGGGCGTCCCGTTCACACGGAGTGTCCGGTTGCCGCCGGATCGTTATGCTCAATTTCCGCTCAGATGTAATGACGCTGGTCGCACTGCGTCACTAGTGTCCTTGCCAACCGAGGAGGACGGAGCAAGAAGCCGATGAGCGGAGTTTCAGTGACCAAGGCCGCCGAGGATGCCGCCCCTGCGGCGAACGACCTTGTCGTACTGAGCAACGTCAACAAGCACTTCGGCGCGCTGCATGTGCTCCAGGACATCGACCTGACCATCGCCCGTGGCGAGGTCGTGGTCGTCATCGGGCCCTCCGGGTCCGGCAAGTCCACGCTGTGCCGCACCATCAACCGCTTGGAGACGATCGACTCGGGCGCGATCTCGATCGACGGCAAGCCGCTGCCCCAGGAGGGCAAGGAGCTGGCCCGGCTGCGCGCCGATGTGGGCATGGTCTTCCAGTCGTTCAATCTCTTCGCGCACAAGACCGTGCTGGAGAACGTCATGCTGGGCCAGACCAAGGTCCGCAGGACCGACAGGAAGGCCGCGGAGGAGAAGGCCCGCACCCTGCTCGACCGGGTGGGCGTCGGAGTGCAGGCCGACAAGTACCCGGCGCAGCTCTCCGGCGGTCAGCAGCAACGCGTCGCGATCGCACGGGCGTTGGCGATGGACCCCAAGGTCATGCTCTTCGACGAGCCCACTTCGGCGCTCGACCCGGAGATGATCAACGAGGTCCTCGAAGTCATGCAGCAACTGGCCCGGGACGGGATGACGATGATCGTCGTCACCCACGAGATGGGCTTCGCCCGTTCCGCCGCCAACCGTGTCGTCTTCATGGCGGACGGGAAGATCGTCGAAGAGGCCTCGCCCGACCAGTTCTTCAGCAATCCGCGCAGCGACCGGGCCAAGGACTTCCTGTCGAAGATCCTTCACCACTGACGACAACGACCCACGACATAAGGAATGTTCAGATGAAGCTCCGCAAGTCGGCCGCCGTCGCGGCCATCGCCGTGCTCGCCCTGACCGCGACCGCGTGTGGTGGCAAGGAGGGCTCGGCCGGTGACAAGCCGTCCGGGACCAAGCCCGGCGCCTCCAACGCCCCCGAGCTGCCGACGTACACCGTCGCGACGGGTGTCGACCTGGACTCCCCGGTCTTCAAGGAGGCCAAGAAGCGCGGCAAGCTGGTCATCGGCGCCAAGGCCGACCAGCCGTACCTGGGCTTCGAGGACCAGTCGACCAAGGAGCGCTCCGGCTTCGACATCGAGATCGCCAAGATGATCGCCGCCGACCTCGGCTTCTCCGCCAAGCAGATCGAGTGGAAGACGGTCGACTCCGGCATCCGCGAGACGGCGATCTCCAAGGGCCAGGTCGACTACTTCGTCGGTACGTACACGATCAACGACGAGCGCAAGAAGCAGGTCGGCTTCGCGGGTCCGTACTACAAGGCCGGCGCCGACCTGCTGGTGCGCAAGGACGAGAAGTCCATCACCGGCAAGGATTCGGTGAAGGGCAAGAAGGTCTGCTCGATCGTCGGCTCCACTCCCCTCCAGGAGATCAAGAAGCCGGAGTACGGTGCGAGCGTCGTCGAGCTCGCCAAGTACTCGGACTGCGTGCAGCAGCTGCTGACCAAGCAGATCGACGCCGTCACCACCGATGACTCGATCCTCAAGGGCTACGCCGCCGCCAACTCCGGCAAGCTCAGGGTCGTCGGTGAGCCGTTCACCGACGAGCCCTACGGCGTCGGCATGAACAAGGACGACAAGGCTCTGCGCGAGGCGATCAACAAGTCGCTGGAGGCGCACGTCAAGGACGGTACGTACAAGAAGATCTACGAGGCGACGCTGGGTCTGTCCGGTTCGGACTACACCGAGCCGCCGGCCATCGAGCGCTACTGACGCGCAGCCGCGGCCGAAGGCGGCCCTGCCGCCGAGGCCGTCCGGCCGCCGACGTCCCGTCACTGATGCCGTGCGTGCGTCCGAGACCGACGCCGCGCCCGTGACCGAAGCGTCCCGTACGCCACCGCTGCCGCTCCCGCCGGGCACGGTGTGCGTACGGGGCGCCCCTTCCCCTGCCCTGATGCCGCTGACCGCCGACGCGGAGACCTCATGAACGTACTGCTCGACAATTTCCCAGAGTTCCGCGACGGCTTCATAGGAACAGTGTCGATCACCGCCGTCAGCTCGGTTATCGCCCTGGTTCTCGGTGTCGCCATCGCCGGATTCCGGGTCTCGCCCGTGCCGCCGCTGCGGTTCTTCGGCACCGCCTGGGTGACGCTGCTGCGCAACACCCCGCTGACCCTGCTCTTCCTGATCTTCTTCTTCGTCGTCCCGGAGATCCTCTTCCCCGGCATGAGTCCGTTCCTGCTCGGCTCGCTGGCGCTCGGCTTCTACACCTCGTCGTTCGTCTGCGAGGCGGTCCGCTCGGGCATCAACACCGTGCCGCTGGGACAGGCCGAGGCCGCGCGCTCCATCGGGATGACGTTCGCCCAGACGCTGCGGATCGTCGTGCTCCCGCAGGCCACGCGGACCGTGATCCCGCCGCTGAGCAGCATCTTCATCGCGCTCACGAAGAACTCCGCGATCGCGGGCGCCTTCAGTGTCACCGAGCTGTTCGGCTGGCAGAAGCTGATGAGTGACCGGGGTTACGAGATCGCTCCCGTCTTCATCTGGGTGGCCCTGGGCTACCTGGTCGTCACCTTTGTCATCAGCGGCCTGTTCCGGCTGCTGGAGCGTCGCATGGAGGTCGCCCGATGAGCGCCAGCGTTCTCTACGACGCACCGGGACCCAAGGCCGCCGTACGCAACCGGATCTACGCGGTCATCGGCACTCTCGCCATCCTGGCGCTGCTGGGCGTCAGCATCGTGCGGCTGTCCGACAAGGGGCATCTGGCCCCCGAGATGTGGGACATCTTCAACTACACGGGCATCCGGCAGAACATCGCCGACTCCCTGGTCGCCACGCTGAAGGCCTTCGGTCTGGCCGCGATCGGCTCGCTGATCCTGGGTGTGGTGCTCGCCGTCGCCCGGCTCTCGGACCACAGGCCGGTCCGCTGGGTGGCCACCACGTTCATCGAACTGTTCCGCTCGATCCCGCTGCTGATCACCATCTACGCCATCTGGGTCGGGTTCCTCACCGACTACTCGATGTGGGCCCTGGCGCTCGGCCTGTCCGTCTACAACGGCTGTGTGCAGGCCGAGGTGCTGCGGGCCGGCATCAACTCGGTGCCCAAGGGGCAGAGCGAAGCGGCGTACGCCCTGGGCATGAGCAAGACGCAGGTCATGGTCAGCGTGCTGATTCCGCAGGCCGTCCGGGCCATGCTGCCCACGATCATCGGCCAGCTCGTGGTGACCCTCAAGGACACCTCGCTGGGCTTCATCATCCTGTACCCGGAGCTGCTCCAGACGGCCCGGCTGATCGCGTCCAACACTCAGGTCAACGGCCAGTACCCGTACGTCTCGACGATCGCCGTGATCGGCACCATCTACGTCGCGATGTGTCTGCTGCTGTCGGCGCTCGCCACCTGGATCGAGAAGCGCGGACGGCGCGCCAAGACCGGCATCCCGGTCGTGGCCGCCACCGGGACCGCGGACGTTCTCACCGCGCCCGGCGGCACGGGGGGCGCAGGGGGCGCAGGCTCCGCCGAAGCCCCGGGTAAGAGCAGTACCGACGGGTCCGACGGGGCCGACGGGACCGGTGTGGCGAAGAACTGACCCGTTCCACCAGGAGCATTCGAGGCAGCGGCGCACGCGTCGCTGCCTCGGTCACTTGACGCACGCACCCCCAGTGGGTTGCATACGTTCTGTGATCACGTACCCGGCTTCCACCGCCACGTTCCGCACAACCGTACGGGCCGGAGGGCACGCGCCGTGGACCCGGTGATCGTGGTCGGCGCCGGACCCGTCGGTCTGACGCTGTCGCTCGCCCTCGCCGCGCAGGGTGTCCCCTCCGTCGTCCTCGACGAAGGACCGGGCAAGGAGGAGCCGCGCCCGGCCCGCACGATCGTGCTCCGCGAGGACACCGCCGGCCTGGTGGAACGGCTCGCCGGGCCCCTCCTGGACGAGGCGGGCCTGCGGTGGACCGGCTGGCGTTCGATGCGGCGCAAGCAACTGGTACGCGATGTGCCGCTGGGCGAGGAGGAGGGCGGCACGGGGCTGCCCGCCCCGGTCCACCTCCCGCAGCACGACCTCACCCGCGGCCTGCGGGAAGCGGTCACCGCGCAGGACCTGGTGCGGCTGGTACCGCTCAGCCGGATCGACACACTGGAGCAGGACCCGGACGGGGTCACGGTGCACACCAGGGAGCCCGGTTCGACCTGGTGGCGCGGGAGTTATCTGGTCGGCTGCGACGGCGCACGGTCCACCGTGCGCAAGCTGCTGGACATCAGGTTTCCCGGTCGTACGGCGGTGGAACGGCACGCCGTCGCCGCCCTGCGGGTCGAACTCCCGTGGCCCGGCCGGGCCGTGCTGCACCGGCTGCCGCCGTGGCGGACCGGGGGCGCCGAGGTGACCGCGCGACCGCTGCCGGACGACGTCTGGCGGCTGGACTGGCTCCTCCCGCCGCGTGGCGAGCTGGTCACCCCCGACGCCCTGATCACCCGGATCCGGGACACCCTGGCGGGCTGGTGCGGCGAGACACCCGCGTACGACCTGCTGGACACCGGCGTGTACACCCTGCACCACCGGCTCGCCCTGCGCTGGCGGGAGAAGCGGGCCTTCCTGGCCGGGGACGCCGCGCACCTGCTGGGAGCGCTGGGCACCCAGGGCCTGGACGAGGGACTCCGGGACGCCGAGAACCTCGCCTGGAAGCTCACCCAGGCCTGGCACCACAGCGCCGGTGAGCTGCTGCTGGACAGCTATCAGGCCGAGCGCAGGGCCGCCGTCGCGGCGCGGCTGCGCGCCGCGGACCAGTCCCTGCCGATACTGCGCGGCGGCGGGGGGCTGCGGACGCTGGTGCCCGGGGGCGCACGCGGGCAGGACAGCCTGCTCGCCGACGGTCATCTGGGATGCGGACCGCTGGGCGCGCCCCCTTCGTACACGCACTCCCCCCTCGCGCCTCCGCGCACTGACGCACACACCCCGGTGGGCACGCCCCTCGGTGCGCCGGTCGCCGATGTACGGGTGACCGCGCCGGACGGAAAGACCGTGCCCCTGCGCGAACGAATGGGGCGGGGGCGGCTGCTGGTGATCCTGATCGCGCCGGGTACCGGTGTGTGGGACCGGCGTCACTGGCTGACCGCGGGCGTCATGCCACGGCTGGCGGAGGCGGTGGAGGCACTGCCGATGAAGGGCGAACTGCTGGTGGCCGAGAGCTACCCGGGCGCCTCGGCCCACAGCGTGCTGCTCGTCAGGCCGGACGGACATCTGGTGGCGTCCTTCGGCGGAGTGCGGCCGGCGGAACTGTCCGCCGCGGCGGACGCCGTACGGGGCGGGACGGGGCGTACCGGCTCGGCCGCCGCCGGCGGGGAGGACGGGGCCGGTCCCGCGAAGGCGGGCGGCTCCGAGCTCGTTCGCTCCGACGCCGTACGCCCGGACTCCCTTCGCTCCGACCGGACCGCGGGCATCAATTGACCCTCACGGGCGCACATGGTGTACTCCAGATCATGACCGACACCGATGTGCGCCTGTGGCGGAGGGTCCATATGGACCTCGTCCGTTACGCGGGCTGCGTGTGTCGCCCGTCCTGCTGAATCGCCTTTCTCCGCCGGTCCGTGCTGGTTCTCCGCGCGGCCGTGCCTTCGCGCGAACTCTCAGGACGGTCCCTGTGTCTGCAACTTCTCCTTCTGTGTCCCCGGGTGTGTCCGCTGCCCCGGCTGCTTCTGCTTCCCCGGCTGCTTCTGCCTCCCCTGGTGCCTCTGGTGCCCCTGCTTCCCCGGGTGCCTTTCCTTCCCCTGGTGCCTCTGTTCCTCCTGGTGCCTCCGTGGCCGCGGCCTCCTCCGTAGCCTCCGGAACCCCAGCCGGTCCCAACGTCGCGGAACTGCTCGAATTCGTGCGCCGTACCGCTCAGGACGCGGACCTCATCGCCTCCCTCCCGCTCGACCCCGAGGGCCGCACCTGGGTACGGCTCGACGGGCCCGGCGGCAGCGAGGCCTGGCTCATCGGCTGGCCCCCCGGCTCGGGCACCGGGTGGCACGACCACGCCGAGTCCATCGGGGCCTTCACCACCGCGTCGGGCACGCTCAAGGAGCACTCGCTGGCGGCGCGGCTGCCCACCGACGGCTGGAAGACCCTGGAACTGAGCGAAGGGGTGGACCGCTCACGGCAGTTGCCGGCAGGTCAGGGCCGGGCCTTCGGGCAGCACCATGTGCACGAGGTGCTCAACGAGTCCGCCGACCAGCATGCCGTCTCGGTGCACGCGTACTACCCGCCACTGCCGCGGATCCGCAGGTACAGCCGGAGCGGCGCGGTCCTCCGGCTGGAGCAGACCGAACGTCCGGAGGACTGGCAGTGAGCGACGATGCCGTCGATGGTGCCGAACGGGTGGGCATCGACGAACTGCTGGAGCGGGTCAGGGCCGGCTACGACCGGATCGGCCCGCAGGAGGCGGCGGACGCCGCGTCCGACGGGGCACTGCTGGTGGACATCCGCTACGCGGCGCTGCGGGAGAAGGACGGCCTCATTCCGGGCGCGCTGATCGTCGAGCGCAACGAGCTGGAGTGGCGGCTCGACCCGCGGGGAAGCCACCGCGCGGCGGAGGCGGTCAGCCACGACCTGCGGATCGTGGTGATCTGCGACGAGGGGTACGCGTCCAGTCTCGCCGTCGCCTCCCTGCGGCAGTTGGGGCTGCACCGGGCCACCGACCTGATCGGCGGGTTCCAGGCATGGCGCGCGCGAGGGCTCCCGGTCGACGTCCGACCGGAAGCCCTCGAACAGCGAAGTCCCTAGCCGGCGCCCGATACCGCGCGGTGGACGGGGTGGACCGGGTCGCTACCTCCGTGACGCGGCGACCTCCACCGGGCGGGTCCTGAGCGCCATCCGGCCGGGGAGAGCGGTGGCGACCAGGGCCATCAGAGCCGCCGCTCCCACCACGGCCGCGTACACGAGAGGAAGCACAGCGGGCGCCGCACCGCCGGTCATCCCGACGCTGAACGCGGTCAGTACGGCCAGGGCGATGCCGGTACCGAGGACCGCCGCCAGCAGCAGTACCGCCAGGGCTTCGATCCGGAGCATCCGCAGCACTTGGCGGCGGGTCGCCCCGGCCAGCCGGAGCATCGCGAACTCCCTGATGCGTTCGGAGACGGACATGGCGAGGGTGTTCACGACGGCGATGGCGGTGAAGGCGAGCACGAGGCCCATGGCCAGATAGTTGACCTCGGCGTTCGCCTGCTGCCGGTCGGCCTGGAGCCGGTCGACGGCCGTCGGTGCGAGGACGGCGAGCCCGGGGAACTCCGTGAACCTCGCCACCTCGGCGGCGAGTTCGTCGCGGGCCAGGTCCGAGGCGACCAGGACGGTGGTGGCCAGCGGGTTGTCCATGTGCCGGGCGACCGGGTCGTGGGGCAGGGTCAGATCGCCGAAGCCCAGCCCCCTGGCGTACACGGCGGCGACCGTGAACGTGGCCGGGGTGCCGTCGCCGAGGTGCAGCCTCAGTACGTCACCGGGGCCCAGGCCCAGCCGGTCGGCGGCCAGTTCGCTGATCGCCGCGCTGTCGGCGCCGGCCGTGAAGTCCGCGAGCGAACCGCGGGTGACATCGGGATCCCAGGTGCTGCTGAGACCCGCCGGGGTGACGCCCTGAACCGTGTACTTGTCCAGGCCGACCCGCACGGTGGTGCGTACGACTTCGGTGGCGGCCACGACCCCGGGTGTCGTCCGGATCTTCTCGGCGGCCGCGGACGGGATGCCGGGGCCCTGCCCGACCACGACGGCGGCGGCACGGGTGCCTTCGCGGGCCTGGGTACGGGCGGCGGAGTCAAGGGTCGGCTGGAGGAAGAGAACGGTGCAGGTCATCCCGATGAGCAGGGTGAGCGGGGTGACAACCGCGGCCATCCGGGCGGCATGACCGCGCAGGTTGGCGGTGGCAAGGGCTCCGCCCGGCCCCGCCGACCGCAGCGGCCCTGCGAGCAGCGCGGCCGCCGACCTGACCAGGAGCGGGCCCAGCAGGGACACGGCGGTGGCCAGGACGACCACGGCGAGGAAGGTGACGGGGGTCGAGGCGGCCTCGGTGCGCAGGATCCCCAGCACGGCGACGAGGACGAGGCCGCCCACCAGCAGCGCCAGGCCCGCCGCGATACGTCCCCACGCCGGACGGTCCGGCCCGGTCTCGGACTCGGCCATGGCCTCGGCCGGCCGGATACGGGAGATCCGGCGGCCGGAGATCCGGGCCGCCGCCCAGGAACCGACCAGGGTGACGGCCACCGCGGCAAGGGCCGGGAAGACACCGGGGGTGCGTTCCAACGAGGCGGGAACGGCGCCCAGACCGATGAACCGGCCGTGCAGCCATGCGGCGAGCGGCAGCCCGGCGAGTGCTCCCATCACCCCGGCGACGGCACCCACCAGCAGCGCTTCGCGGCCGAGCAGCCGGCGGACCTGACGGGGAGTGGCGGCGATGGCACGCAGCAGTGCCAGCTCACGGTGACGCTGCTGGATGGAGAGTGCGAACGTACCGACGACCACGAGAACGGCGACCAGGAGCGCGGTTCCGCCCATCGCCCCGCCCATGGAGATGAGCTTGATACGTGCCCCTGCGGCGTTCAGGAACTCGACCGGACCCCGGTCGTCCCCCGTGGAGACCTGTGCCGTCGTGCCGCTCAGCGCCTCCTCGACCCGCTGTTCCAGCCGTCCGAGATCCGTGCCGGCTACGGGGATCACACCGAGGGCGGCCACCCGGCCGGGACGGGCGGCGAGCCGCCGGGCCTCGGCATCGGTGAAGAAGAGCGAGGTCTGGTGCGTGAGGTCAGCACCCGCGCCCGCGTCTGTGCCCGTGCCCGTGCCCGTGCCTGCTCCTGCTCCTGCTCCTGCTCCTGCTCCTGCTCCTGCTCCTGACAGTGCGGGAGCGGCGATTCCGCTGACCCGGTACGGGCGCGGGGTACCGGTGGACTGCACGGTCAGCCGGTCCCCCGCCGTGAGCCCGGCCCGCTCGGCCAGCCCGCGGTCGATCACCACGTCATCGGCCGACGAGGGAGCCCTGCCCACGACGAGCGCGAACGGCGTGAGAGGAGCAGAGGTCCAGGAGTGGCCGTACGAAGGCCGGTCGGCCGACGCTGACTTCGTACCGCCTGCCAGGGGCTCGGCGAGGAACGTGAGCTCGGGAACCACTCGGTGGACCCCTTCGACCGCGCGCAAACGGTCGGCGGTGGCGGCGGGCAGCCAGGCGCGCTCGGCGACAGGCTTCGCCTTGTGCTTGGTCTTGGTCTTCCCGTTGCCCTTGTGCTTGACGGTGGTCCGATGGACGTTCTGGTCGGCCGAGACGACCAGCGGGGCGGCCGCGTAACGCTCGGTGGTGATCCTTCCGCGCAGACCGGTCTCCAGGAGCGTGCCGCAGGCGGTGATGAGTGCGGCGGCACACATCAGGGCCAGCAGAGCGCCGAGGAAACCCCCTTTCCGGTCCCGGATCGTCTGGAGTGCGTAGCGCAGCATCATCATGCGTCCGTCTCTGTTCGGTTGTCCGTGAAAGCGGGGGCCCGGAGGGCGGGGGCAGGGGCGGCGGGGGCAGGGGAGCCGGGGGCAGGGGAGCCTGGGTCCGGGAAGGCGAGCAGGCGGGTGTGGACCGTGCGGGACGCGGCCGGGCTGTCGCCCTCGGGCCGCTTGTAGCGGTTCATCAGGGCGATGTACTCCTCGAAGAACTCGCGGAGTTCGGGGAGGGTCAGCCGGAGGGAACCACGCGAGTACGCGAAGGCATCGGCCCACTCGTCCACGTCAGGCGCTCCCTGCGCGCCCCGTCGCTCCCGCTCTTCCCGCTGTGCCGGCTCCTCCCGCTCCGGGGCATCGCGCTGAAGCCGCTCGAAGAGCGCGAGATCCTCCGCGTACGTCTGGCGGTTGAGCTCGTCCATGACGAGCCGTGTCTCGGGGTTCTGGCGGGACCGGGGCGGGAACCGCCGGTCGCCCGGAATCGCCCGCCACCATCTGCGGCGGCGGGCCGCGAGGTCCTCCGTCCCGGAGCCTGCTTCCTCCGCACTCCGGGACGCCGTCACCCCCCGGGGCCCGGGGTCCTCGGGGCCGGTCTCCTCCACGAACCCGTACCGGGCCAGTTCACGCAGGTGATAGCTGGTGGCCCCGGTGTTCAGCCCGAGGTCCCGGGCCAGACTCGCGGATGTCGCCGGACCGTGCAGGGTGAGGTGCTGAAGGATCTGCCGACGTCGCGGCTGGGCGAGCGCCTTGAGCGCCGCCAGTTCGGTGATCTCGGTACCGCCGGGCCTGTCTGCCATGACGTACACACTGCTCTGTGCACATATCTCTGTGCACTGAAGCCTGCCCGCTTCTTGATACGGGGGTTAGCCCCCCGTCCGACGCGTTCCCCGTACGTCTCCGGGGCCGCCCCGGACGCTGTCAGCACACCCGAACGCCACACTCCAGTGGAGCAATCGCCGCGCGCGACCGACATTCGCCTCATACCCGAGGACCGAAATGTACGGAGATGCGCACTGATGGAAACCACGGCTCCCACCCCCGATCAGCTCGACCGCCAGGCTTCCCTCCTCCATGACACGGAGGTGTGGCAGCAGATCGTCACGGGCTGGGAGTACACCGCCCCTGCCCCCGCACCCGTGTCTCCTCAGGCCGGCCGGTCACCTGAGGAACCGGCGAGGGGCTCGGCGGAGGACTCAGCGGACGACTCGGCGAAGGCCTCGGCGGAGGCGGGCCGTTCACCGCACGGAGCCGTGTCGCGGGACAGATCCGACTGGAGAAACCTGCTGTCCGTACCCGTCGGGCAGCTCATCGACGACTCGATGCGTACGCTGCCCGCCGCCCCGCCGGACGAACGCCCCCTCCCCGGACGGTTCGGCGCGGTCCTGCCCGACCGTCTCCACGCCTGGCGGCGCGTCGGGCAGCCTGACCTGCGCCCCTCCACCCAGCTCGGCTACGCACGGCAGGTGCTGACCGAGTGGGGCTGGCAGAACACCCCGTACCGGCTGCGCAACGTCAGGGGCGCCCGCTGCATCTGCGGTGCCCTGCTCACCGCGCACCGGCTCGGCTACGGCTCTCTCGACACCGTGAACCGGGCCGGCGCCTGGCTGATCACCGAGCTCCGCTCCCAGGGCTGGCCCGGGTTGATCGGCCCCTGGAACCGGCACCCCGGCCGCACCGCCACCGACGCCCTGGCACTGATCGACGCGACGATCCATCGGGCATCCGTCGCCGGACACTGACCGGTCCCCCCGCGAGGCGGGTCCCCGGCGCCCGGTTCAGAAGGGCTCGTCCAGGCCTTCCGTGTCCTCGCCCTCTTCCTCCAGCGCCTGCCGCACCACGCGCAGGGCCATGCCCTCCCCGTAACCCTTGCGCGCGAGCATCCCGGCCAGGCGGCGCAGACGCTTGTCACGGTCCAGGCCCCGCGTGGAGCGGAGCTTGCGCGCCACGAGTTCACGGGCCGTCTCCTCCTCCTGCTCCGGTTCGAGCCGGCCGACCGCTTCGTCGATGAGGGCGGAGTCCACGCCCTTGGTGCGCAGTTCGCGGACGAGGGCGCGGCGCGCGAGTCCCCGGCCGCGGTGCCGGGACTCCACCCAGGCCCCGGCGAACGCCGCGTCATCGATCAGCCCGACATCCTCGAAGCGCGACAGCACCTCCTCCGCGGCCTCGTCCGGGATCTCCCGCTTGCGCAGCGCGTCCGCGAGCTGCTTACGCGTGCGCGGCGTCCCGGTGAGCAGCCGCAGACAGATGTTGCGGGCCTGCTCGACCGGGTCTCGCGGCTCCCCCTTCTCGGCCCTCGACGAGGAGGGGGAACCGCTGCTCTTGGTGTCGGAGCGGGCGCGGCGCCCCGCTCCCTCGCCGAACCCCGCTCCCGCTCCGCGGCGGGACCGGGAACGGGACCGTCCGGCAGAGCCGTCGCCCGGCTCGGACGCGGCCCCGTCGGCGGGCCCTCCGGCGAACTCCGGACCGGGGCCCGCGCCAGGGTCTGCGGCGCTGCCCGGCCACTCCGTACGACGCGTCACGGTCTAGCTCTTGGCCGCCGCCGCCTTGGCCGACTTGGCCTTGGTGGCCGAAGCGGGCGCCGGCTTCGCCGCGGCGTCGGACGCGGCGGCTCCCGCGGCGTCCGCGGCCGGCTCGGATGCCGTCGCGTCCGGCCGCACGCCGACTCCCAGCTTGTCCAGGATCTTCTTCTCGATCTCGTTGGCGAGATCGGGGTTGTCCTTGAGGAAGTTCCGGGAGTTCTCCTTGCCCTGGCCGAGCTGGTCGCCCTCGTACGTGTACCAGGCGCCCGCCTTGCGGACGAAGCCGTGCTCCACGCCCATGTCGATCAGACCGCCCTCGCGGCTGATTCCCTGGCCGTAGAGGATGTCGAACTCGGCCTGCTTGAAGGGCGGCGCGACCTTGTTCTTGACGACCTTGACACGGGTGCGGTTGCCGACGGCGTCGGTGCCGTCCTTCAGCGTCTCGATCCGGCGGATGTCGAGGCGCACCGAGGCGTAGAACTTCAGGGCCCGGCCACCGGTCGTGGTCTCCGGGGAGCCGAACATCACACCGATCTTCTCGCGGAGCTGGTTGATGAAGATCGCGGTGGTCTTGGACTGGTTGAGCGCGCTGGTGATCTTGCGGAGGGCCTGGCTCATCAGACGGGCCTGCAGACCCACGTGCGAGTCGCCCATCTCGCCCTCGATCTCCGCACGGGGCACCAGGGCCGCGACGGAGTCGATGACGATCAGGTCGAGGGCACCGGAGCGGATCAGCATGTCCACGATTTCCAGTGCCTGCTCACCGTTGTCCGGCTGGGACAGGATGAGGTTGTCGATGTCGACACCGAGCTTCTTCGCGTACTCGGGGTCGAGGGCGTGCTCGGCGTCGACGAACGCCACCGTGCCGCCGGCCTTCTGCGCGTTCGCCACGGCGTGCAGCGTCAGCGTCGTCTTGCCGGAGGACTCCGGCCCGTACACCTCCACCACACGGCCGCGCGGCAGGCCGCCGACGCCGAGTGCGACGTCGAGTGCGGTCGACCCGGTGGGGATCACCTCGATGGGCTCGTTCGGCCGCTCACCGAGGCGCATCACCGCGCCCTTGCCGAATTGCCGTTCAATCTGTGCGAGTGCGGCGTCCAACGCCTTCTCGCGGTCGGTTCCTGCCATGGGTTCCACCCGATTTGCTTGAGTCGATCGCTTCACGTCAAAGACGCTAACCCCTGCCACTGACAATGGGCCTCGACGTCCTCCCGGCCTGTGGACAACTCCACGGTCGGGCCCGGGAAAACCCGGCCGGAATCCCATGAGAATGGATGTTCGATTTCAGTGTCAAGCGCACCACGCCGGGCCCGCACAGCCGAGAGTAGCGCCTTATAGCAGCCAGCGACGATCTAGTCAATGAAATCCCCTGAGACCCATGCTAGATTCCCGCCATATGCGGACATCTCGCTCGAATTCTTCAGGTTCCCGTCACAGGGACTCCGGCCGTCCGGACCACGGCCTCGCGGGGAAGGTCGCGCTCGTCGCGGGCGCCACCCGCGGCGCGGGCCGGGGAATCGCCGTACAGCTGGGTGCCGCCGGAGCGACCGTGTACGTCACCGGCCGCACCAGCGGGTCCGAGCGTTCCGAGATGGACCGGCCCGAGACGATCGAGGAAACAGCGGCTCTCGTCGACGCGGCGGGCGGCCGCGGCATCGCCGTACAGGTGGATCACCTGGTTCCCGACCAGGTGAGGGCACTGGTGGCCCGCATCTCCAGCGAGCAGGGAGCCCTGCACCTTCTGGTGAACGACATCTGGGGCGCCGAGATCGAATGGAACAGGTCGGTGTGGGAATCGTCCCTGGACACCGGACTGCACACCTTGCGGCTGGCCGTCGACACGCATGCCATCACCAGCCACTTCGCGCTCCCGCTGCTCATCGAGACACCGGGCGGCCTGGTCGTCGAGGTGACCGACGGGACGGACGAGTACAACGCCGCCCACTACCGGGTTTCGTTCTTCTACGACCTGGCGAAGGCCGCGGTGAACCGGATGGCCTTCGCCCTCGCGCACGAACTGGCGCCCCATCGCGCTACCGCGGTGTCGCTCACGCCCGGCTGGCTCAGGTCCGAGGCCATGCTCCAGGCCCACGGGGTCACCGAAGCGACCTGGCGTGACGCGGTCGCGCACTCGCCCCACTTCGCGATCTCCGAGACCCCGGCGTTCGTCGGCCGGGCCGTGGCCGCACTCGCCCAGGACCCCGAGGTGGCACGCTGGAACGGGAAGTCGCTGTCCAGCGGGCAGCTGGCGCGGGTCTACGGCTTCACCGACCTGGACGGCAGCCGGCCCGACGCCTGGCGGTACATGACCGAGGTCCAGGACCCGGGACTGCCGGCCGACGTCACCGGCTACCGCTGACGCCCGCCCGCACCCCCTGATCCGTCAGATCCGTCCGATCCGTCCGACCCGTCCGATCCGGACGGCCCGTCCGCGCCGCCCCGCCCGTCCGGTTCCCCCGAGGCCCCCGGTCCGCCCCGCCCGTCCGGTTCCCCGTTTGCGGGAGTGGACATCGCGCGGCGCATCCGTGAGAGCACCGGCTCACTACGCTGCCGACGGCTGCCACCGTGCACCCTCGGGTCGTCCGTCACGTCGTACCGCTTCACATAGGCGCCGAGGAACGCCTGGAGCGTGGCAACCGCCGGAATCGCGATCAGTGCGCCGACGGCGCCCATGAGCGCCGTGCCCGCGATCACCGAACCGAAGGCGACCGCGGGATGGATGTCGACGGTCTTCGAGGTGAGCTTGGGCTGGAGCACATAGTTCTCGAACTGCTGGTAGACCACGACGAAGCCGAGCACCCACAGCGCGTACCAGGGGTCGACGGTGAAGGCGATCAGCATCGGCAGGGCCCCCGCCAGATACGTGCCGATGGTGGGGATGAACTGCGAGACCAGACCGACCCAGACGGCGAGCGCCGGGGCGTAGGGCACTCCGAGGATCACCAGCAGGATGTAGTGCGCGATGCCGGAGATCAGCGCCATCAGGCCGCGCGAGTAGAGATAGCCGCCGGTCTTGTCGACCGCGATCTCCCAGGCCCGCAGCACCTCGGCCTGCCGGGCCGGCGGCAGCACGGAGCACAGCCCGCGCCGCAGCCGGGGGCCGTCGGCCGCGAAGTAGAAGGAGAACAGGAAGATCGTCAGCAGTCGGAACAGGCCGCCGAGCACCGTGGTGGAGACATCGAGCACACCGGTCGCGCTGTTCTGGACGTACTTCTGCAGCCAGTCGGAGTGCAGCAGGCTGTCCTGGACCTCGACCCGGGACAGATCGGTGTTGAACGTCTGGTTGACCCAGCTGATCACCGAGTCGAGGTACTTGGGGAACTCGTCGACCATGTCGACGATCTGGCCCGCGAGCATCGAGCCGAGCAGCACGACGAAGCCGACCCCGGCGATCAGCACACCGAGGAACACGAGGAACGTGGCGAGGCCCCGGCGCATACCGCGGGATGCCATCCGGCTGACCGCGGGCTCGATGGCGAGCGCGAGGAAGAACGCGATGAGCACATTGATCAACAGCCCGATGAGCTGGTCGAACGCCCAGCTGCCGAGCCGGAAACAGGCGTAGAGCGCCAGGGCCAGCACCATCGCCCGCGGCAGCCAGCCGGGCATGCGGACCGGACCGTTGCCGTTCGGCGGCGCGGGTGGCGCGGCCGGCGGGACGGGCGGGGAGGTGGACGGCTGGGTCTGGGCGGTCTCGTCTGTCGGTGCCACGGAACAAGTCTCGCCTACGCCGGTGACAGCCCGCCGCCCGCCCCGTCAGCGCTTGTCGGCGGGGACGTCCACAGCGGTGCAGACCCTGCGCCAGACGTCCTTGGCATCCCATCCGGCGGCGAGTGCCTGGTGGACCGTACGGCCGCCGAGTTCGGCCATCACATGGTCGTGCGCGAACGAATCCGCGTACCCCTCACCGAAGTGGTCCGCCATCCGTTCCCAGAAAATCGTCAACCGCATGCCACCAGTATCGCGCTCCTGAGAGTGCAGCCGGGCCGCTACGCATCTGCCGGCAGCACATTCCGCTCTACGGTCGGTCCATGGCTGGAACCGGAGCTAACCCCCCACTCGCCCGCGCCGAACAGTTCATCTGGCTCACTGCCCGCGTCCTCGAACAACGGCGGTTCGCCCACGACTTCCTCGACGGGAGTCCGGACGCCGTCGAGACCGCACTCGCCGCCTACCTGAACGAGGACGGCGGATACGGCCACGCCCTCGAACCCGACCTCCGGGGCCCGGTGAGCCAGCCGCTGCCCACCGCGCACGCCCTGAGCGTTCTCGACTCGATCGGCCGCTGCAACGGACTGCGGGTGGAGCGAATCTGTCGGTATCTGACCGATGTATCGACCAAGGAGGGCGCTCTGCCCGCGCTCCTCCCCACCCAGCGGGGCTACCCCGCCGCCCCGTTCATCCCGATCGTCGACAACCCGCCCGCCGAGCTGCTGGCCACCGGTCCGGTCGTCGGGCTGCTGCACCGCAACCAGGTGTGGCACGCCTGGCTCTTCCGGGCCACGGACTTCTGCTGGGCCGCCGTCGATGCCCTGGAGCAGTCGCATCCGTACGAGATCGAGGCAGCGGTCGCCTTCCTGGACGGTGCCCCGGACCGGCCCCGCGCCGAGGCGGCGGCGGGACGCCTGGGACGGCTGGTGCGCGAGCAGCGGCTGGCGGTGCTGGATCCGGAGCGGCGCGCGGAGTATCCGGGCTCGCCCGGCTACGCACCGGGTGAGCACCACTTCCCGTACGACTACGCCCGTACGCCCGGCTCGCTGGCCCGGCGCTGGTTCACCGACGAGGAGCTGGACCGCTCGCTCGACCACCTGGCGGCCGAGCAGCGGGAGGACGGCGGCTGGCCGGTGAACTGGCGCCGGTGGGCCCCCGGCACGGAGCTGGAAGGACGGCCCCTGGTGACGCTGAAGGCCCTGCACACCCTGCGGGCGTACGGCCGCCGCCTCAGTTGATCAGCCCAGTGCCCGTACGCCCGCCGTGACCGCGACAGCGGCGCCGACGACCACCAGGAACGGTGCGCGCACCATCAGCGCCAGCGCCGCGGCGGCGAGGCCCGCGCTCCGGGCGTCGAGCATCAGCTGCCGGCCGTCCCCGAAGGTCTGCTGCGCGGTGAGGGCGGCGAGCAGCGCCACGGGAAGGAGTGCGGCCAGCCGCTGCACGAGGGGGCGTTCCAGTGCTCCGGCGGGAACCAGGAGTCCCAGGAGTTTCGCGAGATAGCAGCCGACCGCGGTGAGTCCGATGGCGATCCAGATGTTCATCGGTGCTCCCCCGTCCTCTCCGTCTGCTCCGCACCGGAGACCGGCTCCGCCTTCCTGGCGCGCCCCATCAGGAACAGGACCACGGGCGCGGCGAGCGCGGACAGGAGGACGGGCACGCCCGCGGGCAGTACGGGCAGCAGGCCGAGGGCCAGCAGCACCGCGAGTGCCGCCGTCACGCGTTCGGTGGTGCTCTTCAGCATCGGCGCGAGCAGCGCCAGGAACACCGCGGGGCTCGCCGCGTCCAGGCCCCAGGCGTCGGTGTCGCCGAGCGCCTCGGCACCCAGCGCGCCCGCCAGTGTGGTCAGGTTCCAGAGCACGTACAGGGTGAGCCCGGTGACCGTGAAGCCGATCCGCGCCGCCCGCCGGGTGGGCTGGGGCAGCGTGACGGCGGTGGTCTCGTCGATGACCCAATGGGCGGCGAAGGGCCGGAGCGCGCGCGGCAGGGCGAGCAGTTGCGAGAGGCGCAGGCCGTAGAAGGCGTTGCGTACGCCGAGGAAGAACGCTCCGGCCGCCGCGGTGTACGGGTTTCCGCCCGCCGCGAGGGCGCCCACCAGGGCGAACTGGGAGGCCCCGGTGAAGACGAGGAGGCTGAGCGCGCAGGTCTGGAGGAGCGTGAGTCCTGATCCCGCCGAGGTGACGCCGAAGGCGAAGCCGGAGAGCCCGACGGCGATACCGACGCCGAGCGCGTCCCGTACGACGGCCGCGTCCGGCTTCCCGGGCGCGGCCCCCGTGTCCGGGAAGCCGGTCCGCCCACCGGGTATGAGGCCGTCCGCCCCGGCGCTCCGAGAGGTTGCTGTCTGTTCTGCCACGCCCGGAACGCTACGGGGAGCGGTCCGGGCCGGTCTTGTACGTTCTTGCGCGTTCGCGCTGGTACGCGCCGGGTGGCACTCCCACGATCCGGGTGAAATGGCGGTTGAGATGCGGCTGGTCGGTGAAGCCGACGGCGGCCGCGGCGTCGGCCGGGGCGGTCCCGCTGTCGAGCATGCGGCGCGCCCGGCGTACGCGCGCGTCGGTGAGCCAGGTGTGCGGCGGCATCCCGTACTGCTTCTTGAAGGCCCTCAGCAGCGCGAACGGACTGGTTCCCAGCTCGGCGGCCAGTGATTCCAGGGTGGGCGGCCCCGCCATCCGCTCCTCCAGCACGGCCCGCGCACGGGCGGCGTCCCTGGCTCCCGCGGTGCGGGGCGCCGGGGTGGTCAGGGGACTGCCGTGCCGGTTCAGCAGCCGCACCACCATGACCCGCAGCAGGCTGTCGGCGGCCAGCGCGTTGCCCTCCTCCGCGGCGCGGTGGATCTCGGTGATCAGCCGGGCGGCCTGTGGATCGGTCGCGCTGGTCTCGGCGAATCCGACCGTTCCGCGCAGGCTGGTCACATCGGCCGCGATGTCGTTGATCACCTGGGCCGACGGATAGAGCGTCGCGTACACCCAGCCCTCGGGCACTCCGGCGCGGGCGGTGTGCGCCACCTCCGGATTGATCATGACGACCATACCGGGCCCCGCGTGCACGGTTCCGCCGGGCAGTCCGACGTCCTCGACCCCGCGGGTGATGGTGCCGAAGACATAGCCCTCATGGCTGTGGCGGGGAAAGGTGTGGCGGACGTACCGGGCGCGCAGCAGATCGAGGTCGGGCAGTTCCGCGTACTGCCAGTACCTCGCCCACTCCTTCGCCCCGTCCGCTCCCGCCATGGCCGAATTCTCGCAGGTCCCGGCCATGTCCCGCAGATCCGGCGGGATCGCCGCGCCCGTAATTGGACCCCCTTCCCCGCCCCGGCCCACGCCCTCCCGTACGCCCGGCCGGGCGCCCCCGCCGCTCGCGTCACCGGCCGTTGTCAGTGGCGGGGTGCACGATGGGGGACATGGCCGGCTCCGCACTCGATTCGTTCTCACCCGCGACCCGCAGCTGGTTCGCGGGGGCCTTCAGCGCGCCGACAGCCGCGCAGGAGGGCGCCTGGCGCGCCATCGGCGAAGGCAGCGATGTGCTGGTCGTCGCGCCGACCGGTTCCGGCAAGACCCTCGCCGCGTTCCTCGCCTCGCTGGACCGGCTGGCCGCGGTCCCGCCGCCCGCCGAGGCGAAGAAGCGCTGCCGTGTGCTGTACGTATCGCCGCTCAAGGCCCTCGCCGTCGACGTGGAGCGTAATCTCCGCTCACCGCTGACCGGAATCCGGCAGGAGTCGGTGCGGCTCGGGCTCCCCGAGCCGGAGGTCCGGGTGGGGATCCGGTCCGGGGACACCCCGCCGGCCGAGCGGCGCTCGATGGTGACCAGGCCTCCGGACATCCTGATCACCACACCCGAGTCGCTGTTCCTGATGCTCACCTCCTCGGCCCGGGACGCCCTCGCGGGTGTCGAGACGGTGATCCTCGACGAGGTGCACGCCGTCGCCGGTACGAAGCGGGGCGCCCATCTCGCCGTATCGCTGGAGCGGCTGGACGAGCTGCTGCCCAGGCCCGCGCGGCGGATCGGCCTGTCCGCGACGGTCCGGCCGGTCGACGAGGTGGCGCGCTTCCTCTCGCCGCAGCGGAAGGTGGAGATCGTCCAGCCGGCGTCCGCCAAGGAGTTCGACCTGTCGGTGGTCGTCCCCGTCGAGGATCTGGGTGAGCTGGGTGGCTCCCCCGCCACCGACGGCGGTGCCGACCAGGCGGAGAAGCCGTCCATCTGGCCGCATGTCGAGGAGCGCATCGCCGATCTCGTCCAGTCGCACCGCTCGACCATCGTCTTCGCGAATTCCCGGCGGCTGGCGGAGCGCCTGTGCAACCGCCTCAACGAGATCGCGTACGAGCGCACGACCGGCGCGGTGTTCGACGGGAACGGATCCGCCCCGGCCCCGGGGGAAGCCCTCCCGGAGGCCCACTCCCCCGCGGAGATCATGGCCCAGTCCGGCGCGGCGAAGGGCGCTCCGGCGCTGCTCGCCCGCGCGCACCACGGCTCGGTCTCCAAGGAGCAGCGGGCCCAGGTCGAGGAGGACCTGAAGGCGGGCCGGCTGCCCGCGGTCGTCGCCACCTCCAGCCTGGAGCTGGGCATCGACATGGGTGCGGTCGATCTGGTGATCCAGGTCGAGTCCCCTCCGTCCGTCGCCTCCGGGCTCCAGCGGGTCGGCCGGGCCGGACATCAGGTGGGCGCGGTCTCCACCGGAGTGGTCTTCCCGAAGTACCGCGGCGATCTGGTGCAGGCCGCCGTCGTCACCGAGCGCATGCGCCGAGGTGCCATCGAGGCGCTGCGCATCCCGTCCAACCCCCTGGACGTGCTCGCCCAGCAGCTGGTCGCCATGGTCGCGCTGGACAGCTGGCAGGCGGACGACCTGCTGGCCCTCGTCCGCAGGGCGGCCCCGTTCGCCTCGCTCCCCGAATCCGCCTTCACCGCCGTGCTCGACATGCTCGCCGGCCGCTATCCGTCGGACGCCTTCGCCGAGCTCCGGCCCCGGGTGGTGTGGGACCGGGTCGCCGGAACGGTCACCGGACGCCCCGGTGCCCAACGGCTCGCGGTCACCTCCGGCGGCACCATTCCCGACCGCGGGCTCTTCGGCGTCTTCCTCGCCGGGGCCGACCCGAAGAAGGGGGGCGGCCGGGTCGGTGAGCTGGACGAGGAGATGGTGTACGAGTCCCGGGTCGGCGATGTCTTCACGCTGGGCACCACCTCCTGGCGGATCGAGGACATCACCCGTGACCGGGTGCTCGTCTCACCCGCCCCGGGTGTTCCGGGGCGGCTGCCGTTCTGGAAGGGCGACCAGCTGGGACGTCCGCTGGAGCTCGGCCGTGCGCTGGGCGCGTTCCTCCGGGAGATCGGCGGGCTGTCGCAGGAGGACGCCCGGCTCCGGCTGCTCGCCGCCGGTCTCGACGCCTGGGCCGCGGACAACATCCTGTCGTACGTGGACGAGCAGCGCCGCGCCTGTGGCCATGTCCCGGACGACCGCACGATCCTGGTCGAACGCTTCCGGGACGAGCTCGGGGACTGGCGGGTCGTCGTGCACTCCCCCTTCGGCGCCCA